>JAVBVZ010000022.1:0-72178 GCA_036679405.1 Christensenellaceae bacterium
CTAATTTTTTAGAAAATTTCATTTCAGTACATCTCCTTTTGATTTTTTAAATTATTTTGGGTTTGTTTTCCCGTCTGATATAAATATAAACAACACCTGTGGCAAATTTATGGCGAGAAAATGATAAAATACGTAAGAAATTGATTTTCAAAGAATGTAGATTTATTTGTTTTTACCGCAAAAAAGCTGTTATAATAAAAAAAACATTTAAAAAAAAACACCCTTTTGCCACAAGTTTTTGCCATACTGTATATCGGAGGTGAATCCTATGCCAAAAATTCTGATTGCGGACGACAATATGCAAATTGCGTCCATACTGGAAGAATATGCAAAAAAAGAGGGTTTTGAGCCTATTGCTGCAAAAGACGGGGAAGAAGCGCTTGCAAAGTTTGAGCAGCATGCGCCGGATATTATCCTGCTGGACGTCATGATGCCCAAGGTGGACGGCTTTGAAGTGTGCCGCCGGATCCGTGCTTCCTCCAACGTTCCTATTATAATGGTAACAGCCAGAGGAGAAGATTTTGAGCGTATTATGGGGTTGGATATAGGAGCGGATGATTATATCGTTAAGCCTTTTTCTCCCAGTGAGGTCATGGCCCGTGTCCGGGCGATCATGCGGCGTGTGCAGCCGGAGGAAAAAGCGGCCGGTATTTTTCAGTTTGATAATCTAAAAATAAATATAGAAGATTATACGGTGGTGATGGCAAACAAACCGGTTTCTCTCACCAAAAAAGAAACGGAGATCCTCTGGACGCTCGTGTCCAATAAAAATAAAGTTTTTTCGCGTGAGAACCTGCTCGGTACGGTTTGGGGGTATGAATATTACGGAGATGCACGCACGGTTGATTCGCATATCAAACGCCTTCGTGCAAAGCTTGACATACAGGCGCACCCTGCCTGGGAAATCAAAACCATTTGGGGCGTCGGCTATAAATTTGAGGTAAATGCGGATGAAAAATAAAATATCGGTCCGTCTGGCCGTTTATTTTGCGCTTGCTCTTTTGGTCTTTGCAGTTGTCATCGGTTTTACCTTTACTGCACTTTTCAGGCAGCATACACTGGATATGACCAAGCAGGATCTGGAGAGCCGCGCCACGCTCATTGCGGAAAAGCTGTCCCCATACCTGGCCAGCCAGGCGCAGGACCAGGCGGGGCAGGAGCAGCGGGGCACGCAGAGTGGAACGGGATACGGCGCTTTCCTTAAAAATTTAGATGCGATCGCCATGTCGGATGTCTGGGTGGTGGATAAAAATCTGGACATCATCACAACCGGTGCGGAAGCGCTCAAAAATTATACGTATCAGGATCTTCCCGCAAATGCGGAAGAAGTGGTGGCGGAAGTTTTTTCCGGCAAAACAACTTTCAGCGAAAGCTTCAGCAACCTGCTGGACACCCCTACGCTTACGGTCGGAACCCCTATTTTCGGAGAAACGGGAGAAGTGGTCGGCGTTGTTCTGCTTCATTCGCCGGTGGAGGGGATGGATACGGCCATCACCCAGGGGATTGTTATTTTGATCATCAGTATCGCCATTGCGCTGGCCATTTCGGTTTTGTTGGCCGCCCGGCTTTCACTGACTTTCACCCGCCCGCTCACGGCAATCAAAAATGCAACGCTGAAGCTTGCGGAAGGCGATTATTCCGTGCGTACAAAAATACGCAGGTCCGACGAGATCGGAACGCTCGCTTCTTCCATAGACGTTCTTGCGGTCCGCCTGAAAGAGGCAGAGCAGCAAAGCGAGAAGTTTGAAAAAATGAGAAATGACTTCGTTGCCAATGTCTCGCATGAACTCAGAACGCCGCTCACGGTGATTCGCGGATCGCTGGAAGCGCTTTTGGACGGTGTGGTAACCGACAAAGACCGTATCCGGGAATATATGGGGCAGATGCTGGCGGAAACCAAGCTTCTGCAGCGTTTGGTGGGAGATCTTCTGGATTTGGCCAAACTGCAGAATCTGGATTTTAAAATAGACAAACAGCCGGCAGCGCTTTGCAGCATCCTGCAAGATGCGCGGCGGGGTGCGGAAAGAATGGCGGTGCTGAAAAATGTATCGGTCACGCTCAGCACGCAAAGCGAAGACTGCGTTGTACTGGGCGACTATGACCGCATCCGGCAAATGTTTATGGTGGTGATCGACAACGCCGTCAAGTTTTCAGAAGAAGGCGGGGAAGTCCAAATCCGCTTATGGGAAAACAAGAACCTGTTTGTGTCTGTTAAAGATAGCGGAAAAGGGATCCCGCCAAAAGAACTGCCGGATATCTTTGATAAATTTGCCAAGACGGACGATCCTTCAAACCAGTCCGGTACCGGCCTGGGGCTTGCGATCGCCAAGCAAATTGCCGTCCGGCACGATATTTTCATTCAAGTGAAAAGTGAAGAAGGAAAAGGAACAGAATTTATATTTGAAATCCCAAAATATGATCCGGATAATATCTCATGATTATTGGAATATAAAAAACGGCCTGCGGGCCGTTTTTACTTGTTGCGCAAAAAAACATCCGGCGTTTTCGGCACAGGGCCGGCGCCATTTCTCAAAATGCAACTTTCAGGGCTTGGGTTCGTCTGCCCAGGAAAAACTGCGCTGAACCGCCTTTCTCCACCCTTTTAGAAGGCGGGCCTTCTTTTCTTCCGGCATGTCCGGCATAAAAACGTCTCCGTTCGTCTGGAGGGCTTTCAGTTCGTCCGTGTTCTGCCAAAACCCCGTAGCCAGTCCGGCCAGGAAGGCGGCTCCCAGCGCTGTTGTTTCAGTGTTTTTGGGCCTCTTTACAGGAATGCCCAGTATGTCTGCCTGAAATTGCATTAAAAAATCGTCCCGGCTTGCACCGCCGTCCGCATTCATGGATGCAAGCGGGAGTCCGGTGTCTTTTTCCATGGCGCGCGCAACATCCAGACACTGGTAAGCAATGGATTCTTCGGCTGCACGCAGGATATGGGCGCGTCCCGATCCGCGGGTAATACCTATAATGGCGCCGCGCGCGTTCATGTCCCAATAAGGGGCCCCCAACCCCGAAAATGCAGGTACAAGATATACGCCGCCGGTATCTTCCGTCTGCATGGCTATTTTTCCGATCTCGCTGCTTTTTTTGATCAGTCCAAGTTCATCGCGCAGCCACTGTACGACCGCTCCGCCTGTAAAAACGCTTCCTTCCAGGGCGTACCGGATTTTTCCGCCCATTCCGATGCTGATGGTTGTCAGGAGGCCGTTTTTGCTTTGATAAGGAGCTTCGCCTGTGTTCATAAGCAGGAAACATCCGGTCCCATAGGTGGTTTTGGTGCTGCCCGGCTCAAAACATGCCTGCCCGAACAAAGCGGCCTGCTGGTCGCCTGCCATTCCGGCCAGGGGCACGGTTTTGCCGTCCAGGTCCATATAACCGTATATTTCGCTCGAATTTTTTACTTCAGGCAGGAGACAGGGAGGAATATCAAGGGCGCGCAGAAGTTCATTGTCCCAATGAAGAGTGTGGATGTTGTAAAGCATGGTGCGGGAAGCATTGGTATAGTCGGTTACATGCGCTTTTTCGCGGGTGAGATTCCAGGCAAGCCAGCTGTCCACCGTGCCAAAAAGGATTTCCCCGCTTAAGGCTTTTTCCCGGACGCCGGAGATATTATCCAGTATCCATTTGATTTTTGTTGCGGAAAAATACGCGTCGGGGACCAGCCCGGTAGATTCTTTGATCTTGCCGGTCAGTCCGTCGTCGATCAGTGACTGCACAATGGGCGCGGTGCGCCTGCATTGCCAGACAATGGCGTTGGTTACGGGGACGCCTGTGGTTTTGTTCCAGAGAATGGTGGTTTCACGCTGGTTTGCAATCCCTACTGCGGCAATTTCGTCCGGCAGAATGCCGCCCGTATAAAGAGCATTTTGGATCGCCGCCTTTTGTGACGAAAGGATATCCATGGGGTCTTGTTCCACCCACCCCGGCCGGGGGAAAAGCTGCTTGAATTCCTGCTGGGCAGACCCTGCAACTTTAAGATCCCGGTCATACAAAATAGCGCGCGAACTGCTGGTGCCCTGGTCCAGGGCCAATACATATTTTTTCATGTGAAAAGATCCTTTTGTGTAAGTTGATTTACCCGTCCGGCCTGTAAAAAAGAAAACGGGGCGTACGAAAAGACAAAACTGCCGGTACCTTCAGTATACCGCGCACGTTGTCCCGGGCGCAATACAAATATGGCCCGCCTAAAAAAAGGAAAAATGAAAAATATTTATATATTGCGCGTGGCAATCACATTTGCGCCGCTGCCGCAGATGTTTTTTACCACCACCTGGCCTGCGCGTACGGGCGGGCACAGGGTAACGCTGCGCAGCGTGCATGCAGCCTCCATGACAAGCGCCCGAGAGATGGGACAGTCGGTTTTGACCGGACAGCGTGGGTGTTCCCCGCTTAAAACTTTAACGGTAGAAGTCAGGGTGCGGACCGGATTTTCGCATTCCGCACGCCCATATTCCGCTCCGCGGGGGCAAGTGTTCCCGGTAACGGTAAAATTATTTTTTTCATCTACATAAAGCCGGCAGCCGCGGGGGCAAAGCGTGCAGGTTACTTCTTTCATACTTCTTCCTCCTTTGCGCTTAAGGTGATTGTTCCGCCGGACTCTTTAAGCAGGCTGCCGGATATTTTTATGCGCTGCATCTCACCCGGCGCCATATAGGTCCGTTTAAAAGAAGCCAGTTCACCGTTCGCGCCCGAAAGGCGGACGGTAGAAGCGCGGAAGATACGGTTTACGCGGAAATACACGGTCGTGGGGTCCATCCCTTCTGTAAAGCGTATCTTCTGGGGAAGGGCGTATACTACGCCTTTTCCGTTCTTAACAGAGATCACGGGGGCGCTTTTTGCCTTTTTGCCCAGTGCATAACCTGCGGCGGCCCTTCCCGCTTTCTGGCTTTCCAACGTCACTAAATCGGCAATGTCGTGTACGTGGAGAACGTTTCCGCAGGCAAATATGCCGGGGAGAGAGGTTTCGGTATTTTCAAAAACCACCGGGCCCCGTGTACGCGGATCCATTTCGATCCCGGCTGCGCGGGAAAGTTCGTTTTCAGGAATCAGCCCAACCGACAACAACAGTGTGTCGCATGCAAATTCCATTTCGCTTCCCGGTATCGGTCTTAAATTTTTGTCCACACGGCTGACCGTTACGCTTTCCAGCCTTTTTTTGCCCCGGATGTCGGTAACGGTATGGGAGAGGTATAGGGGAATGTTATAGTCGTGCAGGCATTGTACAATATTTCGGGTAAGGCCGCCGGGGTAGGGCATGAGTTCAACACAGGCCAGCACTTTGGCGCCTTCCAGGGTCATGCGGCGGGCCATAATAAGGCCGATATCTCCCGAGCCAAGCACGACGACGCGTTTTCCAACAGAAAGCCCTTCAATGTTTACATACCGCTGGGCGGTTCCGGCGGTCAATATGCCGGACGGACGTTCTCCGGGAAGACGGGCGGCTCCGCGGGCGCGTTCGCGGCAACCCATGGCCAAAATAACGGATTTGGTTTCAAGAATGCGGTAGCCGTTTTGCATATTTAGAACATGTACGCTGCCCGGTGAAACTTTTAGGGCCATCGTATCGGACATAAGACTGATACCGGTATCGGAAAGCTGCGAAATGAAGCGCCCCGCATATTCGGGACCGGTCAGTTCTTCTTTAAAATATTCTATGCCAAAACCGTTGTGGATGCACTGGTTTAAAATACCGCCCGGTTCGCTGTCGCGTTCCACAACCAGTATGTTTTTAAGTCCGCTTTCGCGGGCGGCCAGTGCGGCAGCCAACCCGGCGGGGCCTGCGCCGATAACAATCAGGTCGTACATTTCTGTGCCTCCTTCCCGGTTTCGGGACGGTTGTCCCCCAGAACGATAAAAGAGCCGTCACGGTCTAAAAGAACCTCTTTTTTGGGAAAGCCCAGTTCGCGTGAAAGAATTTCAAGGACCCTCGGGCCGCAGAATCCGCTTTGACAGCGGCCCAGCCCGGCGCCGCATCGCCGTTTGACCGCATCCAATGTGCGCGGAGGGATCGGTCTGCGAAGGGCGTCCAGAATTTCTCCTTCGGTCACCGTTTCGCACCGGCAGACGACCCGGCCGTAAGATGGATTTTGTTTGGCGTAATTGTTTATTTCTTCGGGAGAAAGCTCATGGATACGGACGATCTTTCTTTTGTTGATAAAATGCTCTTTTTCCCGCAGAGAAAGACCGGTGTCCGACAGAAGATCCGCCGCCATTTTTGCCAGGGCGGGTGCGGCTGAAAGCCCGGGGGATTTGATCCCCGCCAGATTGATAAACCCTTTTGCAGACCGGCTTTCGGAAACAATAAAGTCGCCGGTATCCGGCGCGGCCCTAAGACCGGAAAAAGTTCGGATTGTTTTTGAAAAATCGATTCCGGGCACGGAGAGGAGGGATTGCCTGGCTACATATTCAAGTCCGGAAGCGGTTGTGGAAAGGTCATCCTTGTCTTCGGTGCCCTGTGCGTTCGGGCCTGCAATCAGTACGCCGTGTACGGTAGGGGCAACAAGGACGCCTTTGCCTTTTTCGGTCGGGCACTGAAAAATCACGCGGGATACGCGGCCGCCTTCTTCTTTGTCCAGGATGTAATACTCGCCTTTGCTCGGATGGATGGTAAACTCTTTTTCACACAGCATCTCATGTACGCTGTCGGCCATAAGGCCGGCAGCGTTTACAATCGTTTTGGTCTTGAACTTTCCATGAGGCGTAGAAAGTTCAAATCCGTTTTTTGTTTTCCGGATACCGTCTACGCCGCAGCTTAAATGTATTTGCACGCCGTTTTGGGCGGCGGTTTCGGCCATGGCCAGCGCATACTCCCAGGGATTTACCACAGCGGCTGTGGGTGCGTAAAGGGCTCCGGCAATATCGCCCGAAAGGCCCTTCTCCATTTGAAGCGTTTGCGCGGCGCTTAACATGGCAAGCCCGGGCACGCCGTTTGCGCGGCCCCGCTCATAAAGCTTTTGAAGGGAGGGCAGGTCGGATGCTTGAAGCGCGATAACCAGTGACCCGGTTTTTTTATACGGTACGTCCAGTTCCCTGCAGATTTCTTCGGCCAGCCGCACCCCTTCCACGTTGGTCTTCGCCATGAGGGTACCCGGCCGCGGGTCGTACCCTGCGTGCAGGATGGCGCTGTTGGCTTTGGTTGTCCCTTCAGAAACATCATTTTCTTTTTCAAATACGGCAACTTCAATGCGGTATTTGGACAATTCGTATGCTGTTGCCGCACCTGTGATCCCACACCCTATGATTGCTACGTCCAGCATGTCTTGCTCCTTTCGGTTTTCGGCAAAATAAAAAAGCGGTACCCCAATCAAGGGCAGCCACTTATCTCTCAAATCTCATATCAGTTTCTGCTGTTTTTATTATACGGATGATTTTGCTTAAAGTCAAATGGTTTCTGCGGTTTTCCGTTGCCGTAAACAATGAATAAGAAGGTCTTTTACATAAACCAGACGTCCCGGTCGGTAGAAGAAATCGCCAGTGCGCCCGCATCGAGAGCCGCCAGGATATCCTCTTTTTCCATGATCAGTCCGCCGGCAATAATGGGTTTGCCGGTGGAATTTCTAAGACGGCGGATGATTTTGGGCATTACACCCGGCAGGATCTCAATCAGATCAGCGGCCTCCAGCGGCATTTGTTTTTCAATGTTTGAAAGCGAAAGAGAGTCAATCACAAAAAAACGCTGCACGGAAATAAGGCCGCGGGACTTGGCGCGCCGCGCCAAATTTGCTTTGGTGGTAATGATCCCGTCGGCGCCCGTGTTTTGGGCAATAAAATCCACGGAAACATCCCGGGAGGAAAGGCCGTCTATGAGGTCGACATGTACAAACGCCAGTTTGCCGGCCGCCTTGATTTTCTGTATGATTCCGGCAATCCCGACAAGGTCGCCAAACAAGACAAAAACCACCCGGCAATCGCTTGCCAGGCATTTTTCAAGCCCGGCGGGATCTTTGATTGCCGCAATCACGGGAGATCCGTTTAAAATTTCCAGTAATCCGTCGCTTTGCACGTCTGTTTTCCATTCTTTCCTGATTTTGGTACCAGTATAAAGCGTTTTGCTTTATGCGTCAAGTTCGTTTCAGCAGCAGCTTTTTTGTTTAAGGGTGGAGAAAAGGGCGTGTCTTGGCCGGACGAAGCTTCCCTTTTTAAAGAGTGCCGAAAAAAACGATCCCGGCAATATAATCGTTGCATAAACCGTGGAACATCCTATACAATAGTATAAGAAACATGCAGGCAGGATAGATGCGGGCAATCAGAATTGCCCGGCGGCAGGAATATAAACCTGTGACACATCTTGATTTTTTAAGAAAGAAAGGTTCAGGGCTGCGCGTGCAAACCGTTTGACCGCAGCATATTTTTGGCTATGGAATTGTTAACACTTTTTTTTATCGCTTTGGGACTCTCCATGGATGCGCTGGCTGTATCGATATCCAATGGGATGTGCAACAGGGAATCCAAAAGCCTGGTGCTGAAGACGGCGTTTACTTTCGGGGCGTTTCAGGCCGCTATGCCTATTGCGGGCTATTATGCCGGCCGTACCTTCAGCGGATATATCGCTTTTCTGGACCATTGGATTGCGCTTGTTCTGCTGGGGTTCATCGGCGGAAAGATGATCGTTACGGCGGCCATTGAACTTAAGCACCCTGAAAAATGCCGTATCCGGACCGAAATAACCTGGGGAACGCTCGCGTTGCAGGGCATTGCCACCAGTATCGATGCGTTTGCGGTTGGCATCAGTTTTGCCGTGCTTGGCGCCAATATTTTGGCGGCGGCAATTTTTATCGGCTTGGTGACCTTCTCGCTCTGCCTGCCCGGCGCCTTTTTGGGAAGAAAATTCGGTTCGGGCATTCAGCAGCGTGCGGAAATACTGGGGGGCGCCATCCTTGTTGCCATTGGCGTCAAGATTTTCCTGGAACATATGCTTACCGGTGTTTAAAGAAAACGGCCTAATCAAGAGCCCTGTGGCTTTTGAGGGAACTTTGCAACAAAAAAGCCGCCCTTTGGTGTTTGGTGGGCGGCTTTTTTTATTGTTCCCATACCCTTATGAATACAATTCTCCGTCAATGATCTTGATCACTCGCTTTGCATGGTTGGCAACGTTGAGATCATGGGTGATCATGATGACGGTGTTTCCCATTTCGTTAATACGGGCAAAAAGCTCCAGTATTTCCTTGCCGGTATGGCTGTCAAGTGCGCCGGTCGGTTCGTCCGCCAGTAATATGGAAGGATTGCCTACCAGTGCCCGCGCAATGGCTACCCGCTGTTGTTGCCCGCCTGAAAGCTCGGAGGGTTTGTGCTTCATTCTGTCCGAAAGCCCCAGCGCCGTAATGGTTTCTTCGCACATTTTAACGGCGTCGTGGTGGGTCTCTCCACGCACCAGCAGAGGCATGATAATGTTTTGTACCACGTTATATTTGGAAATAAGATAATATTTTTGAAAAACAAATCCAATTTCCTGGTTGCGGATTCGGGTAAGATCGCGTTCGTGCATGGCGTGGACCGGATTGCCGCTTAAAATATATTCTCCGCTGTCCGCTGTATCCATGCAGCCAATGATATTCATCAGAGTTGATTTTCCGCTTCCCGAAGGGCCGAGTATAGCAATATATTCGCCTTTTGTAACCTCCAGGTTGATATCCTTGAGCACATGAAGATGCTCTTGGCCCATCTGATAGCTTTTATTGATTTGTTTCATGCTGATCATTGTTTCCATTGTAATTTACTCCATTATCTGTACCAGCGTTACGATCTGTGTTCCGTCATCCTGTGTCTGCAAGATGAGCTGTACAATATCGTCTGTCTGGATCCGCCCAAAAGAAGAGGCGCTTAAAGTCCCGTCGGTAGCCGTTACCAGCACTTTGGTTCCCACCGGAATGGTCAGGCTCATAGTTTCGCCTGAAAGCTGTATGCTGGCGCCGGCCACGCTGGTTGTGTCTGTGCCGGCTGCATCCTGCGAGCCACTGTCCGAAGCATCTTCCGGAGCCTGTCCGGACATTCCTTCGGGCATTTCACCATCTGAAGGCATCTCGCCGCCGCCTTGAGGCCCGCCTCCGCCGGAGGGCATTTCGCCGTCAGTGGGCATGTCACCGGAAGGCATTGTTGCTCCATCATCGCCCTGTGCGTCGCCTTCTTCTGCTGCGACCGGACCCTGCATGGTCTGCAGGCTGCCCAGCGCGAGCTCGATATCATTTCCCACACGGCTGGTTACCTGTCCGGTCATCAGTGTCTGGTTGCTCTCAAGTTCCATATCGGAGAGATTGGCAAGCGCGCTGCTTTCCTTAGAACAGGCGGCCAGCAGCAGGAGGGGGAGGATTAACATGAATATGAATATTCTTTTTTTCATTTTTTCCCCTCCTTACTGCTCGTTCAGCGCGTCAATAGGAACAAGTGACGCAGCTTTGTAGGCCGGATAGAATCCAAACAATGTACCGGTTGCAATCGCGAACAGGAATGCGATCACAACACCTTCTGCGGAAGCCACTACCGTTTGTCCCAGGGCTTCCATAATCGGCATCAGCAGATTGCTCAGAATGATCCCCAGAATGCCGCCGAATATACTGATCATATTGGCCTCCAGTAAAAATTCCAGCAAAATATCCCTTTTACTTGAGCCGATGGCCTTTAGGATACCAATCTCCTGCGTCCGTTCTTTAACGGATACAAAGAGCACGTTCATGATCCCTATGCCGCCTACCACAAAAACGATACTGGCTACGGCCAGAAGCAGGAAAGACAGGGTGTTGGCCGATTCGGTTGCCGCTTCTCTCTCCGCGCCTGCATCCGTTATGGTGAAGGAGGCATTCGGGTAAGTTTCCGCAAGTACCGCTTCAATATTGGTGATTGTGGTATCGATATCGCTCACATCTTCTGCTATAACGGTAATGGTTGGCGAATAATCATTGCCCATTACATATTTTTCCGAGGAAGAAAGCGGAATGAATATCGTTTCGTCCGGGCTGATGCCGGATGCTACCGATCCCATTTCCATCAGGACGCCGTTCACCACAAAAGGCGTATCTTCTATATAAATGGTGCTGTCATAAGCGTCGATCGCGCTTCCGAATATTTCGGTGGCAATGTTGTATCCCAGCACGCATACCTTGGTCGCGTTTTCGTTGTCTTCATCCGTTATGAAATCTCCGAGCCCTATATCCAGATTGCTGACGGTGGCATAATCCGAAGTTACGCCGGCAACCGTATAATCAGTTGCATCATCCAAAATACCCCCGGAAACGCTGCCGTCGGTAGTGGCGGAGATGGAAGCCGCCGAAAGTCCGGGAACAAACAGTTCAAGGTCTTCCACGTCGGATTCGCTTAAGGTGATCTTTTCGGTATTCATCATCTGGTTCATGGCATCCTGCATCATGGACTGCATGGCGCTGTTGTTTGAAAAATCACTGCTGCCGCCCGAAGAGCCGCCGCCGCCGGAAAAGTCCGGCATGCTGCCTCCCGAGGAGCCGCCGCCGGCAGGCATGCCGCCGCCCGGCATGCCCCCGCCGCCCATATCGCCGCCGCCGCTGCTGCCGCCCATGTCGCTTGCGCGTTCATAGGTAATATCGATTGCGCCTGCATTTAATGTTTTGTACTGCTCGGCCACATCCGCTTCGCCGCCTTTTCCAATGGCCAGCACCATAACAATAGTGGCTGCGCCCACGATGATCCCGAGAGAAGTCAGGATCACCCTGGTCTTATTGCCCATTATATTGACCCATACTAGATGGACCAGTTCGGTAAATCTCATTCCGCCGTCACCGCCTGGCTTTCGATAATCACGGTTTGTCCTTCACTGAGGCCCGAAACGATTTCTGTATTTGTGCCGTCAGAGAAGCCGGTGGTCACTTCAACCTGCGTAATGTTGCCCGCATCGTCTTTCACCTTGGCGTACTGCACGCCGTTTTCGGCGGTGATGGCTTTGTTGGATACGTAAAGCACATCCGTTACTTCCTTGGTTACAAAAGTTACGTCTCCGGTCATGCCGTCATACAGGTTTTCAACGCCTTCGCCGGTCAGTACAACCGAAACCACATAACTCACGGTGGAAGATTCGGACCGGGCAGGCGAGATGGTAATGCTGTCAACCGTTCCCGTAAATTTGGTGTCTTCATACGAACTGAATGTGACGTTCGCACTGTCGCCGACCGCTATATCCGCAATATCGTCCTGTGTAACCGAAACCGTTACGTACACGGTCGTATTGTCGGTGACCGTTATGACCGCGGTCTGTGCGGATACGGTGTTGCCCGCGGAATAACTGGAACTGTACACCAGTCCGCTGTACTCCGAATAGACGACGGGGTCGGTCGCGTAATGGCTGTATTCATCATATGCTTCCTGCGCGGTGTCGTAGTCCGCCTGCGCAGAATCTACGCTGGCTTGCAGGGAAGCTACGGTCGCGCTGTATACCGCGTCGGCATTGTCGCCCGCGGCAATATCTTCCGTCACCTGGTTTTGTGCCTCTACTGTTCCGGTTTCCAGCGCCAGTTTGGCCTGCGTCACTTTGTCTCTCAGGGCGGACAGACCGGATTTTCTGGTTGCGAGGGCGGAAGTTTCTTTTGTCACTTCCGATTCATAGTTTGATACCGCCGTATCGTAGGAATCCTGCGCTTTTGTCTGTGTTTCCACATCAGTTACATAAGAAGTATAATGTTCGGATGACGGATCGTTGTAGCCGTTTGCTATATCCGACTCAACCTGTGCGTTCGCCGCATCCAGAGCCGTCTGAAGATCGTCGATTTTATATTCCGCATAAATCACAGCCGCATTGTCGGCCAGCCGGGTTTCATAATATGTGATCGTGCCGGTGCAGTCATCCACGTTGGCCTGTGCGGTACTGACCGCTTCGGTCAGCGTCTGTATTGTTTCGTTGTAAGTGTTTTCCGCATTGTCCCGTTTCAAGATGCTGTTTTCGTAAGTGCTTTTTGCGGAAACACGGCCGGTGGTGAGCGAGGTTTCGGCCTGTGACAACTTTATATCGGCCTCATCCAGCGCCAGTTCGTAGGTCGCGAGCGCTTCGTCCACACTTTCTGCCGTCAGCTTAACGACAGCGTCTCCGGCAGTTACTTCTTCACCTGCTTTGACGTATACTTCTTCAATTTCGGCGCCTTCAAGGTCGCAGTATACGCTGTTGGTATTCAAAGAGGCCGTGCCGCTTTCGGTCACTCCGACGGTAATGTCCCCACGCTCTACCGTAGTTTCCTTGTATACGGTCTCGGTGTCGGTGTCGGCGGTAGACGTAGAGCTGACCGCCATGGGAATCAATACGGCAGCCAGGATCCCGGCAATAGCGGCCGGCAATATCCACCGGGTCTTCCTTCCGCGCAAGAATTCAATGAACTTCATGTTAACCTCCAATAAATCGTGCATTGATTATGCAGATAATTATTACACAAGCATCCTATCAGACGAATGTGAATGTCTGGTGAAAATTGCGTGTATGTTTATGGAAGAATGTTAAATTTTTTTAACGTTTGTGTTTTTTTGTATTATTGAACAGAAATGGTGCTCCTTTTGAACGTTTCGAAAAATTAAAAAATCAAATCAAAAACTAATAAATATGAAAGGCCGGTGAATAAAATTAAGGTTATTTGGAAGTGCGGGGCGCGGCCTAAGCGTATGGAAGGCCTGAGAAAGCGGATTTCAGGCTTTCAATATTCTCATTTTGGGTTATTGCGTTTTACCCTTTTTTAAGGTATCATAATGTATTATAAGACTTAAAGGAGCGTTAAATGGCAAATTTAGTTTGGCCAATCTCAATACCCGGTGACGGCCGGTTGGCAGACGCTGTTTTTCTGTCTTTTTTGGTGCGGGAGAGCGTCCGCGCGCAAAAGGCTATTTCCGGCTAGGTGCATGTATGCCCTGGCCGTTATTTTTTTAAGAAAAAAAGGAGTTGTTGAACATGAAAGTTGCGGTAATCATGGGTTCGAAAAGCGACCTTTCCGTGGTTCTGCCTACGCTGGAAATTTTAAAAAACTTTGGCGTGGAAGCAGAGACGCGGGTTCTTTCGGCGCATCGTACGCCGGATGAAGCCGCCCGCTTCTCAAAAGGAGCGCGGCAGGCAGGATTTGAAGTAATTATTGCGGCGGCCGGAAAAGCGGCGCATCTTGCGGGAGTGCTGGCGGCGCACACAAGTCTGCCGGTCATCGGATTGCCCGTCAAGTCATCCATGATGGACGGGCTGGATTCTTTGCTCTCTACCGTTCAGATGCCGGATGGCGTGCCGGTAGCCACCGTGGCCGTGGGCGGCGGAAAAAATGCGGGGCTGTTGGCCGTGCAGATGCTTTCTATTAAATATGAAGAACTGGCTATGCAGTTTGAGGCCTATAAGAAGAAGATGGAGCAAGACGTGCTGAAGGCGGACGCCGATTTAAAATGGGAGGAATTATTGGAATGGAAAAACTAGGCCAGATTTATGAAGGAAAAGCCAAAAAAGTTTATAATACGGATGATCCCGATATCGTTTTAGTGGATTACAAAGATGATGCCACTGCGTTTAACGGCCTGAAAAAAGGTACGATCATCGGCAAAGGAATCGTAAACAACCGGGTTTCCAATCATATGTTCCGTATGCTGGAGGAAAAAGGGATTCCCACCCATTATGTAGAGCAGATTTCAGAGCGGGAGACGCTGGTTAAAAAAGTGGAGATCGTTCAGGTGGAGGTCATTGTCCGCAACATCGCGGCCGGCAGCCTCTCCAAACGCCTTGGACTGCCGGAAGGCACAAAACTTCCCGTGACCGTTTTGGAATACTGTTACAAATCGGATGAACTCGGAGACCCGATGATCAATGATTATCATATCGCCGCGCTTGGTCTTGCGACCCGCGAGGAAATGGATGAGATCGCAAAATATTCCCTTCAGATCAACGATATCATGACGGCATATTTAAAACAATTCGGCATTGAGCTGATCGACTTTAAACTGGAGTTCGGCCGGTTCCACGGGCAGATCATTTTAGCGGATGAAATATCCCCGGATACCTGCCGCTTCTGGGACACAAAAACAGGCGAAAAGCTGGACAAAGACCGTTTCCGCCGTGATCTCGGGCATGTGGAAGACGCATACCAGGAAATTTTAAAGAGACTGATGGGGGAATAGAAAGACAGATGCAATTTTGCCAAAAATATGCGTATGAACGCATTAAGCCGAAAGATGACGTCATGCACGAGGAGTGCGGCGTATTCGGTATTTATATGAATGATAAAACGTACGACCCTGCGGAAGCCGCGTACCTCGGGTTGTACGCGCTACAGCACAGAGGGCAGGAAAGCGCCGGTATTGCGGTGGCAGACGGAGGAGACATCCGTGTTCATAAAGGGATGGGCCTTTGTGCGGAAGTGTTCCGTGATTCGCTTGGGAGCATTACGGGCGGCAACATCGCCGTCGGGCATGTGCGCTATTCTACCTGTGGAGACAGCGCGGCAGGGAACAGCCAACCGATCGTATTGTCCTATCGTAAGGGTAAAATCGCTATGGCCCATAACGGAAATCTTATCAACTGTGATGTTCTTCGTGATAAGCTGATTGATGAAGGTATGATTTTTCAGACAACGCTGGATACGGAAGTTATGGCCGCTTTGATTGCGCGGTATTCCAAGATCGGGCTGATCGAATCCATTACAAAAATGATGAAAATGGTGCGTGGAGCTTATGCGCTCACCATAATGACGGAAGATGCACTGATCGGCGTGCGTGATCCAAAGGGGGTCCGTCCGCTGGCTCTCGGAAAGCTGGACAATAATTACGTATTGGCGTCCGAGTCCTGTGCCTTTGACGCCATAGACGCGGAATTTGTACGGGATATACGCCCGGGCGAGATCGTTATGATCGATAAAGACGGCCTTAAGTCTTTTCAGGCGCAGGCCAGCCGTGAAACGGCACTGTGTATTTTTGAATATGTATATTTTGCCCGTCCGGATTCGGATATTGACGGAATCAGCGTATACCGCTCCAGAGAATCGATGGGTATAAGGCTTGCAAAATCATACCCAATCAAGGCCGATCTGGTAGGCGGCGTTCCGGACTCGGCAACGCCGGCGGCTACGGGTTACGCCGCGCAAAGCGGTATTCCGTTTGCAAAGCTGCTGGCCAAAAACCGGTACGTAGGGCGCACTTTTATCCAGCCCAGCCAGTCTTTGCGGGAACGGGGCGTCAAACTGAAATTGAATGCGATGAAGCGGATCGTGCATGGAAAGAAGCTGGTTCTGGTGGACGATTCCATTGTACGGGGCACAACCAGCAAAAAAATTGTGGAAATGCTAAGGCTTGCGGGTGCGAGGGAAGTCCATATGATGATCAGTTCGCCTCCTGTCAAATATCCCTGCTACTTCGGAATCGATACGCCGTCACATGAAGAACTGATTGGCGCAAAGAAGTCGATAGAGGAGATCCGGCGGGTGATCGGCGCAGATTCGCTGAATTATCTCACGGTGGAAGACCTCCTTAAAACGGTGGAGGGGGCCGGCTGTAATTTTTGTGTGGGATGCTTTAACGGAGAATATCCCGTGGATATAGAAAAGGCAAAAAAGGAGACCGAAGGCATGGACCTGTCGGCAGATGAATAAAGGGGGGAGAAAATTGTCCATATCATATAAAGATGCGGGTGTAGATGTTGACAAAGGCTATCAGGCTGTTAAAATGATGCGCGGATATGTGGAAAAAACATTTGATAAAAATGTCCTTAACGGCCTTGGGAGTTTCGGCGGTATGTATGACATCGGCGGCGGCAGCGTATTGGTGGCGGGAACAGACGGCGTAGGAACCAAACTGAAAGTAGCCTTTGCAATGGATAGGCATGACACGGTGGGAATAGACTGTGTCGCCATGTGCGCAAACGATGTGGTTTGCCACGGCGCAAAGCCTCTGTTTTTTCTGGATTATATTGCAACGGGCGTGCTTGAGCCGGAGGTGATTTCGGATGTTGTGCGCGGCGTTGCGGAAGGATGCGGGCAGGCAGGGTGTGCGCTCATTGGCGGAGAGACTGCGGAGATGCCCGGGTTTTACCCGAAAGGGGAATACGACCTCGCGGGCTTTTGCGTTGGGATGGTTCAAAAAGATAAAATTATCAACGGTCGCGGCGTAAAGGCGGGAAATGCCATCATCGGGCTGCCGTCCTCAGGCATCCATTCCAACGGTTTTTCTCTGGTGCGCCGCCTGTATTCAATGGATCCCGTTATTTTGTCCAGGCATGTGTATTCCCTGGAAAAGCAATTAGGGGAATTATTGATAGAACCCACGGTGATTTATGTAAAAACCGTTTTGGAGTTGATCGAAAAATTCACTGTCCGGGGCATTGCCCATATCACGGGCGGCGGATTTATAGAAAACATACCGCGTGCGTTGCCAAGCGGCCTTTCCGCACAGATCAGGATCGGGACTTGGGATGTTCCGCCGGTTTTCGATCTGTTGGTGCAGGATGCACAGCTTAGCGATGAAATGGCATACAACACCTTTAATATGGGGATCGGAATGGTGCTGATTGTAGACGCGGCAAAAGCGGACGCGGTCGTAAGGCAGGTCAAAAGCAGCGGCAAGGAAGCTTATATCATCGGCAGCGTGGTCAAAGGGGACGGAGGCGTAGAATTATGCCGATGACCCGTTTTGCGGTGATGGTTTCCGGCGGAGGGACAAATTTGCAAAGCCTGATAGAGGCTGAGCTTCCTGCAAAAATTGTCTGCGTGATTTCTTCCAGGGAAGGGGCCTATGCGCTTACGCGGGCAGAAACAGCGGGAATCCCTACCCGCGTTATACAAAAAAAAGATTATCAGACAAAAGAAGAATTTGACCGTGCAAATCTTAGTGCGCTTCGTGACTGCGGGGCTGAATTTGTGGTTTTGGCCGGATATATGCAGATACTCGGGGAAGGGCTGGTAGAGGCTTTTAAGAACCGTATCATCAATGTTCATCCTGCGTTGATCCCTTCTTTTTGCGGGATGGGGTATTACGGCCTGCACGTTCATGAGGCAGTGCTTGCCTATGGCGTCAAAGTTACGGGCGCAACCGTCCATCTGGTAGACGGAGGAGCGGATACAGGGCCTATTATTTTACAGGAGGCGGTTGATGTATTGCCGGGTGACACGCCCGAAGTTTTGCAAAAGCGGGTCATGCAATCGGAGCATCGGCTGTTGCCGCGGGCTGTGCGCCTAATGAGTGAAGATAAATTGTCGGTTTCGGGAAGAATTGTAACCATTCAGGAATAAGGAGGATTCAATGGCAAAAAGAGCTTTTTTAAGTGTGTTTGACAAAACGGGAATCGTAGACTTTGCAAAAGGTCTGGTAGCGCTGGGATTTGAGATTCTCTCCACCGGGGGGACCCAGCGGGAGCTCGAGTCAAACGGGGTCGCGGTAACAAACGTTTCGGACATCACCGGGTTTCCGGAATGCCTGGACGGCAGAGTAAAAACGCTTCATCCGGCTATTCATGCCGGGCTGCTTGCTATGCGGAAGAATCCGGAACATATGCAGCAGATCAAGGATCTCGGAATAACGCCTATAGATGTAGTTGCGGTGAATCTGTATCCGTTTAAACAGACCATTATGAAAGACGATGTTACCCTGGAAGATGCAGTGGAAAACATTGATATCGGAGGGCCTACCATGCTGCGCGCGGCGGCAAAAAACTGGCAGGACGTAACGGTCGTCATAGACAGTGCGGATTATGAAAAAGTGATCGACGAACTCACTTTAAACGGAGATGTGACCCGGGAAACCAAATTTGTTTTGGCGGCCAAGGTGTTTCAGAACACGGCGGCGTACGATGCGCTGATTGCCCAGTATCTGCGTGAGCAGACGGGGGATACGTCCTATCCTGAAAAGCTCACCCTGACCTATGAGCGTGTGCAGGATATGCGCTACGGGGAAAACCCGCATCAGTCGGCCTGTTTCTACCGCGAACCACTGCCCGTTGCCGGCAGCCTGGTCGGCGCCAGACAGCTTAACGGCAAAGAACTTTCTTTTAACAATATAAACGATGCGAACGGTGCGCTCGACACCCTGCGCGAATTTGATGGGATTACGGTGGTAGGGCTCAAGCATGCAAATCCATGCGGCGTAGGCACGGCGGATACGGTTTTGAACGCGTATATGCAGGCCTACGAATCCGACCCGGTCTCTATTTACGGGGGAATTGTTGCTTCCAATTCGGAGATCGACTCGGCAACGGCGGCCGAGATGGCAAAAATCTTTTTGGAAATCGTTATTGCGCCTTCTTATACGCAAAATGCACTGGATATCCTGTGTGCAAAAAAGAATCTCCGCGTGCTGGAACTGCCTGACATTGCGGCTAAACTGAAGGACAGCAATAAAGATACCAAAAAGGTCCTGGGCGGCTTGCTGGTACAGAGTTCGGATACCAAGATATTTGACGGTGAATGGAAAACCGTTACAAAACGCGAGCCCACATTGGAGGAAAAAAGAGATATGGATTTTGCATTCCGTGTTGTTAAGCATGTGAAGTCCAATGGCATCGCCATTATAAAAGACAGCGCTACCGTAGGAATCGGTCCGGGCCAGACAAACCGTATCTGGGCGGCGGAAATAGCTATTGAGCGTGCGGGAGAGCGCTGCCGCGGCGCGGTCATGGCTTCGGATGCGTTTTTCCCCTTTGATGACTGCGTAGAAGCGGCCGCAAAGGCTGGCGTAACGGCCATCATACAGCCGGGCGGCTCCATCAGGGATGAAGATTCCATTAAAAAATGCGACGAATACGGCATTGCAATGGTGTTTACCGGCATCCGGCATTTCAAACATTAAAGGGTGGTTGAAAAAGATGAAAATTTTAGTAGTTGGCGGCGGCGGCCGCGAGCATGCAATTATATGGAAAATCAAGCAGTCGCATCCCAAAGTACAGGTGTATTGTGCGCCGGGCAACGGCGGTATCAGTCTGCTTGCCGAATGTGTGCCTCTGGATGTTACGGATGTTCAGGCGGTTGTGGTATGGGCCCGACGGCATTTTATGGATCTGGTTATCGTTGCGCAGGATGATCCGCTGGCGCTCGGAATGGTGGATGCAATGCAGCAAAGCCGCATTCGCACCTTTGGGCCTACCCGCGCCTGTGCCGAGATCGAATGGAGCAAAAGCTATTCCAAAGAACTCATGAAAAAATACAATATTCCTACTGCGGCCTGCGAAGTTTTTGACCGCGCGCCGGATGCGTACGAATATCTTGAATCGGCGGATTTTCCTATTGTCGTCAAAGCGGACGGCCTTGCGCTCGGGAAAGGCGTTTTGATCTGCGAAGATCAGATGCAGGCCGTGGATGCGGTCCGCGAGATCATGGAAGATAAAAAATTTGGGGATGCGGGCAACCGTGTAGTGATCGAAGAATTCATGACCGGTCCCGAGGTGTCTATTTTGGCCTTCTGCGACGGAAAAACAATTTTGCCTATGCTTTCTGCCCAGGACCATAAACGCGCTTTCGACGGGGACCACGGGCCGAATACCGGTGGGATGGGGACTTTTGCTCCTTCTCCAAAGTATACCCGCGAGGTAGAAGAAGAGGTCATGCGCACCATTATCTGTCCCACGGTAGAAGCGTTGCGTGCGGAAGGACGGATTTTTAAAGGCGTTATCTTTTTTGGGCTGATGCTTACGCAAAACGGCCCAAAAGTACTTGAGTACAACGCGCGCCTGGGCGACCCGGAAGCGCAGTCAGTGTTCATGCTTTTGAAAAACGATCTGCTGGACGTTATGGAAGCCTGCATAGACGGTAAGCTGCATGAAATCAAACTGGAATTTGAGCCGGGCAGCGCGGTTTGTGTGGTCATGGCGTCGGGCGGCTATCCGGGACAATATAAAAAAGGGATTGAAATAGAAGGCCTGGAGCAGCTGGATCAGGATGTGGTCGTGTTTCATGCCGGTACAAAAATAGAAAAGGGAAAAGTGATCACCGCCGGTGGACGCGTGTTGGGCGTTACCGCACGTGGAGAAGATATTCCGGCTGCACGCGTGAAAGCCTACGCCAATGTAGCAAAAATCCATTTTGAGGGTGAGCAGTACAGAAGGGACATCGGGATCAAATAAAACGCATAAAAAAAGGCTTTCTTCAGAAAGCCTTTTTTCGTACGATCCTTGAAGAACATCCGGATTCTTTTGGGCCCGGTGCAAGGAGATCACAATAGGCTTATTCCATTTTTTCAGACTGTGCTTTGTCATAAAAATGCTGCATAATATCGCGGCGGGTCACAATGCCGATAAAAAGGCCGCGGTCGTCGGTTACCGGGACAAAGTTCTGGTTCATAGCGGTCAGCAGCAGATCTTCGATCTGTGCGTTTACGTTGATAGGCGTATTTTGCCGCCTTTGGGGCAGGTCGCGCACCGGAACTTTCTCTCCGTTATGTATGTCGCATGCGTTTTTGTCCAGTACCGCCCAAAGAAGGTCTCCTTCGCTTAAAGTGCCTGCGTAATGCCCCTGCTCATCAATAACGGGGATTGCGGAGTATCCTGAATGTTTCATTTTCTCCAAAGCCTGGCGCAGCGTGCTGGTTTCAAGAAGATAGGCAATTTCGTTTTTGGGTTTCATAAAAAAAAGTATGTTCATGGCGTACCCTTTTGCATTCAATATTTGGAAAAGCCTGCCGGATTTTCCGCTATCATAATAGCACACTTTTCGGCAGGGAACAACAGCCGTCCGCGCATATTGCTTTTTGGGAAAGGAAAATCTTTCCCAAATAAAAAAGCGCCCTGAAAAGGCGCTTTTAAGTTTTTGAGCCATTACCGGTTTTCTACAAACTGAACCGTATAGCCGTCCGGATCTTTTACATAAAAGAAACGCGTATGTGGATTCGGCTCAAAAGGTCCGGCAGCAATTTTGATTCCCTGCGTATGAATGAAATTCATGGTGTCGTCCAAAGAAGCGGTTTCAAAACCTAAAGAGATGCCGTCGCAGGAAGAAGAGGACGGTTCATTTGTATTACAGATGAGCTCGACCTGCGTTTCTCTTTCTCCTAAAAAGGCAATATCCATTCCGTCGGCAGGAGAAAACCGTTTGTTCATTTTGAGGCCAACGGTTGTTGTGTAGAAAGACAAAGACGCCTTCATATCCCGTACCTGTAGGGTGCACCAGCAAAAATTCATTTTTTCCCCCCGTTTCGTATTAATTTTTGTGTTTTCAAGTGCAATCTTTTCAATATCAGTATATCAGAAAATACACACAAAGCATACTTTTGAGCCATAAGTTACAAAAGTATTACAAAAGTACTAATTTTATTAAATATGATTGACATATGGTTATTTCTGTTATAGAATAGTCCTAAATTGAGAAAAGATCCATCCAATACATGAATGAGAGAAAGCGAGTTTTTGATATGATCAAAGAACAGCCTCCTCAGACACATGGAAAAGTTAAAAGAAAGTTTCGCGATACACAAGATGCGGCGTCCACGCAGGCAGATACGCATAAATTTCGTTTGCATAAAAGAAATTTTGCCTTTATAGCGGTTGCCGTTGTTTTTGCGCTTACCATTCCTCTTATTTTTGCAACAGCGGCCAATACAAATGAAGTCGCAAAAATAGAGGAAGTAAAGATGGAAGAGGCCGGCCAGTCCGAGCAGCCTGAGGAAACGGCGGCGGAAGAAACGCCCGTCACAACCGACGGGGAGTTAGCTTCCGACTTGACGGAAGCAACCGTCCAGCCCGAGCCTACGGTAGAGCCGACGCCCGAGCCGACGCCGACGCCCGAACCTGAACCTACATACACGGAACTGTCATCCGGAATGACGGATGAGTTTGTCAAGGTGATACAGCAACGCCTGATGGATCTTGATTATATGGAAAATGACGACCCTACCAGCCTTTTTGGTCCGGTCACGACCCAGGCGATCGAATACTTTCAGCGTAAAAACGGCCTGTCGGTGACCGGTACGGCGGATGTCGAAACGCAAGCCCTTCTTTTTTCCGATACTGCTTTACATTACACCGTATCGGAAGGGACCAGCGGGCCGGATGTGCAGTCTATTCAGGAACGTCTGGCTGAACTTGGCTATTCGGTGAGCACCGACGGCTCTTTTGGGGCGGCTACCACCAGTGCGGTTAAATATTTTCAGCGGATGAATGGGCTTTCGGAAGACGGAAACGTAGGTAATGATACGCGTGAAATTCTCTATTCCCAGGATGCGGAACCGTCTTTGGAGTATTGGGAAGATGAAGATTCGGATAGCGGGGAAGAGAGCGTATCGGATGACACGGAAGACGATTCAACCGCAGCAAACGACGGGGAAAGCGCTTCTTCCGATGACACGCAGGCCGCCGATTCTAGTTCGGATGAGAGTTCTTCCTCGGGCGACAGCGAATCGTCAGACAGCGAATCGTCAGACGGTGGATCGTCAGACGGCGGAGAAAGCACGGCTGGTTCGGGTAGTGTGGAGTCGCTTGTGAACGCAGCTCTTGCGCAAGTCGGAAAAACATATGTTTTGGGCGGTAAAGGTCCGGATGCGTTCGACTGCTCGGGATTGGTATACTATTCCCTTCAAGCCAGCGGAAACGGAGTCAGTTATATGACGTCCTACGGATGGTCAGGGGCCGACCAGTATGCCTATATCGGCTCTATGAGCGAACTGAGACGGGGAGATATCGTCTGTGTAACGGGGCATGTAGGCATTTATCTGGGAGATGGACAGATCGTCAATGCTTCTTCCAGTAATGGAAAGGTGATCGTCTCAACGAATGTTTTTGGCTCAAGCTATTGGACAAGCAATTTTATCTGTGGCAGGCGCCTGTTTTAAATAAGACTTCAAAAGAGCGGAACAATGCTGTTCCGCTCTTTTTTTTGAATTTTTTAAACCGCGAAGCAAGCCTGAATCCGGTCGCCGGACAACCTTTTTTGAAACTGCGGCGCCAAATATAAAAAACGCTTTATCCGTATAAAACTGCCATTCATTGCGCCCTCACGGCCACTCGCTTTATTTGTGTTGACGGATAAGGGGTCCGGGCTGCAAAATTAAATTGCCGATGTAGCTTTTTACCTTTTTTTAACTTTTAAAAAAGGTTTTGCTATGCTATATTGTAATTAAATAACAATATAAGGGAGGTAAGTTTTGGAAAAGATTATTGAAGTCGGCGGACTTGCAAAAAGCTATAAAGATGTTAAAGCCGTCCGGGGGATCGATTTTTATGTAGAAACAGGGGCGCTTTTTGCTTTTCTTGGTCCGAATGGCGCGGGGAAATCCACCACCATCGATATGATCTGCACGCTTTTGGCGCCGGACGCGGGGAGCGTTTTGGTCAACGGCTTTCGTCTTGGGAAAGAAGATGCAAAAATTCGTTCCAGTATAGGAGTTGTCTTTCAGGAAAGTGTATTGGACGCGTTGCTCACAGTGAGAGAAAATATACAGATGCGGGGTGGCTTGTACGGACTGAGGGGGCCTGTATTGGAAGAGTCCCTTAAAAAGGCGGCGCGCGCTGCGGAGGTGGAAGAGTTTATAGACAGACGTTACGGAACGTTGTCAGGCGGGCAGCGCCGGCGTGCGGATATTGCCCGTTCTCTGGTCAATACGCCCAAAATTCTGTTTTTAGACGAACCTACGACCGGGCTTGACCCTCAGACCCGAAAAAGCGTTTGGGACACAATCCGGGCGCTTCAGCAGGAAGAAGGATTAACGGTGTTTCTGACCACGCACTATATGGAAGAAGCGGCAAATGCGGATTATGTTGCGGTGATAGACGAAGGCATCATCACCGCAATGGGAACGCCGGCGGCGCTGCGGGAAGAATACAGCAGCGACTATCTCAGGCTTTCGGCCAAAGATGTCCAGGCGCTTCAAAAATTTTTATATGACCTTGGTGTAGGCTTTACCGTGAGCGGTACCCGTCTGGATATTAAACTTAAAAAAACAATAGACGCACTGCCTATCCTGCAAAAGGCGGAAGAATATCTGGAAGGGTTTGAAGTTATCAGCGGCAGTATGGATGATGCCTTTTTGGCCATCACAGGAGGGAGCGTGAGGGATTCATGATTTGGAGTGTTGCAAAAAGAAGTCTGCGGATCTATTTCAGGGACAAAGCATCCGTGTTTTTTTCGTTGCTCGCAATTTTAATTATCATCGGCCTGTATGTCCTGTTTTTGGGGGATATCATTCAGGGAGAACTGCAAGGCCTTCCGGGTGCCCGCTTTTTGATGGATAGTTGGGTCGTGGCCGGCCTGCTGGCCGTCGCATCCATTACAACTACCATGGGCGCTTTCGGTATTATGGTTGAAGACAGGGCTAAAAAAATCATGAAAGATTTTTCGGCGTCCCCCATCAAGCGTTCGTCATTGGTAGGCGGATATCTTACGGGCACGTTTCTCATCGGGATGATCATGAGCCTCATCACCTTCGTTGTCTCTGAAATTTATATCACTGCCTACGGGGGCGATTTGGTCACGCTCACAGAGCTAGCACAGATACTCGGCGTTATGGTGCTTTCCGTATTTTCCAGTGCATCCATTGTGTTTTTCATCGTGTCGTTCATCCACAGCAGCAATGCGTTTGCGACGGTCTCCACCGTCTTGGGGACGTTGATCGGCTTTCTAACAGGCATTTATATCCCAATCGGCCAGTTGCCCGAAGGTGTGCAGGGAGTCGTCAAAGTATTTCCGGTTTCACACGCAGGCGCCCTTTTCCGCCAGGTGATGATGGCGAGACCGATGGAACAGACTTTCGCGGGCGTACCGGCGTCGGACGTGGAAAATTTCAAAATATCAATGGGTGTAGTTTTCCAGTTTGGGGATGAGGTAACGACCCCGCTGTTCAGTATCATTGTCCTGGTAGCAACGGCGGCCGTGTTCTTTACGTTGGCAACGCTGAGTGTTTCGCGTAAAATAAAATAAAAATAAAACGGGGATTGTTGACAAATAAAAAAAGGAAGCCTTTGCTTCCTTTTTTTATTTTAGTGAATGTTATCTAAAAATTAAATAGTGGGAGCCGTTGCCGCAAAGGGCGGTCTCTTTATTTTTGGGATTTTTTATTCTTTAACAGGAACCCAGAACCGTTGGATTGTTCTGCCCGTCTGGGTTTCCGGATATTCGTTTTCCAAAATGCCGCCATTCTTGATAATCGTCCGGGAACAGGCCCCTGTATCTTTATAACATCCAAGCAAAACCTTTTTTATGGGGAGATCTTTGCATTTTTCAAGTGAGAGACGCAGGATCTCGGTAGCATAGCCCTGATGGCGTTCATCCGGACGAACACCATAGCCAATATATCCCCAGGTATTGTAAAGGCTGGAATTCAGATAGTGGCGTATATTGACCACGCCCACCAGCTTATCCGTTTCATCTTCGTATGCCCAAAAAACACTGCAGGGAACAAGACCGTCCGGCACGCCGATGCCCTTTGAAAGATTCCGCACCTTATAAACCATATCCTCAAAATGTGCATAGTCAAATTTCAGCATCCAGGGAAAAGGGGATTCGCCGGAGGCCTTCCAAGCGTCCATCATATCGATAAATTGATCTTTATAACGCAAATCGGGTTCGACCAACTTCAACATAATAGTAGAAACCTCCTTAAGATGCCTGCCTTTTTAAAAATATTGCCATTTATTAATGAATTCGACATTTTGGGGCGAATTCCTTCCTGATCGCTCATTAATTTGTGAATAAACGTTTAATTTTTAAATTTTACGTTTAATTATAATTTAGTATGACCTTTTTTAGACGCAATTTTTTTAAAAAAAGCAAATAAAAAGAGGGGATATTCATGTCAGACCCATCCAAATCTATTTGCCGCAAACTGGATGCGCTCTATGCTGCCGGAAAACTGGATCGCGTAGAAGAATATCTGCTTACGGAATTGATTAAAAATCAGCCTCGAAACGGTGAGTTCAGCGCTTCTTTCATTACGGTTCTTTTTGAATTGGGCGTATATTTCCGCAACATAAAAAAATATTCGCGTTCCCGTGACTGGTTTTTATTGCTTGGGCGGGTGGTGTCCTGCCATTTGGGAGAAACGTCCGTTGCGTATGCGGCAGTGCTTGAAAATGTAGCCTCAACATATGAATTGGCCGGAAACTTTGATCCGGCGCTTCACTTGTTTATGCAGGCCCTGCAAATTTACAAAGGCGCAAAAGGACCGCGCCCGATTCGGTATGCCCGGCTCAAAAGGCATATCTGTGCGTTGTTCGGTGCGCAGGGCGATTTTCACGCGGCTCTGATTTTTTATCCGCTCCTTCCCGGAATGGCGGCGGAAGAAGGTCATGTATCAGGAACGGGCGCCTGCCGGGAGGCGGGGCGCCCAAAAATATCCAAAGTGCTTTTGTTTCGCTGTAAAGAATAAAAAAGCAGCCTTCTCCCGTCTTACGTTTAATCCTGTCCGTCCAAAAAACTTTGGTGGATGTCGGGTCCGGTATAACGAGGGTAAAGGCTGGGATCTGCATAACGGCCTTTATACCAGATGGAAGCGGTGGGACAGTAGTTGAAGCATCTGAAGCAGGCGGTGCATCCTTGTGTGGTTTGGATCTGGCCGTCAATCAGCTGCATTGCTCCGGAAGGACAGTTTTGTATGCACAGGCGGCAGTTGGTGCAGGTATCGGGGCATACGCTTAACTCGCTATACATGTTTTGGTTTAAAGCCATCATCTTTTTGCGAAACAGCACAATAGAGTAGGGACCGGGAGGAATGCTTTTTCGCCCGGCATGCAACGCGTCCGTCAGCTTGTTTATTTTCTTTTGGGCCACATCCAAACGTTTTTGCATTTTTTCCGGAGAAAGAAGGCTGCCGCTGCGCGGAGGCGCATATAAGTTCAATGCCATGGTAAGGCCTGCATATCCGCGTAGGCGTACCATGCCGGGGGGGAATTGATGCAATACCTCATAAGGCCCGCACCCGTCTGCATATCCTGCAGTTACGATAACATAAAAAGGCATAGCAGAATGTTGCGATTTTAGCGCAGTACAAAGCCGTTCAATGAACGCCCGCATGATTGCCGGGATATTCATGGCATATACGGGAAACGCAAGACCCAGAATATCCGTGTCTTCAACAACCGTATTCAAATCTTCAGGCGGCGTTTCAATGGAAAATGAGCGGCATTCATCGCCGTTTTCTTTTGCGGCTTTTTCAAACTGCGCAGCTGCCCATCTGGTATTGCCCGTGCCGCTGAAGTAAAAAGTGGTGAAGCGCATAGAAAGCCTCCTTTTTTATACAGGAACAGGATTCTTCTTTAGGCATATTATAGCATATATGCAAAAAAGGATGTTTTGAAGAAGTGTTAAATTTCATTTAAATATGTCTCGGAATTTTGCCATTGGTTTTTCAAAACATTGTCGGTGCGAACGTTCAAAAATCAAACGATGAAAAATAAATACATAAATGGAAAATATTTATTGAAGATACATATTATTGATTAAAAGTGCGTTTTATACTACTATAAATATATGGAACGCTTTGGGGCGGTTTTCAGTCAAAATAAAAAAGCATAAGGGAGGATTGAAAAGAAGTGAAGAAAACGATTATTATATTGCTGATCTCGGCATTGCTGGCGGCGGTGATGTTTGCAGGCTGCTCGTCAAATGCGCCTGAAGAACCTTCCGTGCCGGAAGGTCAGGAGGCGAATGCCTGGGTGGTCGTGGAAGAGGCGTCGTTAATGGATGGACAGGGAAACACCGTGGGCACGGTATATCCCGGTTTTGCGCTGACGCTAAAAGACGCTGAAGACGGGGACAGAGCGTCATTTACTGTTGCAGAGATGGAGGATAACGGCCAGGATGTTAAGGAAGAAAAAAAGTTTTACATTGAGCTCTCCCATATGCAGGAAGGCTATGTGCAGCCTCAGGCCGTTGTTATGATGATCTCAGGGGACATGATTACACTGGCCCCGGACGGATCGTTGTATGATGAATCGGGCGAGAAACTGATCACCTTTACGGACGGCATAGGCCCTATGTATTATATACAGAAAACGGAACAGGGCTATATGTTCACGCTGGACATGAATGTCGTGTATGCCGGGGAGGATGAAGTAACGGTTACCCTTCCTTCATAAAAATTCCAAACGAAAAGCCTCCGGCATTTGCCGGAGGCTTTTTAATTTTTTGTTTTATTGCCGCCCAAGAATCTTATCTGCAATATAAAGTCCGTTTGCGGAAGCCTGGGATAGGGAGCGGGTGAAGCCTGCGCCGTCGCCGCTGGCGAACAAACCCTTAAAGCCGTTGAGCTCAAAATCTTCGGTATCCGGCCGTGCAGAGTAATATTTGCATTCAATTCCATACAGAAGCGTGTCGTGATTGTTGGTGCCGGGCGCAATCTCATTTAAAGCATTCAACGTTTCAATAATATTGTCAAGCTGCCGTTTAGGCATGCAGAGGCTTAAATCCCCCGGAACGGCGTCCAGCGTCGGGCGGGTGGTGGACTTGTTCAGCCTGCCGGCATCCGTCCTGCGCCCGCGCAGCAAATCGCCCAGCCGCTGCACCAGAACGCTTCCTCCGCTGATCAGGTTGGCTAAGCGTGCTACATGCCGTGCATAGTCGATCGGTTCGCGGAAAGGTTCGGTAAACCGTATGGTGGAAAGAAGCGCAAAGTTGGAATTTTCCGTTTTGCGTGATTCGTCTTTATAAGAATGTCCGTTCACGGTAAGAATACCATCCGTGTTCTCGGTTACGACGCTTCCCCGTTCGTTAAAGCAGAACATGCGGGTCGTATCGCCGTATGTTTTGCTTAAATACCAGATCTTCGGCTCGTATATTTTTTTTGAGAAATGTTCCCATATGCAGTAGGGAAGTTCCACGCGTACCCCGACATCTACCTGATTGTTTTTCAGTGCTACTCCGTTCCGTTTGCACCACTCGGAAAAAAATTGGCTGCCGACGCGTCCCACGGCAAAAATGATGTTTTCCGCCTGAAAAGTCAGTTCGCCGTCTTTGCCGTGCGCATAAACGGTGTGGGTTTTGGCATCCACATCGGTCACCGTTGTTTTGGAAAGAATGTCGCAGCGCTTGCTCAGAGCGGCAATCATTTTTTTCATGGTTTCAAAATTGGAGTCCGTTCCAAGATGTTTTAACTGCGCCTGGCTCATATGCAGGTCATGCTGCAGGCAAAGGGTCTTAAGGGCGTTATCAGGCATATAGCGTTCATGGATTGCGCCGTACGAAACAAGGATTTTGTCTGCCTGCTCAATGTAGTCAATCACCTGCTTCGGCGGCAGAAAATCGGTCAGCCAGCCGCCGTATTCGGTGGAAATAACATATTTGCCATCGGAAAAAGCGCCTGCGCCCGCCATGCCTTCCATAATGGCGCAGGAGGGGCATTTGATGCAAGAATCCGACTGTTTGGTAATAATGGGGCAGATCCTTTTTTCAATCGGGTTTCCTTTTTCAAGTATGGCAACCTTCAGCCCCGGTTTTTTTTCAGTCAGGCGGTATGCGGCCATAATGCCGCTGATGCCGCCGCCGATGATGATGATATCATACTGTTTCAATCAAAGCGCCTGCTTTCTTGTGATGTCCCCTGAATAACTGTAGAATAAAGGGGCCGTTTAAAGCTTAAAAGCTTCTGTAATAATACTGATCGCACTGGAAGTATTCTGGTTTTCAATACAAAGCAGGATGCGGGTTTCAGATGTCGTGACGATCAGAATGTCTATGTTTCCTCCGGCCAGTGCCGCAAACAATTTGGCAGCCACACCGCTTTGACGCTCCATGCCCATCCCTTCAATGGAAAGCTTGGTCACGGAATCCATGATGGTGTGCTGGATGGAGGGATGATTTACCGTGATGTCGGCAATCACTTCCCGGACCTTTTCAATATCGCTGCGCGGCATTGAAAAAGAAATGCTCATCATTCCGTTTATAGGCGGAGACTGGTTTATAATATCCAGATTGATCCCCTGTTTGGCCAGTTTGCCAAAAATAAAAGACGTAGGAGAGGGGACGGCCGGCACCTCGGAAAGAGTGACGACAGCCTGGTTGTCATCCGAATAAATACGGGTAACGGTCGTAGCCTCTGAAATCATATCCTCCATGGAATAAAGGCCGGGCAGCTTGCCTTCCAGATATTGCGCAGCGCGCAGCGCGCCAACCGCAAATACATTCTTTGAAAGAGCCTGATGTTCTATGGTAAGAACTTCTTCGTCTCCCAAAAAGATTACCTGATGCTCGCCTACCAGTGCGCCGCCGCGCACTGCATGAATGCCAATTTCTTTTTTGGTGCGTTTGCCGGACTCGGGCGTCCGTCCAAACCTGAGTTCTTTTGTGTTTTGAAAAACGTCGTTCAGCTCTTCGGCAAGGGTCAGCGCAGTACCGCTGGGGGCGTCCGCCTTCAGATTATGGTGCTTCTCTATAATCTCAATATCAAAAGATTCTCCTAAGAATTCCGCGGCCTTGCGGATAAGTTCAATTTGAAGGTTGACGCCGAGCGACATGTTGGAAGCAAAAAAAACAGGGATGTACGCCGCATATTCTTTGATTTTTTGTTTTTGAAGTGCGGTATGCCCGGTTGTGCCGACGACTACGGCGCAGTTCCTTTTTTTGGCGAAAGGAAGAATGGATTCAATGGAATCCGGTCTTGAAAAATCAATGATAACGTCCACCGTTTCAATTACATCTTCAATGTTTTTGTATACGGGGAAAAGGTTGGCGCCATTGCCCGGAAATTTGTCTACGCCCGCGGTAACCACCAGGTCGTCCGCTGCAGATGCGCAATCACAGACAGCCTGGCCCAATCGCCCGGATACGCCGCATATGAGTATTTTGATCATGAATGTCTCCTTATATAAGCTCAAAGAGCGAAAGCTGCGCTTTCAGGTTTTCAAGATGCGCCGGCGCCATCTCGCACAAGGGAAGACGTAACGGTCCCATCTCAAAGCCCATCAGGTTAAGGGCTGTTTTTACGGGAATGGGATTCACTTCGCAGAAAAGTGCGGATACCAGCGGAAGCACCTTCAGTTGCATTTCGCATGCCTTTGCCGTGTCGCCTTCAAAATAGGCGTCCGCCAGTTCGTGCGTGTAACGCGGCATGATGTTTGCCAGAACGGATATAACGCCCAGGCCTCCTAAAGACAGGATGGGCTGGATCTGATCGTCATTTCCGGAATAGATGTCAAGATTTCCGTTTGTCCGCCGCGCCATTTCGGCAATCTGGCTGATGTTTCCGCAGGCTTCTTTAATGCCTGCAATGTTTTGATGCCCGGAAAGCTTTTCGGCTGCAGCCGGCGTTATATTTACGCAGGTGCGGGACGGCACATTATAAAGGATAACCGGTTTTTCGCTTGCGTCGGCAATGGCTGTAAAATGAGCAATCAGGCCCGCTTCGCTGCATTTGTTGTAATAAGGCGTCACGGCCAGTACGGCGTCCGCCCCCAAAGCGGCGGCAAGCTGCGCTGTTTTAATGCATTTTTCCGTGTTGTTTCCGCCAATACCGGCAATGACCGGCACGCGTCCGGCAGCTTTATTTACAACGCATTCAATCGCGTCTTTTTTTTCTCCGGCCGTCATGGTGGAGGGTTCGCCGGTCGTGCCGCATACCAGCAGCGCGTCCGTGCCTTCTGTTAACTGAAATTCCACCAACTTTTCAAACGCGGGCCGGTTGATTCCGTTTTGGTCAAAGGGTGTTACAAGTGCAACACAGGATCCTTTAAATATCATAACATCTCCCGCCTTTTGTTTATCGATCGGGCTGCAGGCATCCCATGCGGACGCCTGCGGCCCGGTTGATTATTTGTTTTCCTGCATCCGGATGTATTCCTGCGCAATTTGCACAGCGTTGGTTGCCGCGCCTTTGCGCAGATTATCGGCAACCACCCAGATGTTCAGTCCGCTTTCTACCGTGTCATCCCGGCGTATACGGCCTACAAACACCTCATCCCGTCCGGTAAGCGGAAGGGGCATGGGGTATTCGTTTATTGAAACATCGTCCATTACGATGATTCCGGGAGCCGCTTTAAGCGCCGCTTTCAGTTCAGCCAGGTCGTACGGCTTTTCAAATTCAATATTGATGCTTTCGCTGTGTCCGTGGTAAACGGGCACGCGTGCGGTCGTGGCCGTTACGCGGATGCTTGCGTCTCCCAGGATCTTTTGCGTTTCTTTGATCATTTTGATCTCTTCTTTGGTGTAACCGCTGTCATCGAATACGTCGATGTGCGGGATCACATTACCAAAAATCGGATAGGGGAATTTTTTGGGAGCATCCCCGTTGATCCCGTCTTCCAGATCGCGGTATCCGCCCATTCCGGCGCCGGAAACCGCCTGATAAGTGGAATAGACAACCCTTTTGATGCCATAGAGGTCGTGCAGGGGTTTTAACGCCACCACTGCCTGAATGGTCGAACAGTTCGGGTTTGCAATAATTCCATGGCTTTTGGAAATGTCCCCGGGGTTCACCTCGGGCACCACCAGGGGGATCTCAGGATCCATGCGCCAGGCGCTGGAATTATCAATGACCAGCGTGCCCGCCGCCGCCGCGATAGGCGCATATTTCAGGCTGGTGGATGCACCCGCTGAAAACAGCGCAATGTCAATCCCGCGGCCTTCAAAGCTTTTTTCATTCAGTTCTTCAACCGTATATTGTTTGCCTAAAAATTCAACTTTTTTCCCCGCGCTGCGCGCAGAAGCCATCAAAAAATATTCTTTTGCGGGAAGATTCCTCTCTTCCAGCACCTGCAAAAATTTGCGGCCTACCATGCCCGTAGCGCCTACAACCGCAATGTTGTACTTCCTCATACGTTTCCTCCATTATATAAACAAATAACAGCGTTCCAGCTGTTTTATACGAGTGCAATTTTTCATAAAATATTATAGCATTTAAACAAGCAACGCGCAAATGGTTTTATAAACGGGCGTGTATATTTATGAATAGAAGCGGGGGCGCGGAAGGAAAAGCAAATGTTCTTTAAGAAGAATGGTTTTTCGCTGCCGCCCCAAAAGGAATGAAGGAAAGCTTTGCTTGAAAAAAATGCTTATTAATAGTATATTGTTAGCATGGAGGAGAAGTATGAAACTGCGTAAAAATGTAATAGAAATGAAAGACGAACTTGTGAACCTGCGCCGTGCATTACATCAGATTCCTGAGGAATCTTTGAAAGAATATAAAACGTCACGTTTCATAAGCGAATATTTATCGGCCTTGAATCCGGATTTACTTACTACTGTTGCAGAAACCGGGATAAAGGCGGTGTTCAATGCGGATGCGGATAAAACCATTGCAATCCGCGCGGATATTGATGCATTGCCGATCGAAGAGAAAAACACTTTTTCTTATAAATCCACACATCCGGGGCTTATGCATGCATGCGGGCACGACGGCCATACGGCCGTGGCGCTTTGTTTTGCTAAAATGGTTTCGCAGCGGAAAGAAGAGTTAAAAAGCAATTTTGTTTTTCTGTTTCAGCCGGCGGAAGAAACGATCGGCGGGGCAGAGCGCATGATCAAAGAAGGCGCGCTTGAAAATCCCCGGGTAGATGAGATCTACGGTATACATTTTTGGCCGGATGTGCCCCGTGGCAAAATAGGATTGAAGTCAGGAGCCATGATGTCCAATATGTGCGACATGAATGTCCGGATTGCCGGAAAATCCACGCATGGGGCTGCGCCGCAGGCGGGGGTCGATGCCTTGCTCGCGGCTGCAAATTTTGTGGTGCAGGCAAATACCGTCCTGTCCCGCAATATTGACCCCGCTATGCCTGCCGTTTTGAACATAGGGCGCCTGATGGCGGGGGATGCAAGAAATATTGTCTGCGAAGAATCCCTTATAGAAGGGACGATGCGCAGCTTTGATGAAGAAGTATCCAAAACTTTAAAAAACAGGATTGCTCAAATCATGGAAGGAATTGATCAATCCTTCGGAACGAAAAGTGAATATTTTGAAACTATGGGGTATCCTGTTTTAGTAAATGACCATGCGCTTTATCTGAAAGCTTCAGAAAAGCTGGACCGGGATGAAATCTTTGACGCTGAGGCGGTTATGATGTCGGAAGATTTTGCATATTTCACCCAGGCGGCAAAGGGCTTGTTTGCATTTGTGGGCACGGATGGCGGGTCCCTCCATTCCAATACGTTTGCCTTAAATGAAGAGTCCCTGTCCGATGCGCTGGAATACTACAGCCGGGTGTGCGGTATTGAGTAGTTATGAATATCTCTCAGAGGTGTACGACCCTCTGATGGATGACGCAGAAAGTGAAAAATGGGGCAGTTATATACTTTCTTTGCTGAAAGAAGGAGATGTGCTGCCGCCTGCCCGCATACTTGAGACTGCCTGTGGAACAGGGAGAATCACGGTGCCTTTGGCGGAGGCGGGATACGACGTTGTGGCTATGGATTTATCGGAAGAAATGCTTTTAAAAGCACAGGAAAAATTATGCAACGCGGGTCTCTGCGCTCATTTTGTTTCCGGCGATATGACGGATTTTGTATTGCCGTCTTTGGCTGGGGCCGTTGTCTGTGCCTGCGATGGGGTGAATTATCTGACCCGGGACGAACAGTTAATCCGGTTTTTCACTATGTGCCGGCAGAATCTTATGAAAAACGGAATGCTGGCGTTTGATATCAGTTCATATAATAAGCTGACAAAAAAATTGGGGAACAATTTTTTCTATGATGACAGGGATGACATAACCTGCTTTTGGCAGAACCGTCTTAAAGGAGACCTGCTGACCATGGAGCTTGCGTTGTTTATCAAAAAGGATGCGGAAAATCTTTATAAACGGCTGGATGAAGAACATGTCCAAAAGGCGTATAGGATCAGCAAGATAAAAAAGATGCTCAAAGATTCAGGCTTCAGACAGGTCAGATGTTTTAATTTTTTAACAGAGGATGAAGCTTCTGAGGAAAATGAAAGAATACAGTTTACAGCTGTTAAGGGGTAGATAATGGATACACTTGTACGGGCAATGTTAAATGACGAAGCTTTGATTTATGCCTGCGATATAACACAGGCGGCAAACCGGGCACGGGAAACTCATGGGACCTGGCCGGTAGCAACGGTTGCTCTGGGACGGGCCCTCGCGGGAACGGTCCTGATGTGTGCTATGCTCAAAAACAAAAGCGACCAGTTAACGCTGAGCATGAACGGCGGCGGGCCGCTTGGAACGATTATGGCAGTAGGCAATGCCTCGCTTCAGGTCAAGGGATACGTGGCCAATCCACAGGTGAATCTCCCGCCGTCCGGGGATGGAAACATCCATGTTGCGCAGGCGGTAGGAAAAGACGGATTTGTGACCGTCATTCGGGATCTCGGTTTAAAAGAACCGTATGTTGGAAAAACGCCTATCGAAACCGGAGAAATTGCGGAAGATTTGGCGTACTATCTGCTTAAGTCCGAGCAGCAGCCGTCCATAGTATATTTGAATACATGGGTGGAGCAGGATCTCACCGTACTGCGGGCGGGCGGTATTGTTATAACGCCCCTGCCGGGGTGCAGTGAAAGAACTTTGTCGGTCATAGAAGATAAAATTTGTGATATCAAAAATTATGCGCTGCATCTTCTTGAAAAGGAACCGCCGCAAATCGTGGCCGGCCTCTTTGAAGGCCAAAACCTAAAAATTTTGAACCAAGAATATCCTGTTTACAAATGTGATTGCAGCAAAGAAAGGATACTGGGCGCGCTGGCTGCGCTCGGAGTCAAAGAAATTCAGGATATGGCAAGCAAAGACAAAGGAGCGCAGGTTACCTGCCGGTTTTGCAATAAGGAATACGATTTTACCGAACAGGATCTGGATATGATTGTGGAAAAATTAATGGGAGACGGGAATGGCTGAAAGAAAAATACTGAATTTTGAAAGGCCTGCAGGATTTTATTTTGAAGCGGCCGAAAGACTTCTTGACAATGCGGATTATATCGGCGCGCTCCCTCTTTTGAGGCGGGCGGTCCAGAAAGATCCCGAAAATCATGAATACAAGCTGGCGCTGGCAGAGGCGCTGACCGATATGAACCGCTTTGAAGAGTCGAATGCCATATTGTTCGACCTGCTTAAATCTTCCGATTTCTTAGACCCGGAATGCTATTTCGGTATCGGGTGTAATTTTATTGGTCTGAATGATTTTGAAAAGGCAAAACAGAGCTTTGAACAATATATAAAAATTGAGCCGGATGGCGAATTCAAAGAAGAGGTTGAAGAATTCCTGAATTTCATGCAGGACATTGACGAACTGGAAGAAAATGCGTTTGAAGACGTATCAAGAAAACGGAGCTTCGATTTGGCCGGAGAAGGAAAAAGAAAGCTGGATATGGGCGAATATTCAGAAGCGATCAAGATATTGGCCTCGGTTGATGCGGACAGCGTTTCCATGATATTCGTTAAAAACAATCTGGCGCTTTCGTATTACTGTGATAAGCAGATCGATAAAGCGGTAGAAATTACGCAAGAGGTTTTAAAAACAGACCCGGGCAATGTTCATGCTAATTGCAACATGGTGCTTTTTTTTAATGAAAAGGGCGATGAACTGAATTGCAATAAATTTACGGACAAGATTCTTTCTATCAAAACAGAGAATCCGGAGGACCTTTATAAAATTGCGGTCACCTTTTGTGAGATCAAGAAGCATGACAAAGTTCTTTTATATCTAAAACGCCTGCTTCAGTACCGGCCGTACGATGAAAAATCCTTGTTTTATGCGGGACTCGCATCGTATAATCTCGGAAGACTGAAAGAAGCAATCAATTATTTTGCCAATATTATTAAAATCAATCCGCAAAACACAGTAGCTCCTTACTATTGCGGGTTTGTGAAGAACGTACTCGAAGGCAACCAGTTTGCGGATACGCTCGCGTATATCTATCAGGTTCCTTTTCAGGAAGCGAAGAAACGCATACGCTACATTAACGAATGCCTGATGAGGGACAAAGCGGAAATCACGAATTTGTGGAAGGGAAGCGGGCGCTTTGAAGCAATGCTTACCTGGGGGCTTGAATTTGGAGACCTTTTTATAAAAAGAGCGGTGGCTGAAATCATTTCGGGATTTGGGGACAAGAAGGCGGAAGATAAGCTCAGAAGCTATATCCTGAATGCCGACCAGCCGGACGACGTTAAAAACGAAATCTTTGTTCTTTTGAAGCGGATGGGTGCGGCGGAGCCGTATATAGCGTATATCGGCGGGAATATTGTGGAAGTGAAAGTCGGAGTGGCTGAAAACCGGGAAGATAAAAAGAGCCTCCTTGGCGGCGCAGCGGAAGATAAAGAAAAATCGGATTAAAAAACACTTCTGGCGGGCGCGGCTGCCGGCAGCCGGAAGGTATAATGAAAGGGCTTTGTTTTTTCAAGGCCCCCGCAAAGCTTAAGAAGGCTCCGGGAGAGCCTTTTTAAAGTCGGCGTGACCTATATGAAAGGAAACAGATGGAAAAAAGACAGTATTATGCGGCTTGTGCTTTCGGGCTCGAGGCGGTGGTGGCGCATGAGCTTAAGCGCCTTGCGGTAGAGGAAATTGAAACCCGGGATGCGCGCGTGTATTTTAAAGCCGACGAGGAGGGCCTGGCACAGGCCAACGTATGTCTCCGGTGTGCGGACAGGATATATATGGTTCTTTCTGAATTTTCTGCGCGTACGTTTGAAGAACTTTTTGACGGAGTGGCTCAAGCCCGTTTTGGTGATCTGATCCCGCCAAAAGCAAAGATGCCGGTGGCCGGGGACGCGGTGGGCTCGGTTTTGGGAAGCGTATCGGACATACAGGCAGTTTCCAAACGGGCGGTGATTGAGAGCATGAAGCGGTCCTATGGGAACATTGTATTTGAAGAAAGCAAAAGTACGTATCAGATTTATGTAAGCATTGTGCGGGACCAGGTTTCCGTTTGCCTCAATACAAGCGGTGCAGGCCTTAACAGAAGAGGATACCGGGTCAAAAATTCAACGGCGCCGCTTAAAGAAACATTGGCTGCGGCGCTGCTAAAAATAGCCCGCTGGTATGCGCACCCGCTTTATGACCCTATGTGCGGCAGCGGGACAATCGCGGTGGAAGGGGCAATGATGGCTCAAAACATTATGCCGGGCGCAAGCAGGAGTTTTGCCGCTCAGCATTTCAGCAGCGAATTCAAGAGAGCTTTTGATATAGAAAAACAGCGCGCGGCGGATGGCGTTAGGATATCCGGTGTGCCGATATTTGCTTCCGATATTGATAAAGATGCGCTTGAACTGGCCAAATTTCACGCCGGACGCGCGGGCGTTTTGGAAAGCATCCGCTTTTCCCGGGCCGATGCCGTTCGTTTTACGCAGGAAACAGACGATGCCTGCATTGTAACCAATCCGCCTTATGCGCAGCGGATGGGAGAGCAGAAGGACGTAGACCGCCTGTATAAGCAAATCGGGAAAGCTTTTTTTGCCCATCCGGACAATAAAGTTTTTGTCCTGACGGCGGATAACGGATTTGAAAGCAAATTCGGCAGGCGTGCAGACAAAAAACGCAAGCTGTACAATGGCAATATCAAGTGTACTTTTTATCAATATTTTCGGAAAGCCTGATGTTTTTTGAATATGGATATGATATAGTTATGACGGTATAGCTATGGCGGAGGTGTTACAATGAGCAAAAAGATTTTTCCGGTTTTGTGTTGTATATTGCTTCTTGCGTTTGTTTTTACGGCGTGTTCCAAAACGGAAGAGCCGGTTCAATACGACAGTTTGTCGGAACTTTCAAATGCGGTTGGATTTGATGTGGTCAATCCTCAGAGTATGCCGGATGGATACGCCCTGATCGGTTATTATGCGGTAGGCGGGAACCTTGCACAGATTGCTTATGTGAATGGGGATAAGGAACTGATTTTTGCTATGACGACCTTAAAAAAAGTGGAATGCGAGACGGGAGAGTTTGATCAAACCGAAACAAAAGATGTAAACGGAATTGACTTTGAATACAGTATGGTCGGGGGAAGCGTTGTATTGGCTGTTGCGCGCGCGGGGGCATATACGTATGCCATTTATGCAAGAAACGGCCTCACCGAAGAGGAAATGGCGCAGGCGGCGCAGGGCCTTGGACTTTCCTGAATGGGTTAAAAATAAAAAACGCCCTCTCTCATGGGGCGTTTTTTTGTTAGTGTTTTTTTGAGAAGCATTACGGCTCGGGGACCTGATCGCCGGAATCAGGGGTATCTTTCTGGTTTTTAGCGGTATACATCCGTTCGTCCGCCTGTCCGAGGGCTGCATCAAAGTCTTCGCCCGGCCCAAGTTCACTGGTTCCAAAAGAAAGCCTGAGCGGCACGCTGCAATCGTCCAGGTGTGCGAGCGTTTCGTTCATGCGGTCCATAAGCTTGCGGGCGCTGGATTCATCCGCATGTTCCATAATGATCAAAAATTCATCCCCGCCGAAACGGATGATAATATCGCTTTCACGGATGGAGGACAAAAACAGGTTGGCGATACGCGTTAATACTTCGTCTCCGGCAAGATGGCCGAATTGGTCGTTGATGAGCTTGAAATCGTCAACGTCTACCATAACCAAAGTATAATTTGCCGCTGTGTCCCGTAGGCCTGTTTTCCATATTTCCAGATAAGATCTTGAGTAAAGGCCGGTCATCCTGTCTGTGTATGCCATGCTTTTAAAGTGATCGCGGCTTTGTTCGGCATGCCGGATCCGCTTGTTTGCATAGCGCAGCAGATAAAAATATATGGTGAGCAGCATAACCGCAAAAATGATGATCCAGGCAATTATAATGTTGCGGGTGAGCGCGTCTGCCTGTGCGAAGACAATCTGACGGTCTGCCTGAACAAGAAAATAGTGGGAATCCATAGACTTTAAAAAATAAATATTTTTGTTGTTGTTGAGCAGTATGGAATCATCCGGCGCGAGCAGGATGTCTGCTCCTTGCTGCAATCGGTTGAATTCGGTGGCATCTATCATGCGGACTTTGTATGCAGATTCATTCAAATTATTCAGTTTATCGGAAAAATCAAACAAAACAACATCCATACCGATTTCTTCGCCGTCCTTTAGGATGGGAGAAAATACTTTGATGTACAATATGCCGTTTGAATGAATAAACTGGGAAGATACGGCGTGGGCGTATTTTTCAGTTCCGGCCAGGCCCGGTGCGTTAAAGCCTTCTGCCTGATAGGTGGCGACGGGCTGCTCGTCCACAATACGCTGTGCAAAGACGGCTTTGTCCAATACAGACGCTCCGTCCGCATATTTAGGCGCAGTGAATGCGCTCAGTTCCTCTAGAGAGATGTCCCCGTTTTTATATTCCGATATCTTATCCCGGATGGCGGAACGGCTGGAAAGGCTGAGGGAACCGGTAACCGCAGCGTCTACGGAGTTTTGGATGGAAGAATACTTTGACATGGAGATTTCCGTAATGTTTAGATACATACTGTGCTGAATTTCAGCCATCATAGGACTGTATATCACAAAATAAATAAGAAAGGTAAGAACAATGGACAAAATCACCAGCAAAATTCGTGTTCTTCGAATCAGTTCAAACATGGATTTCTCCTTCAAAAAATACACAGGCCAAGATTGATGGCGTAAGATGAGAGCGTGGCGCCACCGACGATAATCAAGCAACGATAAAAAAGTTTTGCATAATTCTTACAATAGCATGTTCTCTTATTTTAACGGCATAGAATGAAAAGGTCAACCAATAATTTGCATGTTGCTTTTTAGACGGGCAACTGTTATAATATTTTTTGCAATTTGGTTTGCCAACGTGGCACAGTTGGTAGCGCAGCTGATTCGTAATTAGCAGGTCAGGGGTTCGAATCCCCTCGTTGGCTCCAATAAAAAACACCGTATGAAAGTACGGCGTTTTTTATTTGTAAAAAGGGGATTCGAACCCTGAGAGGGCGTGCAGGCAAAAGGTAAACAGCCCGGTGGGCTGTTTACAGCCGGAACGGCGCGAAGGCTGCCCCAGCCGAGCGATGCGGCCGCCTTGCGGCCGCTATCCCCTCGTTGGCTCCATAAAAAAGGCTTCGAACCCTGAGAGGGCGGGAAGGCCGGCCCGGCCGCCGTGTCTGAAGAAATGTGCAGGGCATGCATGCAATCGGATCCTTCATACTGAAAAACAAAGATAAAAGGCGTATTTCAGATCTTTTGAAAATAAAAAGCAGAAATACAATATAATTGACGGATACTGTCCTTTATTTGAAATATTTCCGGATTTTTAAATCTATTACGTGCTAAATTGCTTGTGAAATAGATGGATTTGTGCTATGTTGAACCTGTAGAGTAAAAATGCGGTTGCCCTGCCGGAATATACCGGCACGAATGTTTGTGAGTGTTTTCTGTTTTGAAACAAAAATATTTATTAAAAAACAAAAATAAATATAAACCGGTTCTTTATCTGGCGGTTTTCATAATATTCTCGGTGCTCCTTTTTAATAATTTGTATCTTTTGGAGCCTTTTTTCAGCCGGGGAATGGGCGTGTCCGGATTTATTTCCTGGCATGTTTTTTTTGAATTTATCAGCATATTGATATCCTTCTGTATTTTTATCCTCCCATATTATACGTATCGGCAAAGCCGTAATCTGAGGAGCATTTTCATAGCGAATATCTTTTTAATAATGGCGATCCTGGACACTTTCCATACGCTCAGTTATAAGGGGATGCCTTATTTTCTGATTGAGAACAGCGATGCAAACAGGGCGACAACGCTCTGGATCATCGCAAGACTGGTGGGTGCGGTCGGAATCGCGCTGGGCAGTCTTATCAGAAGCGGAAAGCGGTCAAGAATCAACAGGAACGTCTTTCTGGCTGTGTCCGTTGCGTTCTCTCTTTGTGTTTTGGTTATCGTAACCTATTTCCCGGATGCGCTGCCGGCCATGTATATCGAGGGCATGGGGATCACTTTCACAAAAATTATTCTTGAATATATCGTTATCGGTTTCCTGTGTTTTGCGGGGGTCATGTTTTTAAAGCAGTATTTCCAATACGGGGGCAAATCGGATATCCTTTTTGCGCTTGCAATTGCGGTCAGCGTTTTCAGTGAACTGGCGTTTGTAAGTTATGATTCGGTTTATGATATATATAATTATATTGGCCATGTTTACAAATTCATTGCGTACTTCATTGTTTTTAGGGTCGCTTTTATAGACAATATAGAAAAGCCGTACCTTGCATTATACAATGCCAGAAATAAGCTTAGAAAATACAGTGGGAATCTAAACCGGCTTGTTTCTGAACGAACGCAGGAACTGCAAAACGCGAATCATGAATTAAATTTGCTGAATCAAAAGCTGCTGGACGACCTGGAATATGCGCGCGATATCCAAAACGCTATTCTGCCCCGCAAGCTTCCAAGCTGCGAGCAGGTAAAGTTTTATGCAAAATATTACCCCGCCGAGAGAGTCAGCGGAGATTTCTATAATATATTCAGATTGGATGATCATAGGATAGGCATGTATATCGGCGATGTGTCCGGGCATGGGGTACCGGCGGCAATGCTGACCGTGTTTTTGAACCAAAGCATCAAAACGACCAAAGAATTGGATAAAAGCGCAGTTGAAGTGATCAAGCCTTCCAGGGTCCTTTCTAACCTTTATGAATTATATAATAAAGTAAGTTTTCGGGATGAAGCCTATATCCTGATCCTTTACGGAATTTATGATATAAGAACGAAAGAATTCTTATATTCGTCCGCCGGAATGAATGCGCAACCGCTTTTGTTGAAAAAAAACAAAGAAATTTCCGAAATAGATACAACGGGTTTGCCGCTCTGCAATCTTATGGACATCATACAGGCGGAGTATACGGATAAAATTCTGCAATTGGAAAGCGGAGACCGGCTTTTCTTTTATACCGATGGTCTTGTTGAACTTAGAAATAAAGACACGGGTGATTCTTTCACGCTGCACGATCTGAAACGGTACCTGGTCTGCAAAAGTGAAAATCTTTATGAAGAATTGGATCGGAAGATCGTTGCGGTTACGGAAGGCGGCGCGCTGAAAGATGATGTAACATTCTTTTTGATGCAGATCAGCTGATTTTTTGCAAGGCAAAGGCATGTTTGTGTATTCGCCGGCGTTGATGGCCGGATTGCATACAAAAATGTTCAAATAACCAAATATACACTTATTCTTATTTTAAGGGATGTTCCTAAGGGGGGGATTGAGATGAAAAGAAGCATTTTTTTGGTTGTTGTTCTTGCCGCGTTGTTTGTTTTCGTATCCTGCGGCACAACCGGGACGGAGGCGTCCGAAACTGCGGCGGCTCCAAAAACGGCTCAAAGCACTGATGAGGCCGCTGAAACAAGTGCACAGCAACCGCCTGCGGAGACGGAATCGGCATTGGAATTTGATGCACAGTCTACCGATATTGAATTCACGGAAGTGGCGGGAATTGCTACCAGGGAGGACATAGACAATATTTACGGGACAGCCGGCGAAACACAGATGGATGGTGATATCCTGCAATATCTGTATCGAAACGTCATTGTTTCTTTTATGGAAAATGAAGACGGAGAGATGGTTGTATGCGGAATCGAAAATTTCCGGCCGGCTTCTCCTTTCCTGATAGGCGGGGCGGCCATAGCAATGGATGAGACGGAGGCCCAAAATGCCCTGGCGGAAGCGGGGTATACGCTTCAGGGCACCACCGAAGACGGCTTTGAACAGTATATAAAAGAAGAAGACGGCACGCTTTGCTATATTACCGTCTTGTTTGAGGATTCGCTGGTATCGCAGCTCGCAGGATGGTATGGGCAGGCCGCACAAATGAAATATGAACAATGATCATCTTCAGCACAAAAGAACCTGCCGTACAAAAGAGGAAGTGGTGCAATCAGTCTTTTGTGCGGCTGAGCATGGCTGCAATGCCGTAATAAAGAGGCACGGTCAGAAAGATCAGCCAGGCGTACTGAAAAGCGTTTCCTAAAAAACCAATCAGAAAAAACAGTATGACTGCTGCGACCGGATAAGGAAATTTGTAAAGAGGGCTTTTTTTCTGCCGGCGGTCCGGGTCTTCTTCTTTCTCGCGCGCCCGGGCGCGCAGGACTTCGGGGTCTTCGTCCGTCTGCAGCAGTTCGTCCAGCGATACATTGTACAGTTTGGCAATGCTGATAAGATTGTCGGTATCCGGGCTGGATTCGGCGCGTTCCCATTTGGAAACCGCCTGACGGCTGATCCCCAGTTTTTCCGCGAGTTCTTCCTGGGATAACCCGTTCTTTTTTCTAAGCTGCACCAGCCTGTTTGCGATTTCAATATTCATATGATTTCTCCTTTTAAATACTGCGTCCCCTAAAAGCAAGACTCTTTGGGGTGCGGATATGGTGTTCATAATGAAATCATAAAGGCTTTTTGCTTGGTTGCGCCACCAATTTTAGTTTTCAATTGCGCAACTAAACGTTGCATGCCTTGTTTTTCGAGTAGAAGTTCTAATAAAAGTTATATCAATTGTACCATAATGTTTTTGCAAATGAAAACAAGTGCGGCAAAACAAGGGCTTATTCTATTCATAAATCAAAAAAATTTAAAAAATTATCATTTTTTATTATTATTTACTATTATTCATTGTTATATAGTGTTATAATGTTAGCAGATAATATTGAATTTCGGTATACCATTCAAAATTGAAGGAGAGAAAATTATGAAAGCACGTCTTTTACCACTCTATTTTGCTGCGGCAAATGACAGGGAGAGAGGGGAATTTAAAGAACAGTTAAAACGGCTTGAAGAATTTTACGGCGATGTAGCTGATTTTTTAGAGCCGGTTTGCGTTGGACAGGAGATTCCGGAGGCAGACGCGGTCGTGTTTCCCCAGCTTATAGGCGCCGCCTTTAAAGAAGCGGAACATCTGAAGAAGATCAATCTGCCGATGGTCGTACTGACGTCCAGATTTGGGACGGTAGAGATGTGGGATTGGGAAATTGTGACCTATTTGCGGGAAAAAGGATTAAATGTCTTTTCTCCTTATAATATTGAGCTGGCCAAAGTGATCATCCGTGCAATCGCAGCCAAACAGAAACTGAAGAGCGGCGCAAAATTCCTGACCTTCCAGGACAGTCCGGGCGAAGGCATGCAGGCGTACATTTTTAAACGTTTTTACTGGTGGGAGCAAGAATGCACCGACAAGATGGAGAAGACCTTTGGCGTCAAAATGATCTATAAAAGCTGGAAAGAGTTAAATGAACGTGCGCGCAAAATTCCGGATGAGACGGCCCGGGAGGCTTGCAAAGACTGGGATCTTAATATTTCCAGCAAGCTTTCGGAAAAAAATTATCTGAAAGCCGTAAAGATTTATGTAGCCGTAAAGGAAGTGATTGCAGAAATCGGCGGTGTGGACGGCGTGGGCGCAAACTGCCTGAACGAATCGTTCAATTCCGACACGACCCCCTGCCTGGCCTGGAATATGATATTTGAAAAAGACGATATCATTTGGGCGTGCGAAGGAGACACGCTGACGCTGCTGAGCACGTTTATACTTTACCGTGCGCTCAAAGCGCCCATTATGATGACCAATCTGTATCCGTTTTTGGTGGGAATGGCGGCGCTGGCGCATGAAAAAATTGACAAGTTTCCGGATATTGAAGATCCGGACAACCATGCGCTGGGCGTGCATTGCGGATACTTCGGCCTGGTGCCCCCCTCTTTCTGCACCGACTGGCAGCTTTGCCCAAAGGTTTTAGAGATTGTCAATGAGAATGCGGTGGCGGTGGATTGCCGGATGCCGGTGGGGCCGGTCACGCTGGCTAAAATATTCCCTGATTTTAAACGCCTCAGCATTATTGAAGCGGAGATTGAAGATTATGTTCAGTATCCGGGGTCGGATTGCCGGAACGGCGCGCTCATCCGCTATAAAGACGGTCATGCCGTGATGGATGCGCTTTGTTCGCATCATTCGCTGATCTTGGTGGGCAACAGGAGAACCGAGCTTTTGCAGCTGGCCAAGGTGTTTGGCTGGGAAACAAAGGTTCTTTAAAAAAACGTTTTTGAGCAGACAATGAAACAATAAGGAGGAAAAGAAAATGAAGATAGGAATTGACAGTTACTGTTTTCACCGGTTTTTTGGGGAAGTATATCCCGATCAGGATACGCCCGAAAAGAAGATGAGCATGGAAGATTTTTTAAAGCGTGCAAAAGAGCTTGACGTGGACGGCGTATCGCTGGAATCCTGCTTTTTTAAAACGCTTGACGATTCGTATATGGGAGAGCTGAAAGCACAGTTGGACGAATACGGTTTTGACCGCGTGTTTGCGTGGGGACATCCGGACGGGCTGGAGCGGGGGAAAAACCCGGAGGCGTTTGCTGAAATGAAGAGCTGTATCCCCAAGGCAAAGCTTTTGGGCGCAGATGTGATGCGTGTGACCGGATCTTCCCTGATGTTCCGTCATGAACCGCACGGGCCGCAGATTGAGGCTTTGAGCAGGCAGTTTAAAGAAGCAATTAAGATCGCAGAAGACGTAGGCGTTAAGCTGGCGGTGGAAAATCATATTGATTATACGGCAGATGAAATTATGCAGCTGCTGGAGAATGTTGATTCCCCGAATTTCGGCGTCAATTTTGACACGGGTAATTTTTTGCGGCTGCTGGACGACCCGATTCGCGGAATGGAGATATTGGCTCCCCATGTGCTTGCCGTACATCTGAAAGATCTGCAGGTCAATGTGAAAGAGGCCAGGCCCACCGACTGGTTCTTCTTTGCCGGTGTGCCGGTGGGGCAGGGACTGATCGACAATCAGGCGCTTGCAAATATTTTAAACAAACAGGATTTCAAAGGCTTTTTGGCAGTGGAGATCGACCATCCGCATGCCGACTGGAAAGGCCGTGAAGAGCAGGCGGTCACACTGAGCGTTTCAGAGCTTAAAAAAATTGTAAGTTCGCTTGAGTAAGGAGGATACAACAATGAAAAAGAAACTCAATATCGCAATGATGGGTACCGGCTTTATGGGCAAGGTGCACAGCCATATGTGGCGTACAGTAGGAAAGATATACGACGTTGATTTCGAGCCGGTCTTAAAAGTATCTTTCGGAACGGATGAAAAGGATACCCGGCAGTTTGCCGAAAAGTGGGGATATGAAGAATATTCCATGGACTGGCAAAAAGTGATCGAGCGGGATGACATAGATATCGTGGATATTGTTGCGCCGACCCTTGTGCATAAGGATATGGCAGTATATGCCGCGGGGCAGGGAAAAAACGTGTTTTGCGAAAAACCATGCTGCCTTTCCTATAATGACGCAAAAGAAATGGAGGCGGCCTGTGAAAAGGCGGGCGTCCTTCACTATTTAAACCACAACTACCGGCGCGTACCGGCTGTGAGTTACGCAAAGCGATTAATAGAAGAAGGCAAGATCGGAGAGATATACCATTTCAGGGGCGCATATCTCCAGGACTGGATCATGGATCCTAATTTTCCGCTGACGTGGCATCTTAAAAAAGAGTTTGCGGGCGGGGGTCCTCTTTTTGACCTTGGTTCCCATTCTTTGGATCTCGCGCGTTTTCTGGTAGGCGAGATCGAGAGCGTTTATATGGAACAGCGCACCTTTATCAAAAAAAGGCCTTTGCCGGGTGCGGGTGCCGCAACTTTTACGGCGGGGAGCGGGGCTTCTGCCGAAATGGGCGAAGTAACGATTGACGACGCCAGCTTTATGGTTTTGGATTTTGAAGGAAAGGATACGCTGGGCTCCTGTGACACAACACGTTTTGCAGGAGGACGGCGCAACCAGAATACCTTTGAAATTTACGGTTCCAAAGGAAGCCTGGTCTGGAAGCTGGAGCGCATGAACGAGCTTTTGTACATGAACCTGGAAGACAGCCAAAGCGAACAGGGGTTCCGTGATATCATGGTGACATACGGATCCCATCCTTATGCGGGAAACTGGTGGGCGCCGGGACATATCGTCGGCTATGAAACAACTTTTGTGAACGCAGCCTACGATTATTTGACCGCACTTGCAAAAGGCGACAAAATAACGCCTAATTTCAGTGACGGCGTACGTATCATGCAGGTGCTGGAAGCTGCAGAAAAATCTGCAGCCGAAGGAAGAAAAGTTCAGGTTTCCGAGATCCGCTAAGCAGGACCGGTTTGCTGCCGCCTTTTTAGGCGGCAGCAGTTTTTTGTGAAGGCAATTCTATGCAGGACATGAGCACGGTTTATTGACAACCTTGATATGATGAAATAGAATAATAAATGATAAAAAACGATGGTTCATTTATTGGTTCTGTTGCATCGGCATATATTTTAAAGGAGAACATATGGACCATTATTTAATTGGTATTGATATCGGTACGCAGGGAACCAAGGCTATTTTATTTGATACCCGGATGTCTATTCTTGCCGAAGCGTTTGAGGCCTCTCGCTTGGTTAGCCCCAAACCGGGCGTAGTTTGGCAGGAAGCGGACGAAATATATATGTCCTGCGTCCGAACCGTTGCGGAGGTCGTCGGCAAATCCGGTATCGACCCGATGCGGGTGGCCGCCATTGGTATCGACGGTCAAATGGCCGGGATCATGGGCGTGGATCGGGACGGAGAAGCCTCCACTTATTATGATTCCTGGCTCGATATGCGCTGCGGAAAATATATGCAGGGGATGCGCGAACGTGCGGGAAAACGTGTTGTGGAAGTGACGGGCGGCCCCATAACATATACGCACGGCCCTAAAATACTGTGGTGGAAGAACGAACATCCGGAGGCTTATGCAAAAACCTGCAAATTTGTTTTGCCGCACGGATATGTTGCCGGCAAAATGACCGGGCTGGCGGGCGAAGAAGCGGTGTTCGATTATACATGCATCCAGTATTCGGGGTTTGGAGACAATCTGAAAAAAGAGTGGTCGGAAGAATTGCTGGCCCTGTTTGATGTTGACCGGAGCAAAATGGCACGGATCGTATCTCCGTTTGAAGTCATTGGCAGAACGACGCGTGAATTTGCGCAACTTTCCGGGCTGGTGGAAGGAATTCCGGTGGTGGCGGGTGCAGGAGATACTGCAGCGTCTGTTTTTGGGTCCGGTATGTTTGAAAGCGGGACGATACTGGACTGTGCGGGAACGGCGTCTGTTTTTTGTTGTGTTGTAGACAGTTTTCAGGCGGACGTTGAAAATCAGACCATGACAATGATGCGTTCCCCGGTGGACGGCATATTTATGCCGCTGTCTTACATCAACGGCGGAGGGCTGTGTGTGCGCTGGTTCCGGGACGAACTTTCGGGAAAACCGGCGGCATCGTATGATACGCTGGAAGCGGAAGCGTGGGAAATTGCAGCCGGGAGCGAAGGCCTTCTTTTTGTACCTCATTTCGGCGGACGCGTTCTTCCGAATAATCCTTATGTAAAAGGAAGCTTTGTAGGTCTGGACTGGAAACATACGCGCGGGCATATGTATCGTTCGGTGATGGAAGGGATCGCATATGAGTATGCGTATTATTTCAGCGTTCTTAAAAAACTGTATCCGGATACGTCCTTTACGCGCATGTACGCAATCGGCGGGGGTGCAAAATCGGATCTGTTTAACGCCGTCAAGTCGGATGTTCTGGGTATTCCGGTGACAACGTACCGTATGGGAGACACTGCGCTTACGGGAAGCGCTGTAATCGCAGGCTTCGGCGCGGGTGTTTTGGATGATTATAAACAGCCGGTTTTACAGGTGGCCCGGACAGGAAAGTCATTTGAGCCGGACATGCAAAGACATAAACTTTATCAAAAATATGCAGAGCAGTATTTAAATGTGATCGACGCACTGGGCAAAGTCTACCAGAGCGAAATTTATGGGATAGAGTAGGGAAAAAGTTATGGCTGTAAAAAAAGAAGAAGGAATTTTTGCGGAAGAGCGCAAACATATGATTGTCGATTTGGTCAACAAAAACTATAAGACCACAGTCTCCAATCTGTGCAGTGAGTTTTCTGTTTCTCCGGCGACGATCCGCAATGATCTGCGGGAACTGGAAGATAGCGGCTTTTTGAAGAGAACACATGGCGGAGCCATCAGCAACCGCAAGGCAAACTATGAGCCGAATTCCTATCAAAAGGAAATCGAGTATATTGATGAAAAGAAAGCAATCGCAAAAATGGCCCTGCAGTGCATAAATGAAGGGGATACCATTGCGCTGGATACAGGAACTACTACTTTTGAACTGGCCAAACTGCTGGTTGATTTTCAAAAACTTACCGTCGTAACCAATGATTTGCAGATAGCGGCTTTTTTGGAGCGGAACTCGGATTCCAATATTATCATTGCAGGTGGAGCCGTGCGAAGAAATTTTCATTGCACGACCGGAAAAAAAGCAATCGATACGATCAAAGATCTGAATGTGGACAAAACATTTCTGGCCTCGAACGGCGTCAGTGCAAAAAAAGGAATTTCTACCCCTACAATAGATATGGCAGGGGTGAAGTCCGTGCTTATAGAGCTTGCGGACGAAGTAATCTTACTGACCGACAGCAGTAAAATGGATAAGTCTACATTTGTGCGTTTTGCTTCCCTGAATCAGATCGACCTTTTAATTACGGATTCGGGCGCGGATAAAGAGTATATCGACTTCCTGAGAGCACAGGGCGTAGAAGTGGAAGTGTGTGAAACGGAAAAAAGTGAAAATAAATGATAATAATACTTGAAAAACAATAACAAAATGATATATAATGATAATACATTATATATCATTTTTTTTTGCCGATTCCCCAAAGGTCCTGTATCAAGTGCAGGAATACTAAAAAATAAGAATTTTATGACGCTTGGGCAAAAATGGTTTTATAATGAAAACTTTTAAATAGGAGCGTAAGGATATGCTGGGAGAAAAAACAGGTGTTTGCCTGATCGGCGCCGGACGGGCCGGGATGATCCATGCAAGAAATTTTAAAAACAAGGTTGCCGGCGCTTATATGGCGGCGGTCGTCGACGCGGTAAAAGAAGCAGCGGCCGCTGCGGCCTTGGAGCTTGGAGATATCCCGTATTTTACTGATTATAAAGATATATTGACCAATTCGGAAATCAAAGCGGTCATTGTTGTCGCTCCTACCAATCTTCATAAACAAATTGTGGTGGACTGCGCAAATGCGGGCAAACATATCTTTTGCGAAAAACCTATGGCCATGAATGAAAGCGAATGCGATGAAATGATAACGGCGTGCGAGAAAAACGGCGTGACGCTGCAAATCGGCTTTATGCGGCGGCACGACGAAAGCTTTATGCGCGCGCGGGATATGATAAAGTCGGGGGAGATCGGAGATGTTGTGATGATCCGCTCCTGTACGCGGGGCCCTTCCAAACCGAGGCCGTGGATGTTTGATATTAAAAAATCAAACGGGATTTTAGCCGAACTCAACAGCCACGATATAGATTGCATACGCTGGCTTGCGGAAAGCGAATTTAAAACAATTTTTGCATCCGGCGGAAACTTTAGGAATAAAGAGGCTTTGGAGCAGTATCCGGATTACTATGACAATATGGTCATGAACGGCGTCATGGAGAACGGAATACAATACAGCATTGACGGAGCGGCGTATGTACAGTACGGGTATGACGCAAAAGTGGAAATACTCGGAACAAAAGGGGTGCTGCAGGTGGGGCGCGCCGACGCCCAGTTTTTAAAATGCACCACCGTGGAAAACGGAACCGCAACCCCTTTTATAAACAGTTGGATGACGCTGTTCAAAGATGCTTATCTGGAAGAAGACAACCACTTTATTGACTGCATCCAAAATAAAAAAATGCCGAAGGTGACTGGGCTGGACGGCAAAATGGCCGTTAAGATCGTTGAGGCGGGCAATCAATCGATTGCCGGGAAAAAATTAATTGAGTTGTAAGGAGAAAGCGCTGTGAAAAGTTTGAGATTATACGGCCCGAACGACATAAGGCTGGACGAGGTGCCCGTTCCTTCCATTACGGATGATGAAATATTGCTTAAGACGGATGCCGCCGCTATCTGCGGTACGGATGTCCGTATGTGGCAAAACGGCTATGCGGGGGTGGATGAAGCACATCCGCTTATTTTGGGGCATGAATTTGCAGCAACGGTGGTCAAAGTGGGGGCAAATGTGCCCTTTTACAGGGAAGGAATGCAGGTAGCCATGGCGCCTAATATAGGCTGCGGCATCTGTGATAAATGTGTGCGGGGAGATTTTCATCTCTGCAACGACTATAAAGCCTTTGGGATCAATATGGACGGAGCTTTTGCGGAATATATACGGGTTCCGAAAGAAGCGCTTACGCACGGAAACCTGATGGCAATCCCGGATGGCGTATCCCCTGAGGAAGCCGCGGTGAACGAGCCTCTTTCCTGCGTATATAATGGATTTTTAAAATGTGATGTAAGGCCCGGAGACCATGTGCTGATTGTGGGCAGCGGACCGATCGGCATTATGCATGCCGAGCTCGCCAGGATGGCGGGCGCAGCAAAGGTAATGATGAACGATCTGTCCGAGCAGCGGCTTTCCGAAAGTGCAAAAATCGTAAAAGGGCTTAAGACCTATCACGGAAACGACCTTCCCGGGTATGTTCTTGAACAGACAGGCGGCCGCGGGCTGGATGTCGCGGTGGTAGCCTGCCCGTCGCCCGAAGTACAGGCGGCTATGCTGCCGCTTATGGAATACGGCGGGCGGATCATATTCTTTGGAGGCGTGCCCGCTTCCAAACAGCCGGTTGCGATCGATACAAACCTGATCCATTATAAGGAATTGTTTATTACAGGGTCTACCCGCGCAAACATCTGCCACTTCAGAAAAACGCTGGAGTTTATAGCGGAAGGGTTGGTAGATGTAAAAAGCCTGGTAACCGCACGTTTTGGGATCGACGATATTTTAACGGCTTTTGAAAATGCAAAAAGGGCGGAAGGCCTGAAGAACGTGATTGTTTTTTAAAGATTTGGGGACGAATCAATGATAAGGACCGTATTGGGCGATATCCGGGCGGACGGCGCAGGCGTATGCCAGTGTCATGAGCATCTTTTTATTGAGAAGGGAAAACCCTGCCGGATCGCGCCTGTGCTTTACATGGACGATATAGAAAAATCGGCCGCCGAACTTTCAGGGTACCGTCGGGCAGGCGGAAGCCTGGTCGTAGATGCGCAGCCCGTTTATGCGGGGAGAATGGCGGAAAATCTGGCGGCCGCTTCAAAAAAAAGCGGCGTACATGTGGTCGCTTCCACCGGTTTTTACAAAACGGCCTTTTATGAAGACGGGGCGTACATCGAAAACTGGATCGAAGAGGCAATGGCAGACCTGTATGTGTCTGAATTTGAAAAAGGGATGCTTGCTTCCGGGCAGGCTGGATTTGCGCGTATGGAGGCAAAAGCGGGGATCATCAAAACGGCTGTCGACTCCGGCGGGATTTACAGGGACAGCCTGTATCCCAAGCTGTTTTCAGCGGCCGCGTGCGCTGCGGTGCAGACCGGGATGCCGGTGATGTGCCATATAGAGCAGGGAGCGGACGCCCTGCAAGTTGTGGATTTTTTTGTAAAGAAGGGCGTGGCGCCGGGAAGGCTTTTGATTTGCCATCTGGACCGGGCGCGAATTGATCCAATCTATCACAAGGAAGTTTTGCAAACAGGCGTTTTTTTGGAATATGATACCATAAACCGCACCAAGTATGTAAGCAACCGGCAGGAAGCCGGCCTGATCATGACTATGCTGGAGGCGGGATATGAAGATCAGATCCTTTTGAGCCTGGATACCACCAATGCGCGGCTGCGCGCATATGGGGCTGATATGGGCCTTGATCATATTATAAAAGAATTTGCGCCGCTGCTTGCGGATGCAGGCGCAACGGAAAAGCAGCTTTCAAAAATGCAGTCTTTAAATGCGCGCAAAGCGCTCACAATAAAAAATTAAAGGAGAAATAATAATGCAGGAGCTTAAAAAAGCGACTCAACCCACCATGTATTTCATAGGGGTGACTACCGGGAAATCGTCCATTATGAAGGTGTTTCCCGAATGGGCAAAGGCGCTGGGGCTGAAAGATACCGTGATGAAGGGCATTGATATTGAGATCCATGCCGACCCGCAGGTTTACCGTGACGTGGTTTCTTTCATCAAAGATGATCCGATGTCCAAAGGAGCGCTGGTGACGACGCATAAGATCGACCTGTATAATGCGGCAAAAGATCTTTTTGAGTATTTAGATCCGTACGCTTTGATGTTCGGCGAAATGTCTTCCATATCTAAGCGGGGGGAAGAACTTCGGGGACACGCGAAAGATCCTATATCGTCCGGCCTTTCGTTAGAGCAGTTCGTACCCAAAAACTATTGGGCGGATCATCCGGAGGCAGGCGTGTTTATCATGGGCGCGGGCGGCAGCGCAATTGCCATGTGCTCTTATCTGCTGCGTAAGGAATTTGCGGGCAACTATCCGTCAAAAATTGTGATAGCAAACCGTTCTAAGCCGCGGCTCAGTGAGATCGAGAGGATCAACAAAGAGCTGGACCCGGGCGGCGTACAGTTTGAGTACTATCTGACGCCGGAAGCGGGCCAGAATGACGAAGTCCTTGCCAAGATGGGGCCGGGGTCGCTGGTCATCAATGCGACGGGCCTGGGAAAAGACCGGCCGGGATCTCCGCTGACCGGCAACGCCGTCTTCCCGAAAAACGCGCTGGTCTGGGAAATCAATTACCGAGGGGACCTGTTGTTTATGCATCAGGCCGAAGCGCAGAAGGAAAAACAAAATCTGGTCATTGAAGACGGATGGAAGTATTTTATTTTTGGATGGACGCAGGTCATAGGGGAAGTTTTTGATATTGCGATCGAAGGGGAAGTTTTGGACCGCCTGGATAAAATAGCGGCCAGGTTTAACGCACGCTGAAAACGGAGGGAGAAGAATAATGGCAGATTTTAATGCAAGCAGCAGTCCGCTGGACTGGACAAGAGGATATACCATTGATTTTGATTTCACAACAGGGATGTCTTCCAAAAAGGAAACATCCAAGCGCCGTCTGAGTGATATGCACGGCATGTATGCAGACGAGGAAGCGCTGAACAAAATGATTGGGCAGAAAGACGAACTGGTGTACGAATTCCATGAAATAGGCGCGCCGGAAACTGCGGGCGATCTGGCTTTTGGATGCAGTATCACCTACCCGGGCAAAGTCGGAAACGAATATTTTATGACCAAAGGGCATTTTCATACCATCCTTGAAACAGGCGAGATATATCTTACGCTTCGCGGACATGGATATATGCTTCTTGAAAGTCCGGAAGGGGATTGGTCCGCACAGGAACTTTCCGCCGGGAAAATGGTTTATGTGCCGCCGCGCTATGCGCACCGCAGCATCAATGTGGACGCAAAGGATCCGCTTGTGACTTTCTTTACGTTCCGTGGAGATGCAGGGCATGACTATGGAACAATCGAGACCAAGGGATACCGTAAACTTCTGGTGGAAAAAGACGGAAAACCGCAGATCATTGACAATCCGAAATGGAAGTAAGGAGCTTGCTTTGAAGATACTCGTAACGCCGACGTCATTTTTGAAACCCGGAAATGCGCAGGCAAGGGAAAAAATAGAAGCTTTTGCGGATGAGGTTGTATATAACGATCTTGGCCGTCCGCTTCAGGAAAACGAGATTTTAAAGCGTCTTGAAGGTGTGGACGGGTACATCGCCGGGGTAGATTATATTACCGCCGATGTGATCGAAAAAATGCCTCGTAGCGTTAAGGTGATCTCGCGTTACGGCGCGGGCGTCGACAGGGTGGATATTGCGGCCTGTACAAAAAAGGGGATTGCCGTTGCAAATACGCCGGGTGCAAACGCGGTTGCGGTATGCGAGCTGGCGTTTGCGCTGATGCTCTGTGCGGCTCGCAATATTCCAAAACTGCATGCGGCGGTGGAAAACGGAGAGTGGCCCCGAAGCGAAGGCGTGGAATTATACGGAAAAACCCTGGGAATTGTCGGAATGGGCGCAATCGGTAAAAATCTGGCCAAACGCGCCGTTGCATTCGGCATGAATGTGCAGGCGTACGACCCGTATTTTGACGAAGCGTTTGCCCGGGAACACGGCGTTTTAAAAGCGCAGCTTGATGATCTTATCTTTTCTTCGGATTTTATTTCGCTCCATGTTCCCTTGAGCGACGCGACCCGTCATATGATAAACGAAGAGCGGATCGGAAAAATGAAAAAGGGCGCGGTGATCGTGAATACCGCGCGGGGAGGCCTGATAGATGAAGATGCCGCGGCACAGGCTTTGAGAGAGGGCCGCCTGGGCGGTATTGGCCTGGATGCCTTTGAACTGGAGCCCCTGACGCATTCGCCTTTAAAGGGACTGGACCGTGTGGTTCTGACGCCGCATACCGGCGCGCATACCGGCGAAGCGGTTCAGGCGATGGGACGGATGGCGGTGGACAATTGCATTGCGGTTCTGCGCGGAGAAGCGTGCAAATACGTTTTGAATAAATAGAGAGGTAGCATATGAAAAAGTCTGAAGTGCTGAAAAGACTGGAGGACTGCGGCGTGGTGGCCGTAGTGCGGGCGGACAATGAGGAGATGGCAATTCGTATTGCGGAAGCATGCATAAAGGCAGGTATTGTGGGTATAGAAATCACATTTACCGTTCCGGGGGCCGACCGGATCATCCGGACGCTGACAGAGAAGTACAGGCCTGAAGAAATGCTGGTAGGCGCGGGGACGGTGCTGGACAGTGAGACGGCGCGGATTGCAATCCTTTCAGGCGCGAATTACGTAGTTAGCCCGTATCTGGACGTGCCTACGGTGAAGACCTGTCTTCGGTATCAGGTGGCCTGCATGCCGGGCGCCATGACAATCAAAGAAGTTGTGGAATGCATGGAAGCAGGGGCGGATATTGTGAAAATATTCCCGGGAAATCTGTTTGGGCCCAAAATAATAAAATCCATTAAAGGGCCGCTGCCTCAGGCTAAAATGATGCCCACGGGCGGTGTGAATGCGGACAATGCGGGCGAATGGATCCGTGCCGGCGCAGTAGCGGTGGGCGCGGGAAGCGACCTCACGGCCGGGGCAAAGACGGGCGACTTTGATTCAATCACCGAAATCGGAAAAAAGATGGTTGCAGCCGTCAGGGAAGCGAGGACTTCTCTTTAGCCTGTTCCCCGGCAAAGCCCTTTGAACAGCCGGCCTGGACCGGTTTGCAATTAAAGGGGAGTTCGCCTATAATGAAGGCAAGCATATCTTTGTTTCGGGGATCAGTAAATGGATAAAACTAAATTAAAATTGTTGTGGGCCGGCCGTACCAAATATCTCCCCAATTGGGGAATACGCTCGCACCGCCACGATTGTTTTCAGCTTTTTTATATCGTTTCCGGTGATTGCAGTTTTTGCGTGGCCGGAAAAGAATGCAGGCTTGGGCCCGGGCAATTCCTGGCTGTCCGGCCCGGTGAAGAGCATTCCATGCAAAAAGACCATGATTCTGTTGTCCGGATGATCGATATCAAGCTGGAAATCCTGGATGCAAGGCTTAGGCGGCTTGTTCAAAGCATTGCAAGACCCGCCCAGGCATCCGAGCAGGTAAGCTACCTTTTTAAGCTGATTTCATACGAAATCGGCAGCGTGGGCGGCAATAACCGGGAAATCATTCAGGCGTATCTGTATGTTCTGATTTTAAAAATGGTTCCCGCCGCCGGCAAACAGACAGGAGCGCTCATTATTACGGGGATAGATGATTCCGCATGGACGCCTTTTTGCAGAAAAATTGCCCAGTATATTAAAGAAAAATTTTCTTCCGGCCTGGATCTGGAAGAGATTGCGGGATATATGGGATACAACAAAAATTATATCTGCGGAATTTTTAAAAAAGGTACGGGCATGACGATTATGGATTACGTAAAAATGGTGCGTATCGAGCGGGCGTGTGAACTGATTGAGATGTCCGACTATACGTTTCAGCAGATTTGCATGATGGCCGGATTCAATAGCGTACATAATTTTAATAAAGTATTTAAGCAGGTTATGAAAATGACTCCCGGACAATATAAGCTTAAAATGAACGAGCGCAATGCGGTTGCGCAGGATACCTTTAAAAACGAGGATAACTACGACGTGATTTAGCTCTAAGTAACGCAATGAAGTTTGCCGTAAACCCGTTCCGGACAGCATTGTTCTGGCAGTTTTCTTTTGAAGGGGCGTTGGTTTTGGCATCCCATATATTATCACTTGTTGTTGTATGCGAAGAAAAAAAGCGCAAAAAGTGACAATAACCGGTAAAAAACACTTGCAAATAATAAAGAGCTATAGTAAAATAATTTTATGATAAACAGATGAAAACTTAACCCAATCCAAACAATGAATATTGGTCAAGGAATAGTGAACCAAAGATAAAGACAGTGCAGGACAGATGAAGTAAACTGACTGTATAGGCATAGATTCATTGGTATCCAAGTTACATTTAAACAGGGTTCATATTGATAGCAGCCGGCTGCCGCCTGAACGGGATATACGGGCAGGGTTGTTTAACAAAACCCATATTTCTGATAAAACCTGAAAAACGGACAGTATAGTTTGACATTTAGCACTACCCCGATATGCGAAATGAAGATTTTGCTTAAACCAAACTTAGGCAAAACATAAAAAATAGGAGGAAATGAATATGAAGAAGACATTAGTGATTGTTCTTTGCGTCATGCTGGCTGTATTTATGGTTGCATGCTCTCAGACGCCTGCCGCTTCTTCGGAGCCGGCCGCATCTGAATCTGTTGCCGCATCTTCCGAAGCGCCGAGCGAATCTGCAAGCGAAGAAGCTTCCGCATCCGACGGATTGGTTGGTATTTCGGTGCCCAAGGCGCCTACCGGCTGGGTTGCTGCCGTGCAGTATTTTGCAAAACAGGAAGCAGACGAGCTGGGATTGAATTACAATCTGGTAGCCTCTGAAAACACGAATGAGCAGGCAAACCAAATTGATGATTTGATTGCCCTTGGATGCGACGTGATCATCCTTTTCCCGCACAATGACGAATTGGCCGTTGCTGCGCAGAAGGTTATGGATGCAGGCATTCCGCTCATCAACTTTGACCGGACGATCAACCCCGCTACGCCGACTTACTATCTGGCTGGCGACAACTATTCCATGGGCGTGATCGGTGCTGAATACATTGCCGAAAAACTCGGCGGAGAGGGCAAAGTGGTTATCTGCGGCGTTCCTTCTTACGGCGATGCGGTGAATGGACAGCGTATCCAGGGATTCAAAGACAAGATCGCAGAGATTGCTCCGGACATTGAAATCATCGGTGAATATGGTTCTGAGAATGCTTCTCCTGAAGCCGCTCTGGCAACCATGACCGACGTTCTGACGGCAAATCCGCAGATCGACGGCATCTATTCCATCGACGATGAACTGGATGTTGGCTTGCTGCAGGCAATCCAGGAAGCGCAGAGAACGGACATCAAAGTTATGACCGGTGGCGGCGGTGCGCAGGTATGGTTCAATAAGATGTTGGAAAATCCCGACATGGCACTTTCCAGCCAGCTGTATTCGCCTCTGATGATCAAAGACTGTGTTGATATGGCGCAAGCGGTTCTGAACGGCGAAGAAGTTCCGGCCGAGACGATTATTCCGTCCATGACGGTTGATATCACCAACGTTGAGGATTATCTCGATCCGAATTCGCCCTATTGATTCATATCATTATGGTGCGTTAACACAAAATCATTTGTTTCAGTCAAGATCCGGGGCTTGCCCCGGGTTTTGGCTGAACAATGTAAAAGCAGGGAGGAATCAGGATGTCTGAAAGCGTGCTGAAAATGACGGATATCTGCAAAAGCTACAGCGGCGTGCAGGTATTAAAAAATGTTAGCGTAGAATTTTCAAAAGGCGAGATTCATGCGTTGCTTGGCGAAAACGGCGCAGGGAAGACAACGCTTATGAATATTTTAGGCGCAGTTATAGATTTTGAACAGGGGAGCATTGAAGTTAACGGAAAGGTCGTTCATATTCATAATCCCAGCGAATCCCAAGCGCTTGGGATTGCTTTTATTCATCAGGAATTAAATGTTGTCAATGACCTGATGGTTTATGAAAACATGTTCTTAGGGTATGAGCTGAGAGATAAGTTTGGCAGACTGAACGCAAAAGAGATGATCAGGCAGACCAATGAAGTGTTTGATCATATGCATATCAAGATCGATCCGCGGTCAATGGTAAGGCATCTGGATGCGTCTTATAAGCAGATTATTGAAATTGCAAAAGCGCTGCTTAGGGATGCAAAGATCATCATTATGGATGAACCGACAACTTCTCTGACCACGGTGGAGATCAACAATGTTTTTGAAATCATGCGGACCCTTCGGTCAAAAGGGGTTACGCTTATATTTATATCCCACAAACTCGGTGAGGTTGTGGACATCTGCGACCGCTTTACCGTGCTTCGGAACGGGGAAAAAGTGATTGACGGGGACATCGACGGGCCGGACGGGAAAATCAAAGTGGAAGATCTGGCGCGCTACATGGTAGGGCGTGACGTTCTGTCGGTCGACGTATATCAGGAACACGAGATCGGTGAAGTGGTGTTGGAAGTGGAAAATTTGAACATCCCGGACCATGTGCACAATGCTTCCTTTAGATTGCACCGGGGAGAGATTTTAGGGTTTACCGGCCTTTTGGGCGACGGGCGCACGGAGCTGGCCCGCAGCCTGTTCGGCGATATAAAACGTGCCACCGGGACGGTAAAAAAAGACGGGAAAGTCATTAAGATAAAAAGTCCGGAAAGGGCTAAGCGTTTGAAGATCGGCTATGTGCCGGCCAACCGGAAAGAAAACGGGATTGTCAAAGATCTGAGCGTACTTGAGAATATAACGCTTGCAACGCTGGATCAATTCACCCACGGCATTCATTTGAATCATAAGGAAGAAGCAAAGATGACAAATGAGATCGTGGCAGACCTGCAGATCAAGGTGGCGGATGTCCGCAACCTGATCACCAGCCTTTCGGGCGGGAATCAGCAAAAAGTGGTGCTTGCAAAGTGGCTGAATTCCAAGCCGGATGTGATGATGTTTTCCAATCCGACGCAAGGTGTGGATGTGGGTGCAAAAAATGAAATATACCGCATTATCATGGAACTTGCTAAAGCGGGGGTGGCAATCATTGTAACTTCCGGAGAGGCACAGGAAATTATTAAGATATGCGACCGGTCCATTATTATGTATCACGGGCAGATCAGGGGAGAAATAGACAGAAGTGAATGCACGGAAGAATCGTTGATGATTCTATCGACGGGCGGCTCACTCAGCTAATCTAAGGAGGAAATTTTTATGGAAGGCAAGACCAAACAGATTACAGATCTTTCAAAAGGCCGCTCGCTATGGCACAAGTTTACGAACGACTACAGTGTAATTCTGATAACCGCTGCTGTGGTGGTGTTTGCAACTATTTTGTCCGGTGAGACTTTTATGACTCTCCGGAACTGGCTTAATATTCTAAGAAGCAATTCGGTAATCGGCGTGCTTGCGCTGGGTATGACTTTTGTAATTATAGCCGGTGAAATCGACCTGAGCGTGGGCTCCGGGCTGGTCGCCGTGGGTGCGATTGTTCTGGGCGTGCTGAACGCGTCGGGCAGCGTGGCACTGGCAGTGGCTGCCGGCATCGCTGTGGGCGCCGGGTTCGGTTTTGGAACCGGCTTTATTGTGACAAAAGGGCGGGTTCCTTCTTTTATCGTTACTTTGGGCCTCATGTACATTTACCGTTCGGTGGCCATGTATTTTATGTCCGGCGGCGGGTTTACGGGAGAAGTAAAGGAATACCAGCTGATCTCAAATTACAATATCAACGATCTTGTTCCGTTGCCGATCATTTATTTTGCCATCATCGCGTTTGCATATTACTATCTTTCCAAACATACAAAACTGGGGCGCCATATATACGCTGTCGGGTCCAATAAAAAAGCGACGCGTCTGTCCGGTATCAATGTTGATAAAGTGAAGATACTCACTTTTGTAATCATGGGCCTTTCGATTGCGTTTTCCGCAATCATCGAATCTTCGCGCATGAACAGCATCAATGCTTCGTCGTCCGGAACCGCATATGAAATGAACGCCATCGCAATGGCAGTGGTAGGCGGCGCCAGTATGGCAGGCGGAAAAGGGACGATCATAGGAACCATCTTCGGTATCCTGATCATAGGGATTTTAAATAATATCCTGACGCTGCTGGGTGTGGATCCATTCCTGGTCAATGCCGTAAAGGGCGTAATCGTCATACTGGCTGTTTTGTTCCAGCGCAAGGAAGTCGAACAATAATCAAAGAGGATTATCATGAAATCTTAAGGCCGGCGTCTGTGTGGAAGCGTTATCCCTTTGGGGCGCGTTTTGTGGATCGCCCGAAATTGGCAGGAAGGGAAACCGCAGAGATGACTCTGCCGCCAAGGGGAAGGGCCTGTATTTCTGAAGAAAGTTTTCTGAAATGTGCTGTAAAGAAAAAAACCGGAAAATAAAAGAACAGACAATTCTTCTCTTAATAAATACGTGCGCTTAAAAAGCGTGCGTATTTTTCATTTGGGGGCAGCCCTTTTGAAGCGGCAAATCTTTTGCTGAAAAGCAAAGCAGACCAGTGAAAGACAGCGGAGCGTCGCGCCCGTTCATATATGAATTTTTGACCATATTGAGTGAACCAGCGATAAAGACAGAATCCAAAGGCCGGAGTATACTGTATCTGTAAGAAAAAAATCATTGTTTTTCACATCGGGAAGTAAAACTCTTTACGCGAGGATAGAATCTATGAAAGCTTTAATGAAAATGAAGCCGGGCGTAGGGCATATATCTCTGCAGGAGATTAAAGAACCTTCATGCGCTCCAAATGAAATGAAAGTTGAAATCAGGGCGGCAGGTATTTGCGGAACAGACCTTAGAGTATATGATGATACGTTTAAAAATTATCCGCCCGTAATATTGGGCCACGAACTCGCCGGCGTGATTGTGGAAGTAGGAGGGGAGATCAAGTCTTTTCAGCCGGGAGACCGGGTTGCCTTGCTGGGTTCCAATAAAATCGTTTGCGGGCAGTGTGAGTTTTGTAAAACGGGTTACTATATGTTTTGCCGGACCCGGCGGGGAATGGGGCATGGCACGAACGGCGGTTTTACAAAGTATGTCTGTGTACGCGAAGATATGGCTTTTTTGATACCCGATGGGTACTCGATGGAGGAAGCCGCTATTTTGGAAGCGTTTGCAAGCTCCGTGCAGGCGGTGGAAGAAGTAGCGGCGCTTAATGGATCGAGCACGGTGCTGATTTCGGGTCCGGGCCCGATTGGGCTTATGTGCCTGCTGCTGACGGCTAAAAAAAGAATTAAAACATTTGTTTCAGGCCTGGGTGAAGATGCGGGGCGTCTTGAAATTGCAAAAGAACTGGGCGGCATTCCTATTGATATTTCAAAAGAAAATTTAAAGGAAAACATTATGCATGAAACGGATGGACGCGGCGTAGATGTCTGCATAGAGTGTTCCGGCGCGTCCGGCGCCATTATCACGGGGCTCGAATTACTCCGTCCCATGGGCACTTTTATACAAATGGGACATGGGGCAACCGCTATTTGTCTTAATCTGGATCATGTTGTGCACCGGGGGCTTGCCATAAAAGGAAGCGTAGGCCACAGCATGCATACATGGGAACTTATGATGCGTATGCTCAAAAATACTCATTTTGATTTGAGCAAGGTGATCACACACCGGTTTCCTCTTTCAAAATGGGAGGAAGCCTTTGCGCTTATGAGAAACAAAGAATCTTTAAAAATCGTATTGTATTATGATTTTGATGAAGGAGGGGCCTACTATGAAACTTGAAAAGAAAACGGCGCTGGTCACGGGCGCAAGCAAAGGAATCGGAGCCGCGATTGCTATTGGTTTTGCACGGGAGGGAGCGGATATTGCCGTAAATTATAACAGTGACAAAGCTGGTGCGGAAAAAACCGCAGAAGCGATCCGTGCGTTCGGCCGCCGCGTTTTTACCGTGAAAGCCGACATCGGCAGTACCGATGAAGTTTTTTCCATGTTCGGCATGGTTAAAAAAGAATTTGGCCGGCTGGATGTGTTGGTGAACAACGCGGGTGTGACCGGCTGGACAGACCTGTTTCATATAACGCCTGAAAAATGGGATTTTGTGATCAATACCAATCTTCGGGGCACGTTTTTCTGCAGCCTGGAGGCAGCCAGAATGATGAGGGAGCAGGGAGGCGGAACCATTGTAAACGTTTCTACCAACTGCGCCCGGTTGGGTGTAAAAAATCTGGTGGCATATGCATCCTCCAAAGGAGGCGTCCACGCTATGACCAAACAACTGGCGGTAGAACTGGCGCCTTTTGGCATACGGATTAATACGTTTGCGCCCGGACCGACCAACGTGAAGCGAAACCTGAGCGACGATCCTGACTATAAAAATTCCTGGGGAAGCGTGGTTCCTTTAAAACGCACTGCAGAAGAAGAGGAAATGGTTGGGCCGGCTTTATTTTTGGCCAGTGAAGATTCAAGTTTTATGACCGGACAATTGTTTTTTGTGGACGGAGGATGGTCTGTTCAGGGAATGATTCCCGAAGAATATATGGAAAACTCAATGAAAAAAAATATTTAAAGGAAAAAGATATGATGAACAATTTTGAAGACCTGAAACAAAAAACCCGGCTTTTAAGGGAAGACGTCATTGAGATGATCTACAAAGCGGGGTCCGGTCATCCCGGAGGGTCTCTTTCTGCGGCTGAGATGATTGCTTACCTGTATTTTTACAAGCTGAATATCGATCCCAAGAACCCTCAAATGGCGGAACGTGACAGGTTTATCCTTTCCAAGGGACACTGCAATCCGGTTTTATACGCCGCGCTTGCAGAGCGGGGATATTTTGAAAAAGAAAACCTGTGGACGCTGCGGGATATGGGCAGCATTTTGCAGGGACATCCGGATATGAACAAAACGCCCGGAATTGATATTACTACCGGTTCGCTGGGGCAGGGCCTGTCGCACGGCGTTGGAATGGCCCTGGCCGCGCGAATCAATCAGCTTAGCTACAAAGTTTATGTGATGATAGGAGACGGGGAATTGCAGGAAGGACAAAACTGGGAAGCCGCGGCCTCCGCAGCACATTTTTCCCTTGATCATTTGATTGCGATTGTAGATAATAACAAAATCCAGTGCGACGGTGTGACCCGCGAAGTTATGAACGTGGAGCCGGTGGCGGAAAAATTTAAACTTTTCGGTTTTGATGTAGCAAAGGTGAATGCTGCCGATTTTTATGAGATAGATAGGGCTTTTTTTGAGTTTGATTATGCAAACGGCAGGCCGAAGTGCGTGGTAATGGATTCCGTCAAAGGCTGCGGGGTTTCCTTTATGGAAAACCAGGTCTGCTGGCACGGCGGTGCGCCGTCCCAAAAAGAATATGAACGGGCATTGGAGGAGATCAGGGGGAAGGTGCAATGAGTAAAAGTAACAGGCAGGTTTACGGAGAAACGCTGGCGGCGCTTGGCCGGGAAAATCCAAAGATCGTTGCGGGAGACGCGGATGTGGCCGGTTCTACGGGTACGGGCGTTTTTCGGAAAGAATTTCCGGATCGGTTTTTTAATTTTGGTACAGCCGAACAAAATATGACCAGCGCCATGGCTGCTATGGCGACCTGCGGGCTGATCCCGTTTATTTCTACATTTGCTGTTTTCGCCAGCATGCGGGCCTGCGACCAGGTTCGCCAGTCCATAGCCTATACCCGGCTCAATGCCAAAATTGTTGCAACCAACGCAGGCCTGGAAAACAACGGAGACGGCGTGACCCATCAGGCGATTGAAGATATCGCTATCATGCGCAGCATTCCGAATATGACCGTTTTGTGCCCTTCGGACAATAAGATGACCCGCGAAGCGGTAAAAGCGGCAGCGGAGCATTTGGGGCCAGTATACATGCGGCTGGGACGGTATCCGGCCTTGGATATACACGGAGAGGACAGCGTTTTTGAAATCGGAAAAATGATTCCGGTTGCCGAAGGGAAAGACGTGACGATCATCGCCACCGGGAGAATGGTGGAAATTGCACTTGAAGCGCGTGCCTTACTGGAGAAGGACGGTGTTTCCGTGCGGCTGCTGGATTGCCATACTATCAAACCGATCGACAAAGAGGCAGTCATCCGGGCCGCGCAGGAGACAGGAGGAATCGTCACCTGCGAAGACCATAATATTATCGGCGGACTGGGAAGCGCGGTGGCGGAGGTGCTTTGTGAATATGAACCCGCCAGACTCAGAAGGATAGGCGTAGAAGACGTGTTTGCCTGCAGTGCGCGTGAATATTTGCAGCTCTATGAAAAATATGGCCTTACCCGGGAAAATATTGTAAAAAATGCGCTCGAGCTTTTAAAGTAACCGGAAAAAGGGAGGGGGACAAATTGAAGCGTTACATAGACGTAACAGTGCCCATACGGGATCAGATGGCCTGCTTTCCGACCGATCCGTCCTGCAAAGTACGGCGGCACTGGAGCATTCAAAAAGGAGATACGGTCAACCTTTCGGTCTATTGTTTCGGTTCGCATACCGGAACGCATATCGACGCGCCCAAGCATTTTGTGGATGCCGGAAAAACAGTGGATCAACTTGGGATGGAGCACTTTATCGGCAAGGTAAAGGTGTTTGAATTTCCGGGTCGGGATTTTATTGACGCCCCCGACCTTGACGGTCTCGATATCCAAACGGGCGATATCGTATTTTTTAAAACAAAAAACAGTGCTTTTATGCATGCGGGCGTTTTCAGGGAAGATTTTACCTATCTTACCGGAAAAGCGGCGGGCATTCTGGCAGGAAAGAAAATCCGTACACTGGGATTTGATTTTTTGTCCGTGGAGAAATACGGGTCCAAAGATTTCCCCGCACATTATGCCTTGCTGGGCGCGGGTATTGTGATCATTGAAGGACTGGATCTGACGGAGGTGCGTCCCGGGATATACGAAGTGGTTTCGCTCCCTATGCTCGCGGCAGGCGCAGACGGCAGCCCGATACGGGTATTGCTTTTAGGAGAGTGAAGCGGATGAAAAAAACGTTGAATATCGGCCTTATCGGCCATAAATTTATGGGTAAAGCCCATTCCAACGCCCTTAGGACCTTGGGAATGTTTTTTGACCCGGGCGTTGCGGTTCATATGAAGACCCTGTGCGGTGTGGAAGACGATATCCAAGAAACGGCTCAAAAATACGGGTGGGCGGGCTTTGAAAAAGATTGGCGCAAAGTGGTGAGCGATCCCGGCATCGATGTGATCGGCATTGCGTCTCCGGGATTTACTCATGCGGATATCGCGGTTGCCGCTGCAAAGAACGGGAAACATATTTTATGCGAAAAGCCGCTGGCCAATACCCTTGAAGAAGCGGTTCGCATGGAAGAAGCAGCCCGGATAAGCGGGATCAGGTCTTTGGTTAATTTTGTGTACCGGCGTGTACCGGCCGTGTGTTTGGCCAAGCAAATGATCGACAGCGGGCAAATAGGAGAGATTTATCATTTTAAAGCCACTTATCAGCAGGAGTGGGCGGGATTGCCTGAAACGCCGTATGTTTGGCGTTTTGATAAAAAAATGGCCGGCGCGGGCTCCATGGCCGACAAAGGGGCGCATGTGATTGATCTGGCGCGTTTTTTGGTAGGAGATTTTGCCACGGTGGCCGGTGCGAGCGACATTTTTGTTAAAGAGCGCTATGAAAATGATGGAAAAAGCAGGCCGGTAACAACAGACGACGTAGCCATGTTCATTGCCCGGTTCAAAAATGGCGCTATGGGCATATTCGAAACTTCCAGAATCGCGATCGGTCACAAAAATGATTTGGCGCTTGAAGTGAACGGCAGCCGGGGATGCATCCGCTTTCATTTGGAACGCTTAAACGAACTCGAAGTGTATTTGATGGAAGACGGAAATGCGCAGGGATTCAAAACAATTTTGGCAACAGAGGCAGCGCATCCTTATATGAAAAACTGGTGGCCTGCAGGACATATCATTGGATGGGAGCATTTGTTTGTCCACCAGTATTATGAATTTTTTAAGGGGATTGCACAAGAATCGGACATAAAGCCGGATTTCACGGACGGACGGAAGGTCCAGCAGGTAATCACATGTGTCGAAAAGGCTTCCAGCCAAAAAAGCTGGGTGGATATTTGATGCCGAAAGGGGCGCGGTTATATGAAACTAGGCGTTTTTACAATTCTTTTTAATGATTGGAGTTTTGAAGATACGGTCAGATATGTGAAGGCCGCCGGCATAGAGATGGTGGAGATCGGGACCGGTGGATATTCAAAGTCTGCACACATGGACCCAAAGGAAGTAGTAAAGGACAAAGATGTACGCAAACGCATGATGCGGTTTTTGGATGATCAGGAAATTAAAATCAGTGCGCTGAGCGCACATGGAAACCCGCTGCATCCGGACAGTGAGATTGCAAAGCGGCATCACGCAGAATTGCAGGATACTATACTGGCCGCCGAAGCGCTGGGGGTGGATACCGTTCTCGTAATGTCGGGCTGCCCGGGGGGAAGCCCGCAGGATAAAACGCCCAATTGGGCGGTGGCGGCATGGCCGGAGGACTTTAGCGGGATCCTTGAATACCAGTGGAACGGGGTGCTTATACCGTACTGGACCAAAATGGCCGCCTTTGCAAAAGACCATGGAGTCACAAAAATTGCGGTAGAACCGCATCCGGGATTTTGTGTTTATAATGCCGAAACCATGCGAAGGCTCAGGGACTCGGTGGGAGAAGTGGTCGGTGTAAATATAGATCCAAGCCATTTGTTTTGGCAGGGCATGGATCCATGCGCGGTGATCGAAGAACTTTCGGACTGCATATTCCATTTTCATGCAAAGGATTCCGCCATCCTTCCGGGCAATGCCGGCAGGAACGGGGTGCTGGATCCAAAAGGATATGAAAACATGAAAAAACGTTCCTGGAATTTCAGAACAGTGGGGTATGGGCATCCTGAAGAAATTTGGAAAAGTATTATGAGCGCGCTGGCCTCTGCCGGTTATGATTACGCAATCAGTATTGAGCACGAGGACAGCCTGATGGACCGGGAAGAAGGGTTTGGAAAAGCGGTGGAATTTCTTAAACGGGTGATGATCAAAAAACGTCCGGAAAAAATGTGGTGGGAAACTCGCCCGGAAGGCTGAGAGAGGAATCGCCCAAAAGGAAGCCGGTTTATAAGGCCGGCTTCCTTTTTTATTTACGAATGTGATGTTGTCACCGATGCGGAAGATTAAAACGAATATAATAAATGCATACGTATAAAGGAGGCTGATAAAAATGAGCAATTTATGGAAGGTACTTGGAAAACTGCAGAAAAAACTGATCATCAGCATTCCGGCCGCTATGGTGCTGGGTCTTTTGTTCGGTTATTTTTTTGAGACGGGTTTTTTAAAAGATTTGATTGTTCCGTTCACATTTCTGATGGTGTATCCAATGATGGTTACGTTAAAAGTCAAAGAACTGCTCAAGCGGAGCGATACCAAACTTCAGCTGACCGCACAGATGATCAACTTTGCAATTATTCCTTTTTTAGGGCTTGCGGTCGGGCTCTTGTTTTTCAAGGATAATCCCATGGTCGTACTGGGGATTCTGATAGCTTCCTTGCTGCCGACTTCCGGAATGACAATATCCTGGACGGGCTTTTCCAAGGGGAACGTGCCGGCGGCTGTGAAGATGACGGTGATCGGACTAATTCTGGGGTCGGTTTTAACGCCGGTTTATATAAAGTTTTTGATGGGCACGCAGGTGAGCGTTTCGTTGGGGGAAATCTTTACGCAGATCCTTTTCATTGTTTTTCTGCCTCTGGCGGCCGGGGTGCTGACCCAGTTTATACTGGTCCGGCGTGCGGGGCAGGAAAGTTTTGAACGCGATATTAAGCCCAAATTTCCAATGGTGTCCACTATTGGAGTTCTTGCGATCGTATTTATATCGATGGCTTTAAAATCCAGAAATATTGTCGGGAATCCGGCAATACTGCTGTACTATCTGCTGCCGCTTATTGTTTTGTACGGCATTAATTTTGTGATGAGTACGGTGGTCGGAAAACTGTTTTTTGCAAAAAAAGACGCAATCGCGCTGGTATATGGTACGGTCATGAGAAATCTTTCCATTGCGCTTGCGATTGCCATGGGGGTGTTCAAAGAACAGGGAACGGATATAGCGCTTATTATTTCGATTGCGTATATCATACAGGTACAGGCGGCAGCCGCCTATGTGAAACTGACCGGGAAAATATTCAAAGACAGCGACCCTGTCCTTGCACGTAAAAAAAAGGAGCCGGGGAATATTGCCGAAAGAGCGCGCAATTAACCCGCTTTTGATACGTCTATGGTAACGTACGGCACATTGCCGCCCGAATAACGGGTACTGACGGAGAACGCGCCGTCCTGCCAGGAAAAGGCGTACGCGCCGGAAGCGGACTGCGCAAAACTTTCCTTGGAAGAGTAAGCGTCCTTATAGTGGGCGGCGTATTCGTCTTCTGTCAGGTCTGTCTGGTAAACAGTAATGTAATGGAGGGTTTCCCCGTCGTAATATTGTTTTTGATAGGTGCTTTCCAGCAGAGAAGAAACGCCGTATTGATCCACCAGATCTTTAGGATAGTCCGAAAAATAGGGGTTTTCATCTGTATACTGGTCGGACGGCAGGCCCAGTGTAAGATACACGGTCGTCGTAGAGTCCATGTCGTCCAAAAACATAATATCTGCCTTGTATTCCCCAATATTGCCGCTGAGCTGGTCGGTAATCACATCTTCTTCCGATGTGGGAGATTCATCCTGTTCGGTCAGAAGAGCGCTGTAATACTGAATAAGGGTCTGCTGGTCTGCGGTAGATTCGTAATTGACGGTATAAATATCTTTGCCGATATCGTATTCATCGCTTTCGCGGCAGCTCATGCCGCAGGATATGAGCGCATCCGCCCGGTATAAAGGAAGTACGTCCTGCGGGTAGCCGCTCAAAAGGGAAGCGTTGACCGCAGCTTCGGTTTCCGGGTCGGCCGGCGTGGATAACAGCGCCTGGCATGAAGAAAGGGATAAGACAAAGATGCATACTGCGAGCAATACGAAAATTTTTTTCATTTAAATCTCCTCTTGGCCGGCCGGAGGTTTGGGTTGCGTCTGCGGGAAAGAGGATTCCGCTTCAGCCTGAGCGACCATCACCGTGCTGCAGTGGGGGCAGATGGTCATTTCTCCGATCTCGGTGGTATTGATTACAAATTTTTTTTCGCATGACGGACAGGTGATCTCGACCGTCATATCATCGGATACGTTGCTGCTCACAGGTTCGCCGCCTTTCTTAAGAAATCAACAAAAAATTTTTCAATTAAGTATGATTTTGAACATTATATCATAGAATTTATTTTAAAGCGTGAATAATCGGTAACATTTTACGTGTCCGTTTTTTTAAAAAATGCTATAATAGGAGAAAACGAATGGGAGCATGTTAAAATAATAGACAATCTGCTAAGATGGAAAGAGCGGGAAAAAGCTCGGAAATCGGAGGCGGAAAATGGGAAAAATGAGGAAGCAGTATGATGAGGACTTCA
>JAVBVZ010000023.1:0-35427 GCA_036679405.1 Christensenellaceae bacterium
GACGCATAAGACCAGTCGCTCACATCCATTTGTGCGCCCCATTTATTGCTACCCAGATTTATGCCCGCAATCCATTTATTGCTTGCATGCCCCTGTGCGTAATTGTATACCAGGAACAGTACGTTTTGCACGCCCGACACATCGGTTACATCGGCCACTTCCAATATCGTTGTTTTACTTGTAGTCGTCTTACCATATGCGCTGGTATAGGCAGAGCCAGCTGTAGGAGCGCTGGTATCCTCTCCCTGCACGGTTATAATTTTTTCTCCGTAAATGCTTGAAGTCTCATTGGATGTCGCCCGCACTTTCACCGTTCCCACTTTTGTTCCGGTCAGCAATCCGCTTTGCGTAATGGTCGCCCCGCCAGTTATTGCGGTCACGCTCCACGTTACCGTTCTGTCCGCCGCATAAGCAGGCAATACCGTCGCAACCATTTGTTTGGCAGAGCCCTTTTGGACGGTATAAAGGCTGTTGGAAGCGGTAACAGTAACGCTGCTTACGCTTGTATCCGCCGCCGCCTGTACTGCCGCATCCGCCTCTACTTTTCCGTACCCGTAATAAACATCTTTTCCGGAAGATCCCAGATCCGTTGCCGTATCATAAAGGATTGCCTTTACCTGGCTGACGCTCAGGGAAGAATCTTCCGCCATCAGCAAAGCGGCAACGCCCGCAACAACGGGGGAAGCCATGGAAGATCCGCTTTTATAATCATAAGACCCGTCTGTGTCCGGAACCGTGCTGTAAATATTCACACCGGGAGCGGATATATCTTTATCTGTGTTATAATCCGCCCAGGCAGGCCGTACATTACTGGAATATAGCGGCACTACGGAAATGCATGCGTCATAATCGCCCGGATAGATCCGGCTGGTGATCGGATTGCCGTAATAATCCCCGTTCCCACCCGCACAGACAACAACAACCCCGTGGGAAACCGCATAATTAACCGCCGTTTCCAAAGCCGTGTCCGAGTTGCTGTATCCTCCAAGGCTCATATTGATTACGCTTGCGCCCGAGCTCACCGCACGGTAGATCGCATCTATGATATCAGAGGTTTCCGCTCCCAGACCATCCGAATACCATTTAAAAACATTAATAGCAATAATTTCTGCATTATAAGAAACACCGGCAACACCAATTCCGTTATTGGCCTCTGCGGCTATGATCCCCGCAACATGCGTTCCATGAGATTCCATATCCCCGGTTAGCGAAGTATTGTTCACTTCATCATAGCTCAAAGTAAGATTTATATTGTCGGCTAAATCTTCATGTGTAATATCGACGCCCGTATCAATAACAGCTACCTTAACCGCCCCGGACACCTTGGAAACATCCCACGCATCGTATGCGCCGATGTTTGATAAATACCATTGACCAGAAGAGGCATACGGATCGTTGATCGTTGCCATCGTTTCAGCCAGATCCGTATCTGCATCCTCAGAGGTTTCATCTGTTTGTAAAGATTCAGTTGGTTCTTGCGCATCTTTACCGGCATCTGTCTGAATATCGCCTGCCGCACTTTCATTCTCTTCCGTTTCTCCGTCCTCTTGGGGTCCGGTGTCCGATTCCGTCTGTGCGCCTTCTGCCGTCCCGGTGCTTTCTTCCGCATCAGAGTTAGCTGTGGTCTCTTTGTCTTCATCGGCGGCCGCATCTTCTTGCGTATCCCTCCCGGCACCCGCTTCGCCCCCTATGTCCGATTCATCTGTCGCATCTTCCTCTGTTTCCAGTAACCGATAAACATAATTAGGCTGTACATATGCAACATCCGGATTTTCTGCCAAATCCTCTATCGCTTCATCCACCGTTATATCCGATGCAACGTCAACAATATTAAGCGAATCCGTATCCACATTGGTTTCTGTATCCTCTGTGACATTTAAGAGCGCATCCTGCGCCTCCGTTTTTGACACCCCGTCTTTAAAAATCACCAACACTTCATCGGATACATATTCGGTCCGGCTGTTTTCTGCCGTTTCAACTTCGGTTTGGCTGTTTTCTGCGGTTTCAGCATCGCTATATTCAAAGTCTTCTGCTTGATCGCCACCTGTTTGTTCCGTCGCATCATGAATTCCGGCCATCAGGGCATTCTCTATTTCCTGATTGCTTTCCAGATCAGGTGAAGAATCCCGAATGATTTCCTGCATCTGTTGCAATTCGCTGGTATTCTGCAGTTCCGTTGACGGTGTGGACTCAAATACACCTGCATCACTATTAGAAAAAAACAAATTTGAGCACACTAATAATAGTAAAAATGCACTACATAATATAATAACCGTTGTTATTTTTTTTGTTTTCATACTAAGTCCTCTTCACAATCGGAATATCCACAAAACACTTCTGATGCCTGTATTATAACAACAAGGTTGTTTTTTCACAATATAAAGGCGCAAAATACACCTGGTTTTCACACAAAGTTCAGTTTAGCATCGCCCGGCACCTAGAAAAAAGACTCTGCTTAGTTATAAAGCAGAGTCTCTGGTTTGCCTGATTAATCCAATTGATTTAATATAGACCAAATTTTATTCGAATAACTTTCATCTTTACCTAAATCCGCCAACAGCTCCTGCAGAGTCGCTGCCGTTCCCCTAACGCTTTCATCCCAATGCAAATCCACAATGGCATTCACACACGGGTCGGTAGAGGCAAAACATTTCAAATGCTGAATTTGAGCCCGGATGCCTGTCGTAAGATCACTGAACGAATCCATTGTTCCATCCGTCACAAATCCCCCAAAATTATACTGGTCTATACCGGCGCTGCCCGTAAACCGCAGGTAATCCGTTTCAACCATTGCTTGTGCAAATGCAATGGCCGGATTGACCCCCTCCGCCGTTGCCTCCTGCACATACTGATTTGCAAACTGCTCAAAAGTCATTCCGTAATATGTGGGGAATCCCAGCTCATCATATCCTTCCGTACCGGACGGCATCGGATTCACAGACTGATACTGCGCAAAAATATTTTTCAATTGCTCAGTCGTTACTGCGCTGCTGCTCATTATAACATATTCCGGCACTGTATCCGCTTCGGAAACTGACTCCATGCTCTCAGTCGGTTCCGCGCTAGGCTCCGTGCTCTCAGTCGGTTCTTCGCTGGGTTCCGTGCTCTCAGTCGGTTCTTCGCTGGGTTCCGTGCTCTCAGTCGGTTCCTCGCTGGGTTCCGTGCTCTCCGTCGGTTCCTCGCTGGGTTCCGCGCTCTCCGTCGGTTCTTCGCTGGGCTCTGTGCTCTCCGTCGGTTCTTCGCTGGGTTCCGTGCTCTCAGTCGGTTCTTCGCTGGGCTCTACCGTTTCTTCTTCAGTAGGTAGGAGAGAGATATCCGCCAAAGTCATATCCGTTGCGCCGTAAATATTTGCCGTGCTTGCTGAAAGGATACTGTATATCTTGGACAGTAGGCTTGTGCCATAATCTGAAGAAGAAGCCCAATAACCGTTGCCCAAATCTTCCACACGAGGCGCACAACCTCTTGTCACTAAACTGAATCTTGGATCCACACAAGTATTATTCAGCGCCTCGGTAGAAGCATACGCCTTCAAATGTTGGATTTGTGCTCTGATCCCCGTTAATATATCAGAGAAAGATGCTCCGGCCGCTCCGCCATCCGTAGCGCCAATGCCCGCAAAATTAAGCTGGCCTATGCTTACCTGGCCGCCAAAACGCAGGAATCCCGTTTCATGGCACATTTGTGCAAACGCAACTTCCGGCCGTACGCCTTCCTGATACGCTTCGTAAATATAGGCGTCCACAAACTGTCCTAACGTTATTCCGTAGTAGGTCGGAAAATAGGTAACCGAATCAACGGGTCCGCAATAGGTGAGAGTCGTGCGCAGCCTAGCATTAGCAATATAGTAATTAATCATCTGTTGCCGGGTAGCATTTGCGCCGCCCATAATTGTATATCCAATATACTCTACTGAAGTAGTCGCAATAAGACCCGTATTTCCAAAATTATCAGTAGCATACGCTTCAATATTGTATACTCCTGGTACGGCAGACCAATTGTTTACATTCATAAGTCCACCCCATTTTTCATTTCCCAAACTCGTACCCGTATACCATTTAGCGCTGGAATCACCTAAAGATTCAGGCCACACGCGGAAGGCAACTGATTTCACTCCGGATCCAGCATCAGTAACGTTTGCCACTTCAAGTATAATTGATTGGCTCGTTGTGGGAGATCCATACGCGTTTGTATATACCGGCCCCCCTGTTGGAGCAGTGGTTTCTCTTGCATATTTAACGGATGTTTCTCCAGCATATCCAAAATTGCCTTCTGTATCCGTTGTAAATACCTCTACTATATAAGTGCCGGGGGTATACCCCCAATCAGATGTATTCATCTGCGCGCCCCATTTATTATTGCCCAGGCTGGTGCCTGTGATCCATTTATCGCTTGAATGTCCCTGCGCCAAGTTATACACACGGAATTGAACACTTTTAACCGAGCTTTCATCTTTCACATTTGCTGCTTCCAAAATGATTGCGCTGTTTTTTGTTGTATTGTCGTATGCGCTGGTATAAACAGACCCGCATGTCGGCGGTGTTGTATCGCGTTGGTACTTAAACTGCGTACCCGCAATATACCCAAAATTGCCCATTGTATCCGTTGCAAATACATCCACGATATACGTGCCCGACTGCAGTCCCCAGTCGTTTACATCCGCCTGCGCGCCCCATTTATTATTGCCCAGGCTGGTGCCTGTGATCCATTTATCGCTTGAATGTCCCTGCGCCAAGTTGTACACACGGAATTGAACGCTTTTAACCGAGGAATCGGCATCCTGCACATTCGCCACTTCCAAAATAGTCGTCCTGTTTTTTGTCGTATTGCCGTATGCGCTGGTATACGCGGGACCGCCTGTCGGCGGTGTTGTATCACCCTTAAATTTAACCCGTGTACCCGCAACATATCCAAAATTGCCCATCGTATCCGTTGCAAATACATCCACAATATATGTGCCGGATTCATAGCCCCAGTCGCTTAAGTTCATGATGGCGCCCCATTTGTTATTGCCCAAACCGGTGCCTTCGATCCACTTGTCGCTCGTATGCCCGTCTTCATAATTATATACAAGGAACTTCACGCTCTGCACGCCCGAATCGTCCTGCACATCCGCAACTTCCAGATTTATGCTTGTACTGGTCGTTGCTTCATCGCCCGCACTGGTATATACATCGCCGGCCGTAGGCGGCGTAGAGTCATTCGGGTTGCCGGGATATTGCGTAATATAGGAATCTACTCCGTCCGCAATCTTTTCCACCGTCACCTGCTGTGAACTTTCATTTTGGATCCACGCCAAATCAGTCACATTATCCATAAAACCCACTTCAACGGTGACAGCCGGCGCCGTATTGTAAGTCAAGACGGTAGCGGCCTGGTTTTTTACGTGTGTATATCTGTTTCCTGTAACAGAACTGCCCAGCGTTGCCATAGAATTGTAAACGAGATTGGCCAAGGTACAAGACCTGCTTTTTAAAGTGGAATCCGTATTGTCATAAAGAACTTCTGCGCCGCATGCACTGGTCCATGTTCCGACGCCGGTTACATTATGATGAACAGAAATATAAAGATTCGGCGAAACAGTCGCCGAAGCATTGATACGGTCTCGGAGCGTATAAGAAACGCCCTTTGATTTAGCTATTAAATTGGGAACATCCGATGCAATATAAGAAGTAGAGTAAACGGTATACCCACGGTCCTGCAGCTCATGGCAAAGCTTGTATGCAAACTGCACATTAAGATAGGCTTCCGTATCATCAGGGGTTTGGGAAGTAGAAACAAAATCAGGCGATAACGCTCCCGTATCGCCAAAAACGCCGCTTACATATTGATGCCCCGGGTCTATTACGACTACCTTTCCCGTTCCGGTCGTAGCCGCTTTCGCTTCGGTACCAAAAGGCACCAATAACAGCAATCCTGCCAATATAGCAACTAAAAACCCAAACAGCCATTTTTTGTTAATCACTAAACTATGCATGTTTCCCCCAATGCCGCTGATTTACATCACACAAGTCAAGGCCCAATTAAGCGAAGCTTACCCTTCATGAGTACTTAAGCATACAGCTAGATTGTATATTAAAAATAAATGAATATCAATTAAAAATATATTACAATTTTATTTCGTTTGTTGCACGGATACGATTGCGCCATCTTCCACGGTGATCACACATTCTTTCAGGTCACCCAAAGCCGTTAAGAACGCGTCTTTATCATCTGCCTTTTTCCCTGAAGAAAGAACATATTCCATGTCAAAAGCCGCCGGCAAGGATGTAACTTCTCCCCCTTCATATACGTCATTATTTTCAAGAAATACAAACTTAAGAAAAACTACTCCGTTTGTTTCGCCTATATCCTGCAAGTCAATCTTGTATTCTCCGTTCTCCAACACCTCGGGCGGATTTGCTTCTATCTTTTCAGAAAAAGATTCATCAACCTTATCCGAACACGCTGTTATTAAAAATATCAATATCATTACCAACAAACTTATAAAAACTATCTTTTTCATTTTTTTCTCCATAAAACTAGATATATCTATAATCGTATTTTTTCACAAATTCTTTATGATGTCAAATAAAAAAGGTGCTATTAGTGTGAACATTCGTTCATATTATGGACATCTCATTTATTTAGTTTGCAGTAACCAATATATATTGTGAATAAAGAGAAATTCCCTTGATGTTTTTATAAAAAAAGCTAATTATTTAGTCATAATATTTAAGAATATACAACCTGTAAAATACTGCAAGCGCATCTCTAAAAGCAAACCAAACATCTTTGAATTTAATCCGTGCCCAAGATTGCCCGCGTTGAAAAACCAGTTTAATGGGGGCATCCACAATTTTTGCGCCCCTCCTGTTTAAAACGGCCAACACCTCAATATCATACGCAAAACGTTTTACCAATATTTTTTCCATAACAGGCTTTATTGCTCGTGTTTTGAATAACTTAATTCCCGTTTGTGTATCCTTTATTTTTAATCTGAACAAAATAAAAAGCAAGTAATAATAACCCTTGCTAATTATGGTTCGACTTTTAGGATAGTCTACCTTTGAATCAGGATGCATTTTCGATCCAATTACCGCATCAGCATCATACTTTTCAAGAATATCAAAAAAATCTGCCAATTGTGATGGATGCAAATCCAAATCTGCATCCAGAAAAGCTATATAGCCACCTGTTGCAAGCTGAACTCCTAATTTTAGAGCATTGCCTTTCCCTTGATTTTCTTTACAATCAATGATTTTGATCCGATCACAGGCCTTGGAGGCTTTGACTGCCATCTCCAGAGTATCATCACTACTGCCATCGTTCACGAATATCACTTCATATTCAGTACATAGTTTTTCACTTTCAACGGCTATTTCTAAAAGGTTGTCATAAATCAAATCTCCCTCATTATATCCAGGTACGATTAAAGACAGTTTCCCTTTTCTTTTCATTGATATGCTCCTATCTGAATCACAAGTCATCATAACAAAAAAAATTTTTTTTGTCAATTTTACATATTCTGATTCAATTTTGTAAACCATTTATTGTATACAGATATCCAATCTGTTATAATAAACTAACACTATTTCATGAAAAGGATTGACATATGCTAAAAGAGTTAGAAAGAAGCAGCTCCATTATTTTTGTCTTATCTATGGGTGCTAATCTTATCAATTATATCTTTCAAATTGTAATGGGAAGAATGCTTTCAGTAACAAACTTTGGCATCATGAATACATGCTTCTCAATTTTTATGTTTGCCTTCCTTCCGAGTTCGGTTTTCGCCTTGGCTGTTTCAAAATATACAGCTGAACTAAGTGTTAAAAACGAAAAAGAAAAAATTCCCTATTTTATAAAAGAAATGTTCACTAAAGCGGGAATCATAGGGATTATAGTCGCAATTGTTATGATTCTTTTAGCTCCATCGATTCGAACTTTTTTAGCAATCGATACTCCATATATTATTGAACTTCTTGCTTTAGCTATAGGACTGGGGGTTGTTTCTCCCGTCATAAGCGGCGGCCTCCAAGGCCTAAAAAAGTTTATAAACCTAGGGCTTTTTTCCATTATTACAGCTACAGTCAAACTCCTTGTCAGCATAATCCTAGTTTTTCTTGGTTTCTCTTTATATGGAATTATGGGAGCGCTTATTATATCAGCATGCATATCCATAGTATATGGTGCCCTGATTATTAAAAAACATTTTAAAGGTGTTCGTCCTCAAAATCCAGGAATACGCAATCATTTAATTTTGCGTTTCATTCTTATCTCTTTGACAACAAGCATTTGCCTGGCTGTATTTACGAATATAGATATGATTATGATCAAGCATTTTTTTTCAGAAACAGAAGCTGGTTTATACAGTTCTGCCATGCAATTCGGAAAAATCCTTCTCTATGTTCCAAACGCACTCGTTATGGCAATGTTTCCTATTGCAGCAGAAGAAAACACACGGTCAGGCAATTCCTTTCCCATTCTGAAAAAATCAATGATTTACTGTGGGCTGATAACAATAGTGGCCGCTGTGATTCTGAACCTCTTCCCCCAATTTTTTATCGGACTCCTTTTTGGCACAAAATACCTGGACGCAACACAATTTATACTGCCCGTATGCCTCATGACAATACCATTAGGGCTCAGTACAACCATCATGAACTTCTCTTTAGCTATAAACAGAACTAAATTTCTTGCCTATTCTATGATTGCAGGCTGCGTTACAGATCTGCTGTTAATTTATTTTGTTTCCCACACTACAATATTTGAAATACTGTGGACATTAATTTGGGTCGGAATCGCAATGCTATTGAGCAACATCATTTACCTGTATGTAATATACAGCAAACAAAAAAAACAACCATCGATTACTTTTTAGCTCATATCCTTGTATTCAACTGTTCATATAGGAACTACTGCTTTTGAAGTTCAACATACTTGATGCCAATACCCAAAATTCTGTCATCTTCACCGCCCCCCACCTGTTTGGGGCTGATTGGGGAATCAATTTTAAATTTTATCTCTTGTGCATATAACTGCGGGTCAACATCTTTCTTATCAATGTTCAATTCATATGTTTGTGGTTTATCTGTCAATTCAATTATCCCAAGAAGCTTTCCGTTTATGTATACTTCACATGGTTTTCCGTTTAAAGTGTGATATCCCAACGCTTCTATTTTCAAAAGATAGTCATTTTGCTCATTTAAAACAATGCCTATCTTGGCGGCATCACCAACACTCCATCGCCCCCAGCTCTCTTTTTGTGACCAGTTTTTAACAAGGCTAATTCCGCTATCCGCTGTTTGGCCGCTAAAAGACACACATTCTCCCGGCTTATAGGATATATACCTGTTAAATACAATTGAATTCATAAGAACGTTTTGTCCGTCAAAATCAATATCCAAAATATTTTCGTCCGAGCTGTCTGTTAATACTTCCTCCCTTTTAATCAATTTTGATTCATCTTCTTCAATTCCATACTGATTAACAGTCGTATAATACACAATATAGTCAAAATCTCCGTTTCCCGCACTCGGACTCAAGCTGATTTTTACATCGTTAACCAGAAAATCCTGAACGGACCGGGAATCCGCATCTAAAACAATGCTTATGACCTCCCCCATTTTGATATAGTCATACTCCAACTGGTCTATTTGCACAACATACGTGTGTTCCTTTTCAGGTCGTATATAAACCGCATCTCCAGTTCGCATCACAACATCATAATCAGCCATGTTATCAATTATCTTCCCTTTATAAAGATCCATCTCATATACATCCATTACTTTCTGAGCATAAGTAGCATAGAATCTTTGATAATAAGTATTGTTTTGAGGCAAAGTGATTCCATAGTTAACGATTACGGCATCGTCTTCTACATCATTCAGGATCCCAGATTCCAAAGCATTTTCAAGCGGTATTCTTTCCCTCCCATACGTTTGATTGACCAATTCGACTTGATTTCTGGCATACACACTATTAAGCAATATTATAAATGCAAATAAAGAAACAATTGCAATTCGAACAATTTTTAAAATGATCTTTCCTTTTTTTTTGCTCTCAATATTTCGAAAAACAATTTTATAAACAGCAAAAAAAGAAATGAGCAGTCCAAAGCATTCAACAAAAGCAATAAAATGAGGCTTTCCAAATTGTATTTCTCCCTGGTAAAGCTGAGACAGGGCTACCGGAACAGCCGGAAGCGCAACCGTAAAAAGCCCTAATAAAAGCAATATAAAAAGCGATTTCAAATCTAGTTTGTTCTGTCTTTGATTTTTAGAAATATTCCATACAAAATAGATGATTGTCGCAAAAAGCACAGCCTTCACAATATCAAAAGGTTGGATGTCCTTAATCATCTGAGCAATGTATCCAAAGCCATTTACAAAAAGCATATTGGATAATGGAATTGCAGAAACAATCTGCTTCAAGAAGGCAACTGCCATGGATTCCAATTGCCAATTCATTGCAGTTCCTTCATACTGCACTTGTGCCTGTGACCTTAAATATATATTGAAAAAAATCCATGCAACAAAAATGCAAAAATATGGAACGGTATATTTAACGGCAGCTTTCACTTTTTTCGTATAGTAATAATTTATAATCAAATAAATCGGAAAGAATACTAAGCAGGATTCATAATACAATACTAAAATTAAAAATAAAATGCAGCTTAGAAAAATATACCTTGTTTTTTTTGTCTCGTGGTATTTTCCTAAAAACAAAATAGATATAAGGAATATTGCGGTCAGATTTTGTATCAAGCCACCCAAGCCAAACATCTGTGAATAATTGTTCCCCACAATTTGAAAAAAAGCAATCATAAAAATCATGGAGTACAATTTTATTGCGTAGGATTTGGTGAACTGATACATGATCTTTCCAAACAAAAAGACATCAAGTATCGTCATTAAAATAATAAATAGACGCATGCCGTACATAGGAAGCATATATATCGGTATTTGGACAAAATGAGATATCTGAAATCTACCCATTGAGATATAATCAGACGAAATAGATAGGGCGGCCTTAAAATAGCCTCCGCTTATCAGCGCTTTTCCTCTTTCCAAAGATGCCATATGTGCGTCGTCAAACGCAAAAGCCATTGAAGTAATAATATACAAATAAAAAAAGAGTAGTGCAAAGATAGCAAACTCAATATATCTATATCTTGTTTCTTGATTTAACTTTCGGGCAAACAATTTCTGCTCCTTCACCGTATTCTCTCTTTCGAATCATTATATAAGTCCATAACATATTGTTCAAATTCCTGGGCGGTTTTCTCCCATAAAAACTGTCCTGAAAAATCATATGCGTTTTGTCTTATGGATTCATATTCTGTCTCTTTTGCAATAGACTGCTTCATTAATGCATAAATATGCTCGCAATCGTTGGCTTTGCACACATAGCCCGCTTGGCCAAAGTCTACGGCGTCCCGTATCCCCGGCGAATCAAACACAATACTAGGGGTTCCGACCGCAGCAGCCTCAGTAACAATCATGCCCCACCCCTCCCGAATAGAGGGGAACAACAATGCCTTGGCTTTCCCCATAAGGTGTAATTTGATTTTTTCCGAAACAAATCCCCAGATCGTTACATCACAATTTTTCTCCGGCTCACCCATTGTCACTTTATATGAATCGCAAATTGGTTTAAGAATCTTCTGAATATAATCATTATCCCGCTTACCCACCAGCCATAGTTTTGCTTGCGGATATTCGCTTTTAAGCATACAAAAGGCCTTAACCGCTATATCGATTCCTTTATAAACCGCATATCGGCCCACATAAATAAATACCGGACCGGCATCCTTCTTTTCCAGCTGGTCAAACGCTGCCCTCTCAAACGAAAGCCCGGGCGGAATCACCTTTATTCTGTTCGGTATAAACCCAATATGAATCAAATCATCTTTGGTTGATTGGGACATTGTTATGGTGTGATCGTTTTTATTCAGCTTAAGCATTGGTGTTTCAAAAATTCTTCCCACAATACTGAGTGGAAACTTCGCCATATATCCCCATATTTCTCTTGTTAATTGAAAAATCAGAAAAATCCTTTTTTCTGACGAAACCCAAAATTTTGAAAAAAAACGATGCGTATTGCATTGGTCAATCACAAAATCAATATGATCCTTATTATTTTTATAAAATTGTTTTGCCTTTCTAATAACGGACATAGTCCCGCCTGCACGGAAATATAAAACACTATCGATTTCTTCCCGCTCGGCAGCATCCTGAAACATTGGTGAAAAATGGATCGCACGAATATCATTTGCTTTAGAAAGCATCTCGTGCGTAAAAATCTCTGCGCCTCCCATTTTAGGAGCTTTTATATCCCGCCATGAGAGCACAAGAACTGTTACCTTAGTGGATGATTCTATCTGAAAACTGGATTTACTCATTTTGTTTTGCACCTTAAATATTAAGTAACATCATTGCATAGTCTTCAATTATTTTACATTATGTTATTATGCATTGCAACAGGAACCTTGCACAAAATAATACGATGCGGTCATTTGATATTCTTATATTCCATGTGCTATAATGCGAATGTATTTCTTAAATAAAAAGCGGTTCCGACAACGTTCATTGATTTATGGCTTCGACAGCCCTATCATGGTAACAAAAAATCTGTAATATATACAATAACCGAATACTTTTTAAAAAGCAATGGCGGTAATTTATGACAGGCAATGATTCTCTTACAAACAAGGCAGCTATAAACAAAATCAATCGTTTTTTTAAAAGCCCGGCGTTTTGGCTTTTTGTTTCGTTTTTGTTTTTAAACTGTTTATTGGCTTTTCAGCAAAAATCACCTTTTGCTTCTGCGGATGAAGGATATGTTTTTGCGCAGTCTCAATATTTTGCAGGAGAAGATTTCCGTTACCTTGCAACCGTTTATTATGGATATTTCCAAGCATTGCTTTACTCTCCTCTGTTCCATATTTTTAATGATAATTTTATGGTATATAAAGGAATGCTCTTTATTAATTCTGTTTTTGCCGCCCTTATACCTGTCATTGCATATATCATAACCAACAAATATATGCAATTTGATAAAAAGAAATCCTTAATAATCGCAATCATTTGCGGCCTCTTTCCGCCTGTGATTTCTTATTCAAAATTAATATGGAACGAAAACACCTTATATATAACTTTATGGCTCATTGTTCTGCTTATTGCAAAAGAAACCTACAATCAGAACAACAAAAAACAAAAAGTCGTCTCCAGTATCTTAATCGCGTTTCTTACCATCGCGGCAATTGCTTCCCATAATCGCGGGATCGAATACCTGGTTGCAGTCTCTTTAATTGTAATCATAATTCCATTTATAACAAAAAGAAAAATCGTAAATTTTCCTGTTTTCTTAATAAGCGTCGTTCTCTTTTTTATATTAAATTATTATCTCTCCAATTCCATTAGAAACCTTCTTTGGGTGAACACCGGCACGGCCGCCAATACAACCGGCTCATTTCTCTCCAACCTGAAAACAATTATGAATGATTTTGAAGCATTTTCCATGTTTTGCAAATCGGTTATAGGCCATCTTTTCAGTATTTTTGTTTCGTATTTCGGGCTGGTTTGTATAGTCCTGACTACAGGGTTGGTTTATATATTCCGTTATATCAAAAAAAGCAATGACAGTATCCGCAAAAACGATCATTCCGGCATAGTATTCACGCTCTCTTCTTTTTCTTTAGTTCTTTTTTTTGTAGCAGTCATTATAAGCGTGCTTTTCTATTTGCCTGGCATTTTAGAACGGGCGTCTTTCATAAAAATGATCACCAGCAGATATATTGATAATGCAATTTCCATTTTGATTTTTTCAGGAAGCTGTATCATAACAGCCAAATGGAATGTTGTTAAAAAATATTTTTGGCTTGCTCTTCCATTATTTTTTGGAACTGCCGCCTTATTTTTTGCTTGTGTGAAACCCTTGATACAAAATGCAGGTTTTACAAACTATGAAGTTTTGCAGGCACTACAACTTCTCCCATTCATGAATTTTTCCAACACCTTCAGCAATCAGGCATGTATACAGTTGATTTTATTTTCAAGTATTATATTTGTTTTTGTTTTCCTGTTCATCTACTACAGAAAATTAAAAACCGCATTCATACTTACCTCTTCCATATTTTTGTTTACTACTTTATCTACCTTTTGTATTATTATTAACTATTATTCAGACTATACCTATCATTCTGCGCTTCAATACGGGTCTGCTATAAAACAATTTGTCCGCGAAAACCCGGATCAAAAAAACAATTTATATATATCCCACCTCTTTGAATCCTCTATCCCATACTATCTGGCATTTGGAGATGTTTTGGATGTTACGGACGCGATTAATCTGAATGAAAAATACGACAATACCTTTTATGTGACCTTTGGTAAGCCTTTAGGATCTGATGTATTTATGGATATGTATTATATAGACACACCTGATCAAAATGAATCTTGGCCTTCAAGCCAGTTTATGTCTTTTAAAAATTACCTGTATGTTGAAGGCGACGCCTTGATCCAGTATATGAAGGATAATGAATCTTCCTTAAAACAAGCCTTGCCGCATTTCACATATACGGACGGTTACCTGCATATTTTAGGCAATGCTTTAGTCAATGAAAATGAAGACGCTTCCATCATTTTAAATAACGGCGGCGTACAGTACGGCCCGTACATCAGTCTGCCTGCCGGAAAATATAAAGTAGTTGTAAACGGCATCAATCTAAAAAACGCTGTGTTCTCCGTCACCGCCAACAATGGTGCAACAATAATTGAGAGCACTCTAATAAATGCAGGTAATTCCTTTATGGAATATGAATTTGAAATCACAAAGGATATGTTTGCTTCGCCCTATAAAGATTACCTGGAGAATATAGAATTCACAAATAAAAATCCAGGGCAATTCTCTGTTTTTATCGATAGCATTGATCTTAACAAAGCTGGCTTTTAATATTTAAAAAATCATCGTAACGCATTCCGATCATTTAGAACTGTACAATCCTATTTCCGCTATTCCAATTTATCAATGCTAATACCTGTCACTTTTAATATCACGCCTTCTTCTGTATAAACGCGCGTTTCCAACGCATCCACATCCTCCAGAAGTGTAAACGGCAGCGCGGCCTCATATTCACCGTTTGAAAAATCACTTTTGTGCAAATCCAAATGCGCTTGTTCTTCGGCGCCCGCTTTGTCGGCAATATCCAAAAACCCTATATTATCAGCTTCACTTTGTACCAGTTCTAAATGAAAAGTAGCCTGATAATCCCCTTTGGGCAAATCAATATACGGCCCGTAAACAAGGAAATTGGCAGATCCATCGGATTGCAGATACAAATTATCTGTGCTTTGGTTATTGACAGACGATAAAAATGGCATTGGAAAATCCAAATGTTTCGTTCCCGGCGGAAGATAATAGACCACTTGATCACCACAACTGACTTCCTGCCAATTCTTCAAATGAACCCCGGCATCCTCAAAATCATTGAACAAACGGTCACTTGTTACATATATATATTCCCTGTCGTCCAACTTTGTTCCACAAAGATTAAAGTCTACATCTTCCGATAAAAGTTGAATAGCATAATTTGTAATGATTACCATCCCTTCGTGCAATTCACCGCTCATAAAAGATGCACTCGTAAATTCTAAAGGAACAAGCGTATACTCTTTCAGTAAAAATTGCATAGGGAAATAATAAGATTGATTGGGTGTTGCAACATAAATCTTATCCGGTAAATCTTCTGAGGCTTTTTCAATAGATTCTACCGTTTTATATGTTTGATCCACTCCATTATATATGAATTGAGATGTTTTTCCAAAAATATTCACAGCTGTATAGGAATATATATATATCGATAATGCAAGCGATACGATGGCGACCCAGACAAGCCGATTTTTCTTTATTAACAGCAGAACGATTAAAAAGACAAGAGTCCCAATAATTCCTACAATTAAAATCGTATAAGGTGTAATAATATCATCAAGCTGCATCCAAGTGAATGAAACCAAATTAAACAACTCTCCACCGCTTATCGGATTTCCCGCCATTTCAGGTGTCAAGAAGAATACGGAAACTATCATTACCGCCATAAAACCTACGAAACTTGTAGCTAACAAACGTTTTCGCTTCAATCTGAATTTCGATAAATATGCCATAACAATCATAATAAGCGGCCCGCCAAACATTGAAAAATACCTTATGTATATATACCATTTAATCCGCGGATTATCCACAAAAGTATAAGAAATCGTTTTTAAGGATCCAATGCTTACTATAATCCAAATTGCCAAAAAAGTAGAAAGTATAAAGAACACACCTGTGCGCATATTGTTGAAAGATATTTCCAGGTCATTATACTCAGGGTTGTCTTTTTCAACAGCAAAACTCTGACTTTTTCGTTCCAGAATTCTGAAACAAGTTACTAAAGCTATACAAACCACTCCTCCGGAAAGAGCAAAAATCGCGTATAATTTTCCCGAAAGTGCAAGCCCAAGTGCTTTAAGGCTGTTCCAATCCCCCAATAAGAAGAAACGGTCAAAGGCACCAAAAACGCTTTCTGTTGAATTAACAATCGGCACTCCGGTGTCTGCACTCCAGAGATTTGCTAGCATATAATTGATCCATTGATCGGTTAGAAAATATCCCACCAAAACAATGCTAATAAATACGGGAAAATTAAATAATGACTTTTTATAATAAATAAGCACTCCGATAAACGCAACAATAATACCACCAAGGTAAAAAATTGACCTTGAATGAACTAGAAAAGAATATACCACTACTAAGGCAAGAATAATTGTATACTTTAAGTTTGACTTTTTATCAGAGATTTTTGTAAACAATATTGTTAACAAATAAATAATAACCCATGCAATAAAAATTAGCATCGGTTCATTTTTTATACTATTTGTATATTGCAAACTGTTAAAAAACACCGCAGCAGCAATTGCCGTAAATACAGCTAGCTTCTCACTGCTTATTTTATAGTAATACTTCATTAAACGGTAGCATATAACACCGCTTAAAGCAAACAAAACTCCGTTATATAGAAGCATTATATGGTACGCTGCAGCCGGATCTGAAACAAATTTTAAAACCGGGGCCATCAGCATTGAATATCCAAATCCATAATACGGGCTTTGCTGCATTATTGGTGTCCAATCAAATCCGGCAAAATATGCTGCCCCCGCTATCGGGGCAAACTCATCAAAACCTGTCATTTGAGTTAGCACTGAAAAAAGCTGACACATCAATGTATGAAAAACACAAATAATAATAAATATTAATAATTCATTTCTATTTCTGTAAAAAAAGTTTTTTGATTTATCCAAAAGCCATATCTCCTACAAAAAAAAATTATTCTCCAAATTGACGCATTTTTTTTGCCGATTTAACTAAAGAAGGCCAATGCAGCAAAACATTCGAATATGCCTGATTTGCCAAGGGGCACGCACATCCCTTGTTTCGAATAAACTTCCTCACTTCCTTCGCCTTGCTGGAATGCCATAGCTTTTGAAAATCATAATCGTATTCCCTCAAATTCCCCATCTGCTTATCATACCCGAGTACGCAACAGGGCCACACCCCTCCGTCGTAATTGATGTGTACGTTTGAGACACCGGCATAGCAGGGAATGACCTGTCGTTTTTCTTCTAAGATTTGCCCTGCAATATCATAATACACTACCCGTAATGCTTCTGTCATTTTTGCTAAATCTTTTTTGTTACGTACGTTCTCTTCCGTTTTACGGGCAAAATCACGAATCAACCTTTGATACGTTGCTGCATCCGGGGTGATTTCATCTCCGATATTAAAAAACTCCGTGCGCTGCTCGGCTACTTCATTTCGGTAACTTTCAACACCTAATGAATGGACAAAATCTTCTATTTCATCTAAATGATCGATATTAAAATTAGAAATAACGGTTCCCAGTTCCAAATGAAAATTTTCATATTCGCCCTCAAGCCTTTTCAGACGCTCTATTGTTTCAAGCAATTTTTTAAAGTTACCGGGGACTCCCCTTATCTCATCATGAAGATCCCCAATGCCGTCTATTGAAGGTTTTACCGTAAAAGGCACTGTATTATCATAATGATTAATAACTTCAAGTATTTCCCTTGTCTTTGTTTCTATTCGTTCCGGCATTATGGCATTTGTCGGGGTATGGATCACCCTCGGTTTCAAATGTTTGCAAGCCAGTTCAACGATTTGAGGAAGGTCTTTTCGCAAGAAAGGCTCCCCGCCGCTGATATTAAAAAAGTACACCGGCTTCATAGTCTTGAAAATCTTCTCTATTTCTTCTATGGACAGATCATCTTTTGCCCTCTCGGGATGCTCCATATACATATGGCCGATTTTGCAAGTCTTGCATCTGGATTGGCAGGCCGCAGTTACAGAATACGTAACAGTAATTGGGTCAATTTTTCCTACACCCATATACCTATGCATCTTATAACCGGTTAGCCGAGGTAACAATTTAGTAATAAAATCTGATTTATTCATGATCCCTTTTCCCTGTTTCTAAGATTTTTTTTGTACAAGATGTCAATGCTTTCAAAGTCATGTGGTTATATTCCAGTATATATTCATATCCTCCAAGCAATGCAAAATGCATACACTTTACATTATAAGAAAGTACAATCGTAGGAATCTTATATTCAAAAGTTAAAACCAGTGCATGGTGCCTTGCAAGAATAAGCATGTCGGCATTCTTTGCAATGTTTTTCACCTGATCGGAAGTCTGGTATCCATGAATAATGGCAATGTTTGATGCGCCGTGCTTATCGCCGGCTCTTTTTTTGATTTCCTCAAAAACAGCTTCATCATTTTCCAGCGGATAAAAGGCCGGATTCAGGCTAAAAGGCACCATAACAATCGTGTACTCCGGATAATCCCGGCTGATATACCCCACGTAATCTACCATTTGATCAACTGCCCGGTGTGATTGCTCCTCATCTTTAACATAACGGAAGCTCAGCATAATATAATGTTCGCCTATCTTATTGTTTTTCTTAAAAACTTCCAGATCCATATCCGTTTTTGTTTTATAAATTAAAGCCGGATCATGAATCAGCCAATAGTTATTAATATTCAGTTGACTTAAGACCTCTCCGGTAAAATTATCCCTAACCCCCAATAATGATACCCTGCGCAATGCCAGTTTCATCAACCACCGTGCAATAAAATCCGGCTTTCTATGAAATCCCACACCAAAAACAATGGTGGGCTTTTTGCGTATGTTCACTATACCTGTCGTGATATAGCAATATTTTCCCCTAGGCTCCACTAAATCTCTTAAATAAGAATCCCAATAGGTGTTATGCAATCCTCCTGCAGCCAAAATATAAGCATCGCATTTCAAAAGAGCTTTCAGCGCTTTCCTCGATTTAAATGAAACCAATTCAACCCCTTGCAAAAAATCCCCATAACTTTCCATAACCAATGCAGGGTCGAAACACATCACCAAGAGGCGGGCATTTGGAAAAATTTTTTGAATTTCTTCTTTTGCCACTAGCAGCAAAGTGTCATCACCAGTATTTTTATGTCCATACCCACCATGAATAACAACAAAAGGATTGTCCTTCCCGCTTAACTTTTCCAATAGAATTTTTCTCATTTCAGTCAAAAAGGGTGCTATCCTTCTTTCCTCAGGTAATTCCTTGTTCATAAAAACCGAATTGTTCCTTTCTTTTGAATAAGAGTACAAATAATTTTTTTGTTGCTTCCTATTTCTTCCTCAACATTGCCAAAACCTGTTGAATCGTTACTATTTTCATCATTCTGAATATTGCAAATACTCCAAGATATATCCCCGCATATATTGCTATCAATTCCAACAAATTCGGTATGGATACATAATTTACCAAAATCGCAACTAATATAAAAACTATAACATTTACTAAAATAATTTTAAGATGTTTTTTTGTAAATATGCTTCCAAAAATTTTAGAAACATAATGTCCGGAAATCAGCATAACAATCAAACATGTTATAAGCGTTGAGGCACCTGTGCCACTAATAGAAAAAAACTTCGTAAGCAAAATGCATAATCCTATAAAGATTCCAATAGTCACAAACGCCATTTTCGTTGCAAAATTTTGTTTATTCGCCGCAGAAATAACTGTATTCAGTACCATAATCATTCCTAAGCAAAACATGCCAAACACAAGAAAAGTTAATGCGGGTGCGCCCGCAGCATATTCAGGTTTATAAAATAACGTAAGTATAGTTTTGCTAGACGCACCAAGTATCATCACAACAGGCAATACAACTGCTAGAATCACCGTTATAAAGTCCCTTATACAGGTTTGTGCATCTGAAATTTTGTTTTCGGAATAATAATTTGTTACTACAGGCAATATTACCAAATAAAAGGCTGCCATTAGAAAAAACGGCACACTTCCAAATTGATAAGCACCCGTATAATAGCCAACCACCGCATCATTGGTGCTTAAGATTTTTACAATAATAGTATCAAAATTCGTCAGCACAGTAGCGACACTAAACAGTATGGAAAAATGAACTGCTTTTTTTATATACGGCCTGTGTTGTACTTTTAGCTGCCCGTCATCTGCTATCGGGCTTTTTCTAAGACTTAACACTGCTATTATGCAAATCACAACGGCTGCCGCAATGAACCCCATTTCAGCGCCGGTAACCGGATCCGCAAAGACATATTTTACAAAAGGAATCACAAGCAATCTAAGAATTGGATAAATAATAATAATTGTTGCTTCAATAACAAACAATTTAAATCCATTTAATATTCCAAGAGAAGTAAAATAAATGCCCATAAAAGGTATGATTACAGATGAAATTCTAATATAATCTGTCAAGCCCGGATCATTTAATATCTGCGCAATAAGCGGCGCCCCAAAAAAATTGATTGAAAACAGCACAAGAATAATCACAAATTCATACAAAAAACCTTTTTTCACAAGATCTTTTGTATTATATTTCCCTTGTGCGATCATATTTGAAACAGCCTGACGGACCCCATTGTTTAAAAAGACATAATTTAAATTAATAATCGTTAATATAACACCAACAATTCCATACATTGCCGGCGATAAATATCTGCCCAAAAAGAAATGGATCAAATATCCTATTATGGCAAGATTTATTTTTCCCGCTAAATGTAGCGTCAATCCTTTATACATTTAAAATATTCAACCTCTTCTTAAGCCGCTTTTTTATTTTTGACCACCCTACAGTCCACTATCCATGTACCAATTAACAGTATTCTGTATCCCTTGCCTAATCCCCATTTTAGGCGCATATCCCAAATGCTTTTTGGCCTTCGCAATATCAAATGTTCTATCCGTAATGGTAGACTTAATATTTCTGTAAGTTACAATAGGTTCTTTATGCCGCATCACATATAGTTTTTCTAAAATCTTAGCGCCCGCCAAAGCTATAAATGCAGGGACAAAGGGATATTTCGCCTTTATTCCAAGTGTCCTTATCACCGCATTCCGGATATCATCCAATTTATAAGATGTATCGGAAGCTAAAATATATACTTCTCCATTTGTTCCATGATCCAAGGCTAAAACCGCCGCATCCGCAACATCAGTAACATAAACCATAGGCGTCAGATTGTCCCCTCTGCCCACCTTTGGGAAACGGCCCTTTTTCATCAATCGGTAAAATTTATGAAATTCGCCTAGGCCTCCTGGCCCATAAACCATACACGGCCTTAAAATAATGGCCGGCAATCCCCGTTCCTGTGCTGCATTCAAAACAACCTGCTCGCTACGTAATTTGCTTTTTTGATAAGGCGTAACAGGGTTCGGCTTAGAATTTTCATCTAAAATGGGAGTTTCAGCTGGACCCATAGCTGCCGTACTGCTAAAATGGATAAATCTTTTTAATGTACTGCTCTCTTTAAACTCATTAATCAGATTGCTTGTTCCTGTTTCATTAATTCCAACAAACAAATTATATGCCTCTTCAGTTACAGAAGATACATGCCCCATTGCAGCCAAATGAATCACATAATCTATTTCCTGCGAAATACCCGTCAACGTTTCAGGCTGTCTCAAATCACCGGTAACCAGCTCAATGCCATCATATTGTTTTAAGCCGGAAACATCACTGTTTTTCCGCACCAAGCAACGCAGTTGATATCCTTTGTTTACCAACTGTTTAACAATATAGCCGCCTATAAATCCCGTTGCTCCGGTAATTAAAACCTTTTGTTTCATAACTCTGCAAGTTCCTCCACAGCTTCCCGCATCCTGTCCCAGGAATATTTATATGCTTCTTTTTTTACATTTCTTTGAAATTCAGCTGCTTTTCCCTCATTAAAAAAATGAACGGCCGCATCTGCAATCGCCCGCGAATCCTTTGAGGGAACAATATACCCCGTCTTCCCCTCTTGAACCACTTCCGGCAACCCCCCCACCTCTGTTGCGATAACCGGCAAGTTAAAAGAATATGCAAGCTGTACAACGGCGCTCTGCGTTGCAGAAATATAAGGCATTACAGCTATGTCTGCGGCAGCAAAATATTTTTCTACTTCGCGGTCCGGAATATATCCTCCATAGGTACTAATATGGCTCTCGGCTCCGGCCACATGAATCATTTGTTCATATTGCTCTTTTTCATCTCCAAAATCACCAACGATCAAAAGTTTCACGTTTTTTAATTTATCCACAATAAAAGGCATGGCCGCAATCAGATATTTAAGGCCTTTATACTCACGCACAAAGCCAAAAAAAAGCAGTACCGCTTCATCTGTCCGCAATCCCAATTGCCGCCGGGCCGCTTCTTTCGTTATATTTTCGAACTGAAAAGCATTGAATGTGGGCATTACGGCTACCCGGTATTTTGCCCCCGGTTGAATCGAAAGCAAATCTTTCGCATCCATTTTTGAATGCACAATAAAATAATCGCCCCACTTTAAAACAGAGCGTGTCAGCTTTTGGTCCATAAAAAAGCGTTCGTGCGGAAAAACATTATGGCAAACAAATAAAACCGGAATGTTTTTTTTGCGGAGTTTTTTTACAATGCTGCTGTAACAAGGTGCAAAATACGGATGCCACCATTGGATAATAACAAGGTCCGGATAAGCTTCATAAATTTTTCGAGCTGATTTTGCCCAGTTTAGAGGGCTGGCCGTATGAATCAAATAACGGGTATCAGCAATCTTGAGAGCATCGTTTTCATAATCCCGCTGCTCTTTTTTAAACAGTATTTTTGGATATTGCATCTTATACGAAACCATGTCAACATCATATTTTTCTTTCAGGTTTCGGCACATAAGCCCGGTATAATGCGCAATACCTCCCTTGTATGGATAAACAGGTCCGATCATAACAATTTTCTTCAAGCACTTCACACTGCCTTTATTATTTGTTGCTTTGCTCATCTTCTTTGTTTGCACTATATTCCAGCTTTTTTACGCGATATAACAACTCGTCCATTACTTTTCGGTTGGCCGACATCATATCCGCCAAAAACGCAAAAACACCAAGCAATACAGCTATCGTAATCAGTATGGACGCTAAAATCAAGGACTGTACGTGCTGTCCCGGCTCGCCGTTAAAATAAAAATACAAAAAGCGAATGGCAGGAATCAGCCCGCCTATCAAAAACGCCAACGCTAAAATCAGAAAAACTTTGAGCGGATGCTTGGCAACATACGTACGGATAATTGTACCTGCTGAACGCCGGATATAGCTTTGTGCGCTTTTAAACAATCTGGACTCCCGCAGCTTTTCATTTGTATGTATGGGCACGTTCTCTATGCTGATTTTCTTATTTCCCGCATCAATAATACTCTCCAGCGTATAAGTATATTCAGAAAGTACATTAATCTTCATTGCGGCATCCCTGGAATAGGCCCTAAACCCGCTGGTGGTGTCCGTAACTTTGCTTTTGGAAGCCTTGCGTACAACGCCGCTACCCGCTTTTTGCAGACGCTTTTTTATTTTAGAAAAATGTTCGATACTGTCTGTATCCCGGTCTCCAACCACCATTTCAGCCTGCCCGTTAATAATCGGACTGACCAGAACAGGTATATCGCCCCCATAGTACTGATTATCTCCATCCGTATTCACAATAATATCCGCGCCTAAACGCAGGCAGGCGTCAAGCCCTGCCATAAACCCCCTGGCCAGGCCCCTGTTGTTAGGAAATTTCACAATATGATCCACGTTCAAACGCCGGGCAACCGCCACTGTTTCATCTGTGCTTCCGTCATCAATAATCAACGTTTCAATACTGTCAATGCCTTCAATTGATTCAGGCAAATCTGCCAAAACTTTTGGAAGCGTTTCTTCTTCATTATAACAAGGGATTTGTATGATCAGTTTCATGCGATCAATCTCCGTAAATATATTTCTTAATATAAATTCAACTCTATTATTATACTCTAACAGCCCTGCATTAACAAGCCGCCAAACCAAGCCATAACAACAAGAATTTATATTTTTAGAACAAATCGTCCTATTTATACTACGTATTACTCATAGAAAACTTAAAGGATTCATGCTATAATTATTTTATTAATTTGGAGGTAAAGGCTATGAAAAAATCAACAATCATTTTATTAATTGTGGTGATTGCCGCAACAGCGGTCTTAATATATATATTTGCTTCCGGAATCCTTTGGGGAAATACATCCTTCGGGCCCTCTTCTTCTGAAACAGCCACTTCGGCGGCAACTGAAACTGAATCTGCACCCACGCAGGAGCCTTCATCCTCTCCCTCTCCAACGGCAACGGCAACCATGACGTCTTCCGCATCTCCGTCTCCCACGGTTTCCTTAGAGGCCGAAGACGACGTGGAATACAAAGACAATAAACTTGAATATGATTATTATGACATAATAGACGACGAAGAAAAAACAGAGATCATTGAAGTAGATACAAAGGAGCCGCTTCAATATCCTCTGTCGGTTGTCGCAATGCAGTTTTTTAATAAAGAACTTGCCGATTCGCCCATAAAACCCAATTCTATTGTGCTTACGGGCAGTGATCTTTCCATTGATTTCACCAGTGCGATCCTTCAGGCGGGCCTTGGCTCTTCTGTTGAAGATTCCCTGCTCAATGCGGTTGCCGATATCTATCTGAATAATATAGACGGCCTTAACGCCGTCTACATAAGCGTAGACGGTGGAGACTATTCTTCCGGGCATTTTGAATTTTCAAAAAACGAGCCGTTTAAAACCAAAGCAGACCTTTAAGTGAGTAATGCGGATGGATGCAAATGATATTCTTGTTTTCAAAAAAAAGATAGCCGAACTCGAAGAGCAGCTTACGCAGGCAACCGACCGGCTTAGTCTGCAAGATTCCAAAATCGAAGACCTGCAAAATGACCTTGGCGTTTTACAGACCAAGCTTTTTGATTATTTTAAATACGGGCACGACCTTAAAAATATAAACAGCGGCCTTAAAAGTGAGCTGAGTGCCGTCTATGCCTCAACGCGCTGGAAAATCACCCAACCCTTGTGGTCGTTAAAAGAAAAGCTCTCCGCACACTCCACGGCTCCCCAATCGCCTTCCCCGGTCGCCGCGCTAAGCGCTTCTGCAGAAGATAACGGCGAAGCGTCCATACCGCTTGTTCCAGGCAAAAAAAGCATCTTGGTTATAGACCGCTGCATACTTCGCCCGGACCATGATGCGGGCTCTCTTTCCACCTTCCAATATATTGGTGTTCTATTGGAAATGGGTTTCAATATAACTTTTTTCGGGGACGATTTCGGAGACTTATATGCAAAAGATACAAATAATTATATCAAACGCTTAGAAGATTCAGGCGTTCAGGTTCTATTCGGCGAATATTATTTTAAAAACTACCCAAAATGGCTATCCGCCCACGCAAAGAATTTCAGCCACGTCTTACTTAACCGTCCGAACATTGCTTCCAAATATATGGATATCATAAAAAATAACTCCCAAGCAAAAATCATCTATATGGGTCATGACCTTCATTTTTTAAGAGAACAAAGGGACTACGCCGCCACAGGAGATGCTTCCGCGCTTGAGCGCTCCAGGCTTATGCGGCAAAAAGAGCGCTGGGTCATACAATCTTCGGATTCTGTCCTTATGTTTAACCATGAAGAAAAAGAAATTATAGAGGCGGAATTTGGCGCACTGAATGTTTTTGTATCTCCCCTGTATTACTTTGAAGACTTTGCACTAAGAAAGACTCCTTTCGACCAAACAAAAAACCTCCTTTTTGTAGGCGGTTTTTCCCACAAACCCAATGCAGACGGAGTTGATTGGTTTCTTTCCCAAATATGGCCGGCAGTCAAAGATTCGCTCGACGGCGCCAAAATCGTCATTGTCGGTTCTTCTCCACCCGAACATCTGGCCCGCATGGCAGATAAACAAATCACCTTTACCGGCTTTGCAACGGCTGACGAGCTTGATTCCCTCTACCGTGAAAGCCGCCTGTGTGTAATCCCGCTTCGTTTCGGCGCCGGCGTCAAAGGAAAAACGCTGGAGGCTATCCATAACGGAATCCCCATTGTCACTACATCCATCGGTATTGAAGGTATGCCCGGGCTTGATAAAGTCCTCCCGCCTGCCGATACAAATGTGGAATTTGCAGAGCAAATTATTCATAAATATAACAACCCGGCGTACTGCATGCAGCAATCCGAAGAATGTATGGATTACTTAGAAAAGCATTACGCAAAAGGAGCGCTGATCCGCACACTCAAAAAAGCGACAGAAAAAAAAGATTGAATTGTAAAATTTTATACAATCATATATACTATACTCAATAATGCTACGGAGAAAATTATATGAACATTTCGGTTATTGGCATCGGTTACGTAGGCTTGGTATCAGCAGTGTGTTTTGCTGAAATGGGTCATCATGTTACATGCGTCGATATTGATGAATCTAAGATTGAGGCTTTAAAAAAAGGAAAGGTTCCCATCTTTGAAATGGGTCTTTCTGAACTTCTTGCAAAAAATCAGCCGAATCTTTTATTTACGACCAGCTTCCAGGAAGCCGCCCGAAATTCAAATATCATATTTATTGCGGTAGGAACGCCACAGGACGAAAACGGTTCCGCCTACATGCAGTATTTTTATGATGCTGTCCAAAAAATTGCGGACTATATGGACAGATATACTGTTATTGTAAACAAAAGTACCGTGCCTATCGGCACGGCAGGGTATGTCCGCTCCCTTATTGAAGAACAACTTGCAACGAAAGGATGTTCCATCGCTTTTGATGTGGTTTCAAATCCGGAATTCCTGCGGGAAGGCACCAGCATACATGATTTTATGCAACCTGACCGTATTATTCTTGGCACTGATTCCGATACGGCACAAAATCTCTTGAAAGAAGTATATGAACCGCTTACCGACCAAGGATATGAAATACTTTTTTGCGATACCAAAACCGCAGAAACCATAAAATATGCCTCAAATGCTTTTTTAGCCGTCAAAATTTCATTTATTAACGAACTGTCCGCTCTCAGCGATGTCATTGGCGCAGATATTTCTTTAATTGCAAAAGGTATGGGAATGGACAAGCGGATCGGATCTTCTTTTTTGCAAGCCGGCCCGGGTTTTGGCGGCAGCTGCTTCCCTAAAGATACAAGCGCATTATGCCACACGGCCGATACACTCAATATATCCTTATCCATTATAAAAAGTGCCGTACAGGCGAATGAGCGGCAAAAGAAACGCATGTGCACAAAAATCAGCAATGCGCTTCAAGACGATTTGTCAGAAAAAACTATCGCTGTACTTGGCTTGGCCTTCAAAAAAAACACGGATGATATGCGCTACTCTCCGGCCCTGGAAATTGTTAATTATCTTTATAATAAGAATGCAAAAATGCGCGTCTTTGATCCGGCTGCCATGGAGAACGCAAAAAACAATTATTTTCAAGGCATGGATCTTTATTATGCTAAAAACGTATACGATGCGATTTCAGGCGCAGATGCGCTCGTTATAATCACAGAATGGGATATATTCAAAGAACTTGATTTGGATATTCTGAAAAGCACTATGTTAGGAAACACATTCTTTGACCTTCGCAATATTTATCAAAGAAAAGATATTGAATCGGCAGGCTTCAAATATGTCTGCATAGGCAGATAGATATGGCAGCCGCCTTTACAGGCGGCTTTTTTATTTAAGGAAAGGCGCATTCATGAAAGTCCTCCTCTGTTCTCTAAATTCAAAATACGTCCATTCCTCCCTTGCGGTCTGGTATCTTTACGAAAGCGTAAAAAGAGACTGTCCGGATAGTCTTTTTATAGATATTTTGGAAGGCTCAATCAATCAGCCCCCGGCGGAATTGGCCGGAAAAATCATTCAGAGCCGTGCGGATATCGTTGCTTTTTCGTGCTACATTTGGAATTTTTCCATCATTCAGTCTCTTTTAGCCGGGATTAAGGCCGCGCTGCCGCATGTCCGCATCCTTCTCGGAGGGCCTGAAGTCTCCTACCAGCCCCAAAAATTAATAGAGAACAATAAAAATATAGATTATATTATTGCGGGTGAAGGAGAGTTGCCCTTTTCCCTTTTACTTAGCGCCCTTTGCCGAAACGCCGGCGTCTCCGGCATCCCCGGCTTGTGCTATCAAGAGGGTCAATCCATCCACGCAAATCCGCTTGCGCCTCCTCTCCCCGAGCCGCCCGATCCTTATTCAAAAGAATATCTTTCCGCGCTTCGTGGCCGCATCGCCTATCTGGAAACCTCCCGCGGCTGCCCTTTCTCCTGTGCCTTTTGCCTGTCCGGCCTGTCCGGTACAGGCGTGCGTTTTTTTAGCATTGACCGTGCGAAGCGAGACATTGTTTTTCTGGCAAATTCGGGAGCGAGAACCGTCAAACTGGTGGACCGCACCTTCAACTGCAACCCCGGACGCGCATATGAACTCTTCAGTTTTATTATCCAAGAAGCCGGGCACCTGATTCCACCCGGCATCTGTTTTCATTTTGAAGTGGCAGCCGATCTTTTTGACGAAGCGACAATTGCCCTGCTTTCAAGCGCGCCGCCCGGCCTCATACAAATGGAAGCGGGGATCCAAACCTTTAATACGGATGCGCTGTCAGCCGTTGTCCGTAAAACAGACAGTTTTAAGCTGGAAAAAAATATTCGCAGGATTGCAGCCGCAGGTAATATCCACCTGCATACGGACCTGATTGCCGGCCTGCCGCATGAAGATCTTTTATCCTTTGCCCGCTCATTTGACCGCGCGTACGCTCTTGGCGCACATATGCTGCAACTGGGTTTTCTAAAAATGCTCAACGGCTCTGATCTGCGCCGACGGGCGCAGGATCTGGGATACATCTATTCACCCCTGCCGCCTTATGAAATCATATGCAACCCATGGCTTTCAAAAAGCGACCTTTGCCGCCTTTCCCAAGTCGAATACGCGCTTAATAAATTTTATAACAGCGGCCGTTTTACCCTCACGCTTGGCTATCTTCTTAAAGCAACCGATATGCAGCCATTTGTTTTTTTTGAAACTTTGGGCAAATTCCTGCTCTTAATTCCGGCGGAGCAACGCAGGTCTCTGGACGACATTACCCGGCAGGCCTACAGATTTTTCTGTTCCCTTCCGGGCGCAGACACCGCAGCTTTGCGCGACTGTCTGGTCTGTGACCGGATCGCCTGCAAGCAAAACATACCGGATTTTCTAAAAATTCCGGATTCCTGTTTTAAAAAAACACTCTCATATATCCGAAATACATATTTTGATAAAAAACGAAATCTCAAGATCCATGCCGCCCTGCTGTACACCGGCGGAAAACACGCAGTATTTGCCAAAGGCGAACAGTGCCCTGTCACCAGCCGAATTCCTCTTTTTTATTTTTAAATGCAAAAATCAATCCTGTACTTTTCTTCTTTTACCGGAAATGTTCACATTTTTTATGGTTACGCATGTAAAATTCTGCTTATATATACATATACTTATCAAATCATGCTCACCTATTTTAATAAAAAATTAAGGAGGTACAAAATGGAAAAGAAAAACGTTCTCTCCACCGCCACCGGAATGCCTGTCTCTTCCGACCAGGAATCCATTACCACCGGTTCAAAAGAAGGATACACACTCCTTCAGGATGCGCATTTGGTGGAAAAACTGGCGCATTTTAACCGTGAACGCATACCGGAGCGCGTAGTGCACGCAAAGGGTGCGGGCGCGGGCGGATATTTTGAAGTGACAAACGATCTTTCAAAGTATACACGCGCCGCTTTTCTCTCCCGGGTAGGCAAAAGAACAGAAGTCTTCGCCCGTTTCTCCACAGTGGGCGGCGAGAGGGGCTCGGCGGATACCGCGCGTGACCCCCGCGGCTTCGCCATTAAATTCTATACAGAAGAAGGCAACTACGATATGGTGGGCAACAACACTCCTGTTTTTTTCATACGTGACGCCATCAAATTTCCGGATTTCATCCATACGCAAAAAAGGCACCCGCAGTCCAACCTTCCGGATGCGGATATGTTTTGGGATTTTCTTTCTTTAACACCCGAATCCCTCCACCAGGTCGCCATCCTGTTTTCGGACCGCGGAACGCCGGACGGCTACCGCCACATGGACGGCCATTCCAGCCATACCTACCTGTGGTACAATGCAAAAAACGAATATGTATGGATAAAATATCATTTTAAGACCGACCAAGGCAACAAAACGCTGACGGCGGCGCAGGCGGAAGAACTGGCAGGGAAAGACCCGAATTACGCAACACGCGATTTGTATTTGTCTATCAAAGAAGGCAACTACCCCTCCTGGACGGTCTACGTACAAATTATGACCAATGAACAGGCACAAAAGTATGCCTTTGACCCGTTTGATGTTACAAAAGTTTGGTACCATAGCGACTTCCCGCTGATCCCGCTGGGCAGAATGGTTCTTGACCGCAACCCGGAAAATTATTTTGCAGAAGTAGAACAGGCAGCCTTTGCGCCCAGCAATCTGGTTCCCGGGATTTCTTTCTCACCCGACAAACTGCTGCAGGGACGCACTTTTGCCTACCAGGACGCCCACCGGCACCGCCTGGGTTCAAACAACGCGCAAATCCCTGTTAACGCACCGAAAAATGCGCCGCCCCACTCTTATCAGCGGGACGGATATATGGCCGTGAACGGCAACGGCGGCAGCGGACCGAATTATTATCCCAACTCCCTGCCCGGCGCGCCGAAACCGGATCCTTCCTTTTCTCCGCCGGCTATGGAGGTAAACGCCGTTTTAGGCCGCCACAAGCGTATGACCGAAGACGCAGATTTCATTCAGCCGGGCGAACTGTACCGCCGGGTTTTAAACGACGAACACAAAGGCCATCTGGTGCAAAACATTGCAGGCCATCTTGAAGGCGCAAAACAAAACATCCAATACCGGCAGACCGCGCTTTTTTACAAAGCCGATGCAGACTGGGGATCCCGTGTCGCAACCCTTCTCGGTCTGGATATTGTTCTTGTCCGGGAACTGGCCGACCTCCCGCAGGAAGAGCGGGCAGCGCGGACATCTTAAAAAAGGATGGCTGTAATGAACGTAAAACGGGCTTTACTTTTGAGCATAGGATTCCTGAGTTTGGGCGTTGGTATTGTGGGTATCGCACTGCCGGTGCTTCCCACCACCCCATTCCTGTTGCTTTCCGCTTTTTGCTTTTCAGGCAGCAGCAACCGCTTGCATAACCTGCTTTTAAAAAGCAAATGGCTCGCAAGCTATATCGAAAATTACAAAAGCAAAACGGGCGTACCCAAAACAGTCAAAATGCAGTCCCTCATCTTCCTGTGGGCTACCCTTACGGCTTCCATGCTTATTTTTCAAAAAAATTACCTGTTTGTGCTGCTGCCCCTGGTGGGCGCCGGCGTCACTATTCATATTCTTCTGATAAAAACCAAAAAGGAAGCGGAAAGCTGAGCGTTGTGTTCTTTAACAGAAAGCAGGCATACCATTTGAAGAATGATTCTCCTACAACAAAAAAGCTGCCCTCTGGGCAGCTTTTTAAATAATATTTTCCTACTTTTGCGGATCCAGCAACGCTTTTTTATAAAGCGCAAGCACATCTTCTTTTGTCATTGGCGTAGGATTGGCCCGGGTTATTGCAGACATATATGTGATTTCAGTAAACTCTTCCAATTCTTTTTCACTATAAACCTCCGTCTGCCCCAAAAGAGATCCAAACAGGGTTTTAAAATCCTTAACTGTCTCAAGGCCCATCAACGTAAGCATTTTGTCTATTTTCCCGCGCCGGACAGAATAATTCTGAATTAAAAATTCCCCCAGAAGGACACCGCAAGCCCGCCCGTGCGGCAGTCCCCGCCGGGTGGTCAGCGCATACCCCATGGCATGTACCGCCGAAGTGCCGGTGATCACAATGCTGAGCCCCGCCAACGTAGACATGAACAGCAACTGCTCACGTACCGCATGCGTATACGCCCCGCTTTTAAGGGCGGGCGCTGCCGCCGCAAAGAATTCAAAGACCCGCTCCGCCAGCATATCGCTGACCCAAGAATCTTTCATTAAATACCCTTCTGCCGCGTGCGCCAGTGCATCCACCGCCGTATCTACAGTAATACCGTGCGGCAGGCGGTCTATGTAACGCGCATCCAAAAATGCAATTTGGGGGATCACATCGTCGGATTTAAAGGATTTTTTCATATCCCCTACAGTCAGAACAGAAGCAGCCGTCACTTCACTGCCCGTCCCACATGTCGTTGGAACGGCCACTACAGGCAGGGGCCTGCTTGGATAGGGCTGCCTGTACACGCCTTCCGGCTCCATATCGTTCGCAGCCAGTACTGCGGCCGCCTTGGCTGCGTCCATTGCGCTGCCGCCGCCGAGGCCAACAACAAAATCGCATCCGAACGCTCTGGCCGCCCGCCCCATTTCGCCTACCACGTCAAGCGGCGGGTTGGGCGGCGTTTTATCATATACCGCATATTGTATTCCATGGGCTGAAAACGCTTTTATAAGATCCTCCATTGAACCGTTCTTCCCACTGGAAGGCGAAGTTACAATAAAAGCCCGGCGGCCTGTTTGGGCTAAAAGCGCAGCGTTTTTCAAAATGCACTCGTCACCCAGTATGATCCGGGTGGGTATATTCCATTTAAGTTCCATTGCAAAAAAATCTCCCGTTATCCTGCTTGTTCCATAAATTTCTTTGTTTCGTCCAAAGTCGGCATGGCAGGCATTCCGCCCATTTTAGTTGCACACAGGGCCCCCACTGCATTTGCGAACCGGACTTTTTCTTCCATCACTGTTTCCGGCCGGTAAAGCAGCATATATTGAAAAGCACCGGTAAATGCATCTCCGCATCCGGTTGTATCGACCGCGCGCACCGTAAACCCGGGGACAAACCCTTCTTCCCTGCGGGTCGCAAACCATGCGCCCCGGCTCCCGCCGGTGATCAAGGCAACCTCTTTGCCCATATCCAGCAGAGCTCTGGCCCCTTTTTGCGGATCATTGCGGTCAATCTCGAGCAGCAATTCCATTTCTTCTTCAGACATCTTTACCATATCCGCAAACCCGAGCGCACTGCGCATCTGTTCCACCGCTTCTTTTTCGCTGTCCCAAAGCGGCACACGGTAATTGGGATCGTAAAAGGCGGAGACGCCCGCTTCTTTTGCCGCTTTCAGCAGGAAATGCGAAGCGTCCCTGGCCGGCTGGCCGGTAAAAGAAAGAGAACCGTACTGCAGTATCTTTGCATCCTTGAGCAAAGAGACATCCTCCTCATCCGCACGGATCAAAACATCCGCACCGTGCCGGCGCAAAAAAGAAAATTCCCGCTCTCCGTCCGGTGCAATGCTTACAAAGGCCAGCGTGGTATGCGTTTCACCCGTCCGGACCACTCCTTTGACATCCATGCCCGCTTCCTGCATGTTTTTTAAAATAAAATCGCCAAAAAGGTCGCGCCCGACTTTGCCGATATAAGCGGCGCTGCCGCCCAAACGGCACATAGCCGCCGCACAGTTCAGCGGGCCGCCGCCCGGGTTCATTTCAAACGCCGGGTTCCCCATTTTGCCTGCGCCCGCAGGTGAAAAATCGATCAGAAGCTCTCCAAAAGCAATCACATCCGCCATTTTTTTGCTTTCCTTTCCGTGAATCAATTGGTATAAAACACAATAATAAAATTGTAGCATTTCCATCACGCACTGTCCACTTAAAATCCCTGTGCGCCGGCAGGCAAGGGTGAATTGCCCGCTCATAGGGGCAGCTTTATAAATTTTTGCTTCATCAAACAAAATAGTATGCTATAATAGTTTTAATATTTCAAAAAACAAAGAGATTCTGAGGTGCTATGAAAAAAGAAACCAAAACATCCATTATCCGTTTTGTGTACATTGGAATAACGGTACTGGTCATCGTACTGATCGGGATTTTTGATTCCAACTTCCAGGACATGCAAAAAGCCATCCAGCAGATCAGCCTCAACTGGATTTTAGTTGCCATCGTGTGCATGGTTGCTTACTGGCTGACCGACGGCTGGCTGCTTCACTATATCACCAATCATGTGACGGGCAGCAAGCTTTCTTACCCAAAGTCGCTTAAAATCGGCATTGTCGGGCTGTATTACAGCGCCCTGACCCCTTCTTCTTCCGGAGGGCAGCCCTTCCAGATCCTCTACATGAAACGGGAAAAAATCTCGGTCGGCGCTGCCACCTGTATTGTTTTGATCAAGCTTGTTTCCTTTGCCAGCACCGTACTTGTTTTTTACGCGCTCTCACTTATCGTTTTGAGCAGCTCGTACGTCCACAGCAACCCGGCTATCTACTGGATGTCCATTTTGGGCTGTGTGCTGTATGTTGCGGTGCTCGCACTGTTCATTTTGACCATCATCAATGAAACTTGGGTACTGCGGGCCGGAAACGCCATCCTGAATTTTTTGCACCGCATCAAAATTCTGAAAAAAGAAGAAACCGTTCAAAAGGCCCAAAAGAGTTTCACCAAGGTGATTGAAGACTATAACGGAACCGCCAAATACTTAAAACACAATCTTAAAAAGCTGGCGCTTGCCATTTTGATTTCTATTGTGAACATCGGCTTCCTTTTTGCCATCACATATTTCATCTACCGTGCGTTCGGCCTGCAGGAATATACGTTTATGTATGTAATGGCCCTCCAGGCTTTCCTGTATACCGCTATTTCATACTTTCCTCTGCCCGGTGCGGCCGGCGCTTCGGAAGGCGGGTTTTACACCATTTTCAGCGCGATATTCGCCAAAGACCTTGTTTTTATGGCTCTTTTAATCTGGCGCATTATGACGTATTATATTATGCTGGCGTTGGGCAGCCTGGTGGTGGTGCTGGATGAATTTTTCACCATGAGGAAGAACAGGAAAAATCCGGAGCTATCAGAAGATACAGACTTTTCTGATGATGAATAAGATAAAAAAATCCCCGCTTAAGTGAACTGGTATAATGATAGTGGACAGAAAAAAGTCCACTATCATTTTTTATGGAGGAAGAAAAAATGGGACGACCCAAAGGAGGAACAAACCGCACTTACAGTAAAGAATTTA
>JAVBVZ010000024.1:0-71100 GCA_036679405.1 Christensenellaceae bacterium
TTTTGGTACTGTATTGTTTTTTCAAGGTTCTCCGCTTTTCAAGCGGCTCGATTATAATACCAAATTCCCTCCCTACTGTCAACCTTATTTTTGCTTTTTTATCAATCTTTTTTGAGGGAATAAAAAACCGCTCCTCATAAACTGCGTTTTATGAACGGAGCGGCGTTTTTCTTTGTTCAGCCTATGGACTCTGCCAGGGCTTTGCCCGCCTCGGCCGCACCCGAAAGTTCGGCGTCGCTGGGCTTAAGTTTGGCGGTCGAGGTGGCAACCACCTTGACGTCCAGATTTGAGAGCCGCTGGCCCATATACTTGCTGGCTTCTCCGCTCCAACCGTAAGAACCGAACACCACTGCTTTTTTGCCCTTTACGGTGATCGGGCAAAGCGCGGTAAGGACGTTCCATACAGGCTCTAAAACATCACGGTTCAAGGTGGGCGAACCGATTGCAAACGCATCCGCCCGCTCAATTTTTTGGACCGCCGCCTGAACGCCGATTTCCGAAATGTCCGCCAGTTCCACATCCAGCCCCGCGCCTTTAAGCTGCTCCGCGATCGTTTCGCCCAGCTGCTTTGTATACCCGTAGCAGGATACATACCCGACAAACACCTTTTTAGGATCGTTTACCGCAGGCTGCGCCCACTTGCGGTAATTTTCTACCGACTTTTGCGGGTCGGTCCTCAAAACCGGGCCGTGGGAAGGTCCTATGATCTTAATATCAAGATCCTTGATTTTGTCCACCGCACGAAGAACATACGGCGAAAAAGGCGACATGATCACGTCATAATAGTACTTTTGCGACTCGACCATTTCATCCGTCAGGGGCGTTTTGTCGTCGAATATATTTTCGGCCGAAAAATGAAATCCGAACACGTCTCCCGAACTTAAGAATTTCTCAGACTCCACATACGTAAAAATGGAATCCGGCCAGTGCAGGAACGGAACGCTGAAAAACCGGATGTTCAGGTCTCCCAAATCAAGCTCGTGCCCGTCGTCTACTATAATATAGTCCAGCGTCCGGTTGGTGATCTCTTTCAAAAAAACGCTGGCCGGCTTTGAACAGACAACTTTTGCATTCGGCGCCAGATCTAAAAGCCGGGCAAGAGATCCCGAATGGTCGGGTTCGGTATGGTTACAAATAATATAGTCAATGGTGGCCGGATCACATACATCCCGTATGCGCCCGAGCTGTTCGTCGCCGAACGAGTCTTTCACCGCGTCCACCAAAGCTGTTTTCTTGCTTCCGCGAATCAAATAGGAGTTGTAGGAAGTTCCCCACCTGGTTTCCATGATCACGTCGAAAACACGCAGTTTGGGGTTTTGCACGCCTACCCAATAAATTTTATCTGTAACCTTGACTGCTTTCATGATTTGCTCCGTTTCTTATTCTTTTTCAAACATAGATTTATCTGCGCCGCACATGGGGCATACCCATTCATCCGGCACTTTCTCCCAGGGCGTTCCGGCCGGCACATCGTGGTCCGGGTCTCCCTCTGCCGGATCGTACACATATCCGCATACCGAACATACATATCTGTCCATAATGATTTCTCCTCCTGTTTTTTTTATTTTTCTTTATTTTCTAAATAATCGTTCAGTTTTTCCACCAGATCATCAACATCGATCCCATGGACCATTGAAGCCTGCTCCAGGTTTTCAAAACGGGCGGCGGCGCATCCGAGGCACCCCATCCCGGCAGACATAAATACGTCCGCGGTTCCTTCATCCATCTGGATCACTTCCATGATGTTCATATCCTTTGTGACTTTAGCCATGATTTCTTTCCTTTCTTTTGAGTATATGTTCTCATATAAACTTTTTTCATGTTCTTAAAACATACCAATATTATATTGTAAGAAACGGTTTTCGTCTACGTCCAATTGCACAGACGCCGCGTCCGCCTTGTTATTGAAAAGTAATAATCAGTTCCGGCGAACCGTTTTCTTTAATATAGGAAACAAAGTCCGCACCCGAAGAAATACCTTCGGGCAGCATGACGCCACCGCGCGCAACATCTTCCTCCGCATGCACGTCACTGCCCGATATGGTATAAAGCCCTTTTGCAATGGCAAAGGCCACTGCGTTCTGGTTGCGGGAAAGATGCCGCGGATGCGCGTTGAATATTTCGATCCCGTCATAACAGATGGGTTCTATGGGCGCGCCGTCGTAACGGTAGGGATGCGCCTGGAAAGACAGAAAGCCGTTTTCACGGACCAGCTTGTAAAAATCATCGTACTGCGTCTGATAGAAAAACGGATGCTCGTATAAAAAAGCTTCATCCTCTCCGTACACCAGGAAATCGATGGGGGACTTTCCCTTAAGCGTTACTTCCATGGCCAGCATAACGGTAAGGTCCGTTCCTTCCGCCGCTTTTTTTGCCGTGCGGTACCCTTTCAAAAATTCGTCCACCCGCTGATCCCAGGGGGCGTTTTCAAGTTCTTTTTTCTCCGTAACGTTTTGATGCATATGGTCGGTAATAAAAAGATACCGGTAGCCCATTTTGATGTATTCGCGTACCAGATGCTCTGCCGGCACCCTTCCGCAAGGCCCGGTTTCCCGGGTATGGCAATGCGTTTCTGCGGGATACAGCTTCGGCCGGGTATCTTTCACATGGCACGGCTCGCAGGCCGGATCGGTTTTCATGGGGTTTCGCTTCCCTTCGCTGATTTTTTCCTATTATATCATATTTAGCGTGATAAAAAAAAGAAATATGGTATAATGGCTTTGAAAAAAATACCTAAAAGGAGCCGCGAATGATTGACAAATCCTACTACTATATCGCGCAGAGCGACGACCCGCATATGACGCTCGCCTTGGAAGAGGTTATGCTGGACGCCATCCGTCCCGGAGAGATCATCTTATACCTGTATACCCACAAGAATTCGGTGATCATAGGCAAAAACCAGAACGCCTGGGCAGAATGCAGGCATGACCTTCTTTTTCAGGAAGAAGGCAAGCTTGCCCGCCGCATCTCGGGAGGCGGCGCCGTTTTCCACGACGTGGGGAACCTTAATTTTTCTTTTATTGTAGACCGCCAGGAATACGACCTGCACCGGCAGCTTTCAGTTATTTTGCAGGCGGTGAAATCCTTCGGAATCCACGCTGAATTTTCGGGCCGCAACGACATTATTGTGGACGGTAAAAAGTTTTCCGGAAACGCTTTTTGCCACCGGAAAGGCGGCTCTTTCCACCACGGGACCATTTTGATCGACGTGGATAAAGCAAACCTCGCAAAATACCTGCAGGTCTCCGTCGATAAAATCGAGTCGAAAGGCATTAAATCCGTTCGTTCCCGGGTATGCAATTTAACCGAGTACAACCCTGAAATAACCGCCCAAAGCATGACGGATGCGCTGATTCGCGCTTTTGAAAAAGAGTACGGCGCGGCCGCGCCGTACAGGCCGTCTTCAGATGAACAGGAAAAAGCCGGCCGCCTTGCGGCACGCAACGAAAAATGGGACTGGCTTTTCGGCGCCACCCCCAAATTTGACATCACCCTGTCCGCCCGTTTTGAATGGGGCGGCGTGGAAATCGGCTTTGCGCTGAAAGACGCCGTGACCGAGGAAGTCCGCATTTATTCGGATGCGATGGACGCGGATTTTATTGAAACCGTCTCTGCGGCGCTTTGCCGCCAGCCCTTCCGCTCCAGCGTACTTGCCGGGGCCGTATCCGCTCTTCCTGCGGAAACCGGCCTGCAAAAAACCATTCTTTGCGACATTAGCGAATTTTTGCAGAGCAAAGCGTTTTAAACCCGGGTCTGGATATTGCCGCGCAAAAAGCACAGCCAACGTTCCCCTACCGGAACGCCGGTCACGGCGAAAAGCGCGTCCGCATATAAAGAAAGCTGGTTTTCATAAATTTTTTTGTATTCCTGCACGTCGCCGCGGACCCAGTCCGTTTTATAATCCACCAGCACCCAGGCGTCCCCCTCTTTGAAAGCAAGGTCCAAAACGCCCTGCACGGTTACAAACAGATCGCTTTCATAACCGACCCTGCGCGCGGGCACCCGGACGTTAAACGGCATTTCCTTGATGATTTTTTTGGAAGAACGGATGCGTCCGGCCAGATCTGTTTCAAAAAAAGCGTCGATCATCCCGGCGTTTTTTTCTATGGCTTCCCGCTCGGCGCTTGTGATGATCTCCCGCTCAAACAGGCGCGCCGCCGCCTTTTGTGCCGTATCGGCTTCAAAGCCGATGTGTTCCATAACGGCATGCACCAATGTGCCCAGCTTGGCACCGGTAATTTCGCTTTCATCCCGGACCGGACGGACGCCCACCCGAAGCGGCCCCGTCTTTTTTTTGATTTCGCTGACCGAAAGCTTTGCCGGAACTTTTAAGCGGCGGGGCAGAAAAATAATCTCTTTAGGCGGCCCTTTTTGCTCATATTCTTTTTTCAGCGCATGGTTTAAGTCTTCTAAATCGAGCGCCCGCCGCCCGTCCGCCGCGCCCGCGGCTATTTCGGGCACAGACACCCGGACCGTTTGGGGCAGCGCGCCCATGACCCAGTCGAGCATACAGTTTGCCTGCGCATATTCTTTTTCTCCCGCGGCATATTCCGCCCAACCCGCAAAAGCTTTTTCCGCATCGGGCACACAGCCGCACAAAAACAGCTTTTCCCGCGCACGCGTCATGGCAACATACAGAACGCGCAGGCTTTCCGATTTGTATTCCGCCTTCAGGCGGGCCGCGGCAGCCTCCCGTGCGGCGGTGGGCCGGAAGACGCATTTTTCCGTATCCACAAAATTCGGCAGCACGCCCATTTCCGAATGGACCAGGATCTGCTCGTTTGAAAAAAGATCCCGCATATTAAACCGGCGGTGCAGATTGCACAGGAAAACCACCGGGAATTCCAGCCCTTTGGAATGATGCATGGTCATCAGGCGGACTGCGTCCGTTCCTGCGGCCGGTTTTATCTTTACATAGCTGCCCTCGCGTTTTTTAAGGTCCAAAAGCGCGCGGACCACCAGGTACAGGCTGCCTTCGCGCGCCCCGGCCAAAGAGAGGATGAGCTCTTTTAACGCTTCAAAGGCTTCCCCCTTCCCTCCGCTCGCACAGAGCATAAACGCGCGGAAATCAAAGGCCTCGGACGTTTTTTCAAGAAAATCACGAAAAGGGAGCGCCGACTCGCATACCTTTAAATACTCTATCTTTTCAAAAAAACCGCGCAGCTTTTGCGCCGCCGCATCGCCGTGCGTCTGCGCATATGCGCCGGCCGCCTCAAAATACGGCATACCGAAACCGGATAGCCGAACGGCGGCGAGTTCGTTTTCATCTAAAACAAACGTTCGTAAAACGCTCAGCAGGGGCACGTCCTGCAGCGGGTTTTCCACCATACGCAGGATATTTACAAACAGGTCCAGTTCCGGAATGTCTTTTTTTTCTTCCATGTCGAAAACCAAAGGGATGCCGCGGCTCCCGAACACTTTTTTCACCGCGTCCGAAAACGCGGAGCGCGAGCGCACCAGCAGCGCAATGTCTCCGTAACGCACACGGTTTTCCGGTACGGGGTCTGCGGTCATTTCCTGTATTCTATCTGCGATCATACAGGCTTCCCGGAAATTTTTTTCTTCCGCTCCGCCCGCCTCGCAGATCAGCGCCTCCACATTTCCCTGCGAATCGGTTTTGCAGATCAGGCGTTCTTCGGGCGTGTATTCGATCTCGCCCAAACCGGGAGACATCACTTTTTCCATGATGCCGTTCACCGCATCCACCACCTGCCGCGCGCTCCTGAAATTTTCGTTCATGCACAGAAGCTCGCCCGCAAGCGCCGCATCTTTAAATTCCGCCGCTTTCTTCAAAAATATTTCGGGATCGGCCAGGGTAAATTTATAGATGCTCTGCTTGATATCGCCCACCATAAAAAGGTTGTCTTCCCGTGCGATGCAGCGGATAACGGCTTCCTGCACCGGGTTGGTATCCTGGTATTCGTCTACAAAAATATAATCAAAATCATACGGGCGTTCCCGGAGCACCCGCAGGGCCATATGCAAAAGGTCGTCATAGTCCGCGCCGTTTTTCTCCGCTTTTTTGGCGGCGTATATTTCTTTAAAGCGGTTTGTGATGCGGATCATGCAGGCCACGTCCGGCTGGGTGTGTGCGTACTCTTCTCTTATTTGGGGCGAATCGCCGCCCGCCTGCCTGCAGTAAGTTTCATACGGGATCGTTTCTGCAAACGAAAGCCATCCGGCCGGGTCGGGCTTGGAACGGGAAAAATTATGCAGTTTCAAAACGATGCGGGCAATGTCTTCGTCCCTTCCCCGTTTGGTATACCGCATGACCACCCTTAGAAAATCAGCCTCCCCGGCTTCATAGAGTTCTTCCAGCATTTCTTCCATGCTTTCCGCGCAAAGGACCTGCGTTTCTTTTTCATCCAGTATCCGAAACCCGCGCGAAATGCCCAGCAGGTCGTAATTTTCACGAATGATACGGCTGCACAGGCTATGAAACGTTCCGATAGCCGCACCCGAAACCAGGTCTGCCTGGTCGCGCATGCGTTTGTCTTCTGCATGGCGCAAAAGGGCGCGCGCGATCCTCGCCTTCATCTCCCCCGCCGCCGCGTTGGTAAAAGTGGTCACCAGCATCCGCCGGATATCCGCGCCCTTCGAGATAAGCGAAACGATCCTTCCGGTAAGGACGCTGGTCTTTCCCGAACCGGCCGCAGCGGAAACCAGCACGCTTTGCCCGCTGATCTCAACGGCTTTTTTCTGTTTTTCAGTGTATGTCATCGCCATGATCGAAAAGACCTCCTCCCTCCGTTTTTTCCGCAATGTGCCTGAGAATGTCGCTGCGCGTCTTTTTTTCTTTTCTGTCCGGTATATCCGTTTCGTCTATCAGGCATATACTGCGAAAATCACAATACGTGCAGGGAAGCGTATTCTTTTCATTTGGGCGGGGCCCGATTTCTATGCAGCCTCCGGCAATCTCGCCCGCCGCGCGCGCGACCAGCGTTTTTGCATACGCCATCAGCCGCCCGATCTCCTTTTGCGTGTATACGTCTTTTGCATCCGCGGCGTAATACGCGCCGTCTTTCTTGATGCGCAGGCTTAAGGAAACAACGTTTTTGCCGTCATACCCGTATACCTGTTTTGCTTCCTGCGGCGCAAGGGCCTGCAGCCCTTTCATTTTATATTTATCCATCACGCCGTCCGGGTCGAACACCTCGGTGAGCGGTAGCTTTACGGTAAAATAATCCGCGCCAGCGGCCTGCGCGTTTGGAAACCTTTGTTTAAAGTATTCCAGCCCGGCCAGCATATAAATAACCAGCTGAAGGGCAAGTCCTTCATAAAAATCCTGCAGGGACCAGCTTTTTTCCCCTGTTTTATAGTCTACCACCTTAAACAGGGTTTCTTCTCCGATCCGGGCCAGATCCAGCCGGTCTATAACGCCGCCCATGCGTACGCCCGCAATATCCATTTCAAAATGGTGCTCGGTTTCTTCCATGGTGAGGCAGGAAGTTTCAAACTGCCGCCGGATGGCCAAAAGCGCCCAGTGAAGCTCCTGCTCCAGCAAAGAGAGCGTGTTTTCATTTTTTTTGTCCAGGGTATATTTGATTTCTTCCGTGCGGGCGGACCGGGCGCTTTCGCAAAGCAGGCCGTAAAGTTCCCCGTCCGTCGCCTTATCCCAGCCTTTGCCCGCCGCCTTCAGTTTTTTGGATACGCCGTCCAGCACCTTGTGCACATAATTGCCGACGTCCAGATATTCTATGCCGCTTTCACGGGGGAGGCGGGGCTGAAGACCGTAGAGCACATAATGCCTGAACGGGCAGGAAAAGTATGTTTCGTACCGGCTCACGCTGGCCGTCCCCATGCCGTAAAGTTCCCCGGCATATTTTTTATCCATTTGCCCGGCGGCATACGTCCGCGCGGCAAACCGTTCATATTTTAAGACGGTTTCCCGCGTTTCTTCCCGCGCAAGCATGGCGGCCAGATAAGGATGCTCCTGCCCGCCGTGCCCGTCCGCAAGTTCTTTAAGTTCCTCGGCGGCGCGCATCATTGCATTTTCACGCAGCACCCCCAGGTGCTGCGCGGCGCTTTCTTCGCTGATATCCATAATCTCATGCAGGCGGGTGATCAGGGAAGAAGGCTGCTGCTGCCCGGCCGGCGAAAAGTCGTGGTAGCTGAAAATCATTTTTTCCACCGGCAGCGAAAGCAGACGGTAGATGGCAAGCTTCTGCCGCTCAATGGGGGAAAGCGACGGCCTGCCGAGAATTTCTTCCATAATATATTCTTTTTCTGCGGGCGTCAGGATGCCTGTTTCTTCTTCATAATTCGGAATTTTTCCTTCGTTCACGCCAAGCAGGACAAGCGCGCGGACATCCTGCAAACGCAGGACCCCGGCCTGCCCGACCGCCACTTCGTCCGCGCCCTGAGGGATCAGGCGTATGGACGCGGCTTCAAACCCGCTTTTCAGTATGTCCGCAAGCTCAAACGGAGACATTTCCGTATCCTTTAAAATTTCTTTTGCCTGCTCTAAAACTTCGCCGATCTTCTGATAGGCTTTTTCAAAATATTCCGCGCTCTCAAAAAGCTCGAGGCGGATAAACTCTTCCGTTTGGGCGGCAAGGCGTTCTTCTATGCCCATCTTAAGCATATACGCAAAAAGCAGATCGATCAGTTCCCCGGCCGTCTTCGCGGCGGCAGCCCTCTTTTTAAAATGAAGCGCGGGCACGGCGCAGCGCAGGCGCGCAGCTTCCGCCTTCCCGTCCGCAAAAGGATGCGTAAAGCCGTACGCGCCCGAGATGTTTTCAAACGCATAATTTTTTAAAACGGATACGTCCCCGTCCCCGGGGCCAAACGCCGATTCTATATGTGCAAGCAGCCTTTCCTTGGACAGCCGACCGCCCGCCATACGGAGGGCGGACAACAAAAAGCGCGCAATAAAATTTTCCTGCGCGCTGCGCTGATCATCCAAAAAAAACGGGATGCTCGCCTGCGTGAATTTTTCTTTGATAATGGTTTCGTATTCGCTCACGTTGCCCAGGGCCACTGCAATCGCGCCCATGGCAATGCCTTCTTTGGTATGAAGCTGCGCAATCGCCTCCGCAGCGGCGGCCACCTCCTGCGCGGGATCCAGCGCACGGATGATCTGCACGTCCCGGGCCGGATTTTTAAGGCGGGTATGCGGATAGGCATACAGGTTTTGCGCCACATGGGCGGCCTCCCCCTGCCGCCGGCCGGAAGGCGGAAGAAAAACCAGCTTTGCGCCGCCCGCCGCTTTTTGCAGCAGGGCTCTCTCCCGGCGCGCAGGCGCAAAAAGGTCTGCGTCCGCGTCGCCCGGGTGCGTATCCAAAAAGGTTACGGCCGTATTTTTTGCCGTTTGTGCAATTTCGCCCACCATGCGCGCCATTTGGGTGGTGTACAGCCCGAAATCCAGAATATAGACGTCGGATTCGGCAATAAACCGGCAGTCGCGCACATGCTCTGCGGCGATATTCATGCAGTCTTCTCCGGTAAGGGCATGGTCTTTTAACGTTTCTTCAAATTTCTCATACAGAAATGCAAGGTCTTTTAATTTGGGGCCCGCCGCGCCGTTTTCGGACCCGAGAGACGCGATCTGCTCCGGCGTGATGTCCATAGACTTCATCTCTGCGATCACCCCGGCAATATCCATGCAGATATTCTGCGCATGCACCGCCGCGCCCAGTACGGCAAGTTCGTTTCCGTAAAGGCCCATGATCCGGCGCAGCACCATACTTTTGCCCGGCATGTCAATGGTGGGCCGCGCGCGGCCGTAGACGGTTTCAAAAATGCGCTGCGTAAGCTTTTGGGGGCCCATTACCCACACGCCCATCAGGCCGTGCAGGGAAAGCGCACGCATAATATGGTTTTCAGTGGTGAGCGTGGCCTGCGGAGGCACCAAAACAATCACGCGCGCCAGCGGGTCTTTTTCCACCTGCGCTTTGATCCGGGACAGGACATAACCTGCCGATTCCGCCTCCGTTCTCGCACATACAAACTCAACCGCCATATTTTACCCCGAAATCAGACGTGTGCAGCGGGATATATAAAAGCTCCCCGTTCTGCCTTACGCTTTCAAACAATACAAGCCGCTCCACTTTGAAAATCTTTTTTTCCAGTTTAACATCCCGGATGTCCCATTTTTTGCCCGCCTGCCTGACCAGTGTGATATGCGGCAAAAAAGGCCGGGAATCCCGCTTGAATCCTTTGCCTGCCAGCGAATCTTCCAGCGAATCCCTGAGGGAGTGAAGGGCTTTCAGATCTCCTTTTACCGAGCACCAGACGATTTTAAGGCGGTTCATAAACACCAGTTCATCCAGTTCCAGATAAAAATCACGCACACCCGCGCAAACGTCGTCCATTGCGCGGGCAATGGCGCCGGCTTCCTTCTGTTCTCCTAAAAATTTAAGCGTTAGGTGAATATTCCTCTGTCTGGCTGCCCGTCCCCCCGAAAGGCGGGCTACATAATTTGCAGCGCCCCACAATTCATGCAGCGCGCTGCCCGGCTCTATTCCTATAAAAACTCTCATGATTTCCTTTGCGTTTGTGACGTTCTTGTTTTCATTATATAACAAAAAAACCGCTGCATGCAACAACGGCTCTTGTGTTTGACTTGTATTTACCCTCTGACCAAATAATTCAGCAGAAGGTTCAAATCTTCAGGCTCCGAAACAATCAGGTCCAGCTCATCGATCTGCGCATCTTTAAACATCTGCGTCAGCGCAATGTACTGGCATAAGGTAGACTTCAAATTGAGCCTGTCTCCCTCAGAAGTCACAAGTTCCACTTTGCCTTTAGCCTGCTTCAAAACTTCAAAAAACTTCTGCGGTTCCGTGATGTTCTTAATCTTCATTCCAGTTCCCTCCTTACAAAATTAATTGTGGGTTTGGGAGGTTCTAGCAACCCCCTAAAAGTGATGATATCACGTTATCAAACCTCTGTCAATCGCTTTTACAAAAGATTAACCTTCATAGGGGATCCCCCATTTTTGCGCCAGGCTTTCTATGGTGCCGTCCCGCTGCATGGAACGGATGGCGTCGTTCATTGCGGCTTCCACCACATTTTGCGAAGATGGTATGAGTATCCCATAGCCGATCTGCGCCACCGGTTCGCTGATTTTTGTATAAGAAGGCAGATACTGTTTCAAAACGGACTCGGGCGCCAAAAAAGCGTCTATCTTTTGCGCGCCCAGATCAAACGCCGCGTCATCCAGACTGAAATACCGCTCGATATCCGCCGTGATATTCAGGCTTTCCAGATAGCCGTTTGCCGTTGCAAGCGGGATTGCGGAATTTAAAATACCGATTTTCTTTCCGTTTAGGGCTGAAAGCGTGCTGATGGAAGGCTCCGCCACCGCGGCGTCAACATTTTCCGTATAATACGGGTCGGTCAGTGTAAAACCGCTTACCCGGTCGGTATCCTGCGCCAAAAAACCGAGGGCGATGTCTACCCGGTCGTATTTAATGGCGGCGCCCGCGTCTTCCGAAGCGATCCCCACAAACTCTACGGGTTTGTCCGTCTGCAAAACACGGCTGACCACCTCTTTTGCAACGTCCGCATCAAAGCCTTCGATCTCTCCGGATTCCCCGACCTGCCCGAAGCCCGCAATGTCCGTACGTATGCCTACGCGCACGGTTTCAGCCTGCGCCAGAAAGCTTGATTCAATATTCCCGCGCATGGCCAGGCTGGCGATCACCGCAATTGCCGTGATGACCGCTCCGGCTATGATCAGCAGCCGTATCAGCTGCGATTTATTGATATTGGAAAAAGTTTCGCGGCTTATTATGGATGTAAGCCTCTTTTTTTGTTCACGTACCCTCAAAGCGCTCCGCTCCTGTTCTTTTCTCAAGAATTTATGCCCATTATATCATAATTTTAAAGGTTGTGTATTGAAAAAGAATGTTTCCTGTGCTACTATCGGCGTATAAGAAAAGATTGGCTTTTGGGCAGATACTGCGCCAAAATGCCGCGGAGTTGAAAGTTTTATGGAAAACAGACAAATACGTTCCATTCTGGTACTGGGAGATTCCATTTCCAGAGGGGTCGTATACAATGAAGAAAAAAAACGCTATGTTTTTTTTAAGGAAGGGTTTATAAACAGCGTTTCCCGCCTGCTGCGGGTGCCCGTCCATAATTTGTCCAAATTCGGAAGCACCGTAAAAAACGGCATGTCTTTGCTGAGCGAAAAGTTCAGCTCGCTCGAACCGGACATTGTTCTTATCGAATACGGCGGCAACGACTGCGACTTTGACTGGGAAGACGTTGCCCGGCGGCCCCAGGCCGACCATCAGCCGCAGGCCACGCTGGAAAATTATAAAAAATCGCTCATCAAAACCATTTCTTATATCAAAGAAAAAGGTAAAACGCCGGTCTTGATGAACCTGCCGCCTTTAAACGACACCGCTTATTTTAAATGGTTTACCCAGGGCAGCGCTGAAAAAGGCGAGCAGATATTGAAATGGCTGAAAGACAAAAGCCGTATTTACTGGTGGCAGGAGCAGTATTCCTGTTCGGTGGAAGACGCGGCCCGGAGGACCGGGGCCCGCCTCATTAACGTACGTTCCGAATTTTTAAAAACCGGAGACTATAAAAGCTTTTTATGCCAGGACGGCATCCACCCCAATGAAAAAGGGCAGATGCTCATTTCAAAAGTGCTGGAAGAATATATTTTAAAAAATGCGTCCTACCTGTTTTCGGCAACATAAGCAAAATCAACAAAAGGCAGTTTTAAAAGCCGTTCCTGCTCTGCCAGGGCGGCTTTTTTGTCTGTATATACGCCAAAAACACAGCTGCCGCTCCCGGTGACATGCGCGCAGGCCGCCCCGCGCATCTGCGACAGGATCTTTTTGCTGTCCGGGCATAAATGCAGGGCCGCGGGCGCAAGGTCGTTTCCCGCACAGCGGACGTACCCGCCCATATCCCCGGCCGCCAGCGCGTCCACCACGCCTGTAAGGTCGGTATCCGGTTTTGAAAGCCGGTGATACGCTTCATATGCTTCTTTTGTATTGACGCCGCCGGCGGGTTTTGCCAGCAGATAAACCATTTCAAGATTGTTTTGCAGGGGCAAAAGGATCTCTCCCGTTCCCTGCGCGCGTGCGCAGCCGCCCAGAATGAAAAAAGGCACGTCCGCGCCCACCTGCCGTCCGAGGGCAATCAGCTCTCCTCCCGAAAGGCCGGTACCATACAGAATATCCAGCGCGCGGAGCACGGCAGCCGCGTCGCTGCTGCCGCCGCCGAGTCCCGCCTGCGCGGGAATATTTTTTTCAACATGGATCTCGGCACCTCCCCCGGTACGGGTATAGGCAAAAAACGCGCGGGCCGCCAGGACCAGCGTATTTTCTTTTGGAAGAGGGCTGTTTGACGTTACGCAAAGAGCGCCGCTTATCTCAATGCGGATCTTGTCGCACAGCGAGATCTCCTGCATCACCATATCCAGTTCATGGTAGCCGTCCGGCCGCCTGCCGGTAACTTTGAGCGCCAGATTCAGCTTGGCGCAAGCGAAAACATCCATATAAATATTATAGCATTTGTGCTATAATAACGCTATGTTTAAGACGACCGATTTTACCGATTACACCCTGCTTGATACCGGGGACGGCATGAAGCTGGAGCGCTGGAAAAACGTAACGCTTGCCCGCCCGGACCCGCAGGTGATTTGGGAAAAACAGCGGCCCGGCCTTTGGGAAAAGGTGGACGCCCGCTATATCCGCAGCGCCCGGGGCGGAGGACGCTGGGAATTCATGCGCGGCCTGCCCTCCAAATGGACGGTTTCCTACAAGGCGCTTTCCTTTGCCGTGCGTCCCACCGGCTTTAAGCACATGGGCCTCTTTCCCGAACAGGCGGCCAACTGGGATTTCATGGGTCAGAAGATCCTGGAAGCGGGCCGCCCCATCCGCGTTTTGAATCTTTTTGCGTACACGGGCGGAGCAACCGTTGCCTGCGCCTCCGCCGGCGCACAGGTCGTGCATGTGGACGCCGCCAAAAGCATGGTTGCCTGGGCAAAAGAGAATATTGCCTTAAACCGTCTTTCAGACCGCCCGGTCCGGTTTATTGTGGACGACTGCCTTAAGTTTGTTCTGCGGGAAGGCCGCCGGGGCAACCGCTATGATGCCGTTATTATGGACCCGCCTTCCTACGGACGTTCGGACGGCGGCGTTTTCAAAGTGGAAAACGACCTTTTTTTTCTGATCCGCGAAGTGGCGAAGCTCCTTTCGGACGATCCGCTTTTCTTTATACTGAATTCATATACAACCGGGCTTTCTTCGGTGGTAAGTGCAAACCTTTTGTCTCTTTGCCTGCCCAAAGGCAGCATCCAGGCGGGCGACCTCTGCCTGCCCGTGGAAGGCCAGGATGTTCTTTTGCCCTGCGGTACGACCACACGGTGGCAGCCATGATCCTTTTTGAAGACAACCATCTTCTGGTAGCCGTAAAACCCCAAAACATGCCCACCCAGGCCGACGCTTCGGGCGACGAAGATTTTTTATCCCTTCTAAAAAAATATATCAAGGAAAAATATAACAAACCCGGGAACGTGTATCTGGGCCTGGTACACCGCCTGGACCGTCCCGCCGGCGGCGTGATGGTATTTGCGCGAACCTCCAAAGCGGCCGCGCGCCTCAGCCGCCAGATGAAAGAATTCCGCATGCAGAAAAACTATGCGGCCGTTGTCCCGTCCGGTCTGCCGCCCGCGGCCGACCTTGAAGACTATCTTTTAAAAGACCAGGAAGCAAATATTTCCCGCGTGGTGCCCAAAGGCACCCCGGGCGCAAAAATTGCCCGCCTGCATTATGAAGAGATCCTCTCTTCCCCCGGTTATTCCCTGCTGGATATCTCCCTTCAAACCGGACGCAGCCACCAGATCAGGGTGCAGCTGGCCCATGCGGGCGCCCCTTTGGCCGGAGATGTGAAATACGGCGGGAGCCGCGCCGAAAAACTATGCCTGTGGTCCCGCAAACTGACGTTTGACCATCCCGTGACCGGCAAGCCTTTAACCTTCCTTGCGCCGCCGCCCGCTTATCCGCCCTGGAACCTTTTTACCGGATGCTTTTAATTGTAAACCTTTTTTTATTTTTGGTTGACATTTGACCGGGTGCAGTGTATACTCCTCCTAGACAAAAAAGGAGTATGCATTCATGAAAACACGCAATCTTGTTTTGACCGCGCTGTTCGCGGCCCTCACCGTTATTTTTTCCGCTATATCCATTCCCATCCCCTTAAGCCCTGTTCCTTTCTCGCTTTCCGTTGTCGCCATTTTCCTGGCCGGCGCCCTGCTTCCCAAAAAGCAGGCGGCGATAGCGCAGGTCGTTTATCTGCTGCTCGGCATAGCCGGGCTGCCCGTGTTCAGCGAGATGCGCGGAGGCATCGGCATTATTGCGGGTCCGACGGGCGGCTACCTGATCGCTTATCCTTTCATGGCCTGGCTGATCGCCTTTCTCATTGAAAAAACCGGCAAGCGCAATTTTGCCGCTTATTTTCTTTCAATGGCGGCGGGGCTGGCCCTTTTGTACGGGGTGGGGACCATGTGGCTCTCTTTTTCGGCCGCGCTGCCTTTCACCGCGGCGCTCTCCGTGGGCGTCATTCCTTTTGTGGTGCCCGACATCATAAAGGCGGTGCTTGCTTCCCTCCTTGCCCTTGCGCTGTATAAAGTGATGGCAAAAAGAACCGCCGGCGCCTGACTGCCTGCCCGGCAAACGGAGGACCTCTTAAAAAAACGCGCCCCTGTTTTAAGGCGGTTTCAATATAAAAAAGGGCCTGAAGGCCCTTTTTTATATGTCCACATATGGAAAATTGATCTTGTCCGTTTCTATGGCTTTCCCGTCCAGATAACTCAGCAAATTGCCGCGCCCGGTAAAAAACTTGAGCCGGACGGCCCAAAGGGCCTGGTAGCGGACACCGTAACGTTTATTGGCCCGCCGGTCCCCGTATTTGTCGTCTCCCAGAACGGGAATGCCTATACTGGCGAGATGCGCGCGTATCTGGTGCGTCCGTCCGGTGACCAGTTCTACCTCCAGCAGGCTTAGATCCCCGTTGGTTTTTAAAAGCCGGTACCGGGTCACGATGGGCAGCGCGGTTTTTGTCAGGCGGTCGGTTATGCGCACTTTGGACGCGCTTGCGTTTTTCACCAGATGCCCGTGCAGTTCGTCCGCATCTTTGGGCGGTTTGCCTACCACGATTGTTTTATAAAATTTAGAGATCCGCCGCTGCGCAAAAGCCTGGGTGATCAGTTCAAAATATTCCGCACTCTTGGAAAAAACGGTGAGCCCGCCGGTGTTGTGATCCAGGCGGTGGCAGGCCAGTGGAACGTTGCCCGTTTCCTTAAAATAAAGGTTCTTCTCCTGCATATATTTTACGGCCAGGGTTTGCAGCGTCGGTTTTCCGTCGTCCTTGTCTTCCACCACCGAAATGCCCGGCTGTTTGTTGATCACCATGATATTGGCGTCTTCATACGCAATATCCAGTGCAGGGTAGGGCTCGGCGCCGGGCGGAAGATAGACTTCCACAATATCCCCCCGGGACACGCACGTATCTTTTTTGGTCCGCACGCCGTTTATCTTTATGTCGCCTTTTTTCAGGATTTTTTTTGCATCCCCCGTTTTGAGCCCGGGCAGCATTTGGGTTATGCAGGCAAGCAGCCCGTTTTGGTCCTGCCCCTGGGGTATTTCCAGTTTCACCATAACTCAGTACGTCTCAAAATGCACTTTGTCCGCATGATATTCCTCATGCGGCGGACGCATAAAAGCGGGCACCCCGAATGCCGTCATGGCGATGGGAAGCGTGGTGGCAGGCAGACGGAGCAGGGCGGACACGCCCTCCATATTTTCCTGCGTGGGATAACAGCCCAGCCAAACGCCCCCGATGCCTTCGCCGGCGGCGGCCACCAGCATATTCTGGGTGCAGGCCGAACAGTCCTGCACGTAGTAGTTGCCGATTTCCACGGGATATCCTTCAAGGTTCGCCAAAACGGCGACGGCAAAATCCGCGCTGCGCAGCATGGTCCAGTATTTGCAGATCTGCGAAAGCTTTGAGAGCGTCTCGCGCTCCCGCACCACCACAAATTCCCAGGGCTGCACGTTATGTGCGCTGGGCGCGGCCATGCCCGCGCGCAGAATACTGCGCACCACCTCGTCCGGGACTTTTTCTTCTTTATAGCGCCGGATACTCCGCCTTTTGAAAATCGCTTCGTATTCGCTCATGATTCCGTCTCCTCTTTTCCGCATGCCGAAGGAAATACGCATTTTTCCTTGGTAAGCACCATATCGATATGCGGGATATCTCCTCGCAGATACGGTTTTCCCTCCGCTTCAAACCCAAATTTTGCGTAAAAAGCCTCAAGATACTGCTGCGCATGGATATGCACCTCGTTTGCATAGTGAAACGCCTTATATAAAAGCAGGCGCACGGCCAAATCGCCGATCCCCTGCCCCCGGTATTCTTTTAAAACACAGATACGCCCGATCCCAAAATGCGTCCCGTCATGGTATATCCGCCCGGTCGCGACCGGCTCTCCGTCCACAAATATAAGCAGGTGGACCGCCTGTTCGTCAAACGCGTCGCGCACTCTTTGTGGATCGATCTTCTGTTCCTTAACAAAAACTTTTTCCCGGATCGCGTGCACTGCCGTCAAGTCTCCGTTGCCTGTAATCCATTCGTTTTCTATCATATTCTTTTTATCCACATCCCTGTTTTATTTTGCAATTTTTTATCCATAATACAGTCAAAAACAATTCCTTTGTTTTAGATATTTTTTTGTGTTTTGACCCCGGTTATCCACAAAATGCACATCATCTGTGGATAGATTCGTCAAATTTTGTGGATAACACGCTTTTTTCGCCCATTGCCATGAAAAAAAGATTTTTTCTCAAAATCAGTATTCCGGCTGCGAATGGAAAGTATCCACTTCTTCATATTTTGTGTATTCCCCGTTCCATTTTACCGGGATGGAACCGGTCGGGCCGTTACGCTGTTTGGCGATAATGATCTCCGCTTTTCCGACATTTTCGGGCGAGCTTTCATCGCTGTAATAGTCTTCCCGGTGCAGAAAAATAACCACGTCCGCATCCTGTTCAATGGCGCCCGATTCACGAAGGTCGGACAGCATGGGGCGTCGGGAACTTTTATCACGTTTTTCCATGGCGCGCGAGAGCTGCGACAATAAAACAATGGGCAGATCCAGCTCTTTAGCCATCACCTTTAAGGTACGGGTCAGCTGCGCAACTTCCTGCTGGCGGTTCTCCGCCCGTCCGCTGCCGCTCATGAGCTGCAGGTAGTCTATTACAATAAGCCCAAGTTCTTCCCCTTTTTTCAGCCGGTGCGCTTTGGCCAGCATTTCGGTCGCGGTAATGAGCGCCGAATCGTCTATATAGACCGGCGCGCCTTTCAGTATTTTGATGGCGTTTGCGATCTTATGGATCTCCTGCTCGCTCACGTTGCCGCTCCGCATATTTTGGGAATCCACTTTTGCTTCCGAACACAAAAGCCTTCCGGCCAGCTGGTCCGCCGCCATTTCCAGCGAGAAAATCAGGCAGGGTACTTTTTTGACCATGGCGATATGCTGCACCATATTGAGCGCAAAAGAAGTTTTCCCCATGCCGGGACGCCCTGCAATAACAATGAGCTGCCCGCCCTGCAGCCCTGAAAGTGTCCTGTCCATCCGCGGAAACCCGGTGGGCACGCCCATCAGGCCGTCTTTTGATTCCATGGCGGCGCTGAGCTTGAGATAAGTCTCCTCCAGCGCTTCCTTGATATGGATCAGCGAGCTTTTGGAACTGCCCATGGCGATCTTGTAAATCGAATCGCCCGCGCGCCCCACAATTTCGTCCGCTTCCATTTTTTCCGCATAGCAGTCGTCCGTGATGGAAAGGCCAACGTCAATGAGCCTGCGCAGACTGGATTTTTGCTTTACAATGTCTATATAATAGGCCAGGTTTGCTACGGACGGGACCATTTGCGTCAGGTCGGAAAGATATTCCACCCCCCCAAGCTGCATTTTGCCCATCTGCTCAAGTTTTTGCGTGACCGTAACCATATCCACCGAAATGCCGGCGGCAAACAGGTCCTGCATCGCGCGGAAAATGTCCCGGTGCCGCTGCTGAAAAAAATCTTCAGCCTTAAGCTCATCCAGCGCGTCATACACGCATTTTTCAGAGAGCAGCATGCTCCCGAGTATGGATTTTTCCGCCTCCGGACTGCTGGGAGGCACCCGGCTTGCTTCCGCCATTTTACTCCGCTTCCTTTACGATTACTTTGAGGTCCGACGACATTTCCGCATACACTTTGACCTGCACGGTATATTCGCCCGTTTCTTTAATATTATCCATCACAAACTTCCGTTTGTCGATATCGATCCCGTGTTCTTCCTTCAGGGCCGCGGCCACTTCTTTGGAAGTGATCGCGCCAAACAGCCGCCCGGACCCGCCCGTTTTGGCAAGAACCGTTACCGAAAGGCCGCGGATCTTTTTTGCCACTTCCGCTGCATTTTGTTTTTCCATATTTTTTTTATGCTTCTCGGCGCCTTTGGCTATTTTGACCGCGTTTAAGTTGGTAGCGGTTGCTTCCCGCGCGAGGCCTTTGGGAAAAAGAAAATTGCGGGCGTACCCGTCACTTACATTCACGATGTCTCCTTCTTTTCCTTTTCCTTTCACATCTTGATTCAATATTACTTTCATCAGGAACTCTCCTTTAAATATTCTGCAATTGCATCCAAAAGTTTGCTTTTGGCTTCCTCCATGCCCACCGCCAGCTGCGCGCCCGCAATGGTCAAGTGGCCGCCGCCGCCCAGTTTTTCCAAAACGCGCTGTACATTGATCTGCCCGAGCGAACGCCCGGATATCACAATTTTATCGCCCGACTCGCACAGCACAAAAGATGCGTTAATCCCTCGGATGCCGATCAGGGCGTCCGCAGCCTGCGCCGCCAGAAGTTCCGGACTGAGCGTGTCTTTCGGCGCAACCGAAACCGCAATGCCCGGCGCCGCCATCTGCGCGCTTTGGACCACCCGCGCGCGTTCGTTGAAAGTTTCGAGGTCATCCTGGAACAGATGCCGTATGGAAGTGGTGTCCGCACCGACTTTTCTTAAAAAAGACGCCGCTTCAAAAGTACGCACGCCCGTTTTAAAAGAAAACCCTTTGGTATCTATGGTGATCCCGGCCAGCAGCGCTTCCGCTTCGATCGGTTTTAAGTTGATCCTGTCGGAAAAATACTGCACGATCTCGGTAACCAGTTCGGCTGTGGAGGAAGCATACGGTTCGTGGTAATAAAGCGTGGCCGTTTCTATATGGGAAGTGCCTTTTAAATGATGGTCGATCACCACCAGGGTCTGCGCTTTTTTCAGCAGCGCGGGCGCAAGCGTATAGGAGGCGATCTGGGTATCCACCACAATGAGCATGGCGCTCGGATCCATCAGTTTTTCCGCATCTTCCGGCTTGATCAAAAGGTTTTTATAATCCGGATCCGCCTTGATCTCCGCGACCAGCGCGTCGATTGCCGCGTTCTCACGGTCCAGGACCACATGCACCCGTTTGCCCAAATACCGCGCGCAGGCCACCAGGCCCATGGCCGACCCGATTGCATCCAGGTCTGGCACCGTGTGCCCCATAATAAGGATCACGCTTGCCTGTTCCATCAGGTTGCGCAGCGCCGTGGCAAACATGCGCGAACGCACCCGCACCCGTTTTTGGGGGGCCTGCTGGCCGCCGCCGTAAAAGCGGTATTCTTTTTTCTCTTTTATAACAGCCTGGTCTCCGCCCCGGCCCAGCGCAAGATCCAGCGCGCCGGCCGCGTAGTCGCTTGATTCGTCAAAAGATTTGCCCACTCCCACGCCAATACTTAAGGTGGGTTTCACATTGCCCGTAACGGGGATCTTTTTGACCTCGTTTAAAATATCAAACTTGCTCTGCATCAAAATGGCCAGGTAACGGCGCTCGAACACCATAATGAATTTATCTTTTGCATACTGCTGGTAAAAGCCGTGCATGTTTGCCGAATGTTTTGCAATGAGCTTTTCCACTTCCGCCATCACGCCGTAATGTTCTTCCTTGCGGATGGCCCGAAGCAGATCGTCATAGTTGTCTATCTGGACCTGCATAACCACCCCGAGAACAATTTTATAAAGGTCGGAAGCCTGCACGGATTTTTCTTCGTCAATAAACCGGAAAATATAATAGGTTTTATGTTTATAGATGACTTCGTTCTGCTCTTTGGTGTATTTTTTATCGCCAAAGGTTATTTTTTTATCCCGGTCCGGTTTGCCGAAATACGCAAGCAGCTTATAAATGTTTCTTTCACCCGCATACTGCCCCGCCAGCACCAAAAACGCGGGGTTATACCAGATCATCCTGCCGTTTTTTGCGGTAACGGCGATCGGGATGAATACGGAATTAACATAGTTTTCTATATTGCCGGATTTCTGCGCGATCACCTGCGCGGCCCGAAGGAAGGCGCGCAGTTTTAAGTAATCCAAAAACACGATCAGCAAAAGCAGGCCCGCAAACACGCCGATCACAATGAATTCCTTATGGGCAAGGGGGATAAAAGCAATCAGCAAAATAGCAAAAACCACAATGCATGCAATGACCAGGATCTCCTTTTTGATAAGGTTCTTCTTGATATTCATCCGCTACCCCTTTTTTTCTGCGCTGCGCTGCCGGATCTTTGCAAGCTGCTCAAAGATCCCTATGAATATATAAATATTAAACTGCCAGAACAGAAGTGCAATCAAAATAATAATCGCCGCCCGGCCCACGCCGGATTTGATTTGCCGTTTGAGCCACCATTCCACAAAAGCCATTCCCAAAACAAAATAAATGGACCCGAAAAAAGCAAAAGCAATGGTCAGTACAAAATCAAAATTGCGCCATCCGGCGAGCTGTCCGATCCAGGCCACCAGCAGGATGCCGACCGACCACCTGCCGAACCTGGGCGGAAGCTTAAAATCCCCAAACGCAGGCACATACGCCACTTCGGCGCCCTTTTTTTTTGCAATGGCACGTGGAATCAGATAAAAGATAAGGCCGCCCAGCGGAATGTATGCCGCCAGCAGGGACGGGATATAATACGACATGCTGGTCTCAAGATACGGGTAGACCGCGCTGGCCGCATCCGCCGTGCTGATCTGGGCGTCCACCGTGCCGCCGCTCATACTTTGGATGGCAAAATAAAGCTGCCGGGTAAAATCTTCATTCTGTAAAAGCATCTGTTTTGCCGAAGCCAGGGAAGCGGTAAGGATGTCCTGGCCGGTCGCCGCATATACCGTGCCCCACAAAACAAGTACGGAAAGGGACGTGCCCACGCAGGCAAGCTGTACGCCCGTTAAAAACGACATTCTTTTTTTAAGTGCAATCCATACGCAAACGATAACGGGCACAAAAGCAATGATCAGCATAAATCCTTCTTTCCTTCTCGGGACACATTTTCCCGATCATACTATTATAATATAGTAGATTGGAATATATATCAATACGGTTTTCTGCCAAAACGCACGCCCCGCGCAGTAAAAAAACGCAGTAAAAAGGCGCGGCCGTAAGGCCGCGCCTTGATGATTTTAAAAAATCAGTCGGACACGTAGGGCAGCAGAGCCATCACGCGCGCGCGTTTGATGGCGACCGCCAGCTGGCGCTGGTGTTTTGCGCAGGTGCCCGATGCACGGCGCGGGGTGATCTTTCCGCGTTCGGTCAGATACCTTTTCAGCCTGGGAATATCTTTATAATCAATGTTTTCCAGCTTGTCCACGCAAAACTGGCAAACTTTCCTCCGGGGACGGCCTCTGCGCATGGGTCTTCTTGTTTCTCTATCTTCGCTCATTTTAAGTTACCTCCTTTAAAAAATTAAAAAGGCAATTCAGCATCGTCCACCGGTTCAAACGCCGCAAGTTCGTCTCCGAACAGGTCGTCCGCACTGGCTTTCGTATTGCTTCTTGTCGGTTCTTCCCTTCCTTCAAAAGCACCCTTGCTGGTCAAAAACTCCACCTCGTCCGCGATGATTTCGGTGACATAACGCCGCACACCGTTTTTATCGTCGTACTGGCGGGTCTGCAATTGTCCCACAACGCCTACTTTGGAGCCTTTTTGCAGATATTTTGCGCAATTGTCCGCAAGCCCTCTCCAGGTAACGACGGGCAGAAAATCCGCTTTTTGTTCTCCCTGGGAAAACCTGCGCTGTACGGCCACCGTAAAGGTGGTAACGGACAGATTGTTCGGGGTGGTCCGGTGTTCGGGATCCCGCGTCAGATTTCCAACCAAAATTGCCTTATTCATTTTGGCTCTCCTTTTATTCTTTGTCCAAATTTACAACGATATAACGGATGACGTCATCCGAAATTTTGAAATTACGTTCAAGCTCGGACGGAAGCGCTGCATCCGCCGAAAAATACGTCAGTACATAATATCCGTCGTTGATATAATTGATCGGATACGCAAGCCTGCGCTTGCCCCACTCATCGGTTTTGGTGACCGTACCGCCATTGCTGGTGATGATCTCGGAAAATTTTGCGATCAGCGCGTCTTTCTTTTCCTCTTCCAAATCCGGCTTTAAAATGTACATCGTTTCGTAATTTGTCATTTCTTTCACCTCCTTATGGACTCTTGCGCACCTTTCAACAAGGTGCAGCAGTTGCTGGCCCCGCGCGCACCGCGGAGCAAGGACGTTACAACTAGCTTTAATATTATAACATCTCGTTTTGTGAAGTCAAGGACTTTATTGGACAGCCGCGCGCAGGCGCGCAATGCTTTCCTCCATCCTGCGCAGCACCTCCTGCTTGCCTAAAAGGCTTGCGATCTCGGTCGCTCCACCCGGGGTGACCGCCGTGCCCGAAATGGCGATGCGCACCGGCCATAAAAGCTGGCCGTTTTTGATGCCCATTTCCGCCGCCAGCGGAAGCAGGGCGTCATGCAGGGTTTCCGGCGAATAGTCGCCGAGTGCGGCTAAGGTTTCTTTTGCCCGCAAAAGAACGGGCAGCGCCGATTCCGGCGTTGTTTTCATCTTTTTATGTGCAAACAGCGCAAGGTCGTATTTGGGGAAAGCTTCCAAAAATTCAAGCTTTCCGGGAATATCGGTCAGCACTTCCGTTCGGGGCTGTATGAGGCGGGCGATCAGCGCCGTATCAAATTTATCCACGTCAATGGCCTGCGCCATATACGGGCGCGCGACCCGTTCAAATTCTTCGGGCGGCAGCGCGCGGATATATTCTCCGTTCATCCATTTTAATTTGTCCTCGTCAAAAATGGCGGGGGATTTGCTGATGCCCGAAAGGCTGAACACTTCGGCCAGTCCGGCAAGCGTAAAGATCTCACGGTTGTCCGGCGGGCTCCACCCGAGCAGTGCAATGTAATTGACGATCGCTTCTTTCAGATAGCCTTTTTGAACAAAATCTTCAAAAGAAGCGTCCCCGTGCCGTTTGGAAAGCTTATGCTGCTGATCGCGCATCACCGGGGGCAGGTGGATATACTGCGGGACCTCCCAGCCAAAAGCCTTATAAAGCAAATTGTATTTGGGCGTGGAAGACAGGTATTCGATCCCGCGGATCACATGGGTAATATCCATCAGGTGGTCGTCCACCACATTGGCAAGGTTATAGGTGGGCAGGCCGTCCGATTTTAACAGGATATTGTCTTCCATATCGCTGTTTGGAACCGTGATTTCCCCAAAGATCGCGTCGGTGTAGGCGGTTTCTCCTTCAAGAGGGATATTCTGCCGGATCACATACGGTTCGCCCGCGTCGATTTTAGCCCTGATTTCTTCTTTGGTGAGCGCGAGGCAGTGTTTGTCATACTTGAACACGCATCCCGCCTGCTCGCAGTCGCTCCTAAGGGCGTCCAGGCGCTCTTTTGTACAAAAGCAGTAATAGGCCGCGCCCGCCGCAACCAGATTATGCGCGTATTCCCTGTACAGGCCTTTGCGCTCGCTTTGGATGTACGGGCCGAACTTTCCGCCTATATCCGGGCCTTCGTCATAGGTAAGGCCTGTTTCTTTAAGTGTAGAATAGATCACGTCGCAGGCGCCCGGAACCAGCCGCTGCTGGTCGGTGTCTTCGATCCGAAGTATGAATTCGCCGTTGTTTTTACGGGCGTACAGCCACGCATACAGGGCGGTCCTGAGGCCGCCGATATGCAGATAGCCCGTCGGACTGGGCGCGAATCTTGTTCTTACCTTCATTGATTGCTCCTTATATTTATGATTTGAGTGTTTTTGCAAAACTGTCTTTTAAAACCACGATCTGGTTGAAAACCAGCGTGCCCGGTTCGGAGTCCAGTTCATCTATGGTAAAATACCCCTGCCGGATAAACTGAAAGCGTCCGCGTCCGCGCGCTTTTCCTGCAAAAGGTTCCACCAGCGCATGGTTTAATATTGTGAGCGAATCCGTGTTCAGTTCTCCCTGCTCGTCTATCAGGTAATCATACAGCCGCACGGTAGCGGGCAGCGCGGTTTTTTCCTCCGCCCAGTGCAGGGTCCCTTTCACCTTACGCCCGGCGGTGGGCCCGCCTGTACTGGAATCCGGGTCGTACGTGCACAAAACTTCCGTAATATTGCCCTGCCCGTCTTTTACGACGCTCTCGCATTTTATGATATACGCGTTTTTAAGCCGCACTTCTCCGCCCACCGAAAGGCGGAAATATTTGTTGTTGGGCTTTACCTCCATAAAATCTTCCTGTTCTATGAAAAGGTTGCGTGAAAAAACGACCTCGTGTTTTTCTTCTCCGCCCGGCAGATCTTCGGCCATAAAGGTTTCTGTTTTCCCTTCCGGGTAGTTGGTAACGGTGAGCTTAAGCGGCCGGAGCACGCCCATCAGGCGGGTAGCGTTTTTATTTAAGTCTTCCCGCACGCAATGCTCAAGCAGTTTGATGTCCACTTCGCTGTTCGCCTTGGAAACGCCAATGCGCTCCGCAAAATCCCGGATTGCTTCCGGGGTATACCCCCGCCGGCGCACGCCCGAAAGCGTGGGCATCCTGGGATCGTCCCAGCCGGACACTACGCCGTCGTCCACCAGTTTTTTAAGATAACGCTTGCTCATCAGCGTATGCGTTAAGGACAGCCGCGCAAATTCATACTGATGCGGCACATTTTTGCAGTCGCAGTTTTCAATGAACCAGTCGTACAGCGGACGGTGGTCTTCAAATTCCATGGTGCACACGGAATGTGTGATGGCTTCCATCGCGTCTTCCAGGGGATGCGCAAAATCATACATGGGATAAATGCACCATGCGTCTCCCGTACGGTGATGCGGGGCGTGCACAATACGGTAAATGACCGGATCGCGCATATTTAAGTTGGGGGAAGCCATGTCTATTTTGGCGCGCAGCACCTTTTCGCCGTCCGCAAACGCGCCTGCGCGCATTTTTTGAAACAGCGCAAGGTTTTCTTCCGTGCTCCTCTCCCGGTACGGGCTGTTTTTGCCCGGCTGGGTCAGCGTTCCGCGGTATTCGCGGATCTCTTCCGCCGTCAGGTCGCACACGTAAGCAAGCCCTTTTTCTACCAGGGTGAGCGCGCATTCATACATGAATTCAAAATAGTCCGAACCGTAACATTCGTTTTCCCAATGAAACCCGAGCCACTCAATGTCCCGTTTGATGGCCTCAATGTACTCCACGTCTTCTTTGACGGGATTGGTGTCGTCAAACCGCAGGTTGCAGTATCCTTTATAGCTTTCGGCCAGGCCAAAATTCAGGCATATGGACTTTGCGTGGCCGATATGGAGATATCCGTTGGGTTCGGGCGGAAAGCGCGTAATCACTTTCCGGGTGCGCCCGTCTTTAAGATCGGCGTCTATGATCTCCTCTATAAAATTTCTAGACTTTTCCGCCATTTCTTCCTCCAGTGCTTTGTATAAAAAATATTTATAAATCCGTTCCCTTTTTATATTTACCTATTCTCTCACAAAATTGCGGATTTGAAAAGCATATCGGCAAAAGTTTGGCGGTTTGCGCCCTGTTTTATACGCATTTTTTTCACAGCTCCGCACATTCGCCTTCCGCAAAAAAGGCGACCGCGCCCCGGACTTTGACCGTGCCGCCCGTGACCCAGCCCTCTATGCTGCTTTTACGCCCCGCGTATTCCCCCTGGATCAGGCGGATCTTCTCGTCCGCGTCTTTTCTGCCGTGGCGCACCAGATATGCGCAAAGCGGCCCGGCCGCGCTGCCCGTGGCCACGTCTTCCACCCTGCCTTCATTGTCCCAGGTGCGGCACTGAAGGGTATCCGGGTCAAAAACGTATACAAACTTTGCGCCCATGGACGCCAGGAAAGATTCAAAAGCGCCGCCCGTGATCCGGGCTCGCCCAATCCCGCTGCGCAGGGGGACCAGCAGATACGCAAGCCCGGTGGAAACCACTTCTAAAGGAAGGGCCGGATGGATGTCTTCTTTCTTAAGGCCGATCCGCCGCGCAATTTCTTCCGTGCGGCTTTTTTCCGGACCGCCTAGAAATTTTGCGGCGCCCTGGTCCATGGTTTCCGTATAAACGCCGCCGCTTTGCGCGGAGAGAACCCGGACGGCCCTGCCGGACAGATCAAGCGTGATCTCTGCTTCCTGCCTGCCGGCATAAAAAAGCCGGTGCAGTGCGGCAGCCGCCCCCAAAACGGGATGCCCGGCAAACGGCAGTTCTTCCTCCACCGTAAATATTCTGGCGGGATATGCGCCCTCGCCGTTTTGCGGAAATAAAAAAACCGTTTCAAACTGATTGAATTCCCGCGCGGCTTTGCGCATGGTTTCGGCTTCAATCTCTTTTTTTGCAATCAGGACGCAAAGGCCGTTCCCAGCCAGCGGAACAGGGGAAAAAACGTCCACGTGAAAATATTTCAAAAAAAGTTCTCCTTTTTATTTATGATAGGTTTCCCCGCTTAAAATTTTAAAAGCGCGGTAAATCTGCTCTAAAAGCACGATGCGGAAAAGCCGGTGGGGCATGGTCATGGCGGAAAAGGAAAGAGCAAGGTTCGCGCGCGCCTTTATCTCTGCCGACAGTCCGGCCGAACCGCCTATCACAAAACAAAGTTCACCCGCGCCGCTGTCCATGCAGTTTCGAACGTATGCGGAAAAGGCTTCGGACGTCATCTGCCGCCCTTCGATTTCACAGGTGACGATATGCCCGCTCAGCCGGGGGATGATCCGCTCCGCTTCCGCCGCAAGGGCGGGAGAGGTGTTTTTGCCGCTTTTTGAAAGCGGCTGGTCCGCCACTTCTATGATCTCAACGTCCGCAAACCGGGACAGCATTTTTTTATATTCGCTCTGCGCCGTCCGGTAATGCTTTTCTTTGAGTTTTCCCACACAAACCAGTTTTATTTTAAACACGTAAAGCTCCCCTTTAAAAGGCTACATGAAATAAACAACCGTCCCGAGCGCCAGCCTGCCTCCCAGCAGAACGGCCGACAGGATAAAAGGCACCATCTCAAAGGGCTCCTTCGGCCTGGCTGCCACCGCGGGCGCGGGCAGGCTGTTTTTTTCTTTCAACCGCCGGATCAGCACATATGAAACCAGCACGGACACCACCAGGATCCCCAGCGTGTATACCTGGTACGCCGGGTTTTGGGTGTCCATGGTCCAGAGCGGCAGGATGCCCGCCGTCCAGGGATAGCCGGTCACCCAGGCGTCCGCTACCTGGGTATACCCCAGCAAATTGAATACGGCATGAAAAACGATCGTGTTCCAGATGGAACGGGTTTTGTAATAGATATAGCAGATCACGATCCCCGCAAGCACGCCGTTGATGCTGGAGAGAAGGTCCGCGTGCATCAGTCCGAAAACCAGCGCCGTTAAAATGACCGCAAAAAAGCCTGTCCGGCGTGCGTAAGCGTTCTGGAAAACGCCGCGAAAAAAAACTTCTTCCGTGAACGGCGCATAGACTGAAAAAAACAAAAATGCCGTGAGCGCAGAGCCGCTCACAATGTAATTTATGATCTCGTTTTGCGGGATGCTCCCGCCCGCATCCAGGATGGCCCCGGCCAGATAGGTAAGCGCCACCGAAGCGATCAGATAAACAAAAAAGGCCAGCGCCGCCGAAAGGACAATGTTGCCCGGCGCGGTTTTCCTGAACAAAAGGGAGGCAATGCGTTCCCTGGAGGAAAACGCAAAAATCATGACCGGCACGATCGCCGCCATCCGCGAAAGAATGGAGACGTTCATATCTATATTGATCCCAAAAAAGCCAACCAGCACCGCCTGCACAAAGTCTACCGCCACATAGCCGAGCAGCAGAAAAAAAAGGCACCAGTTGGCCTGTTTTATTGAAAATGCCGTCCCGCCGCTTTTGTTATCTTGCATCGTAACACCCCGTTATGCCATCCCGTCTTGCAAGGGTTACGGCCAAATGCCTGCCCACCTGCACGCCCTTACTGCCTAAAAAACCGGACACCGTCTGAAGCGCCAGTTCCTCTAAATTGTTCTGCTGGCTTAAATGCCCCAGAATGATTCCCTTGACCCCGGTTTTTGCAAGCTCCAGCGCAGCCCCGGCCGCCGCATCGTTGGAAAGATGCCCCTTGCCCGAAAGGATCCGGTGCTTGAGGCGGTAAGGGTACGGCCCCGCGCTGAGCATATCCACGTCATGGTTTGATTCCAAAAGAACAATGGACGAGCCGGCCGCCGCATCAATGATCTTGCGCGTTACATGCCCAAGGTCGGTCAGGACGGACACCTTTTTCCCCCGGGAAACCAGCGCATACCCGAAAGGACAGGCCGCATCGTGCGACAGCTCGATGGGCTGCACGCAAAGGTCGTTGATATAAAAATCCTCCGCAGTGATCTCACGGACGTTTTTTGCGCTCATATCCGGCAGCTTGGGCAAAAGAAGTTCCCATGTCTGCGCGTTTGCGTATATGGGGATATCGTAATTTTTGGAAATGATCGCAAGGCCCCGGATATGGTCTATATGCTCATGCGTGACTAAAATGCCGCTTAAGTCTTCCATGCGCACATCCAGTTTTTGAAGTTCGCCCCGGATTTTTGTGCAGGAAACGCCCGCATCCACCAGGATGCATGCGCTTTTGGAACGGATAAATATACTGTTTCCGCTGGAACCGCTGAACAGCGGGGCAATGCTGAGCGCCATAGGTTTCTCCGGTTTGTTTATTTTAAATCATTTTAACCCCAAAACGGCGTTTTTTCAATATAAGTTTGCATTCCCGCCCTGCTTCCACTATAATTCAACGTGTTGAATCCTTTTTATTTAAACGAGGTTTAAGATGAAAATTATAGACGCAAAAGACTTGTCCGCCGCAGTGCGCGGCGCTTTTCTCGCGGCCTGTATCGCGCCCGGAAAAGACGTTGCCCGCGCGCTTTGTGAAGCGGAAAACAAGGAATCTTCCCCCAGCGGGCAGGAGATCCTGTGCCAGCTGATCCAAAACAACGAAATTGCACAAAAAGAGCAGATTCCTTCCTGCCAGGATACCGGCATGGCCGTTGTATATCTTGAAATAGGCCAGGATGTGCATATTATCAACGGAGACGTAACAGGCGCGGTGAACGAAGGCGTTCGCCGCGCATACGCGGACGGGTATTTCCGCAAATCCGTGCTCTTTCCGCTCTCCCGCCTGAACACCGGGGACAATACGCCCGCCGTTCTCTACACGGAGATCGTACCCGGCTCCGGCCTCAAAGTCACCGCCATGCCCAAAGGCTTTGGCAGCGAAAACATGAGCGCCATCCGGATGCTCAAGCCTTCCCAGGGACGGCAGGGAATTGTGGATTTTGTGCTTGAAGCCGTGCAAAATGCCGGCGGCAGCCCCTGCCCGCCGGTGGTGCTGGGCATCGGCATCGGCGGCACCTTTGACTATGCCGCGTATATTGCAAAAAAACAGCTGCTGCGCGAAGTGGGCAGCGCAAACCCGGACCCCGAGCTTTCGGCGCTGGAAGAAGAGCTTTTGGCCAGGATCAACGCGCTTAAGATCGGCCCCATGGGCCTCGGAGGGGACACCTACTGCCTGGGCGTGCATATTGCCCAGTTCCCCACGCACCTTGCCGGGCTGCCCGTTGCCGTAAACTTTTGCTGTCACGCGCTTCGTCACACGGAGGTGATCTTATGAAAAACTTGACGCTGCCTATGACAAAAGAACAACTGAGCGGGCTGCATGCGGGCGACGCCGTTCGTTTGTCGGGCGTTTTATACACGGCGCGGGACGCGGCGCACAAACGCATATCCGACCTTTTGGACGCCGGCGATCCGCTGCCGTTTGAACTTTCGGGGGCGGCCATCTATTACGCGGGGCCCTGTCCCACCAAACCCGGCCACATATTCGGTTCCTGCGGTCCCACCACTTCCGGGCGCATGAACGCCTACGCGCCCCGCCTGTTTGACCTGGGGGTGCAGTGCACCATCGGCAAAGGGCCACTTTCCAGGGATGTGATCTCCGCTATTCGCAAAAACGGCGCCGTATACTTCTGCGCAACCGGCGGCGCGGGCGCCCTGATATCCGCCTGCGTAAAATCCGCCAAGACCGTCGCTTTTGAAGACCTCGGCGCCGAAGCCGTTACCCGGCTGGTGGTAGAGGATTTCCCCGCTATTGTGGGCGTGGACGCCGATGGAAACAACATTGTGCGCTAGCAAAAAACGCCCCGTTTTTTAAAGACGGAACACACAAAAAACCGTTCCTTTTGGGAACGGTTTTTTTATAGCTTTTTTTTAAATGCAGCTCGCGCTACTTTTTAATATTCTGAAGATATTCCTGCCCGAAAGCGCGTATCTTATCATAACGCTCTTTTAAAAGCGTATCCATGGGCTGCTTCATCAGTTCCGGCAGCTTATCCGCGATATATTTTTTTACTTCTTTTGCCATTTTCCCGCCGTCGTCATTTTTGGCGCCTTCTTTGGGCTCCGCAATCACGTCGTCCACAATGCCCATTTCCTTGACTTCTTTTGCGGTCATGCGCATGAACTGCGCCGCTTCGGGCGCTTTGGACGGATCCCGCCAGAGGATATTTGCAAATCCTTCGGGCGGAAGGATGGAATACACCGAGTTTTCCAGCATGGCGATCCTGTCCGGAACAGCCAGCGCAAGCGCGCCGCCGCTCCCGCCTTCCCCAATGATAATAGAAAGGACGGGCACGCGAAGACGGGACATTTCAAGAAGGTTTCGCGCGATCGCCTCGCCGATCCCCCGCTCTTCCGCGCCTACTCCGCAATACGCGCCCTGCGTATCCACAATACAGATCACCGGGCGATGAAACTTTTCAGCCTGTCGCATGAGCCGAAGGGATTTGCGGTATCCTTCCGGATGCGCGCTGCCGAAATTTCGCCTTACTTTTTCATTGACGTCCCGGCCTTTTTCCTGCCCGATGACCGTGACCGGGGTCCCGTCAAAGAAGCCGATGCCCCCCAGGATAGCCGCGTCGTCTCCGAAAAGCTTATCTCCGTGCATTTCTACAAAATCGTCAAAAATGTTTTCTATAAAATACTGTGCAGTGGGACGAATAAACTCCCTTGCAAGCTGCACCGAAAGCCAGGCAGAGTTTGCCATCAGGCATCACCTCCTGCATGAAGTTTTAAAATTACGGTCAGAACTTCCCTGATTTCTTTTCTTTCTACAATTTTATCAATAAAGCCTTTTTCATATACAAATTCGGATTTCTGAAAATGGTCGGGCAGTGCCTGCTTAACGGTCTGCTCCACCACGCGTTTGCCCGCAAAACCGACCGTTGCGTCCGGCTCCGCCAGCGTTACGTCGCCCAGCATGGCGAAACTGGCCGTCACTCCGCCGGTGGTCGCGTCGGTCAGCACCACCAGATATAAAAGGCCGGCTTCATCCAGCTTGCCGAGCGCCGCGCTGGTTTTGGCCATCTGCATCAGGGAAACAAGCCCTTCCTGCATGCGCGCGCCGCCCGAAACGGTAAAGATGACCAGCGGCAGTTTCTTTTTGATGGCACGCTCAACCGCTAAAACAAATTTTTCGCCGAGCGCCGCGCCCATGGACCCCATCATAAAATGTCCGTCCATCACGGCCAGCACGCAGGGCTCGCCGCCGATGGTGCACTGCCCGGTAACGATGGCTTCATTAAGACCGGTTTTTTCCCGAAGGCCCGCAAGCTTTTCTTCATACCCCGGATATTCAAGCGGGTTTTGTCCGACCAGATCTCCGTTGAATTCCACAAAGCTGCCTTCGTCCGCCGTAATGGCGACCCGCTCGCGCGCAGGCATCCGGAAATGATGCCCGCAGTAAGTGCAGACATACAGGTTTTCCGCAAGGTCTTCCCCGAAAACCGCTTTGCCGCATCCCGGGCATTTCTGAAACATGTTGTCCGGAATGGAGACTTCGGGGGCGCGTTCCTCTTTTTGTTGATTATGCACATTGATCACGGCGTTTTTGATGGGAATATCTATCTGCTGGTTTGAAGTATACACCCGCCGTTTCTGGCTGCGTTTATTTCTGTTGAATATAGCCATTTTATTCCTCCATTATCCTGCCGATCAGCCCCGTATCCAATTGCCCCTTGATTACGTCCGGGTGATGCAGCAGATCGAATTGGAAGTCTATGTTTGTTTCCACCCCGTCCACCACCAGCTCGGTTAAGGCGCTGCGCATTTTGGCCAGCGCCAGATCGCGCGTGGGCGCGTAGGCGATCAGTTTGCCGATCATAGAATCATAATGCGGCGGGACTTTGTAGCCCACATACATGGCGGTATCAAAGCGTATGCCCGGGCCGCCCGGAACATGCAGCATATTGATGGTCCCGACGGAAGGCATAAAATTCTTGGTGGTGTCTTCCGCGTTGATCCGGCATTCAATGGCGTGCCCGTGCAGCTTGATGTCGCTCTGCTCATAGCCGAGATCTATATTCGCCGCGATCAGGATCTGTGTTTTCACAATATCCACCCCGGTCACCATTTCGGTCACGGGGTGCTCCACCTGCACGCGGGCATTTAATTCCATAAAATAATACTTGCCGTCTTTATCTACCAAAAATTCAATGGTGCCCGCGCTGTTATACCGCGCGGCATGGGCCGCGCGCACCGCGGCGGCGCCCATTTCCATTCTTTGCTCCCGGGTAAGAAAAGGCGAAGGCGCTTCCTCCATCACCTTTTGGTTCCTGCGCTGCAAAGAGCATTCGCGTTCAAAAAGATGTACGGCATGGCCAAAATTATCGCACATGATCTGCACTTCTATGTGGCGCGCATCGTCTATGCATTTTTCCATATACAGCGTGCCGTCCCCGAACGCCGCGACCGCCTCCGCCGTTGCGGAAGAAAAAGCGCCTTCTATATCTTCTTCACGCCGGACTTTGCGGATGCCCCTGCCGCCGCCGCCCGAAGCGGCTTTGATCATCACGGGATATCCAACTTTTTTGGCAATCTTTTTTGCTTCCTTAGCGTCTTTGAGCGCGCTGAGCGAACCGGGAATGATGGGTACTTTTGCGTCCGTCATGATCTTACGGGCCATCAGTTTGTTGCCCATTTTTTCCATGGCTTCCGCGTCCGGTCCGATAAAAACAATATTACTTTTGTGGCACATGCGGACAAATTTGGGGTTCTCGGACAAAAAGCCGTACCCCGGATGGATGGCGTCCGCGCCGGTGATATGGGCGGCGGACAAAATGTTGTACGGATTTAAATAACTGTCCCTGGGAGAAGGCCCGCCGATACAAACGGCTTCGTCCGCAAGCTGGGTATGCAGCGCCGCTTTGTCCGCGGTGGAATAAACCGCCACCGTGGCAATGCCCATTTCCCTGCATGCGCGAATCACCCTGACGGCAATTTCCCCGCGGTTGGCTACCAAAACTTTATTAATCATGGCTTACTCCTTTGCAAAGGCAAACATGATCTCGCCTTCGCAAACGGTTTTGCCGTTCACCGTGGCCCTGGCATCGGCTTTTCCCCCGAAAGAGGAGACCCGCTTAAGCTCGGACCTAAGCACCAGGTCGTCGCCCGGGCGTACCTGTCCCCGGAATTTGACGCCGTCGATCCCGCCGAACAGCGCAAGCTTTCCTTTAAACTTTTCATCCAGCAATATAGCGTACGCGCCGGCCTGTGCGAGCGCTTCCACGATCAGCACGCCGGGCAGCACCGGATATTTCGGAAAATGCCCGCGGAAGACATCATAATCTTCCCGCACATGCCAGACCGCAGTGGCCGATTTGCCTACTTCAACTTCAAGGATCTCGTCTATCAATAAAAAGGGCTCTCTGTGTGGAAGCACTTTTTTAATTTCGTCTCTGCTGATCATTTTTTTCCGCTCCTTTTATTACTTGTACCGGAACAAAAGCTGCTCGTATTCCACCGTATCGCCTTCACTGCAGGCGATCCAGACGATTTCTCCGTCCTCGGGCATCACAATTTCGTTCATGAGCTTCATGGCTTCAATATTGCAAAGGGGATCTCCTTTTTTAAGGCGGCTGCCAATGGAAACCTTTTTGGCGCCCTCCAGATCATGATAGGTTCCCACCAGCGGCGAGAGGATATCTTTGCCTTCATCCTGGCTGCCCTCTATCACTTCCGTGGCCGCGCCGGACGCCGCAGGCGCCGGGGCCGCAGCCAAAGTCTCCGGGGGAGCGGACACATAAACTGTTTCCCCGCAGCCCCATTCGAGGCGCAGGTCAAAGTCTCCTTCTTTCAGTTCAAAAGACTTAAGGCCGTCCACTTGTTTTATAAAGTCCAATACTTCCTTTAAATCCATCAGATTTCCTCCCGTATTTTCGCTTTTGCAAAAAGCAAGCTCGCATTATGCCCTCCAAAAGCAAGCGAATTGGAAAGCGCGTAATTTACCGTGTGCGCGCGCCCCTCGTTCGGCGTGTAATCAAGGTCGCATTCAGGGTCGGGCACTTCGTAATGAATGGTGGGCGGCACAAAGTCGTCTACAATGCTCATAACGCTGGCAACCGCTTCCACCGCACCGGCCGCGCCCAGAAGATGCCCGGTCATGGACTTGGTGGACGATATGGCCATTTTATAGGCATAGTCGCCGAACACTTTTTTTATAGCCAGCGTTTCCGCTTTGTCATTGAGCTGGGTGGAAGTTCCGTGCGCATTGATATATGAAACGTCCATGGGAGAGATTCCCGCGTCCTCAACCGCTACCCGCATGGCCTCCGCCGGGCCGAACGCTTCGGGATGCGGCGCCGTCATATGGTAAGCGTCCGAGGTGGCGCCGTACCCTGCGATCTCCGCATAAATTCTTGCGCCCCGCCTCTTTGCATGTTCGTATTCTTCCAGCACCATGGCGCCCGCGCCTTCGCCCAGTACAAATCCGCTGCGTTCCAAATCAAAAGGAATGGACGCGCGGTTTGGGTCGCTTTCAAGGGAAAGGGCCTGCAGGCCGCAAAATCCGGAAAGCGACAGGGAAGTCAGCGCGGCTTCCGCACCACCCGCCAGCATCGCGTCCGCATATCCGTGCCGGATCAGACGGAAGGCGTCGCCAATGGAATGCGCGCCGGACGCGCACGCCGTTGTCACCGTGGTATTATGGCCGCGAAGGCCGTATTTTATTGCCAGATGCCCCGAACCCATATTGCCGATCATCATGGGGATAAAAAGGGGATTGGTTTTTTTAAACCCGCGCGCATTCAGCTTGGTCACTTCGGTCTGCATGGTATCAAGACCGCCAATCCCGCTGCCCATGATCACGCCGAAGCGGTTTAGGTCGGGCATTTGGCTGCCAAACGCCGCGTCTTCCATAGCCTCGCTTCCGGCCGCCATAGCATACCGGCAATAACGGTCCATCCGCCGGGCGTCTTTTTTGTCCATATAATCAAGGGGATCAAAATTCTTGACCTCGGCCGCAACCGAAACCGGGTTGTCCGCAATTTCAACGGTCGTCAGCGGTCCAAGGCCGCTTACGCCGTTTTTCATGGCCTCCCACATCAGAGGCGCGCTGTTTCCATTAGGCGCGATTGCGCCGATTCCCGTAACCACAACTCGTCTTTGCATAAGAAAACTCCTATTCGTTTTGGTCTTATATCAGAAGGCCGCCTGAAATATTGAGCACCTGTCCTGTAATATAATCCGCATCCGGCGATACTAAAAAGGCAATAGCCCCGGCAATATCTTCCGGCTGCCCCGCCCGTCTGGCCGGTATGGCTTCCAGCATGGACTCACGCGCCTTATCGGGGACCGCGCGCGTCATTTCGGTGTCGATAAACCCGGGGGCGAGCGCATTCACGTTAATATTGCGGGACGCCACTTCCCGGGCCAGGGATTTTGTAACGCCGATGATGCCCGCTTTGGACGCGGAATAGTTCACCTGCCCCGCAGCGCCGGCAATGCCCACGATGGAAGACATGTTCACGATCCGCCCGTAGCGCTGTTTCATCATCACTTTGGTCGCATGCTTGGAACAGTTGTATACGCTTTTTAAGTTGACGGCGATCACCGCGTCAAACTCCTCTTCTTTCATGCGGGCCAAAAGGTTGTCCCGCGTGATACCCGCATTGTTCACTAAAACATCGATCCTGCCAAAAGCCTCCTGGGCCTTGTCCATCAACATTTTAGATTCTTCAAAATCCGCAACATTGGCTTCGCAGATAATGCTCTTTGCGCCCATTTCCGAAAGCGCCGCCGCCAGAACGTCCGCCGCCTCGGGTGTTTTGTAATGATTGATCACTATATCATAGCCTTCGCTTGCCAGGCGTTTGCAGATCGCACTGCCTATCCCGCCCGGCGCGCCGGTAACTACCGCAACTTTATTCGACATTCTTTTCTCCTCCTTTAAGCGCGCTTGCTGTCTGCGCAAGAGTTTGTTCATCGCCTACGTTCAATACAAAGGCCTGCCTGTCCGTCCGTTTGACAAATCCGGCCAGCGTCGTCCCCGGCCCGACTTCCACAAACGCATCAAACCCGCCTGCCAGCATGTTTTTTAAAATCTGTTCAAAATAAACCGGGCCTGCACTCTGTGCCGCCAGCGTTTTTTTGATCTCTCCCGTCTCATACGGACGGGCCAGTAAATTGGAATAGACTGGAACCGCCGGTTCATGAAATTCAACATCTTCAAGCGCGGCCGCAATTTTTTTTGAAACGCCCTCCATTGCAGGAGAGTGAAACGCCCCGCTGACCGGCAGGCGGACCGCTTTTGTTTTATTTTCCTTGCAATACGCCAAAAACGCAGCCAGGTTCTCTTCGTCCCCGGCCACTACCGTCTGCCCCGGGCAGTTATAGTTGACCGCCTGCAAAATGCCGCCGCTGCGCACCGCGCGCACGGCCGCATCCACTTCTTCTCCGCTCTTTCCGAGCACGGCGGCCATCCCGCCGCCTGTTTTTTCGGCCGCCGCCTGCATCCAGGCAGCACGCCGGACCACCAGGTCAAGGCCTTCTTCAAAGCTGAACACGCCCACACAGCTGAGCGCCGCGTATTCGCCCAGTGAAAACCCCGCCGCCGCGTCCATTTTTCCACCGGCTTCCCGGTAGGCCGCAAAGGCCGCGCAGTCCACCGTATATACGGCGGGCTGGGTATTGACCGTCTGGTTCAGAACTTCCTGCTGCGCCGAAAAACACAGATCCAAAAGGCCGCTTTGCACCGCATCCGCGCGGTCAAAAATTTCTTTTGCCGCCGGGCTCGCTTCATAAAGCGAAACGCCCATTCCTGTTTTCTGTGCACCCTGCCCTGCAAACAGCACTGCCCATTTAGTCAAGTTTAAGCCCTCCTGCCAGAATTGTTTCCGCCTCCCGGCAGATTTCTTCTATGATCTCCCGGGCGCTCTGGCGCCCTCTGACCAATCCCGCGCCCTGCCCGGCCATAACCGATCCGGTGGACACGTCGCCTTCGCGCGCCGCGCGCCGAAGCCGGTCCGAGCCAAGCTGCTCGTATTCTTCCAGGGAAGCCGCTTTCGCTTCCAGCTCTTTAAATTCGCGCACCAGGGCGTTTTTAAGGCAGCGCACCGGATGTCCTGTCGCCCGGCCGGTGACCGCCGAATCCGTATCTATTGCATCGATCACTTTTTGTTTATAGTTGTCGTGCACCGTGCATTCGTCCGCTACTAAAAAGCGCGTGCCGATCTGCACGCCGCTTGCGCCCAGCACAAACGCCGCAGCCATGCCGCGCCCATCTGCGATCCCACCGGCCGCAACCACCGGCAAGCTGACCGCATCCGCCACCTGAGGCGTTAAAACCATAGTGGTGAGTTCCCCGATATGTCCGCCGGCCTCGGTGCCTTCCGCAATCACGGCGTCCGCGCCCAGTTTTTCCATCCGCCGCGCATACGCGACCGAAGGGACCACGGGCAGGATCTTGATGCCTGCTTCTTTCCAGGCCTGCATATAAGAGCCCGGATTGCCCGCACCGGTGGTGACCACCGGTACTTTTTCTTCTATCACCATCTCAGCAAGTTCCGGCGCGTAGGGCGACAGCAGCATGATATTTACCCCAAAGGGTTTGTCCGTTGCCTGCCGGGCCGCCCGGACCTCTTTGCGCACCACATCCGCAGGCGCGTTGCCCGCGGCGATGATTCCCAAGCCGCCCGCCCGGCTCACCGCAGACGCTAAGGACGCATCTGCAATCCAGGCCATTCCGCCTTGGATCACCGGACATTCTATGTTCAGTAATTTGGTCAGTCTCGTTTGTATTGCCGTGTCCTCCAGGTTAGTTCAATATGCGGGTATCCGAGAGGGTACCCGCATGGTGTTTAAAAATCTTTTCCCTAAAAAAGCGGCTTTCCGCTCTTTTGAGGGACGGTTTTTTTGATTATTTGTTTTCTTCAATAAAGTTTACGAGGTCCGCAACGGTTTTAAGGTTTTCGGCCTCTTCGATCGAAATATCAAATTCTTCTTCTATGTCCATCACGATCTCAACCATATCCAGCGAATCGATCTTCAGGCTCTCGAAAGTAGACTCCATCGAGATATCACTTGTATCAATATCCATTTTTTCAGCAATTATTCCGCTAATTTTTTCGTAAACCATTTTTGGCCTCCTAAATAATTTTTTTATTTGTTTTATTCCATAACGCCTTATGTTGCGCGTTATTTCCGAATTTTCAAAAGCTCCTTCGGGCTATTTTTCCCGGTTTTTCCAGGTGAACACGCCGCAGGCCGAAGTCAGCCCGCCGCCGAACGCCGTCATGATGACGGTGTCCCCTGTCTTGAGCAGCCCTTTTTTGTTCATTTCGTCCATCACAATGGGCACGCTGGCCGCCGAGGTATTGCCTACATCCTGAATGTTCACATAAAATTTTTCCAGCGGAATCCCAAGGCGCTTTGAGGCAACCTCCAAAATACGGACGTTGGCCTGGTGCGGGATGATCCAGTCTATATCCTCCGGCGTAAGGCCGAGGGTGTCCATGGCCTTTTGCACGTCCTGCGGCACCTGGCGGGTCGCAAATTTATAGATCTCCTTGCCGTTCATGGATACATAGGAGAATTTGGATACGCCTTCCTCCAAACCGTTGTTGATGCCGGGGATCTCCAGTGAATGTCCGGTATCGGGGTGTGCATACACCTCCAGATAACGGAGGCTGTCTCCCTCTCCCACCACCGCAGCGCCGGTGCCGTCTGCAAACAAAATGCAGGTGGTCCGGTCCGTCCAGTCCATAAAGCGGGACAAAACTTCTGTTCCCATCACTAAAACGGGTTTTTTGTCCTGCAAGACAAAGCCAACCGCAGCCTTAAGCGCATACATAAAGCCCGTGCAGGCCGCGCTCACGTCAAACGCCGCGCAGGAAGCCCCCATTGCCCGCTGTACCTGGGAAGCAATAGAGGGAACGTCCATTTCATTGGTAACGCTTGCAACAATAATTGTGCCGATATCGTCTATGGTAAGCCCCGCGTCCTCAAGCGCGCGGTTTGCGGCGATGACACACATTTCACAGTTGGTCATTCCGTCTGCAATATGCCGCTGTTTAATGCCCGTGCGGGTGGTGATCCATTCGTCGGAAGTATCCAGGAATTTCTCAAAATCCGCATTGGTCATAACCTTTTCCGGAAGGTAACTGCCTGTACCTAAAATGTCAATACTCAATTAACTTTTACCCTTTCGCTCTTTTCCACGTCCGTTTTATCGCTAAAATCGTAAATTAAGACAGATTAATGATATAGTATGAGGTTTCAATTGTCAATAAAAAAAGATTGTGAAAAAAGCGGTGATAAACCCGATTTACCACCGCTTTTTAGTTGTTTTTGCCTGCCTATCAGCCAAACATTACCTCGTTCAAAATGCCTTCCAGATACTCCTGGCGGCCGCTCTGGTTTTGCACTTCGCCCAGCGAAAGCGCGTATTTTTCCAGGTCTTCGACCGTGGCTTTGCCCGAAACGATGTCCGCGCCGATACCCGATTTGTAGCTTGCGTAACGCTGCGCAACAAAGTCTTCGATCCGGCCGTCTTCGATCATCTTGGTCGCCATTCTAAGGCCCAGCGCAATGGTGTCCATACCGGCTATATAAGAATAGAAGGTATCTTCCTTTGTAAAGGAACCTCTGCGGACCTTTGCGTCAAAGTTGAAGCCGCCTTTTACAAAGCCGCCTGCTTTGATGATTTCATACATGGCCAGCGTAGCGTCGTACACATTGGTGGGGAACTGGTCGGTATCCCATCCGAGCAGCATGTCGCCCATGTTGGCGTCAATGGAGCCGAACACGCCGTTCTCACGCGCAACGCGGATCTCATGCTGGAAGGTATGCATGGCCAGCGTGGCATGGTTTGCTTCCAGGTTCAGTTTCATTTCGTCTTTCAGACCGTATTTCTGCAGGAACATGATGCAGGTGGCCGCGTCAAAATCATACTGGTGCTTGGTGGGCTCTTTTGGCTTGGGCTCAATGTAGAAATTGCCGGTAAAGCCGTTTTTGCGCGCATATTCGATCTCCATGCGCAAAAAGCGCGCCATGTTGTCAAGCTCAAGGCCCATGTTGGTATTGAGAAGGGTTTCGTAGCCTTCCCGGCCGCCCCAGAACGTATAGCCTTCGCCGCCCAGTTTCATGGTGCATTCAATGGCTTTTTTGGCCTGCGCCGCCGCATAGGCAAACACATCCGCATTGCAGGAAGTGGCCGCACCGTGCATGTAGCGCTTGTTGCCGAACAGGTTTGCGGTTCCCCACAGCAGCTTTTTGCCGTTTTCATCCTGCAGTTCTTTTAAAAGATCAACAATTTCTTCTAAGTTGGCGTTGCTTTCCGCAAGGGTCTCGCCTTCGGGCGCAACGTCGCGGTCATGGAAGCAGTAGTAGTCCATGCCCATTTTGTTTAAGAACTCAAAGGTTGCGCGGGCTTTGACCTTGGCGGAAGCCATGGCATCCGATTCGCCGTAGGAACGGTCAATGGACCCTTCGCCGAACATGTCTTTCATGTCGCTCGAGAAGGTATGCCAGTAAGAAGCCGTAAATTTCAGCTGCTCACGCATGGTTTTTCCGCCGACGACTTCGTCCGGATTGTAAAATTTAAAAGCAAAGGGGTTCTTGGATTTCGGCCCTTCATATTTAATGACGGGGATATCCTTATAGTATTCGGTCATTTCAGTTTCCTCCTGTTAAATAGATACAAATTTGGTTTTATTCGTTGGAGATCGCTTTGTCGAACGCAACGTCGGACGGCGCAAAGTCCACATTGTGGACAAAGTCGCAGGCCTCGGTCCCGCCGTAGATGCGCTCCATGCCACTGTCTTCCCATTCCACCGAAAGCGGGCCCGTATAGCCGCCCTGGTTGAGTTCGCGGATGATTTCTTCAAAGTTTACGTCGCCGTGCCCGAGGGAACGGAAGTTCCAGCCCCTGCGGGTATCGCCGAAGGTAATGAAAGAGCCCAGTATGCCCGCTTTGCCATCCAGCGTGACCGCCGCATCTTTCATATGCACGTGGTAAACGCGGTCAATAAAGTCGCGCAGGAAAATGGTCGTATCAACGCCCTGCCACAACAGATGGCTGGGGTCGTAATTGAACCCGAGGGTCTTCCTGTAATCAAACTCTTTCAAAAGCCGCTGAGCGGTGTAATAGTCAAACGCGATCTCGGTGGGATGCACTTCCAGCGCGAATTTTACGCCGCATTTATCAAATTCGTCAAAAATGGGCGTCCACAGGTCAACGATCTCCGCAAACCCGGCGTCGATCATTTCGTCCGTTGTCTGCGGGAAAGAATACCAGTACGCCCAGATGGGAGAGCCCATGAACCCGGTCACTACGTCCACGCCCATGTTTTTAGCGGCCTGCGCAATGTACTTCATTTCCTGGATGGCCCACTTGCGGATCTCTTCCGGCTTGCCCGAAAGGCTGTTCGGCGCAAAGTTATCGAGGCGGGGATCCCATTTGTCGCCCACGCACTGGCCGGGCACATGCGCTGCCAGCGCCCAGCAGCCAAGGCCGTATTTTTTAAGCGTTTCTTTGCGCTCACGGACATAATCCAAATCTTTGGCGGCTTTCTCCGCGTTCAGATGGTTCCCCCATGCGGTAATCTCCAGTCCGTCATAGCCCATCTCACTGGCTGCCTTACACAGCTCTTCAAATTCCATATCGCCCCACTGAGCGGTCATTAAAGTTACCGGTCTACTCATAGAAAACACTCCTTTTCCGTTGAATTTTTTTGATTTTAAAATGCTTGATAAATTCTCTAAACTATGCTTACTTGCTTATGTTATAACAGTTTTTTTGCGTTGTCAACACATCCGGACAAGTTTTGTATATTAATTTTACAAAAACATATGATATGTTCTTTTTTTCAGGTCATTGACTTTTGCCGCCAAGTATTATATTATAGAAAAGCTCTTATTTAAGTGCCCGTAGCTCAGCCGGATAGAGTGTTTGGCTACGAACCAAAAGGTCGGGGGTTCGAATCCCTTCGGGCACGCCAAAAATGCCTGTGGCTGCTGAGCGGTCGCGGGTGTTTTTTTGCCCTTTTCAGCCCAAAAAGGCCCCATTTGCAACTCTGCGATTTTTTGCTATGATATCTTTAATGTTATAAATATATATGTTTGGAGAATGCTTTGGATTATACGCAAGCTTGCAGCATGCTGAGAACGGCGGCTCGTCTGGGGTCCCGCCCGGGCCTTGCGAACATCAGCCGCCTGTGCGCCCTTTTGGGCGACCCGCAAAACAAACTCAGAACCGTCCATGTGGCCGGCACCAACGGCAAAGGGAGCACCTGCGCCATGCTTGCTTGCATGGGCGCGGAAGCCGGATACAAAACCGGGCTCTTTACTTCGCCGTTTTTTGAAGATTACCGCGAAAGCCTCCTTATAAACGGCCGCATGGTCTCAAAGGACGCGTTTGCACGGTCTTTTTGCACTGTGCACGAAAAAGCGCGCATTATGGAAGCGGAGGGAAATGCCCCCACCGAATTTGAACTGCTCACCGCCTGCGCTTTTGTCTGTTTTTTGCGCGAAGGGTGTACGCTGGTCATACTGGAGGCCGGAATGGGCGGCCGGCTGGACGCAACCAATGTGGTTTCCTCGCCCCTTGCGTGCGTGATCTGCGCCATCAGCCTGGACCATACCGCGTATCTGGGAGAAACCCCTCTTGCCATTGCCGCCGAAAAATGCGGCATTATTAAAGAGGGAAGGCCGGTTGTCGCCTACCCGGACCAGCCGCCCGGTGTTCTCAGATTGATCCGCAAAACCGCCCGCGAAAAAAACGCTCCTTTTTTCCTGCCGTCTTCCGCACAGCTTCATATTGACGACGCCGGGCTTTTCGGAACACGGTTTACCTACCAAAACGCCGCGTACCAAACCGCCATGCCGGGCGCGCACCAGGTAAAAAACGCCGCGCTCGCCCTTGAAGCTGTGCATGCGCTCGCCCGGGAAAGCGGCGTGCGCATTTTGCAGTCCGCCGCTGCTTCCGGTCTTGAAAAAGCACGCCTGCCCGCGCGGCAGGAAGTTTTTTGCCAAAAGCCCCTTATCCTGCTGGACGGCGCGCATAACCTGCAGGGCATCTGCGCGCTGGCCGAAACGGCGGCGGCTTTTGTAAACGTCCGTCCGGTCGCGGTGGTAATGGGCATGCTGGCCGACAAGCAGTACGAACAGTCCATTGCCCAAATGGCGCCGGCCGCGGATCTTTTTGTCGCGACCACGCCCCAAAACCCGCGGGCCCTCCCGGCGCAGGACACGGCAACGTGCGCGCTTCCTTATGCAAAGCGGATTTCCCTGCAGCCGGACATAGGCGGCGCGCTCAAAGAGGCTCTCCTTTTTGCCGGGGAAAACGGCGCGGTGATCGTTTGCGGGTCGCTGTATGTGGCGCTGGCTGCCCGCCGCCTGCTTCAGAATAAAAAATGATTGTACAACCGCTCCGAGTTATGCTATAATCTGTCCGAAGATGCACAGAGTAGATATTACGCGTTAAGTTTTAAAGGATGGGAAGTCGCCTTTAACCGAAAGACGTACGCGTCTGCGGTGTAATATCGCGTCCGCTGTGCTGCGATTTTTAAAGAAGCCTTTTTATTCCTACGGCCTTCTTTTGTTTGCAGTCGTTTTCTGTGAATCTTAAAAAAGGAGGTTATTTTTATGCAAATTAAAACCAGAGATCTTGTCATTGCCGGGCTTTTCATTGCAATAAGCGTGCTTCTGACCCGGGTTTTTTCCGCCAACCTGATGATTGCCGGCGTGAACAGCGCCCGCCTTTCCATCGGTTTTGTGCCCATCATGCTGGCCGGTATTATTCTCGGTCCCGGGCTCGGTATGTGCGTGGGCGCCCTGGCGGACCTACTGGGATTTTTGCTGTTTCCAAGCGGCATGTATTTTCCGCTTCTTACGCTGACCAGCGCGGTCGTGGGCGCGCTGCCCTGGGCCGTCTACCGGCTGACCGCAAAATTCAAGGAATGGCTGCGCGTGCTGCTGGCGGTGGGGGTGACCCAGGTGGCCTGTTCCATGTTTATGCAGACGCTGTGGCTTTCCATTATGTTTGGAAAATCCTATGAACTGCTTTTTTATCCGCGGGCCGTCATCGCCCTGGTCACCATCCCTATTTACTTTTTGATCATCCAGTCCGTGATTGCCGCGCTCAGGAAAGCAAAAATCATTTCCAAGGCAAACGAGGTATAGGCAGACCCTTTGAGACAAAAGCTTTCGGGAGCGTCCTTCCGGAAGCTTTTTTGGTTGTCCGCCCGTCTTTTCAATGATAAAATAATAAAATACCCCCTGCGGGGGAAGCATGAAGGAGCTTTGTTTGATTTACCTGTTTTTTTCTGCCCTGACCGTAGGCTTTTCGGGCGCTATGATGCCCGGTTCCCTGCTGACATACACCATACAGCAATCTCTTAAGACCGGCGTGCGCGCAGGCATACTGATTTCCATCGGCCACGCCCTGCTGGAACTGGGACTGATTTTTTTGATCCTTCTGGGCCTGGGCGCCGCGCTGCAATCGGATGCGGCGCAAATTGCCATCGGGCTTGCGGGCGGCGCATTGCTGATCATTATGGGCGTGCAGATGCTGACGGGCGCCGCGCGAAACACCGTCCGCATCCAGACGGGGGACGGCCAGGCAAAAGCGAAAAATTATAAACTGGTACTATCCGGCGCGCTGATCAGCGCGGCCAATCCGTATTTCCTGCTCTGGTGGGCGGTGATCGGCCTCGGGTTTATCATGCAATCCTACGCAACGCTGGGGTCGGCCGGCGTAGCCGTTTATTACTTCGGACATATTACGGCGGATTTTATATGGTATGTGTCCATCTCGGCCGTGATCGCAAAAACAAGGCATTTCATCAAAGAAAAACCTTACCGCTTCCTGATCGGCGGCCTGGGCGGCCTGCTCATATACTTTGGCGCCACCTTTATTGCAGGGGCGTTTTCATATTTTTACTGATGCCAAAAAGAAATGCCGGCTTTTATTCGGGGCCGCTGCCGTCACGGTCCGTTACAAAAAGCTTCAGCGTTCCCGTAAAATCTCTTCCCCTAAACCCTACATACCAGCTTTTTTCCTGAATGCAAAACGTTTGGGCATACCTTCCGTCCGCAGCGGCCAGCACCTTGGGGCCGCCGTTCCCGCATACCAAAAGCAGCTCTCCTTCTCCTTTTTTTGCCGTCATATCACATATGATATCCACTTTGCCGCCGCCTTTTCTTTCAACACAGGTCCCGCCAAAGAGATATTCGGTTTTTTCAAATCCCTCGTAATCCGCACTGTATACGCCCACATAGCTGTCTTCGCCGAAGGCTCTTTCCCCGGTCAGCATATCGTCGGCGGTCAGGGGCTTTTCTCCAAAATATGATATTGCGTCGTTATACAGTCTGAGCGCCGCATTTTTGTCAAAAGCCGAACAGCCGGACAGGGCGACGAGCGATAAGGCGGCCAAAACAAACGCGATCCCTTTTTTTATGATTTTAAACATACTTCTCCTCCTTAATGGATCCAGCCCGGTATGCTTGCGCAAACCAGGACAACGGTTGCCGTAAGATAGATGCCGTTTAAAACAAGGGCTATGCCCGGCAAGGTGCCGCGTATCTTTTTTTTAGCATATATGTACATGGAAAAGACAAACGCGGCGACAATGTAAATACCGTAAGCCGCTATAATGATTTCCGCGGCGGGTGACTTAAGCGCAAATTCGTATTGGCGCCAGATCAGGATGGTCCATGGCACAACGGCCGAGACCAGGTCTAAAACAGACAGGATTTTTATTTTTTTCATGGTTCAGGCATGCTCCTTTAATTTTTTTCATAATTTCCAAACCGCAGGCACGCAATCAAAACGGTGGCGGCGCCCATAACAACGGCCACAGGTATCCACGGGACCGGCGCCATGGCCGCCGTTTCTTTACCGGTGGCAAATTTGTCCATCTCGGACGCGATCAGCATCATTGGATAGCACATCGGGTAGACATACCACACTTTTGTGTTGATTGCCAAAACAACGGGAACAACCGACGCCAGCCCGACGCCGACGGAAGCAACGGGTTTTTTAAGCAGCACGCTGATCATCCAGTAAACGGCGGCCATGGGGACCGATACGGCAAACAGCAGCGCGCACACTTTAAAAACATATGGGGCGGCCAGCACAAAATCATACTGGAACTTTGCAGAAGCAAGATATGCAAACGGGAAATATGAAACGCACATCAGCAGTATTTCTATTGCCATCAGGATGACGGCAACGCAGTATTTTGCCAGGCAAAGCTCTGTTTTCCCAACGGGCAGGGAAAGCATCTTGCAAAATCCGTTGTCGGCCCGTTCCGTCTGGATGATCAAAACAGTAATGACGACCAGGCTCGCCGGAAGCATAAACCAGGCAAAACCCAGAAACGACTGGATAAAATAGTTGTTTTCAGGCGATATCCCCATGGGGTTCACCTTAAAATTTGCGTCTGCATTCATCACGGCCATGCCCCATATTAAAACAACGGGGGCAATAAAAATAAATAATATTTTTGAACGGCGCAGTTTTTTAAATTCTACGCCGATCAGTGAAAAAAAGTTCACGCTGCTCTCCTCCTTAATTGTGACAATACGATTCCCGCTCCCAAAAACAAACCGGTTTCCGCCAAAGCGGCAATAAAAACGTCTCCGTTTGCCGCGATCCCCCGGGCGGAAAGCTGATACGGCATTAAGAAAGGATAGTACGCCATCCCCGCGGCATACTGCAAAATCATGGCCGCAAACAGGCCGACCACGCCGATCCCCAAAGTGATCCACATATTTTTGAAAAATGAGGACACCGCCAGGGTCAGCGAAAGCACGGGCAGTGACAAAACGAATGCGCCGCCTATCAGGCGGGCAATGTCCGCCGCTGTATTGCTTTGCGGGGAAAACCATTTCCATATGCAAAAATACAACGACCCCCCTTCTATGGCAAAGACGGCCGCAAAAACAGCGGCCAGCAAAAAAAACTTGCTCAGAAAAACGCTGCCCAAACGTATGGGCAGCATGTCCATGCGCTGGATGGCGTTGTCCGCAAACTCAATATGGTAGACGATGCACGTCCCCACGATCATCAGAAAGCTGTTAAACATTGCCATCAGCATCCAGTCCGAACGCATTAGGCTTTCCAAAGGCGGGATGGACGGGTCTATAATAAAGTGCCCCCGCGCCGCCAGGTCTATCACCGGCAGGAGCGCCGCTAAAATCCCGCCTGCAATCAAGCCGGGCAGCAGCGCGGTCCCCTTCAGCTTTTTAAATTCCAAAACCGGATTCATGCCCTGACCCCTCTTTTCATGTTGTCGTTTTCTATGACGGCAAGAAAGGTGTCTTCCAGGTTGTCCGTAGGATATCCCTTTTGGGCCGCGTCTTTTTTAAGGTCCTGCAGCGCGCCCTCAAACAGCAGTGTGCCGCGGTTCAATATGCCAATGTCGTCCGCCATCAACTCTACTTCGGACAGCAGATGCGACGAAACCAGGACCGTACATTCAAACTGCTGCGGCAGCGAACGGATCAGCGAACGGATTTCATGGATGCCCACCGGATCAAGCCCGTTGGTGGGTTCGTCCAGCATCAGTATGGGCGGCCTGCCGATCAGCGCCCCGGCCAGGCCCAGCCGCTGCTTCATTCCAAGCGAATATTTTTTTGCCGCCCGTTTCCGGTACTCTGTAAGCCCTACTAATTGAAGCGCATCTGAAATGCTGGATTTCGGCAGCCCGAGTATCCTGCGGATGATGTCCAGGTTTTCTTCTCCGGTCAGGTTTCCGTAGAACGCAGGCGATTCAATAAGAGAACCGACTTTTCGCAGTATCTCTATGCGTTCCAATGAGGTTTTCCCGTCTATGGTGAAAGTTCCGCCGGACGGCCGGGTCAGCCCCAAAAACATCTTCATGGTGGTGGATTTCCCCGCGCCGTTCGGCCCGATGAATCCGTAGACCGTGCCTTTGCGCACATGAAGATTAAGGTTTGATACGGCCGAGAAACCGGAATAGTTTTTTGTCAGCGAGTTCGTTTCAATAATGCCGGTTGTATTCAACTTCTTAAACGCTCCTTTTTTTTGGAATATACCCGCATTTTACTCCCCGAACCTTGCGGCAGCCTTCTCTCCTCTTTACATTTACCTTACTTATCTGTCCGGCCGGTCAAGCGGATTTCATTCCGTGTTATAATAAAAAAAACATCATAAGACGGCAGGGAGGGATAAAATGTCTTTGGATTACTTAAAAAACAAACGTATCCTTTTGGTGGATGATGAACCCGCGCTTCTTTGTATGCTGCTTTCCATTCTGAAGAACGACGGGTATATCCATATTGCGACCGCCGCCTCCGTCCGGGAAGCCCTTGCGGTCTGCGGCTCCTTTCAGCCGGACCTTGCGGTATTGGACGTTATGCTGCCGGACGGCTCGGGCTTTGAGCTGATGGAAGCGCTTAAAAAGACGTCCGATTTCCCTGTTCTGTTCCTGACCGCGCGGGGGGATGCGGAAGACAAGTTCCGCGGTCTGGGCCTGGGCGCGGACGATTATATTGTTAAGCCGTTTTTGCCAAAAGAGCTTACGCTGCGTATAGGGGCCATATTGAAGCGGTGCTACCGGGAGGAAGACCCGGTAATGGAGCTTGCGGCCTGCACCGTTCTTTTTGACAAGGCGGAAGTTTGCAAAGCCGGGACCCTCATCCCCCTGACCGCGAAAGAGCACGACCTGCTCCTCGCCCTTTACCGGAACGCTGGCCGGATTGTTACAATAGACGCCCTGTGCGAGGCGGCCTGGGGAGACAACCCCTTCGGATATGAAAATTCGCTGATGGCGCATATCCGGCGCATACGGGAAAAAATAGAAGCCAATCCGTCCAAACCCGTATCGCTCGTAACGGTCAAAGGGCTTGGATATAAACTTATCGTGAAAGAAGGGTAACATGAAAAGCATACCAAAGCTGATCCGCCGGTTTGTCGGTATTTTGCTGCTGAGCAGCCTGCTGCTTCTGGTTTTCAATATGGTCCTTCTGGTCATCATCGGCAGAAATTCCACCGGCAGCGGCAGCCCGTGGACCCTGGCCAAAGAAGTTTCCGCAGGCCTTACGCAAACGGAAGACGGCTATGCGCTGGCCGCGGACGCCGCCCGGCAACTGCAGGAAAAAGACGCATGGGGCATCCTGATCGACAATTCTACCGGCAGGGTCGTCTGGCAGACCGCGGCGCTTCCGCAGGAAGTTCCCCTGCAATACAGCCTTGCGGACGTCGCCGTGCTTTCCCGGGGCTATGTAAAAGATTACCCCACCTTTACCGGCGCATACGGCGACAGCCTCCTCGTGCTGGGTTTTCCAAAGACAAGCTATTGGAAGGCGCTTTACAACAACTGGGATTTCAGCTTTATCTCAAACCTTCCCAAAACGCTCCTTTTTGTTATTTTAGCCAATATCGCCGCTATTTTTTTGATCTATATGATTGCAAATACAAAGCTTTTCAGGTCGGTCGACCCCATATTAAAAGGGATAGAAGCGCTGCCGACCGAAGCCGGTATCCGCGTCCGGGAAAAGGGCACGCTTTCCGAAATTGCGCAATATATCAACAAGACTTCCGAGATACTCCAAAATAAAAACTATAAGCTGCGGCAAAAAGAAACCGCGCGGATCAACTGGATTGCCGGGGTCTCCCATGATATCCGGACGCCGCTTTCCATGGTGATGGGATACGCCGGACAGCTGGAAAGCGACGCGCGCCTGCCTGATGACGCCAGAGAAAAAGCCGCCGTTATCATGTTTCAAAGCGTAAGAATGAAAAATCTGATCAGCGATCTTAATTTTGCTTCCAAACTGGAACACACCCTGCAGCCCGCCCACACGGAACCCTTAAACGCGGTAGCCGTGGTCCGCCAGGCCGTTACCGACTTTATTAATTCCGATATCCAAAACCAATATCCCGTCAGGTGGCAGACGGACGAATCTTTGGTTTCCTGCCGCATCCGGGGCGACGAAGCCCTGATCAAACGGGCCGTTATGAACCTGCTCCAAAACGCGCAGCGCCACAACCCGAAAGGCTGCACGCTGTTTATCCGGGTAGAGCAAAAGGAGCAAAATTGCCTGATCCGCATAGACGACGACGGAAAAGGAATGAACGACGCACAGCTTGAAAAAACCAAAAATGCGCCGCATTATATGCTCTGTGACAAAAACGCACCTGAACAGCAGCACGGGCTGGGGCTTTTGATTGTAAAACAGATCGCTGCAGCCCATATGGGGACCGTGGAATTTGCGCACAGCCCCCACGGCGGTTTTTCCGTTACCCTTTCCATTCCCGCCGGGTAGGCCCGGAAAGCGCGCAATACAATTTTACCGCCTTTCAAACAAAAGACACGGCAATCTGCCGTGTCTTTTGTTTGAAACTTTTATTTATAGCGGCTTTAAAATTTTCATATCCTTGCCACGCCGGATTCACGGGCGGCCTGGGCGACCGCGCGGGCCACGGCGGCGCCGATCCCTTCTTCAAAAGGCGCGGGCAGAATATAGTCCGGCCCGAGTTTGCCGGCCGGGACAAAAGAGGCGATCGCATAGGCAGCGGCAATTTTCATTTCGTCGTTTATATCGCTGGCGCGTACATCGAGCGCGCCCCTGAAAATGCCGGGAAAAGCCAGTACGTTGTTGATCTGGTTTGGAAAATCGCTCCGTCCCGTTCCCACCACCGCGGCGCCGGCCGCTTTTGCAAGGTCGGGCATAATTTCGGGCGTTGGGTTGGACATGGCGAATATGATGGGATCCGGGGACATGCTTTGCACCATTTCTTCTGAAACGATCCCCGGCGCGGAAACGCCGATAAAGATATCCGCGCCTTTGATCACGTCTTTTAAGGAACCTTTTTTCATTTCCAGGTTTGAGATTTCCGCCATCTGCTGTTTAAAGGCGTTCAGCCCTTCCCGCCCTTTGTAGATGGCGCCTTTGCTGTCGCACAATATCACGTTTTTAAGGCCCATGCTCATCAGCAGGCGGGTAACGGCTACTCCGGCCGCGCCCGCGCCCGAAACCACCACTTTCTGGTCCGAAAGGCTGCGCCCTGTCAGTTTCATGGCGTTGATCATAGCGGCCGTTGTCACCACCGCCGTTCCGTGCTGGTCGTCGTGAAAAATCGGGATGTCGCATACTTCTTTTAAGCGCGATTCAATTTCAAAGCAGCGCGGAGCGGAAATGTCTTCCAGGTTCACCCCGCCGAAACTCCCGGCCAGCAGGCGGACCGTATTTACAATATCCTCAACCTCCTTGCTGCGGATGCAAAGGGGGAACGCGTCTACGTCTGCAAACGTTTTAAAAAGGACACATTTGCCTTCCATTACCGGCATGCCGGCCTCGGGGCCGATGTCTCCCAGGCCCAGGACCGCCGTTCCGTCGGTCACCACCGCAACCAGGTTCCACCGCCGGGTATATTCATAAGAAAGGTCTTTGTTTTTTTCTATCTCCAGGCAGGGCTGTGCAACGCCCGGCGTATACGCCACCGAAAGGTCGTACTTGTTTTTTACCGGCGCCCGGCTTGAAACTTCTATCTTGCCCCGCCATTCTTTGTGGATCCGTACCGCTTCTTCCTGTATTGACATGCTTTTTCTCCTTATAAACAGTTGATGCTTTTTATGGCAAGCCTTTTTAAGGGCTTTTTTCAATATCCCGACTCATTATACTATACTGCACGCAAGCGCTGTCAATTGTTTTTACGCATTTTTCCTTCCTGCCGGCCGCGCCCGCCGTTTTTCAAACAAAAACGCCGCGGGTTTCCGTGCGGCGCTGCGGTTTTCTAACGCTGTTTTTTTGCGTTACCCTTCTATCCTTACGTTTTGCCCGTCCGAGACAAACTCCATGATCTCCTTCATCCGGCTGCGGGCGTCCGAAAGCCCGTTTTCATACAGGGCGATCAGTTTATCCGTATCTTTTTCAAATTTACCCATTTCAATAGGCCGGGTGGGACGCAGCACCAGCGCCCGGCCTTCGCGGGCAAGCCGTTCGGTCTGCGCAAGGCTCTCGTTGTAGGTAACGTATCTTGTGAGCAGCCCTTCTTTCAGGCCCGGGTATCTTCCATACAGAAGGCGGGTAAAAAAGCGGGAAGAAGGGGAAGGCGGTTTTAAGGAATACCCCGCGCTTTTGGTAAGCACGACAATGTTTTTGTCATTGCCGTCCGAAATGGATTTTTGAATGGGAATGGAATCGGACGCGCCGCCGTCCAGCAGTTTTTCGCCTTCATGGCGAAAGATCCGCGAGACCAGCGGGATCGCGCTGGAGGCCATCAGGTATTTCATACCGTCCCGCATCCGTTTTATTTTTTTATAATACGGGCGGCCCGTGCGGCAGTCGGTCGCCACCACCCAGAATTCTATCCCCGACCGGTCTGCGGCTTCGTAATCCAGCGGCAGCGCGCCGTTCGGCAGTTCGTCAAACACGTATTTCAGGCCGAAGACCGACCCCTGCGTAAAATAATTTTTAAGGCCTAAGTACCGCTTTTTTCCGGCCGAACCTATGAACACCTTATAGTTTCTTCCCTTCTGGGAGGAAAGGTACGCCGTTGCGCAGGCCGCGCCCGCGGAAACGCCCACCACATAGCCGATGCGTACGCCCGCTTCCAGCAAAGCGTCCAGCACGCCCGCGGTATAAATGCCACGCTGGCCGCCGCCTTCCAGAACAAGCCCTATTTTGCTCATTTGATGCACCTCTTTCATCCACAGTATACCAAAAAGGCGGCGTCCCTTTCAAACAATCATTTGAAGTTTTTTTGAAGTTGGGATAAAATAGAGCTGTCGGCAGGCGGGCATATCTTACCTGCCGGAACAGGAGTATAGGCATGGCGAGACCAAAGAAAGTCACCATCAAAGACATTGCCACCATGGCCGGTGTTTCTACCGCCGCTGTTTCCTATGTCATCAACAACAAACCGGGGGTCAACAGCGAGACGCGCAAAAAAATACAAAACCTGATCAGCGAAACGGGTTTTTCCCCCAACATAAATTCCAAACGCCTTTTTTCCGGAAAAAGCTACAATATCCACGCGGTACTGGACAAAGACAACCCCCGCCCCTGCAAGCTTTACTACCTGGGCGTGATTTCACATATCATAGAAGAACTGGCCCGCGTTGACTACAACCTCATTGTTTCTTCGGTCAGCCGGGCGGAAATGCCGCGTTCCGTTTTAGACGTCATCAATAAAAACAACGCAGACGGCATTTTGTTTTTCCAGATGGTAGACGAAAAACTGCTGGGCGAGCTTGCGGACAAAGGCATTCCGTGCGTGGTGGTGGATAACCGCGAAGTGTACGGCGAGCTTGCGCATGTCAGTGTAGACTATACGCTGGCCGCGTATACGGCCACCCGGCACCTTATACAAAACGGACATAAAAAAATTGCGTATGTGGGCATGAAAAAATCGCCTTATTTTTGCGCCCAGACGCTCGCGGGGTATGAAAAAGCCCTGCGCGAAGCCGGGCTTTTTGTACCGGACGGCTATGTGGTATACGGGGATTTTGAAAAAGACGACTCCCACCCAGCGCTGGACCAGCTGCTTTCTTCCGGCAACGTCCCCACCGCTTTTTTCTGTGTGGAAGATTTTTATGCGGTATGCGTGCTGCATTATATAAAAAAGCGCGGCTTTGAGGTTCCAGAAGATATCTCCATCATCGCTCTTGACGACATGATCATCTCCGAATACACCCAGCCCGCGCTCTCCACCATCCGCTTATCCGAGACCGAGCTTGCCAAAAATGCCGTGCGTATGATCATGGACCTGGCCCATGGCCGGGAATCCGAAAACTGCGTCATCCGCTCGGACGACCTTATTATCCGCGAATCCGTCAGAAAAATAGACTGATTTTTTATAAAATTATATCCTGCCGTACCGGTCCGCGAGTTCGCGGATTTTTTGCGCCAGGGACTCTTCATTATAGCCCGGGGCCGCCCGCCACGTCCAATTTTTGCCCAGGGTGGAGGGCATATTCATACGTGCGGAGGAAGGAAGGTTCAAATAATCCTGCATAGGCGTAACGGCCAGAGCGGCCACGCTGCCCAGCGCCAGGCGGATCATGCCCCAGTTATAGCCTTCTTCTTCGCTCAGCGCGCCGTATTTTTTTGCAAACGCCGTCTGCTCTTCGGGCGTATTGTCCATCCAGCCCGCAATGGTGTCGTTGTCATGCGTCCCCGTATATACCACGCAGTTTGGCGTATAGTTGTGCGGGAGGTATGCGTTTGCGCTTCCGGAATCAAACGCGAACTGCAGCACCTTCATACCGGGATACCCGGTTTTCGCAAGAAGGATATGCACGTCTTCGGTCAGATAACCAAGGTCCTCCGCAATAATGGAGAGGTCCGGCAGCTGCTCGGACACTTTTTTAAAAAAGTCTATGCCCGGGCCTTTGATCCACCGGCCTTCCCGGGCGTCTTTGGCTTTCCCGTCTATGGAATAGTACGCCTCAAATCCCCGGAAATGGTCTATGCGGATCCTGTCGTACAGGTTGGACAGGCTTTTAAGCCTTTTGATCCACCAGCGGTAGCCTTTTTCTTTTAAGTATTCCCAGTTATAAAGCGGGTTTCCCCAATACTGCCCATCGCTCGAAAAAAAGTCGGGCGGGCACCCGGCCACGCTGACCGAATCGTTGTTTTCATCAAAATGGAACATTTTGCGTTTTGCCCAGGCGTCCGCGCTGTCCGCCGCCACATAAATGGGGATGTCCCCAATAATAGAAATCCCCCGGCTGTTCGCATAGGTTTTAAGCGCCTGCCACTGCGTAAAAAAGAGATATTGGATAAACTTATAAAAATTAACCTGGCCCAAGGCGCGCGCCGCAAACGACGCGACCGCTTTTTTGTCGTGAAAAACCAGCCCCTTGTCACTCCATGCTTTCCAGGGCTTCATGCCGTTTTGTTCTTTTGCGGCCATAAATACGGCGTAGTCTGAAAGCCAGTATTCGTTTTCTTTTTCAAACTTCCGGTAGCCCTCATCCTCCGGGTCAAACCCGCGCTGAAACGCGCTTAAAAGGATTTTAAACTTGTTTTCAAAAATCTTTTCAAAATCCACGTGCGCGGCGTCGCTTCCCCAGTCGGCCTCCCCGCATTCGTCGCGGGTGAGCATGCCCTGCTCACAGAGGCGCTCCAAATCTATCATATACGGATTGCCCGCGTATGTGGAAAAAGACTGGTAGGGAGAATCCCCGAACCCGGTGGGATGGATGGGCAGGACCTGCCAGCATTTCTGGCCCGCAAGGGACAGGAAATCTACAAATTCAAACGCCGCCCGGCCCATCGTGCCGATGCCGTAGGGGGAGGGCAGGGAGGTTATATGCATCAGTATGCCGCTTTCTCGCTTCATTACATGCTCCTTTACGGGGCCGCCGGATTTTGGGCACCGTTTATCTCCGTAATTATAATGAAAATGCTCCCCGGTTGCAATACAAAAAATTTCCGCGGGGCCCTGCGCGCCCCGGCGCTTAAAAAAACAGCCCTCGGGGCTGTTTTTTCTTTACTGCTTTTTTGTTTTTTTCTCTTTGATCACGCCGATCCTATAGGCGTTCAGCAGATTTGTAAGGTCTTCTATATTGCTTTTAAGCTCCCGGCCCACGTCCGTCTGGTCCACGGTAATGCGCTCGGCGGCCGTGTCGAACACCACAAAGGTGGAGAGGATGTCCTTGTTGTATTTTACGGCGTCCGCCAGCCCGTCGAACGGTTCGTGGGACACCAGGCGTATCCCGTATGAATTATAAAAAAGCGTATAACCCGCGATCCCGGTTTTTCCCTGGTAGGCCCGGCAGAACCCGCCGTCGATCATGATGAGCTTCCCGCCACCTTTGACCGGTTCTTCGCCCTGCTTGGCCCGGACCGGGATATGCCCGTTGATGATGTGGGAATAAGTGTCCTTGAGGCCGAAATCCAAAAGGACCTTTACGCAGGTCTCTTTGCTTTCGGTCAGGTCGTAATAGGGGTTTTTCTTTTCCTCCCAGGTTTTTTCATCCTCCAAAAACATCCGCTCAAACGTGGCCATCCTGTCCCTGCCGAAAAGGGGCGAATTCCTGCCGCACCACAGATACCAGAGGAAATCCAGGCCTTCCCTTTTTTCCTCCGCGCCGTCCGGGGCGTAATACGTTTTGCGGGCAAAACTGTCCGCATAGTCAAAAAATTCCCGGCCCTTCAGCGTAACGTTGCCGATATGGTATTCGTACAGCCCGCCTTCCGGCGTCATGGGGACGCACCCGTGGAAAATGAGGTTGCCGTTGAACACTTTGTACATGCTGCCCTGCGAAAACAAAAACCGCACGTGGCGCTGCAGTTTTTCGTTTTGGGTAAAAGATATGCGCAGCCGGTCCATGACCGCACGTTCTTCCCTGCTCAGCGCATACGGGTCGGCCGGGTCGACCGTCGGGAAATCACAGTCCTTCATGGGGTAATTTTTTTTGCCGATGCGGACGGTCTTATGTTCAAAATCTATTTTGTCGAGCAGCAGGCGGTCTTCCATCCCGTATTCCGGGTGGCGCCGTATGATCTGCCCTTCCAGCTTGAACTGGATAACGGCGATCGCCTTGTGCATCCGCTTTAAAAGTTTTCCGTCCGCGCCGTACGCTTCTCCCGAAAACATGGCCAGCGGCCGCAGGTTGATGCCGTATGCGTTTTCCACAAAATCTATATTGTCGTATTTTGTACTGATGTTTAAAACGTTTGCGATGCAGGCTTCGCTGCCCGCCGCCGCGCCCATCCATAAAATGTCGTGGTTGCCCCACTGCACATCCACCGCATGGTGGGACAAAAGGCGTTCTAAAATAACATCCGCATGCGGGCCGCGGTCAAAAATATCGCCCACAATATGCAGGCGGTCCACCACCAGGCGCTTGATCACGTTGGCCAGCGCAATTAAAAAAGCGTCGGCGCGCTGCAGGCGGATAATGGTGGAAATAATATTTTCATAATATCTTTGTTTGTCTTTTTCACTGTAGTCCGTGTGCAGAAGTTCGTCTATGATATATTCAAAATCCGCGGGCAGCGCTTTTCTGACTTTGGAACGTGTGTACTTGGACGCGCAGAGGCGGCACACCTCAATCATCCGGTAGAGATTGAGCTTGTACCATTCTTCCATATCCTCTTCCGTTTTTCTGATCTCTTCAATTTTGCGTTCCGGGTAATATACCAGCGTGCACAGTTCGGTGCGCAGGGCGGAGGAGACGGTTTTTTCAAACAGCCGGTCCACCTTTTCGCGGATCACGCCCGACGCGTTGTTCAAAATGTGGCAGAAGGCTTCGTCTTCGCCGTGGATGTCGCTGATAAAATGTTCGGTTCCTTTGGGAAGGTTCAGTATTGCGTTTAAGTTTATGATCTCCGTGCTGACCGCCTGAATGGTAGGGTATTCTTTGGACAGGCTTTCAAGGTACTTCAGTTCGTCTACTTTTCCAAACAGCATATCCTATTCTCTCCTTTAAGGCACCGGATCTTTTTTAAAATTCAAACTGGTATACGATATTGTGATTATATTCCTCCCCTTTGCGCAAAACGGGGGAAGGGAAGTTTTCATGCAAAACGGCGTCCGGGTAGTATTCCGGCTCAAAACAGATCGCCGCGTTTTTTCCGTAAGCAACGTTTTCCTTGCCGGTAAATTTTCCCGCAAGGTAGTTTGCGCTGTATACGTGGACGGCGGGCATATCGGTCAGCACCGTAAGAGAGCGCTTTTCGTCCGGGCTTTTCAGGGTTGCCGCGGGTCTCAGCTCTTTTTTATTTTCGCCGTCCAGCACAAAAGCATGGTCTACGCCCAGCACACAGGCGATTTGCGGCCAGGTGCTTTGCGCCGCTTCTGCGACCTTCTTTAAATCCGAAAAATCAAGGGGCGTTCCCGCCGTTTTCATAATGGCGCCGGTAGTGATGCCTTCTTCGTCAAATTCTAAAAATTCATCTGCATACAGCTTCAGTTTATGGCTTAAAATATCGCCCTGCTGTCCGTTTAAATTGAAATAACTGTGGTTGGTGATGTTCACAATGGTGTCTTTGTCCGCCCGGGCGGTATAATTTATTTTAAGGTTGTTGCTTTCATCCAGCGTGTAGGCCACGTCAAGCGTAAGGTTGCCGGGATAATTTTCTTCCATATCCGGGCTTTCATAAGTAAGAAGCAGGGTTTCTCCCCGGACGCTTGCCCGGAACACTTTTTTGTCAAATCCCTTAAACCCCCCGTGCAGATGGCATTTACCATTGTTTAAGTTAAGGCTCACTTCCCGGCCGTCCAGCATAAAGCGGCCTCCTTTGATGCGGTTGGCAAACCGCCCGATGGTCGCTCCGAAATAGGCGTCGTGCCCTTCATAGCCCGCAACGCCGTCAAACCCGAGCACAACGTCTCTTTTCCGTCCGTCCGCGCAAAAAAGCTCTATGGAGCGGATGGCCGCGCCGTAGGTGATAACGGAAACGCGCATCTTTCCATTGTCCAGCGTATATTCCTCTACCGCCAAAGCGTCTTTTGTTTTTCCGAAATCCCGTTTGGTGATCTGCATAAAAATTCCTCCCTGCCGCGCCCGTCTCCGGGCGTTTCTTCCAGTCTTTTATTATACGCCTTTGGGTGATCGCATTTCAATGATTTGGCTTTGTATAATAATTTTAATTATTTTTTTTGGGCAACAGGGCAAATATTTTAAAGAAACCGCTTTTAAGATATGATATTCTATAATTCTATAGGAATACGTAAGCGGTACATGGAGATATGCTATGAAAATCGGAATTGGAATCGATACGGGCGGCACCTACACCGACGCCGTACTGTATGACTTTGACAGCCAGGCGATCCTCGCGCACGCCAAAGCGCTGACCACCAAAGAGGATCTTGCGCAGGGCATAGGCGCCGCGCTGGACGCGCTGCCGAAAGACCTTTTGCCGGGCGCGGAGCTGGTCTCGCTGTCCACCACCCTTGCAACCAACGCCTGCGTGGAAGAAAAGGGCGGACGGGCCAGGCTTGTAATGATCGGCATGGATGAAAAAATCATCCGGGACGTGGGGGAGAGCTACGGGCTTTCGGACGCCGCAGATGTTTTTTTGCTGCCGAGCGAAATCCTTGCAAGCGGCGAAATCACGCAGGACGCCGACTGGGACTATTTTGCGCGCAGCCTTAAAGAAGAATTTGCAGACTGCGACGCCGTCGGCATTGTTGCGCTGCACGCAACGCTGAACAACGCCGTGCAGGAAAAAAAGGCCCGGGAGATTGCCGCTTCCGTTCTGGACATCCCCGTGATCTGCGGACACGAGCTGTTTTCAGACATCAACTGTGTCCAGCGGGGCGCAAGCATTCTTTTGAACGCGCGCCTGGTGCCGGTGATTGCGGAATTCCTTTCTTCCGTCAAAACCGCGCTTACCGCGCGGGATATCCACGCCCCGGCGGTGATCGTGCGCAGCGACGGCAGCCTGATGTCTAAAGCGTTTGCCGGCGCGCGCCCGGTGGAGACCCTGCTTTGCGGCCCTGCGGCCAGCGTGACCGGAGGGATCTCCCTGACAAACAAAGAAGACGCGGTCATTGTGGATATGGGCGGCACCACCACCGATATTGCGCTGGTGAGCGGCGGCGAGCCTGTTTTAGTGGAGGGCGGCATCCGCATAGGCAAGTGGAAAACGTTTGTAAAAGGCCTTTTTATAGACACCTTCGGCCTGGGCGGAGACACCGCCGTACATTACAAAAACGGCAAGCTGAAGCTGGATACCCAGCGCGTCATGCCCCTGTGCATTGCCGCGAGCCGCTATCCCGCCATTCTTGCCGCCCTGCGCAGCCTGGTTGAAACAAAAAAATGCCATAACCGCTTTTTGCACGAGTTTTATGTGCTGCAAAAAGACATCCTGAAAAGCGCAAACTACGACGAGAGGGAAAAAGCTTTCTGCCGCGCGCTTTTGGGCGGGCCGCTCAGCCTTTCGGAAGCCGCAAAGGCGGCCGGGCAGGACGTATATACTTTTTCCATGCCCCGGCTGGAGCGGGAAGGCGTTGTGGTCCGCGCGGGCCTTACGCCCACCGACATTATGCACATAAAAGGCGATTTTTCCGCATATGACAAAGAGGCGTCCCTTTTGGGCGCGCAGTTTGTTGCATTAAACACCCATATGACGCCGGAAGAGCTCTGCGACCAGGTGTATTTAAAGGTGAAGCTTCGGCTGTACACCAATATTGTGCGCATTTTGCTGCAGCACCGTTACCCCCGCCTGGAAAAACACGGCCTGAGCCGCGACCTTGAACGCCTGATTGCCCAAAGTTATGTAAGCCCGGAAGGCGGCCTTGTAAATTTTGGTTTTAAAACGCCCGCGACCCTGGTGGGCATCGGCGCGCCCATCCATATCTTTTTGCCGGACGTCGCCCGCGCGCTTCAGACCGCGTGCGCCGTTCCAAAATATGCGGAGGTCGCCAACGCGCTGGGCGCGATTGTAGGAAAGGTTTCCGCCAAATGCGAGATTGAAGTAAAGCCCGAAATCACATCCGACGGCAAAACCATTTATACCGTTCTTGGAAAAACGGAAAACCGCGCCTTTGCGGATCGGGAGGAGGCCGAAAGCGCCGCCGCCCGGGAAGCGGAAGACTGCGCGGCGGCCGAAGCGCAGCTGAGAGGGGCTTTTGATGCCCTCAGCGTCCGAAGCAGCATCCATCCCGACATTGCCGAAACCACGGCCGGCACCATTTACCTGGGGACCCGCGTGGTCGCCACCGCCGCCGGGCGCATTTCTTTGCCCCGTACCTGATACTTCCATTTATAGTTATAATAAACCACTGATTAATCAAAAGCGGCCTCCGGCCGCTTTTTTATGGGTTAAATTTACATATTTGGCTAATGTTTTAGCATGTTTTGATCGTTATTAATATTATCACTACAATTTTTTCCGTTAAATAAAAAACCAAAACCGGAGGATATAAAATGGCGAGGTTAAAATTTTTTAAATTTAAAAAATTATCTTTTAAGAGAAAAGAAACGGGTAAAGCAAAAAAAATAAAAAAACCGAAAAAGGCTTTGCGTATTTTTTCTTTTCTGAAAAATATGAAGATCGCGCCCAAAATTTTACTGGGCTTTGCCGTTATCGCCATTCTGGGTACGGGGATGGGGCTTTACGACAGTATTGCGTTAAACGGGGTGAGCGCGTCTTCTTCGCAGATGTATAAGGAAATGCTGTTGCCCATCCGCTCCATCAACGATATTTCAAGCGAAATGTTAATTGAGACCAATGCGATCCGTAATTTGATGGTCATAGAAGAAGACGCCTATATAGAAATATATATTGCGGAAATCGAGCAGGCGCAAAGTACGGTCAACTCAACCATAAATAACATGGAAGACCTTGTCACCGACCCGGAAGCAACTGAATTGCTGCAAACCCTCAAGACATCGATTGCAACCTATAATACACTGATGAACGAGGCCATTGAACGTGTACGGAACGGCGATCAACAAACCGTTATAGAGGACTATACGCATGTGGGAGAACTTTATACGGCAGAAAAAACAGTGATTAATACCATTGAAAAATTAAGCTTTGCCGTTACCACCAAAGCGGGCTTACTGGATACGACCAATAAAAATACCGCGGCAAATGTGCTTGAGATCACGCTGATCCTTATTGGCGTTGTTATTTTCTGCTCTCTGTTCATTGGCATAAAAACGTCCCGCGGACTAAGCCGGCCCATTAAAAAACTGACCGGGGCCCTTGAACTGCTGGCCGACGGGAAAACGGATATCCCTTCCATGGATATTGCTTCCAAAAACGAGGTAGGTCAGATGGCGGGCGCTTATGAAAGCATACTTGCATCTATAAAAAGCCTGGGCACAGACACCGGCCTGCTGATTGACGCGGCTGCGGGGGGGAGCCTGCGCGTGCGCGCAGATTCCGGGAAACACAAGGGCGCATACAAAAAAATCATCGACGGGTTCAACCAGACGCTGGACGCCATTACCAAACCCGTAAACGAAGCGGCCGATGCGCTGGGCGAAATTTCAAACGGGAATCTTGATTGCGAAGTTTCCGGGGAATTCAAGGGAGATTATGCAATCATCAAAAACAGCTTAAATAAAACAATCAACACACTAAGAGAGCTGGTTTCGGATACCGGCCTGCTGGCCCAGGCCGCCGAGGACGGCGCGCTTTCCACCCGGGCGGATGAAACAAAACACAGGGGGGCCTACCAGAAAATCGTTAAAGGCTTCAATGCTACGCTGGACGCCGTACTGCTGCCGATAAACGAAGCCGTAAAAATATTAAAAGAGGTCTCAAAAGGCAATCTCCAAGTGGAACTGGCCGGGGATTTTACGGGCGACCACGCGGTTATCAAAGACGCGTTGAATGAAACCATATCTTCTCTGAACAGGTATATCGGCGAAATATCCTATGTCTTAAGCGAGATTGCGGCGGGGAATTTTGACACCGGGATCACCTCGGAATATCCGGGGGACTTTGTGGCGTTAAAAAATTCTATCAACCTCATAATTGATTCACTGAGCAACATGCTATTGGATATCGGCACCGCCTCCGGGCAGATGGCGGCGGAAACGCTTCAACTTTCGCAAGGATCGCAGGCTATTTCAGAAGGCGCGGCCAAGCAGGCCGCGTCGATCGACGAACTGACGGGCTCTGTTTCGCAGATTGCGGAACAAACCAGGCAGAATGCGGATAATTCCGGCGAATCGGGCCGAATGGCGCTGGAAGCCAAGCAGGCGGCCGCAAAGTGCAGCGACCAAATGAAAGAGATGCTAAAGTCTATGGAGGAAATCAACGAATCCTCCGAAAGCATATCCAAAATAATAAAAGTGATTGACGACATTGCTTTCCAGACCAATATACTTGCGTTGAACGCGGCGGTAGAGGCGGCGCGGGCCGGGTCGCACGGCAAAGGATTTGCCGTGGTGGCCGAAGAGGTCCGAAGCCTTGCGGCACGCAGTGCCGAGGCGGCCAGAAATACGGCCGAACTGATTGAAGGGTCTATAAAAAAAGTAGCAGCCGGTACAAATATCGCAAACGATACAGCAAAAGGGCTTTCGGATATCGTAGAACGGGTAGATAAAACCGTTGACCTGGGAAACAGGATCGCCGTGTCTTCCAAGGAACAGGCATCCGGCATTCAGCAGGTAAGCGCAGGCATCGAACAACTGTCGCATGTGGTGCAAAACAATTCGTCTGTCGCGCAGGAAGGCGCGGCGGCCAGCGAAGAAATTTCCAAGCAGGCTGCACTGCTAAAAAAGAAAACAGCGGTTTTTAAACTGAAACATGAAGAGAAAGAGAGCGGCGGTCCGGACACAGTGGATGCAGAGGACCAATAAAAAAACAGCGACAAAAAAACGCCCCGGAAATTCCATTGTTTCCGGGGCGTTTTTTTCAAAAATTATGATATTTTTATAGCCGGTCTATGATCGCCTGCGTCATCTGCGCGGTTAAGAGGGGCGTAGCGCCGCTTGCGCCCACAATGTCAAAGGTGCGCAGGCCTTCGGCCAGCACTTTTTCCACAGCCCGCTCAATAGCGTCGGCTTCCGCCGCAAGATCAAAAGAAAACCTGAGCATCATAGCGGCCGAAAGGATGGTCGCTATGGGGTTTGCTTTGCCCTGGCCCGCAATATCCGGCGCGGAGCCGTGGATGGGCTCATACATGCCGCAGGTGCCTTCGCCCAGCGAAGAGGAAGGCAGCAGGCCGATGGAGCCGGTCGCCATGGAGGCTTCGTCCGAAAGGATGTCGCCAAACATGTTACTGGTCACCAAAACGTCGAACTGGCGCGGATTGCGCACGATCTGCATGGCGCAGTTATCCACCAGCATATCCGAATATTCTATATCCGGGTGCTCCGCTGCCAGCTTGTGCATTTCTTCCCGCCAGAGGCGGGAGCTTTCCAGCACGTTGGCTTTGTCCACGCTGGTCACCTTTTTGCCGCGCTTTGCCGCAAGGTCGAACGCCACTTTTCCAATGCGCCTGACTTCGGTCACGCTGTAGGCTTCCGTATCATAGGCCTCCGGGCCCATTTTGCCTTCCCGACGTCCGCGGTCGCCAAAATAAATGCCGCCGGTCAGTTCGCGCACAAAAACCATGTCGAACCCGTCGCCCACCACTTCTTCTTTTAAGGGGCATTCGGATTTAAGCGCGGAAAAAAGTTTGGCCGGGCGGATATTGGAATACAGCCCGAGGCCCGCGCGAAGGCCCAAAAGTGCGCGCTCCGGACGCAGGTGCCCGGGCAGGGTGTCCCATTTGGGCCCGCCCACCGCGCCGAGCAGCACGCTGTCGCTTTTTTTGCAGATTTCAAGCGTTTCTTCGGGCAGGGGCGCGCCTGTTTTGTCAATGGCTACGCCGCCCGCGTCCACGTCCGTATAAACAAACTCATGGCCGAACCTGCCGCCGATTTCAGCGAGCACCCGGATCGCGCTGTCTACAATTTCCGGACCGATCCCGTCCCCTTTGATACATGCAATATGAAACTTCATTGCTCATCCTTCCTGCCGGCGCCGCCGCCGCGCCGCCCGCCGCTGGTATAATTTTTCGAAAAGCCGGAGGCTTTTTGCGTTTAACGTTTATTTTGTATGATACCCTACTTGGGCGGTCCAATGCAACATTTATACGCCAAAAAAGTGCCGTTAAAGCAAAAAAACGCTTTGCCGGGCCGGGCCGCCCCTATTTTTTTGTTGCAATCGCAGGCCGGGTGTGCTAAAATCCAAATAAGTAAAGGATTTGGAGAACCGTTATGTTGAATCACGTTTCCCAAAAAATCAATAACAACTATTATTTTGGCTTTAGCTTTTGGGGCTTTAGCTTTTTTTGGTTTTTTGCGGAAAAAGAGGGAGCATTAAGCGGTTTGCCAAGCTAACAAGTGTTTAAAAGGCAACTTTGAACCGCCTGCTTCCCAGAGAAGCAGGCGGTTTTTTGTTTCGCCGGGAATTATTTTTTAAATAGAGGTGTGCCATGATCATTGTAATGAGAAATGATGCGAAAGAAGAGGAGGTCCGGGCCATGGTGGAAGAACTGAATGAAAGCGGGATGAAGGTCCAGATCAACGACGGGGTGCAATGCACCGTGCTGGGCGTGCTGGGAGACACCCATCTGCTGGACGAGAATACGCTTTCCCGCCGCGGCGGCGTGGACAAGGTAATGCGGGTGCAGGAGCCTTATAAAAAAAGCAATCGCAAATTCCACCCGGAAGACACCGTCATAGACGTAGCCGGTATGAAGATCGGCGGGGGGACTTTTTCCGTGATCGCCGGGCCCTGTTCGGTGGAAAGCAAAGAGCAGATAGAAAGCGTTGCAAACTCCGTTTTAAAATCGGGCGCCTGCATCATGCGGGGCGGCGCATACAAGCCGCGGACTTCGCCTTACGACTTTCAGGGCCTGGAAAAACAGGGGATAGAGCTGCTTTTGGCCGCGCGCCGCGCGACCGGGCTGCCCATTGTTTCTGAAATTATTTCCCCAAAGCATGTGGAAATGTTTGAAATGGTGGTGGATATCATACAGATCGGCGCGCGCAACATGCAGAATTTTGACCTTTTAAAAGAGGTGGGGAAGACCAGCAAGCCCATTTTATTAAAACGCGGGCTTTCCTCCACCATACAGGAATGGCTGATGAGCGCGGAATATATTATGAGCAACGGGAACGAAAACGTTATTCTGTGCGAGCGGGGCATCCGCACCTTTGAGACCATGACCCGCAACACACTGGATTTAAGCTCTATTCCATTAATCAAACAAATCAGCCACCTGCCCGTGATGGTGGACCCTTCCCACGCAACGGGGAAATCTTCTTTAGTGGCGCCGCTTTCCCTGGCCGCCATTGCCGCGGGCGCGGACGGCCTGTTGATAGAAGTGCATAACGACCCCGCCTGCGCGCTGTGCGACGGACCGCAGTCCTTAACGCCGGACGAATTTGATACTTTGATGGGCAAGATACGTCCCATGGTGAAGGTAATGGGCAAAAAACTGAACCGTTTGGGAGAAAAATGATATGGATAACAAAGCAGCCTACCAGGGCATTGAAGGTTCCTACGGAAGCGAAGCCGCGCGCCTGTTTTTTGGCGGCGGGGCAGACCTTGTGCCCTGCGACACTTTTAAAGACGTTTTTGCAGCGGTGACCGGCGGGACGTGCGGCAGCGGGATTGTTCCGGTGGAAAATTCCATAACCGGGTCGGTGGTGCAGAACTATGATTTGCTGGACGCCTACAACTGTTTTATAACGGGCGAACTGATCCTGCCCGTAAACCATGTGCTGCTGGGCGTTCCCGGCGCTGAAACCGGGGACATCAATAAAGTTTATTCCCACGAACAGGGGCTTTTGCAGTGCGCGGATTACCTGGCGGCGCATAAAGGCTGGCAGCGCATCCCTTATCTGAACACCGCCATGGCGGCGCAGTATGTTGCCGGGGAGGGCGATAAATCCCTGGCCGCAATTGCAAGCCGTTACGCCGGAGAAAAATACGGCCTTTCGGTGCTGGCGCAGGATATAAGCGGACGGGCCAACAATTCCACCCGCTTTTTTGCAGTGGAGGCCGCCCCGGCAGGGAAGGCCCCCTTTGATTTTTCCAAAAACACGGCGCAGGGCAACAAAGCAAGCCTGCTGTTTACCCTGCGGCATGAAAAAGGCTCCCTTGCCCGCGCGCTGGTACTGCTTTCAGATTTAAATTTAACGCGCATAGAAAGCCGCCCCTCCCCAAATGAAAACTGGGAGTACCGCTTTTACGTGGATCTGGAAGGCGACCTTGCAAACCTCCCCGCCATACTGGCCGGGCTCTCCGCCTACTGCTTAACCGTGCGCCTGCTAGGCATATACCAGTCGGCACGGTGACAGAGAGCTTTTTCCATACCCTTTCTTTTAGAAAAAAGAAAGGGTATGACCCAAAGAAAACCAACCACCATATAAAAGGTATAAGATGTATTGAAACGAATACAGGAAATCATTTTAATGCGTATTACGGTGTTATGTAGAATCTTGTCTTGCTTAGAAATCTTGACTTTTGTAACGGACTACAAAACATGTAAACAATGTACATAATATCGGCTACTCCTTTTATAGATTGAAAACTCTAAAAAGTTGCCACGCAGATACACTATAAAACAATCTATCGCTTTTAACTTTCATCCAACATATCGTAAAAGACATTCTCAGAAATAATCTCAATATCTGATCCGGACAGTTTAAGCTGTTCAGCTTTTTTCTGCTTAGAACTTTTCCCATCCTTGATTGTTGTACAATAATCGTTATTTCCCAGAACAAGATAATTTGTCGTTTTGTTTACTCCATCGCCACAAAGCCCACCATGATCTACTACCAGCTGCATTGCTTCTTTTCTGAGCATGCGTTCCAATGCACCAGTAAACACAAAGACCTTTTTAAACATAGGGGAACTTTCGTCATACTCGTCCGTTGTTGCCTTAATATCCTTAGCAGACAAGCCCTTGCTCTTCGGACGCAAAGATTCAATGTTGATTCTATTATCAGTCATATATCGTTTCATATACTCGTAACATTGATTTGTTTGAATTACATCGGCCAGTGCACGATGTTCGACAGTCGATCCGACATTAAACCGTTCAATAAGATCGCAGAGTCTATGATGGTGATTCCGTGGAAACAGCCGGCGACTCAAACGCATCGTGTCAATAAAATCGTTGCTAAATGTACGGTTAAGCGCATATACACAGTTGTCATATATAAAGTTAATGTCAAAATTTACATTATGTCCTATAACAATATTTCCACCTACAAAATCAAGAAAATTCGGTAGAACTACTCTGATATCCGATGCAGTCGAAAGCATCTTGTTTGTTATTCCCGTTAATTCAGTGATAAAATCGTCTATTTCATAACCAGGGTTCACAAGTGATGCAAAACTGTCTACAATAGCACCACCTTTAACTCTGATAGCACCAATTTCAATAATATCATTCCATCTCGGGTCTAAACCAGTCGTTTCAAGGTCGACCACCATATAATCCGCTACTAATTCCAAAAGACTTTCGCCTTTGCTGTCACGGGATAATTTTTCTAATGGCTTTCCTAAGCATATCACTGTTCCTACAAAGCCTCCTCTTTCATAATTTTTCATTTGCTCTTCCAGCAAGTTACTATACTGTATCGCTTGATTTATCAATAAGATAACTGTACATATTAATGACTCTTTTCCTTTCTTCGTCGTTGCTAGCTTTCTTTAACAATCTATTGAACAGACCTTGTTGAAGATAATTTGCTTCCGTTTTATCATAATAGTAATCCATAATAAAATCATGACACAAATCAATTGTATGCTTCATGTTTACCATTTCATTTTTTCTAAACCTTATAATAGTAAAATCATCTGGATTATCAGCATATTTTACATATTCTTCTTTAAAGTTACTATGTATTGTACTTAAATATTCCACTTCGAGCTCAAATGCAACTACTATTTGTGCATGAAATAATGTATCATTATGGTTTAAGTCAAACATAGTTTTTTTTACAACTTTGAGTATTTCAGAAAGCTTATGCGTTTTAATATTTGGAATATTATTCAAGGCTAAATATGCTTTTCCGAACGTTTCAAAATAAAAAATTGAATTGTGAAATAGCGCCGGTGTAAATGAACACAAATACTCGTTATTATAACTTTCAACATCGTAAATTTTTTCGTCCTCACAAAGGCTAATTGCTTTTTCAAGAAGCAGAGATAAAACAATATATTGATATTGACATGCATTTACGTATTGGTTGTCAATAGGATTCTTTTGTGCAACTAAGCCCATAGTGCTTATCCAAAGATAACCATGCTCACTTTCTGAAATATGCAACAATTCCTTATCATTATAGTAAAAACACTTTTGATTAAATTCATCTAATGATATGTCCAAGGCGAATAAAAGCTGTTCCTTTAAATTATCTGGTTCAAATCTAAATGCCTCAGAAAAAATGGGGCCCGCTTTTATCCGCTTAAGTAGGTAGTCTAAGTCTTCATTAGAGTTTATATCAATACATTTCATATCTTCATAATAACTCATACTATATTCTCACATTTTACTTTTTTGTAAATTAGCCGCGTACGCGTATTATAATCATAAAATTAAAAATGTTACATATATATAAAACATACAACAATCCACCTATAATAACAAGATTTAACACAAATGCACGTTTGCCAATTAAAGGTTTTCTTTGCGATACCTTTTTTAACGCTCTGTAAAAATCCAACATTAAAACGAATACAGGATAGGCTTTTGAATGAATTGCGCATTAAATTGGGCAATCATTGGAGAAGGCTTAGGGAGATGCGACCCTAAGCCCCGCGGGCCGTTTGAAGGGGGTTATGGAGGTGTCGGAGGACGTAAGGGGGGAGATTCGGAATCCCCCCTCGTCCTCTGACAGAAATACAATTAAACGATAGTTTGGTTTGAATATCCCGGCCCAGCCATAGCGCCCTTCAGAGAGAATTGAGAAGAATTCGGAATCCCGCTTGACCTTACCCCCAATTTTGCACCAAGTCAAAAGTTAGTCCGGGCTGATTTTGGGTATCGTTTTGATTCAGCCCAGCAGCATATTCTGCTGGCGTAAGATTGCCTAAAGAGCT
>JAVBVZ010000025.1:0-12577 GCA_036679405.1 Christensenellaceae bacterium
ATAGCTCTTTAGGCAATCTTACGCCAGCAGAATATGCTGCTGGGCTGAATCAAAACGATACCCAAAATCAGCCCGGACTAACTTTTGACTTGGTGCAAAATTGGGGGTAAGGTCATGATGGATTTAAGGGAATGGCATGAATAAAACGCTTCTGTTTGGATCGAAGTTACATTTTCCGGGATGGTGACGTCGGTCAGGGCATAGCAATAGGAAAAAGCCTCGCGGCTGACGGTGGTCAGGCCTTTGCCTATTTTTACGCTCTTCAGATGTGGACAATTTGAAAAGGCGCCCTCGTCCATGATTTTAAGGGAATCGGGCAGGACGAGTTCAGTAAACCCCGTGCTCGCGCAGCCGTGGTAGCGTATCGCAATCAAGGTGTCGTTGAGTTTTACCCATGCCACCCCGTCCTCAAAGGCACGTTCGCCGATCGTGGAAATCGTATCCGGGAGGGTGACGTACCGGGCAGGTTGTTCATGACCACGAAAAGCGCCATTTCCGACCTGCGTTACGGGCATGCCGTTGTACGAAGAGGGAAGGGTGATGTTGTCATAGCTGCCGTGATAGCGCGTTACGGTAAGCAGGCCTTCCCCGTGCTCATAGTACGAATAATAGCCGTCGTCATACGTATCTCCCGGTGATGCGAGCGCAGAGACGGGCAACATGGTAAGCAGCAGGGTGGCGCAAAGAAATGCGGCCATTATTTTTTTCATGGTATCCTCCGGTATATGGTGTGGATGCGATGCGGGTACATACGTCACGCAATATATATTTTAATACTGCACTATAATATGTAATCCCGTCAACGAAAGTTCTATGAATGGCGGGTATTGGGGGATGAACGGAGGATTTTGTGCAATTAAAAAAGCCTTCAAAAAGAAGGCCTTTTTATAAAAAACAGGGCAAGGCAAAGAAGGCTATAAATTCCATCGCGTTCGCCGCATATCCACTGAAAGGACAAAGCCGTAGGCGATCATGGTGGCGATAAGATTGGAGCCGCCGTAGCTGAAGAATGGCAGGGAAATGCCGGTAATGGGAAGCAGCCCTAAATTCATGCCGATGTTTTCCACCACGTGGAACAGCAGCATGGCGACTACGCCGATGATGATGTATGTACCAAAATCATCTTTGGCGCGTACGGCCAGCATACATGTACGGATGATAAGCAGGGCATACAGCGCTATGATGACGATGGCGCCTATAAAACCAAAGGTTTCAGTGGTCACGGCAAAGATAAAGTCGTTCTGCCGTTCGGGCACAAACCCAAGTTGGCTCATGGAACCGGAGGCAAAAAGGCCTTTGCCGGTCAGCTGGCCCGACCCGATTGCAAGGCGGGCCTGGGTGGCGTGGTACGCCTGGTCGCTGCTTGCAAAGTCCGGATTCAAAAAGGTAAAAAGCCGGTTTTTCATATATTCCGGCATGACAAACCAGAAAAGAGGAATGGTGGCCCCGGCCATGGCGGCCAGGATGCCAAACAGCTTGAGGCTGGTTTTCGCCATGAAAAGAATGCCGATGAATATGGCCACATATACCAAAGCCGTCCCCATATCCGGCTGGATGGCCACCAGGAAAAACGGGATCAAAAACCGCCATAACAGCGGCCAAAGCTGCGAAAACCGGGTGATGCCGTTGTCGTTTCCTTCGGTTTGCGCGGCTGCGATGCGCGCAAATGCCAAAATAAGCCCTACTTTAGTAAATTCACTGGGCTGGAAACCGCGGCTGCCGATCATGAACCAGCCGGTGGTACCGTTTTGCGTGCTCCCAAAGAAGTAAACCGCTACCAGCAGGCCAATGCAGACCCAGTAAATATATTCCGTATAGTGGCGCAGATTATTGTAGTCAACCAGCATGATGGCAAACATCAATCCAAGCCCCACCAAAAAGAATATAAACTGCCAAAAAGTTTTTTCCAGGTTAAGGTTGGGCAGAATGTCTGCTAGAGAACTTTCATTGCCGGTAAAAGGACTGGCGGTCGCATTGGTAATGGACAGAAGACTGTAACCGACTATGATGAATATCAGCGTCAGCAGGAACCAGTCGACATATTTAAACATATTTTTATTGACCAGATTTTTCATGGCTGAATTATAGCACAAAAGAATGTGGATGTAAATTGGCTGAAAAATAAATATGCGGACGAAAAAAACAAGCGGGAACGCTTTCGTTTTTCTGAGGCGGGCATAAAAAATAAAATGGTCGTTTCTTTGGGGAGCGCCTTGCGGGAAGGTGCCGGATACCTTAAATAAAAGGAAGGCGATAATTGACCTGCTTTCAAAAACATGTTAAAGTTAAAATAAGAAAAAACATTGCTGTCAGATGCAAAATGCGGTTCGGATCAGGCGGGCCACGGGAGGATTTTTGAAGGAATTTGTAACAGGCGAGATTGAAAAGCCTGCAAGATATATGGGCGGCGAATTGAATTGCGTGCATAAAGACAGTGCGCGCGTGCATTTCGCGCTTTGTTTTCCCGATATATACGAGGTGGGCATGAGCCATCTGGGGTCCGCCATTTTATATGAGATACTGAACAACCGGGAAGACACGTTTGCCCAGCGTGTTTACGCACCCTGGAAGGATATGGGCGCGCGGCTTTTTGAAAATGGCGCGCCTCTTTGTTCGCTTGAAGAAGACAGGCCGCTTTGCGAATTTGATATTGTCGGATTCAACCTGTCTTATGAAATGAGCTATACCAATGTGCTGTATATGCTGGATCTGGGCGGAATCCCGCTATGGGCTTCTGAGCGGGATGATAAGAGCCCCGTTGTTGTGGGCGGCGGTTCCTGTGTGGTCAACCCCGAGCCGGTGGCCGGTTTTTTTGACCTGTTTGTGATTGGCGACGGGGAAGACGCAGCGGGCGAGTTAAGTGCTCTGATGGCTTTGCATAAGAAAGCGGGCTTTAAGCGGAAGGCCTTTTTAGCGGATGCCGCAAAGCTTCAGGGAGTGTATGTTCCTTCCCTGTATCAAACGGAATATAATGCGGACGGTACGGTGCGGGAAATCAAGGCGCTTTTGGGTGCTCCCGGTACTGTAAAAAAGCGTTTGGTGTCGAATCTTGATGATGCGCCTGCGGTGATGCATCCGGTATTGCCGTATATTGCAACGGTGCATGACCGTTGCGTGCTGGAAATCATGCGCGGATGTACGCGGGGCTGCAGGTTCTGCCAGGCGGGATTTATTTACCGGCCGGTGCGGGAAAGAAGCGTGGGAAAATTGCTTTCCCAGGCCAGGCAGGTAATCGGCGTTACAGGATACGATGAGGTGTCCCTTGCTTCATTGAGTTCGGGAGATTATTCTAAAATAGGCGAACTGGCAGGATCTTTGCTGGACGAATTTGAGGACAAAAAGGTATCGGTATCACTGCCGTCCATGCGGGTGGATTCTTTTGCGCCCGAAGTGGCGGGAAAATTGCAGCGTGTCCGGAAAACAGGGCTGACTTTTGCGCCTGAGGCAGGTACGCAGAGGCTTCGGGATGTCATTAATAAAAATGTGACCGAAGAAGATATATTGGAAGCGGTAAGAAACGCAGCAGGAAGCGGCACGCGGACCATTAAACTGTATTTTATGATTGGACTGCCTACCGAAACGGAAGAAGACATCAAAGGCATTGCCGATCTTACGCGCCGGATCAAGGCCGAGGCTGAAGGCGCAAACAGAGGCGGGCGGCGTGCACGGGTCGGCATAACGGTAAGCGTGGCTTGCTTTGTGCCCAAACCACAGACCCCGTTTATGTGGGAGGCTCAGGATACGCTGGAGGTTTTTGAAAGCAAGATTACGCTTTTGCGGGAACTTCTTTCTATCCGCGGTGTAAAGTTTGATTACCATGATCCGCATCTGAGTTTTTTGGAAGCGATTTTTGCGCGGGGAGACCGGCGGCTTTCAAAAGTTCTTTTTGAAGCATACCGCCTGGGTTGCATGTTTGACAGTTGGCAGGAATGTTTTGACCCGGAAAAATATGAGCGCGCCTTTGAAGCGGCGGGAATGAATCCCGCGTGGTACGCAAACCGCAAAAGGGGGACGGACGAAGTTTTTCCTTTTGCCCATATAGATTATGGAATAGATCCCGTCTATCTGCAAAAAGAGCGGGAACGGGCATATAGCGGGAAAACAACGCCTGACTGCCGGAACGGATGCCGCGCCTGCGGTCTGCAACAAGGCGGCTGCGAAATGCAGGAGGGCACGCTGTGAGGGCTATCATCAAATATGCGCGGCACGGTGCGGCACGGTTTGTTTCCCATTTGGATATGCAAAGAGCGTTTGGGCGCGCGCTGCGTCGTGCCAAATTGCCGGTGAAATTTTCCGAAGGGTTTAATCCGCATATCCTTATGTCGTTTGCGGCTCCTCTTTCGGTGGGAATCGGAACGGAAGGGGATTACCTGGAGGTGCGCTTTTTAAAGGAGTGTGCCGGCAGTGAGATTAAAGACGCTCTGAATGCCGTTTTGCCGGAAGGACTCAGAGTGGTTTTTGCAGGGCCGCTTTTCGACAAATGCCCAAAGCTGATGGCCATCAGCCATTCGGCTGAATACAAGCTTGTGTTTAACAAGAATATGGAGGAAGCGGCGCAGCATTTTTTGCAGGCAGACTCTTTTGTGACTAGGGACCGGAAAGGACGGGAGATCGACGTTCGTCCGTTGGTTTGGAGGATGGACGCAAAAGAAAATGTGCTGAAAGTCTGCCTGACAAACAGCAGCAGCGCGGCGCTGAATCCGGCAACTTTGGCCGGGGCGCTGGGAGAAAAAGCGCTTATGACCCGCCTTGAATGTTTTTGTATGCTGAAGGGCGAAGTGATGCCCATGAAAGACCTTTCAAAAAGCGAATAAAATTTTTTAAAAGAAGGATTTTTAGTTATATAGGAATTTGGATTCGAAGGAGAATACTTTATGCAAAAACTGATCATTGCAGATGTAAATCCGCACGAAGCGAGAGTAGCGTTGCTTGAAAGCGGCAAACTTGTGGAAGTGCAGCTTGAGACCCGCGGACAGGAAAGGCTGGTCGGGAACATCTATAAAGGAAGGGTAGCCAATATCCTGCCGGGTATGCAGGCGGCCTTTGTGGATATTGGGCTCAATAAAAATGCGTTTTTATATGCAGGAGACATCCTGGTGGACGAATCCGATTTCTATTTTTCGGAAAACGGGGAAGAGACAGCCCGTCCGAAACTGGACGTACCCAATATTCAGGACGTACTAAAGCCCAATCAGGAAATTATGGTGCAGGTATTAAAGCAGCCCGGCGGATCCAAGGGCGCGCGGGTGACTACGCATATTACTTTGCCCGGCCGCCTGGTGGTATTGATGCCTACTGTAAATCATGTGGGCGTCTCCCGGCGTATCGAAAACGAAGAAGAACGGGAACGCCTGAAAAAAATGGTGGAAGGTATCAAGCCTTCGGGTGTGGGCGTGATTGTCCGGACGGTAGCCGAAGGCTGCGATGAAGAACAGATCGCAGGTGAAATTAAATTTTTATACCGGTTGTGGGAAAAAGTTCAGCAAAAGGCGGATTTTCTGACGGCCCCCCGCCTGATCCACGCGGAAGAAACGCTGCTTTTCCGTACTGTCCGGGATATGTTTACCGAAGATGTGCAGCAATTCATCATCAATGATACCGACTATTATAATAAGGTTGTTGCGGTGGTGAATATTGTTGCGCCGGAGATGAAAGGGAAAGTTTCCTTATTTGAATCGGAAGATAGCATTTTTGACGCTTACGACATTGAAAACAAGATAGAAAAGGCGCTGGAACGAAAGGTGTGGATAAAAAACGGGTGCTACCTGGTGATCGACGAAACCGAAGCGCTGACCGTAGTAGATGTGAATACGGGTAAATATATTGGGGAAGACAACCTGCAGGATACTATATTGAACGCCAATATTGAGGCGGCGCAGGAAATTGCGCGGCAATTAAGGCTGCGGGACATCAGCGGGATCATTGTAATTGATTTTATTGATATGGATAATGCGGAAAACAAACAGAAGGTGGTAGATGCGCTGAACGCGGCGCTTAAATCCGACCGCGTAAAGACAAACGTTCTCGGAATGACGGAGCTGGGCCTGGTGGAGATGACGCGTAAGAAAACGCGCAGAAAGCTTTCCGCCCTGACCCAGACGACCTGCCCGTGCTGCGCAGGCTCCGGACGGGTGTTTAATTTAGAAACAATGGCGATGCGCGTGCGCAGGGAAGTGCTGCGTACCATCAAAAACCAGACGAACCCCACCTATGTTGTGGAAATGAGCGAAGAACTTGCGGATTACATTGCTTCTAAAAACAACATAAATAAGCCCATCCTTCCGTTGTTTGACGATAAACGGTTTTATATGAGGACAATAAAGAATGTACACCCTGAATTTCTAAAGGTGTATGCAGTGACCGATAAGAGCATGCTTTCGGGCACGCAAATGTTTTTATAAAGAGAGTTGTTGACACGCGGGACGCTTTCTGATATCATGTTTTATTGAGCCGCACGCATAAGGTTGGCCTTGAAAAAGTCACGGCTTTTAGGCCTGAAACGCCGGGTGACCGGGACCGAATTGCGGCGAGACTGGGTATGAGGAGGTAGCGTGCATGTACGCAATTATTGAAACAGGCGGCAAGCAGTACAAGGTGGAAAAAGGAAACAAGGTCCGGGTGGAAAAACTGGATGCAGAAGCAGGCAGTGAAGTTTCTTTTGACGCAATGCTGACCGCAAGCGGAAAAACAATCAAGGTGGGCAAGCCCGTTGTAAAGGGCGTTAAGGTGACCGCCAAGGTTTTGGAACACAATAAGGATAAGAAGATCATTGTGTTTAAATACAAGGCCAAGAAGAATTACCGCAGGAAACAGGGGCACAGGCAGCCCTATTCGGTTATAGAGATCCTAAGCATAGGATCGGAAGGTTGAAGGGGGTGTAACAGATGGCTCATAAGAAAGGAATGGGAAGTTCCAGAAACGGACGCGACAGCGAATCCAAACGGCTTGGTACCAAGCGTGCGGACGGGCAGTTCGTTCTGGCCGGAAATATCCTGGTACGCCAGCGCGGAACAAAGATTCATCCTGGAAACGGCGTAGGCCGCGGCAATGATGATACGCTGTTTTCCTTAGTGGACGGCATCGTACGTTTTGAGCGCAAAGGACGGGACAAAAAACAAGTAAGCGTTTATCCCGAAGATTTGGCGAACTAAAGAATCACAAAATAAAAAACGCAGCCGTGAACGGTTGCGTTTTTCTTGTTTCAGGGTCCACGGAGAATTGCAATTTTTTCGGGATAGTGTGCGGGCCTGAAAATCGAACAAACAAGGCGATAAAAATGCGGGTTGAATTTACAGGCGGGGGCACTAAGGTGAGCGGCGTATGCGACTTTCATCTGGAGCATATTTTTGAATGCGGCCAGTGCTTCCGGTTTGACAGAATTGAAGACGGATATGAGGGCGTTGCGTTGGGAGAATATCTGCGCGTGACCGCAGCGGAGGAAGGCTTTTTTCTCTACCCCTGCAAAAAAGAAGATTTTGACCAAAAGTGGCGCCGTTATTTTGATCTGGACCGTGATTACGCCTGCCTGCTTGCGGGGGCAGACCCGTCCGACAATATCCTGCAAGAAGGGCTTCGGTGCGGCGCCGGATTGCGGATCGTGAATCAGCCGCCGTTTGAAACGCTGATTTCCTTTATAATATCCGCTAATAACAATGTAGGCAGAATACGGGGAATTGTCCGCCGGCTGTGCGAAGCGTTCGGAGAACCCTTCCTTTTTGAAGGGCGGACTTTTTACAGGTTTCCAACGCCCGGGGCATTGGCCGGAGCAGAAGAAAGCGTTCTTTTAAAAGCAGGGGCGGGATACCGTGCGCCGTATATCAAAAAAACGGCACAGGCTGTGCTCAATGGCTTCGATCTGGAGTCCCTTCGTGATATGGACTACCAGGAGGCCAAGAGTGCGCTCACTTCTTTGAGCGGCGTTGGGCCCAAAGTTGCCGATTGCGTATTGCTGTTTTCGCTTGGACATTCGCGGGCTTTTCCGGCGGATGTGTGGATTAAGAGGCTTTTAAAGCAGGCGTACGGATTTACAGGGAATGATAAGCAGACTGCGGCGTTTGCCGTTGAAAAATTTGGCAAACACGCGGGTATTGCTCAACAATATTTATTTTTTTGGATCAGAGGAAAGGAAAAGCAATGAAAATACTTGTTGATACACATACGCACAACCTTTTGAGCGGGCATGCCTATTCCACTTTGTTGGAGAATGTGAAATGGGCCTCTGAGATCGGGCTTGAGGGTATGGTAAACAGCGATCACGGCCCGGAGATCCCCGGAGCCAGCCCGGAATTTTGCCTGAGCGTACAGCGCACGCTTCCGGAGGAAATATACGGAGTTCGGGTATACCGCGGCGTAGAAGCAAATATTATGGACTATGAAGGCAGTATAGACATTCCGAAGGGGTTTCTTAAAATGACGGATTTTGTGATTGCTTCCATGCACGATGTGGTGATCAGCCCGGGAAGCCGGGAAGAAAACCTGGCAGCGTACGAGGGCGTTTTTAAAAATCCTTATGTAGATCTGATCGGACATCCGGGAACGCCCGCTTACGATATGGACCGGGAGGCTTTTGTAAAGGCGGCCCAAAATGAAAACAGGCTTATAGAAGTAAACAACCATTCCTTCCGTTTCCGCAAAGGAAGCGGAGAAAACTGCAATGAAATTGTCCGTATGTGCAAAAAATACGGCGTCCGGGTAGCGGTTTCTTCGGACGCGCATTTTTGTATGGGTGTAGGAAAATTTGAATATGCGCTCAAAATTTTAGAAGAAAACAACTTTCCCGCCGAACTGGTGGTGAACCGGACACGTGAAAGCATGGACGAATATTTGAAAGAAAGAAGCAAGCGGGTATCTGGTTGAAAACGGCGGGGAATATGTTATAATTGAGATATCTTTTTGCAGGAGAACAATTGTATGAAGAAAACTTACAAAAGAAAATACAGGAGACGTTCGGGAATGTCCCTGGCGGTTGTTATAGATGCGGTAACGGGTTTTGTGAAAAAAAACAAATACCTTTCCGCAGGTATTGCGGCGGCAGTGGTGGTGGTAGTGGTTTTGCTTGCCACCGGCGTTTTGACCGGCACGGCGGGAACGCCCTCCTCACAGGACTCTGATCCTTCCCAGGAAGAGATTGACGCATATTATGACGGCGCAGATGAAGATACGATGTCCGGGCTTTCCGGAGAGTCGGAAGCAACGCCTACCCCGTATGGTGATTTTGCAGAAAAAGGGCACATTATAGGTATTTCCGTATTATCCCCCAATGTGGAGGACTACCAGCTGCTGGCTTATGTCAGCAAGGCGGCGGATGCATCTATTGAAGCGGGAGAAATAGACAATTTTCTTTTGCGGGACGCAAACGGAGATGAAGACCAGCAGCAGCAGGATGTTTTATCCATGATCAACGATGGTGCGAATACCATTGTGGTAATGGGAACGGACAATTACAATTTTCAACAGCTCTCTGAACTTTGCAGCGAAAATTACGTAAAAATTGTGGCTTGTAATATAGACGCAACCGAAGGGTTTGCGGTAAATATTGTGAGCCAGGCCAACTATGCGCAGACCTTTGCTGAGTTTGCAAAGGATAGCGGCGCAACGTCGGAATATACCATAGACGCAACCGAGACAGAAGTAAACACGATCCGCGAAGTGCTTCCGGTAAGCGCAAACATTGACGGCGCCGATGCGACCGAAAATATCTCCGGGCGGCTGGATAAGAGCGAGCCCGTATGGGATATGATGTTTTTTGACAATAGTGCGAACAGCGTGCTTAAAATGTATATACAAAAAGGCGTGGTGCCTAATTCCGTTGCGTCACCGGCCTATGTCGGCTTTGTGAAAACGTGGTATGCATTGCTGCACGACGGTGTGACTTTTGAAGAAACGGACGAGGAAGGAAATGTTATTTCTTCCACCACACCCGTAACCTCAACACCGGATGAATTCCATGCCATTGCTTATACGCAGGTGCAGAATCTGGGTGAGATTGTTTACAAATTTGCGTATAATATTTCGATGGGCAAGGTGCTGCCTTCGGATAATTACATATACAATGCGGCGGGTGAGGAATACATTACCAGTGATAATTTGGATTCCTATTATGCCCAGATCGGCACGCTGGCCGATACGGATATTCTGCCTTCAATGGCGGATACCAGCGGCATTGACGAACTGTTTTCTTAAAAGGAGCCTTGCATAAAAGGGAGAAAATATGGGATATAGGGCACTGTACAGGGTTTACCGTCCCCGGACATTTGACGAGGTCGCGGGCCAGGAGCATATTACGGATGTATTAAAGCAACAGGTAAAAAAGAACCTGGTTTCGCATGCGTACATCTTTGCAGGCCCGAGGGGAACGGGAAAGACCAGTACTGCGCGTATTTTTGCAAACGCGGTGAATTGTCTTTCTCCTGAAGAAGGCAACCCGTGCCTGAAGTGCGAGGTTTGCCTGAGCGCCGCTTCGGATACCATGATAGACATTGTGGAGATGGACGCGGCCTCTAACAACAGTGTAGACAATATACGCGACATGCGTGAAAAAGTGAGCCTGCTGCCTGCTGCCGGGCGCTATAAGGTTTATATACTGGATGAGGCGCATATGCTGTCCGGCGGGGCGGTAAACGCTCTTTTAAAAACACTGGAAGAGCCGCCTCCGCATGTGATATTTATTTTGGCGACAACCGAGCTCAGAAAGATCCCAAAGACCATTTTGTCCCGTTGCCAATTGTTTGATTTTAAAAGGATCCCTGTTTTGGAAATTGAAAAAAGGCTTCGGGAAGTAGCGGAAAAAGCAGGCGTGCAGTATGAAGAAGAAGCAATCCATATGCTTGCCCGTGCGGGCGAAGGAGCGCTTAGAGATGCACTCAGCTTGATGGATATGTGTATTGCGGGCGGAAAAGAACTAACGGCGGCCAATGTAACGCGTACCTTAGGAACGGCGGATACCGAGCAGATGAGAACGCTGGGAAGCGCGGTTTTGGCCGGAGATTCGGGAAAAACCCTGCAAACCCTTAACGAGATGATGCATGAAGGCGGCGATCCCGGAAACATTCTGCGGGATACGGTCATCGAACTGAGCGGCCGGCTGCCGGATGCGAAAGAGGAGCAGGCCCGGGAAATCTTGCGGGCGCTGGAAGTGCTGATTTATTCCCAGAGCACACTTCGGTATTCGAGTACGCCGGATATCGTTTTAGAGACTGCGCTGCTGCGCGCGGCTCTGCCGGAGACTGACCCGGACTTTAAGGATTTGGATGTACGCCTGTCCCGTATTGAAAAGCGTCTGGATTCACTTGAAAGCGCGCCGCGTCCCCAAAAGGCGGTAAATGTTCCCGCGGAGGAGGACCGGCCCGTTAAAAAAGAAGAAGATACGCATAAAAAGGCCGAGGTTTTAAAAAAGGCCGTTATGGAAGAAGACGGGGAAAAGGATGAATTAGAGCAGAAAATGATCCAAATGTTTGGAAAAGATAAAGTAGTTATAAAGGACTGAAGGAGGAAACAAATGGCAAAAGGCGGATTTCCCGGTGGAATGAATATGCAAAATATGATGCGCCAGGCGCAGCAGATGCAGCAAAAGATGCAGCAACTGCAGGAAGAAGTGGAACAACGGGAAGTGGAAGCTACTGCGGGCGGCGGTGTCGTGCGGGTGGTGGCCACCGGCAAAAAGACCATAAAATCTATTGAAATCAAACCAGAAGCGGTTGACCCGGATGATGTGGAAATGCTGGAGGACCTGGTGATGGCAGCGGTGAACGAGGCTTTAGGCCAGGCGGAAGAAATGATGCAGCAGGAAATGGGCAAAATTACCGGCGGAATGAACCTGGGAGGTTTGCTGTAATCTATGGACGACCTGCAAGCCTTTAATGTTCTGGTGGAGCAGTTTGCACGGCTGCCGGGCATAGGGCGAAAAACGGCGCAGCGCCTATCCTATTATGTTCTGCGTATGCCGGTTGAAGAAGTGAAGCAGTTTGCACGCGATATGTACGATGCGCGTAACCGCGTGAAATATTGCAGTGTTTGCGGGATGCTGACGGATTCCGAAGTCTGCCCGGTTTGCAGAGACGCAAAAAGAGACCAGTCCACCATTTGTGTGGTTCGGGATTCCAAAGATGTTTTTGCTTTTGAAAAAACACGCGAATACCGGGGGACTTACCATGTGCTGGGCGGAACAATTTCTCCGCTGGAAGGCATTGGTCCGGATGATATAGCCATTGCGCCGCTTCTTGCGCGCATTGGACAGGGCGGGATAAAAGAAGTGATACTCGCAACAAACCCGGATGTGCAGGGCGAGGCCACGGCCGCTTATATTGCAAGCCTGCTGCAACATTTTGATGACCTTGCCGTTTCGCGGATTGCGCACGGCGTTCCGGTGGGCGCGGAGTTGGAATACGCCGACGAGGTGACGTTGATAAAGGCCCTGGAAGGGCGCAGGAATGTAAAAGAGTGAAAAATCAAAAAGCCCCCTTTAATGAACTGGTCAATAGTTAGTGGACAGAAAAAAACTTTAAAACCCTTGCTCGGCTTTAAACTGAGCAGGGGTTTTGTAATTAAGAGCATAAGCAGGTCTGGCAAAATTGTAGTA
>JAVBVZ010000026.1:0-53627 GCA_036679405.1 Christensenellaceae bacterium
TTTTGGTACTGTATTGTTTTTTCAAGGTTCTCCGCTTTTCAAGCGGCTCGATTATAATACCAAATTCCCTCCCTACTGTCAACCTTATTTTTGCTTTTTTATCAATCTTTTTTGAATTAAAAGAACCGGCTGCGCCGGCTCTTTTAAAATCTCTTTTTTTGTGCTGTCCGGCCGCGTTTTTTTGCCCCCGTGCAAAAGGAAGGCGCAGCCGCCGCAAAGAGCTGTTTTACGTTTTTTCCTTCCTTATAATCCGCTCCAGGTGAGCCGCCCGTCTCCCGTTTCTTCTACTGCGCGAAGCTTTGCAAGGCCGGACGGATCCCAGCTTTTTAAAAACGCGGCGTCATAAAGCTTTTTCATATCGGCCGCCCTGAACGTGCGCCCGAGTATCCCATAGGCAAAGTCGCTGCATAAAAGCCGGTCTTTTAATTTTTCATACGCGTCTATGATGCAGTGCGCATGGTCAAAAGAAAGGTCGGACGTGTCTATTATTTCGGTATGTTCGCATTTGTTTTCAGCGTAACAAACCGTCTGCCGCACCCTGGGCGCCAGGACCGTGCCGTTCTCCAGGATGATTTTTTTTGTTTTCACTGTTTTTTCTTCTTCAAAGAAGTCTTTTTGCTGCGTATAGCCCGTAATGGCAAACCAGCGCGCGGCGCTTGCGTCGTCTCCCGCCTGCACGCGCACTTTTCTTTTGTCTACCAGCGCCATATGAAGCGCGGTGATGGTTCGGTCCCGCGGGTCCCTTCCCGGTTTGCCCCACATGGAAACCTGCTCTAAATAAATATTTTTAAGCCCTGTTTCTTCTTCAAGCTCGCGCGACGCAGTTTCGTTTAAGTCTTCATCCATATTTGCAAATCCGCCGGGCAGCGCCCAGCACCCTTTATACGGGTAATTGCCCCGCTCAACCAAAAGCAGATGCAGGCGGCCTTCCCCGTCGTACGCAAAAACCGCAATGTCTGCCGCAACCGAAGGCTTGGGCCAGTTATTTGGGTCGTAATTTTTAAGATATTGCCTTTCTTCTTCACTGCCGGGTACATATTCCATAATGAAAAGAGCGCCTCCCCGCTTTTTGAAATGAATTCAGAACAGGACGTCCTCTATTACGCCGCCGCCCAAACAGATATCCCCGTCGTACAAAACGCAGTATTGCCCGGGCGTTACCGCCCGCTGCTTTTGAGCAAACTCTACCAGGTAACCATCTTCTTTTACGGACACGTTCACCTGCTGGTCCGGCTGCCTGTATCTGAATTTTGCCCCGCATTCAAATTGTTTTGCCCCGGGCGCCCCGGAAATAAAATTGAACGCCCGCATCCAAAGGGCCCTTGAATAAAGCGCCGGATGGTTTGCGCCCTGTTCGACATACAAAATATTCTGGTCCATATCTTTTTTGACCACGAACCACCGTTCACCCGTTCCTCTTCCGCCTATATCAAGCCCCCGCCGCTGTCCGAGCGTATAGTACATAAGGCCGTCGTGCTGTCCGATATATTCTCCCGAAAGCGTGCGCATCTCACCCGGGCGCGCCGGCAGATAATTTTTTAAAAATTCTTTAAATTTCCTCTCCCCGATAAAACAGATGCCTGTGGAATCTTTTTTGCGCGCAACGGCCAGCCCCTGCTCTTCCGCAATTTTCCGGACTTCGGACTTTTGCATATCCCCAAGGGGGAACAGAACATTTTCAAGCTGCTCCATTTTAAGCATGCACAAAAAATAAGTTTGGTCTTTTGACTGGTCGGCGGCTTTTTTAAGCAGGACCTTTCCGTTTACGTTTTCCGCTTTTGCATAGTGCCCGGTCGCAATATACCGCGTCCCTGTTTTATGCGCAAAATCCCAGAAAGCGGAAAACTTGATCTCCTGATTGCAAAGCACATCCGGATTGGGCGTCCGCCCGTTTTGATATTCTTTTAAAAAATAGGAAAAGACCCTCTCCCAATATTCTTTTTCAAAATTAACGGTATAATAAGGAATGCCGATCGCATTGCAGACGGAACGGACGTCATCAAAGTCTTCCGCAGCCGTGCACTGCCCGTCTTTTTTATCGTCCCAATTTTTCATAAACACGCCGACAACATCATACCCCTGCTGTTTGAGAAGATAGGCGCTCACCGCCGAATCGACGCCGCCCGACATGCCAACGATCACTCTTTCCATTTTTTGCTCCTTTATAATAAAGTCATTATACCACAATGCATCCTTATATTATATAATGTTGTAAGTTGGAGGGTTTCATATGGCACGCAAAAAACGTTCCCGTTCATCCAAGGTTTTGCTCAGGCTGATCACCACTTCCGTTCTGGTTATCCTTATCTGCGTCTTTTTTTACAATGCGGATATCAGCGTTGAATCGGGCGGAGATAGTACCGCCGGTCCCGGCTCAACCGATTATATAAATTTTAAGCCGGATAATTCCGGCCAATTCCTTTTTTATATTATGAGCACCGGAAATTCCGACAGCCTTTTACTGGTTGATCCCGGCGGGCAGGCCATGCTGGTGGACGCCGCCGATGACGACGATTTCTACCACATAAAAACGACCCTGGACAAATACGGCGTCGATGAAATAAATACCCTGGTGGCCACGCATCCGCACGCCGACCACATTGGCGCGATGGACGACGTGATTACGGCTTTTGATGTGGACACCGTTTATACAACGGGCTTTTCGGCAGACACACAGACCGCAGGCGACCTTAAAGACGCTATTGAAACTGCGGGCCTTACCGAAACCATTGCCCGGCCGGGTATGGAATTTAAAGTCGGCGACGCTTTTGTCCGCATACTCGGCCCCGAAGAAACAGCGGCGGAGGGCGACGCGAACAACCAAAGCATTATACTGCTTGTTTCTTACGGACAAACGGATTTCCTTTTAGCCGGGGATATGGAAGAAGCGGAATCCGCCGATATTTTGGAAAGATGGGGCGCCGCCATAGACTGCGAAATATTAAAAGTAGCCCATCACGGCAGTGAAACAGGCACCAGCCAGGCATTTTTGGACACAGCCACCCCGGACATTGCCGTTATATCCTGCGGCGAGGACAATCCGTACGGTCACCCGGACGAGGCAGTCCTCTCGCTTTTGGATGCGGCCGGCGCAAAAACCCTGCGGACCGATCAAATGGGCGATATAGCTATTCTGACAGACGGAACTTCTTTTACCGCTTACGAACAGTTTGCGGGCTGATAAAATTTAAGCGGGATTCCAAAGTGGATCCGCAAAATAAAAAAGAGGGCTTTAAAAGCCCTCTTTTGATTTGCAATAAACTAGCTGTCTTCCCCGTCCGCCGGATACGTTGTTCCGTCGGTATAGGTTGTAACAATGTTCTTAGAGTCCGGCTGTATTTCGACCCAAGTGTTGCCCGGTTTTAATACGAGCTCGGAGCCGTCGTCCAGTTTGTAGACGGTTCCTTCTTTGCGGGAGTCTTTTTCCCAGGTGCCCGTCATATGCTTGCCACCTACAAAAAACTCCGCTTTTCCGCTGCCGATCATTCCAAGCTTGATACGGCCGCCTTCATTGGGAAGAGTATCGTCCGTTACATACTGCACAATGATATTCTGCACAGTGATCGCTTCGCCCGTCTCGGCGTCTTCGAACGGATCGCCGTAGAAATACCGGACAAAATAGTCGCTCGCGTCATCATAGCGGTATTCAACATGGTCGAGAGAAGAGATAAACGGGATATTTACTTTTTCCACATCCGGATATTCGCTGAGATCCACGTTTGCGTCAAAGGTGAACAGCGGGTCGCGCTCGGTCTGGTCATATGCATAGGCTTCTTCCGCCGCCTGCACATTGGTATAGGCAATGCTCGGCGTAACGTGCCAGAAAATATTCTCGTCCGATACCTTTGCGCCGTCCACACGGGCTTTCATGTCGCCGCCGTTTTCATCCGAATATATGTAGGAATCTTCAAAACCCGCAACATACGGGCCGCCGTCATGGATATAGATGGAATCCCATTCGTTCTGGATCATCTGGAAATAGACCCTGGAAGAACGGACCGGGCCGACTTGTGTCGGAAGCGTATCGTTAAAGATGGCCGACAGCCGGGTATCCACGCCTTCTATCATGGCTTCATAAACAATGTCCGCCGCCTGAATGCCGTACTGCGGACGGCCGGTGGATTCATTGTCTATCTGGACCTGAACGGGATGATACTCCGTGTTGCCCGGAAGACCGGTGGTGGGCGAGACATCGCCCGTCGCTTCGGAGGCGGATGGCTCTGCGCTGCTTAAGTCTGCGGAGCCGCCTACGCTGCCGCTCTCGGTCGGCGCGGGCGCAGAGCTTTCCGCCGGCTCAGAGCTGCAGGCAAATGCGAAAAGCGCGAATGCAGCAATTAAAGCAATGATCAGTATTCTCTTCATTTTAGTTCCCCTTTTTAAACAATAAGTATGCATAATTATATCATATTCCGCCTAAGATTTGTGAACAAAATGTAACTTTTAAATGCGAAATATGGCTTTAAATGCGGCACGGCACAAAAAAGAGGCAATAAAAAAAGAAGGCGACTAAACGCCTTCTTTTTTATTTTATAAATCTAGCTGTCTTCCCCGTCCGCCGGATACGTTGTTCCGTCGGTATAGGTTGTGACAATGTTCTTGGAGTCCGGCTGTATCTCGATCCAGGTGTTGCCCGGCTTTAATACGAGTTCGGAGCCGTCGTCCAGTTTATAGATGGTTCCTTCTTTACGGGAATCTTTTTCCCAGGTGCCCGTCATATGCTTGCCGCCTACAAAAAACTCCGCTTTTCCGCTGCCGATCATTCCAAGTTCTATGCGGCCGCCTTCATCGGGAAGGGTGTCGTCCGTCACATACTGCACAATGATATCCTGCACGGTGACCGCTTCGCCCGTCTCGGCGTCTTCAAACGGATCGCCGTAGAAATACCGGACAAAGTAGTCGTTATCCGCATCATAGCGGTATTCAATATGGTCAAGAGAAGAGATGAACGGGATATTTACTTTTTCCACATCCGGGTACGCGCTGAGATCCACGTTTGCGTCAAAGGTGAACAGCGGGTCGCGCTCGGTCTGCTCATAACCGTAGGTATCCTCCACCGCCTGCACATTGGTATAGGCGATGCTCGGCGTAACATGCCAGAAAATATTCTCATCCGATACCTTTGCGCCGTCCACACGGTTCAGCATATCTCCGCCGTTTTCATCCGAATAGATGTAGGACTTCGGAAACGAGGCGTTGTAGGGCCCGCCGTCATGGACGTATATGGAATTCCATTCGTTCTGGATCATCTGGAAATAGACCCTGGAAGAACGGACCGGGCCGACTTTTTCCGGAAGCGTATCGTTGAAAATGGCCGAGAGCCGGGTGTCCGCGCCTTCTATCATGGCTTCATAGACAATGTCCGCCGCCTGGATGCCGTACTGCGGACGGCCGGTGGCTTCATTGTCTATCTGGACCTGCACAGGCCGGTATTCTCCGTTGCCCGGAAGGCCGGTAGTGGGAGAAATTTCTCCGGTCGCTCCGGAGTCGGATGGCTCTTCGCTGCCCACATCTGTCGAGCCGCCTACGCTGCCGGTTGTCGCGGTCTCCGAACTTTCCGCCGGTGTAGAGCTACAGGCAAATGCGAAAAGCGCGAATGCAGCAATTAAAGCAATTATCAGTATTCTTTTCATTTTCATTCCCTTTCTAAATCAAATAACATTTATGGTCTTGCCATATTCCGCATAAATTTATTGGATAAACACAACGTTTAAAGCGCGAAACACAGCTTTACAAAGGGGCGCAGTGCGTCCTCTTTTTATGCAAGTCTTCAGCCGCCGGACTCTCCGTCCGCGGGATAAACGGTTCCGTCCGTAAGTGTTGTAACAACATTTTTTGTATCCGGCTGCAGTTCGATCCAGGTGTTTCCCGGTTTTAAAACCAGGGTGGAGCCGTCGTCCAGTTTGTACACGGTTCCCGCATGCCGGTCAGCTTTTTCCCAGGTGCCCGTCATATGCTTGCCGCTCACAAAGAACTCCGCTTTTCCGCTGCCGATCATATCGACCTTTATACGGCCGCCTTCCGCGCTTCCAAGAGAAGTGTCCGTCACGTACTGCACAATGATATTCTGCACGGTGACCGCTTCGCCCGTCTCGGCGTCTTCAAACGGATCGCCGTAGAAATACCGGACAAAATAGTCGCTCGCGGCATCATAGCGGTATTCAACGTGGTCGAGCGAAGAAGTGAACGGAATATTTACCTTCTCCACATCCGGATATTCGCTGAGATCCACGTTTGCGTCAAAGCTGAACAGCGGGTCGCGCTCGGTCTGGTCGTAAGCGTATTCTTCCTCCGCCGCCTGCACGTTCGCATAAGCAATCCCGACCGACTGATGCCAAAAAATATTGTCTTCGCCGCGCCGGGTCCCGTCTATACGGACCTTCATGTCTCCGCCGTTGTCATTTGAATATATATAAGAATCTTCAAAACCCGCAACGTACGGGCCGCCGTCATGGATATAGATGGAATCCCATTCGTTCTGGATCATCTGGAAATAGACCCTGGAAGAACGGACCGGACCGACTTTTTCCGGCAGCGTATCGTTAAAGATGGCCGAAAGCCGGGTATCCGCACCTTCTATCATGGCTTCATAAACGACGTCCGCCGCCTGGATGCCGTACTGCGGACGGCCGGTGGATTCATTGTCTATCTGGACCTGAACGGGGTGATATTCACCATTGCCCGCAAAACCGGTGGTGGGAGAAACGCCGCCCGGCGCTGCCGCCGACCCCTGCTGCGCGCCGCCTGCGGACGATAAGGCCGGTGAACTTTCCGCCGGTGATGCGCTACATGCAAAAGCCGAAAACAACAACGCTGTGATCAAAGTTATAATCAAAAACTTTTTCATGACGACCCCCTTTGGTTTCTTTGGCGAAATACAAGGACATTATATCACAGTTTTCAAATAAAAAAGAGAAATCAAAATAAAAAACATAATAATTCATATTTTCGGCCCATGGCGTCCAAAGATACTCCCGTCCGGCGAAAGGCCCGCCCAAAGCGTTCTGTAAACAAGTTGTCAATCCAAAAGAAATATGATATGTTACCTTTAGGAAAAGAAATTCAAAAGCCGGGCGGGGAGCGTGTATTCATGGCAAAAAAAGCGATGAATTACAAAAAAATCAAATTGCTGATATTGCTGGGCGTAGGTGTTTATGCCGCGATCACTTTTTTCAACCAGCAGGCCATCATAAACACGCAGCTTGAAAAGCAAGATGTGTTGCTGGCCCAGGAAGAAGATCTTAAGCAGGATGTCCAGTATAACCAGAATCTTTTAGACTATATAGGAAGCGACGCATATGTCATCAAAGAAGCGCGCGAACGTTTGGGCTGGCTTTTTGACGACGAAACCAAGTATGTGGAGGTTCCTTCCGACGAGACGGACAACGCCGCTACAGACGACACCGGGGCACAATAGGCGGCCGGGGTTTTGAAAACACAGGCCGGCTTTTATAAAAAAGGACGGCTTTGGCAATTCTTTTTTTTGCAGAAAAATGCTATTGACACATGCCGCCTGGTATATTATAATTAAGTTCCGTCCGAAGCTAGAGTATACGACGCGGGGTAGAGCAGTTTGGTAGCTCGTCGGGCTCATAACCCGGAGGCCGGAGGTTCAAATCCTCCCCCCGCAACCATTTTTTAAAAAGTCTTTTTTTATGTAGAAGGCTTTTTTCCAAATTACGGCGGCATGGCTCAGTTGGCTAGAGCAATCGGTTCATACCCGATAGGTCGGTGGTTCGAGTCCACCTGCCGCTACCAAAACAGAGTAAAGGGACCTTTGCTCTGTTTTTTTATACGCGCAAACATTTTTTGCCCCCGCCCGGCGGTATGGAAGATTATTCAAGCGGAAGGTTCGGGTCTATCCGGTGCTGCCAGGTAAATTCCACTTCCTGCGGGATATCATAATATTCCTTCATGGCGACAATGGTTCTCGGATCATCATATATGATCCGTGTTCCCGCATCCGGATGCCATGTATCGCTTAAGATATTCGGGTAGGTGATGACCTCTACCGACCGGATGTCCTCTCCGTTTTTTATAGCCTGCGACACAGCTTTCAGGCGGAGGTCGTCTTCTTCCTGCATGCTGCTGCCAAAATAGTACTGCCGGGTATATCCAAAAACATTGACCGCCGCAATGGCGGCCAGACAGACAAGGACGAGAGCGCTTGCCTTCCTGCTTTTAAGAGAAGAAAGGGCTTCTAAGAGAACCGTTCCCATAAACAGAACAGAGAAAACCGCAAACAGAACATAAAAGCGGCCGGCCACCGGCGAGTATACCACCATAATGGAAAAGATGGCCGCCCAGCCCGCAATAAATGCAAAAAACGCAAACAGTTTCTGCCGGTGTATGCTGTAGGCAGCAAAAACATATACCAAAAACAAAATCAGCAGGGTTGCGCCCACAGTGCACAGCTCCGCCGGAACCCCCATTTCAAGCGCGCCCTGGTAAAGCCCTGTATTTCGAGCCAGCATATAGGTGCCGGACAGCAAAAACAAAACGACCGCAGCGGCGTTTAAAGCGCGCACGCCTTTTCTGCTTTTAAGCAACACAGCGCCCGCCCAGCAGCCGCAGCCCAGCATGCAGAGTACCAGCAGGTAAAAGTTTTTGCTGAATATGTACTTTAACGCCAGCGGATAACCCTGGGTTATTTTTCCTACAAGCGACAGATCCAGCATGGACGCATAGCTGGGTTCATACTTTAAAAGTTCCATTTTGGCATCCGTGGCCGGTGAGAGGGCCACAAATAAAAAACCGGCTACGCTGCAAAGCAAAAGGACAATTCCGCCAAACGGCGCTTTTTTTGTTTTAAACGCCTGGTAGCTTAAAATAAAAATCAAAATAACCGACTGCGCGACCGCGACCTGCTCCTGGGCCGTCGCGGTGAAAAAAAAGCCGATCCCGAGCAAAAGAAAATAGCTTTTCTTCATTTCCCGGCCGTCAAAGACACGCTGCCAGTAAGAAGACGAAAGAAGCAACAGAGGCAAAAGAGGCCAGACATATAAAACCGCGGCCGAAAACCAATAAATGCTTTTGTCTATTACAAAGACTTCTATAAATCCGTACAGACAGCACACGACCGCCGCGATCATAAGAGGCTTTGCTTTTGTGTTTTTGGAAATCACGTATGTGACAGCCGCCGCCAAAGCCGTAAGCACAACGCTTTGCGCTACCCGCGCTACCCACAGGTTTTGCAGGATCAGCGTGGTGAAGCTCTGCCAGAAAACGCGCCCCGTTATTGTAAAATAGTGAAGACGGTAATACGCAAGGAATTCGGAAAAATTAAAATGCGTTCCGCTGACATCCGGGATCACATTAATATAGGAAAGCGAAGCATATCCAAAGTCATCCAGATACGGCCAGACAAAACTCTGAGCGATGAGCATAACAATGAAAAAGCCTGAAAAAACAAATATACTTAAGTGCCAGGATCTTTTTTGCTGCAACGTTGTTTCCATATGCAACAATGCTAAAAAGATTGAGGCCGCATCGGGAGTTTTGCGCCCCCTTCCGGCGGCCTTAAAATCTAATTTGGCTCCTCCGTTTTCTTCTTTTGAGCGCCGGCCGCAAAAGGGCCGGCCCAGACGGCATATAAAAAACCGGATTGCCCCGGTTTTTTATCAGCTCATCACAAGGTACGCGTTGATGAATGCGTCTATATCTCCGTCCATGACCGCGTTTACGTTGCCCACTTCCACGCCGGTGCGGTGATCTTTGACCATCGTATAGGGATGGAAGACATAAGAACGTATCTGACTGCCCCATTCGATCTTCTTCATATCCCCTTTTATTTCCGAGACTTCGGCCATACGTTCCGATTCTCTTTTTTCCGCAAGCTTTGATTTCAGCATGCTCATGGCGGTCTCCCGGTTTTGTATCTGGGAGCGCTCATTTTGGCACTGTACAACAATGCCGGTGGGCAAATGCGTGATCCGCACAGCCGATTCCGTCTTGTTGACATGCTGTCCGCCCGCGCCCGACGCGCGGTAGGTGTCCACCCTGATATCATCCGGCGCAACGGCTATATCTTCGTCGTCATCCTGAATTTCAGGCATCACATCCAGTGAAGCAAAAGACGTGTGCCGCCTTGCATTTGCGTCAAAAGGCGATATGCGAACCAGCCGGTGCACCCCTTTTTCCGCACGCAAATATCCATAGGCATTAAGGCCTTCTATCAACATGGTCACACTTTTGATGCCCGCCTCTTCTCCGTCCAGATAATCCAGCGTTTTGACGCCGTAGCCTCTTCGCTCCGCCCAGCGGGTATACATGCGGTAAAGCATTTGCGTCCAGTCCTGCGCTTCCGTTCCGCCCGCACCCGCATGCAGGGATATGATGGCGCTGTTTGCATCATACTTTCCGGAAAGCAGGGTGCTCAAATGAAAATCCGCCACTTTTTTTTCAAAATCCGTAAGCGCATGCTGCATTTCGGCGGCCATTGCTTCATCCTCTTCTTCTTCCGCAAGCTCTATCATGGTTTGGATGTCTTCCATAGAAGCGGTCAGCTCGTCATAATTTTTTATCTTTTGTTCGATCGGCCGCGCCTTTTTTACGATTTTGTTGGCCGACTCCACGTCGTTCCAAAAATCCGGCGCTTCCATCTTCTCTTTGATTTCCGCAAGCTCTGACTTAAGTGCGGAGACGTCAAAGTGAATCACCTGCCTCTTTCAGCATCTTTTCCACGGTGGACGCCTTTTGTTTCTGCTCATCCAATGGAATCAAACTTCAAAACCCCTCTCGTATTTATGATTTGCCGCAGCAGTTTTTATATTTCTTCCCGCTGCCGCATGGGCAGGGCGCATTGCGCCCCACCGTTTTTTCTTTTTGGGCCGGCTTTGGAGGTCCGTCCTCCCCGGCATTGGTTTTTATTTCTTTCTGCTCTTGCTGCTCAACGCGGCTCTGCACCTTGATATGGAAAAGCATGCTCACCGTATCCTCCCGGATATTGGCGACCATTTCGTCAAACATATCAAAGCCTTCCATTTTATATTCGACCACCGGGTCACGCTGGCCCAGCGCACGCAGGGTGATGCCCCGGCGGAACTGGTCCATCGCGTCGATATGGTCCATCCATTTTTCGTCTACCACACGGAGCAGGACCATGCGCTCAATATCCCGCATGTTGAAGTTCGCCTTGCCCATCTCTTCTTCTTTGGCGGCATAGGCGTCGCGCACCAGGCCCGCAAGCTCTTCCCTGAGCGCCTCCCGGTCGATCCCGGATGTCTCATCCTGCTGGAGCTTTTCGGACTGGACCGCAAAAATGCGTTCCATGCGCGCATTCAGATCTTTAAGATCCCATTCTTCCGGGAATTTGTCGTCCGGGCAGTACGCGTCTACCGACTCGTTTAGGATGGCGGCGATCATTTCGCGGACGTAACCGGAAATATCGTCCCCCATCAGCACCTGGCGGCGCTGCTTATATATGATTTCGCGCTGCGTATTCATGACGTCGTCATATTCCAGCACATGTTTTCTTAAATTGAAGTTGTTGCCCTCTATACGTTTCTGGGCATTTTCTATCTGACGGGTCAGCATTCCCATTTCCAGAGGAACATTCTCGTCCCCTACCAGGGAATCCATAATATTCTTTACCCGCTCACCCCCGAACAGACGCATAAGGTCGTCTTCCAGCGCCACAAAAAACTTGGACGAACCCGGGTCTCCCTGACGGCCGCTGCGGCCCCGGAGCTGGTTGTCTATACGCCGGCTTTCATGACGTTCGGTGCCGATAATGAAAAGCCCGCCTTTGTCTACCACTTCCTTATGCTCCGCTTCGGTCACTGCTTTATGTTTTCCGTAAAGGTCTGCATATATTTTGCGCGCTTTTAAAATTTCTTCATCTTCGGTATGCGCATGGCTGACCGACTGCTCGATCATTTCGTCATCATAGTCCATCGCGCGCATCTCGGCCCTTGCCAGGTAATCCGGATTGCCGCCGAGCAGGATATCCGTGCCGCGGCCGGCCATATTGGTCGCAATGGTCACCGCGCCCTTTTTACCCGCCTGCGCAATGATCTGCGCTTCTTTCATATGGTTTTTTGCGTTTAAGACCTCATGTTTGATCCCTTTTTTCACCAAAAGGGAAGAAACGTATTCACTGTCCGCAACCGATACGGTACCCACCAGAACCGGCTGGCCGGTTTTATGAATGATGTCAATCTCGTCTGCGACCGCGTCAAATTTGCCCTTTTTAGTGGAATAGATCACATCGTTCAGATCCTGACGGACCATGGGCATATGCGTCGGGATCTCCAGCACTTCCAAATTATAAATGCCTTTAAATTCTTCTTCTTCCGTTTTTGCCGTACCGGTCATGCCCGAAAGCCTGCTGTACATACGGAAAAAGTTCTGGAACGTGATGGTGGCAAGCGTTTTGGACTCTCTGGCCACGGTGACATGCTCTTTGGCCTCTATTGCCTGGTGAAGGCCGTCCGAATACCGCCGGCCGATCATCAAACGGCCGGTAAATTCGTCCACAATAATCACTTCCCCGTCCACCACCACATAATCCCGGTCTCGGAACATGATATTATGCGCCTTTAATGCCTGGTTGATGTGATGGGACAGTTCCGTATTTTCTATGTCGCTTAAATTTTCCACCCCAAAGTGGGTTTCAGCTTTCTGAACGCCGTCTTCCGTTAAGTTTACGGCTTTTAATTTCTCGTCCAGTTCAAAATGTTCTTCCGCTTTCAGCCGGGAAACAAAATGGTCCGCTTTTTCATACATATCCGTTCCCTTGTCCCCGGACCCCGAAATAATGAGCGGCGTCCTGGCTTCGTCGATCAGGATACTGTCCACTTCGTCCACAATGGCGTAATGGAGTTCCCGCTGCACAAGGTCTGACTTGCGGATCACCATATTGTCCCTTAAATAGTCAAAGCCAAGTTCGTTATTGGTGGCATAGACGATATCGCAATTGTACGCCGCCTGCTTTTGCTCACGCGTCATCTCCCGGCTGATCAGGCCGACGGTATAGCCGAGATAACGGTAAATTTTGCCCATCCATTCACTGTCGCGGCGTGCCAGATATTCGTTGACCGTCACAATGTGCACGCCCTTGCCGGGGATAGCGTTTAAAACCGCGGACAGCGTGGCCACCAGCGTTTTTCCTTCGCCCGTGCGCATCTCCGCAATATTCCCCTGGTGCAGCACGATGCCGCCCTGAAGCTGTACATAAAAATGCCGCAGGCCGATCACGCGCGCCGACGCTTCACGCACCTGCGCAAAGACTTCGGGGAGAAGATCGTCCAGCGTTTCTCCGTTTTCATACCTTTGTTTGAATTCCTGCGTTTTTCCCTTAAGCGCTTCGTCGCTCATGGACTTGTATTCGTCCGACAGCGCCTCTATCTTATCCGCAATTTTGCGAACCGGTTTTAAAAGCCGCTCGCTTGAGAAAAAATTGAACATTCCCATATATCTATAACCTTCTTACCTATGCGTACTGAAACATGCCTTTTACCAAGACATCTACTTATTTTATCAAATATATCTTATAAAGTAAACCTGCCCCAGAGCGTACCGCTTTTTTTAAAAACGGGTGCTGCAGAACTAAAAAAACCTTTCCCGGCCTTTTTTTCAAGACACCCTGCCGCACGGGGCTGCGGATGCGACTTGTTAAATTTTAGTGAATTCTATTTGCCATATCTCCCGCTGCGGCCTCCTTTTTCTGTTTTTTGCCTTCAGGGGCACTTGCGCGCCTAAAAGCAATGCTTTTTTGGTCCTATAAAAAATGCCGGGGCTTATCCCCGGCATTTGCACTTGCAGAATATTCAACCGACATCAGGCTCGATCAGCCCGTAATTTCCATCATTACGCAGATACAAAACATTGACATCGTTGGTTTCGGCATTTTTGAAAACGAAGAAGCTGTGCCCAATAAGCTCCATTTGCATCATTGCTTCTTCAACATCCATTGGCTTAACGGAAAACCTCTTGCTGCGGACAAGTTTAGGGACCCAAACATCTTCGTCTGCATGTTCATATACGGCCGAATCCTGTTTGAACGCGTCTTCATGCAGGCGGCGTTCCAGCTTTGTCCGGTGCTTGCGGATCTGCCTCTCCAGCTTTTTAAGCACCGCGTCGATCGACGAATACATGTCCCCTGTGGCTTCTTCGGCACGGAGCAGGATTCCGTCTATCGGAACGGTGACTTCTGCGATATGCCTGTTTTTCTCAATGCTCAGCATAACGCTCATCTCCGTATCCTGCTTGAAATACCGCCCCAGTTTTTCCGCTTTTTTCAGAACAACCCCTTTCAAATAGTCCGATACATTTGTTCCTTTACCAGTGATCTTGATCTTCATATGCCTTACCCTCCTTGTATATATAATAAACGGTCGCCCGTTTTGAAAAAGAAATATTTAAATTTACAATTATTATACACAGATTTGGTGAAGGTTAACCGGTGAATCCGGTGAAAATTAAGTGAACTTTATTTTTTCCCCAAAAATTATACGGCCCGGGGATCTTTTTAATAAATACCCTAAAATGCCTCACGGCATTTTAGGGTGAAGCAAGCGCCCGACACTGGTCTTTTCCCCCACATTCGCCGTCCGGAAGTTTTGCTACCCGGCAATTCGCCTCTCACTACCGCTCCTCTCAACGCAACGCCCCAATCAGCCGCGCGTTGGACGGACTTACTTCTAACCGCACTATGCTCACGGAAAATTTCTTCCGCTTACGTGGATCGCTTTGCCTGCGGCTGGCATCGACTTTCAACCACGGACACGCTTAACCTTGATTAAATTATACTCTCTTGCCGTCTGGCCGTCAAACTAGTTTTCCCGCGCATAGGCAAGCAGGATAACGGTTGCGCCCATTTTTGAAAGCACCTTTTCGCAGGCGCGAAAAGTTGCGCCGGTGGTGCACACATCGTCTACCAGCAAAACCTTTTTTCCGGACAAATCTTCCTTCTGCAAAGGCGCAAAAGCCCCTTTTACGTTTGTTTCCCTCTGCTTTCTTTCCAGATCAAACTGGGGGCGGGTATCTTTAATGCGGGACAGGAGCGCCCGGAAAGGAATATCTGTACGGCAGGACAGTTCCTTTGCAAGAATTTCCGACTGGTCAAAGCCCCGCCAGGCCATGCGGCGGGGATGAATGGGCACATGCGTGACCACGTCTGCCTCGACCCGGTTTTCCTGCAGGCAGTTTTTCATTCCTTCCGCCATAAAAGCGCCCAGGCAGGGCATATCATCATATTTGAAACGGTGGATCAGCGAACGCACAACGCCTTCATACGTAAAAACATACAGAAGCCCGCCATAAAAGCCGTTATGGTTTTCAAGCCGCTCGGCCTTTGGACGGCAGGCCGCACAGACCTGCCCCGGCTGGGGGACATCCCTCCCGCAGTAAACGCATTTTGCGTCTTTTAATATAAAAAGGTTTTGAAGAACAGCTAACAGATCCGCCATGACGATCCCTCTTCCCGGTCAGCCCAGGATGCGCGCAAGATGTTCCAGCTCAAAACGCAGGGCGGTGAAGCGCGATCCCCGCCGGTCGTTTGCGATCATATGGGCAAGCGTATATTCATCTCCCACTACAACCGCCTTTTTTTTGGCCCGCGTCACCGCGGTATACAAAAGATTGCGCGCAAAAAAAGGCATTTGCGGGTATTTTAAAGGCAGGATGACCACGTCAAACTCGCTGCCCTGGCTTTTATGGATGGTATAGGCGTAAGCGGATTCCAGCTCTATCAGGTCGGGCGTTTCATAATCTGTGTGCCTGTCGTCAAAAATCACGGTGAGCGCACCGTCCCTCACATCCACCACCTCGCCGATATCCCCGTTGAACACCCCTTCCCCCCGGCCCTCGGGAGAGGTCCATTTGCGGGCATAGTTGTTTTTGATCTGCATCACGCGGTCGCCTTTGCGAAAGATGCTTTCACCAAACAAGAGTTCCCGTTTAAAAGGCGCTTTCGGGTTTACCCGCTCCCGCAGCGCGTCGTTTATGAGCCGCGTTCCAAGGTCTCCTTTTTTTACGGGCGCAATCACCTGTACATCTGCGCCTGCGTGAAAATATTCTGCATACAGTTCCACCACTGCGGACAAGACTTCTTTTTCGCCTTTGCAGGGCAGAAACACAAAACCATCCGAGACAGGGGGCGTTTCTCCGTTCAAAATAGCCCAGGCTGCGTCTGCGATCCCGCCTTCGTTACGGTAACGGCGGGTCAGCGTGCAGACCGGCACGGTCCCGCTTCCTATAAGATCTCCCATCACATTGCCCGCCCCTACCGGCGGCAGCTGGTTCTTGTCTCCCACCAGCACCAGCCGGGTCCCGGGTTTCAGCGCGTCTAAAAGGCTCTTTAACAAAAACACATCCAGCATGGAAACTTCGTCCACGATCACCGCGCCTGCGGTGATCGGATTTTCCCTGTTGCGCCGAAAAACGCATTCCTGGACATCCTGCCCCTCTTCATAGGTATATTCGAGCAGGCGGTGGATGGTCTGCGCCGCCTGGCCGGATGCCTCCTGCATTCGTTTGGCCGCGCGCCCGGTAGGCGCCGCCAGCGCACAGTCGATCCCGCTTTGACCCAAAATGGTAAGTATGGTTTTTAAAATAGTGGTTTTTCCGGTGCCCGGTCCCCCGGTAATGATGCATGCATTGCTCAAAATAGCCGTCCGGCAGGCTAAGGCCTGTTCATCCGACAGCCCGAATGCGCGTTTGCTGGAAAGGATTTTTTCTTCCAAGCCATCAACGGGCACACGGATGGGCGCAAGGGTGATCCTGCGCATTGCCTGCGCGCTCCCCTCCTCAGCCTCATATGCGCTGCGCAAAAAAACGGTATGCAGCCCGCCGTAGCGCTTGCGTTCTATCCGCCGCCTGAGCGTCAGCTTAAGAAGCGCAAGACGGACATCTTCTTCCAAGACCCCCAGCTTACTGACCGCCGTTTGTATAAGCATATTTTCGGGCACATAGGTATATCCGCTTAAAAGCGATTTTCTAAGAATATGCAGTATGCCGTTTTGCACCCGGACGGGCGAAGAACCCATAAGCCCCAGGCCGGCTGCGATCTTGTCCGCCGTTAGAAAATCGATCCCCCGTACGGCGGCGATCAGGCTGTACGGGTTTTGTGCAACAATGGTCTGCGCTTCTTCCCCCAGGGATTCCACGGCGGCCATAGCCTGTTTGGCCGTAAGCCCCATGCCCATCAGGCGCGCATAAGCCTCTTTGTTTCCGGTATATTCCGTGAGCGCTTCATGCACGGAAACGGCCAGGCGCCTGCTCACGCCCTTTACGTCGGCCAGACGGAGCGGCTCGTTTTGAATGACCTCAAAAGTACGTTCGCCGAAAGCGCCGACAATCCTCTCGGACAAAACTTCCCCAAGCCCTTTTATGAACCCGCCGGAAAGGAAAAGCGCAATGTCTTCCGAACTGGTCGGCAGGCGGCTCTCATAGGACTGGGCATAAAATTGCAGCCCATATTGTTTATGCTGCCGCCAGTCACCAAAAAAGCACACACGCTCCCCTGCCCTGACCGTTTGCATAGAGCCCACCACAATGGTGGGCTCTGCTGCATCCAGTTCAAGAACAGTATAACCGTCTGTGCCTTTGTAAATAATATCCGTTATGATCCCTTCAAGGGTTTCCACTTAAAACTCCTGTTTTAATGCCTCAACCATATCCAGGCGCTCCCACGGCAGATCCAGATCGTTCCGGCCGAAATGCCCGTAAGCCGCGGTCTGCTTGTAAATCGGGTTTCTGAGCGAAAGGCGGTCTATGATCGCTTTGGGGCGGAGGTCAAAATGCTTGACCACCAGTTCCGCGATTTTCGCATCATCTATTTTACCCGTGCCAAAAGTCTCCACAAAAATGGAAACCGGGCGGGAAACGCCGATGGCGTAAGCCAGTTCGATTTCGCAGCGGTCTGCAAGACCGGCTGCAACAATATTTTTGGCCACATGCCGCGCCGCATAGGCTGCGCTTCTGTCCACTTTGGTCGGGTCTTTGCCCGAGAAAGCACCGCCGCCGTGACGCCCCATGCCGCCGTACGTATCCACAATGATCTTCCGTCCGGTCAGCCCCGAATCACCGTGCGGCCCGCCGATAACGAACCTTCCGGTAGGATTGATAAAATAACGGGTCTCCCCGTCCAGCATTTCCGCCGGAATCACCGGGCTGATCACATATTTGATAAGATCTTCGCGAATCTGCGCCTGGGTCACATCCGGGTCATGCTGGGTCGATATAACAACCGTATCCACACGCACCGGTTTTCCGTCTTCATACTCTACCGTAACCTGGGTCTTTCCATCCGGCCGCAGGTATTTTAAGACGCCCTGCTTGCGGACCTCAGACAACTTCTGGGAAAGGGAATGCGCCAAATGGATCGGCATTGGCATATAGCAATCCGTTTCGTTGCAGGCATATCCGAACATCATGCCCTGGTCGCCTGCTCCGGTATCTTCTTCACTGTTTTGTTCTTCCTTCGACTCAAGCGACTGGTCCACGCCCATCGCAATATCTGCGGACTGTTCGTCTATGGTGGTGATCACCGCGCAGGTAGAGCCGTCGAATCCGTATTCACTGTGATTGAATCCGATCTCATTCACTGTTTCCCGAACTACTTTGGGAATATCCACATAGGCGGACGTCGTGATTTCACCCATCACCACCACCAAACCGGTGGTAACGGCTGTCTCACACGCAACACGCGACATGGGATCCTGTGCCAGCAGCGCATCTAAGACCGCATCCGATATCTGATCACAAACCTTATCCGGATGTCCCTCCGTTACGGATTCAGATGTAAAAAGCCTTCTCATTTATTCATCCTCCAAAACTCTTTTCAATCAAGCAATAATCAACTGATTTTGACTTCCCTATTATATCAGACCATTTTGGATTATTCAAACAATTTTAGCTAAAAACTATTCTGCCGCCGCTTTGCCTGTGGTACAATGATTGAAAAAACAGGAAGTCTTATTATATGAAGAAAATTCTGGGCGCCCTGCGCCGCGCAGACGAACGTTTTTCCCTGATAGAAAACGGCGACCGCATCGCCATAGGCCTTTCGGGCGGAAAAGATTCCATGGTCATGCTCCGTGCGCTTGCCCTGTACAAACTGTTCAGCAAAAAGGAATACGACCTGACCGCCATTATGGTCGACCTTGGTTTTGGCGAAACCGACTTTCGGGAGGTGCGCACATTTTCCGAAGGCAACGGCATTCCCCTCCACATCGTCCAAACACAGATTGGAGAGGTTGTCTTTGATGTACGTAAAGAGAAAAACCCCTGTGCGCTTTGCGCCAAAATGCGTAAAGGCGCGTTTTATGAGTATGCCAAAAATCTCGGCTGCAATAAAGCCGCTTTCGCCCATCACATGGAAGACGCCATTGAAACATTTTTGATGAGCCTGCTCTATGAATCCCGCCTGCATACCTTTTCTCCGAAAACCTATCTGTCCAGGCAGGATATCACTTTGGTACGCCCGCTCATATTTGCGGCTGAAAAAGACATCATTGCCGCACGGCAGGCATGCTGTATTCCCGTTTTGAAAAATCCCTGCCCGGCAAACGGGCATACCAAGCGGGAGGAAGCCGCCGAAATCCTCTCTTACCTCTGCTCCAAACGGATAGACGCCAAAAAGTCTATTTTTAAAGCCGTCTCAGATGCGCTTATGAATTAGCGGCCTTTTCTAATGCGTACCCATGCCATTATGAAAAAAACCGCCCAGCCGGGCGGTTTTGATTGTGTGACCTTTGAAAAGCAAAACTTTTCGGCATATACACTTTGCTTTGCCCAAAACCGTTTCAGGCTTCGTTCACAAGATAAATCTCTATTGCAGCCGTGATTTCTTTTTCATCGTCGCACACCAGAATTTGCATACCTGTATCCTCCCTTATCAAACGGCAACATGATCCCGCGCCCCTTTCTTTTTTTGTTTCTATAATATAGTGGAATTATGAAGATCAGGCGGCGCTTTTTATTAAGAATTTCTTAAGGTTATCTTAAAAAGCCCTAAAAGGGCCCCTTCTTTTTCTGCTGCGGCCCGTCCCTTAAGAATGTTTGCTTTTCCCGGGCTCCGCAATAAAAAAAAACGCCGGCGGGTTGCGCAGGCGTTTGGGTATATTATGTTCTTTAAGAAACAGGGGTATACATCAGATCTACAACTTTGCTCTCCACATCGTCCATATCCGCAATGAAATACGAGAGGCTGTCGATGTAATCAAAATCACCGCCAATGGTCTGGATGGTCAGGTTGTCTATATTAATGTCGTCCAGCACCTGTGCAAAAGCCAGCACCTGGTCCAAAGACAGATTGGTATGCATAAATTTAAGGAATGTCGTATACAGGGTCGGTGCGGAAGCGACCGCGCCCTTGTCTTTAATTTTTTTTGCGACCGCAATCAGATATTGCTGTTCGTGCGAAACACGCACCAGTTCGCCGCCCACCTGTTTTCTGTTCTCAAGATAGGCCCTGGAGTTCTCTTCATCCAAAACCACGGTGTCCCCTTTATTTCCGAGGCCCGGGAAATCCACATCTAAAACCAGCTTGATGCCGTCGAGCGCGCTTGCGAACTTGGGCACGCCTTCAAGGTCTATGGAAATATAGTAGTCTATAGGCACATAGAGTTCCCCGTCTATGGACAAAAACTCGCTGATGCAGCGCATGGCGTTCTGCGGGCCGTATTTATCCGGGCCATGCCCGTAGGAATAAGCCGCATTGATCTTATCTAGACCTTCGGTGGTGATATTGCCGTCCGCATCCACATGATAAACGTTTGCGCGCGTATCGCGCGGTATGGACGTCAGCGTCATGGTATTCGCTTCAAAGTCCACCGTGCAGAGCATATTCATATCGCTTCTCCAGCCCATGTCCGTACGCGTTTCATCCCAGTCTATCCCAAGAAGCAGTATGTTCACCACATTTTCATTGGGCGTATATTCTATCCCGTTATAAGTGATATTTCCTGTGTTTTGAGAGACATCGCTCTCAATGTGGTTGGACGCCAGATCCACTTCGGCCGTCGAGTTCCCTTCGTTGAATGCGGCCAGCGGATTTTCGGATATATTTTGATATTTATCATAAAAAACATAAACCACGATCCCGGCCAATGCAATCAGCACGATCAAAAATACGGTCAATACCTTTACTGGTTTCTTCATATAAAGCTCCAATTATCCACAAAATCGCCTAAAAACAAATCGTTTTCAGGCTCGATACTCAATAGTACAACGTATCTAAAAAAAAGTCAAATGGTTTGCCTGCGTCCCTAAACTATTTTACCGGCCTTTTTTTACCCGGAAATAAAAAAAATAATTCAAAACGAAACAATTTGGAATTTTGAGGAAAATATAGTATAATGCGAATAGAACTTTTAAAAACCATTCGACAAAACATTCAGTAAAAAGGGGGACCACAACCATGAAGAAAAAAATAGGAATCATTGTCGCGCTGTTGCTTGCCGGATGCTTTGTTCTGGCTGCCTGTGCCGCGCCGTCACCCGGCGAATCTTTTAAGGACAAGACCGTGACTATCGTACTGGAAGAAAATGCGACGACCGGCTATACCTGGGCGGTAAGTGTGGATAATGAAGCTGTACTCAGCCTGAAAAGCGATAAGTATTATGAAGAATCGGACGGAGAAGTTGTTGGTGCCGGAGGCGTTCACGAATATGTTTTCCAGGCGCAGGGACCCGGCACGGCTGTAATCACCTTTGAACTCGGCCAGCAATGGGACGGCGGAGAAAAAGGAACGGAGACCAAAAAATATCAGGTGACCGTAGGCGACGACGGAAAAATCGCCTCGGTGGATCCCATGTAAGACCCGCTTTAATCTGCATAAAAAAAGGCTGCGGACCGCAGCCTTTTTTTTATGGGACCGAAATGCTAAAAATAAACTTAACGCGTTCTTTTAGCGCAAAAAGCCCTTTAATATAGTCTCTTCCGCTTCTTTTTCCGAAAGGCCCACCGACATCAGTTTTAAAAGCTGCTGGGACTCCAGTTTTCCAATGGCCGCTTCATGCACCAGTTGCGCGTCACTGCTGAGCGCCGTTATCCTGGGTGTGGAAGTGATCTCTGCGCTGTCCATAATGATCGCGTCGCACTGGATATGCCCGCGGCATTTTTTTTTGCCGATCAGGTCAAAATAAAAATCCTGCCCGGAACCGCCCCGCGCAACCGAACGGGAGATGATCTGCGCCGAGGAGTCTTCTCCGTTCATTTCTATAATAATATTCGACTTTGCCTTTTGCGCTCCGTCGGTCAGCAGGCGTTCGGTAACGATCAGCTTCGCGCCCGCGGCCAAATATACTTCCGTGTCCCGGACCGTGTTGTCAATACCGCCGATCTGCACCAGTTCCAGCTCCACCACGGTGTTTTCCTGCGCATGTATAATGGTCTTCGGGTTCAGGACTTTTTGTCCGCTTCCCGCGCCCTCCCCGTAATGTTTTTCCACATACTGCATGCGCGCGCCTTTTTTAATAAAAAATTCATGGATTCCGTCATGCTCCGCTTTTTTCGTGCCCGCATTGTGGATGCCGCATCCGGCTACAACCAACACATCCGAATCTTCCCCAATATCAAAAGTATTGTAAACAATATCGTTTAGATCTTCCTCGGTCACAATGACGGGGATATGCACGCTTTCTTTTTTTGTGCCCGGCGCTACGATGACGTCTATCCCCGGACGGTCCTGTTTTGTGCGGATATCAATATTGGCGGTGGTGTTTCTGCCTGCGCCCTCCCCGTTTTTTCTTATATTGTAAGCGCCTTTCGGCATCCCGTGGAGCGCCGCCACTTTTTCAAGCATTAAATTATCCAACGCACTCAGCATCTTGTTCTCCTCGCTTTCCGCAGTTTGCCCGGCAGGCGCACGGATCATCCGCAAAACTGCTTTTCAGTATTTCTTCTTTCGACATATGCCTTTGAACGCTGCCGCCCGATAAAAGAAGGATTTCGTCCGCCAGCTCGAGTATCCTTTCCTGGTGGGAAATAATCACGATGGTCGTGTCGCTCTCCCGGTGCATTTTTTTAAACGTTTGGGCCAGCTGGTTAAAGCTCCAAAGGTCGATGCCCGCTTCCGGTTCATCAAAAACGGCCAGCTTTAAATTGCGCGCAAGAACGGTGGCAATTTCTATCCGTTTCATTTCTCCGCCCGAAAGGCTTGCATCCATATCCCGGTCTATATACTCCTGGGAGCAAAGGCCGACGCCATAAAGCAGATCGCACACTTTTGGTTTTTCAGGATTATCCTTCATGGCCAGGTTTAAAAGTTCGCGAACGCGTATCCCTTTAAAATGGGGCGGCGACTGGAACGCATACCCGATACCGCGCCGTGCGCGCTGCGTAATATCCAGTTTTGTGATATCTTCCCCGTTGAAAAGTATCCGGCCGGATGTGGGCTGGACGATCCCCATGATCACCCGCGCAAGGGAAGATTTTCCGCCTCCGTTCGGGCCGGTGATCGCAATAATTTTTTTATCGGGGAGCATTAAGCTTATATTTCTTAAAATTTCAGGTCCCTTGCCGCCCTCCGCCTTCAATGTTATGTCTTTTAGCTCCAGCATTTGATTACCCCTTATCCAAACAAAATAAAACCGCTTTTTTAAGCGTTCTTTTACTATATATAAACGGGCCGCCTTGCGTAAAACAAAAAATCTTCATTCGGCGCTTTTCTCCGGCTCTGTTTTTTCCGGGGCACAAAAAAACAGGCGTCCGGGCGCCTGTCTTTTTAAATTTTATTTTTTACAGCCGTCTTCCTTTTGAAACAATGGAAACGAGGATCAGCCCTGCGCCGCCGATAAGCGCCAGCACAAAGGAAACGGTGAGCGCCATACTCAGGTATCCCATCAATACGGCTGCCGCGACCCCAACGATACCCGCAATAAATAAAAGGGCCTTTTTTCTGCTGTCCAAAAGATGTATGACCGCTCCCACCACGCCCAGCGCAAAGCAAAGCGCCAGCAAAACAACCAAAAAAACGGCGGGGGCACCGGCAAAACGAACGGACAGCGCGATTTGTATAAGCGCGGGAAGCATAAACCCCGAAAAGACAAACGACAGGATAACGGTTTCAACTCTTCTGATAACCAAGATAGTGTTCTCCTTTTACTGTTTTAGCATTGTAGAACCGGCCTATTATATTGTATCGAAAGAATTGCGGATTTCTTAACTGCCGCGCACCGTCCGGGGACAATTTTTAAAAAAAAGAAGCGGGCCGGCCGGGTCCGCTTCTTTGTAAGGCTTAAAACTGAGGGATCTCCAAAATCTTTCCGTCCTTCATTGCAGATTCATGCGCCAGAATACCGGCCATTGTCCAATTGGCGCCGACTTTTGCGTTTACATGAGCCGGCCTTCCTTCCAGGACGGAGCTTACAAATTCATGCACCAGATGCGGATGGCTCCCGCCGTGTCCCGACCCCTGGATGAATGAAACATGCTGGTCGTCAATAATCTGGTTTTTGAGCGCAAACGAAGCGATCTCGCCGGGAAGCATGAAATCCGTATCCGGGACGGTGACGCGCTTTGCGTCTTCAAACCCCGAATACACGACTGGATTTTCGTCCACAATCTGTTCCCATTCAAACGATTTTTTTGTGCCGTAGATATCAAAACTCTCCCGGTACTGCCGGATGGTATCAAACAGGGAACGCGAAACCTCCGCAACAATGTCGCTGTCTGCAAACGTATACTGCGCCGTTTCCATAGCGAAAGGAGAATTGTATTGACTGATATACTCTTCATTGATCCGGCCCGAACCCAGGCAGCGGACCGTGGTGACCGGCTTGCCGATGATATCCGAAAGCGGCCCCAGGGCATGCGTCGGATAAAACATGGGAGGCATGCCGTACCAGTATTGCGGCCAGCCGGGAAGGCTCATGTTCTGCTGATGCGAACCCCGCATGAACTGGATACGTCCGATCTCTCCCGTTTCATACAGGTGCTTGAAATAAAGATATTCCCGGGTATAAACCGCCGTTTCCATCATCATATAATTAAGGCCCGTTTCTTCTTCCAGCCGGACGATCTGTTTGCATTCATCCGTCGTCATAGCCATGGTGACCGTACACGCAACATGCTTTCCCGCACGGAGCGCTTCTATGGACATCCATCCGTGCTCTTTGAGATCCGTATTGATGTGGACGGCGTCAATATCCGGGTCTTTGAGCATTTCACTGTAATCCGTATAGCGTTTTTTAATGCCCAGCTGGTCCCCCAGCTCATTGAGCTTTTTCTCATCCCGGCGGCAGATTGCCACACAATCCGCTTTTTTGTATTTCTGATAAATGGGAATGAACTCCGCCCCAAAGCCAAGGCCGACTACGCCAACTCTTAATTTTTCCATTCTCCTGATCCTCCTAATTATTTTTAATCATCCCAAAAGAGTTTTTATGAATGAACTTTCTAAAAACAGTAAAACAAAAATAACGGCGTAAAATATTTTGGCAAAAGTTATTCGCTGATAATGGAGTTGCTCTCCTTTTTCGCTTCATAAAGCGCTATTTCTGCAACCCGTATAAAGTCTTTAATGGAAAGCTGGTCGTCCGGAATGACGGTATGGATGCCGATGCTGATGGTCACGCAATCCGAAATCCGGGAACCGGTATGCGGAATATTGAGCTGCACCACTTTTTCTCTGATCATTTGAGCCAGAACAAAAGCGTAATTTTTCTCCAAATGGGGCGCAATGACGACAAACGCATCTCCGCTGTATCTTGATATTGTATCGGAAGAACGCCGGGCGCAGCCCTTTAAGGCGCCCGCGACCTGCTTTAGGCAATCGTCTCCCGCCTGAAACCCATAGCTGTCATTGAATGCGTCAAAAAAATCGATGTCGACCATAATTAAAGACAGCGGGATCTGATGCCGCCTGCATCTCTGCCATTCCGCTTCCAGAACACTTTCAAATACGATACGGTTAAAAACGCCGGTCAGCGCATCTGTGCGGGTGCACACTTCAAGCTTACTGTTTGCGCACTCCAGTTCTTTTTTTACACGTTTAAGCTCTTTTGACAGTTCGTTTATATCCTGACTGTTTTTCGACATTGAATTGCTCACCACCCTGTATGGGCCTACTTGCCTTATATTACTATTATAATCAATAAAATAAAAAATAAAAGTTAAATGATTACAAAAGAGAGGATTTCCGCAGAAATCCTCCCGTATCGTTTTGCCGTATTTATATGCCGCCGGACCTTTTTATTCCACCGTAACGCTTTTTGCAAGATTTCTGGGCTTATCCACATCGCAGCCCTTCTGCACAGCCATGTAATAGGCAAAGATCTGCATGGGGATGATGGCCGACATCGAGCACATGAAATCTATGGTGTCGGGCACGGTGACCACTTCGTCTACAAATTCGGATATTTTGGAAGCAAACCGTTCCTGGGTAATCCCCAAAACGGTTGCGCCGCGGGAAGTGACTTCTTTGACGTTGCTTAGGGATTTTTCCAGGAGTTCCTGCTGCGTGAGCACCGCAATAACCAGGGTTCCCTCTTCGATCAGCGCAATGGTTCCGTGTTTGAGCTCACCGGCCGCATACGCTTCCGAATGGATGTAGCTGATTTCCTTCAGTTTAAGAGAACCTTCCATGGAAAGAGCGTAGTCGATCCCACGGCCGATATAAAACACGCTGTGCTGTTTGAAATGCCGGGACGCAAAGCGCTGCAGGGTTTCTTTTTCTTTCAGCACCTCCCGCACGTGGTCTGGAACACTCTTCAGTTCTTTGATATACAGTTCATACTCTTCATCCGATATTTTTTTCTGTACATGCGCCATCTGTATGCCGATCATATACAGTGACATTAGCTGCGTGGTATATGCCTTGGTGGATGCCACCGCGATCTCCGGCCCCGCGCGGGTGTATAAAACCGCGTCCGCTTCCCGCGCAACCGTACTGCCCACCACATTGGCAATGGCCAGCACAAAAGCCCCCCGTGATTTTGCCTCCCGCATGGCGGCAATGGTGTCCGCCGTTTCACCCGACTGGGAAAGAACAATCATAAACGTATCTTTGTCAATCAAAGGGCTGCGGTAACGAAATTCGGAAGCGATATCCACATCCACCGGAATACGGATCATTTTTTCTATAATATATTTTCCAAGCATGGAAGCATGAAAAGCGGTGCCGCAGGCAACAATGGTTATTTTTTTGATGCTTTCAAGCCGCTCATCCGTCAGTTTGGCTTCGCTGAGGTCGATTTTACCGCCTTTTAGACGGGGCAGCAGGGTGTCCGCCAGGGCTTTGGGTTCTTCTTCGATCTCTTTGATCATAAAATGCTCATACCCGGCTTTTTCCGCCTGCGAAATATCCCAGTCTACCGTGAAAGGTTCCCTCTCCAGCTTATTGAGCAGTTTATCATACAGTTCGAAACTGTTTTTTGTAATGACCACGATTTCGTTTTCGTTTAAAAAACAAACTTTGTGCGTATGCTCCAGCAAGGCGGGGATATCCGAAGCAATGAGGTTTTCCCCGTCGCCCAGACCCACCACCAGCGGGCTGTCTTTTTTTGCGGCTACGATCTCATCCGGAAAACGTTCGCTGACCACGGCCAGCGCATAACTGCCTTCCAGCATTCCAATGGCCTTCTGCACGGCCAGCTTGAGGTCGCCTTCCAGAAAATAATTCACCAGATGTGCGATCACTTCGGTATCGGTCTCGGATGCAAAAACAATTCCCTTTTTGGAAAGCCATTTTTTGATATCCGCATAGTTTTCAATGATGCCGTTATGCACCACCGCCACGTCGCCCGCCATATTGGTATGCGGATGCGAATTGATAAAACTGGGTTCCCCGTGCGTTGCCCAACGCGTATGCCCGATCCCTATGCTGCCCGGAATTTTCCTTTCTCCAATGATTTTTTCAAGCTCGGAAAGCTTTCCTTTTTCTTTTTCAACCACCAACTTACCGTGGTCCAGATATGCGATGCCCGCGCTGTCATACCCGCGGTATTCCAGCTTGCGCAGGCCTTCAATCAACACTGAGATAACATCTTTATCCCCAACGTATCCAACAATTCCGCACATAATGAAACCTCCTCTTCAGCCAAGCCGTTCCTCGACCAGCTTTGCAATATTAAGTGCCTGCTGCGTGATATACTCTTTGTTTTTGCCTTCGATCATTACCCGGACCAAAGGTTCTGTGCCCGAGGTGCGTATAAGCACCCTGCCTTCTCCGTCAAAATCTTTTTCCAGTTTCCGGATCTGCGAGGCGATTTCGGGATCTTCCATATAAAGATGCTTCTTCTCTTCGCTCACCTTTGCGTTTATCAATACCTGAGGCAGAATCTCAATAGCCCTTGAAAGCTGGGCCAGCGACCGGCCTTCTTTTTTCATCACGCTCAAAAGCTGCACGCCCGAATAGATTCCGTCCCCGGTAGTATTCCCGTCCAAAAAGATAATATGCCCGGACTGCTCTCCGCCGAAATTGAAGCCCGACCTGAGCATTTCTTCCAGCACGTAACGGTCGCCCACCTGGGTTTTTACCAGTTTGATCCCCTGCTCACGCAGCCCGATCTCAAGGCCCATGTTGCTCATCACCGTGCCGACCACCACGTCTTTCGCCAGCCTTTTTTCTTTCTTCATGCTGATTGCACAGACGGCCATGATGGTGTCGCCATCCACAATCGTGCCGTGACTGTCCACCGCGATCAGGCGGTCCGCATCTCCGTCAAACGCCAAGCCCACATCCGCGCCGATCTCGGTCACATAACGGGACAGGGTATTCGGATGGGTGGATCCGCAATTTTCGTTAATATTGGTGCCGTCCGGATCATTGTAAATGGGATATACTTCCGCGCCCAGCCTTTCAAAAACACGGGGCGCAACCTCGCTGGCCGCGCCGTTGGCGCAGTCCAGTACAATTTTAATGCCGTCTAGCTTTACGTCCGTGCCTGAAAGGATATGTTCGATATATTCGTCATCCGCTTTTTTCAGGTGGATCTTGCGTCCCACGTTAATGCCGGTGGGCAGTAATATTTCTTCGCTTTGGCTGACAATAATATTTTCTATGCGGTCTTCAATCTCATCCGGCAGCTTATAACCGCGCGAACTGAAAAACTTGATTCCGTTGTATTCCAGCGTATTGTGCGACGCAGAAATCATGACGCCCGCGTCCATTCCAAAATGCAAGGTAAGATAAGCGACCGCAGCCGTTGGGATGACGCCTGCAATCACGGCTTCCGCCCCAACCGAACAGATTCCGGCAATCAGCGCGGATTCCAGCATATCGCCTGAAATGCGGGTATCCCGGCCAATCAATATTTTTGCCTGATGCACCGCATCGGTCAGGCAGTAAGCGCCCACCTGTCCCAGCTTAAACGCAAGGTCACAGTTCAGCTTTTCATTTGCAATGCCCCGAACGCCGTCCGTTCCAAACAGTCTTGCCATATGGTTCCTCCAATATTCAAAAAAAACTGCACCGTCCGCTATACGCCGGGTAGCTATTCTCCTTTGCATAGCGGTACTCTTAAGCTGCAGCCATATCCTAAAAACACAGTTTCTTTTTTTTTGCGCCCAAACCGGCCGGCGCCCGCCGTAAAAAGCGACCGTTTTATCCGCCCCGTTTTCCGCCTTATATTGCGTACGGACACGGCCTTCTTCGATCATTTTCTAATTATACACTACGAAAATCAAAAAGAAAAGTACAAAATGCGCCCCTTTCTCTGCACAAAAGCGCTCCGGTGCGCATCATTGTTCATACAAAAAAAGAGGCGACGGTCTTCATTGTTCCAATATTCGACATACGGCAAAGACTTTTTTCATATTTTAAGGAAACGCGGGCCGCGCTTCATGTTTGCCGCCTTCTTCTTCCAGATGCATTTTTCAACATTCGGCCTGCGTACATAAAAGGCAATGCCTTTCAAGATAAGAAAACTATTTGCTTAAAGATGCACGGTTTTCGCTTGAAATATCAGAAGAACTGTTGGATCGTGCCAAAATAAATATAATTATAAAAAAGCTTTCGTCTTTTAAGGTTTAAATAAAATATATACAGATCAAATTTTTCCGGCCCGAACATTTATAAAATTCCCCACACGACGATCCCTGCTCCAAAAAGAATTATTGAATGTGGTTGCCGGGTTTATACCCTTCCCGGAGCAGCTTTCTGCTTCCAAGTAAAAAGAACCCTTGCGCCGCCAACATCGTCCCGGTAGCAAGAAGCACCCATTCAATTTGTATATGATCCGCAAGCGGACCAAAGAACAACATTCCAAGGGGCATCATGGACGTTGAGATCATGGTAAGCACGCCAAACACGCGCCCCAGATAGTCTTCTTCCACCTTTTCCTGCAAGAGCACAGTGGCAGGCGTATTAAACAGGGGCACAGCCAGGCCGGTCAGCCCCATGAACGCAAGATAAAGGCCAAACAAAGGGGTGACCCCAAGGGCGAGCGTCCCGGCCCCCACCATGACGCTTGCCATTGCCATAGTATAAATGCGGTTTTTAAAACCGCCCCAGGCGGCAATGACGGCCCCTCCTCCCATCATACCCACTGAAAACGCAATTTCAACGGCGGTGAGCCGCCAGACGTCCGGACCGAAGCTGCGGGTAACCTGCAGAGGGGTCAGAAATGCCACCGGTGAAACCAGCACAAACAAAATGGCATAATAGACAAAAAGCCTTTTTACAAACGGATGATTTCTGATATAATCAAACCCCATCCTAAGGTCATGGAAATAACCGACGGTTTGTTTTTCTCCTGCTTTTGCATGCAGCGGGATCTTAAGGAAGAAAAGCAGGATGGATATGGCTGCGGCGGCCGTAAAAACGTCAATAAAAAAGATGTTTTCCACGGAAGACAGCGACATCAGCGCGCCACTGACTACGGGAGATACCAGCATGGTAGAAGACTGAAGGCTTGCATTGATCCCGTTTACACGCGTCAGTTTTTCCGTAGGGACAATCTGCGGCAATATAGCGCCCACAGCCGGACTTTGGATGCCCGTCCCGACCGCGCGGATACCGGATACTGCGAATATCAGCCAGAGGGATTGATAACCGTTGAAAAACATAATGGCAAGAAACAGAGTGGAAACCGCAACCAGTGCATCTGCATAAATGATGAGCCTTTTGCGGTTGTAGCGGTCCGCCCAAACCCCGGCGAAGGGAGACAAGATGAAAGTAGGCAAAAAACCGCACAGGATGGACACGGTCATCATTGCGCCGGACTGCGTGGTAAGCGTGATGTACCACGTGATTGCGTATTGAACCAGAGAGGAGCCAAAAAGAGAGATGGTCTGACTCCCGAGAAACAAAACGGTCTTGTTTTTCCAGTTTTCAGCAGTACTTTTCATAAGAATAAACTCCGCTCACAGCCAAAGACAAAAGATAAATAAGGCGCAGGTAAAGCCTGCGCCTTCCCGGGACGGAACGTTTCCGGCCAGGGGATTCAGATAAAGTGTTTGCATTATAGCACGGGAGGAATCAGCGCGTCAATCCGCAAAAATGCCGGCAACACTTCACCACCCGAATTTTATATCACTTAGAATACAAATCCCCAAGCATGACTGCTTGAGGATCTGCAAAAAACATTTTATCTCTTGGAGAACTGCGGTGCGCGGCGCGCGGCCTTGAGCCCGTACTTCTTCCTTTCCTTCATTCTGGGGTCGCGGGTCAGATACCCGGCCTTTTTAAGGGCTCCCCTGAGTTCCGGATTTACCTTTAAGAGCGCCCGGGCAATACCCTGACGGATCGCGCCGGCCTGGCCGGTATATCCGCCGCCCTTTACGCTGATCGCCGCATCGTAAGAACCGAGCGTTTCGGTCAAAACCAACGGAGAGCGTACCAGCATCTTTAAGGTTTCATATCCAAAATATTCTTCCAGATCACGCTTATTCACGGTCAGATTGCCTTTACCGGCCATCAGCCGAACACGCGCGATAGATTTTTTTCTTCTTCCAGTACCTAAAAACTGTTCTTTCGCCATATTCTAAACCTCCCTCACAATTCCAACTTTTCGGGCTTCTGTGCGGCATGACCGTGTTCCGCACCTCTGTATACGCGCAGTTTGGTCAGCATTTTTTTGCCCAAAGTATTCTTAGGAAGCATTCTCCGGACCGCTTCGGTAAAAGCCAGTTCCGGCTTTTTGTCCATCATGTCCCGATAGCTTGTCTTTTTCAGGCCGCCGGGATACCCGGAATGCCGGTAGTACATTTTCTGGTCCAGTTTATTGCCGGTCAGCACCAGCTTTTCTGCATTTACCACGATCACATAATCGCCTGTATCTACGTTGGGTGTAAACTCCGGTTTGTTTTTCCCTCTCAGGATGGACGCAACCTGGCTGGCCACCCGGCCAAACACTTTGCCTTCGCCGTCCACGATATACCATTTCTGGTCAACTTCACCGGATTTCGCCATATATGAATTCATCTAGGCTTCCTCCTATTTGCTTTTATCATCATATGTGCGGAACCGATACACGGGGCTGTGTGTATGGCAACGCAACATATATTGTACTGAAATCAAACCGCGCTGTCAAGCGCTTTTTATTGTTTTTTGGGGCAACGGGCCGGATTTGACGTTCCGACCCTACCTGTAGCGCACTTCAGCCAGAAAAAGGCCCTGCGGTTTGGCGGTAATCCCCGCCTGCCGCCGGTCACGGCTTTCCAGAATGGCGGGGATATCCTCCGCCGCCAGTTTGCCCTGTCCCACATAAATCAGCGTGCCTGCAATGATACGCACCATGTTATACAAAAAACCGTTCCCGACCACATCTATGGTGATCTCTTCTTTTCTTTTTGCAATTTTGATGCTGTATATTGTGCGGACTTTGTTTTTCATCTTAAGCTGCGCGCTGGTAAACGCGGAAAAATCATGTTCGCCCACCAGGTGGGCCGCCGCCGCGCGCATTTGCTTGACGTCCAGCAAAACAGGGACATGCATGGACCGGTTTCGCAGCAATGCGCTTGCATGCGGCGCATTGAAGATCACATACCGGTAGCATTTTCTTTTTGCGTCAAACCTTGCATGAAAACGGTCCGCCGCTTTTGCCGATTTCCGTATCCTTATATCCGGAGGCAAAAGAGCGTTCAAGGCAAAAGAATATTTGTCCGGCGGGATTTTTGCATTCGTATCAAAATGCGCCACCTGCCCTATTGCATGCACGCCCGCATCGGTACGGCCTGCCGAATGCAATACGGTTTTTTTGCCGGTAAGGGTTAAGAGCGCCTCTTCCACCGTCTGCTGTATGCTGTTGTCCTCTCTTTGCCGCTGCCATCCGCAGTAAGCGGTGCCGTCGTATTCGATCGTCAGCCTGATCCTCAAAAAACCACCACCAGTATGAGAATCACCGCAACGGTCAGGAGCATTGCAACAAGGTCGCGCTGCGCAAACCGCAGGACCTTCATTTTGGTGCGTCCTTCCCCGCCCCGGTAACAGCGGGATTCCATGGCCAGCGCCAGTTCGTCCGCCCGTTTAAAAGCCGATATGAAAAGCGGAACCAGCAAAGGCACCATGTTTTTTGCTTTTTTGATCAGGTTGCCGGTATCAAACTCCGCGCCGCGCGCCATCTGGGCCTTCATAATGCGGTCGGCCTCTTCGGCCAACGTGGGGATAAAGCGCAGTGCAATGCTCATCATCATGGCCATTTCATGCACCGGGAATCTGATTTTTGAAAGAGGCTGCATCAGATCTTCCATTCCGTCCGTAAGCTGCATGGGCGAAGTGGTGAGCGTTAAAAGGCTGGTTGAAAAAATCAAAAAGGTGAGCCGCAATACAATCAGAAACGCCCGGTAGATGCCTTCTTCGGTCAATTTGACGGCGCCCCATTCCCAGAGCACCGTAGGACCGTTATAAAAAAATATGTTTAAAACAAACGTAAAGACAATAATAAATAAAAGCGGCCGGATACTCCGAAGTACGCTTCTTGCGCCCACCTTCGCCAGGATGGTCGCAAAGGCGATAAAAGCACCCAGCAGAATAAACCCAAAAAGGGATTCCACCATGAAGACGACCACAATAAGGGCCAGGGCAAGCACAATTTTCATTCTGGGGTCCAGGTTGTGAACGGCCGAATCTCCCGGAAAATACTGCCCCAGCGTAATATTCTTCAGCATGAATATAAAACCCGTTTCAATATAAATTCCTTAAGTTCTTCAAACCGTATGATGTCCGGCGGAATATCCACGCCTTTTTGCGCAAGCATATATGCCAGTTCCCGCGGTTCGCTTGCCCCAAGGCCGATTTCCCTTAAGCTTTCCAGACGGGAAAAAACCTCTTTGGGCGTTCCGTCCATCACCACTTTACTCTCGTTCATCACCAGGATGCGGCTTGCGTATTCCGCCAGCCCGTCCATATTGTGCGAAATCATGAATATGGTCGTCCCCATTTTATTAAGGCGCGTCACAAAGTCCATAAAGCTGTCCCGCCCGGCGGGGTCCAGCCCCGCGATGGGTTCGTCCAGAATCAGAATGCCCGGCTTATTGGCCAGCACACCCGCAATAGCGACTTTTCTCTTCTGTCCGCCCGACAGTTCAAAAGGGGAAAGTTTGCCGACTTCTGCAACGTCCATCCCTACAATGGAAAGCCCCCAGGCCACCCGTTCTTTGATTTCTTCTTCGCCGAGTCCCGCTTTTTTGGGGCCGAAAGACACATCCAGCTCCACCGTTTCTTCAAACAACTGATATTCGGGATACTGAAAAACCACGCCCACCCGGCTCCTGAGCTTTTTGCGGTCGTAGTCTTTTTGGTTGATGTCTTCCCCGTCCACAAGTACGCGCCCTTCATCCGGCTTTAAAAGCCCCGCTATGGTTTGGATAAGGGTAGATTTGCCGCAGCCCGTATGGCCGATGATTCCCATGAATTCGCCGTCCTGGACGCTGAAAGAAACCCCGTCCAGGGCCGTATGCGCAAAGGGCATTCCCTTCATATAGGTAAATTTTAAGTTTTCTACAACAACGGGCATAGCTTTTCCACCAGTTCTTTGGGGGTCAGCGGGCAATCCCCCAAATCGACCCCTTTTTCTTTGAGCGCATAATACATCCGCACGGCAAAAGGCGGCGTGAGTCCCGAGGCATGCAGGGTATCTACATCCCGAAAAACCTCTCTCGGCTCTCCTTTTCCGATGACTTTTCCGTCTTTCATAATATAAACGGTATCCGCGCCCACCGCTTCGTCCATGAAATGGGTGATAAGTACTACCGTTTTGCCATGTTTCTTGTTCAGATCACGGATCGCGCGCATGACTTCTTCACGGCCCGACGGGTCAAGCATGGCGGTAGGTTCGTCAAACACAATAATCTCGGGCAGCATGGCCAGCACGCCCGCAATGGCGACCCGCTGTTTCTGTCCGCCCGAAAGCATATGCGGCGCACGTTTTGCGAATTCCTGCATTTCCATGGCCGAAAGCGCGTCAAAAACGCGCTTTTCTATTTCTTTTTGCGGAACGCCCAGATTTTCCGGCCCAAAAGCCACATCTTCTTCCACCACCGCGGAAACGATTTGGTTGTCCGGATTCTGAAACACCATTCCGGCGCTGCGTCGGATTTCCCAAAGAAGGTCTTCGGCGCGCGTATCCATCCCCGCCACGGTGACCGTACCTTCCCGCGGGATAAGCAGGGCGTTGATATGCTTGGCAAAAGTGGATTTACCGCTGCCGTTATGCCCGAGAATGCAAACAAACTCTCCTTTTTGCGCGGTAAAGTCGATCCCGTTTAAGGCAAAACGGATCTCCGTCTCGGTTGTATAAGAATATTTGACATTCTCTGCGGTAATGATATCCAACTTTGATCTCCCCCGGGCCTAAGAGTAACCGATACCCCGAAAGGCCATGCGGCTTTCCGGAGGCCCTATAACAAAAAAGGCTATGGAACACCCCACAGCCTCCGCTTTTGCCTTGATGCTTAAACCAGCTCCAAGATGACGACCTCGGCAGCATCGCCGCGCCTGGGTCCTTTTTTAAGGATACGGGTATACCCGCCGCCCTGTCCGAGCTCTTTTGCACGTTTGTCATACTTGGGCGCAATCTCCCGGAAAAGTTTTTCTACGACCGGGTGTTTGTTGTCCTTGGTGCGCTGCTGGTATTCGTATTTGCTTTCCTTGTCTTTTTTTGTCTCAGGAAAATCATAAAGATATTCCATGATGAGACGCCGGGCCGCAAGCTTTGACGGCGCGTCGTTTACAAATTCGGTCTTCTCTTTGTCTTCGCCCGCTTCTTTGGTCACGGCGACCGTGTTTTCATATTCCCTGATGGCACGGGTGATAATTTTTTCTGCAATAGGCCGCACCTGCTTTGCGCGTGCGAGCGTGGTTTCTATCCTGCCGTTCCAAATGAGGGAAGTAACCAGGCCACGCAAAAGCGCTTTTCTTTCTGCGCTCGGCCTGCTGAGTTTATTCATAGCCACTTAAAAAGCCCTCCGTTTCTAATCATTCAGCCGCAGACTAAGCCCGAGGCCTTCCAGTTTTTGTTGCACTTCTTCCAGTGATTTTTTGCCCAGATTGCGCACTTTCATCATTTCTTCTTCGTCGCGCTGTATGAGCTCCTGGACCGTGTTGATTCCTGCCCGCTTCAGGCAGTTATAGGAACGTACCGAGAGATCAAGTTCTTCTATCGTAATCTCCAGAATCTTTTCCTTTTTGTCTTCTTCCTTCTCAACCATGATCTCCACATCGTTTACATGCTCGGTCAGGTTGATGAACTGCGCTAAGTATTCGCTTAAGATCTTTGCGGAAAGCGACGTGGCTTCGTCCGCGCTGATAGATCCGTTTGTCCAGACTTCCAGCGTCAGTTTGTCAAAATCGGTGATCTGCCCTACACGGGTGTTTTCCACCGCAAAATTAACTTTTGTTACAGGCGTGAACAGCGAATCCATCGGGATCACGCCAATGGGCATGTTGGGCATCTTGTTCTTTTCCGCCAACACATACCCTCTGCCTTTTTTAAGTGCGATCTCCATGTACAAAGTCGCGCCAGGCTCCAACGTGGCAATCACCAGGTCCGGATTGATGATCTCAACTTCCGAATCCGCTTCAATATCCGATGCATGAATCACGCCCGGGCCCTTTGCGTTCAGAATAACCGTTTTCTCAGCATCCGTGTACAGTTTTGCACACAGGCTTTTCAGGTTTAAAATAATATTGATTACATCTTCTTTGACGCCGGGAATGGTAGCAAATTCATGCAGCACCCCGTCAATCTTTACGCTGGTGACGGCAACGCCCGGAAGGCAGGACAGCAGCACACGCCGGATGGAATTTCCAAGCGTAGTGCCAAAGCCCCTCTCCAAAGGCTCCATCACAAACTTTGCATATGTTTTATCTTCGTTATGTTCTACGCACTCAATTTTAGGTCTTTCTATTTCTAGCATCTTTCACCCTCCTTAGGGACTCAACTCGCTATGCTTACTTAGAATAGAGCTCTACGATCAAGTGTTCTTCTATGGTGAGGTCGATATCCTCGCGGTCGGGCAGCGCAAGCACTTTACCCGTAAGCGTCGAAAGATCGAACTCCAGCCACTTGGGCATCGTTTTCTCTCCCGCTTCTTTCAAGTTTTTGAAATATTCCTTGGATGCGCTGCGCTCGCAAACGGTAATAACTTCGCCTTCCTTAACAATATAGGAAGGGATGTCCACTTTTTTGCCGTTAACCAACACATGGCCGTGTGTAACCATCTGCCTGGCCTGTGCGCGCGAATCGCCGATCCCAAGACGGAAACAGGTGTTATCCAGCCTGCGCTCCAAAAGGGAGAGCAGGTTTTCACCGGTAATCCCCTTCATTTTCTCAGCCATTTCAAAATATTTATGGAACTGGGACTCCAAAACGCCGTAAGCGCGTTTCACCTTCTGCTTTTCACGAAGCTGGGTGCCGTACTCGGACATTTTACGCCTGGATTGTCCATGCTGGCCGGGCGGTACCTGCCGCTTTGTCACCGCACATTTGCCGGAATAGCAACGGTCGCCCTTCAAAAAGAGCTTTGCCCCTTCCCGGCGGCATAAGCGGCATACTGATTCTGTATATCTAGCCATTTGCTTAAAACCTCCTTACACCCTTCTGCGTTTGGGCGGTCTGCACCCGTTATGCGGAATGGGCGTAACGTCCTTGATAAGGCTTACGTCCAGCCCGGCTACCTGCAGTGCGCGGATCGCGGCTTCACGTCCCGATCCCGGACCTTTTACAAACACTTCCACTGTTTTAAGACCATGCTCCATAGCTGCCCGCGCGGCGGTTTCTGCCGCAACCTGCGCAGCATACGGCGTGCTCTTTCTGGAACCGCGGAAACCCATCGCCCCGCTGGACGACTGGGACAGCGCATTTCCCTGCATATCCGTCATGGTCACCAGGGTGTTGTTGAAAGAAGAACGGATGTGCGCCTGGCCTTTTTCAATATTTTTCTTTTCTCTGCGTTTTCTGGTTGTTTTTTTACCTTTCGGTGCTGCCATATCTCGCTACCTCCTTCTTACTTCTTTCTGCCCGCAACCGTACGCTTCGGGCCTTTGCGTGTACGCGCGTTCTGCTTGGTGCTCTGACCGCGTACAGGCAGCCCGCGACGATGGCGGATGCCTCTATAACAACCGATCTCCATAAGCCGTTTGATATTCATAGATACCTCACGGCGAAGATCGCCTTCAACTTTTACATTCTTATCAATATATTCCCGCAGTTTGCCCACATCGGCCTCGGAAAGATCCCGCACGCGGATGTCCGGATCGACTCCGGTCTCGGACAATATTTTTTGGGAAACGCTCAGGCCAATACCATAGATATAGGTAAGGCCTATTTCAACGCGCTTTTCTCTGGGCAAATCTACGCCAGCGATACGTGCCATATTTTTTTAAACACCTCCGATAAGTTTTTGCCGGCCTGATATATGCGGCCGGTCAGCAGCTTTATTTTTATATAAACCATCCAAGATGCCTGTCGCGAAAATACGGTAACACACCCAAAACGGGCTGTTCCGTACAGCCGCTTCGCGCCGCATCTCTCCTGAGTTTGTATGCTTATCCCTGTTTTTGCTTATGCTTTGCATTTTGGCAGATCACCATGACCTTGCCTTTTCTTCTTATTATTTTGCATTTTTCGCAAATCGGTTTTACCGACGGCCTAACTTTCATAGCCTTTTCTTCCTCCTTTTTTGCGTACCCATCTATTTTAATGGAAACAGCCTATAAAATCAACTAATTTTTGCCTCTCCACGTGATCCGCCCCTTGGACAGGTCGTAGGGAGAAAGCTCCACCGTTACCTTGTCTCCAGGCAGTATTCGGATGTAATGCATTCTCAGTTTTCCGGAAATATGCGCTAAAATCTTGTGCCCATTTTCCAGTTCCACTTCAAACGTTGCATTCGGATAAGTATCTGTAACAACACCTTCCACTTCAACTACATCGCTTTTCGACAATCCGACTCCTCCTTTTACTCTCCGGCGCCCGCTGTAAGTATATTCTTCAGTGCGCTTCTGATTTCGGCATCAAATACCTTTTTTCCTTCTATCAGTTTATTCCCGATACCCTCAAGGGTATGCGGTGTTTGCGCAACGTGCTTTGCTTTTTTCTTCTTGGGCTTTGCAAGCCGCCGCAGATTTCCATCCGCCAGATATACGTAGTCTTCACCCTCGGACCCGACAACCAAAAAATACTTTCCGCTGTCGCGTCCTGCTTTGGAAATGACCACGCTGCCCGGCATTAGTGCATTTGCCATCAGCTTTCAGCCTCCTAAATCATGGTCAGAACAAAAGGCTCGCCATCCGTAATGGCAACGGTGTTTTCATAATGCGCGGACAGGCTTCCGTCCGCCGTTTCCACCGTCCAACCGTCGGGAAGCCAGATAACCTCGGGTTTCCCTATGTTGACCATGGGCTCGATCGCCAGCGTCATGCCCGGTTTTAAAACCGGACCGCGCCTTGAATTTGAGAAATTCGGAATGTCCGGCGGCTCGTGCAGCTCCCGGCCGATCCCGTGGCCCACAAGTTCCCGGACCACCGTATAGCCCGCCGCCCGCACCGTAAATTCAACGGACTGCGAAACATCGTTTAAGCGGTTGCCCTTCCTTGCGTTTTCGATCCCGGCAAAAAAGCTTTTTTCCGTGACCTCGATCAGCCTCTGCGCGGCCGGGGTTATTTTTCCCACCGGTACCGTGCGTGCCATGTCCGAATGATATCCCCTAAGCTTCACACCCAGGTCGATACTTAAAATATCGCCTTCTAAAAGAACTCTGCTGCCCGGGATACCGTGCACCACCTGGTTGTTTACCGAGGTGCATATACTGGCGGGATAGCCCCTGTAATTTTTAAAGGAAGGCTCGCCGCCGGCTTTGCGGATTTTCTCTTCAGCCATTTTGTCCAGTTCCCGGGTCGTTACGCCCGGGCGGACGGCTTGCATAACCTCGTTCATGCATTCGGCGGCTGCAACGCCGCTTTCACGCATTCTCTCGATTTCCGCGCTTGTTTTTATTTCAACCATTCAAATCACAGGCTTTCTATGATTGCTATGATCTGGGCCGCTTCTTCATCGATCGGCAGGGATGCGTCCACATGATAGAGGATCCCTTTCTTGTCATAAAAATCGATCAACGGCTCGGTCTGCGTTAAATAAACGGAAAAGCGCTGGCGCACTGTTTCCTCTTTGTCATCCGGGCGGATATACACCGCGCCGCCGCATTTTTCGCATGTATCGCCCCGCAGGGTTTTTACGCTGTATACCGCGCCGCAGTCTTTACAGATGCGCCTGGAAGAGATGCGGTCCACAATCATATCTTCGCTCGCATCAAGCGTGATGCATGCATTGATATCTGCAATGTCCGAAAGCGCTTCCGCCTGGGCCACCGTACGGGGAAATCCGTCCAGCAGCACGCCGTTTGCCGCGTCTTTCATTGTGAAACGCTTTTTCATCATGGAGATGATCACATCGTCCGGTACCAGTGCGCCCTTGTCGATATAACCCTTGGCAAGGTTGCCGAGTTCGCTGCCCACTTTGATCTCTGCGCGCAGAATGTCGCCCGTAGATATGTGCGCAAGGCTGAATTTTTCTTTCACGCGCTCCGCCATTGTGCCTTTTCCGGCCCCCGGAGGTCCGAGTAAAATAATATTCATTTCTCTCCCCCTTATCCTAAGAATCCCTTGTAGTGACGCATCATCAGCTGCGACTCAAGCTGCCTGGTCGTTTCCAGCGCAACGCTGACCATAATCAGCAGGCTGGTGGCGCCGAATATCGCGCTCACACCCGTAAAGGAAGTGAACGCCGTGGGGACGGCGGCCAATGCGGCCAGGAAGACCGCGCCGAAAAAGGTGATCCGCGAAAGTATCTTTGCCAGGTAGTCCGACGTGGGCTTTCCGGGACGAATGCCCGGGATGAACCCGCCGTTTTGCTGGATGTTTTTGGATACGTCCACAGGATTGAACGCGATCTGCGAATAAAAATATGTAAAGAACAGTATCAGCAGGGCATACACAATCACATAAGCGGGTGTGCCGTTGCCGAGATACTGCTGGTATATGACATAAAAATCACTGTTCGGGAAAAACTGCGCGATCATAGCAGGGAACTGCATAATAGTGATCGCAAAGATCAGCGGCATAACACCCGACTGGTTGACCTTCATGGGGATATGCGTCGACTGTCCGCCGTACATCTTGCGGCCGACCACGCGTTTGGCGTATTGCACAGGAATTCTGCGTTCGCCAAGGTCCACAAACGTAATGCCCACCACAATGGCAAAGGCACCCGCCGCAGCCAAAACCAAAACCCAAAAACTCATAGTGCCGGATCCAACGCCGCTAAACATAGACATAACCAGTGATGGAAAACGCGAAACAATGCTGATAAAGATGATCAGCGATATTCCGTTGCCGATGCCTTTTTCCGTGATCCGCTCGCCGATCCACATGATGAGGGCGGTTCCTGCCGTCAAGCACACGATGATCGTCAGATAGTTAAACCAGCTGGCATCCTGCACCGCTTGCGGCCCAAGGCCGAAGATAATGCCCATTGCCTGGATCAGGCCCAGAGTAACGCCCAGATACCGGGTGATGGAAGCAATTTTTTTGCGGCCGTCGTCGCCTTCTTTTGCCATCCGCTCAAGCGAAGGAATGGCAACGGTCAAAAGGTTCATAATAATGGACGCATTGACGTAAGGCACGATTCCCAGAGCAAATATAGTCAGATTGCTCAGTGCGCCGCCCGAAAACAGATTCAGAAATCCTAAAAGCTGCATGTCCTGGACCTGCTGGGAGATATATTCCACATTGGTGCCCGGAACAGGCACATACGCGCCGATCCTGTATACCAAAAGCATGATCAGCGTGAAAATAATCTTGTTCCTGATATCTGGAAGTTTCCAGGCGTTTGCAAATGTCTTAAACATTATACCACCTCTGCGTTTCCACCTGCGGCAACAATTTTTTGCTCAGCAGATTTCGTGAATTTGTCTGCTTTTACGGTCAGCTTTTTCGTGAGGGTTCCGTTGCCCAGAACCTTAAGTCCGTCGTTTAATTTCCGGATCATCCTTTTCTCTTTTAAAAGATCCGCGGTGATGACCGTACCGTCTTCAAAAGATTCCAGATCGGCAACATTCACCGTTGAATAGACCTTTGCAAAAATATTGGTAAATCCTCTTTTGGGCAGTCTGCGCGTAAGCGGCATCTGGCCGCCTTCAAAACCGGGGCGCACGCCGCCGCCGCTTCTGGCTTTCTGTCCTTTATGGCCTTTGCCCGAGGTTTTTCCGAGACCCGACCCGGAGCCTCTGCCTAGCCTTTTGGGCGCTGTCTTCGCTCCCTGTGCGGGGCTCAATTCATGAAGCTTCATGGCCTTTCCTCCTTATTTCACTTCCTCGACACTGACCAGGTGCTTCACTTTGAATATCATGCCCCTGATCGGCTGAGTGTCTTCTTTTATAACTTCGCTGTTCAGTTTTTTCAGACCCAAAGCGCGAACGGTATCCTTCTGATCCTGAGCATAGCCAATTGCGCTTTTTACTAATTTAACTTTCAATTTCATCGCAATTCTCCTTACTGAAGTCCCTCTACGCTCACACCGCGCAGCTTTGCAATCTGCTCGGCCGTCCTAAGCTCCTTTAAGCCCTCCAGTGTTGCTTTTACGCAATTGATGGGATTGTTGGACCCCTGAGATTTCGTACGGATGTCCTGGATGCCCGCAAGTTCGAGTACCGCACGGGCGGGACCGCCCGCAAGCACGCCGGTACCTTGGGCAGCCGGCATCAGCAGCACCTTGCCACGGCCGAAACGGCCGATAACCTGGTGCGGGATGGTTGTGCCTTTCTGGGCCACCGTAATCATATTTTTCTTTGCGCTTTGCACCGCTTTGCGGATGGCTTCGGGTATTTCCGCAGCCTTCCCCATTCCGACGCCCACATGGCCGTTTTCATCGCCTACCACGACCAGCGCGGAAAAGCGGAAATTACGGCCGCCCTTGACGACCTTGGCCACACGGTTGATCGCAACCAGTTTTTCTTTTAAATCAACGCTACCTGCATCTATCTGCTGCAAACCATTTTACCCCCTTGACTAAAACTTGAGGCCAGCAGCGCGCGCGCCTTCGGCAACCTGCGCAACTCTGCCAGTGTAGAGGTATCCGCCGCGGTCAAACACAACTTTGGATACGCCTTTTTTCATCGCTTTTTTCGCGGCCGCTTCGCCGACCAGTTTGGCCGCCTCTTTTTTGGCCGTGCCCTGCATTTTTGTTTTGAGGTCTTTATCCAGCGTAGAAGCGCTGGCCAGCGTAACGCCGTTCACATCGTCTATAAACTGGACGTAAATGTGATTAAGGCTCCGAAAAACATTCATACGCGGACATTCGGGCGTACCGTTGATTTTGTTTCTGATTCTCTGATGGCGCTTTTTGCGCACTTCGTTCTTATCTTTTTTCGTAATCACAACAGTTCACCCCCTTACATTCCCGTCTTGCCGACCTTGCGGCGGACGTATTCGTCGTGATACCGGATTCCCTTGCCTTTGTAAGGCTCGGGCGGCCGTTTGCTGCGGATGTTCGCCGCAACCTGTCCCACGTGCTGTTTGTCTATCCCGCGGATCACAATGGCCGTCGGAGACGGAACCTCAAACGTGATTCCACTCGGTGCTTCCACCTCTACGGGATGGGAATATCCCAGGCCTAAGACCAGCTTGCTGCCCGAAAGCTGCGCTCTGTACCCAACGCCTACGATATCAAGCTGCTTGGAAAAGCCTTCGGACACGCCGGTGACCATATTGGCCAGCAAAGCGCGCGTAAGCCCATGCAGCGCACGGTGTTCCTTGTCATCCGAAGGGCGCTCGACCGTAAGCGTTCCTTCTTCGTTCTTTATGACAATATCTTTATGAAATTTCGATTTCAGTTCGCCCAATTTGCCCTTGACGGCAACCGTTCCGTCGGCTTCAACACCAACGGTGACGCCGTCCGGCAGCTTGATGGGCTGTTTTCCTATTCTGGACATTTAAACCTGCACCTCCGCGTTCAATCTACTACCAGATATAAGCGATAACCTCTCCACCCACCGTCTCACGTCTGGCCTGGGCGTCTGTAAGCACACCCTTGGAAGTGGATATAATCGCAATGCCAAGGCCCCCGAGCACTTTGGGCAGCTGGTCGTGCCGCGCATACACCCTAAGTCCCGGCTTGGAAATCTTTTTGAGGCCGCGGATTACTCTTTCGTAACCCGGACCATATTTTAATTTAATCTTCAGCGTGCCCTGCACGCCGTCGTCTATATACTCGCATCCTTTGATATAGCCCTCTGCAAGCAAAATCTCAGCGATCGCCTTCTTCAAATTTGAAGCAGGCACATTCACTGTGTCGTGCTTTGCAACCAGCGCGTTGCGTATGCGGGTGAGCATATCTGCTACAGGATCTGTTACCGGCATGTTGAATCCTCCTTTTTTATTACCAACTTGCTTTCTTAACCCCGGGGATTTGACCGCGGTAAGCAAGCTCTCTGAAGCAAACACGGCAGATCCCGTATTTCCTTAAAACTGCATGGGGACGGCCGCAGATACGGCATCTTGTATAGCTGCGGGTCGAAAACTTCGCCGGCCTCTGCTGCTTTAAAATCATACTTTTCTTAGCCATTGGATCCTCCTTGTCTTGCAAACGGCATGCCCAGCATGGACAAAAGCTCTCTTGCTTCTTCATCCGTGTTCGCGGTGGTCACAATAATGATATCCATTCCGCGGATCGCGTCCACTTTGTCAAAGTCGACTTCCGGAAAAACCAGCTGTTCTTTGAAGCCCATTGCAAAATTGCCCCGGCCGTCGAAAGACTTTGGAGAAAGGCCCCGAAAATCGCGGACGCGCGGGATGGCGATGCTGATCATTTTATCAACAAACTCATACATCCGATCCCCCCGAAGGGTCACCTTTGCGCCGATTTTCATGCCTTCGCGAACCTTAAAATTTGCGACGGATTTTTTTGCTACCGTCACCACCGGACGCTGTCCGGAGATGGTGGAAAGCTCGTCGACCGCCGCATCCAGGGCTTTGGGATTATCTTTAACTTCACCCAGGCCCATATTGATCACCACTTTTTCGATCTTTGGAGCCTGCATGACGTTTTTGTAACTGAATTTTTGCATCAAAGCCGGCAAAACCTCGGCTTTGTACGTATCTTTTAACCTAGGCAACTTAAAACCCCCTTGCTAAATGCTCGCGCCGCATTTTCTGCAGACACGTACTTTTTTATCGCCGTCCATTTTGTAGCCGACGCGGGTGCCTTTGTCGCATTTAGGGCAAAAAAGCATCACGTTGGAAGCGTTGATTGTGCCCTCCTGCTTGATGATACCACCCGGCTTGTTCTGGCCTCTGGGCTTCTCATGCTTTACGACAAAGTTGACACCTTGGACGATTACTTTGTTACTACCCGGCTCTATTCTCTGGATTTTGCCTTTTTTTCCTTTTTCCTTGCCGGATATCACGACCACCTGGTCGCCTTTTTTTATTTTTAAATTTGCCATTTCAAAACCCCCGCTTCCTTAAAGTACTTCGGGCGCAAGAGAAACGATCTTCATGAAATCATGGTCGCGAAGCTCTCTTGCAACCGGCCCGAATATACGGGTGCCTTTTGGCTGTTTGTTGTTATCAATGATCACCGCCGCGTTCTCATCAAACCTGATGTGCGAACCGTCTTTGCGGCGCGCTCCTGCAACAGAACGTACAACAACCGCCTTAACAACATCTTTTTTCTTCACAACGCCACCCGGCGTTGCCGTTTTGACAGACGCTATGATAATATCTCCTATGCCTGCACTTTTTTTAACCGAGCCGCCCATCACCCGAATGCACTGGATGACTTTTGCGCCCGAATTATCCGCCACTTTTAAGCGGGTTTCTGGCTGAATCATACTGTTGCGCCTCCCTTACTTCGCTTTTTCAACGATCTCGACCAGCCGCCATCTCTTCTGGCGGGAAAGCGGACGGGTCTCCATGATTTTTACCGTGTCGCCCACGCCGCACTCGTTTTTCTCGTCATGCGCGTGGAGCTTGCTTGTATAGTTCACCGTTTTTCCATACAGGGGATGCTTCTTTTTTGTTTTGATGGCGACGACCACGGTTTTATCCATTTTATCGCTTACAACGACGCCGACCCTGGTTTTACGGTTTCCTCTTTCTTCGTTCATTAAAGCCCCTCCTCCTTTCAGTTAGCGATCGATCCCAGATTCATTTCTGTAAGGATCGTCTTGACTCTGGCGATATCACGTTTTACCTGTTTTATCATCATTGGATTGTTCAGCTGTCCAGTAGCCAGCTGGAACCGCAGGTTAAAAAACTCCGTCTTTAAATCGCTTAATTTCTGCACCAGTTCATCTTGGGTCATATCACGAAATTCACTAGCTTTCATCCTGCTCACCACCTGCTACTAAATTTTCTGCCAATTTAAACTTGCATTTAACCGGCAGCTTGTGCGCCGCGCGGCGAAGGGCCTCGCGGGCGATTTCTTCGGATACACCGGAAATCTCAAACATCACGCGGCCGGGTTTTACGACGGCTACCCAGTATTCCGGGGAACCTTTACCGCTTCCCATACGGGTTTCGGCAGGTTTTTCGGTAACCGGCTTATGCGGGAAGATTTTGATCCACACTTGACCGCCCCTCTTCATGTACCGCGTCATGGCGATACGGGCGGCCTCTATCTGATTGCTGGTAATCCAGGCGGGCTGCGTTGCTATAAGGCCGTATTCCCCGTAGGAAATCACATTGCCGCGCAGTGCTTTGCCTGTCATGCGTCCGCGCTGTACTTTGCGGCGCTTAACCCTTTTTGGCATTAACATTTTTTCTGCCTCCTTCCGAAGGTTTTGCTCTTTCGGCCAGCGGGTTGCCTAAAATCTCGCCTTTGTAAAGCCAGGTTTTTACGCCGATCCTGCCATATGTTGTTTTTGCTTCCGCAAAACCATAGTCGATATCAGCACGAAGCGTCTGCAAAGGAATGGAACCCTCATGGTACTGCTCGTTGCGTGCGATTTCCGCGCCGCCAAGGCGTCCGGAGCATTTGATTTTTACGCCCTTCGCGCCGCTCTTCATGCAGCGCCCGATGGACTGTTTCATCGCCCGCCTGAAAGAAATACGCTTTTCAAGCTGGGCCGCAACATTTTCGGCCACCAGCTGCGCGTCCAGGTCGGGACGTTTGACTTCAATGATGTTCACCACAATATTCTTGCCGGTGAGCTTTAAGAGGTCTTGCTTTAAGACATCTACGCCGGTACCGCCTTTTCCGATCACAATACCCGGTTTTCCGGTATGAATGCTGACCGAAATCTTATTAGCGGCACGTTCTATTTCTATCTTCGATATTCCCGCAATGTACAGCTTTTTCTTTAAATATTTGCGGATTTTATCGTCTTCCACGATATAGTCTGCGAAATTTCTTTTTTTTGCGATCCAACGGGCATCCCAATCTTTAATAATTCCTACCCTTAAACCGTGGGGATGAACTTTTTGACCCATCGTTTACCTCCTTATTTCACCTGATCCAGAATAATGGTTATATGGCTGGTTCTCTTACGGATCCGCGATGCCCTGCCCTGGGCCCGCGGCCGGAACCGCTTCAAGGTGGGACCCTGGTCTGCGAACACTTCAGCCACAAAAAGCATATCGGCCGCCATGTCCTTGCCGTTCTCGGCGTTGGCAATGGCGGAATTTAAAACCTTCATTACCGGCTCGGTGGCGGCTTTAGGGGTAGTCATAAGGATTGCTTTGGCCTCAGACACCTGCTTGCCCCGGATCAGATCGATCACGGTCTTCACCTTTCGGGAGGATATGCGTACGTACCGCGCGACTGCGCGAGGTCTTTTGTCTTTTTGCTCTTTTAATTTGAGCGCTTTTTCTCTTTGACGTGTAGCCATTTTCTCTCCTCCTTAAAGACTATTTGGACGATCTTTCGCCCGCATGTCCCCGAAACGTCCTGGTCGGAGAAAACTCTCCGAGCTTGTGGCCGACCATATCTTCCGTTACATACACCGGCACAAATTTGCGCCCGTCGTGAACGGCAATCGTATGGCCCACCATGTCCGGGAATACCGTGGATGCACGCGACCATGTCTTTAACACTTTCTTCTCGTTATTCTCATTCATCTGCTGGATTTTTCCGAGCAGCCTGTCACTTACAAAAGGTCCTTTTTTTACCGACCTACTCATTTGGCAAATTCACTCCTTTTTTGCAAAGACTACTTTGCGTATCTGCGTTTTACGATAAACTTGTCAGACTTATTCTTCTTGCTCCTGGTCTTATAACCGAGGGTCGGCTTGCCCCAAGGCGTAACCGGGCCGGCTCTGCCGATAGGAGATTTTCCTTCGCCGCCGCCGTGCGGATGGTCGCAGGGGTTCATGACCGAACCGCGGACCGTCGGGCGGATACCCATATGGCGTTTTCTTCCGGCTTTGCCGAGGTTTATGTTCTCCGCATCTACGTTGCCTACCTGACCGATGGTTGCCTTGGCGTTTATGGGAATCATCCTCACTTCGCCCGAAGGCAGACGCACCTGCGCGTATTTGCCCTCTTTTGCCATCAGCTGTGCCGCGTTGCCCGCGCTGCGCACGAGCTGGGCGCCTCTGCCCGGCTTCATTTCAATGTTGTGGATCATGGTGCCTACCGGGATATCGGACAGCATAAGGGCATTGCCCGTTTTGATGTCTGCGCCCGTGCCGGACATAACCTCGTCGCCCACTTTGAGGCCGACGGGAGAGACGATATATCTTTTTTCGCCGTCTGCATAATGCAGCAGGGCGATGTTCGCCGTGCGGTTCGGGTCGTACTCTATGGTCGCGACCTTGGCCGGCACGCCGTCCTTGTTGCGTTTAAAATCAATGATCCTGTATTTCTGCCGGTTTCCGCCGCCGATATGACGAACGGTGATCCTTCCGTGCACATTCCTGCCGCCCGATTTACGGATAGGGGCAAGAAGCGATTTTTCCGGTTTTTTTGCCGTAACTTCCTCAAATTCAGAAACCGACATGAACCGTCTGCCCGGAGAAGTTGGATTGTATTTTTTAATAGCCATATCTCTATCCTCCTTCGCTTATTGCATGCTTTCAAAGAATTCGATGCTCTTGCTTCCCTCTTTAAGGGTAACAAACGCTCTCTTTGTTTCCGGACGCCGGCCCTGCGTGCGTCCCTGTCTCTTCATTTTTCCGATCCTGCGGGCGGTGGTGACTTTGTCCACCTGTACGCCGAACACCTGTTCCACTGCCTGCTTGATTTCCGTTCTGTTGCTGTGTACATTCACTAAAAAGGTGTACTTTTTATCCGCGATCAGATCATAGCTTTTTTCGGAAAGCACCGGCTTTATGATAACATCATGCAGATCTTTCATCACGCGAGCCCCTCCTCTATCGCCTTGGCGGCGTTTTTAGTAACAATGAACTTTTCGCAGTTCACAATGTCATATACGCTGAGCGTGGACGAAAGCGTGGTCTTCACTTTTTGAAGGTTCCCGGCCGCGCGGACGACGCTGTCGTCTTTTTCATCCATCACGATCAAGGCTTTTTTGTCCACCTTCAGGTTTGAGAGCACTTTTACCATTTCCTTTGTTTTTGCTTCGGCCAGCTTGAGTTCGTCAAGCACAATGATCTCGCCTTCCGAAACTTTCATGGAAAGGGCGCTTATAAGCGCAAGCTTCTTTACTTTTTTGTTGACCTTTACTTCGTAGCTTCTGGGCTTGGGCGCAAAAACCACGCCGCCCTTGGTCATCTGGGGCGCACGAATGGAACCCTGGCGGGCCCGGCCGGTTCCCTTCTGCCTGAAGGGTTTGATGCCGCCGCCGGAGACTTCCGCACGGGTAAGCGCGGACTGCGTTCCCTGGCGCAGCTTGGCCAAATGCGCAACTACGACTTCATGTATGACCGATTCGTTGACCGGCGCGCCGAACACTTCGTCTTTCAAAGTGATTTCGCCCGATTTTTTGCCGTCGGTTTTATAAACTGGTACTTTTGGCATTGTAACGTTCCTCCTCTAGCAATTAAGCTTTCTTCACACTGCTCTTGATGGTCACCAGAGCGCCTTTGGCACCCGGGATAGCACCCTTGACCAGTATGAGATCGCGGTCTGTGTCCACACGGACGACCTCAAGGTTCTGGACCGTCACCGTTTGGTTGCCGCCCCGTCCGGGAAGCCTTTTTCCCTTCATTACCTTGGACGGTGTGGAGCAGGCGCCCATGGAACCCGGCCGCCTGTGGTAACGCGAACCATGGCTCATCGGACCGCGGTGCTGCCCGTGACGCGCAATAACGCCCTGGAAGCCCTTGCCACGGGAAATGCCCGAAACGTCCACTGTGTCGCCTTCTGCGAATATATCTGCGCGAATCGCCTGTCCGACCTCGCTGTCCGCCGCATCCGTACGGATCTCACGCAGCGTCCTGAGCGCATCCACGCCCGCTTTTTTAAAATGTCCGGCGGACGGCTTGTTCACATTTTTTTCTTTTATGTCACCAAAGCCGATCTGCAAAGCACTGTAACCGTCTGTCTCGGCGGTCTTCTTTTGCACGACAACGCAGGGGCCGGCTTTAACGACTGTGACCGGAACGACAATGCCGTCTTGCGTGAAGACCTGCGTCATTCCAACTTTTTTACCAAGTATAGCCTTCATATGAGCTTAAACCTCCTTACGTTTCCTACAGCTTGATCTCGATATCAACGCCGGCCGGCAAATCCAGGCGCATGAGAGCGTCCGTGGTTTTTGCATTGGCCTCCATGATGTCGATCAGCCTTTTATGTGTCCTGATCTCGAACTGTTCCCGGGAATCCTTGTACTTGTGTGTTGCACGCAAAATCGTAACGATTTCTTTTTGCGTAGGCAACGGCACCGGGCCGGAAATCTTGGCGCCTGTCCGTTTTGCGGTCTCCACAATACGGTGGGCCGACTGGTCAATCAGGTTGTGATCATAAGCTTTCAGCTTGATTCTGATCCTTTGGCTTGCCATTTTTGTTTGTACCTCCATCTTTTCGCTTATACACTCTGCCGTGTGTGTCGCACCTAATTTTTTAAACGGTTTTTTACAAAAAACCGCTTGTTTCGGTGCAGGAGTTTGCCTGTCCAGCAGGCTTTTCCAGTGAAAACTACCCGGTTGGCTGCCGGCAACCTTCCACTTTCAGCTGTTTCATAAGCACATAGAGAACAGCGTATAAGATTATATAACAAATGAAAAGGTTTTGCAACAGGTTTTTTAAAATTTTTTTATGCTCTCCCGTGTGCCCCCGCAAACGGGCCGGGCAGCGAAGAAGGCGCCGGAAACCTTGCCGGCGCCCCATGCGCTATGCCTAAAGCCTGCCGCTTTTTTTATCCGGCATCGGGCCGGCTATTTTTCCGTCTTGCTCTTCCGCTTTTTTATAAGGCGGCGGACAGCGAAAACAATCCCGAACGCAACCGCCAGGAAAATGAGGATCACCAGGATCACCGGAAATGCGGCGGCCATGAACACTGCGAATTCCTTAAAGAAATTTCCTACGCCGATCAGCGAAAGGGAAAAGGCATTGGCAGCCCGCTCGCCTACCGTGCCCTGCGAATCCGAAAGGTTCCCGGCAACCGTAGTCTCATACAGACTGATGCCCACCGTTGCATACTCCACCTGGTTGTCCATGCCGCGCCGGGCGCCTTTCAGCTGGTCAAGCTGGTATAAAACGTCGGACAGTTGGGACTCCAGCGTGATCACATCTTCCATTTCCGTCGCGTTTTTTAAATGTTCCATCAGGCGCGCCTTTTCTTCTTCCAGCACCTCTATACGCGACTCATTGTCATAATAATTGGAGGAGATATCTTCCGTGTACAGGTTTTTGCTTTCCAGCACGCCAATCGCGGAAACTTCTCCGATAAACGCTTCATAATTTTCCACGGGTATGCGCAGCTCGAAATAACTGCTTCTTCCCGAAGAATTCTCGGTCGTCGGCGCCTGCCCGGACGTGCTCTCGCTTTGCACATAACCGCCGAAGCGGGTGACCGCATCCAGTATTTTTGCGTAATCCGTTTCAAACGCAGGCGTACTGATGGTAAAATCACTGGAATAAACAAGTTTGCGGTCGGTTTCGGGCAAAACCGCATTATCCAGGTCCCCCAGCCCCCATTCGTCGGATGATGCGCCGGCGGCGGATTCTTCCATTACGGCCTCGGACGTCATGGATTCCCCATACTCGCCGTCCATATAGCCGCTGTCATACGCGGCCTTTTCGGGTGCAACCGCTACGGATTCACTGGTTTCGGTCTGCATGGCGCATGCGCCCAGAAGCAGGCTGGCGAACATTGCCGCGGCCAGCAGGATAATAACAATTTTTTTCATACGATCCTCCCCTTTCTTTTCGACCATTAGACTTAAAACGGCGAAAAAATGTTCCCCCGTTTATTGATTGCCCGCAAAACGGATAAAAACATCAAAAAGAGTGCGGGAATATTTATCTTGCTCAAAATTGTATTCCGGATGCCACTGTACCCCCCAGACAAACCGCATCTCAGGCATAAAGGCCGCCTCCACCAGTCCGTCCGGCGACTGCGCGGCCGGTTTAAGCAAAGCGGCAAGCTTTTTGACGCCCTGGTGATGCAGGCTGTTGACCTGAATAGAATCACATTTCAGCCAGCCGAAAAGCGGGGTGCCGCAAAAAACCTCTACCGGATGGCTGGGGCGCCCGTAGGGCGGGAGCTGGCTGTGCGCACCGGCCCCTTCAAGCTGGGTTGGAATATCCTGATACAGGCTTCCGCCCAAATATGCATTAAGGAACTGCAGTCCCCGGCAGATCCCCAGTACCGGCTTATTGAACTGCAGGGCTTTTTCAAGCAAAAGGCCTTCCATATGGTCTTTTTCGGGGCAAAGTTCTCCGGTCTGCGGCAGCGCTTTTTCACCGTACAGGGACGGGCTCACATCCTGCCCGCCCGTTAGCAAAAAGCCGTCCAGTTCCTCCGCCCAGGCAAAAAGCGCCTGCTCGTCCGCCGTCATGGACAAAACAACCGGCGATCCGCCCGCCGCTTCAATGCCGCGCATATATCCGGGCAGCATCCAAAAGCTTTGTCTTTTCGTATCATACAGGGGCGTTACCCCGATCCGTGGTTTTTTCATTTTTCTTTTTCCACCTTATCATTTACTGCACTATGCTTCCGCCTGATACCATTATACATGACGGCACAGACCGCCGGGGAAAGAAAACGGCTTTTTTTCGCCCTTTCCGCAAAAAAAGCGCCGCCTTGCAGGGCAGCGCTTTTCCAAGTCTCTTTTTTATGCTCAGTCGGTCAGCATATCCGTAACCGCGCCTGCGCCTACCGTTCTGCCGCCTTCCCGAATT
>JAVBVZ010000027.1:0-62204 GCA_036679405.1 Christensenellaceae bacterium
TGTGGCTTGCTAAAAGTATTGTTTTGCCCGAGCTGCGCAATCTTTTGATTAATTTCCGCATATCCGCCACCCCGTGCTTATCCAATCCATTAAATGGCTCGTCCAGTATGAGCAAAGACAGGTCCTCCATAATAGCCTGTGCCTTCTTCGGCCGTCGGCGCATCCTGATCGAATACTTGTCCTCATGTTTTTTCATGGCAGGGTCACGCCCTGCCCCACAGATAGATTTAAGCAATACCGTTTTACCCGAACCGTTGTTCCCTATGGTCCCCGGATCTTTCCTTCTTCAAAATCACGGGGCACGTTGCCGCTCACCCGCTTTCCCTTCAAATCAATAGATACATGCCGTATGCTGATTGTAATTTTTTAAAAACCCAGGTTTTTTATTGATGGCGCTGCCGCCAATTGCTTGAATTGCACATACAGAATATGCTGAATCAAAGAATCGGGCTGAAAATTCATTCCCAATAACATATTGAATTTTTGCAAAAAAATTACACGTCGGGATCAGCAAATACCCGTCGCTGTTACTCTTGATTCCTGATGATCCCAAAGCAATAACTGCCGCAAAAGCATGATTAAGCTGTTTCTTGAAAGATACGGCTCCTTCGTCAATATGCATAATACTACCGCTTTCCTCTACAATTTCTACAACCGTATAAGGTGCGCGGTATTTAGGCCCTGATGTTCCGTTTTTATCTGTCATAACGCAGGCCGTCCCATACATACGCTCACGTCGCATTCATTATGACCGCCGGATAGCGTTGTCGAATCAAATGTTAGGGCACACTGTCCACGCTTCTTGTATACTTGACCTGATAGGATTTGTGATCAGAACCATATACCTTTGCTTGCCTCCTCCCATTCGAATCACCGGTTCTGCACACTTCCGGCATTAATTTCGAATGGCTCAATTCTGAGTCCAGCCCCAATTTATTGATGAAAGACATACTCCCCAATTCCTCTTTTTAAACAATTTCCGGCGTTTCACCACATTGTGCCTCTTTTGAGCAAAGCATAGTTTGCGCCACTCCGATTCCGTATCACGTTAATAAGGGGCCCTTTTCCCCTTATTCATACATCATCATAATAAGCTCTTCCGGTTTGTAGCCAAACTTATCAATACAGTATTCGTCTATATAAGAAACAAATTCACCGCTGAAAGAAACGGCGTCTTTCCCTGTAAGTTCTTCAATGCTTTCATCCACATCAAACCACGGATCTATGATCTCGGAAGTATCCGGGTCATACCGGTACCACATCCCGTCCCCAAAATGGATCTCATAGATTTTATCGGGATACAGTATCTTTGCGGTAAATTCCTCGTCATACATCTTTGAGGCTGTAAACATAATAACATCCTCATCTGCGCCGCCCCAGGCTGTGCTTTGTATGTTCAGCTTCACGCCGGCCCCTTCGTCCAGGTAGTTTCCCTGGTCGATGCCCAGTCCGCTGATTGTCGGCAATTCGTTTCCGTCGCCGCTTGTTTCCGTTTCCCGATCTTCGCTCATGCTCCCAGGCTCCTGTACCGTATCTATAGGATCATCTGCTGTTTCTGTTACAGATGCTGCGGACAATTCCTCAACTTCCCGGGTTGCCTCCGCCGCTCCCGGAGCGCCGCATGCACTCAAAAATACAACCAGCATGATCGTCAAAACTGTCAACACTGTTTTTTTCATCATTTCCTCCCCAAAAGACTGTTTAAAGCAAACAATGAACGTATGCATAAAAAATCCGGAAATATTTATGCTTTGCTTTCTAATATCGAGCCAACACAAATTTACAATTAAACATTATTTTCCTGTAAATTGTATCATAAAAAAAAGTCTCTTTCAACGATTTCAGCCGGAATCTCTCCCCTCCGGCTTCCCGGCAATAAACTCCGCCTTTCTTTGCAGGAAGCCCCTGTCCGTTCGAACAAAAAAGCCGCCAACGGCGGCTCTTTTCCGGCTATCCGGCTTATCAGTTCACATTCACTTCGGGTATTTTCCGTCCCATCACTGTGCCGTCCAGCCTTTTTATCTTCTGATCATATACCTGTTTCATAAAAATAATACAAAGAATAAACGAGACCACTTCCGCAATGGGAAAAGCCCACCAGATAGCCTCCAAGGACCCGCTTAAGGAAAGCAGGTAAGCGGCCGGCAACAGCACCGCAAGTTGCCTGGATGCCGAAACAATCAGGCTCTTCATGCTGCTTCCCAGCGCCTGAAAAACAGATATCAGCACAATACAAACGCCTGCCAGCAAAAAACTCAGGCTGATGGTTCTGAGCGCCGGGATCCCTATAGCCATCATATTTTCAGACGCGCTGAACATATACAACAGGTTTTCCGTCAAAAACTGGAAAGCCATAATGCCCACCAGCATGATTCCTACAGAATACAATATGCTTAGCTTCGGTGTCTTCATGATCCGCTCTTTATTCTCCGCGCCATAGTTATAAGCTATAATGGGTACCATGCCGTTATTAAGCCCCAAAACAGGCATAAACACAAAACTCTGCATCTTAAAATATACGCCGAAAACAGCTACCGCTGTTGCCGAGAATCCAATCAGTATCCTGTTCATCCCATAGGTCATAATAGAACTTATGGCAATCATCAGTATGGAGGGTACGCCCACATAATAAATCGTCCTGATAATCGCGCCGTCCGGCCTGAATTTTTTAAGCGAGAGCTTGATCTCATGGTTCTTCTTCTTATTAAAGTACAGGGCCAGCAGCATAGCCGTTCCCTGCCCTATCACGGTCGCAATGGCCGCACCCAAAACTTCCAGCCGCGGAAAACCAAAAAGGCCGAATATCAAAATTGCATCCAGCGCGATATTCACAACCGCACCAATGGACTGGGTATACATGGAATATATCGTTTTTCCGGTGGACTGCAGCAGTCTCTCAAAAGTCATCTGTCCCAGCAAAGCAAAAGAAAAGCTGCAGCAAACCAAAAGATATTCTTCTCCGTAATCAACAATCTCGGAAATACCCGTTTGGCTTTCAAAAAAATACCGGGCTCCAAAAATCCCGAATATAATAAAAATAGCGCTGCTTATAAGTCCTACAAAAGCGCCGTTGTTGGCTGCTTTGTTTGCTCTGTCAAACTCTCCTGCGCCCAGGCTTCGCGACAAAAGCGCGTTTATGCCTACGCCGGTTCCGCTCCCTACGGCAATCATAAGGTTCTGCACCGGAAAAGCCATAGAGACCGCTGTCAGGGCGTTTTCGCTGATCTGTGCCACAAAAATGCTGTCCACTACATTGTAAAGGGCCTGTACCAGCATTGAGATTACCATGGGAACAGACATCGACACCAACAGTCTGTTGACCGGCATTACCCCCATTTTATTTTCTTTCTGCATATTATTCTCCCGTCTTGTCTTTTCATCCGTATTGCCGGCATCTTTTTTGATGCGCATCCGGTGTCATATGGTTTTTTATTGGTTTATCTGATGCTCAATTCATAAAAAATTATGAAGCATTCTTTCCAAAAATCCTCTCAGTTCCTCTTTATCTTTATCTGAAAATCCTGCCAACAGCCTGTTTTCAATCATTTCTCCTTTTTCCAGAACCTTTATTTTCATCACCCGGCTTTTATCCGTCACCATAATTTTCTTGCGCCGCGCATCCTTCTCTCCTACCGTCCGCACAATCAGGCCCTTGTTCTCCAGGCGTTTTAATATCCCGGTCACCGTCGGATTTTTCACCTTAAATTCCTTCTCAATGTCAATTTGGTTAACTTCCTTCTCTTGGTTCATAAGCAAATACATCAAAACATCCAACTGAGCGGTAGTCAGATTCATTTCCTTCAGCATACTGTTGCAATCCCGTTCAATTGCGTTATGAATAAATTTTATTAAAATGCCCAGTTTCGGCCTTTGTTTCATTCCTCATCCCTCCACATTACATAGCGCGCTATATGATATACTACCCTGTTATGCACATATAGTCAACCGGCATTTTAGGGACAATCTGCCATGTCCGGCCATCTTTGCCATTGCTTGTACAAATATAAATAAAAAAGCAGGTCCTGCTCCGTTTGCCGGAAGCCGCCTGCTCCGCATATTTTTATCTCAAATCACTCCGCTGCACCGCTTTCTCTGTTTTTTGCGCTATACACATTTTTTCGGTACTGGGACGGAGTACAGTGCATTTCCTTCTTAAAGCATTCATTATAGTAACTGCTGCTCCCAAACCCCACCTGTTGGGCAATATCCGCAATGCTTTGATCCGTTGTCGAAAGCAGTTTGATGCTCTGCGCAACACGAAAGCTGATTAAATACAAAAACGGTGTCGTGTGCTGAATCCGCTGGAACATGCGGCAGCATTCCCCTTTGGAAATATGAGCCGCGTTTGCGATATCCTCAAGCGAAATGCGGTCCATATAATTCCGGTGGATAAAATGAAGCAAGGTCCGCATGCGTTGCTTCCCCGCAAAGGTCACGCTCGCATCTTCTTCTATCACTGCCCGGTTGTTTTGTACAATCAAAAGCCATATGGAAGAAAGCATAGCCTTAATGGCAATTTCATAACCGTATGCCTGTTCATCGTTTATTTGGGCCAGCCTTCGCAGCATTGCGCATATTTCAAGATGCCAGGTCTCACTGGCCAGCGGAATCACCTGCAATTCAGAAGAAAAAAGCACCGGGTCCACATAATCCCTTCGGATCACGCTGCTGTTTTGCCCGAAAATCAAATTGGGATGAAAATTCACAGAAATGTACACGCTGTCCTCATCCTCCGTAGGAACTGCTTCATGCAGGCATCCGCTGTTAAAAAAAATACCCTGCCCTTCCCGAATCAAAAACTCTTCTTCCGGTGTTCGAAACAATACGGAACCCCTGGTTACCAACACAATCTGAATTTCATAGTGCCAGTGCAGCACTTCATGGCAATCTGCGTAAGAAACATGCTGTTCGTCCATAGACATGGGAAAGCCCTCTGTTCCGTGTTCGGTCAATTCCTGCAGCTTATTATCCACAATAATCGGTCGAAATTTCATCAAGCGCTCCTTTCCGGTCAATATAACATCATAATCCGGGTCTGGTTTTTCAATTGCAGCACAAATATTTTTGTTTGCAAGCCACTGGACCGATCGCAATATACCAATAAAACAGCCCGCATTTTTTTAATTGAGCTCCCAATAAGAATAGTATAAAAAGCCTAAATAGTCAATATGATAGCTTATCTGCAGCAGATTTTATATTCTCTTTGCAAAAAATACATTTAATATATAACAATAAATCAAAGACTTCTTCCTTGTAACCTGCCTTTGCAGCTAAAAAAACATAATTTAGTTAATATAGCGATATTACATGATAAAAAAATAGTAGAATATGCTCTGCCGCCGTACTACAATACAATCAGGCTAGAAAGAACAAAGAGGTTTTGGGCTGGCCCAAATAAAAACGAAAAAGGAGAATCGAATGGATACACATATTGATTTCTTATACCTTTCCGAACAGGATACAATCGCCGCCGGCGTAAGAGATGCGGCCAGATGCGTAGATGTTTCTACTGAAGTTTTTTCTCTGCTGGCACAGGGCGACTATCTGATGGGAGGCAGCAATCACAACAGCCATGGCATGGGCATCATCTTCCCAAAAGAAAGCAAATTTCCCAATATGCCTGTGGCCGGACCGGACCGCCGCTTTTTTGCAATGCCCGCTTATCTCGGGGGAAGATTCGATGTGTGCGGTAATAAATGGTATGGTTCAAACGCGGCCAACACTTCCAAAGGACTGCCCCGCTCCATCCTTACGGTTATGCTGAATGACAAAGATACCGGAGCTCCTCTTTGTTTGATGTCCGCAAACCTGCTGAGCGCGGCGCGTACCGGCGCAGTTCCGGGCGTAGCGGCACGCTATCTTGCCCGCAAAAATTCAAAGGTAGCGGCTGTTATCGGTTGCGGCCCCATCAACAAGTCTTGCTTCAATCACATCATGACGCAGACCAAAGATATTGAAAAAGTTTATTGTTTCGATATTTTTGAAGAAAACGCGAAGCGTCTTGCCTCGTGGGCCGAAGATGCTTTCGGGATCGCAGGTGTCGCCACCATGGATATTGAAGAAGCTTTGGGTGACGCCGACGTCGTTACGGTAGCGGCTTCCCGACTCAAGCCCCTGAACATTAAAAACGAATGGATCAAAAAAGGTGCGGCGGTTTTACTGAGCGGTCCGGCGCTGGGTGATGAAAACTTCTGGACCAAAAACCGTATTGTGCTCGACCATATCGGTCTGCACGAATCTTATGTGGAAGAAGCCCGCGCTTCGGGAGATAAACAGGCCTATTACAACGGCGTCATCGGCGGTCCCATTTATCGGCTGATCGACAATGGAAAACTGCCTCCTCTTGAGGATTTTACTTCTATCGGCCAGATCATTTTGGGAGAAAAAGACGGACGCAAAACAAACGATGAAACTTTTGTCTTCGTCGCATGCGGAATGGCGGTGTTTGACGTAGGCTGGGGATATGAGATTTATCAGAACGCTCTCAAAAACAATATCGGCAAAAAGCTTTTATTGTGGGATGAACCCGCTCTGTAAACCTCCCCAAAAAACAGCTGGCGAATACTTGATCAAAACCATGCAAATGCACTAAGCTCCCTCGCGGCAGACGGCGTGTTCCCCGCATGGTTTTGTTTTGCCCTTTAATGGGTAATTTCGGCCACAAAAAACAATATCAGATTTATATTTTATTTAAGTTAGGAGTGAGATAAAATGTCAAAAGTCTATAATCCGTATGAAAACATGCTGGAAGTTTTGGATAAAGCGGCAGCTTTGCTGAACATTGAAAAAAAAGACTATATGGCTGTCCGATACCCGGAGCGGGAACTCAAGGTCTCCATTCCTGTTGAAATGGACGACGGAAGCGTTCAGGTCTTCGAAGGTTTCAGGGTACAGCATTCAACATCCAGAGGCCCCTGCAAAGGCGGTATCCGCTATCACCAGGATGTAAATATCGACGAAGTCAAAGCGCTGGCCGCATGGATGAGCCTCAAATGCGCCGTTGTTAATATTCCATATGGCGGCGGAAAAGGCGCCATCAAAGTCGACCCTTCCAAGCTCTCCAAAAATGAACTCAAAAATCTAACGCGCCGCTACACGGCTATGATCCTTCCCCTGATCGGTCCTGAAAAAGATATACCCGCACCCGACGTGGGCACCAACGCCGAAATCATGGGCTGGATTATGGACACCTACAGCATGTTTGCTGGGTACACCGTCCATGGCGTAGTCACAGGTAAGCCCATTGAAATCGGCGGATCTCTGGGGCGCAGCGAAGCCACCGGCCGGGGTGTTATGTTCGTAACCAGGGAAATCCTTCACCGTATGGGAATGCCCATTATCGGCTGCAGGATAGCCATACAGGGCATGGGCAATGTCGGCGGAACGGCTGCGCGTCTCCTGTACAGGGAAGGCGGCCTTGTGCAGGCCGTCAGTGACGTGTACGGCGGCCTGTACAGCAAAGAGGGGCTCAATATAGACGATATTGCTGATTTTCTCAAAAAAAACAAAGGTAAGTTCCTGAAAGATTATGATGCCCCCGGCGTTACACACATCTCCAACGAAGAACTCCTCACGGCAGATGTAGATCTTTTGATCCCGGCCGCTCTGGAAAATCAGATTACCGAAGAGATTGCCCCAAAGATCAAAGCTCAAATCATTGTGGAGGGTGCAAATGGTCCTACGACGGTCGCCGCAGACAAAATATTGGAAAAAAGCGGCAAAAAGGTCGTTCCGGATATCTTGGCGAACGGCGGCGGCGTTGTTGTCTCCTATTTCGAATGGGTACAGAATATCCAGTCGCTCATGTGGGACGAGCAGGAAGTCAATTCTACCCTGGAAAAAATCATGATCCGCGCGTTTAATGAAGTATGGGACAAAACCGTGCAAAGCAAAACAACAATGCGGATGAGCGCATATATGGTGGCACTGGACAGAATTGTGCGGGCCAAAAAAATCCGTGGCGTATTTCCATGATCGTTCTTGGAAACGCTCGCGGCTATCTGCAGAGAACGCGCCTTGCCAACATACCGCTGTCCGGCTTTAGCGCATAACAAACCGTAAGCGCTCGGCAGACTTCCCTTCACCGAAAACCGGCGGGCTTTTGCTGCCGGTTTTCCGGCATTCTTTCATCTTTTTTTGCTCTTCCCCTCAAAAAAAGGCCCTGCCTGGCGAAATGCCGGGGCAGGGCCTTTTTTATTTATAAAATACTGTCCGCCGTTTATAAAACAGGTTTGTTCCCATAATAAGCGTCCGTCATTATTTTCTTTGCTTCCTCAAAGGTCGGCTTTTTAGGCGAAAGGTTTGCCGCCATAGAACTGTCCAGTCCGGAAAGAAAATCGTCAATTTTATCCATAAATGCGGTTTCCTCAATGCCCATCTCACGAAAACTGTGCGGAATGCCCACGCGCGCGTTGAAGGCCCAAAGATATTCTACAAGTCCGCGGCAACGCTCCTGCTCTCCGCCTTTGTATCCCAATCTGCCTCCAAGCTTCGCATATACGGGATGAGGGGAATGGAAAGCAGTTGTATATGGAAGCAGCAGCCCGCAGACCAGTCCATGCGGCAGTCCAAAATAAGGTCCGGGCTGATCCAGCGTATGCACCAGGCCGGCACTTGCATTGTTTATAGCCACCCCTGCCATTGCTGCGCTGTAATGGCAGGCTTCCCTGGCCTTCGCCTTCTGCAGGCTTCCCGCGGGTGCATTCACAGAATCCGCAAGGTTTTCCAAAATATCCAGCGTAGCTGCCAGGGCCAATGTCACTACCACCGGAGAAGACGCCTTGCAAACGGCTGCTTCAATGGCGTGGGACAGCGCGTCCATCCCGGTATGCGCCGCAATCGCATCGGGCAGCGTGTCCGTAAAATCCGGATCCAGCACGGCATAGGCCGGCATAATGGGAAAACCCAGGATCAGTTGTTTCTGCATGGTATCCTGATTTACAAATACCGCGCAGCAAGTCGTTTCCGAGCCTGTCCCGCTTGTTGTCGGCACGGCGGCGATCACGGCTTTGCCCGTCGTTTCCGGGATCTGGAAAGGCTTAAATGCATCCTCAAAGTCAAGTTCAGGATGTTCGTAAAACAGCCACACCGCCTTGGCCGTGTCCATAACCGAACCGCCGCCTACTGCTATAAACAAATCCGGCTCAAATTCTCTTGTACCGTCCACGGCATTTAAAATATCGCTAAAAAACGGTTCGTTGCGTATATCCGCTACAAACCGGCTCTCGCAGCCGCCCCCAGCCAAAATGTCGCTCAGCCTTTTTTTTAAAACATCATCCATAATACGGCCGTCATAAAATATTGCGGCTCGTTTCTTGCCAAGGCTTGCCAAAAAAGACACGCTCCCGCGTCCCGTTACAAGTTGGCTTTGGTGTAAAACGAAATATTCACCCATCAATCCTTCCTCCTTCGCCAATTCCTTTTTATTATTTTTCTCATTCAAAAAAATTATGGCGGGAGTATGTGGGAATCGAACCCACCTAAGCAGCTACTCACTGCTCATACTGGTTTTGAAGACCAGAGGGCACACCAGCGACCCATCTACTCCCATATATTATTCGATAAAAAAGTCTTCCCGGCCGGTCAGCCTACGCAGGTCTCCCGTTCGCTTTGTAATTTTATTCCGGTCGCAATACTCTAAAAAAGCATATGCGTACTTGCGTGAAGTACTAAGTCGGTCCCGCAAAGCTCCCAGCGAAATTTCCCCGTCTGCCGCCTGTATCTCCCGCATAACTTTAAGCGCATTTAAAAAATGATCCTTGTGCAAAAAAATCTGTGGGCTTATACAAACCAGCGTGTGGCTGTCCAGCATGGACTGCAAAACCTGCTTAAAGATCTCACGGTCGGATGCGGATGAAAAACCCTGCTGCACATCATCCAGATTAGGGACAGAATAGCCCCCCTGCGCATAAATGCCGGACACTTCCTGTGCAATTTTTTTCTGAGCGTCGCTGTATATTATTTGGAAGGCGCCAAGAGCCGCCCTTTGGCCTTCTATATGAATGATCCCCCGCTCTGCAAAAATATCTAAAATCCCGTCGGCGGCCGCCGCGTCGGCTTCCGGCAAAAGGCGTCCTTTAAGTTCGTCTTTTCGCATACCCGCCTGCAGAGGATTTAGCTCATGATACTGCTCCAACAGCAGGGTCAGTCTTTTTTGAAGATCGGCCAAATAGCTTTCATGTACAATAATTTTTCTGCCTACAAAAACAAGCTTTGACAAATCCGCCAATTTTCCGGCTTCTTCTTCCAGTTCTTCCTCGCTTATAAAAAGGCGCCTGCTGAGTTCCCGGGCTGTCTCCAACTTTGCGCTATGTTCCAAGGTTACCTGCAGTATTTTTTCCTCTAAAGAACCCTTTTCCTTTATGGCAAGGCCCTCCAGTACTGGCGGGTCCATGCGTTTGTGCTTCACGGGATTTGATTCCAGTACAACGCCTCCGCCAATCGTCTCTACAGGAGAATAAAAACGGACAATAAAATGGTCGCCCGTTTTCGCGGCAATCGGCTCATTTAGCCGGAGCTGGGCATAACAGCTTTTTCCCGCCTCCAGCGTATCCCGGTCCAGCAAAACCGCCTTGCACAGGGTATGCCTGGTCTCATGGTACAGGTGCAGGGTAGACGCGCTTTGAATACTGCGTGAGGCGCCGTTCATCACGGAAAGCCTGACGTCCAGCATCAGCGTATCCCGCATAGACTCGGGGGCGCCCAAGGTATCGCCACGCATGATTTCCTCTTTTTTTACAGCGGAAAGGTTAAGGGCCACACGCTGCCCCGCCTCGGCTTTCTCCACATTTTCACCATGAACCTGTATTTTGCGGACTTTTGCCTTTCGGTTTCCCGGAAAGATCGCCACCTCGTCCCCGGCTGCAACGCTTCCTTCGGCCAGGGTTCCGGTCAAGACGGTTCCAAATCCGTCCATCACAAAGACCCTGTCTATCGGCAGCCTGAAAGTTTTCTTTACGTCCTTGCTGTGCACACTTTGGACAATCTTTGTAATCTGCGCTTTCAACAGGTCTATTCCTTCGCCCGTAAAAGCGGAAACCTGCAGCACAGGCGCATGCTCTAAAAAGGTTCCCTTAAGCTCACATTGCAGGTCATAGCGTACAAGCTCCATCATTTCTTCATCTACAAGATCGGATTTTGTAATCACCACAATGCCGTTTTGAACATCCAGCAGTGATAAAATGCCCAAATGTTCCCGCGTCTGTGGCATCACGCCTTCATCTGCCGCCACCACAAACAGGACCATATCCATACCGCTTGCACCCGCCAGCATGTTTTTAATAAACTTTCCGTGTCCGGGCACATCAACAATACCGGCTTTATCCCCGCCGGGTAGGTCCAAAAACGCAAAACCGATATCAATAGTAATCCCGCGTTTCTTTTCTTCTATCAGACGGTCGGTATCAATTCCTGTCAGGGCTTTTATCAGGCAGGTTTTCCCATGATCAACATGGCCCGCCGTGCCAATGATAATATTCTTCATTCAAATCTCCGCAAAGAAGAATCACTCAGCCGCGGCAGCGGACGAGCTTTGGGCAATACAATCCGCAATATATGGGAAATCTTCTTCTTCCAGCGTACGGACATCCAAAAGCAACCTGCCCCTGCATATACGGGCAATGACCGGCCTATCGCTTTTTCGCATGCGGGATTCCATCTCTACAACCGAAACACTTTTCGGATCAACCGCTACAACGGCTGTGGGCAACGTTTGCCCCGGTACGGAACCTCCGCCAATCTGGCTATAGTCTTCCCAAACATCGATCACGCAATCCGCCTGTGTCCTGAGGATCGCTTCTTTAAAAAGTGCCGCCTTTTCAAGAAGCTCCGGCAAACGCGCCGCAATCATGCGGATAGTCGGAATATCCTCGCTTGCTGTCCCTTCCATATATATACGCAGTGTCGCTTCCAGCGCTGTCAGCGTCAGCTTGTCAATCCGAAGCGCGCGCGTAAGCTGGTTCTTTTTCATAGCGCCTATATATTCCTTTTTGCCGACGATCACACCGGCCTGTGGCCCGCCCAACAGCTTATCTCCGCTGAAACAAACAACATCCGCACCTTCAGCTATGCTTTCGCGGACCGTCGGCTCTCCGTATATACCATATTTATCAAGGCTTTCAAAAGAACTGCTTCCAATATCATGCACCACGGGAACACCGTATTTACGCCCCAAAAACGCTAGATCTTCAACTGTAGACGCCTCGGAAAACCCGACAATTCTATAATTGCTGGTATGCACCTTTAAAAGCGCCGCCGTCTGTTCCCCAATCGCATTTTCAAAATCAAACATATGTGTTTTGTTGGTGGTTCCAACCTCAACCAAAACACTTCCGCTTGCCTTCATGATTTCGGGAATTCTGAAAGAATCACCGATCTCAATCAGTTCCCCTCGTGAAATCACAATTTCTTTTTTGTCCCGCGAAAGGGTGCTGAGTATCAGCATCAGGGCAGCGGCGTTATTGTTCACCACCATTGCAGCTTCGGCGCCGGATAATTGGGTCAGCAATTTCTCCACATGGGTATACCGGCTTCCCCGTTCGCCTTTTTCAATGTCGTATTCCAGCGTAGAATAGCCCGCCGCAGCTTCTGTAACGGCCCGTGCCGCTTTTTCACCCATTTTAGCGCGCCCAAGATTGGTATGCAAAATAATGCCGGTCGCATTAATCACCGGCCGCAGATTCATAAGTGTTTTTTCATGAATCATCCGCTCTGCCTTCTTTAGAATCTCTTCCATCGCAGGCACCGCCTCCTGCCCGCCTTTCAGAATCCCATCCCGCAGGCCCTCTAGAACTTCCCTCACCGCCTCTCGGACAACAAACTTCGGGAAGCCGGATGCGGCGCCGGATTTTTCAAGGCAGCCGATCACTTCATCTACTTTTGGGATCATACGCAGTATAGAGTTTTCATTCATCTTTTTGCCTCCATCTGCCAAAATAAGCTTTCGGGTAAAACGCAGAATGCTCTTTGAGCTCTATTCAGCCAGCCACTTTCCGGCCACCAGGATCTTCCGTGCTTCTTTAAGGTTCCTGTCCGAGACTAAGATAGCCGGCCCTGTACATCCCATCCCGCTTTCCGCGTATATATCCTGTACCCAAAGTGCGCGCACGGCATCTTCCAGATCCATGATTTCTATACCCGATATCTGCTCGGTAACCACTTCTTTAGACGGCGGACGCACTTCCGCTTTCTTATCTGTGCCGGGCGCTTTCAAGTCCTCCAAAATCGTCTGCAGCCCTGCTTTTGAGGCCGCGGCAAACTCTCTTTGCGCAACATCGGTATACTTTCCGGCCGACATTTGGGCCGCATATTCTATCGCACCGGCAACGACAGGTGCGCCCGACGCACGCGAAACAATCCCCACCAACCGTTCATATCCTTCGCCAATGCCCGGGCCATATCCCCATCCGATGGATTCAAAGCTTCCTCCGGTCGTATACGCGGACAAGGTTTTCATAATAATGTTTCCGGTCAGCGAATCGCATACCATCACATCGCATGTGCCTCCCAGCAAATCGTTCCCTCGCATGATACACCCGCCGTCCGAACGGCCGGACGATGCAAACAAAATCTCATATCCGTTTTTCTGAAGCTTCATAAGAGCGCTTTCGGCCTGCCGGGCCCCGTCAATGTTCAGTATGCCCACCTTTGGGCATACTACGCCGCACGCTTTTGCCGCTATAATCCCATAAACGGCATTCTTCACCATTGCTTCTCCCCGGCTGAAAGACGATGTACCGGTTGTCGTTGCCACATACATTTCACGGCCCCGCCCCGGCGTAAGCGCGCGTCCGACGGTAGATACCCCTACCGGGAAAAGATAATGCATTGCAACCGCGCCGTCTGCCTCACCTTCGTCCAAAAGCTTCTCCATAATGCAGAAAGCTTCCTCCGCCGTTTCGGCCGGAAGCGTTTTCACGCCTTCCCCTTGGGCCGTGCCTATATATAAGACGTCTATACCTTTTTCACTGGCCCGCATAGCGCCTTCCATTACGTTTTTTTCACCGTGTTCGCTGCCAATACCCACGACCGCAATTCTGGCAGGGCTTTTAAAACGTCCGGTTTCCAGGCCGTTTGCCATATCCAAAAATGTTTCTGCAATCGCTTTCTGGACAGAATAATCAGACATCTTCCTCACCCCTGTTTTTCCATAAGCGTCGCTGCAAAATCACGCATAGCCTCCGCGATCAGTCCTTTTATCTGCTCCTTGGAAACGCCGCCTGTCTCCTCGGCGCCGGCATTCTCGGAAACAATGAAGGATATGCCGTCAAACAGGTTTGTCATGCGGCCCAGAAAAAGGCTGCCTTTTCCAATGATCATTGCATTTTTGATTTTTCCGGCTAGAATATCCCTGCATGCAAAACCCAGATAAGGTACGCCGGAAGGAATATGCCCCTGCGTTGGTGCCCAACCGGTCATTCCATGTTGTTTCGTAAACTCTTCAATTTGGCCCCGCTCAATTTCCTTGCGCATAACAGCAAGTGCAGCAATCATTTTATAATTGGAAAGCGGAATATCGCCAGCACCTGCCGGTTTGGTGATTTCCGGGTTCTGCATTTCAACGGCGTACTTGTCCACATCCAGTATTTTCATGCCCGCCCGGTCAAGAGGAGCCGTTACCAGAGAAGAAATCACAGCCTGCGGAGACGAACCCGTTCCCACCGTATGGTTTCCAATGATCCGGGTATTGATTTCAGGATGCTTTCCATCGTTTTTGCTAACCAGTACAGCAAATCCGCCTAAAACGTCTTCCAGCACCGGCATTCCTTTTTTTACATGGTCTTTGCCGTTCATGCCCAGTTTTGCCGTGCAGCCGCCTGCTGCAACAATAATGTTTTCGCACACACCGGCCGACACTAAAGATGCCGCATGTATGAGCGCGTGTGCCGGTGCCGCACAGAAAGCGCGCACATCGCATCCCGAAGCATGGCTGAGCCCCGCAACCTCAGCCGCCGCCTTTGCAAAATTGCCGCCACCCCGCTGGTTCATATCGCCGCAAGCCTCTTCCGAGCAGTCGATCACATAATCTATGCTCTCTTTGGAAATGCCGCTCTGATGCACAACATGCAATAGTGATAAAACGCAACTGGCTTTGGAAATCAGGTTTTCATGAATCACATGTGCGGATAAATTCGGGTCAACATCATGCGCCCTTTTCACGCATCCAACCAGTTTACCCATATGCAGTAAAGGCTCCGCATGCTCTTCTTCAACCAGTTTTGCAACTTCTTCGCTGTCCGTACCGTCTTTGATCCTTGCCATGATATCTTCGCCAATCAGCGGATGAGCCGCAAGACTGGGTTTTGTCTTCGCCACAAAATCGGCCGAAAGAAATACCAGTTCAAACACGTCGCAAGCCTGCACCAGCAATAAAAACTCATCCTGGGGCATGATCTCACCAAAAGGCCCGAAGCGCTCGGCTCTGCCTTTTGCTGCATACCACGGCTGCTCGGCCGCAGCCAGTTCTTCCGGGGTCGCATTCCCTATATACGTCTGATTCGGCAAATATGCTGCCGCATCTTCATAACTGCGTATATGCCCCGGCAGTTCTTTTAAATATTCAGAGCCGGGATTCACCACCCGTTCCGTTGTCTGCGTTGTTCCGTTCTGCATCACCATATCCGGAACATGCGCAAGTATATATCCTGTTCCCATGATTACACTGTTCATAGGAATTCCTCCCTGTCTTAATAATGTCGCTCGAATGCTGATGCACCGGGCGTATTGCTCTTCCAAAAGCTTAACGGCCTTTGACGGAGCATTTTCTGTCCCCGAAAAGCCTGATACCTTTGGCTTTCCTGTCTTCGCTCCCCAAGTCTGACGACTTTTCGGGGATCCCGGCTTTACACCCCAAAAAGCCTAACGGCTTTTCGGTGACCCCGTATTAAAGCAATGGTGACGGACGCCTGGCGCCCGTCACCATCACAGACCCTCAGTATTTGCAAAATTCGTTTCGAATCGCTGACATTTCTTCAGCTATATTGTCAACATCAAGAACCATTTCCATCATGCCGACCTGCTCTTCATAAATGTCCTGGGGTATTTCTGCTTTCATTTCCTGCTCGCAGATATGATACACTCTGAGTCCCAACTGGACCCCTGTCAATGGACCCGCAAACGTGGGGTCTCCGGCTGTTACGGTCTCTGCGGCCAATCCTGCCGCTTCACCCTCCGCAGCGCCAAGAACAATCACAATGTTCTCGGGCCCGTATTTTTCAGCCATCTCTTTTACCCGTTTCTGGTTTTCAAGATCCATTGCCCCTGCGGCCGTTCAGACAAAGCATTCTGTAGATGAAAATACGATGTCCGCGCCCGCGGCTTTTACGCATGCTTCAATCGCAGGACCGGGTATTCCGTCTCTGTCGCCGATAATGATCACTTTTGCACCATTCAGCAGACTCATTTCGCATTCCTCCTCACTTTATTTTAAAATTATAAGGCAGATTGACGCCGTAATCCTTAAAGGTATTTTGCAATCATCGCCTCAATGTTTGCTTCGGTGGCGTCGTCTTTCACAAGTTCTTCCACTTTTTCCCCTCTTTGGTAAATCGCAATCACCGGCACGCCCAAAATGCGCTGTCCAATGGCCAAACGCCGGGCACGGGTAATATTGAGCGAAGTAAATTTTATTTTTGATCCGTGTTTCGCTTCCATGCTGTGCACAAAAGGCATCAGTGCCTGGCAGGGGACGCATCCGTCCGAACAAAAATCCACCAAGACGGTGCCCTGCGCTTTCAGGACTTCTTCCTCAAAATTTTCCTTCGTCAAATCCAACATAAAACATCACTCCTTACATTCGCACGCTTCCCGGCAGGTTTCCAAATATTTCTCCGCCTGTGTTGCGGCAATCGCACCGTCCGCAGCGGCCGTCACAACCTGCCTCAAGCTTTTCATTCTTATATCTCCCGCCGCATACACGCCGGGTATATTGGTCTTCATATTCTCATCCGTTACAATGTAGCCGCAGTTCATTTCTATACCGTCGCCCAGCATTTCGGACATGGGGTGATACCCTACAAAGATAAAAACGCCGAAAGTTCCGTCTTCTTCGTTCGCAGCGATCTCCCTTGTCTCCCCGGTTTTTACATTTTTAACAACCATGGATTCAAGAATATCTTCGCCCTTGAATTCTTCTACAACCGTATCCCACATAAAATCAAGCTTATCATTTGCAAAAGCCTTTTCCTGGATACACTTGCATGCCCTCAGTTCGTCCCTTCGGTGAATAATGGTCACTTTTCTTCCAAACTTGGTTAGGTATAGCGCCTCTTCCACTGCGGCGTCTCCACCGCCCACCACATAAATATCAAAGTCCTCAAAAAACGCTCCGTCGCAGGTTGCGCAGTAAGAAACGCCCTTACCGGTCAGCGCTTCCTCTCCAGGGCAGCCAATGCGCCTCGGACGCGCGCCCGTCGCAACGATAACCGTTTTAGCGGCATATTCGGCTTTCATACCTTTCACGCGCTTGATATCGCCTTCCAGCACAACGCCGGTAATCGTATCTTTTTCAATCCTGGCGCCAAAGTTTTTTGCCTGGCGCTCCATCCGTTCCATAAGCGCTTGACCGGATTCACAATCCATGCCTCCAGGGTAATTCTCAATTTCGGAAGTGATCATGATCTGTCCGCCCACGCTGTCCTTTTCCAAGATCAAAGCATTCAGCCGGGACCTGCCCGCATAGATGCCTGCAGCCAGCCCTGCCGGGCCCGCTCCAATAATAATAATGTCGTATACCAACTCCATAATATCACCTGTTGTCCGTATCGGTCTAGTAAGATTCCGCAAACAGTTTTCCGTGTCCCGACTGATTGCCGGACAAATAAAAATGCGTCGTGGTATCAAACTCTATCGATTTCTCCGCAGGCGGGAAGAACCCGCCGGATTCTTTATTAAGGCGCATCACATCGCCGCCGACCACCCTGTCCACATCAGGAAGGGTATAATGTTTTTCTATCGAACCGCCGCTGACAATCGCATCCGCTTCGGGTACGTCGTCTACCAGCAGGATCCCTTCGGTTCCATCTACGCCGCCAAACTCAAAAGTCAGCGTAGAAGCCTTGATGCCACTTTTTTCTGCAAACTGTATGGTCAGCATTCCGTCCACCGCCGCATTTCCGCCGCCTTCCCAGGTCATGATAAGCCCGTTTGCATCCAGATATTTTGCCAGCTTCACATTAAAATGCGCGCATCTCTCTTTATGCCAATTGGTAGGATTATGGCTGCGGCAAAAAATCACGCCCCGGAAATTAAGTGTCTTTCCGTGATTTTTATAAAGCTCCAACAAAACCGGATGGTTCGCGTGCAGGTATGTCGGCACCTTAAAGGCCGGCCATACGTAATTCCCGCTTACCACACATCCATCCAGCATTTCGTTCGGATGCAGCAGTGTCGGGACCAGATTGTCGATCGGAAGTCCGTAAAGATACGTATTTGCATACGGGCCCTGATTTTGGCACTGCCATACCAGTACAACATTGGGCAATTCCGGGTTTACTTCGTCAATACTGAACTCTTCGCTGCGGTCGGCTTCAAGTTCTTTGGTCAGCGAAGCCAAATATGTGGAAATCTTGATGCCGATCAGCCGGATATTATTATCATACTCAATGGAAGATTTATTCTCTACCAATTTGTACAAAATCACCAGATTAACGGTTTCGCTGAACGGGGTAAACCCTGCAATAGGCCCCTGCATATCCACAATCGCGTCGCGCGGGTATAAAAGCCCGCTGCTCGCGCTGGATTCATCCCATGGCAAAGCAGCGCTTTCCATCACGGTAAACCCGGACAAAAGATTAGTCACACCGTCTCCTACTGTTTCCGGGCTTCCAAAAAAGCCTGAATACTGCATTCCCTGGCCGCTCACCTTTACCATCGGCTGAATGGTGTCCAGCACATGAATGATCCGGGTATTCTCGCCCGGCTTCACAATCTCAAAATCAACGCTTTCAACCTCTTTTAAAAGAGGCGTAACAAGGTCGATCAGTTCCTGTTTATTAACGGTAAGGATGCCGTTTTCAAATGAAGTCTTGCTGCCAAAATCCGCATCTTTTACGTCAAAATATTGTCTTGTAAGATTCATTTGTCTCCCTCCTTACCTTCGTCAACTGTAAATATCGTGGGTCCGGCAACATCCTGGGACAAGGCTTCCAGAGCCTTTAGCAAAATCTTATGCCGGTACGCTTTTTCACGCTCTAGCGGCAAATCCGGATCGCCTGCGGGCGACGTAAAATCTCCGCCGAATATAATACGGTTTGCGCCTACGTTGTAGGCAATGGATGTAAATCCTGTGATCAGGGCATTGGGGATTCCCGCCCTGTCCAACTCTTTAGCGATCGTTGCACAGCAACGAGTACAGGTTCCTCACGTGGATGTCAGAATTGCTGCCTTCACCTGTTCGCTCATCATCTCCGCAACCATTCTGCGCCCCATGTCTTTGCTGCTTTCAACATTCGTCCCCACACCGCAGGTGGAAAAGAAATTCTTATATGTCCCGCCAATTTTGCCTTCTTTTTCCAAAACGCGCATCTGGTCGAGCGGAATGAGGCGGTGAGGATCGTCGCTCGCAAAGGTCGTGTCATACCCGCCATGGATAGACTCGTACACGCCCTTATCCAATGATTCAAGGCCTGTCATATCATAACTGCCGTAATCGGTGGCAAATGCCTGACGGATTTTGTCCGGATTCCCTACCGGTACCAGGCCGCCGGTTGTAATCAGCGCAATCGTAGCCGTTCTAAGATCTTCCACTTTAGGTGCAGGCGGGACGATCTCAAAAGCGCGCAGCGGAACTTCGGTCAAATACGGCTTTCCGTTCAGTTTTGCAATCAGCATATCCGTTGCACGCTGGGCCGCAATTTTTTCGTTATATTCATTGTAGCGGTGCCCGGTCGGAAGATATCCTTCCAGCCTTGCCGGCCCTATCGGCTCTTTTTTTGCCAGCTTGAGTGCAAACTTTGCAAACGCCGGCAAAGAGCGGGACATTCCGGCTGCTGTTTCCCGGGTCGACATAATATAGTTGTCCTTCACATACATGGCTACCGCGGGGTTTTCATGCCACATGCCGGTTACGCTCGGGATACCCAGTTCCTTTTTTACATAGTCGCACATTTTTGCGCAGGCTACGCCGTACCGACCGGCATTGAATGCCGGTCCGGCCACAAACACATCCGGCTGGGCTTCCTCTATGATTTTTTTTATTTCCGGAAGAATACTCTTGAAATTTTCGTCGTCGTTGATAAAATTATCGCCGCAGACAATGATCTTTGTAACTTCCATCTCGCCCTGCCACAGCTTTTCAAGGCCTATGGCAGGACCTTTTTTTTCCTCTAAAACGCTCAGCCCAATATCAGCCATCGTCTCGCCGCCTATCCCGGCGTAAAACTGATTGATATAATGTACTGCTTTTAGTTGCGCCAATTCAAACACTCCTTTTCATTCATATTCCCAATGCTGTTTCGCAAAGGTACCCTCTTATGGAATCACATCCCGTCCGTAAGGAGGGCTCGACACAATCAGGATTTTTGCTTCGGTATCCTCCGTGAAAATCAAATGTTCCACATCGGAAGAAAACATCACCGAATCGCCCTGATTCAAGCGGTATTTTTCATCCTCCACAATCACCACAACTTCCCCTTCCACCGTCACAATCAATTCCTGCCCTTTGGCATGTTTATGAATGTTTTTTTCATTCGGCGAATGAGGCGGCAGCGTTACATAGCTCACCTGCAAATGGTTTGCTTCCTTAGACGTGATTACATTGTACACAATACCGTCTTCGCTCGTCTGGTCCTGTCCGTCGTCTTTACGGATCAGGATCGTACCGTTGTTCTTGTTGTCCAAAAAATGGATCATGTCCACGCCAAAATATTTTGCAAGCCGCTGGAGATTCACAATGGAAATGGAATGCTTCTCATTTTCCAGCCCAGACAGATAAGAATAGCTCATACCTGTATCTTCGGAAACCTGCTGCAAAGACAAATTTCTGATTTTTCTAAGTCTCCTGATTTTCAGGCCAATATTAATTTCGCCGCTTTTTCCATTGTCCATATAGGTATACTCCTGCATTCTGACCGTATTACACGGGAGGAACGCTCCCGTCGATCATGTCGACAAACACGGTCTTTGATTTCATATATTTTGTGATTCCCGCCGTTCCGATTCCGCTTTCCTTCCAGCCGGTTCCGGGGGATTCGATCATGCCCTTGCTGAAATATGTATTCACATAAATCTGGCCGCTGCGGATCTGCTCGGCCACGCGCAGCGCACGTTTCACATTCTTGGAAAACACGCTTCCGGCCAGCCCAAATTCAGTACCGTTAGCAAGATCAATCGCTTCTTCTTCCGTCTCAAAAGGCGTTACGCACAAAACGGGACCGAATATTTCCTCCTGGAAAATCTTCATGCCCGGCGTCACGTCCGCAAACACGGTTACCGGAACAAAATTTCCCTTGGCCAGTTCGGGATCGGTGTACGGCTCTCCGCCGCATATCAGCCGGGCCCCTTCTTCTTTGCCGCTTTCAATATAGCTCCACACCGTTGCCGCATGCTCTTTGGAAATCAGAGTGCTTAAATTAACGCCTTTTTCATAATCAAATCCGTCGCCCGGCACAAACTGTTCGCATTCGGCCTTTAATTTGGCCAAGAATTCTTCATAAATATTTTTATGCAAAATGAGCCGTGTGCCCGAAACGCATACCTGTCCGGAATTCAATGTGAATCCAAATTTGGCCCATTTGACAGCTTCATCAATATCCACATCGTCAAAAACGATATTCGGGCTTTTGCCGCCCAGTTCCAGTTCAAGATCTTTGATCGTGCCCGAAGACTTCTCCATCAGTTTCCTGCCCGTTTCCGTACCGCCGGTCAGTGCAACAATATCAACCAGACGGCTTTGAACCAGCAGGTCGCCCACTTCTCCGCCCGGGCCGGTCACAACATTCACTACCCCTGCCGGAAAACCTGCTTCGTGAAACACTTCCGCTAACAGAAGCATGCTCAGCGAAGCCTGACTCGAGGGTTTGACAACTACCGTATTCCCGGCAGCCAGTATGGTGGATATTTTCTGACATCCCATCATAAAAGGCCCGTTCCACGGAAGGATCTCTCCCACTACGCCGCAGGGCTGCCAAAGCACATAATTTAAATGCCCGGGTTCGGTCGGCACTACTTTGCCTTCCAGGCAGCGCGCTTTGCCGGCTGAAAACTCAAACGCATCCACGCTCATGGGCGCTTCATAATACAATGCGCTCATGTAAAGCTTGCCGCACTCCAGCGTTTCGGTCACGGCAAACTCCTCTTTTCTGGATTCTAAAATTTCTCCCGCCTTCAAAAGAAGTTTACTTCTTTCTTTTGCGGACATTTTTCCCCACGGGCCCTTGTCATAAGCTTCCCTGGCTGCGCGGATCGCACGTTCGGCGTCGGCCGCGCTTCCCTTGTAAGCCTTGGCAAAAGGCTCGTTGTTCACCGGATTGATAACATCGAAAATCTTCCCGGTTTCCGAGGCTACAAACTCACCATTGATATAAAGCTTGTAGGGTTCTTTTTTGATAAATGACAGCGGATTCATTCAGTTTTCTCCCTTCGTACCATTTAATAATTTTAATTGTAAATACGGATTGTGTTTCGCCTTTGAACTGATCGTTTAAATGTATTCACGATATTCTATAAATAATATATAATCCAATATAAATTATTTATGTACTAAATATAACATAATGTAGTGTATTTTTCAATATTTTAAACGTATTTATTTTTTTTAGTTTAAAATAGTTTTCATTATGTTAATTTATTCAGCTTTCAAGGCTCCTCCTCTGCAAATCCAACCGCAAAAACCCTACGCTTTTTTTGTTTAGATTATACTATTAATGATAAATGAAAGCAACCCGCTTTTAAAAAAGCGGGTTTATAGAAATCTTAACTTACTGAAACAATTTCAAATATAGGATTTTTTGCCGTTTGCACATGCTTTTTTCCGTTTTTTAGGTTATTCGTCCCCGCTATTTTCTTCGGATGCCATTTTTTTTGCCGCATCCTCAATCGCGTCAACAACCTGTTCTCTTTTTTCACTGGAAACGGATTCGATTGCATCCACAATCTGGTGATATCCCGTACAGCGGCAGACATTCCCGGAAATCGCCACCATAATTTCTTCCCGTGTAGGATGCGGGTTTTCATCCAGAAACGCCTTCGCAGTCATTAAAAACCCAGGCGTACAAAATCCGCATTGCAACGAAAAATGATCAACAAACGCCTGTTGAAGCGGATGAAGCTTACCATCTTTGGAAAGTCCCTCGGTAGTCGTAACTGATTTTCCCTCTACCGATGCCGCTAAAATCAAACAACTGTTAACGGCCTTGCCATCCAGGATGATCGTACATGCACCGCATTCTCCAATCCCGCAGCCTTCTTTTACACTTGTCAAATGCAATTCTTCCCGCAACACACGCAGAAGCGTTTCATGTGGATAAACCGAAACGCTTACCGCCTCATCATTCACAATAAAATTTACATTGATTTTTTCCATTTATTTCACCATTAAAGCTTCCTGAATACAGCGTTCGACCATAGTTTGGAGTACGGGCTCCTTATACTCGGTAGACCATCTTACTCCGGTTATCTCCAACATTTCCAAAGCAGCCTGCCGACCAGCCGCCGCAATAATCATTTCATCCGGTTTTTTGCCAATTATCTCTTTCTCCGCATTTTTCATTCTGCGATGAACCGGAAACGCAGCACCTACCGCAATGCGGGCATTTTTTACCACGCTGTCTTCCCATTCCAAAATAGCCGAAGTGCTCATGCGCGAAATAGCAAGCGCTTTTCTTCTGCCCAATTTCACAAAAGATGAAGTTTCATTTTGCTTTAACCGAACAAAGGAAATCTCAGTCAGAATCTCGCCCGGTTCAAAAATATCTTTTCCAGGTAAAAAATCACAAATTGGCATCTGGCGGCTTCCTTTAGGCGAAGTTAAGGTCACTAGCGCATCCAGTGCTACTAAAGCGGCTGCTGAATCCGCACAAGGAGAGGCATTACATATATTGCCTCCTACCGTTCCCCGCACGCGTGTCTGTGGACCGCCAATCAGCGAACAGGCCCTGGCCAACAACGGAGCCGCTTCCTGAATCAACGGAGACTTATGTATTTCGGCATGCGTCGTGAGCGCCCCAATCGTAACAATTCCGGATTTTTCCCTTACCCCAGACAGGCATTTAAGACCGCTGATGTCATAAACATATTCCATATCCTTCACATATGCGGTTTTCTCGCGAATATCAATCATTAAGTCAGTCCCGCCAGCCATAATTCGTGTTTTATCAGCATGTTGAGATAAAAACTCGAAAGCCTCTTCCAAACTGACCGCTTTTTTATATTGAAAACGAATCATATTTTCACCCCCCCGGCTTAAGATGTTTATGCAGACGCACCATTTCCAGATTTGCAGGCAACTCACGCACCCTGAATCCGGTTGCGTTATGTATTGCGCTTATAACAGCAGCCGCAACTGCTTCGGTTGCCGGCTCGCCCAAGCTCTTTGTATCATATGTACCTTTCGGATTTTTGCTTTCAAAAAACCAAGTTTCCACTTCCGGCACATCCAATGCGGTGGGAAGGATATACGAATCAAAATTGTCGCTCCGAATTATCCCTTTTCGGATCACCAATTCCTCCATCAAAGCAAATCCCATCCCCATAGCTACACCGCCGTACACCTGACCTGCCGCCATTTCCGGATTAACCAATGTTCCCACATCGTGGGCGGCATAGACTTTTACCACATCTACATAACCTGTCAATGTGTCCACCTCTACCTCTGCTACCACGGCGCTATATGTATAGTTTGGAAAAGCATTTCCACCGCCTTTTTCAAAATCATAGCCCAGATCGTCCGGACGGTTCCAACAATAAACAGTGGATTGGTGTCCTGTCCAATAATGGGCGGCACAAACATCCGCAAACGGAATCATCGCATCCGGAACACCTTTCATAACAAAAAATCCATCTTCAATGTCAATATTTTCAGGCGGACAATGGAACATCATATCGGCTACCGTTTGTATAAGATGCCCTTTCAGCTCTTCCGCTGCTTTTTTCAAAGAAATAGAGCCGACAGAAGTAGATCTGGAGGCAGCAGTAATGCCGCCATCCGAAATGGTATTTGTGTCCACTCCAATACAGTTAATCTGGTCTGGCGAAACATGAAGCGTTTCAGCAACAATTTGCGTAAACGTTGTTTTTAATCCCTGACCATTTTCACTTAATCCTACGTTAAACATCACGCTGCCATCATCATGTACAGCCACAATGGATCCCGATGCGTCAGAAGACTCTGCACCCAATCCACAACCCCTGTAACACACAGCCAATCCGATCCCTTTACGTATTGGCCCCTTTTCAAGGCTGTAAGATTCTCTTTTGCGCTGAAATTCACTTTTCTCCAAAACAGAATCGATTACTTTATCAAAAATAACTTCTCCATCCAAAAGCTGTCCCGTAGGGGTTGTGTCGCCTTCGCGCAGAATATTCATTTTTTTGAATTCAACAACATCCATTCCAATTTCTTCGGCTACTTCCTCATATAACTGCTCTTGTGCATATATTATTTGAGGAGAACTGTAGCCGCGCATTGCACCCGAAGTTACATTATTGGTAAATACACCAAATACATCCACATATACATTTGGAATGCTATAAGCGCCTACCGCATGCACAGACGCACGAAAATTCATAAATTGGTGCATACTGTAGGCACCTAAATTCTCTGCAATCTCACACCATACCGCCTGTAACTTTCCATCTCGGTTCACCCCGACTTTATAACGCAAACGCATCGGATGTCGTTTAGTGCTTCCAATAATAGATTCTTCTCGGCTTACCGTCAGCTTAACAGGTCGTCCTGTCCTTTTAGCTAATATGGCCGCTCTGCAGGCTACCTGGCCCATCAACTCTTCTTTGCCGCCAAAACTTCCGCCCAACATTTGTTGAACTACCTGTACCTTGCTGCGCTGCACCCCCAATGCATCAGCAATCCAATGGCGAGTGAAAAATGGATTTACACAACCTGCGTATACGATCATTTCAGTAGCGCCGGTAGTTCCTGGCACTGCAACTGCAGACTCTGTTTCCATGTATGCATGCTCTACGTAATTTGTCCTATATTCACGCTCAACAATAACATCAGAAGCTTCAAACGCCTCTTCCACATCGCCTTTACGAACTTTAAAACAACTCGGTTGGTGAATGTTGCCCGGCCAGTCTTCGCGCACTGTATGAGCTCCTTCTGCCAGTGCATCCTCAATGGTGAACACTGCGGGAAGCTGTTCATACTCAACGGTGATAGCCTCTAGCGCCTCTTCCACTGCTTCTTTGGTTTCTGCAGCCACAATAGCCACTGCATCTCCCTGAAAACGGATGATATCCGTCAAATAACGATACGACCCCCAACTGACCATGCTTGGCAGGTCGGCAAATGTAATGACCGCATGAACGCCTGCTACTTCTTTAGCCTTACTGGCATCTATTTTTGTAACCTTTGCGCTTGCATACGGACTGTACAGTGTTCCCCCGTAAAGCATACCGGCAAATGCAAGATCATCGGCATACTTTGCCTTTCCCGTCACCTTATCAAAGGCGTCTACTCTTTTGATAGAGTGATTTAAGTATTTATAATCTTTTTTACTCATAGGCCACTCTCTCCTTTATTACGGTCCTATAACTCAATTCCGTTCTTCTTCCAAAGAATTCTCGCCTGGTGAACACAGTCTGTTTGTATTTCTTCCTCATCCACACGGGTGCTCTTCCCATTTTGCACAACAATCTCACCATCCACTATAACCGTCTGAACATGCTTGCCCTGGAATGTATTTACCAAATAAGCCATTGCAGAACAAGGAGCAACCGGTACGGGACTGTCTGGATTGATAATAAGAACATCCGCTTTTTTTCCTACTTCCAGACTCCCAATCTCTTTTTCCATACCCAACGCTTTTGCCCCATTCATCAAAAACATATCCAGCACTTCAAAAGGCAACATTACGTTTGGATTTGCCCTGGCCGCTTTATGCACCAAATATGAATATCTCATATACTCAGCTGCATCCAATGTAAAAAAGCAATCATGTCCAATTGTTACGTTCATCCCTTTTTTCATCATATCCGGAACACGGGCAACCCCATTGCCACCTAATGAGTTTGTCATAGGCGTATGCGCTATATTTACACGGTTTCGGCAAAGAATTTCAAGATCATCGTCCGAAAGATCAATGCAATGCGCGGCAACCACGTCCGGGCCCAACAATCCGGCCTGTTCTAAATATCCAGGAGCGGAAACTCCGTACTTCTCCACCAAAAATGCACGCGGAATCTCTGCAATGTGAATCTGTATACCGCATTCATATTCGTTCGCCAGGACGCGTGCCTTTTCTAAGGTCTCTATACTGTTCGTGTAGGCGGTATGAACCCCTAACCTTCCCTGAATCCTCCCACCGTTTCCATTCGGAAACCGTTTGCAAAAACGAATGTTTTCCGCCAGCCCGGCTTCTGCATTTTCAGGCTTTTGGTTGGTTAAAATGGATTTCCCTACCACACGCTCGGTTGTCTCATAACCTATTTGTGCACGGATGCCCACTTCATCTACAGCTTTTGCGCTATAATCCAACACTCCGTCCATAGCGCAAGGTGCTTCTACTAATTCACAAACGGTAGTCGTTCCATTCTTTAACATTTTTAAAGCTGCATATCGGGTAGCTGCATATACGCCTTCTTTTGTTGTAATATCCTCTAGCCATTCCCAACCCATTTTTTGCAGCATATCCCAAAAACTATGAAGTTGAGAAAAATCTACTGGCATATTATGCCCTAAAACATAAGGCATATGCGTATGCGTGATTATCAAACCAGGCATAACCAGTTTTCCGGAAGCATCTATCACATTTTTTGCATCCCGATATTTTGCTTCCAGCTCAGCACTGGGCCCGATTTCCGCAATTTGATTACCTTGAACTGCAACTGCGCCATCCGAAATAACCCGACCACCCAAAGTTCCATTTTCAAATGTAAGAACCAATCCATTTTTTATTAGAAGATCCATTTTGCGCCTCCGTTTACATTGTTCAAAATTCTCTTCAAAAATATTTTTGTTCAATTGCTTTTGTCGGACAGACCGTTACGCAAAGTCCGCATCCATGGCATGTTTGGCGATCAAAAGATGGCACCTTCCCATTCATCTGCACAGCGCCATACGGGCAGGATCTCACACATTTTTTGCATCCAATACATGTATCATTGTCACAAACCGGCAGCAAAGGATCGAATATAATCTGCCGCTTTTTTTCTTCTCTTTCCCGAATCCTTCTTAAAGTCAAGCCGCGAAAATCTTCTAAACTTTCATAACCCTTTCTCTCCATAAAATCTACAATTTCATCATGAATCTTTTCATATGTTTTATAGCCCGCCAAGGTACTACTTGTCGCCGCGGCCACCGCTGTTGCTCCCGCCATGATATACTGTACCGCATCTGATCCGGTTGATATGCCGCCCATCGCAATAATAGGCACCGGGACTGTCTGCGCAATTTCCAAAACCATCTTTAAAACAAGAGGCTTAATGGCCGGACCCGTGAGGCCGCCATATCCAACTGGTCCACCCAAAACCGGCTCCCCTGTTTGAATATCTATATCCATCGCAGGCCCAATACTATCTGCAGATGAAATAGCATCCGCCCCCGCTTCTACAACTGCCTTAGCCCAAGTTTTTACATTATAATGGTAAATCGCACTGAATTTACAAATAACAGGAATATTTACCGCTTTTTTTACTGCCTCTACAGTTTTGGCATAATCGGACGGGTCATGCACTTCAGGTAAAGGCATTTTTAGCCCAGGATACATAGCTTCCAAAACATTCGCCATATGTGGACAAGCTGTGGGCAATTCAATAAAAGCTGCACCTGCTTCCTCACACTTTTTTGCGAGTTCCACCGTTTCAGACGGATTCACCCCCGCCAAATTTGCAATGATCGGAATACCGGCCTCAAGCGCTCGTGGAAATTCCTCCGAAAACCATTGTTCAGCTGTCAGATTTGCACCAAACACACAATTAATCAGTGAACCTCCGCTCACAAGTTTCATATTTGGAACAACATCATGCTGTATATTCGCCACAATAGTTTTTGTTGTTGCTGCGCCCAATTTATATTTACTTACTTTTTTAATACGGCCCCCATCCATTCCATCTACACCGGAAGCCGTAATAATGGGGGATCCCAGCTTTACGCCTCCTATATTCACACTTAAATTCATCAATAATTTGCCTCCACCAAATAAAAAAAGCGTAAAGACCTTTTCCAGACCCTAAGGCCGCCATTTAGGAACCCATCCCAAATATATCCGCCATTCATCTGTTTGTTTCCATCACAGCCTTTGTCTTGCCCGCAATAGAAAACCCTCGCGTCTTTGCGTTTTTTTGTATGTTTTATTTGCGATGAGATTATATAATCTTTTCTATTTTAATTATATAATCGGTATAAACAAAATTCAACAATATGTTGACAGGAAGCCGCCTAGGGCCTCCCGTCAACATATTTCATTTCTTCCGAGCAGCTTCACTTGCCGGTCGGCTCTTCTTTTTTATAACCCGCTTTAAGGTCCACTTCATTGATCATTCTTTCTCCAGAGATATATCTGTGAAGATTTTCAGAACAAATACCCATGATCATATCTTCCGTTTCAGTAAGATGCCCGAAGCATACTCCCGATATATGCGGCGTTATCACTGCATTTTTACAGTGCCACAAAGGGTGCCCTTTAGGCAAAGGTTCCGGATCGGTTACATCTAGCGCCGCACCCAAAAGCTTCCCTTTTTCCAACGCATCCACTAAAGCCATAGTATCCACCACATCACCACGCGCTACATTCACAAAAAGAGTGTCCTGTTTCATGAGGCCAATACGCCGTTTGTCAAACAGCCCCTTTGTTTTGTTCGTACTCGGCAAACAGTTCACAACAATATCCGCCCGCGGAAGCAGGTCATCTAAAGCATCCATTGTACAGAGCTCATCCATGTATTCAGGCACTTTACCCACAAACATCGTAATGCCAAGCGTTGTGCAGTCAAACTTTTTCATCAGTATAGCAACCGCTCCGCCTACATTTCCAACACCGGTAATCAAAACCGTTTTTCCGACGGGTGTAAACTCCTTGCCGCAATCCTCCCACATTTCCTGATTTTGCTGGTCACGGTATAGGTGCATTTTTTTATACACGGACAGTATCATTGCCAGTACATATTCAGAAATTGATTGTCCAAAAGCGCCGCTTGTATTTGTCAAGAATACATTTTGGGGGAATTCATAATCTTTGGAATAATAATCCACTCCCGCCCAAGTAATCTGTAACCATTCAAGATTACCGGCCTTCTCCATCATATCGTGCGTCGGCTCTCCAATGATGATATGCGCTTGGCCGAGTTCGTCATCCGTCGGCTCCTCGTTATAGATAAAGGTATACCCTGGAGCTGCTTTCGCAAACTGTTCCTTATCGGCCTCCCTGCTCGGAACCATTACCAATACGGTTTTATTCTCTTTATTGTTCATGTAGACATTCCTTTCCGCAGCTTTCTAAGCCTTCCCTTCATAAAGGTACGTTTTAATTTGTTCCAAGGACCATTTCGGATCAATGCCCAGGGACTCAACCGTTCTGCCTGTTGTCCGGTAATCTTTATTAAGCAAACCTTCAGCTATCGTAATGATTGCAGAAACGATCGGAGTTTCGACTCCCAACACTTTGCCCAAAGATTCATATGTGACCAAGCCGTATGGAACATCTTCTGTCAAATGACGCGTATTTAAGGTAAACGGACCTTCGCACACTTCCAGAAAAGGCGTGTGGATTGCCTCATAGAATGGCAACACTTCATCCACCCCGTCGCGATTCCATTTTACCAGCCGAATTTCTTCTTCCAAAGTATATTGTTTCAGCCCCAGTTTTTCACCGATAGCCATACGTTCCCGATCTAAAAGTTTCATCACATTACACACGGCGGGTGTGTTTTCCTTTACGCCAAACAGATGGAAATCCGGATCGCCCGTTTCAATCAGAGCCGCATTGCAAACCATAGGAGGCGTATGCGTGATAGCATTATAATCCACCAACAAGGTATCAATAGGATTTTGTCCGCTACGCAACGTATATCCGTGTCTTTCAGGATACAACTGTGTTAAAACATCCATCACCGTATCAATAGATTTTGCCGGCCAGGAAGCAAACATTAAATTTTCCGTCCGTGCCTCTAACCGCACTTGATTCTCTCCCATTCTGGACGCTCCGTATGGCAATGTATTACAATCTGCTAAATACACGCTATTTTTATTGCCTGATTCTTTAATAATCTTTGCCCAGGTCAACGAAGCGCCACCTTTTCCAAGCGCAATCACAAATTGACCTTCTTCCAAATGCGGCGCGGCCAATTTTGCATACGTTTCAGTCGCAAGATAAGGTACAGGGTTTAAAATTACTTGCGCTCCCTTAACAACTGCCGCAATATCATCCGACACCAACTCTATTTTTCCAACTACCCCTGTAGGCTTAGAGTCAATGTCCAATATTTCAATTTCAGGTTTTTCCTTTAACCCATCTAATTTTCCCGGCATGGCATCGAAAATCGCAACTTCAAACCCCAAGTTTGCAGCCATATCGGCCGCGCTCATATACCCTCCGTTACCGGCTCCGAGTATAGCAACTTTTTTAATCTGCATTGAAACTCAACCCTCCCTCAGTTTATTTGTTTCTGCAACGTTAACAGTAAAATCCGGTTCTTCCAAAACCACTTTGAATACTTCACGCGCTTTTTCAAGCGAAACAATACCGTTTTTCACATCCATCCTAACTTTTTCAACTGGCCGCTTTTTAGGATTTCCCCATCCGCCACCGCCTGAAGGATACGTTGTAAACGTATCACCTGCTTTCAGATCAATCGCTCCTTTTGCCGGCAACAGTTGTTCATCCTTCATTCCTTCGTTTGCATAAGCCATATTGCATGTGCCCGGTCCGCCTTCAAACAATCCATAAGGCGGGTTTATACGGCCATCGCCAAACATAACTACCGAGGGATTCTCGTCATAGAACTTAATTCTATACTTAGCACCAGCTCCGCCAATAAATTCACCAAATCCGCAAGAGTCTGTTATGAATTCATTAAATTCTGTAATGTGCGGATAAGAAGTTTCGTTGGTCTCAATATTGGGTGCAATCAAGCCACCCAAGTCAATCCCATCTCCAATATAATGGTATCCATCCTGACCATTCGCACCGCCGGCACCCCCAAAGCCATTAAAGGTAAACATAACATAAAACGCATCGTTTCTGGGGTCAATGCCGGTGATGGAAGGCCCATTCCAGCGATTCCAACCCGCGGGAACGCGGTCCGGAAGAATAGGTGCCAGGGCTTTCCAACATGCTTCCAAAATTGCACATGCCGTATCCAATGTACAGTACGCAACCGGCGCAGGATAGTCCGAATTGACAACACTGTGCTCGGGTGCGGTAATTTTGATCGGGCGGTAAACGCCTTCATTATGCGGAATATCCGGCGTAGTTACAGTGGTTAAAAAGGCCACATATACGCAAGTTGCCGTGTTTGCAATAGGGCTGTTGCTCGGCCCTGTCACTTGAGGGCTTGATCCAGCAAAATCGACCAAAACCTCATCTCCTTTAACGGTGACCGCCACTTTAATATCAATAGGCGTATCTGTTACCCCATCCGAATCCAACCTTGAATCACCATAGTACACACCATCCGGAAGTTTTTCTATTTCCCGTCTCATGCGGGTTTCCGCATATAGATGAATATCTTCAATGGTTTCCCTGGTTTTCTCCTCTCCGTATTTTTGCATCATTTCCAAAATACGCTTTTCTCCAACACAACAGGAAGCAATTTGAGCTTTCATATCCACCCATAGATCATCGGGCATACGCGTATTGATTTTAATCATCTCAATCACATCAAGTATCGGCTCATTATCTTTATAGATACGCAAAGGCGGAATTCTGATTCCTTCGTGCAGCAATTCCGTTGCCGCCGGACAATAAGAACCAGCCTCCATACCTCCCACATCACCGTGATGCGCACGGTTGATTGCAATAAACTGCAAGCGTCCATCAAAGAAAATTGGTTTCATGATGGTCACGTCCTGCAAATGCGTCCCGCCCATATATGGATCGTTCATTACAAAAACGTCTCCGGGATGTATGTCTTCTCCAAAATACCGTGTCACCGCTTTTACCGATTCCATTGCAGAAGCAGTATGGGATGGGACTCCATCTACTTGAGATACAATTCTATCCTTCCAATCGCAGATTGCACAGGAAAAATCATGCACTTCTGCAAAAATCGGAGAAATAGACGTGTTAATCATGGTGATTCCCATTTCTCTGTTGATCGTCAACAAACGGTTATATACCACGGCAAAAGTAATCGGATCGCGGCTTCCTTCAAATTCATCCTTTTTACTCTTCATCGCCATAAATATTATCTTCCTTTCACTTGTTTGATTGCAAGTCATAATGCCCCTTCAAAGGCATTATCCGCGCATTTCTAATATCACATTCCCAAACTCATCGATCTTTGCATCCCATTTTGGATGCACAATCACCGTAGTGATTCTTTCTTCAATAACAGCAGGGCCTACAATTTTATTTCCTGGTTTCAGCTTGTCCCTGTTATACACAGGCGTATCCGTCCATCCCGATTCTTCAAAATATACCTGACGGCTGCCTTTAATTGTATGAGAAGAATCCTCCGCCTCAAGAGGCATCGGATCCAATCCGGATTTCTCCACGCGGCCCACTGCGGTAACACGAAGGTTAATAATTTCAAGCGGCGTATCCGGTGTAGAATAGCTGTACAAGCGCTCATGTGCAGCATGAAAGGATTTTGCTATTTCTTCAAGATGCCCGTCATTAATCACACAATCACTTGGAATTTCAACAGTCACTTCATGATGTTGTCCCATGTAGCGTATATCCAGAAAACGAACCAAATAGGCTCGTTCCTTCTCTATGCCTTCCACTAACAGTTCTTCCATAGCCGTTTCTTCCGTTTTACTGATCAACTCGTTAAACGCTTCAAGATCCATCCCCTGAACAAAACTGGTAAAACTCCTCACATGATCCAGCCGAATGTCAGATTCCAACATGCCCAACGCACAGAACACAGATGCCGCCATAGGAACAATGACCGTTGTCGAACCCACTTCTTCTGCAATTTTGCATGCATGAATTGAACAGGCGCCGCCTGCACTCACCAATGCATATTCTCTTGGATCATATCCCTTTTGAACCGAAACCACACGGGTCGCGTCTGCCATATTCTGATTCACTAATTGGAAAATCCCTGTTGCGGCTTCCTCAAGCGACATGTTCAGCGGCTCCGCTATATTTTTGATAGTCAGTTTCTTACACTTGTCGTAGTTAACCGCCATTTCTCCACCCAAAAAGAAGTCTTTGTTCAAATAGCCTAAAAGCAGATTTGCATCGGTCACAGTTGTCTTTACGCCACCACGATCATAGCAGATCGGCCCGGGATATGAATAGGCCGATTCAGGGCCTACACGCAACATGCCACCTTCATCCATCCAGGCAACCGAACCACCACCCGAGCCAATAGTATGAATATCAATCATAGGTTTCGCCACACGGTATCCGGAGATTTCTCCTTCTGTGCTCAGTGTCACATTGCCTCCATTAATCAGTGTGACATCAAACGAAGTCCCACCCATATCCATCAGAATCAAATTTGGACGTTCAATCAGCTTAGCAAAAAACATTGCTCCAGCCGCTCCGGCGGCCGGTCCAGATAAAAGCGTTGCAGAAGCATGACGAATCGCGGTAGAGGCTGTCATCATGCCCCCGTTAGAAGCCGTCACATAAAATGCTTTTTTCAGCCCATCGCCTTTTAATTTTTGCTCCAGATTTGTCAGATATACAGTAAGTTTTGGCCCTACATAAGCATTTGCAACGGTGGTGGACTGACGCTCATATTCCCTTATCTGAGGTAAAACCTCAGAAGAACGCGACACAAAGGCATTCGGCATTTTTTTATTAACAACCGCTTCAATTTGTTTTTCATGTTCGTCGTTCAAATACGAAAACAGCGTACAGATTGCTACGGCCGTTACGTTTTCTCTGATAAATTCATCACAAATCATTTCTACTTCTTTTTCATCCAAAAGTGTAATTTCGTCGCCTTTGTAATCCAAACGTTCTGTAACACCCAAACGTAAATAACGAGGAACAAGCGGCTGCGGATTTTTCAAAAACAGATCCCATATATTATCTTTATGCGCCCGACGCATTTCAATGGTATCCCGGAATCCTTTCGTCAAAATCAACCCGGTCTTCGCGCCGGTGAGCGTCAACAGCGTATTTGTTGCCACCGTAGTTCCATGTGCAAAAATTTCTGCATCGTTTAGAAATTCTTCCAAGGATTTCTCAAAAAACGAGGCGGCCTTTTGTATCACATGATACAAGCCGATAGACTGATCTTCAGGGGTAGACAATTCCTTAAATGTATGGATTGTTCCATTCCCATCAATCACAACACAGTCTGTAAAGGTGCCTCCAATATCCACTCCAATTTTATGTCCCATGTTTCCTCCCAACTTTCCTTTGCCAAAGAGTATACTGAGTCTGGCAATTATTAATATGAATCACAGTACAACTGGTGCCAAGTCAAGCTTGATCTGTTGTCTGCCTCCATTAGCATCTAAGTTATAGTTTTTGAACCAAAAAACTGCCGCAGGGCACCTTGATTGACGGAGGCTCCACAAACCGCGCAATTACAATTTGCTCAAAACGCACATTTTTGTTCATAAAATTTGTTTGCTTTCTTCATAGAATACAAAAAAAAGCATTTGTGTTTTATTTACTACAAAAAGAATACCATTCTACATTCGCTTATGTCAAGGCATTTTTTATGCTTATTTAAAACATTCAGCGGTAGAAACCGATTCCATTTTTGTACCCTGTGCAACATTGTTTTTATTGCAAGGTAATACAAGTTCCCGTTCTTCCTTCCAGCGCATCTACAGCCTTATAAAGGGAACTGATGACGGCACGTTTTCCAGGATTGGCTTTTGCAAATTTAACTGCGGCTTCGACCTTCGGCAGCATGGATCCAGGATCAAAATGTCCTTCTTCAATATATTTTTCCGCTTCTGCAACGCTTATAGAATCCAGATCTACTTGATTCGGCCTTCTGAAATTCAGACAAACTTTTTCCACCTCAGTTAAAATAAGCAATACATCTGCATCTATGCTCTCTGCCAATAACTCTGCCGCAAAATCCTTATCAATAACGGCCGCAACTCCCTGAAGAGTACCATCCTCACACCGGACCACCGGTATGCCACCACCACCACAAGTAATAATGACTGTTGTATCCCAAAGACGCTTGATGCTTTCCAACTCAACGATTTCAGTAGGAATAGGCGAGGCTATCAGGCGCCGCCATCCACGCCCCGCATCTTCTTTCATAACCCATCCTTTTTCTTCCATAAGCTGTTTTGCTTCCTGCTCAGAATAAAACGCCCCTATCGGTTTAGTAGGATTTTTAAAACCCGGATCATTCGCAGATACCACCATCTGCGTCACCAAGGTAACCACATCAACATAATCTTTATCCATATTATGCAAAGCTTCTTTCATTCCCTGCTGAATATGGTAACCTATATACCCTTGGCTCATTGCACCGCAAACATCAAAGGGCATTGCCGGTGTAACATTTTTAGCGGTTTCACTCGCTAACAATATACGGCCTACCTGCGGACCATTGCCATGAACTATGATTGTTTCATAATCTGCTTTTTCCATCTCGGCAATATATTCGCAAGTTTTCTTAATAATCTGAAGCTGTCTCTCCGCAGTGGCCGGACCGTTTGTTTCCTGCAAGGCGTTGCCGCCCAAAGCCACTACGATGCGTCCTTTACTCATAATTTTTCCTCCAAATTTGTCCGCCGGGTTTCTTGCTTTTCTTCTTCCCCATTGCAACAAAGAAGATACACACGAGGCCGCAGCGATAATATCTAATATCTTTTAATATCTTTTTTGTACGTTAATGTCTTTCCAATCAATCGACTTTCAACACGCCTTCATTCACCAATTGCCCAAACCAGGTACATAAAGGCACATCGGCAAAGCACATTTCGCCGAAAGCCGGCGCTTTTTCATCCGCCGGAAACAGATGGGCTTTACCATCTTCGGTCGCATATCCATCTCGATAGCGGACCGGGCCATCCGCTAAAAACATTTCATTATTAACAAGGCACGTCCGGTAAATCGGGAAAGCCTTTGAAATAGATTTCTGTATATCTTCAAGTGCCCGCAACGCCACCCCGCCTGCGGCAACAACAAAATCATCCAAAACCCTCCAGCCATCTCTTCCTGATGGTACAGAAAAAATCCGGTTTATTTTTTGGACCCGTCCTTCGCCGCTACAATAAGTGCCGTCAAAGGACCCATATCCCGGCATGGGCAAAAATACGTCCGCCGTCCTAAATCCGGGGCCTTTGGCGCTGTCCATCAAAACCACATAATCCAGCATCCCTGCAATTGATTCATCCGGTATAAACTGTTCTGCCATCACCATTCCCTTGATCTTCCCACTTTGTATATCACTTGACAGGCATGACATGTCCTTGCGAATACCCATTAAGGAGACCGTTTGGGTATTGTTATGTTGCAGCATCTGAATAACGCCACAGCTTGAACGTCCAATCTTACCACAAATCACCGCAAGTTCGCATACCAAACGCGCTGTCTCTGCTGAGGCGCGCTCACGGTCGATCATAATCATAGCAGTCTTGGCATCACGATAATCTTTAGCAAAATCGCTGGCCTCCTTACTTGGGACTATGTCTTTTAACGATACTTTCAAATCCTCAAATCCGGTCGCATTTGAAGGTATGCAACCGCTATCAATACAGTCCTTTAACATCTCTTTTAAAAAACGGGTGTCATCCTCCATAATAGCCCTGCGATCCGCTATAAAATTGAAACCATTCCATCCGTCAGCAGCGGCAACCAGCAGCTTGGCACCATGACCATATTTAGCTTGCTGAACCGGCAAGGCCAACATTGCATAATAAGATGGCACATCTGCCGCTACTACCAACACACAGTCTGTGTTTGCCAACTCCTGATATGTATTTGTGCTGCAATCAAGCCCGAAAATTTCTTCTACGCCACCATTGTAAATGTTGGCACTGTATACGTTTTTCGTGCCCAGAGCTTCAGCCAACCGCAGTGCTTCAAATATTTCCTCGTCTGTCATGCGGTCAGCAATAAGTACACCTACAGAATCTTTTCCGTATTGATTTTGGACTTTCTTAATGCCATTCATGGCCACTTCAAAAGCCTGGTTCCACTCCACGGAAAACAAATCATCTTTTTTCCGAACCAAAGGATCTGTAAGCCCCCGGTCGCCCATAGCAGTATGCCATCCAAAGCGACCATGAACACACAAAACATTGGCATCCAGATTTCCTCCCCAAACCGGACTTACGCGAATAGGTTTGTCTCCGTAATGATGCACCTCTACCGGACAGGCCACACCACAATAATTGCAGACACTCTTATCAACCTCAGGATGAAGAGGAACAGATTTCATCCGTGGGTTCTGTTCAGAAAGTGCGCCAACCGGACAATGTTCCACACATTGGCCGCAACTGACACAATAAGCTTCTGGCAGCGTACCGCCTCCCGCAATACGCACAACGCCATCTTCACCCATTTCCCAACATCCGTATCCCATAATCTCCTTGCAAACCCGAACGCACAAGCCGCAAGCAATGCATTTCTTCGAATCGCGAAAGATATATGGCTGACGGCGATCTATAGGCTCATAAGGAGCGGCTACGTCTTTCCGGAACGGCACACCGTATTTTTCAACATAAGAGAGAAGCTTACATTCATAAACATCCAGGCAACCGCATTCCAAGCAACGCGCCCCTTCTGCCATGGCCTGCTCCACTGTAAACGCACCGGCACTTTCCCTGAAATTACGCTTTCTTTCTTCTTTACTGAGAGCCGGAAGGACGTGGCGCTCTGCTTTTTCGGCATAAGAAAAAGCAGAGGACGTCAAATCTTTTTGCTCCGCATAATACTGTTTTTTTTGAGCATACCGGATGCCCTGTAAATATTTACTAATGACTTCTGCGGCCTTCTGCCCATCGGCAACGGCCTCAACCGCCAAACCAGTCCCCTTTACTGCGTCCCCGCCGGCAAACACTCCGGGCATTGACGTCTCAAGATTCACGCTAGTCTGAATGCCCCCCCACTTGTTTACGTCCACTGGCATCTCTTTGTCGACCTGTTGCCCAATAGCAACAACCAAATTATCGCAGAAAAAATCTTCAAATTCTCCAAAAACAGGTACAGGGCAACGGCGTCCCGACTCATCCGGATCACCCAATTTCATAACCTGTGATTTAATAATAAGACCTGTTTTTGAAGGTATTATCTTTACAGGGTTCAAAAGGAAACGCATCTGAACGCCTTCCATCTCGGCCTCATCCACTTCCTCTTCACGGGCTGGCATTTCATCACAACCACGACGATAAAGCAAAGTCACTCTTTCAACCCCAGGCAGCCGGATTGCCGTACGTGCAGAATCTATAGCCGTGTCTCCACCGCCAATGACCACCACATGTGCGCCCAGACCGATGGCCTCGCCAACAGCTGTTTTTATAAGCAAATCCAGTCCACTCATGACCTGAGGAAGTTCTTCTCCGGGAATATGAAGCGCCGATGCCTGCCAAGCTCCTATCCCAATAAATACGGCATCATAATCTGTCTTGATCCTTTCGAAAAGCTCATTTTGAACTCTACAACCGCATTTGATATCAACACCAATTGATTCAATAACAGCAATCTCTTTATCCAACACCGCTTTAGGCAACCGAAACTCTGGAATACCGTAGCGCAACATGCCTCCGGCTTTTGCCATTGATTCAAAAACAGTAACTTTATGCCCAGCTATTGTAAGCAGCCAAGCAGCCGTCAGACCCGCCGGCCCACCTCCGATAACAGCTACTGTTTTACCGCTTGAATCTGCTATTTGGGGCAGATATGGTTTTTCTTTTTCCAGATCCATATCGCCAACAAAACGTTTTAGAGCAGCCAAAGCAACCGGGCCCTCTAACAATCCGCGCCGACAAACTTCTTCACAAGGATGAGGACAAATCCGTCCCAATGAGGCCGGTATCGGGTAAGACTGTTTGAGTAAACGTATAGCTTCATCAAAAAAACCTTCTGCGATAAGGCCTGCATATCCCTGACAATCGCTCCCGGCAGGACATGCTTTTTTACAGGGAGCAATACAATCTCCTCTGTGGCTGGCCAATATCTTATCGAGAGCAGCTCGGCGCAATTCATCCAATTTCTCCCCTTGCGTCACTACAGTCATCCCCGCAAAAGCAGGAGTCTCACAAGCTTTGACCGGAGCAGCTCCGTTCACATGAACCATACACAGGCCGCAATTAGTTCCCGGCGACAGTTTTATATCATGACAGAGCCTGGGGATTTCTATTCCGGCAGCTAACGCAACATTTAATACTGTCTGCCCTTCTTCGGTTTCAATTGTCTTTCCATCAATTTTAATTTTAATACGCACAATACGCTTCCTTCCTATTGAACGCCCGGGCATCGACTTCAAAAAACGATGTGCATCAAGCCCAGTAATACGGCTAATATATAAACTTAAGGCATGTCTTTTTTTGAACAAAGGGAACAAAAAGACTGCCCCGAACCAAGCAAGTACCGTCAACCACCTGAGGTAGCCCCCTGTACAATGAATGTATCGGAAAATATATTTTTTTTATTCGTGCGTTTTCTTATAATGCTCTCAAAACCCATATCGCTTAACCCAAAGGATTCCGGAAGAGCATGCCATTGCTCTTCCGGTCCCTAAGATAACGATAGAATCAGTTCATGTTCCATGCCACACACGGTGCTATTTTGCTCACACCTTTTCGTTACCTTTATTTGTCTGATGTTTAATGATTTTAAGCCATCAATAAAGCTAACAATGCTTTAATGGTATGCATACGGTTTTCAGCCTCATCAAAAATAATAGAATTCGGGCCATCCAAAACGCCGTCTGTAACTTCTTCTCCGCGGGCAGCGGGCAAGCAGTGCATAACCTTGACCCGTTTTGGTGCCGAGCTTACAACCTTCTCATCTACGCGCCAATGTTTAAGCGTCTGTTTGTATGCTGCAAATTCCGGATTGCCCCGATACCCCGTCTCAGGCCCTTCTGCAAATATTTCAGGAGAAACCCATCCATATATATTAATAAAATCAGCATCTTTGGTTGCTTCTTCATAAGAATGAACGATTTCAATTTTGTTTCCCACAATACCCTGTCCATCCATTGCTTCTTTAATATAACGCGGATCAGGGTCCATACCTTCCGGACAGGCAATGGAAACGTCAAAGCCAAGTCTCGTTGCCATAGCCAAGGTTGAATTTGTCAGCCCAGCCGGTGGATTCAGTTCACCATAGCCCCAACAAAAAGCCACTTTTGCGCCTTTTACACTGCCGCCGCCATACTCTTGCATTGTCATAATGTCCGCAAAAGCCTGTGTCGGATGTTCAACCGGGCAAGAAGCATTGATCACCGGAACCGTTGCAAGCGAAGCTGTCTCTTCCAAAAGTTCACGGGTAACCGGACGATGTGCAATACCATGGACATAGCGAGTCAATGTTTTAACGGTATCATGCCAGTTTTCCGCACCGGCACTTCCTGACCAAATACGATTTTTATCCAGCCACAGCATATGTCCACCCAAAGCAGTCATCGCAGTTTCAAACGAACAACTGGTGCGTGTAGACTGCGTATTAAAAACGCCGGCCAAGCTCTTTCCACGAAGATATTCGTGCAGCTCCCCACTGCGCCATTTCCGTTTGAAATCATGGGATACGTTGAGTATGAATTCAATTTCGTCAGTCGTAAGTTCATTGATGCCTAAAATGCTTTTACCTTTTAACGTTCTCATTGTTTACCTCCTCAGATTCGTTTTTATTACAAATATGATTACTGAACAACTTTATTGACTTGATTCTTTATTCGAATAATTTTGTTAAAGTACCGGCTAATCTGCACCGAATAAGAATGCTGCCAATCCGAGCTCCGTTCCGCCGCCATTGGCACGCAATTATTTGATTGGAACAAAACACTCTGGTTTAACAGGTATAGAATTGTTGTTGTTTCAAAGACTACACCTCAGCTTCATCCCACAAAAAAGGATGCTGCCCCCACTTTGTTGTTCTATTTACTACAAAAAGAATATCATTCTACATTCCATTATGTCAAGTCATTTTTTGTGGTTGACAAAAACATATTAATTAAATTATACTTTTAGTAGTAAATACTACATTTTATCACTTAAATTTTGGAGGTTCACGTGGGAACTAAAATAAAAAATAATGCTGAGCTCACTTCACACGGCGATGTTGAATCCAGAAAAATCGTTTTAAACATCACTGAAGCGACGCTCAAATATTTGGATGCATACGAGCGCATCCGCGGCATTGCTTCTTACGACGGCACCACCTTAAAGATCGGAACGTGCAGCTGGGATCTGACCAAAAAGAAAAACGTCTACCTTATCGGCGCAGGAAAGGCCTGCAACGCCATGGCCATGGCGATTGATGAGATTTTGGGAGACCGTCTGACCCGTGGAATCGCGATCGTCAAGATATCCGAAGATACGGATGTTTTCAACAAAACCGAAGTATATGTCGGCGGCCATCCCCTGCCCAACCAGGACGGATATGAAGCCTGCAAAAAAATCATCAGGCTGGTCGACGACGCCGGACCGGAAGATTTGTTCATTGTTGTGATCAGCGGCGGGAGTTCTGCCCTTATGAGCTGTCCGATCGACGGGATCACACTGCAAGACGAAATTGACACAACCGAGATCATGCTTAAATCCGGCGCAAACATTTTGGAAATCAACGCGATCCGCCGGCACATTTCCGCGCTGAACGGCGGCATGCTCGCCAAGCGGATTGAAAAATCCGGCGCAGAACTTATAGGAATCGGCATCAGCGACGCGGTCGGAACGCCGGCAACGGGGGATATCGGCATCCCGTATGCCCACTACCGGGGCACTCCCATGGGGCCGGACCAGACCACACTGGAAGAGGCACGCCGGGTGATTCGGGATTACGATGTAGCGGACAGGCTTCCCAGCCGGGTTGTAGATTATCTTATGAACTGCGGCCCCGAAGGCGAAACCCCGAAAGCCTTCCCGAACAACACTTATTTTTTGATTAATTCGCTTCCGGATTCCTGCATCTATGCAAAAAGAGTTTCGGAAAAGATGGGGATTCCCGCTTTGATCTTAACTTCTTTCCTGGAAGGGGAAAGCAAAGACGCGGGCGCCATATTTGCGTCTATCGCAAGGGAGATCCAAACCTACGGCAATCCGATAGCTGCCCCCTGCGTTATTTTAAGCAGCGGAGAGGTCACCACCAAAATAACGGACAACAAAACAATAACAGGCCATGGCGGGCCTTCACAGGAAATGACCACCGGCTTTGCCATTGCCGCCGCTAAAGCCGACGGATGTGCAATGCTGTCCATCGACTCGGAAGGCACAGACGGGACCACACCGGTCGCCGGCGGACTGACCGATTCAAAAACATACCTGGCCGCCTGCGGAAAAAACGTAGATCTGTTTGCAGCTTTGCGCGGCCACGCCTGTTACGAAGCGTTATCTGAAATCAGCGACGCGGTTCTCACCGGCAATACCGGCACGAACCTTTGCGATTTTAACATAATGTATGTCCCGCCCCTTAAAAAGTAGCATTTAAAAAAAGCCGGGCATCATAAAAAATATTGGCGCCACGGATGCGGCAAATATGAAAGGAACTAAAAATGTCAAATACAAAAATAAAGAATATTCTTGCACGCCAACTGATCGACTGCAAGTGCCGACCCATGGTTGAAGTGGATGTAATTTGCGAAGACGGAACCGTCGGCAGTGGAAGTGCGCCGACCGGAAGTTCCGTTGGTATACACGAAGCGTTTGTCCTGCGTGACAATAACAAATATGAATACGACGGCATGAGCGTTCATAAGGCCGTTCATAACGTTGAGGAGATCCTTCGTCCCGCACTGATCGGTATGGATGTACAAGACCAGCGTTCGATTGACGAAACCATGATTGACCTGGATGGCACGCCCAACAAATCCAAGCTGGGCGGCAACGCCATATACAGCACCTCTATTGCGGTGCTTCGCGCTGCTGCAAACGCAGAACATACGACCACTTACCGCTATCTGGCCGGCGGCGACATCAAAACCGTGCCCGTTCCGTCTTTCAACGTTATAAACGGCGGCCGCTACGGAGACATCACCCTTGCCTTCAATGAATTTTTAATCGTCCCTTATAAAGCGGACGATATTCATGAAGCGGTCCATATTGGAACACAGGTTTTCCAAAAACTGCAGAGCGTAATAAGCGGCCACCTTGGGAAAGAGCCTATTGTTGCACGCTCCTATGGCTGGGCTGCTCCATCCGACGATCCGGAAGTCGTTCTTTATCTGATGCAAAAAGCGGTAGAAGAATGCGGCTATCAGGACAAGGTGGTTTTTGGGCTGGATTGCGCTTCCAGCGAGATGTACGATCAGAAAACCAACACGTATCTCATGAAAGGAAAACGGGTATCCGCCGATGAACTCATCGATTACACAAAAGGCCTTGCCAAACGTTTTCCTCTCCTGTTTATTGAAGATCTGCTCGGCGAAGACGATTGGAACGGATTTAAAAATGCCGTTAAAAATATTGACCGCTCCATGATCATAGGTGATGATTTTACGGTCACCAACATGGACAGGATCAACCGGGCATATGAAATGAAAGCGATCGACGGTTTTGTTTTAAAGCCGAATCAGGTAGGCACCATCACACAGGCCTTGGATGCATACGACTTTGCCAAACAGCATGACTTGTTTGTGATTCCCTCGGGCCGTGCCGGCGGCGTTACCAACGACATTATCATGGATCTTGCGGTCGGCCTTCAGGTGCGTATGATTAAAAACGGCGCGCCCCGTTCCGGTGAACGGATTGACAAGCTGAATTTCCTGATGCGGGCGGCAAGCCTTCATCCGGGCTGCACGCTTGCCGATTTGTCGAGCGCCGTTAAATTTTAGAGGGATTTTCCTTTTTTTAAACATTTGATCATATTTGTTCTTTACGTCAGGATTGTAATTATGGTATTATTGTCTATAATTACAATCTTGTTTTTTCAAGAAATGATCAAAAATCACAAAAGGGCGGGATAATATGTCCGATATTTTATCAAAAATTTCAGAAGAATTCCATACTTTTACCCATTCGCAAAAGGCGGTCGCAAACTACGTTGCAGAAAACACAAACACCCTTGCATTCAGTACCTTAGATGACTTTGCCCTGCAAATCGGTGTCAGCACAACCACTGTAATCCGTTTTGCGCGCGCACTTGGATATAACGGTTATTCCGACATGCAAAAAGATATCCAGAACCTCATCCGCGACAAGGTTAGTTTGCCCGAACGCCTGACTTCGTCCATCAGCATTGATGAAGAGCAACTCTCACTGGACACCTTAAATAATGATTTAAACAACATCAATTCTACATTTGAGGCTATTTCCAAAGAGGTCATGCACAAAGCCATCGATGCGATTTTGGCCGCAAAAAACGTATATCTTCTGGGGCTGCGCAGTTCTTTTACGCTTTCGTACTATATGGCCTCGCGACTGGGACAAATCCGGAAAAATGTCCATCTGATCCAATCGGTAGGCATGGGGTTTCCGGAGGAAATTATCAATGCAAAAGAAAATGACGTTTGCATTGGATTCATGTTTCCGCGCTATTCAAAGCACACGGCAAACATTCTCTCCTGGTTTAAACAACGGGGCGTAAAAATCATTTTGATTACCAGCCCCAACTGGAGTACTGTCAAACATTACGGGGACATTATCCTCCCCTGCTACGTCAACAGCATATCATTTAAAAATTCATTCGTCGCGCCTATGTGCCTCATCAACTACATTACGGCCGCCATCGCGATGGACGACCTTCCCGGCGCAATGGAAGTAATCAAACAGACGGAGCAAATTTTAAGCCAGGGATATTACCTCGGTCTCTAAACCGAGCCCGCTTTTCTTTCCGGCGTTTTGCGCAAAAAGCTTTACACATCAGCGGCCGCCTGCCCGATCCGGGCAAAGCGGCCGTATTTCCGTGCAGCCAAAAGCAGGGCATGCAAATGATCCGCGCTTACGCCCGGCGGCAGCTGACATCCTGCGGCCAGCGTATAGCCGCACGGACTGTCCGCTCCCTGCCGGATGCATTCTTTGGCCGACGCTACCACTTCATCAAGCGTACCGTTAAGCATGACTTCCACCGGCGGTACGTTCCCGGCTATCGCCATCCTGCCGCCCACAGCGGCCTTCAGCTCTCCCAAATCTTCGCAGTTATCCACCCGAAACGACGCATACTCCATCTGCGCCAACTTCTCCCACACCGAAGCGGTTTTTCCACAGATATGCAGCCCCGGTTTTTTACCGGTGATACGTTCTACCTCTTTGCGCATCCTCAGCAAAAAAGGCGCCGCCTGCTCTTCAAATATCCGCAGGCCCACCACGCTCAGAGAGGCAACGGGATCAGCGACATTCACCGAAACAACTCCATACTCTTCATTCACGGCCCTTACCCAGCGCAAGACTGATTCAAGCGACAGTTCCAGCAATACACGAAGTTTTTCCGGACGCTCCAACGCTTCTACCAATAACGCCTCCAGCGGCATGATCGAGGCTGCTGTGGAAAAAGGTCCTGCAATATCCGTTGAAAGCGGACATTTTTTGCCAAAACGGTGCCTGTAACGTCCCATATCGTCCATCATTTCCCGTAAAACCGGCGAGCTGTACGGATCAGGAGGCTCGAGACTGTCCGACGCCCGAATATCCGAAAGCGGATAGCTTTTCAAATATACGCTCTCTCCCTCCGGATAAACGGCCTTGGCCCCCAGGGCAATTCCAATCCCTTTTAAATTCGGGCCAATACTGATCCCCCAACAAGAAAAATCCCGACTGGCATGTTCATACACCCCGGCTCTTATATTAAAATCACGGCGATAGCCGCCCGGTGTAAACCCATACAACGGCGCCATCCCTTCCCGCACCGAGAGCGCCACCGGCAGACGGTCTACTTCCTTTCCTTCCCAATACGCCTTCAGGCGCTCTTCCTGGGTCATTTTGTCTTTATAACGCCGTATTTCCCGCATCAATTCAATGTGGTCCATAAACTTCACCTTACCTATTATTTTTTTCTATAAAAGCGCGCCCGCTATAGACTGATATAATTTTACAGTGCCGCAAATCCATGTTAGAATTCAAACAGCAGCATACCGCACTATACGTAAAAGCGAGGAATGATATGACAGATTATTCACTTTCCGACCGGATTTTGGGCGCCCTTATCGGCGCCGCTGCCGGCGATGGCATGGGCGCCGCCACCGAAGCGCGCACCACCCAGCAAATCACAGACTGTTTTGGCCATCCTGTTACGGACTTTGAAACGCCACCCCCGGATACGTTCGGTGCGGGCAACGTTGCCGGACAGGTTACCGACGATTTCAGTTCCGCTTACTTTCTTGCACAAAGCATTGCGGACTGCGGCGGCAAGGTAAGCAAAGAAGCTGTCAGCACCGCGCTGGTCCGCTGGTCGGAACACAAGATATTTTTTGACCGTTTTGCCGGTCCTACCACCCGTATAGCAATCAAGCGCTGTAAGGGAGAACCGGTTCCGCCAAGCAAAGGCGTCAACCTTAAGTCCCGGCAGGCCACCAACGGAGCCGCCATGCGCATTTCTCCGATTGGAATGTTCCATCCCGGAAACCTTGAAAAAACAATTGAAGACAGCATAACCGTCACCATGGTCTCACATGACAACGTGCCGGCCCTGTCCGGCGCCTGTGCGGTATCCTGTGCGGTCAGCCGCGCGCTTATGCCGGAAGCAGACCTGTATCAGGTCCTTCAGGCGGCACGCTTTGGCGCAATAGAAGGAGAACGTCTGGGGCGGCTGGTTGCCGACGACGTGCCCTCTCCTTCCGTCTTACGCAGGCTGGATGAAGCGATCCGTATTGCTCTCGGGCCCGGTTCCCCGGAAGAAAAAATGCACGCCCTTGGCCGCCGTATTGGCGCGGGCCTCCATATAGCGGAAGCCGTGCCCTGCGCTATCGGCTTCGTCGCAGCCAATCCCGGGGACGCCGTAGGCGCTATCATCGGCGCCGTCAATGTAGGATACGACACGGATACCATTGCCACCATGACCGGCGCCATTGCCGGCGCTCTTCAGGGAGCGTCCGCTTTCCCCCCGCATTATCTGCCCACACTGGAGGGGGCCAACGGCCTTCAGATTGAAAATCTGGCCGAAAGAATCACCACGCTTGCCGCCAAGGAGGAACCCCATGAGCAAAACTGAACTTTTTTACAACAAAACGCTGGGCTGCATCCTGGGTGCGGCAGCAGGTGACGCCATGGGTGCAGCTACCGAAGGCAAGTCCACTCTGCAGATTGCCGCTGTTTTCGGCGGCCGGGTCACGAACTTCAACACACCGCCAGCGGACAGCCTTGCCCGCGGACGTAAAAAAGGCCAGGTCACAGATGCTTTCAGCATTCCCTATATACTGTCCCGGCATCTTCTTGATTCCGGCGGACAGGCGAGCCGCCGCCTCTCGGAAGACGCATTGATTGAATGGGGCCGTACAGAATGGTTTGCACCTTTTGCGGGCATGACGACCCGCAAAGTGGTCAACCGCCTGAACAAAACCGAAGGTCAGGAAATGTGGTCTTATTCCGGCCACCTTGGCAACAAGCTTTTTAAAGGACATTACTACGCCCTTTCTTCCAACGGTGCCGCCGTAAAAGCATATCCGGCCGGCCTGCTCCATCCGGGCGACCCTGAAGCTGCCATCCTCGACGCAGTTGAAATCACGATGGCTTCCCATGACGACCCTCTAAGCATTTCGGGCGCATGTGCCGCCGCTGCCGCCATCGCTGCCGCTTTTAAAGAAAAAGCTTCCGTTTTTTCGATGACCGACGCCGCAATCCGCGGCTCCATTCTGGGCGAAAAACTGGCACGGCAAAAGCAGGATATTTTTGTTTATCCCGGCCCCTCGGTTACCGAACGAATAGAAATGGCTGTTGAAACGGCACTGCGTCATCCGGAAGATGAAGCAATGGAAGCAATCGGCGCTCTAATCGGCAGCGGTCCTGCCGTTGCCGAAACGCTGCCCGCGGCTTTTGGCCTTTTGGTTGCAAGGGAACGCCACCTTCTCTCCGCTCTTTTTGACGCAGTCAACATCGGAGATGAAACTGCGGCCGTCGCTTCACTGACCGGCGCCTTTGCAGGCGCCCTTAAAGGTTTCTCTCTTTTTCCTGCGGACTATCTTCCTACACTGGATGACGCCAACGGGTTTGACCTGGCGGCGCACACCCGTAAGTGGGCTGCCCTGACCGGACACAACTGAATCTTTACCCCAGCATTTCTACAAAAGCGTTCAGGCGCGTAGAAAGTTGTCCCTGATCGGTGAGCGAATAATCCGTCTCCACCGCCAGATACGGCAGACCCATTTCATCATGCACCAATCGCCTTATCCCCCGTGTCTCCACCGCATATGTGTGGCACGCCTGCAGCACAACCTCGACCACGCCGTCCACATGGTACTCGCGGATCATCCGTTCAAGCAACGTTTTCCGGTTTTCATTGGGCGACATGCACGAACAGCCGATATTCAAATAAAACCGGGCCAACTCCGCATAAATATCATCGGCGGTTTCGTCCACTAATCCGTAAAGCGGCTTAGCCCCGTTGCAATTTTCAAAAGCGACTACATAGGCGCTGTCTTCTAAAATGGTCAGGATCTTCTTGTATACCCCGACAAGCGGACTTCCGGTAACCAAGATGCGCGGCTTTCGCTCAGGCAGGCTTCCCCGCTCGAGTATCCGGCCGGTCAGCGCTTCGATTTCCGCAGCCGAAGCCGCACGGTCAAAGCTGTACGTAGCACTGTTGAGCACCTTGTAGCATTCAAGCCCGGTCATGGGGGGCGGATCTTTCTGCATGGTCTCATAAAACCGTATGAGCGCCCTGCGTTCACGGTTTCGGAGTGCAACCGCCGCACGCAATTTTTCTTCGGTAATTGAGACGCCAAACAAATTTTCCAGTTTGTCTTTGAAGCGGTAAAGTTCTTTCTCCCATAACGCAAGCCCCTCCGGAGACTGGCGATTGGGCAGATCCATCACATATACGTTTTTGAAATCGGCCAGATATTCATACATCTTTTTTTTGCCGTCGCACGTGTTTTCCCCCACCACCAGATCCGCAAAATAAAAATACGGGCACTTATCTGTCTTGCCGAAACCGTAACTGGCTTTGATCAACGGACAGAGCGTGCGCGGCAGATCCCCTTCGGCCGCCGGAATGGTTTCATCACTGGTTGCGCACAGCCCCACCACCGCCGCGCCCGCCGCCATAGGCAGCTCTATCGGCAAATAGGTGCAAAAAGCGCCCACCAGCGGTTTCCCGCTCCGCTTATATTCCAAAGCCGTTATAAAGTTTTCCCGCCGTTTTTCATCAAAACTTTCAAAAATCTCGGGTAATTCTCCGTTTTTGATATCCATGAATGTTCTCCTAACGCTTAACGATTAAAGGATGTATCTTATGAAACAATTTTTAGTGGAAACCGCATTGCTTGGGCACGGCCTCCCTTCTATCCGGGAAAACGCCCTGCAAAATGAACCTTCGCTCTGCAAAGCGCCTCTTGTCTGGCTTGAGAAAGGAAAACCCGTTACCGGCGTCCTGGACGATTTTCTTCCTCTCCGCCGCTACGCAAACACTTTGCCCCGTATCAGCCGGCGCGGATTGGATCAGGCACGAAAAGATGGCCTTACAGGGTTTCTGACCGCTTCTGCCGCCATGCAGATCTGTGCGGAGGAAAATATACGCCTGGCCGTTACAGCCGGCATGGGCGGCATTGGGCCGCTCCCCGCCGCCACCGTAGGCGATGATCTTATGGCCTTGGCCGCATTACCGGTTTGCCTGATTGCAAGCGCTCCAAAAGATGTATTTGATCATCCCGCTACCTTTGCATGGTTACGCGCCGCCGGAGTTGCGGTCCGCGGAAAGGTTCATCCTTTTTCAGACGGATTTCTCTGCCGCAGCCGTACGATCGCACTGGACGGCACCGGGCGCACGCCTGCGATCCCTCCTCTTCTTTTGCTGAACCCGCTTTTGCAATCCGAGCGCTGTATATCGGCCGCGCAACTTTCCACCGCCATGGAAGAGGGAACGCGCGCTCAAAAAGCGGGCGGTGAATACCATCCGGCGGTAAACGCCGCACTGGACCGTCTGAGCGGCACGCTGAGCTCACGCCTGCAACTTTCTGCTTTATGCAAAAACATCGCCCTTGCCCGCAAAAGCTGAATACCGGCTTTTACCATAACACAGGACATGCTTTTTTTCAATCACACCCGGGTCTTTCGCAATGATCCAAAAAAGCAAGCAAGACGGCAGTTTCCTGCCGTCTTTGCCGCTTTTTTCAGTATTATTTCCAGCCGTCGTATTCGCCCACATTATCCGCATTTACCAATGCAAAAGGCGTCCAGAACATATCTTCCGTGATTTCCTGCCCCTGCACTGCTTTCAGCGCTAAAATCAGACCGGCCTTTCCGAAAAGATACGGAGACATGACCACTGATCCATCCAGTTCTCCGTTTTCAATGGAAGTTTTCGCCTCATCAATAAAATCTATACCTACTACCTTGACCTGATCCTTGGCTCCCGCCGCTTTCATGGCTTCAACCACACCTAGCGCCATTTCGTCGTTGGCACACATGATGCCCTCGAGGTCCGGATTGGCCTGAAGGATATTGGTAGCAATATCATAGGCTTTCTGACGATCCCAGTCGGCCGCTTCTACCGCTACGACTTCGCCTCCGTTTTCTTCAAACCCGGCAATCGCTCCATTCTTGCGCTGTTCACTGTTGTCTGATCCGGCCTGTCCCTCGATGACGGCAACTTTTCCGGCTCCGCCAAGCTGTTCCATGATATACTGCGCCCCAAGATATCCCTGCGCTTCAAAATCGGATGTTACAAAAGCAGCAACCGAAGCACCCGCATCCGCTGCGGCTTCCGGATCCAGCGTTGTTCCCACGGCAACTACGGGAATACCCATTTCATTGGCTTTTGCTACCGATTCCACCAAATTAAACCCTGTCATACAGGAAATTGCGAAAGCATCATAGTCTTTAGCCAAAAGAGCGTTCATTGCATCGGCCTGCCCCTGTTCATCCGCTTCGTCAGGAGAAGCGACAACATCTACGCTGACACCATATTCCGCGGCTGCATCTTCATACCCTTCCTGCACCGTTACCCAAAAAGGATTTGTCATGCTAAAAGCCACTGCGCCAATTTTCTCTCCTGTTCCCATGTCAGGCAGCGGTGCAAGCGCCTCTAACATTTCATTTTCCGCTTCTTTAAACAGTTCGTTCGTGATAGCAGAACTTTCCTCCGAGCTCTCTTCAGCCGCAGCTTCAGGCGATGCAGAAACTTCCTGTGAAGCCGAGGCCGATTCTTCCGTCTGCGCAGGGCTTTCCTGCGTGTCCTGCTGCTCTTCTGTTGCGCATCCGCCCAACGCCACCACCATCATTGCACCAATCAACACAAGTGCAAGCAATGTCCTCAATCTTTTCATTGTATTCCTCCTTAAAAATTTAAATTATTATCAACAATGCAAAACCGCATATGATAATCCCAAACTGCTTTTGCCCTCTCTTTGCCGGGCTATGCGCTTTTCATTTCCATTTTTGCGCACAATAGATTTGAAGCATCCACCATACTATTTTTGAAAAGATGAATGGTTTTCTTCTATAAAATTGCGCAGCTGCTTTTCATTCACGCGCATTCTCGGACCGGGGATCGTACATTTAAGAGCTCCCGCACCCGCGGCAAAATCAAGCGCCGCCCGCTTGCCTTGGTGCAAATGAAAATAGCTATAAAGCAAAGCGCCTGTAAAACTGTCGCCCGCTCCGGTCGAATCAACCGGATGCACTTTCAGTGCGGGCGCCGTTCTCTCTTCCTTGCCGTCAATCCAAAACGCGCCTTCGTTTCCGGCCGTGCAGATAACGCCTTTAGACGGATAAAAACGATCCAGGGCCGTCCGCGCTCCCTGCCGATAGTCGCGCCTGCCGGTCAGTTCGTACAATCCCTCCCGTCCACTGATAAACAGATCCGCCAAAGATATGGCATCCATTATTTCTTCGTTTTTTACTCCCAAGCTATGCATAAAAGACGGCGCGCACTGCATGCACAAAACAACGGGGATCCCTTTGGCTCTGCACTTTTTTGCCATGGCTGCCGCAGCCCACGGGGGAAACAAATCGGAGTAAAAAACATCCGTGCCTTCCAGCATTTCTTCCGTAAGGTCATTCTCCCCAAGCTCCATCATAGCGTCTCCCGGATTCACCAGAATGCTGTGTGTTCCCACGGGTGTTGTAAAAACATACGTATGCAGGCTGAAGCCGCCTTTTTTCACCAACAAAAACGAATCGTCAACCCCATCTTCTTTCAGCGTACGCCTGAAAGCTTTTCCCACATCGTCGTCCCCGATTTTTGCCAACATCCTGCTCTCTCCGCCCAAAGCCGCGAAAGTAACCAATAGATTTGCGCAGCTTCCGCCGGGAAGGGTTCGTTCTTTTGTCACCACTGCAAAAGAATCTTCCGCAGGCAAAGCCGCACAGTCTATTATTTTGTCCATCGCAAAACTACCGAGCCCAAGCAAAGTTGTCTTCAAGCTTATCCCCCCTCTTAAACGTCGGCCTGAATACGGTTGCGTATTTCTGCCGTCACAATTGCGGCCAAAATGATCAATCCGGTGACCACCTGCTGATAGTATGTAGGTATTGCCAGCAGCGTCAGGCCGTTTCGCATGACAGCCAGTATCAGACAGGCAAACAATGTTCCGAGGACCGTTCCTTTTCCTCCGCTCATACTTGCTCCGCCCAGCACAACGGCGGCAATTGCATCCATTTCGTAATTCTGCCCGGCCAGAGGCGCCGCTGAATTCAGCCGCGCCGTCATAATTAGTCCCGCTATGGCGGCGCACAAACCGGAAACAGCGTAAATGCTGGTACGGTAAAACCGGGTTTTGACGCCGGCGCGTCGAAGCGCCTCATCATTGGCTCCCAGCGCCAAAGCATATTTCCCCCACAGTGTACGGCGCAAAAGCAACATTCCTATCACCGCACAAATAAGCGAAATTACGATTGGCGCATTGACCGGACCGATGTCCCCCGTACCGAACCACTTGAAGCCTTTGTCAAATCCATAGATCGAGACGCCCCCGGTCAAAATGAGCGCAAATCCTCTTGCTATAATCATGGTAACCAAGGTAATAATGAAGGCGTTGATCCGCATAAAAGAAATCAGCGCGCCGTTTGCGACGCCAATCAGCACGCAGAGCGCAATGCCGGATATAACCGCTCCGGGCACATCCATGCCCGCTTTCATGAGCACAGCCATCGTCACTCCGCCCAGACCCGCCACGCTTCCAACCGACAAGTCAACGCCCCCGCTCGCAATGACAAAAGTCATTCCGACCGACAGGATAATATAGACGGCGCTTTGATCAAGAATATTATAGAAATTTTTCCAAGCAAAAAAATATTCGGAGACAGAAGACATAAGAATCATGAGCAATAAAAGCACGCCCAGCAGCAACAGTTGCGAATGGTAGCGTTTTATTCCCTGTCTGAATACCGATGTTGTTCCCTCCGCTTTCATACTGCATCCATCTCCATTCCGTTGATAATCATGGATACGACCTTTTCATAATCCACCAAATGGGTGTCTACCACCGTAAGAACTTTTCCATGACGCATAATACAGATACGCTGCGCAGTTTCAAACACCTGCCGTATATTATGGCTGATCAATAAAACACCGTATCCCTCTTTAGCCAATTTAACCAAAAGGCGCTGTACCGCCCGCGTTTCCTTAACGCCCATGGCGGCAGTCGGCTCATCGAAAATAATTAATCTGCCCCCCTGGTGTATAGCCTTGGCTACCGCAACACACTGACGCTGTCCGCCGGAAAGCATCCGTACCGCCACATCCGGATCGGGTATATTGATCTCCAGGCGTTCAAGAATCCCGATGGCCTCCTCACGCATCCGCGCTTCATCCATAAACCCTATACGGCGGTATTCGTTTCCCAGAAAAATATTTTCCCAGGTGTTCATCGTATCGACCAGGGACAAGTCCTGATACACCGTAGAAACCCCCAGTTTTGCAGCCACACGCGGAGTAAGGCGTTCATAGGATTGGCCGTTTAAAACCATCCGGCCGCTATCCGGGCGGAGTACGCCGGACAACATCTTTATCAGTGTGCTTTTCCCCGCTCCGTTGTCTCCCACGATGGCCAGAACTTCTCCAAGACGCACATCGATCGTTACCCCGTCCAACGCATTAATATGCCCGAACGACTTGCGCAGGTCACGTGTTTTAAGGTAACTCCTGTTTTGATTTTCCAGAATGCACACCCCTTTTGCATCGCTTAAAAAGCGTTTTTTATTTTTCCCGTAAAAAGCATGAATGCTTTTTTTAAGCACCGCAAGAAAAACGGCCCCTTTCCGTATGCGCTCATGACAGACACATTCCGCCTTTGGGGCACGTCACCGTTCGCTAAGCAGGTTTTTGCTCTATTCCAAACTTAAGCGGTCAGATTTGGATGATTTTTTCCGCTGCCAATTTTGTTTGCACAATAGAATACATATTTGATACGCTTCCGACCTGAAGTTTTTCCGTAAGTCCAAAAAAATTGAGGCATACGCCGCAAACTAAAATTTCAACGCCTTTTTCTTCAAGTTTTTTTAGATCCGCAATGGTATCCGGATTTTCACTTGCAAGCTTGACGCCCGTGTTATAAAGCAAAATAGTTTTCGGCAAATTATCCGACTCATTTAAAGCATACAGAAAATTCTTTATAAGCGTATGTCCCAGTTCGTCATCTCCTCTGCCCATTGTATCCGAAGACAAGACAAGAACACTGTCCAGCTTGGTCAGTTCTGTCTGGATTTCAATATCCCCGCCTTCCAGATTAACCAACACGATATAATCTCCGTTCTCCTGCCGGGATGTAAACGGAACATTCATTTCTGAAAGAACTTTCTCCAAATTTTGTTTGGAAAGCTCGTTGTCTACAATTTCTTTTATGTTTTCCTTTTTGTTTTCCTTTAGCGCCTTTTTCATCATAATGACGGGCACAGGACAAGATTCTCCCCTTGCGTCAATAATTTTCATTTTCTACCTCCTTTTAAATACAATGGATTTCTCCTGTTTTTCCGTTACTTCTCCAATGATTTTGCTCTTGATTTCCAAGCCGCTTAAGGAGCGGAGTGCATTTTCCGCATCTTCCTTGGCGACAGCCGCCAGCATTCCGCCCGAGGTCTGCGCATCAAACAGCAGTTCCGCCTGCGCAAAATCCAGAATTTCAAGATCAATATCGCAGGCATAATTATTCCTGTTTTTCTGTCCTGCGCTGCTTACTAAAAATTCAGCTGCGTATTCGCGCGCTTCTTCGATCACATGCATATCGTCCGGATCCATTTGGAGGGTGACCCCTGACCCGCGCGCCAGTTCCAACCCGTGCCCGGCCAGCCCAAAGCCTGTAACGTCGGTCAGTGCATGCACATCATATTTATTTAAAATATCCAGCGCGTACATATTCAGAGTCGTCATATTCAGGATCGCTTTCCTGACCGCTTCGCTGCTCGCCTCGCCCACACGGTTCGCGGTATTGATAATGCCGACCCCTAAAGGTTTGGTCAATATAAGGCGGTCCCCCGGTTTTGCACCAAGGTTGGCCAGGATTTTATCCGGATGTACGATGCCGGTTACGGAAAGCCCATATTTCACGGTAGCATCATTGATACTGTGGCCTCCCACCAGGCATGCCCCGGCTTCATGGACCTTGGACGCGCCCCCTTTTAAAATTGCAGTAAGCATCTCATTGTTTTCCTTTTCCGGAAAACAAACGATGTTCAGCGCGCAGATTGCCCGCCCGCCCATGGAAAAAATGTCGGAAAGCGCATTGGCTGCGGCAATTTGCCCAAAGACATACGGGTCTTCATTCATGGGGGTAAAAAAATCCAACGTTTGAATAATGGCAACTTCATCACTGATTTTATAAACCGCACCGTCATCCGAAGAATCGTATCCCACCAGTAAATTGGGGTCTTCCCGCTTGGGAATGGACGACAATATGGACCGCAGGCGTACCGAATCTATTTTGCAGGCGCAGCCCATTCCGCCCGAAAGATCTATTTTGTTCAAACCGCTCATCCTTTCTACTTTTCATTCAGCGAGCACCGACGATCATGCGCCGGAAAACCCGGCTCTTCTTTATTTTTTGTTTTCCAGCATTTCAATAAACGCTCCGATCCGCGTGCGCAACTGCAGTTCATCCTGGTCTGAATAATCCGTCTCAATGCCTAAAAATGGAATTCCCGCTTCTTTGAGGGCACGCTCCACCATAAATCCTTCCGTATCATACAAATTGCAGAAATTCAGATTAACATCGATTACGCCATCCGCTTTATATTCTTTTGCCAAACGCAGGATATCATCTATCCTGCCCGTATTCGGCGTAAAGCACGCACAATTGATCTTCATATACCGTTCAGCAAGCGCACGAATCCCGCCTTCCACCGTTGCTGCCGTCTCATCAACCTGGTTCTCGAAATACCGGACCCCGGTGCACATTTCTTCTGCAACCACTGCTCCGCGGCTTGTTTCAATAATATGATGCAATTTCCAATTGGGAATAGCCAACGGAGTTCCGGTCAGAAGGATCCGTTTGGTTCCTTTTTCAAAAACACTTTTCCCCTCTGCGACACGCCTGTCGAGCTCGTCACACAGCTCATTGACTTTATCTGTGAATCTTTTCGGATCGTCATAAAAGGCAATCTGCGAAATCAAAAGAGCGTCTTTCCCGCTGATTGGAAGATTTTCATTTTTACGCAAATCATACAGCCTGCTAAGCGCCTGTCTTTTCCGGTTGATGAGCCGTATAGACTCTCCCAGTTTTTCCGCAGTCACCTTATTGCCGGTAAGGTTTTCAACTTTGGCTAAAAAGAGCTTGATCTCTTTCTCCCATGCATCAATATCTTTATCCCGCTTCATTTGCGGCAGATCCATCACATACATCTCAACATCTTCGCCCAGAATTTCCCACGCCTTCTTTTTTCCGTCGCAGGTCGTTTCTCCCACATACATATCCGCAATACGGAAAAAAGGACAAGTTCGGTCCAGCCGGGCCCCCACCGACGCCTTAATCAGAGGACAGGTATTTGCCGGTAAAACTTTTTCCCCGCCAGGTACCCAAAATTGCGATCCCCCGCACAGCCCGGTAGCGATTGCATCTGCCGCAAATACGACTTCGTCCGGCACATATACGCAAAAAGTCCCCAGAACCTTTCCGCCATTTTTTTGATGCTCAATCAGTTCTTTGGGACGGATACCATGTATTTCAGCCACCACGAAATAAAAATAATCCATTTTTTCCGGCCTGTCTTTCTGCTCCATAAAAACATCACAGAACATCGCCGGCAATGCCTCACACAATTGGCTGTGCTTTTCTATATCCATATCCAAACTTTCCCACATTGGGTTATAGTCCATCCCTGTCACCTCCGATTAATAATTATATCATTATTAATAAGGTAATATAAAACAACCGGAAAGTAAAATCGCTTTTTTTAAGCCAAAACATATATATATTGATTTTTTCTATAAGATGAAATATACTATTAATAGAAATGAGGTGATGGTTTTTTGGAATTCAAACAATTAGAGGCCTTTGTGGCTGTTGTTAATTATATGAGCTTCTCGGAAGCGGCTCAAAGTTTATATTTAACGCAGCCTACCGTCAGTGCGCATATCAAGGAACTTGAAGCGGAACTGGGAAGAAATCTGCTTATCCGGACGACCAAACATATTTCTCTTACGGCGGACGGCGAAAAGCTGTACGGATATGCCTCCGGTATTTTGAACCTGCGCCAGAAAGCCGTTTCCGATTTCAACGGACAAAAAGATGTTACGATTCACATCGGCGCTTCAACCCTTCCCGTGGCACACTTTCTTCCGGGAGCCGTGGTCGCTTTCAGAAAACGTCACCCTGAGATCGATTTTGATATCTGCAAATCGGACAGTCTGGGCGTTATTGACAAACTACTCGACGGAACACTTGATTTTGGCCTGACCGGAACCAAAACAACCGAAAAACAATGCGTTTTTGAACCCTTTTATGAAGATGAACTTGTCATTGCCACTCCCGCCACCAAGCACTATATGGCTCTGAAAAAATCAGACGTCTCTCTTAAAACCCTGCTGAAGAAGCCCCTCATCATACGTGAAAAAGGCTCCGGCACCCGCCGCGAAACTGAACGGATGCTCTCTTTGCTCGGTATGTCTTTGGACGATCTGAATGTTGCATTGTGCATGAATGACCCGGAAGCGATTCCTAGCAGCATTATCGCAGGGGTAGGCATTTCGATTCTTTCAAGAAAAGTGGTGGAAGATCTGGAAAAAGAAGGAAAGCTTCTTCTCTTTCCTTTTATGGATCCTCCTGCCCGCCGGTCGCTATATATTGTTTGGTGTAAGGACCGTTTTTTAAACAGGCAAACCAAAGATTTTATCCGGCTGCTCAAAGATATGTTTTCCAAAAAAATTTAAGCGCCCCGTGCCCGGACATCTTCCCGACTTTTTTAAGCAAAAAAAAGGCCGTTGCGCAAAAGCGCCCCGTCCTGAAAGAAAGTCTGTGCCCAAAGCGTTTCCTTTTTATTTCCAGTCCGCGTTCAATTCCTCATGCGCCTGCTCAAGCAAATTTGGAATATCGAGTTCCTGCGGGCAATGCTGCAGACACATACCGCAGGAAATGCAATTATCCGCTTTTGAGGTGCCGAGCAGACACTGATAGACCTGTTTGTCAATTGGATTCGGCTTTGTTAACTGGTGGCTGTTATACAGCCTGAAAACATCGGGAATGGCGACCCCCTGCGGACAGGGCATGCAGTATCCGCACCCTGTACAGCCGATACTTTTTTGCGACTCGTAAATCTTTCTTATTTTTTCAATAAAAGACTGGTCTTCCCCGGTCATCACGCCCGGCATTGCGTCTTCAAAAATACGCAAATTATCTTTTAGCTGCCCGAGGCTGTTCATTCCGCTTAATACAACCGTTACTTCAGGCATATCATAAAGCCATCTGAAGCACCATTCGGCAAGGGAACGTTTCTCGGGGTGCTCCGCAACCAGTTCACGGACTCCTGCAGGCGCGTTGTTGACGATGGACCCGCCCCGAAGCGGTTCCATTACAGCCATAGCCATCCCTTTTTGCGCGCCGTATCTCAGCCCTTCCAGGCCCACCTGCTGGTGTGCGTCCAAAATATTTAATTGGATCATGGACATATCCCAATCATAACTATCCGCGATTTCCCTGAAAGATTCAGTTGTCCCGTGAATAGAAAACCCTTTATGACGAATTTTTCCCTTTTGAATCATTTTATCCAAAAAAACAAGGCCGTCTGCTTTTTTGACACGCTCCCAGTTGTCCGGGTAGAGATTATGAAAGAGATAAACGTCAATATGATCCGTCTTCAGGCGCGCCAGTTCCTCATCGAGATATTTTTCAAAATCGGCATGATTGCCGATAAGCCAGATGGGACTCTTGGTGACCAGATAAGTTTTGTCCCGGTATCCGTCCGTAAGCGCTTTGCCAATAATCGCTTCGCTGTCCGGATATAGGTATGCCGTATCCAAGTAATTTACGCCATGGTCAATTGCATAACGCACCATCCGGATCATCTGGTCCACATCTTCTGAGAAACGCATTCCTCCGAGGCCCAGCCGGGATACCTTCATTTCTGTTTTTCCATATTGAGTATATTGCATTTTACAATCTCCCGGAATCTGTTTGCCTTTCATCCAAAATGCGGCAAACTTTTTGAACGGTTTTTAAGACAGCTGCTCAAAATACGAACGGATAGACTCAATGTCCCGATTGACCTGCTGCTTTACTTCTTCTAAGCTGTTGAACTTTTTAACAGGCCGGATCAGGGCATGAATTTCCAGCGTAATGACCTCTCCATAAATATCTTCCGAAAAATCAAGCAGAAAATCTTCCACCGTCACATAATCAAAATTGTCCACCGAAGGACGTTTTCCAATATTGGTCAGCCCTTTGAACATTTTAGAATGAATCTCGGAGATGGTTCCGTAAACACCGTCGGCCGGCAGCTGTTTATAGGGCTTGTATCCTATGTTGGCCGTAGGCATGCCGACCGTTCTCCCGAGCGCCTTTCCATGCATGACTTCGCCGATCACCAGATACGGATGGCCGAGTAATTCATTCGCTTTATCCAATTTTTGGGCGGACAGGGCTTCCGCAATCCTCTCAGACGTGACCGCCTCTCCGTCTACCTGCACCGTGTCACATTCTTCCAGCGTATAGCCGTATTCTTTCGCGCAGGTGCGCAGCAAACCGATATTTTTATCGTCTTTGCCGGCCACGATTACCTTGGCGCCCAGCCTGCCCACCAGGATATCCCGGATAAAGGCCTTCAAATCCATATCTTTGTCCCGCACTTTGTACGAAACCAGTACTTCCGGCCCGTTCTTACCAAAAAAATATTTTTTTTCTTCTGCCGTCGAGAGTATTTTTTTACCCTCCATCAATGATTCATCCAGATCAAAGGTGACCACAACAGAAGTAAGCCCTTTTCTTGCAACTTCCAGCAAACGGCCAAGCACCGCCTTGTGCCCTAAATGAATGCCGTCAAAATTTCCGAACGCAACGCAGGTATCCTGCATGCTAAAATCGTTTCCGTCTATGTACTCCAAACCTTTTCGCTCCTTTTTTTGATACAGATGTTCCGCCGCCTGTGAAGACGGGCGGCGAAGCACCCGTAAGACAAGTTATTTTAAAGTTTCAATAAATCCCCATCAGTTCTCGATCCGAGCTTTTTTGCTGTTCACGGCGTTTGCAATAAAGTATATCGCCATGCCGATCGCATAATAAATGCCCGTGTATGCCCACCATTGGCCCGTACCTGCAAT
>JAVBVZ010000028.1:0-3545 GCA_036679405.1 Christensenellaceae bacterium
ATTGCAGGTACGGGCCAATGGTGGGCATACACGGGCATTTATTATGCGATCGGCATGGCGATATACTTTATTGCAAACGCCGTGAACAGCAAAAAAGCTCGGATCGAGAACTGATAGGGATTTTGAAATCATCTGAAAACAGATAAAACCTCATATAAGAAAAGGGACTGCCCGGGGCAGTCCCTTTTCTTATATGAACAGCGGAATTTGCCATAGGCTTTGACGCGGATTTGTATACAAGAACATTTGTCGGTGATATAATGGACATAAAAATGACCTCGGAAAAGCAGGTGGAGCATGACGGATTTCTTTAACAAAAATGAATACATTAAAATTGCATACTATTATTATAAGAACGGCCTGACACAGCAGGAAATAGCCCAAAGGATGTCCATGTCCCGTCAGCGTGTGAACAGGATCCTCAAAAAGTGCCTGGAGACGGGGATTGTCAAAATTGTGATTCAGGAATATGAGAACAAGAATGTAGAATTTGAAACACAGCTTGAGGCACAGCTCGGTTTAAATGAGGTGATCATTGCCGATACGCGGGAAAATGCGGTGAACGAATCGATCGGCGAGGCGGGGTCAGCCTATCTGGAACGGGCAATCAAGGATGGAGACGTTATCGGCTTTTCAAGGGGGCGCGCGCTGTCCGCTTTGGTAGGGAAACTTGTGCCTGCCGATAAAAAGGATCTGACGGTCACCCAGCTGGTCGGCGGCCTCAATGCGCAGGAAGCGCATACCAATTCGGATGATATCGTAAGGCATTCCGCGGAAATTCTGCATGCAAAGCCCTATTTTATGTATGCGCCGATTATTGTGGAAAATAAGCAGCTTAGAGATTCAATGCTCAATGAAAACTTTTTTTCTCAGGTTTATAATACTATGAAAAAGTGCACGGTAGCAGTGGTGGGGATTGGAGATATGTCCAGCAAGTCTGCTTTTGTTCAGCGCAAGTTTGTCTCTGAGGAAGAATACAGTGTTCTTAAGGGGAATCATGTGGTGGGGGAAATATGCACCCATTATTTTGATAAGAACGGAACGGTCATAGACAGCGGCCTTAATGACCGGGTGTTTGCCATTGATTGCGCTACGTACAAAAAAATACCGCTGCGTATCGGTGTTGCCGGTGGAAAGGATAAGCTTTCCGCAATCACCGGAGCGGTCAAAGGAAAAATGATCAATGTTCTGATTACGGATTATGATACGGCAAAAATGCTTTATCGGGCTCCCTGAGCCTTGTAGATTCTGTATGTACGGTAAAAAACGCCCGGTGCAGGGCGTTTTTTTATTGCTAAAATGCATATTTTATCTGAAAACGGGGTGCCTTTTTCGGAAAATCCAAAAAAAATATAAAAATGGCTTTGCGTATATTTACTTTTCCTTTTTTATATGATATGATAAGCCCAAGGTTACAAAATATCATCATGTGAGCATATGTAATGCCTGCTCTTTTAGAGGAAAAACAGGTATTTTGTGTGTTGTTGAAACCCAATATTTTATAAATAAATTTAAAGGAGATGTTTATTATGCCAAGCAAAACACATCGTATGAACCATATTTTCAGAGAAGACAAAAAGACTTTTGTAATGGCGATGGATCACGGCGCTATTTTCAACGTGCTGCCCGCCATGAAAAATCCGGGAAAGATAATCAGTGAGGTCGCGCATGCGGGAGTAGACGCTTTCCTTGCAACAGTAGGACTGGCCGACAGGTTTGCCGACGATTATCACGGGAGAGGAATTATCCTGCGTATGGATGGTGCGACGACCTTTTTAGGTTCCAGGGAGAAACCGGTGCAGTCCGTTGTGAACGTCGAAGACGCGCTCCGGCTGGGCGCCGACGCCGTGATCGGTATGGGGTTCCCGGGCTCAAGAAGCGAAGACCATATTCTGTCGAATTTAGCCAAGAACGTTTCGGACAGCAATAAATGGGGGGTGCCGCTGATGGCGGAGATGCTGCCCAGAGGGTTTGAAGGCGGCGCGGATTCGCGCACACCTGAGAATATTACCTTTGCCTGCCGTTTGGGTGCAGAAATGGGCGTAGATATTGTGAAAACGGAATATACGGGAACCCCCGAAACTTTCAAGGAATTATGTGAAAGCGTATATGTTCCGGTTGTGATTCTGGGCGGAAGCAAAAAGGTTCCTGAAAAGCAGCTGCTGACTGAAGTGAGAGAAGCACTGGATGCCGGCGGCGCCGGCGTTGCAATGGGCAGAAATATCTGGAACCATGAAGATCCGGCCAGATATGCGGGCGCAATTGCGAAGATCATACATGAAGGAGCCAGCGTAGATGCTGCTCTTAAGGAACTGAACAAAAAATTCTAAGGAGGCGTGCATCATGGAGACATATAAAGTAGCGGTTCTTGCCGGAGAAAAGAAAATTGATATAATAGAAAGAGAGTTAAAGCAGCCTACGGGTTCGCAGGTGCTGATCAAGGTTGACAGCTGCGCAATCTGCACGCTGGAGCAGCGGATGTACAGCGGCGTAATCAAACGCTATCCTTTCGCAGGCGGTCATGAGATTTCAGGCACGGTCAAAGCCGTCGGAGACCAGGTAACGGCTTTAAAACCGGGCGATAAAGTCGCCGCCCGGTTGCTGAACAGCTGCGGGGAGTGCTATTATTGCAGAACGGGTCACGAAGGGCATTGCGTTGTTTCCTTCAAGGCGAATGTGCATGAAGGATTCGGCGGTCCCGGAGGATTTTCCGAATATATGCTCTTGAACGCAACGGCGCTTTTCAAAATGGCGGACGACATAGACCTCACATATGCCGCGCTTTCCGAGCCGCTTGCATGTTGCGTCCATAGCATCAACAACGCAAAGATCGAATTGGGAAATGACGTTGTTGTGATCGGCAATGGCATTATGGGCGCGTTTCATATTCAGCTTGCCAAGCTGAAAGGTGCGCGCGTCATCGTGTGTGAAGTAGATGAAGACCGTCTGGCCCTTGCCGAGAAGGTGGGAGCGGATATTTTGATCAATTCCGCAAAGACGGATGCAATCGCCAGGGTAAAAGAGCTTACGGACGGCAGAGGTGCGGATGTTGTGTTCTGCACGGCTGCTCTTCCTAAACTGGCCGACGACGCAATCAAAATGGCCGGGAAGTTCGGACGGGTCGTGATGTATTCTTCCTTCCCTGCCAATAAACCGGTTGAACTGGATGTGAACGCAGTCCATTCAAGCGAGATCAACATCACCGGCGCACTCAATTCGAATCTTAGCGAATTTATGGCTGCAACCAGGCTCCTTTCCTTTAAAATGATAGACCCTTCGCTTCTTGTTACGGAGACGGTGCCTTTTGAAAAAATAGAATATGCTTTCGAGCGTGCAATAGATCCGAAAACATACCGTATTGTTGTTAAAATGTAGCAGCGGTAGCAAAGCGTCCTGTACGCTTTTTTATAAAACGGCTACAAAACAATATAGAAAGAAGGGAAGTAAATGTTAAACGAATCTAAAAAGCTCGGCTTGCGCGACAGTACGGCGATTCTGGTTGGCGGAATGGTTGGAAGCGCAATATTCTCTCTGTCGGGCGTGAC
>JAVBVZ010000029.1:0-47180 GCA_036679405.1 Christensenellaceae bacterium
GCAGTTGCCAGACCGCATCCTTATTTTAAATCAAAAGGAGTTTTTCTGTTATGTCTCACCGCTAAAGCTCTACCGAACCCCACGTCTAACGTGGGGTTTTCTATACAACAAAAAGAGCGCCCGGCATATTGGGCGCTCTTAGCTATCTATGTTCAATTGTTTATAAGTCTCCTTACACTTAGCCTTTTTCTCTGGTCAAAACCGGAACTTATACGAGCAGTTTGCCGCTCACGCTTGTCTTTGCGGGAAGGGACGCAACTCTATTTCCGAGATGCCCCGTGCACTGGTAGCCGATTCGTTTGCGCGTTTCCGCAAGAAGAATCTATTTGCAAGTCCGGTATACTGTTTGAATTTTCATCCTGCCACATTGGAATCACGCCTTTCGTTTTAAATTGCCTCCATACTCTGGAAGCCGGGGGTCTATCCGCTCTCTTTTCTTAATTCTATTATAAACCTTTTTTTGAGATTTTAAACACCAAGTTATTTTTTTTAAATACACAAAAACCTCTTGAATTTTTAAAGAAAATTTTGTATACTGATTGAGCCTGTTTAAGTTCATATGCTGATGTGGCACAGGAGGTAGCGCACATCCTTGGTAAGGATGAGGTCCCGAGTTCGAGTCTCGGCATCAGCTCCATTAAAATATCCCATAACCATACGGGTTGTGGGATATTGTTGTTTTATAGGATGTTCGCAAAAACGGGGAAAGTGTGCCAAAAGTGTGCCGTTTTTCTATTTTGCTGCTTTTGGGGCACTTTTTTGCTCCCTGGCATCGGATAAATTGACGATGTTATCGAAGGTCGCAGTGGCCTTCTTTTTTATGAAATGTGTGCCGGCAACGTATTGATCAGATGTGATCTTTATGCCCGAATGGCGCAGCGCCTTGGATACCACCGCGATGTCCTCACCGGCTTCAACGAGAAGGGTACCGTATGTGTGACGCAGGTCATGCCAGGTTGATATCGGCAATTTATTGGCGGCCTGAAAACGCTGCAGGCTTTTTTTGATCGTGTCCGGACGGAAGAGCTGGCTGTCAGCATTCAAACATACAAAATCAGAGGGAACAATTTTTTCATCGTCTGAATTACGACCATTCAACTCTGCCATGGTACACATGTTCTTTTCAGATCGTTCAGTCTTTAGCCTGAGCAGCTCGCCGCGCACGAAGTCGGACATGGCCACAACGTCGTTTGAATATTTTGTTTTGACCTTGCGAAGGATCGGTCGGCCGTCGGCCATAGTATAGTTTTTCCGAATATGAATAATGCTGTTTTTGAAATCGATGTCGATCCAACGAATGGCCAGCGCCTCCCCGCGGCGCAGACCATGCATCACGGTAAGAAGGACTGGGAAGTATAAGGCATGCTCCTGGACCCGGAGCGTCTCAAGCAGATCCGCGACTTGGGGACCCTCATAAATCGTTGAAAAATGCTCCTCGGCCTGCGGGGCCGTAACGGCCAGAGCTGGATTTATTTCGATCACCTCTGCTTCGATCGCAAACTCCAACATGGTACGCAAAACCCGAAGCGTGGAAGCGACAGTTTCGGCCCGTGGCAGCCGGGCAAGCTTCTCGTTTTCTTCCTTCAGCTTCTTCGCTTCTTCCGGATAATCGAGTTCAAATTTTGCTTGTTCTTTCGGATCCGCCTTTATTCCTTTTTTTGATTTTATCTTTGTCTTTCGAAGGGTGGTGACGAATCCTTTCACAGAGTGGACAGTAATGTCTTGTACACGCATGGCGCCGATTGCGTCCTTAATCTTCCGGATGCTGGTTCTGTATCGGGACAGGGTAGTCGGCGATAGCTCGCGCTCAACGCATGATGCATACCAATCATCAGCAAGATCCGATAATATCAGCTGATGCGCGTTTTCATAGGTGAGGCCTTTGTTTTTCTTTATGATTGTATTGATCCAGTCCCGGGCAGCGGCTTTTGTACGGAAGCCGCTTTTTTGTTTTGTTTGACGTTTTCCGCTTTGAGACCGCCAGAAGGCACGGGCAATATAAACTTTTCCCTTCTTGGTTATTGACATCAGCCTTGCCTCCTATTTTTGGATAAAATTAATAAATGCCGCCCCACGATCGTGCGTTTTCTAGTCAACTCCTTTAACGTTTTGACGTACTCCTTGATTATTATACTATAAGATCGTGTACAAAAATATGGACTAGCATTTTTTTGGCTTTGAACAAAGTGTTCGTAAACCATCAATATGCTCTTGTAGATCCGGTTTAATCGGTGCCCACATAGGATCCAAAATAAAATCTAATCCTTCGCGTCTTGCATGTTTTGATATAGGCACAAAATCGCTATCTCCGGAAATGAGTATTATTTGATCTATTTGTTTCCTGTAAGCGAGAGAAGCTATATCAAGACCGATTTTTATATCTACACCTTTTTGCTCAACGGATATTTTGAAATCATTCTCTTTCAAATCCTCAAATTTCTTTGTGCCGTTACAAAGTTTTTTTATAGTATCCGTGGGTAGTATATAGCAAGCTTGAGAATCAGCCAATTTTCCAAGCCTGACAGCGACTTTACGGTATTTATGCAATTCTTCTAAGAATATCATTGACCATTTAAACAAATCTGTTTGCGAAAAATCTACTTGCCGTTTTAAAAAAGGATGGTAAACCTTTTTTTCCATAGGTGGGCAGTCGTAATAAAGAATTCGATATAGATACTTTTCGCCACCATTTTCTTTCACACTAAGATGCTTATGACAATAATCTACAAGCTCTTTTGCTCTTTCTTTTGCAGACTTATCACCCCATAATGCTTGTGCCCGATACCTGTAAAAACCACCGTCAACTAAAATCGCAGTACGTATCATTTTTAATTCCCCCCTTTTAAAAAAAAACAAAATAAAAGCTCTTGGGTTCGGCACTCCCCTTATAGTGGGGGGCTTACTGCCAAGAGCGAATTAGCTGTGAACAATGTTCACACTTATATTATGTCACAAATGGCAGAATGTCAAACACTAAATTTGTGAATTTTTTTTGAATTTAAGGCGGTTGCAACCAGTTGCAACCGGGTTAATCGCTATTTTTCTTGTATTTTGACCTCACAAACTCCTTAAATCTCTCGATTTCTTCCACGGCCTCAGGCGGCAGATCGTCGTAGTCTGTATCCGAAGAAAGCGCAAAGACCTCCTCAATTGGTGCTGGGTTATCCGTGCGGCCAAGAAGGTAGTCGGTGGAAACGTTGAAGTAGTCGGCCACTCTCTGGAGCTTATCGGCTGATGGAGCGCTTGTGTCCCACTTACCGATTGATCTTTGAGATAAGCCGGCCAATTGCTCAAGCTTATTAATTGTGATTCCTTTTTCTTTACATAATTTTTTTATTTTATCAAGAAGCATTTTTGACTCCTGTTTGACATTCGAAAATATTCGAATTATACTTATCCTAATAATATTTTTAGGAGGTATCCTACCGTGTTTAATAACTGCAAAAAAATAAATTTCCTTAAATCCAGGATCTTTTCCCTGGAAGCGACCATAAACAGAAAAAATCATGCGATAGCTTACTGGATGAGCGAATGCAGCAAGGCCGGAAAACAAAATGAAGAACTGCAGGCAAGCAACCGGGAACTCCAGGCAAATTATGACGCTTTAAAGTTTTTGGCCGAAAGGCAGCTAAAAATAGTATTCGATTGATCATTTCTTTGTCTCTTTTCTTTCTAGATCCTTGAGTGCCTTTTTGCTTAGAATAGCCTTGTTTTTTCTTTTAAAGCTACATGCTTGGCAGTATTTGCCCTGCGCCAGCAAGATGTCGTGTTTTATTGCGGCTGTAGCAAAACGGCTTAAAGGGTCTAAGATGCCAAGTAAAATATCAGCTTTTTCAGAATCTTCTGTTAACCGCGCCTGTTCTAATTGCAGGCAATATTTCGCAAGCGTTTTTATGATGATTGAATATTTTTCAGGCAAATACACTATTAATTTTTCCGCATCTACTGATAGTTGAAAGATATCTGGTGCCAAATCGGTTCCCTTTGCACAAGCAAATAAAAGCACTTCATCTATAAAATCCGTGTAAACCTCTATTTTCTTTTCAAGCACTATTAAAGTCACTTTATGTTTTGCTGCCTGAACAGAAGATGCTACTGATACGATAATGGCGATCGCCGCTAAGATTGCTGATGCAATTGCTATAACCAATTCACCCGACCAGATCACACATTCACCCTCAAAAAATAAATTCGAAAATATACGAGAAATATATTGACATTCGAATATATTCGAACTATAATCAGATTATCTTAAACAATTAGCTAAAAGCACAGACCCAACAAGGCCAAAAAGAAACAAATATTATAGGCCTGTCTTTAGTTTTGCTTTTTTCCATAATACATCAAATTAGCTAATTAATCAATAAATTGGAGGCGCACAATGGACAAACATTTTGTCAAATATCCATATACCGACTGGGGCTTGGAGATCAAGGCTCGGCTGAATGGAATCCGACGTACTCAAAGCTGGCTTGCAGACGGTTTGCATATAACGCCGACTTATTTATCGGACATGCTTCGCGGGAAGAGCTTCGTCTCGGACGAGAGACGCGAGTCCATTGATGCGCTTATTTCCGGCGAAGAAAAACGTATCAAGTCTGCTTAAAGTATAGGGTTGTTTTATTGCGATTTGAAGGGGAACCCAATAACATATTTGCTCCCCGGGAGGTATAACGTGTCACAGGTCAATAACAAAAATGCATACTATCAGGCCCGTTTGGATGCCAGTGAATACAATGATGTACTGAAAAGCCGAGAAGGTGCAGCAGAACTTTTAGGTGTCTCCTCAGACAGTCTCAAAAATTACGAACTTGGATTATGTAAAACTGTCCCAAATGACGTCGTGGTTCGTATGGCGGACCTGTATAATGCGCCCGAGTTGCTTAACTGGTATTGCATGAACGAGTGTCCGATTGGTCGGATTACAGGGCGTGACCTGGAATTGAAGCCGGTAGAACGCCTCGCACTACAGCTGATCAAGAACACAAACAGTATGGCGGACATTCGAAATTCACTGGCGGACATAACGTCCGACGGCGTGATCGATGAGAGCGAGCAACCAAAGCTTAAACAGATCCTTGCTTTTCTCGAGGATCTCAAGACGAATATATGCGAAATCGAATTGTACTGCCGGAAGGAGGGATTACTATGACGACCGTTCAAGTCCCGAGGTTTATGCGGATCCGGGAAATCAATAAAGAGTTTGGGATCGGACTCAATACCATTTATGACGCGGTCCGCACAGAGGATCTTCCTGCGTATCATCCGAACGGCCGGGATTTGATGATAAAGGCTGACGACGTCGTTAAATGGATCGAGCGGCATCCTTACCACAGCAGGATCACAAGTAAAGGGAAAGATAGCATAGCTTGAACAAAGGAGAGAGAAAAATGACTCGTGGAGAATTAGGAAACATACTGAGCGCTCAAACGCCAAGTAGAACACTATATAACAGACAATCAGACCGTGAAAAGGAAATAAACGAAGATTGGGAAGTCGTATTTATGGAAGTGGACAGATGCGGCGTATTAGTTATCTATTGCGAAGAGCCCAACAAGAACAATCACTAAGTTGTTTGAATTTAAGGGGCGGGGCTGCCGTTTTAGAGACCTCCGCGATTAACCGATAGACCGGTCCCGCCCTTTAAATAATTTATATGGAGGATGTAATCATGACATTTTGTGAAATGCATAAATCAAGCGGTGGGTGCATCGAGTGCCCCAACAGATATGTTTGCAATAAAGCGGATAAAGAGATTGATACAGGATTCGTGCAGGTGTCCTGTCCAGCGTGTGGCCGTAGTAACGACGTTGAGGTTATTTTTCCGGCTTTCAATCGAGGGTTCGACGCCACTAATCACAATTGTAAATATTGTGGACAGCATTTTAATGTGACAGACCCGCACGTTTATAACGAAGATGGCACAATACGCCAAACGGAGCGGGCATATGAGTAGCCGCTTAAAAAACATACTGGCGGCGGTAGCGTTGGCCATCGTGATATTGCTTGTAATAATCCTGCCGACCGTCCCCGCCCGAGCGGCAGAGCTTGAGTATATCGGCGAGGTCGAGTTCAGCGCATATTGGCCACATGAAGATCATTACCATAATAATTTTAAAGGCCAACCGCTGACCGACCTGGTCGACGAGATTGTGGCATGCCCGACCGGATCCGATCTGTTGGGCCGGGAGATCATGATATTAACTCCTGACGGGCAGCTTCTGCGCCGCCGGGTGTGGGACACGGGATGTAAACCCGGAAGATTGGATATGTTGGTGGCCGGGGCAGACGAGATGCACTCATGGGGCCTGATGGACTGCCATGTGTGGGTGATCGAGTGATGGGCGCGTGTAAATCATGGACTCCGGAAGAAATCGAAGCCCTTAAAAACGCGCAGAGAAGCAGGCAGACCAGAGCGCAGCTTGCCAATCAACTAGGGCGCTCTAAGTCGTCCATAAGTTACGCGCTGCATAAGCTTGGATTAACTGTACGCAACTGGACTTCTGCGGAAGTTGAGTATTTGGAAGAATCCTGGGGAGAGATTTCTATTCCTGGGATTGCAAAGCACTTAAATCGGAATGTTAACTCGATTAAGCAGAAGGCACAAGAGCATGGGCTTACTCGTCACTTGCATTATGGCGTAAATCCAACCCTTGAACAGGTGTGGGCTGCTATCGGTATACAGGGGTCGACCGGATACAATACGAAGCGATTTATCGCTCTTGGGTTGCCGGTGCATAAACACAAGGTTGTAACTTCATCCTTCAGGACTGTCGATATAGACGAATTTTGGGAGTGGGCGGAGAAAAACAAAAGGCTTTTTGACTTTCGGAATTTTGAAGAGAACGCCCTTGGTGCCGAGCCTGCATGGGTAAAAAAGAAACGCAGGGAGGACATCAAAAATTTTCAGCAGCCGCATAATGCTGTCTGGACCCCAGCAGAGGATAGCCTGCTGATCGGATTGTTGAAAGCTTTTAAGCATACCTACTCGGACATTAGTAAGCGCCTAAATCGATCTGAAGGTGCAATTAAACGAAGGATCCACGATCTTAAACTTAAACAGAGGCCCCTTCGGGAAGCCGTAAAGTTTTGGACGGAAGAAGAGAAAAACACCTTGATTGAATTGTGGGATGCTGGGTGGAGTTACGAGCGAATTGGAGAGAAGCTTGGGCGTACAGCCTTGGCGGTTCGAGGTAAGCACGAGAACATTGTACATCCCGAATGGGCAATCGAACAGCGCCAAAAAAGGAAAGAGCGCAAGCAGAGAGCGGAGCAGGTGAGCCACCTTATTTACTTTCTTAAACTTCGCCGTAACGCTTTGGCTTTCGGGGAATATTGGCAAAAAGACATGTGCATGCTCTGGGATCCAGTGAAAGGCTGTACCGCGAACGAAAAAAACTGCGACGAGTGCATTTCCTTCCGGCGGATACGCCCGCAATATTGCCGTAGATGCGGCATAACTGTTATGAGCAGGCAAAAGATAGATATTTGCGACCGATGCAAAAAGATTCGTAAATGGCAGCACAGAAGAAAAGTGTCCGTCATTGGGAATAAGGAACATACAGCTCAGGACGAAAACGTTATTTAGATCCATTTCCGGGGAGAGGAGGTGTAACTTTGGGCGATAAACTGACCTATGAATTTGTGCCCGGCGAACGGGAGGAAGTAATTGACCTGTCGAACGGCCGCCGGGCCTATCTGCGGGATGACGGCGATTTCGAAACGATGGATGGCCGCGATAACATTGACGGGATCTACCGAATTGTACGGGGAACCAAATGGGCCGAAAAAACCGCATAAGAGAGGAGGAAATATATGCAGCCAGATTTTGAAAGCATGACCATGGATGAGCTTTTAACGCTCAAGATCAGATACAAACGATTTATAAAGGAAGAACCGGACACAACGATTGCCGAATTGTTTCGGCAGCGGCTCACGCAGATAAGGCTTGCAATTAAACGCAAAGAAAAAGCCGCTTTGCAGAGCGGCTGATGCCCTAATGGGCAAATCTAAAATATCTACCCGCATTATATCACGGTGCGGGTTTTAGCACAAGGAGGTAAAACTTTGAAACTACTAACTATATCACTACAAAACTTTAAAGGCATTCATGCCCTGCAGATCAACCTGCAGGGGGAAGATGCCAATATATACGGGGATAATGCCACTGGCAAAACAACGATGTACGACGCGTTCCTGTGGCTTCTGTTCGATAAGGATTCGAGCAACCGCAAGGACTTTTCCATAAAGCCGCATGGCACGGACGGGAAAGAGATCCACCATCTCGAGACGGCGGTCGATGCGGCGCTGTTGCTCGACGACGGTCGGCGAATGACCCTGCGCAAAGTATACAGAGAGCAATGGATCAAGCGCCGCGGGGAAGCGGACAGGACCTTCTCCGGGCATGAAACAGAGTATCTGGTAGGAGATTCCCCGAAGAAAAAGAACGAATATATGGCCATCGTGGACGCTATGATTGATGAGCAGACATTTAAACTGATCACCAACCCGGCATATTTTAACACGATGCTCAGCTGGCAGGACAGGCGGCAGGAACTGTTTAGGTTGTCTGGGTATAATTCGACCGACGATGAGCTTATCGCCGCGGCTCCGGACTTTGCTGATCTGCAGGAGCTTGTACGCGGCCGGACAATTGATGATGCACGATCGGCTGCACAGTATGCGCTCAAAAAAATCAAAGACGACATCCGGACGATCCCGATCCGGATCGATGAGATCAATCATAACCTGCCCAACATATACGAGCTCAGTGACGGGGAGTGGGATCGCACCCATCAGCTGCGGGATGGTGCGGCCGAAAAAATCAATGCGATCGACGCCCGTTTGGCCGATGCCCGGACGATCGCGCAGGAGCATGCGCGCAAATTACAAGCCGTAGAGGATCTCCGTGCAAAGCTACGGATCCGCGAGGCAGAAATCAAAGAAGAGGCCGGGCGCGAGATCATATCAGCGCGTGACCAAGTCGACCAGCTGACGATGGAAATCGACGGTAAACGCCGCTATATCGACGGGTGTTCGCGCGAAATAGATGATCTAAAAAGCGTCATTGCCGAATACGAAGAAAAGGCTCCCGAATTGCGGTCAAAATATTACGAGCGCAAGAAGCAGGAATTTATCGAGCCGGATGAAGTCCCGGTTTGTGGCCTGTGTGGCCAACCGCTTCCGGCAGAAATGGCGGCCAAAGACATTGACGATCTGCGGCAAGATTTTTATGAGCAGAGGGATGCGGAGGCGGCAGCCTACCAGTCAAAAGGTAAAGCCCTGAAGGCAAAGGCCGATCAAGCTGAGGAACAAATTAAATCTTATCAGACCTCCATTAATGAGGCTAAAAAATCTATACAAGAAAAAGAGGAGCAGATCAAGAAGCTGCGCGAGATTGCTGATCAGGACATCCCGCGGGTCATCCCACTAGAGGATGATGTATACACTGATCTATTGGCTGCGCTCAAAAAAGCGGAGGCCGACGCAAAGTCAAACGCTTCGTCCGGTACCGTAGAGGACCTCTTGGCCGAGAAAAAAATCTTGCAGGATTCGCTCGCGGGGTACGATGCAAAACTGGCGTCGCGTGCGCAGCACGAGGCCGCGGTCAAACGAATCGAGCAACTGAAGACCAAAGAAAAGGAACTTGCTGCGCAGCAGGTTGAACAGGAACGGCTTATAAACCTTATTGAGAAATTCATATCCTATAAAGCCGGCTTGATCGAAGAGCAAATCAACGCCATGTTCCCGACAGCACGCTTCAGGCTCTTCGACACACAAATCAACGGCGGGGTCGTGGACTGCTGCGACTGCATGATCGGTGGGGTGCCCTATGCAGACGCCAACAACGCGGCGCGCATAAATGCCGGTTTGGAGATCATCGACGTGATCAGCCGCGCCCGCGGGATTACCGCGCCCATATTTATTGATAACCGGGAGTCGGTTAACCAGCTCTATGATACCGATGCGCAGATCATTAACCTAGTTGTTACAAAGGACAAGACGCTTCGCGTCGAAACAAGTAAATCAAAATCTGAGGAGGTAGCTTAATTATGGCAAGCAAAAATACAGCGGCGGCCGCGGTGGCGCCGCAGGAGCCCCAAAAGACCGAATTATCTGTAGTAAGACAGGAGATGCTCGAGAGGGTTGAAAAGCAGCTCGAACAAATGAACAAAAAGGGAAGGATCCATTTTCCGGCTAATTATTCATCGTCAAACGCTTTGCAGGCGGCCTGGCTTATCTTGCAGGATACAAACGACAGGAACGGTAAACCAGCGCTTGAGATATGCACTCGGGCCAGCATTATGAATTGTCTGCTTAGAACAGTGGTAAACGGTCTGAGCCCGTCTAAAAGCCAGGTGTATTACATTCCGACTGGAAATGCTTTGACGATGTTTATATCGTATTTCGGGGCTGTGGCTATGGCGAAGCGGCACGGAATGAAAGATGATCCATTCACACAGGTTGTGTACAAAGGCGATGGGTTCGAATATGAGATTGACCCTGTAAACCGCACTATGACTGTTACAGAGCACACTCAAAAACTCGAAAATATCAAGGCCGGAAACATCATCGCGGCATATGCTGTAGCCGAAATGAACGACGGGTCTTTTCGAACAGAGATCATGACGATCGATCAGATTCACAAGAACTGGGAAAGGGGTCCAATGAAAGGAAACGGGCCCATGCACAAAGACCATCCGGAACAGGCCTGCCGGCGTACGGTGATCAGCAGGCTTTGCAAGATGATCGTGAAGGCATCCGATGACAGCGACTTGGTAATGGATCTCTTTGACGAAACAGACGACCTTGAAGTCGCAGCCGAAATTGACGAGCACGCCAACCAAACGCCGATCGACATCACGCCGGATCCGGAAGAGGTCCCGGAAGATCTTCCGGAGGATCCGCAAGACGATCCGGAGCCTCCGGCCGCTGTGGATGATGCTGCTGAGCAGCTCCATGGTCAACAAAAGATGGATGCGGGGTTTTAGAGTCATGAGTATACCAAAATGCCGAGAGTGTAACCTCATGGAAGCCGAATATACGAAATATGGTAGGAATCAGTTTTGGTGCATGCATCCGGAATCAAAGACCGGGTGCCTTCCGCACAATATTATTGCACGGAGCAGGGAAACTGAAATCCCAGTGAAAACATCGCCGAAATGGTGTCCAAAACGTAAGGAGGCCAGGCTATGAACCTTCACGTAATATCAACAGGCAGCAAGGGCAATTGCTACATACTGGACACCCCACGTGGCCGCCTGCTGCTCGATTGCGGCGTCCGGGTCCAAGAGATCAAGGAGGCTCTCGGGTTTGATTTGTCCGGTGTGGTGGGCTGTCTTTTGACGCATGAACATAAGGACCATTCAAAGGCAGCGGCCGAGCTCATGGCCCTGGGCGTCGACGTCTACACGTCGGCGGGTACCGCCGCGGCCTGTGGGCTTTCAGGCCATAGGATACACACAGTGCAGGGCCAGCGTTCGTTTGAAATAGGAGAGCGTCAACACCCTCGTCGTGCTTGTAATATTGCGGTTATGCCTTTCAATACCCAGCATGATGCGCTTGACCCATTTGGCTTCCTGATCCAAGTAGGCGGCGAGAAGATTCTCTATGCCACCGATACGTACTATCTGAAATACCAGTTCAGTGGTCTTAATTACATCATCGTCGAGTGTAACTACCTGATAGAGACGCTGGACCGTAACATAGCCGCCGGCCGGATCCCTCGGGACCTCCGGCGGCGGTTGCTAAAATCTCATTTTGAGTTAGGCAATCTGGTTAAGTTTTTGACGGCGTCAGATCTAACGCGGTGTCATCAGATCGTACTGGTCCACCTGAGCGACGGCAATAGCGACGCCCTCCGGATGATCGGAGAGGTTTTCTTGTCGACCGGGGTACAGACCGTGGCAGCCGACGCCGGTATGGATATAACGCTCGAAGGAGCGGGGTTTTAGGGAGATAATTATGCAAAAGATTAAACCAATGACCGAGGGCGATATCTTGCAGGAAAATCTGCGGATTTGCCGGATAATATTAGAGTTTAAACCGGGCGACGGCCTTATTGAGCAATGCCGCAATGCGCTGCACGATAACATCAAGCAGTATGATCGGCTGCAGCTCAAAAGGCAGGAGCAGGCCCGGGAACGCAAGGCGAAGAAGATAAGCAGACATTCATAAATTGGAGTGAGAGACAACTATGGCGGGAAGACGACCAAAACAAAGAATAGACTATTTTTCCCTTGAGGTCGATTACTACGCGGACCCGAAGTTCGTGAGGCTCAGGACAGAGTTCGGTATCAAGGGCGAAATTTGCGCTATAAGGGTGCTGTGTGCGATATACCGTGAGGGTTATTTCATTCAGTGTTCTGATGATCTTTTGTATATGATCGCGGACGATACAAAATTGCCGTTCCAGTTTATCCGTGAAGCCGTGGCCGGAATGGTCCGCTGTGGCCTCTTCGACAAACAGATTTATGACGATCATCGCGTGCTGACCTCCACGGGGATCCAGCGACGATGGTCTATTGCAAAGTCAAGGTCAACAAAGGTTGATACTTCTCTTTATTGGCTGCTTGAGGATGATGATACTTCTATTAATGTATACAAAAATAATAAAGATGTGTACACAAATGAAGAAAAAGAGGACACAAATACAACAATCAAATCAAATCAAATCACATCACATGATTTGAATAGAATAGATTTATTATCATCAAGTAAAGGTGATGCGCTTTCTTTGTATGTTAAGAATTTTGGGGCAGCAGGAAAAGGGACTTTGGCTCGTATGATTGACTTCTACGGTGAAGACATTGTTTTTCAGGCTGTTGATAAATCCATAGGAAAAGCAAAGAGCGTCCCTATCAAGTACGTGAACAACGTGTGTATACAGATTTGCAACGGAGAAAAGGCCTTTGACCTTAAATGGCAGACAAGGAACGGTGAGTGATATGGCGGACCGAATGACTGCAGCCGAATATCAGGAATTTCTCCGAACCGGACGCCTGCCCGGGGACAAGCCGGCGCGATCGAAGTACAAGAACAGAAAGACGTCGCTTGACGGTACCGTATATGCCAGCAAGAGAGAGGCTGACCGGGCGGCAACGCTTCAACTGATGGTCCAGGCGCGGGAAGTAATTTCTTTCTTTGAGCAGGTTCCGTTTCCGTTGCCTGGTGGTCATAAGTATATTGCTGATTTTGTGATTCTGTGGCCAGACAGTACTTGGACCGTAGAGGATGCCAAGGGAGTCCGGACGGATGTTTATAAGATCAAACGGGATCTCATGCTCGAGACGTACGGGATTGAGATTGTGGAGGTGTGACATGGATAGCGATGTAGAAGAATATTTTATTGAACAGTATGCAGCATTGGGACTAAAGGTTGTGCCTGGCCACTGGCCGGACCTTAAAACGCGGGGAGAAGTGGATTTGTGCATTGAAGATATGCGGGCTATGGCAAAGTTTGCGAATGATCTATTACAAAAGAATAATAGTCAAAAATAGACATGTGTTGATTTTTTAGGAGGTTAGGAGTATTTTTTAGAATTTCATTTTTTTGCAGCTATCGATATCCTTCTTTAAGGCATCAAGAAGTGAATGTATTTCGTCTGAATCAAAGTTAATATAGCCTTTTGAGTCTTTTTGGTCTAATAAAGATTGGGTGCTATGCATAAGCTGAACTCTGATTTCTGCTGGACAGAACAGCGACACTTGCAGCATTGCTGAGGTAAGCTTTGAGCCTCTTTCTGCGGATTCTTCAGTTGGAGATTCATATCGGGATGCACTTTGAGAGAGACAATCGAAATAATTATTATACGCTTTAACTTTATTCTCAAAATAAGCATCAAAAAATTTAACCTTTTTTGTGTGATATTGGACTACTAAAACAGAGATAAGGGTGATTAAGGGAGACAAAACGCCAATTAATAAGGCTAATTGATTAGTATCCATAAATACCTCCTAAAAAAACAAGCAACCTTTCGGCTGCTTTTGGTAAATTGTTCTCACTAAACATATTTTACCACGGGAGGGCAAGGAAGTGCAAGATGTAGAGAGGTTCCTGTATCGGTACAGGACCATTAAACAGCAAATCAAGGAGCGTGAACTCCAAGTTGACGAACTGGTCGCCAAAAAAGATGCCATTGCCGATCGTCTGCTTCGTGCCCCCAGATTAGACAATGTACGGGTCCAGGGCGGCATCTCCTCGGACCCGGTTTGTGACGCTGTCTGCAAGATGGTGGATGTGTATGGCAAGCGGATCAGCCGGGTCGTGGATGAGATCAATGCGCTGTACGTCCAACTTGACGATATAAACCGCAGAGTCGATGCGGCCGAGCTCACCGAGCAAGAGCGGGAGTATGTGCGGTTGAGGTATTTTGAGGGGCTTTCAGCGGCGCGGGTGGCGGATAGCATGGGGTATTGCGAGAGAGAAATAAGAAGAGTAAAGAAAAAATTATTTGAAAAATTGAAAACAAAGTGTTGTAATAAAAATATATAAAATTTTAGGAGAAGCTTATGTCAGTTATTTGTGCGATACGTACCAAAAGCGCGATTGTAATGGCAGCTGATAGTAGAGAAACCTATCGTAAAGGTGGGCACGATGATACATTCTCTAAAATCTATAAATTTATCAATCATAAATGTTTAGCCTTGTTTTGTGGATCAATGCAAATCAATGGAGAACCAATCAAGAAGTTTCTTAGAGGATTTGAAGCAAATAGTCTTGCATCAGATGATAATATTATTTTAGTAGCAAAAAAACTAGCCAATGCACTAGATGAATCAAAAGCTGAGAGTGATACCGAGTTTTTATTGGGGGGATATTTCGGAGAAATAGCTCGAATATTTAGAATAAGCAGAAACTCAAGTAAATGTTTAGCGAATAATTTCAATGTACTGGGAACGAAAAATACGCTGCTTTCAAGAGATTTGCCAGAGCTATTAGTTGCAACTATGTCTTTGGAAACATCAATTAAATTTGCAGACTTTTTTATTAGTTATACAATTGATTGCGATAAGCGAAAATTAAAAGATGATGCTACCTGTGGCGGAGAGGTAGATATATATGCAGTAAAAAAAGATGGTATCAATATTATTAGGGAGAAAAAAATTAGGCGATAGTATATTACCAATAATTTGTCCGCGAATGTCCGGTTTTCGTCCGCAAATGTCCGGTTGATGTCCGGTTTTACATGATATAGTAGTACCATAGAAAAAATATCGAAGCGGCAACCGTCCCTCTGGGGCGGTTTTTTATATATTAAGGACGTGAAAGGATGGACAGAAAAAGCCCCATCAGTTGGATGGGCGGGAAGAGCCGGCTGGTAAAGACCCTGCTGCCACTGCTCCCGGAGCACAAAGGTTATATCGAGGTGTTCGGTGGTGCCGGGCATCTTCTTTTTGGAAAGGACCCGTCCAAATGGGAAGTGCTGAATGACTTGGACGGAAACCTGATGAACTTTTGGGCTGTGGTAAAAACCGTACCCGAGCAGCTGATCAGCTCGTTTGATTATACGCTGGTTAGTCGACGGACATTTGATGAATACCGCAAGCTGTATGCGCAGGGGGATTACGACGACTGCATCCAAAGGGCGCATATTTTTTATTATTTAGTTCGGGCAGGCTTTGGGGCCAAAATGGCCGGTCCGACATTTGGCACCAGCCGTAGCCGCAATAAGCTTAAGATTGAGAACATCGAAGCGGATATCATGCGGGCCTATGAAAGGCTGAAAACCGTAACGATTGAGAACGTCGACTTCGAGCGGATTCTCCGGACATATGACAGCCCAGACAGTTTGTTTTTTCTCGACCCGCCATATCATGGCACAGCTCAGTACAAGGTGGGCGCTATGAGGGATGAGAAGTATAAGCAGTTGGCCGGCATGTGCGGAGATCTGAAGGGGCGGTTCCTGTTGACGATCAATGACGACGAATACACCCGGGATCTGTTTTCGGGTTTTAATGTTCAGAATCACGGTGTCCAATATTCGATCGGACGCGATGCGGCTGCCCGGCACAAATATGGGGAGCTGATCGTTTGTAATTATTGAGGTGGTGCAGGTGAGTGGGCAGAACTCCGGATAAGCGGGCAGAGGAAGCCCGTAAATTATATGAGCAGGGCATGTCCCTAGTAAATATCGCTGCAAAACTCGGCGTACCTGCCGGAACTGTACGACGTTGGAAAAGCACTCAGAATTGGGACAAAAAACAAAGCGAACGTTCGGATAAAAACGAGCGTTCGAAAAACAAAGCGAACGTTCGGAATATGGAGCCGAAAACAAAGAAAAAGCGTGGCCCTGATCCGGAAGTAAAGCGCCTGCTAAAAAAGGATGAGTTGACGGATAAGCAAAAGCTTTTTTGCATTTATTATGTGAAATATTTTAATGGTGCGAAGGCAGTAAGGATAGCCGGCTATGATACAACGGAAGATAATTCGAGAAAAATCGCGTCAGCATTACTAAGGAACCCTGCCATCAGGGAAGAAATTGAGCTTTTAAAGCTAAGTAAATTAAATCGTGCGATGCTTAGCGTTGACGATCTATTTGAAAAGATGACAGACATAGCTTTTGCAGATATTAACGATTATGCGGACTTCGGACGTGAGTTTGTTCCGGTTATGGGACCGAAAGGCCCTGTTATTACCGAAAAAGGACCGTTATTCAAAATGGTGAATTCGGTTCGGTTCAAAGAAAGCAATGAAGTGGATGGATCTCTTATAAGCGAAATAAAAGTCGGAAAAGATGGTGCATCCATAAAGCTTCAGGACAAAATGAAAGCGATCATGTGGTTGTATGAACGCATGGATGAGCTTCCGTTTGAACTACAGGAGAAACTGAAGCTTGAACGTGAGAAAATGAACCATAAATCCGAATATGACAAGCGGCGTCTTGAGCTTGAAGTGTTGAAAGTAGAGACCGCAGCGCCGCCTGAAGAAGACGAAGATGCAGGCGATGATGGATTTCTTGAGGCGTTAAATAGCCAGGCTGAAGATCTGTGGGGTGATGATGATGTGGAGTGACATCGATGCCAGGATCGTAAAGCTAAAAAAGGCAATCAAAAGAAGAAGGCTTAAGGATATCAAAAAACTTAAAGTAAATGTATTTAAGTTTAGGCCGTTTTCCGGAAAACAAAAGAAGGTTCTTACCTGGTGGTGCGACAATAGCCCTGTGAAAAACAAGGACGGGATTATCGCAGACGGTGCCATTCGTTCAGGAAAGACTTTGTGCATGTCCCTATCATTCGTAATGTGGGCGATGTACCAATTCAGTGATCAGAACTTTGCGGTTTGTGGCAAAACAATCGGATCGCTTCGCCGAAACGTTATATTTTGGCTTAAGCTGATGTTACGAGCTCGAGGGTATCGCGTCAAGGAACATAGAACGGATAATCTCATAGTAATACAGCGCGCAGACCGCATAAATTATTTTTATATGTTCGGCGGAAAAGACGAGCGATCGCAGGACCTGATTCAGGGTATTACGTTAGCCGGCGTGCTCTTCGATGAGGTTGCTCTTATGCCGGAAAGCTTTGTTAATCAAGCGACGGCTCGTTGCTCGGTTGCAGGATCGAAGTTTTGGTTCAATTGCAACCCGCAGGGTCCGGGACATTGGTTTAAAACAGAGTGGATAGATAAGCGTATAGAAAAGGGTCTTTTATATCTCCATTTTATTATGGATGACAACTTAAGCCTGGATGAAGATATAAAGAAACGATACCGGTCTCAATGGTCCGGTCTTTTTTATAAGCGTTTCATTCTTGGGCTTTGGGTGTTGGCCGAAGGCCTTGTCTATACGATGTTTGACCCGGAAAAGCACGTTGTAAAAGATGTGCCCGGCGGTGGATTATATTATATCAGTGTTGACTATGGCACTGTGAATCCATTCTCTGCCGGCCTGTGGTGCGTGCAGAACAGGGTAGGTACACGAGTGAAAGAGTATTACTACGATAGCAAAAAAGCGACGCGCCAAAAAACTGATGAAGAATACTATTCAGAGATCGAAAAATTGGCAATTGGACATGTGATACAGGGCTTGGTAATAGATCCTTCAGCTGCATCGTTTATTGAGTGTGTCCACCGGCATGGAAAATTTTCGGTATATCATGCGAATAATAGTGTGTTGGATGGAATCCGTAACACGGCATCCATGATTGAGGTCGGAATGTTAAAATTCCACGAGAGCTGTAAAGACACAATTCGGGAATTCGGGCTCTATAGCTGGGATACTGAAAAAACAGAAGATGCTGTTATAAAAGAGTATGATCACGCCATGGATGATACTCGGTATTTTGTACAAACGATAATGCGGCGCAACAACCGCGGATATGATTGGAGGGCGAAACGTGTTTCATAAATTTTTAGAATGGATAAAGCGGATACTGAATCGCCTGCCTGCCGAAGAGAACCCAAAGGCTGCAGAAATTAATTTGCAGCCTGTAGTTTCGGAAACAATGGAGAATGAAATTACTCTTTATGGCAAAATGTATTCAAATAATGCCCCATGGATCGACAAAACAACCCAATCGCTAAACCTTCCCGCGGCAATCGCTAGCGAATTCGCTCGGCTGGTAACGATCGAGTTTAAGTCTGAAATTACAGGGTCTCCACGGGCAGATTATTTAAACAATCAGTATCAGCGGTTTTTACAAAACATACGGAAATATTGCGAATTTGGATGTGCTTTTGGAGGGTTTGTGGCAAAACCGTACATTGATAACAAAAAGATATCGATCGATGTAATAACAGCGGAAAGGTTTGTTCCCGTTGCGTTTGATAGCGATGGAAATATGACTGGCGCCATATTTTTAGATCAAATCACAAAGGGAAAGGTTATCTATACTCGGTATGAACTGCATGCCATTATTGATTCTGGATATTATATCAAAAATGTTGCATACGCGTCAAAAAGTAAAGATATGCAAGGATCTGAAATCGGCCTTGACGACGTTGACGAATGGAAAGACATTCGACCTGAAACAACGTTTCCAGATATCGACAGGCCGTTATTTGGTTACTTTCGAGTGCCCCAGGCCAATAATATAGATCCGACGTCTCCGTTGGGAACGTCTGTGTATTCTCGTGCGGTAGATTTAATCAAACAAGCTGATTTGCAGTATAGCCGGATGCTTTGGGAATTTGAGGGCGGGGAGCTTGCAATTGATGCAGACGAAACGGTATTCAGGCCAAATGAATTAACCGGAGAAAAACAAATACCAAAGGGCAAAGAACGCCTTTTTCGATTGCTTTTCATGGATTCCCAACCAGGTAATTCAAAATCACTAGTACCATTCGCGCCTCAGTTGCGTGATCAGTCATTTATAAACGGATTGAATAAATTATTACAGCGTATAGAGTTTAACTGCGGTTTGGCCTATGGGACGTTGTCGGATCCAAGCAATGTGGATAAAACAGCTACCGAAATAAAAATAAGTCGCCAACGCAGTTATGCTACTGTAGCCGATATACAAAAAGCGCTTCAGGCAGCCATAGAAGAGCTTATTTATGCTATGGATATGTGGGCGACGATTGGAAAGTTGGCACCCACAGGCAAATACGAATCATCTTTTGATTGGGATGATTCTATTATTGTTGACAACGAAAATGAGCAGCAGATCCGCATGCAGGAAGTTGGAGCTGGGATTCTAAGGATTGAAGACTATCTAATGTGGCGGTATGGTGTTACCGAGGATCAGGCTCGCAAAATGATGCCGGGCATGGAGCAACTTACGGATAATACACCAAATGATGAAGCCGCAAAGAGCGCGGCAGTCAGCAAGGCAGAGGACGTTGCCGGAAAAACACTGAATGGCGCCCAGACTCAATCTTTGATATCGGTAATTGCGCAGTATCAGGCCGACCAGCTGACGATCGGCCAGGCGATCAATATTATTGCGGTTGCGATTGGTGTAACGAAGGACGAAGCGAAAAAAATATTAGAGGGTGCTGAGTAATGCTTTCCCCTGAATATATGGCAGGATTGCCTCAGGAGCTCGTGGACGTTTATACGGATCTCGAGGACACAGTAATCAAAGACATTGCTCGCCGGCTTAAAAAGGCCGGAGAGGTCACCAGTACGGCCGAGTGGCAGCGGATCCGCCTGCAGGAACTCGGCGTAGGCACAAAGTATATTAATAAAAAAATAGCGGCTGCAATGGGCACCTCTTCGGAGGTTGTCGAGAAGCTTTTCAGGGAATCTTCGGCCGTTTACATGGATAACCAGGCGGAGATATTCGAGGCGGTCGGGATCAAGCCTGATACTAAATTTATCGAGCAGCTGACCGATGCAGCGGTAGCGCAAGCGCAGGAGACGTTGTCAAACTTCACGCAAACGACGGGCTTCTTGATGAAAAACGGGCAGCTCAGCTTATGGACTGATGCGTATAGATCCGCGCTGGACCAGGCGCAGTTTCAGGTGGCCAGTGGTACCCTGGATTACAACACCGCAATCCGCCGGGCGATCAAGCAGTTTACCGACAACGGTCTTTGTACCATTGGGTATGTGTCCGGACGAACGTACAGCATCGAAGCGGCCGCCCGGATGTGCGTGCTTAATGGCGTGAGCGATCTGGCCAATAAAATCTCTGAAAAAAATGCAGAGGATCTCGACGCCGATGGATGGGAGATCACCGCGCATGCAGACTGTGCACCGGACCATGAGCCAATACAGGGCCAGCAGTATGCCAAAAAAGAATATAAGGCCCTCAATAACAGCCTTGCCCGGCCGATTGGCACACTGGGCTGCAGACATTCCGCTTTTCCAGTCCTGCTCGGGATCAGCGAGCGGGCATATAGTGATGCAGAGCTGCAGGAGTTCAAACGTGCAAACGTCGAAGGAATAACATATGAAGGGCGGCATTACACTGGCTACGAAGCAACCCAGATGCAGCGCAAGCTCGAGAGGGCGATCCGGAAGACCAAGCGCGAGTTGATAGGCTTTGACGAAGCCGGTCTGAAGGATGACTTTACCGCCGGTAGCATAAAGCTTCGCCGCCTTCGGACGTATTATTCGGACTTTTCAAAAAAGGCCGGGCTTATGATGCAAAACGAGCGTGCCCAGGTTTCCGGATACGGCCGAAGTATGAGCGGAAAAGTGCTGCTCGCTGAAGCTAAAGCAAAACAGCTATTCGCAGAGCAAAATATTGCTTCGGTTAATAGCCTTGATACGCTTATGTTGAAATCATCGAGCAGCGGTGGTACAATATCCGCGTATAAATTTGCCAGCAGGGACGCTGCTGACAAACTGCTTCGTCCGCAAACAGAGCGGCTGTGGAAACGGCTATCTGATGTTGAACGACAATCGGCATATAATTATACCGCAGGATCCGGCGCCTTTAACCGGCCGCTGCGTGGATATCAAGGTACCTGGGAGAACTTCAAGGGTATCGGAAATGTTCCGCTTAATAACGAGGGGATGGAACAGTCGATCAATGGATTGAAAAGCGCAATCGGCAAGTCGAAATTGAAAAACAATATGTGGCTTTTTAGGGGATCGGATCAGCAATCTCTTGCTGGGTTATTGGGTGTTGATGAAAGTAAGCTGATCCCATCTAATATAGATGTGCTCAACAAAAAGTTTGCAGGTGTACCGGTAAAAGACAATGGATTTTTCAGCACAGGCATTGCGGCCGACGCTGGGTTTGGAGGCAAAATCAATTATGAGATTCTCGCACCTAAAGGAACGCGTGGAATCTATGCCGAGCCATTCAGCGCCTACGGTGAGACAAATACGGCCGGAACGTGGGATGGGACACAGCAATCTAATTATGTCAGTACCGAAGCCGAAATGATATTGCAGGCTGGCACTGAATTCGAGATTAAGGCTATAAAAAATGTAGGAGATAAAGTCACAGTCATAATGGAGGTAATAGGAAGTGGTCAAAAATGAGTCTTAGTAGCATGAGGGGCCTGCGTACGCCTGATGTAAAGAAAATAGCATGTAGATATTGCAGCAATGCAAGAAAAGGCGGCATTGCTCAGGGGCGATGTACTGTTTACCCGGATGGGAAGCCGGATGGTGTGATATTTTACAATAAGCCTTGCCCCAAATATAAAAAAGGCGAAGATCTCCTTCCGTATGAGATTGAGATCTGAAAAAAACACAATTGATCTGAAGGACACTCGAGAGGGTGTCTTTTTTGATACAAAATTACCGCCGCAGTCGGTATATACTGCTAATCTCAAGCGGCACTGACCGCTATAAAAAAGTATGGAGGGTACAATGGACATTTTAGAACTGATGAAAAAGTATGGAGCGGAGATCTCGGAAGACAAGAAAAAAGACTTTGATAAAGAGTTCCGTAAAACGTACAAACACGAAAGCGAGCTCAGCACGGCAAATGCAAAAATTGATAACCTGCAGACTCAGCTTGCTGATGCGAGCAAGCGGATTGAGGATTTTAAAGGAATGGACATCGAAGGCATAAAAAAAGCCGCCGACGAATGGAAAGATAAGGCGGAAAAAGCCGACGAAGCCAACAAGGCAAAAATCGCGGAGCTTGAAAATGATTTTGCCGCAAAGGATGCGGCAAACAGTCTTAAGTTTTCGTCGGAGAGTGCAAAACGGGCTTTTATAGGTGATTTGAGAGCTAAAAAGCTTACCCTTCAGGATGGTAAATTTCTTGGCTTTGAAGACTTCGTTGAAGGATATAAGAAATCCGATGCCGCAGCATTCGCTGAGGATACTTCGCCGGGAAGGTTTGTCGCTTCAACCCCGGGCGCGAAAACAGTAGGAAGCGACGCTAATAAAAACGAACAAGCAAACGCCGCTCTTAGAGCGGTACTCGGAAAGGAGTAAAAATAAATGGCGGATTATGTAAGCAGAGAAAAGGCTGAAGCCTTGATACAGGAACAGGTTGTCCCTTCGATTTTTCAGGATGCACCGAAAGAATCGGTGTTTCTTTCTTTGGGACGCAAATTGTCAAACATGACGAGCAAGCAAACCCGCGTTCCCGTGATCGATCTTTTGCCGTTGAGTTATTGGGTAAATGGGGATACAGGCACAAAGAAAATTTCACAGCAGGCATGGGATAATGTTTATCTGACTGCTGCTGAATTAGCCGTGATCGTCCCGATACCCGAAGCGGTACTGGATGATGCATCATTTGATCTTATCGGAGAAATCAAGCCTCGGATAAATGAAGCCATTGGCCAGCGCGTGGATAGCGCCGTTATATTTGGCGTAAATCGACCTTCTGAATGGGGCAATGACATTATTACCCGTGCACGACAGGCCGGCAACAACGTTGCACCAGGAGAATCGCCCGATTACTTTTCTCTCATCATGGGAGAGAGTGGCGTGCTGAGCAAGATTGAATCTTTCGGATACATGTCCACCGGAGCGATTGCTTCAATGAGCATGCGCTCTAAGCTGAGAGGCCTTAGGACGGACGATGGACATCCCATATTCAAGACTGACATGCAGGGAGCTACCCAGTATTCGCTGGATGGAGCCCCGATGCATTTCCCCAAAAATGGATCGTTTGACACATCGGTCGCCCAACTGATCGTTGGTGATTTTTCTCAGGCGGTCTATTCGATACGGCAGGACATCACAGTTAAGATTCTTACGGAAGGCGTAATTCAGGATCCGGATACAAAGGCGATCATCTATAACTTGGCTCAGCAGGACATGATTGCGCTGCGTGTTGTGTTCCGTATAGGATGGGCGTTGCCGAATCCCGCGACCCGGATGGATACAGACCGGTTGGGCTGCCCGTTTGCGTATCTTGAACCCGCAACTGCGGTCACTACGCAGGCTGTGACGTTCACGGTATCCGATAACGCCGGCACGCCTGCTGCGGTTGCTGATGCGATTGTGGATGTGAACGGATCCAGACTGAAGACAAATGAATCCGGTCAGGCTGTATTCAATTTGAGGGCCGGCATTTATCCGGTGAAGGTCAAGAAGTCCGGCTACACGACTGTGAATGATACGGTAACCGTGGAGAGCACGTCGGTGGCCAAGTCTATAACGCTGCCTGTCAGCTCGTAAGGAGGTATTAAAATGGCAAACATTTTAAAATCTCTTAAAGGCCTTGCTGCAAAAGTCAAGGGGTCCGGCACAGCTGATGACATCGAAGGCGATATAATTTCTGAGGTGATTGATCAGATGACTGACGATTATGAACCGCCCGAAGATGGCGCGGATGGCGCACCGGGAGCCTACATTACAGCTATTGATTTAACTGTAGATGGAAATGGTGACGTTACAGGCGGCACAGCAACATTAAGCGATGAATCGACCGTTCCAATTACGGTAACAATTGGGACTTGAGGAGAGTGATCGGGTATGGCATACGCTGATTTAACATTTTACAAAGGAACATACCAAGGCAGCGCCATACCCGACGCTGTCTTTCCGTATTGGGCAACACAGGCGAGTGACCGGATCAATGCGCTTACATTTGGCAGGGCGACCTCCTCCCTTGAAGAGCCAAACCTTACTCAGTTAAAGATGGCCACTTGCGCTGTTGCTGATGTGCTGTACAAGCTTGATACCGCCGGCGGGATCGTGGAGAGTGAAAAAGTAGGATCCTTTTCCCGGACTATGAAGGTCCCGGCGAATGACAGCGAGGACAAGCGCGTCCGGGCAGCGGCAACGCTTTATCTGGGGCGCACAGGCTTGATGTACAGGGGGGTAGACGATGTATTGTAATGCAACAGCAACCCTGTATAGCTATCAGTCTGAGGGCGTGTATACGCGCCGTGTGATAGATGTGTTTTGGGATGAGACCAGTGCAGCGTTTTTTAATCGCACGGGTGTAATGACCGAGTACAGGGCCTTTATCATGATCCCATATGGTGATGATATCGAGTTTACGAAAGGAAAGGACCGCATCGTAAGAGGCGTTATTGATGATGGCGTTTCGGTGTCTGATTTAATCAAATCAGGACAGGCGCTCGTGATCACCGATATCAATCTGCAGCACGCCGGCAGTGAGAGCATGTGGCACTGGGAGGTGACGGCGAAATGATTGAGATCCGGACACCTGCAGGCGTCATAAAGAACGTTACCCTCAAAAACGGTAATGTGAGGGCGCAGTTGACGTGGAACCCGGAAGCAATCGCAATGCGAAACAATAACTTTTCGCGAGCGCAAAAATTTGTTGACAGCGAGGTCCTGCGATTGAGTGATCCGTATGTGCCAATGAGGACTGGCATGCTGCGTAAAAGCGGCACCCTTGGAACGATCATAGGATCCGGCATCGTTAAGTACATCACGCCTTATGCCCGCCGACAATATTATGAGAACAAAGGTGGAAAAGGCAAACGCGGGAGGCTGTGGTTCGAGCGGATGAAAGCTGCTTGCAAACGGATTATCCTTCAGGGTGCTGCCAAATTAACAGGAGGTAAACCATGAGCATAATCAGCGGTGTAAAAACTTATATGCAAACTTGCTCGTATCTGCAGGAACTCACCGGAGGGAACTACGTTGATTTTACGGATGCGGAGCCGGGCAATTACGGCATCATGCCGTTGGGTGATCAGCGCATAAAAATATACCTGCGTGGTCGGGGCGAGCAGAGGCAGTATAGTTTTGCATTATATGCTAAGAACTTTACATTCGAGGACCTCCAGAGAGTTGAAAACTGCGAATTTCTGGAGCATTTAACTGACTGGGTATCCGAACAAGATAAAAACAGGAATTTCCCCGACATCGGATCTGGCAAAACCGTGCGGAGCATAACATGCTCGGGCGGCATGCTGTTTGATACGGAAAAATCCGGGGACAAGGGGCTGTATCAAATACAGCTGCAATTAATCTATGACAAGTAAGAAGGGAGTATGAATATGGATTTAGCTACACTTATGACGGGGATTACCCCTGATTCGGGGTATACCGGAAAAACTACGGCCGACGACATGGTGCTGGCCGTGAATTTGGCGGAGACGCCTGCGACGGATCCGAGCGGATACATTGTAGCGGACGATGGTGTGACAGAGCAGTCGGGGGCGCTTTCGGCAAACACGTCCGACAAAACGTATTTGCGCAGAGGACCGGTGAGCGTCAAGCTCAGCACATCTCGCTCATTCACGGTAAACGGTGATCGGATTGTGGGGGATGCATTCCAGGATGCCTTGATGGCACATGCGATGAAATTCGGCAAGGGATCTACCGTGATCAAAGACTACGTGTATTTTAACAGCTTGACCGGCCTTGGAGAAAAGGGCCAGGTTTCGATCGTCGTTGAAGGAGACGTGGGCGGCGCCGCCGGTGAGGACGCTACATTCAGCGCGACACTGACCAGTTACGGCGAGCCCGAGGCCTATGAATACACGGCGGGCACCTAAGGAGGCGGCTTATGAAAGTATTGGTTAAGTTTGCTGACCTCGAGGACGGCGGCCGCGTGTACCAGGCTGGAGAAAATTACCCGCGGGCTGGGCTTAAGCCGAGCGATAAGCGAGTTGAGTATCTGGCCGGTACGGGGAACAAGATCGGCGTTCCGGTGATTGAGATGCCGATGCCGACGCCGAAGGAGCCCCAAAAAGCTAACAAAAAGGAGAAGGAGGGGGAGTAAAATCCCTCTCCTATTTTTAGGAGGAAACCATGATTACAGTTAAAGGCATTGAGCTGGATTTTAACTTTTTAAATGCTGACCATGTACAGAAATGGGAAGACGCTCGAAAAGAAGTGGCGGCCCGGTATGCGGATATCACGGCGGCCGATCCGTCGAACCTGCAGGAATACGTCGATCTGCTGCGCAAAGCGTGCAATTCGATTTTTGAGCTGTTTGACGGCGTTTTTGGCGACGGTACCGCAAATGATATATTCGGGGCCGAATGCGACTTCGAGGCCTGCATCGATGCGTACGGAGAGTTTGAGGCGGCCATAAAAGACCAGGCGCAGAATTTTGGCGCCAAAGTTAAGCAGTTTACACCGATCGGCCCAAAGGGTAAGAAAAAATGAGCATCATCACTGGCGGTCTGGCCTACCAGGACCGGCTCGGCAATGATTTATATACAGATTTTCGAAACATGCTACGTATAGATGAGCTTTTCCGCGGCGAACCGGACGCGGATGCATGGTACAACGCTTTGCAGCTGCTATACGGCGATTTTGAAGGCGTAAGTGCTACTCCTGAAGAATTGTCGCATGAACTACGATGGTTTTACAATGGTGGAAACGTAGAGTCTCAGGGTGGATCAGGACGCCACAATGACGTTATTGATTTTGAGATTGATGCAGATTACATATATGCGGATTTTTTGACCGCATACGGTATTGATGTAACCGATACGGAAATTACATTGCACTGGTGGCGGTTTCTCGCACTTCTTCGGGCGCTGCCTGAGAGTGCATCCATGTCCAAGCGTATGTACTACCGGAGCGTCAATCTTGCGGATTACAAGGGTAAAGAAAAGGCCCGGATTGCACGAATCAAAAAAGAGATTGCGATTCGACAGATAAGCATGCCGGCGGTAAGTGCCGCAGAGAAAGAGCAGCGGTACAAAGAGCGCCTGCAGCGCCGGGCGGCTGAGGCGAAAGGTAAATAGGTTTACATATATTCCCTGTTGTGATATCGTAAATATATCATGAAATGGAGAGGAAAAGGATATGGGATTGTTCGGAATTGGGAAGAATAGCGAGCCAAAAGAACCGGTTAAATGCGATGTTTGTGGGAATACAACAAGTGGGGTCGTTTGGAAAGCAAAGGACGGAGTAGTTTGTTATGATTGCATAAAGAAGGCGAAAATCGGAACAACCCCAAAATTTTTTCAAACTTTCTCAATAGACAGCATAAAAAATGTTTTTGAAAGAAAAGACCTTAAATCGAGGCTTTCATTTGAAAATGTTGGGCCATTATTAGTTAATTATGATAAACGGTTCTGGTCATTTCAAAAAGCACCATCCCCACTGGGAGTCCCTGCTGCGGAGATGCTGGATACTTTTTGGTTAATGGAATCACCGTTATTTGAGTTTGATGAGATAGAAGGAATCAGGATTATATTTGAAGGTAATACAGTCCAAACTGTTGGGAATCCAAGTAGCATAATTGCTCCCCAAAATAAGAAAGCAAAGATTCAGATGCTTATTACAGTGGGTGGATATATTAATAAAACCTACCAATTGTTTCCGAGCAATACGGATTCCTACATGACGTTTTTAGACTTGTTCTGTACTATGATGAATACGAAGACTCCCAACCCCGTTATTCGCGAATCTGTACCATTAGCTGATGCCATAGGCAAAGCAGTTGCGGAGAACATGAAGCAAGCAACGGATACTACGGACGAGATACGAAAATATAAATCTCTATTGGATGATGGGGTAATCACTAAAGAAGAATTTGAAGTTAAGAAAAAGCAATTGCTTAATCTATAATTAAATCAATTTGAGAATATTGCCAACCACCTTGTAAGCAGCGGGGTGGTTTTTTAATACCCAAAAAGGAGAAAACAATGTACGACGGCACTTTAAAATTTGATACCAGCATGAACACGTCTGGATTCCAGAATGGGCTTAATAAACTTGGTAGTATCGTCGGCGGCCTTACTGTGTTTTCGGTTTTGCAGGCTGGATTTAATATGGTTACCGAATCCATGGATGCCGCTATGGGTCGACTTGACACCATGGATCAGTTTAGCCGCGTCATGACCACCATGACGGGGAGCGTGGATACGGCGAATGATGCGCTTACAGAAACCAACGAGATTGTTACCGGCACTGCCTACGGCCTTGATACGGCATCAAAGGGCGTCCAAGCTTTTGTGGCCAGTGGTATGAAAATCCAGGCCGCAACCGATACAATGGCGGCATGGGGAGACGCTACGTCCTTTTATACCAAAGGTACCAACGCCGAGCTTGAAACAGTCTCCACGGCTCTGCAAAAAATGCAGACAAAGGGCACCGTTACAATGGAGCACCTGCAGATGCTTCTCGAGGCTGGGATTCCGGCTATACAGATATATGCTGATGCTGTCGGGATCTCCACAGATGAAGTGACGGACGCCATGGGGCGCGGAGAGCTCAAAACGGATGACTTCATTCGCGTAATGAATGAAGCATTTGAAACAGGAACCGCAGGATTTCCTTCCGTCGCGGGCGCTGCTAAACAGGCAGGAGCATCCTGGTCCGGGTCCATCGATAACATGAAGGCGGCCATCGCAAGAGGCACCGCCTCGATATTGACGTCGTTTGATAATATTTTTAACATGAAATCCGGCATGGTGACGTTTGGCAAGACGATTGAGAAAGTGATGAAGGGCATCGCCGATAATATGGGCGTTATTGCTCCGACTGCGATAGCTGCGACGGCGGCTTTAATAACTTTAAAAGTAGCAAGTTCGGTTTCGTCATCGTTTAAAGCACTAAGCACTGCAATTACCGCAGCCGTTCAACAGGTAAGCGCGCTCGCAGCTGGGAGTACTGCTGCTGCCTCTGCGATTACATTCCAAACGATTGCCCAGAAAGCCCTTACCGGGGCTGTCGCATTAGGAAACGTTGTAAAAGCTGTGGCGACAACCATAGCACTTGTTATGACAGGAGCAACATGGGCAGAGGCAGCCGCTACCGCAGGGCTATCTGGCGCGTGGACAGCGTTAAATGCTGTGATTTTTGCTTCTCCGTTAGGCTGGATTTTGCTCGCCATTGTAGGAGTGACGGCGGCAATAGCGGGAATTGTTAGCGCGGTACAGTCAGCAAATAAGGAGTACTATGCCGAAAAAGACGCTCTTAAAGAATTAGAAGAAGAACATGATAGTTACGCAGATGCGCTTCGAGAAAGCAAAGATGCAGCTCAAGAAGAAGCGCAAGAGAAAATTGTGCAAGTACAAAATAATCGTGATTTACTAAATTCTTTGGCTGAGTTAGTGGACGAAAACGGCAATGTTGTAGGTTCCACGGATGAAGTGAGAAGCACTGTATCAGAGTTGAATGGAAACCTTGAAGACTTAGGACTGGCGTATGATGAAACAAGCGGGAAAATCAATATGACCAGTGAAGAGCTAAGGGATTACGGCGATGCCTTGGAAGCTGTTACTAAATACGAATCGGCCCAAGATGAATATAATAATATTCTTAAGGAGAGAACCTCTTTGCAGGCTAAAATTAATACTTTGGAGGCCAAAAAAGAAGCATACAATAAAATGCTTCAGGAAGGGACAATCTCCGAAAGACAATATAATAAACTAATCAAAGAGGCCAATGGGCTATTGGATGATTACAGCGATTCCATGGGGGAACTAGAAATTGAAGTAGGTGCATACAAGATAGCGGCAGAAGATGCATATGATGCAGAAGCCGAAATCAGCGTTAAAAGACAAGATATTATGAACAACCAAATGGATGCCGTAGAGGAGTACGCCGATAAATACCACATTTCAGCCGATCAAATAATAGATGAAGCATCACGCATGGAAGGTGGACTAGAGGAGTGGGCGGATGCTGCGGAAGACACTTATGCCGCTATGTTGGTGGCCGAGCAGGATTATGTTGATGAAATAAAAGCCGGGAACGTAGAAATTAACGCCTCTTATGCTGAAAGCCTTGAAGCCAGAAGGTTAAATGGTGACGAGCTCAATGACATTGAACAGGCTTACCTTGATCAGTGGAAAGAAATGAATCAAAATGCGGTTGACTACTATAAAGGGCAGCAGCAAGAAATTATTGACGCGTCAAAATCAAAATCGGATGAAATTATTTTATCAGAGCAGCGTTCGGCAGATGAAGTTTTGAGAATTCAAAGGGAGAATAATGAAGCCACGGCTTCCTTTGTCGATAACTACAACTCGATATGGGGCAAAATACCAGTTTCGCAAAGGCAATATCTTGCCGAGATGACGATAGACGATGCGCGGTTCTTAGATGATATGGAATCTACTTGGAACGAAGGCGGCCAGGATCAATGGAATCAATATGTTTCGGGCATCCAAGAGAGCCTGGCTACGTCGGAACGACAAGTACAAGGATCAGCTGAGGAATATGGTGCGGGTATTACCGGCGCAACGGCAACGGGTATGGAAGGCGCATCAGATGAAATAAGTGCCGCGGCAGATAATGCTGCCTGCATATATGGATCCGCAATCAGCGAAAGCACTGCTCCTGACGAGGCATCACAACAGGTGGTTAATCAGGTTTCGAATAATTTTGCAACCGCTGATTATTCGGGGGTTACGACCGGCATTGCGACCGCGATTGAAACAGGAACAGGCGGTGTTGCAACAGCTGTTGAATCGCTATCGAGCAATATCGTTACGAAAGTGCATACTCTATCTACTGCGGTAAAATTGCTGACCACCATGATGATGACGCAAGTAACGGCGGCCATACTGAGCGGTAAAGAAACCGTTACGGCTGCAGTGAATGTCATAATGGCCAGCGTTGTTACTGGATTTACGTCCATGGCAACCGAATCCATTGGCATAACCCGTAATATGATGCTCGGGATGCTCGTTGGAATGAATGAGTGGGCGCCGAAACTGTACGCCAAGGCCGATGCGATCGCTGCTGAAATTACAAAGCGCATAAAAAATGGATTTGTGGTTAAATCCCCGTCCCGTGTTATGATTGATATTTTTGGGAACGTGATAAAAGGCATGATTGTCGGTATGGACAACGAGTCTTCCTCGTTGTTTTCTACCGTTGATAACCTTACAGGTGGGATTTTGAGTCGGTTTGGATCTTTGTCTGGTATCGATATAGGATCCCTACAGATGGATCTCGGTACTACTGTAGCAGCAACACGCAGCGGGATTGCATCGACTGCCGCGACGTATAATCGGTCGACAAATACTTCCACCAGTCAAAACACTACCAATAATAACAGCCCGACGTTTGTTATCAACAATCCTGCGGACGCGGAGCTTGTGGTTCGTAAATATGACCGCATGCTGGCCAGTAAATTAAGGGGGGCGTGATATGGTACTGACATATATTAATAGCAACGGGGAGCATGTGTCGTTTGGTGCTGGCCAGGAGTACGAATTGATGGAGGTGTCCGGCTTTTCTGCCGCGGAAATCACCGTGCTGACGTCCGCTGGCTACATGCAAAACGGCGCCACTTACCGGGCGTCGCAACTTAGCGGCCGGCTGTTTACCATAACGATTGACGACGTAAAAGGCAGCTATGAGGATCTTGTGGCCAGCCGTATGGAATTGGCAAAGGTTCTCAATCCACTACTTTCCGGGCGGCTCTATATCAACAACGGGATTGATCAGTATTTTGCAGACTGCGTCATATACGAGGGACTTACGCCAATAAACGCGCAGGGCGATACGTCTCAGGAGTACGAAATCGCTTTTTACAGCGCATACCCGTTTATACGAGGTAGCATTGAGCACAGCGTAAAAATGGCAGGTTTTCAGGGCGGATTAACGCTGCCCTACAGCCTACCTTATTCGCTCGGAACCCAGGGCGACATTATTACCATCAATTACTCTGGGTCGATCGATGCGCCTCTCTTAGTGGAGTTTCGTGGCCCTGCAGTGCATCCGCGAATCACCAAAAAACAGACCGGAGAGTATATTGCGGTTGATGAAACGCTTTTGGAGGGCGAAACATTGTGGATAGATACTACGCCAAAGGCAGTTGAGGTGTATACGCTCGACAGCTCCGAAAATAAAGTTGCAGCCGACCAAAAAACGGATCCGCTTTCAACGTATTTTAACCTTACAAGGGGTCAAAACACTATTGAGTTCGCTGCGAACAGCGGCACGCCCGAAGTGTATTTGCACTGGTATGATCAGTATGTGGGGGTGTAACTGTGGATATTATACAAATACTTAATCAGGACTTTAATCAAATTGGGATTTTGTCAAATTGGCAAGAATTTATCTGGATGCCTGCTTGGAACGCTGAAACGACCTTCGAGCTGACACTGGACTGTGATGCCCATAATGCAGATAAATTAACTGAGGGTGCAATTGTTTACGCCGACGCCGACGACGCAGTGGGCATCATCGATTACGTGAACCCTATCAAAGATGGAGACAATAATATCCTCACTGTGTCCGGGTATGGGCTTAAAGATATCACAAAACGCAGGGTGACGGTACCACCGAGCGGATCCGCATATGATACTTACAGCAGCGCTTATCCGGATGCGATTGTGGCCAGTTTGATAGACAAGCATATTATCAATCCAACGGATACTAATCGTCAGATATCGGGCTTTACAGTAGCCGCCGCACCCGGCATCGGGACGGCGGTTGATTTTTCCACACGTTTTAAAAGCCTGCAGGAGGAGATATACGAGCTGCTTGTAGCGGATGGGCTGGGGCTCAAATGTTCACTAGATATCGCAGCCCAAATGGCGCAGTTTAGCGTTGCCCATGGCGTGGATCGGACAATCGATCAGGATACAAATGCCAGGGCAATGTTTTCACTGGTTAATGGATCCCTGGTGTCGCTCAATCATGAGATCGATGCAAGCAGCTACAAAAACATGCTGTATGTTGGCGGCCAGGGCGAGGGTACGGATAGAGAGGTCATAACTCTTGGCAGTACGCTTACGGGCTGGGACCGCAACGAGGTATTTGTGGATGCTCGGGATGTGGATAATACCGATGGACTGTATGACCGTGGAAACAGTAAGCTCGCGGATCTCTCAAAACTGCAATCGATCACGGCAGAGGTTGCCGATGCGTACAGCGGACAGTATAGCCTGGGGGATTACGTGTCCGTCTATAACGAGTTTGACGGCGCTTGGTATAATGTGCAGATCGCTGTGATTGCGGATACTTACGCAGCGGGTAAGGCCTTCCGGCGCGAAATTACGCTGGGCAAAACTCCGACAAATGCATATGACGTGATCAGGTATAAATTTGCGCAGATCAACAATATATTAACTCAATAAGGAGGGTTTATAGATGATTTATTACGGACAATTTAACCATGTTGATAACGATCGGCAATACCTGGACTCGGATATTGCTGCAATGCTGTCCCTGCTCACCGGCGGACCGGGAGTGATCAATCATCCGGCCGGTGGGCTATTGGTTGCCAATGTAACCGGGCTGCAGATATCTGTTGCCGCTGGCGGCGCATGGCTCGGATCGCCTGCCGGGTGGTATTACTACTCAGACGACGAGCAGCTTCTGACGCTGGACAGCGAGACATCCGGATACAATCGTATTGACCGGGTGGTGCTGCGTCTAAATCGCAATACAGAGGTGCGCACGGTCGCCCTAGATGTCATAAAGGGGACGGCGGTCACGTCGGCACCTTCCGCGCCGGCGCTTACGCAGAACGATACTTTATATGAGATGTCACTGGCGCAGATTGCAATCACCGGCGGTAGCACATCGATCGCAATTACGGATGAGCGTGATTTGATAGCGACTGCGTCGTCCGCTCTGATTGCCGAGGACATCATCAACACGCTGACCAGCACAGATACCGATAAACCACTAAGTGCCGCTCAGGGCAAGGCGCTGAACGATCTCAAGATCGCAATAGCTGATATCATCAACACGCTGACCAGCACAGATACCGATAAACCACTAAGTGCCGCTCAGGGCAAGGCACTGAATGATGCTAAGGTTGCAATATCGGATATACAAAACACTCTCGCGAGCACGGCTACGAACAAACCACTGTCGGCATATCAGGGCAAGGTGCTGAATGAGGCAAAAACCGCCCTTGCAGCGTGGGACAACACAACATTTAATATTGACACGGCAGCCAGTTACAATTTTATGCTCAAGCGAGGTTCCGGTGCGGCAACAAGTACCGGTAATGGCAATGCATTTGGGACGGCCTTCCCCAACGCCTGCTTGGCAGTCGTAGCGGTTGCGAATGGTACCAACGTAGGCCCTGCCATTACTACAACCGTAATTGACCGTGGCGGGTTTAATGCATATGCAAGCAGCACTTACGGCATAACATATATTGCAATAGGATATTAAGGAGGATTTTAAAATGCCAGAAAACTATATTTATGCGTACAACGAGACCGACGGCATGCCCGTTGGTTTTTTTCTGCCGTCGATCCATGATGCCATCCCGACGCCAAATATCGAAATAACCGACGAGCAGCATGCCTGGTGCATGGAGCATAACGGAAGGTTTGCGCTTGATCTTGACACAATGGATTTTGTAGAGATCGAGTTGCCGGCACCTGAAGAAACAGCAGAGGAAAAAGCCCAAAAGTATGACGCACTGACGGCCCTGCTTGTAAGCAAGGGGGTTTTAACACAGGACGAGATTGACAGTCTGTAAGCGCCAGGCGTTGAAAGGAGGGATACAATGCTGCAGAAGCTTGAAATGCGTAAGTTTATCACCATGGTACTGGTGATCGCGTTTGCGGTTACGCTGCCGCTGATCATAATATTGTTGTATTTTTTTGATGTTGAAAATACGGAATTGCTGATTGCGGTGCTGAGCGCGTTTACCGGACCGGTCACGTTGGTGATCGGTTTTTATTTTGGTAAATCCACGGCGCTTGATGAGCCTGGAAAAAATAAAGATAAAAGAGAGGATGAAAAAAATCATGAGTAACACATTTAGCTACATAATAGATGCTGGACTCGAATTTGCCCGGCCTCTTACCAAAAGAACAAAAACTGACCTAATCGTACTGCATCATATCGAAGGAAATCTTACGGTGCAGGAAACTCACGCATTACATCTTAGCAAAGGCGACAAAGGAATCGACTACAATTTTTATGTTGCGAAAGATGGAACTGTTTATAAGGGTCGCGGCCTTGAATACGAGGGTGGTCACACGATGAACAAAGTCGGGTTGCCGACTTATGGTGTAAATGCCCGGAGCGTAGGTATCGTCTGCCAGGGTAACTTTTTAAAAGAGCAGATGGGCGATGTGCAGAAAGCGGCGTTAAAAAAGCTCGTTTCGGACATTGTGACATACTACAAGTTTAGTAGTGTCTTACAAATTGTAACGCACAGAGAGATTGCCGGTGACGCTCATACAAATTGCCCCGGAACATATTTCCCGACGGAAGATATCATTGCCTATATTATGAATGGCGGAAATGACGTAAACGAACCCACGGTTGAGCAGACCGAAGATCCTCTTATCTGGAAAGTTGCGGTTGATAAGTTAAACTTCCGCGAATCCCCGAACGGACGGATCTTAAAGGCCCTTTCCAGAGGCGATAAGGTATATCTGAAAAGGTATGTAAAAAAAGAAAAATGGGCCCGTGTGAGACTGGGCAACGATTCAGGCCAGGAAGGCTATGTATGGCTCCAATATATCAGTAAATAGAGAGGAGAAAAAACATGGATTTTGTAAGCTACATTGAACCGGAATTGCTGGTTTTAATACCAGTGCTTTATGTGATCGGGATGGTACTTAAAAACCTCGAAGAGGTTAAAGATAAGTTTATTCCGATCATTCTCTTGGCGCTTGGTATCGCGATCGCCGTGCTGTACGTGCTGGCGACAGAGAGTCTGGGCACCGGGCAGGAAGTTGCGGCCGCCGTTTTTACGGCAATATGCCAGGGGGCGCTTGTAGCCGGTGCGACTGTATACACAAATCAGTTGATCAAGCAATCAAGTAAAAGCGAATAAGCAGGAGAGTGGGGTACAAGGCAGGTGGATGCGAATGTAGTAAGCACAATATCAGTTGTGGGCGTTATTGGTTCGCTGATTTTTACGTATATCGCTTTTTTCCGTGCTTCTAAAAAAGACACCCGGGATGACGGAAACAGCACCGGCGTGATCATGACGGAGCTTAAAAATATAAAATCCGGCATTGAAGACATCAAGGGAAAGCAGGATGCTTCGGAGAGACGATACATTGATCTTGCGGTTGAACTCGGCAAGGTTTCAGAATGTGCAAAATCAGCGCATAAGAGGTTGGACGAGCTGAACGAAAAAATTAAATAGATGGTTTTTATGAAAGAACCCCTCCTGGTTACAAGCGCTGGGAGGGGATTTTATTATTATAAAGAAAAACGTATTTATTTCGATATAAAGTAAGAAATGTTGTTTATTATAATAAAAACACATAGTTTAAAAACATGTGTAACAAAATAAATAGTTGCATAATTAAACAACTTGTCTATAATTATATATAAATATGTAATTATTATATGTAATATGAGAGATAATAATATGATTGTAAAAAACACAGCATTTAGTTTGTTTTATCCACAATTGACTGGCCTTCGGAGAGAAATTTATGATATTGAGGAGTCTTTAAAAGATTATTTCAATCTGTTTACTGTTTTGGCCATTCCTGACAATGCGCCTCCAGAAATTCCACGTTGTCAATCATTTAGCAAAAATGGCCATACGGAGCTTAATATTTCGTTGATTAATTCATTGATTAATACAAGATATGATGATAATTTTAACAGGGATTGGGACAAATGTTATAAATATTTTAAAGAAACAACAGAAAGAATAAATGAAATAATAAAAGAAAAAATCAAAAACGATATATTGTTTTATGGGTTAACAACTCAAATTATATATGATGAATATCCATCTAGTATTGATTTGATTCGAGAAAAATTTTTGAAATCAAGAATAGCGAAGAAACCTTACGAAATTAATTTGCGATTAGCGTTTGAACTTGATGAGTATTTTATAAACTTTACTTTTTTAAACGAAAGAAGTTATAATGTTGCTTCAATAACGACTCCGGGGATTACATCATTGGCTGGCGCAAAAGAAGTTGGAAATTATTTAACCCTTATTTTGGACATTAATAACAAAAATGGGTTTAATACAAGGAACGGATATAAATCTTCTCAAAAAGATTTTAAGTTTATCTTTTCAAAAACTAACGAAATAGTGGTCGAAAAAATGCCTGTAATACTTGAAACAGGGGAGGTAAAATTATGAATGCTTTAGCAATTGCGCCGACATTTGGTGAATCATTCCAGACTACCAACACACCAATATTTAATCTGGACAATATGATCAATGTTCCTACCGTATTTTCTTTTGGTGCGGTGACTTTGTTTGAAGATAGTAATAAATCTATTTTTTTAACAAATACTAAATCAAATATTCCATTGACAAAAATGGATGGAAATAATAATTTGTTTTGCCAATATGATGGAATTGATGAATCAATATTTGACGAACTTGTATCGAATGAATATGAAATAGTGTCTTTACCTGTAAAAAAAGTTCTGAAGGGATTAAACATAGGGAAAATAAAAAAAGGTGTTCTTTTTGTGAGTGAAAATGAGATAGAGGGTTTTTAATGCTTAATGCTGATTGGTATTATGAAGAGAAAGACCCTGTTTTAGTACAGGGCGAATTGATTAGAGATTGTCCTAAAATAGTATTTCCATCTTCGATTCAGAGTTTGGATGATTTTGAAAATGAAGAAAATAAATTTGATGTTGAATGCAATAATTCAGTGATAGTTAGTCAATCGTGTGACTTAGCTCAAAAAAAAATCCCTTCTGTTTTATTATGTCCATATTATACATTGGCTGAAATTATAGAGGAAAATCCTGTATTTAAGTCATCTAATTATAAGGAAGCTTTAAGGAGGGGGTATCTGCCAGGGTATCATCTATTAAATAAAATTGATAGTGATGAAAATGATGATTCCTTGATTGTAGTTGTTTTGCATAGTGTTTTCAGTATCCCTATAGAATATCTTTCTAGTCATGCTATGAATTCAGGTCAGCGGATTTGTTTAAATTCTCCTTATAAAGAACATTTGTCACAAGCATTTGCAAGGTTTTTTATGAGAGTTGGGCTACCAATAGATCTTCCTCCATTTAAAAAAAGCATGCCAGATATTTTGAATATTCAGGAAAATTATCTATAAATCTGTATGAAGATTAATTATTGATTGGAAAATATACAGGTTAAAAATCACATGTACTAAATAGGCAAGCCTTTAATAAGGGCTTTTTATTTTTTTTGTAAATTTCAGTTATAAGGTAAGAAGTGTGCCAAAAGTGTGCCAGGCACACTCTAAAGTGTGATTTTTATGACCTCACCCTACTGGCACACTTGCCGGAAAAACGCATTATAATCGCATTTTCCAAACGCTATGAAACGCTATATAATGCCCCGAAATAGTCGGGCCTATCATTGGTAAGGATGAGGTCCCGAGTTCGAGTCTCGGCATCAGCTCCAAAGCATGAAGCCCATAACCGTTACGGTTAGGGGCTTTTATTTTTTGCAAATATTCTTAAAATATTGTAAAGTGTGCCAAATTTTAAATTTTTATTTTTAAAAATATTTGACAAAATACTACCTTAATAGTACCATAGGTACTATTAAGGTAGTATTTCAGGAGAAAACAATGACTATGCTTGAAAAAATCAGAAGAAAAAGAGGACTATCACGTGCTGAATTAAGTATTAATTCAGGTGTTTCTGTGCGGACAATCGAAGCCTACGAACAAGAAACAAAAGACATTAGAAGAGCACAAAAAAATGGTTTGGAAGACATTGCGAATATATTGGGAGTAGGGATATACGCTTTCACACCCCCTAACGATTTGAATCCAGATGTACATAATCTTTTTGAAGAGCTATGTTTGGCCACAAATGAAGAGCTAGTAGCTCGAAACGATGAGAGCGGGTTATTAGCAGCAGATGATAAATATTATATTGAATGCATCACTGGAACATGGTGGTTTGGGGATTATGGTACTCCTTTAGCAAAACAAGAAGAGCGACGATATGCAAAATATTTTATTAGCAGTAAAACCAGATCTTTTGATCATTATTTTGCTGGAACAAGATGGGCTAGTTAAGTGTTCCAAAAGTGTGTTATCCTGGGCACCGGCTTCACAAAAAAAACCCGCAAACATATTTTGCGGGTTTTTCTTATTTCTTAAAACAATCAGGCGTTTGTGCTTATGACAAAAAGTCAAAAACCTCATGAAAATCGTTTTCAAAGATAAAAAGTTTTTTCGACAGCTTTTTAAACAGTTTATTGATGGACCGGACCGCCTTGCGGTAATCCTTGAAAGAGAAGAATTTCCCGTCCGTCTGGCTGTCCAGGTTATCGAACATATATATTTTTTCAGAAAGGATCTCAAGCAGCAATTTTAAGGAGTCGGAAAATGAAAAGTACAGCAATTTATAAGAACCAATGCCCTGGGGAAGGGCAAGCAGTTCGCTTTGGATCTTCAGCGCCGAATCGTTTAAGTCGGCGCACATTTTTTGGGCATCTTTCACATTGGCTTTATTGAAGATACCTTTTGAAGAAGCTTTTTCATCTTCAAACTGCTGTATTTTTAAAAGGCCGGCTACAATGTTGTCGCTGAAATCCGTGGCCAGAAGATGCAATCTTTTTTCGTTGTCGTTCAAAACAAACACCTCTTTTCAATAAAATATGTATCGTGCTTTTAAAAGCCGCGCCCCGGCTCTTGAGGAATGCTTAAGAGCTCTGCGTTTCCCGGCTGCTTTGGGGGGCTTGCTGAGCCGCCTGCCAAAAGGCGGAAGGGAAAAAGCGGGCAATAAAACAATCTTTAAAACGGTTCCAATTTTGTTTAATCATACACTAAAACGGCCCATTAATCAACAAAATGAAGGCGCTGTTTTGCCGCGCAGGGATGCGCGGGCGTCAGTGGGCCGCCCGCCGCCGCCCCTTTAAGGAAAAAAAAGGAATAAAGAGCAAATAATAGGGCTACATGAAGTTATTGCATGGAAAATTGATTCACTGTATAATAAAAGTGAAACCATCATCTTTTTTTAAACCTGAAAAAAACATCTGCGTATGCGTTAAAATGAATGAATCTGCCAAAAGCATAAAGAAATTTTTTAAAGCCGATTGTATGTAAGGAAAACGAAAGGAGCATATTATGACTTATTGCCCAAAATGCGGTCAATGGAGCGAGGAAGGCAGCGCTTTTTGCGCGAATTGCGGAAACCCCCTGAGCCCTGCAGAGCAAAAGCCGGAAGGGGCCTGCCCCAAGTGCGGGCAGCAAAACGAGGAAGGCAGCGCTTTTTGCGTAAGTTGCGGAAGTCCTTTGAGCCCCGGGGAGCAAAAGCCGGAAGGGCTTTGCCCCAAGTGTGGAAAGCAGAACCCGGAAAACAGCGCTTTTTGCGTGAATTGCGGCGCACCTTTGAGGAGCGCGGAGGAAAAGCCTACCCCTGCGGCAGCTTTTTCCGCGCCGTCCTATGCCACGCCCGCGGCCGCTCCGGACGGCGGCATGCAGAGCAAATCCAAAAAGGGGCTCATGATCGGCATTATTGCGGCGGCCGCCGCGGCGGTGGTGCTGATCTTTATTTTTGCCGTGGGTACGCCAGTCACCGGCGTATGGTATGACACGACCAACGGAGCCGTTTTGGAATTTGCCGGCGGCGACAATGTTTACAGCTATACGGCACAGGATACGCAAAGCGGAAAATATGAATACAATAAGCTGAGCGGAGAAGGGCGGCTTGCCCTGGGCGGCCAGATATACAGTTTTGTGGTGGTGAAAGACAAGCTCAACTTGCAGAACGCGGGCATATACCTGCGGGCGGCCGACACGTTTGATGTTGAGCAGTTTTTAAACGGCACGTCCGCTTCCGCCCCCATCCCCGAAGAAACGGCCCAGCCTACGCAGGAAGTTCCGGTTGAATCCCCTCCGGCTGAAGAAACGGAGGTGGCGGAAGAACTGCCGCTAACGCTGTCTTTTGCGTTTGGAGAGGCTGACGGAACCTATTCCGGAGAAATGACGGGCGGCCTGCCGAACGGGCAGGGAACCTTTACGGTGATCAATGAGGACGACCTTTCCTGGATATACGTAGGCATGTGGGTGGACGGACATTTCAGCGGGGAAGGCGTGCGGACCTGGGACGACGGTTACTCCCGGGGCGGCACCTATGCAGGCGACCAGGTCAACGGCACGGGCTGGCAGGCCTGGGACGGAAATACGGAATATGAGGGCAGCTATGCGGATTCGGAATTCAACGGGCAGGGGACTTTGTATAACCGTTACGGAACATTAATATACAGCGGGGCGTTTGTAAACGGCCTGATGCAGGAAAGCGCGGAAGCGCGGTCTGCGCGCGTAGAAGCATTTAAGGCGCAATGCGCCGAGTACCCCTTCCAGGACGTGTTTTCCGCCTGTGAAAACGACATTGAGCTTTTTGTCCAGATGACGGGAACGGTTTATGATGTGGACGAGGCGGACTATGGAAATGAAAGCAACCCCGCCTGGGTATATTTGGAGCTGCCGCCGGGAGAAGACGGCCAAATGAATTATGTGACCGTGCGTTACTGGATGAGTGAAGGCGAAGTGCTGCCCATGACCGGAGAAGAGGTCATTTTATGGGGCACAACGCGGGAATATTACGAATATGAAGATGAAAGCGGCAATATGTGGTGGGAGCCTGTTATTGAGGCGTGGACCATAGAACCCGCGGGCGAATAAAAAAACAAAAAAGGGGCGGCGTGCCGCCTCTTTTTTGTTGCGGGATATAAAAATTTTTTTACCCCGGCCGCATGGAAAGCCGCGCTTTGCACGGGCGGGAGAGGATATCTGCCGCCGCCGCACCGGAAGAAAGCCAGGATGAAACTTCCCCGCCCTCCAGCAGGAGCGGCATGCGGCTGTGCAGCGGGGAGACCCATTGATTGGCGCCGGTGGTCAAAATGACAAAAGCGGGCGGCGCTTCGCTTTTTGGAGCGGAAAGTTCTGCGCCAAAAAAGCCCGCCATATACAAAACGGAGCTTTGGGGGCTGCAAAGAAGGTATTTTCCTTTGGGAAGGGGAGCGTCCGCCGGGCCGGGAGCAAAAGAGTCTGCGTAATCAAAAAGCGTAGGCTCTTTTTTGGGGGCGCCGTGGGCCCATTCGTAAAACCCGGTGGCGGCAACGGCGCAGCGCCGGGACAGCAGGGAGGGGCGGAAAAGCTTTTTTTCCATTGCGGTCTCGCTGCGCGCGTTTATAATAAGGCCTTTTTCGTCCCAGCGGGGAAACCCCCAGCGCATCAAAAAAGGCTGCGCGTCCCGGCCGGCCAGTACGGGGACGGTATCTGAAGGGAAGATCTCTCCCGTTTTCATTTGTGCAAGCGTTTTTGTACGGGCATATTTTTGGTTGATTTCAGCTATGATCTCTTTAAAGTCTGCACCGCCGTCTTCAAAATTTATGGCGTACCTTCCGCACATTGAAATTATTCCTTTCTTTGGAGCCGGGATTAAAAAAACAGGCAAAAGCCTGCCAAAAGTATTTACCGTTTTTCAATGCCAAAAGGGTCAAAGCGCAGGCAGAACCCCTTGTATGTTACGGACGGGCCGCATATCTGCGCATAGAGGCAGAGGCCTGTTTTAAAAAACACCTCGGTGATCTCCAAATATTCCGCAAAGTCAAAAAAAGACCGGCAGCCTGTTTCATATGCCGCGATCAGTTTATCCGGCGGCATACAGCTTTTGAGCATCAGCCGGTCGGCCAGGAGTTCGTATTTATGCTGGACGGCCGGGGGCATCTGGGGCAGATCGTACACGCAGCTTTCATGGTGCTTTATTTCATGCAGGGCATGGACGTTCCATTCGTGCGGGTCTTCAATGGCGGAACTCACCGCAGCCACCGCCAGGCAGCCTTCCGTTCGGTAATATGCGGCCTTTATATTTGATTTGAATGCAAAGTCAACAAGCGTCACCCCACTGTTGTACGCTTCCTGCTCAATCAATTCGCGTAACATTGACAACCCCTTTTTTTGTCTATTATAACCTGTTTTGCTGTACGGATATTGGTACTGCTATTTTGATTTTTTTGCGTATTTTGCGCGCACGAATTCTTTGAACTGCTCGATTTCTTCTATGGCTTCGGGCGGAAGATCGCTGTAATCCGTTTCGGAAGAGAGGGCGAAGACTTCCCCTTCCGGCGATGTGTCGCGGCCCAAAAGGTAATCCGTAGTTGTATGGTACAGCTCGGAAAGTTTGAGCAGCAGTTCCGGGCCGGGCCGGGTTGCGCCCCGCTCCCACTGGCTCACCGCCGTCTGGTTTACAAAGAGAAGTTCGGCGACCTGTTTTTGGGAATATCCAAATTTTTTTCTTAATTCTTTAAACCGGTTCATAGCGGCTCCTTTTTTATTATAATAGTAGTTTTATTCATATTTTGCAACATATTTTTATATAATAGTAGAAAAGCTACTTGACATTTAATATAAATACTACTATTATGTAAAATAAAGTAGCAATACTACTAAAAAGGAGAGCCATGAATACAATACGGAACCACAGGAAAAAGCTGCGCCTAACGCAAAGCGCGCTTGCGCAAAAAATGGGCACGGACCAAACGGCAATCAGCAAATGGGAACGGGGGCAGGCCATGCCTCGTGCTGAAAAGCTGCCCGCGCTGGCGCGGGTGCTGCATTGCAGGATAGACGACCTTTACGCCGGGCCGGAAGAAAAGGAAGGCGGCGTATGAAAAGGGTTAAAATGCGCCCCTTAAGCCCGGTGTGGTGGCTGCGCGGTTTTGGGATCACGCTGCTCGTTGTGGCGCTTGCCGCCCTGGCCCCGGGAACGTCCTACGCGCGCGGATGCACCCGCCTTACTTGCGACCCGGCGCAGCCCTGCCGCCTTTCGGCCGGAGGCTATGAAGTGCTTTTGGAAGGAACAAAGCTGGAAGGCCTGGGCCGCACGCTGGAAGCGGGCGAGAAGCTGTACCAAGTGAACGGGCTGTTTGTGGCGGCGGTCGCGGCGCACGAATCCGGCTGGGGAGAAAGCCGTTTGGCCCGGGAGCAAAACAACCTGGGCGGAATAAAAGGCGCGGAGGGCTACCGGGATTTTGACACGCGGGAGATCTGCGTTTTGTACATGTTTTCCCTTTTTGACCGGCGCTACATAAGCCGGGGACGGGAAAGCGTTTCGGATATAGGCGCGCTTTACTGCGGGACGGACGGATGGGCCGAAAGCGTGGAGGATATTTTAAAGGATTTTGTCCAAAGCGCGAGGGAGACCATGGACTGAAAGAAGGAGAAAACGTATGAAAATAGTTTGGGAAATCTACGGCCCCGCCGAGCTGACCGTTCAGAAGGCCGCGGCGCTCTGCCGCGCGGGGCTTGAGCTTGATATGCGGGACGGGAATATTTTTGCCATGATGGAAGTCGGAAACCTGATGGAAGAGGAGGCGGAGCAATGCAGTACAAAACCTGCGAATACTGCCAAAGCCACTTAGACCCGGGCGAAACCTGCGACTGCCGGGAGGCGCAAAAAGAGCGCGGGCGGACAAAAGAGAAAAAAGGGCGGGAGAAGAAACACAAAAAGAAAAGCCGCCAGTAAGGCGGCCGGGCCCAAAACATATGTTTGCAGCGCATATAGCGGAAAACAGGCATATTTGCAAAGGAAGTGGTGAGCGTGCAGGAGTGCACATGCGCAATGTGCCGTGGTTACGGCGGAGATACGGACGACTACGGCAGCGAAGAAGACGAACGGGAAGAGGAGGAGACGCCGCCTTTTCAGGAAAAAAGGGGCACCAGGGAAAGGCGGTGGGATAAAGATGGCGCGTCCAATCAAAGAGGGCATTTCTTATTTTCCGATGGACGTGGGGTTTTTTGAAGACAGCAAAATAAAAATACTGCGCGCACGGTTCGGCGCGGACGGCGTGGCGGTATACCTTTACTATATTTGCAAAATATACGGGGATAAAGGCTATTTTTTAAAGGTTGACGAGGATTTTGACTACACTATGTCCTTAGACCTTGGGATGAGCGTAACAAAAATAGCGCAGATACGCAGATTCCTGCTGGAACGGTCACTGTTTGAAGACACACTTTTCCGGCCGGACAATGTGCTCAGTGCGCGCAGCATACAAAGCCGCTATCAAAGCGCCAAAAAGGGCGGCAGGCGGCAGATTGGGGTGCTTGCAAAATACTGGCTTTTGGATGCGGGCGAGACGGAAAGCTTTATTGAGCTGCGCGGTCCGGGGCGTTTATCCGCAAAAAACCCGGGTGAATCACGGAAAAACGCGGATAAAACTGAAAAAAACGCCCCAAAGGAAAGCAAAGAAAATAAAAAAGGTGATGATGGGGGATGCGCTTTTTTAGATTTTTTAAAAGACTTCACGGACACGTTTTATGCGCCCAACCGTATCCAGAAAGAAAACCTGGCCATGCTGTTTGAAAGCCACGGGGCGCTCAATATGTTTGAAGCGCTGGAAGAAACGGGGCGGCGCAACGCGCGCGACCCCATTGCCTATATGCGAAAGGTGCTGCGGACACTGCAAATGCAGGAAGAAGAAGCGGGGGAATAAAAAAAGAACCTGTGCAGGCTCCGGGGTACAATTAGAACAGCCAATCTCCCTTCTGAAAAACTGCAACAGGCCCTGCCACTATAATAGGCTGGAAATGAACTGAATGCAATAGTCAAAAATAGTAAAATTTCTTGATTTAAGGAAAGGTGGATAAGATGGAGAAAGCAAAGGTAATACGAGTAATAGAAACAATAACTGTGCGGGGAAAAGGAGATGAACGTGATCCGTGTCGTTTGGTAAAACAGTATTGGGATTTTAAGGGGATTCTTCTTGCAGAAAATGATGAACGTGAAAAGAATAGAAACGAGTGACTACTTATCAATACGTTGATTTTGCTTTTCAGCATCTATGTTTATTATATCTTGATAGAGTTGTCTTTGTTCGTGACGGACAATATACCAGTCTCGGATGAGGTGTTCAATGAGAAGGATTAGCTTTTGAGCTTCGTTTGGATCTATGTCTATAATTAAATCAATGTCTTGTTGCATGTGTGCGCCAATGTTTCCAATGCGACGCACGCCATCTATTACTTTCCATTGATCAGGAGGAATTTTACCCTGCAATTCATTGATTTCGTCGTAAAGCGTATTTTTGGAAATTTTCCAAAAATCACGAATTATACCTTGCAAACAACGACGAGACAAGGTGGCAGAGGCTTTTGGGCTTAAAAATACAATAGAGCAGGCTTCTTCATAGTCTTGACGTACTGCATTTGGTACATATTCAGGGAATGATTTTGCAGTAGAGCGCGGATATACAGAAATTGATAATTCTTCTAAATCTTTAGAAAAACCATCTAAATAGATGCTGGTTTTACCGCAATGTTGGCATTTGGCAAAAGTTAACAGGATGATCGGAGATGACATTTGAGAAGAAGAACGAGAGGCCTCACTAAAATTAATATAATGATTTGAAAAAGTTGCATGAGCTTTTGCAGTGAAAGCCTGACAAAAGGGGCATTGAAAACTTGACATTAAAAGACACCTCACATAGGAGAAAAAATTAGCAGAGGGACGTCAACTGTTTTGTAGACAATTTGCTAAGCTACAGCCGCCAACCTTTTTGTTTTCAATGATCTGAGATATTCATTTGGGGACATATAGCCCAATTTCTTTTGGATTCTC
>JAVBVZ010000030.1:0-27591 GCA_036679405.1 Christensenellaceae bacterium
CTTGAAGTCCTCATCATACTGCTTCCTCATTTTTCCCATTTTCCGCCTCCGATTTCCGAGCTTTTTCCCGCTCTTTCCATCTTAGCAGATTGTCTATTATTTTAACATGCTCCCAACCTCCAAGTAGTGCTTCTATTTTACAACACTCTTAGAGGTTTACACATATTTCGGGATAGACTCGAACGCCCCCATGCTGACTGTATTAAGGGACAAAACCAGCATCAGTACTGCCTTAATAAATCTCATATTATGTCTACTTTTAAGTTGGTAACTTAATCAAAAAATCCGTCCTAAATAGCATTTATCAAGATAATTTAAAAGCATAAAATAAAATTGTCTATTTTGATTTATTCGTGCATAGCAAAAACTGCATTATAATGCGGTTTATTCGAAAAGATATCAACAAATGATAAAATGCACACCCCCCTGTCCAAATGCAAAACGATTTATGAACGGGGGGTGTGCATTGTGCATATCCTTTTGCAACTTGACTTTTCAGCTTTTTAGAGTAATTACTTGTGATAATAAACCACGCCATTCCATATCGATAATTCAAGGGGTGAGTAATTGACACTTTAAATTACCGTAGATATTTCGAAATTAGTGGTCTTTTTGCGGTATTATGTATTGATCCTCACTTATTTATTCTATTCGCATCAGTCGAGAGGACCTACGCATTTTGCTTTCCAGGGAGCGAAAGAAACCTTACCCTGAATTGTATACTGTGATGCATGGCACGCAGCCGGAATATTGTTTGCAATCATATTGATCGTAGAGTATGCCAATGTTGCAAATTTGCATGCTTCCTTATATTCTGGAGGAATACCAATCTCATCAGATGAAGTGAGCCTGATATAAGACGGCAGCCTTTCCTGAATGAATTTCATGATTATGGGGTTTTTAACGCCGCCGCCGCTTGCATACATTACTCTGGCCTGTCTTAAAAGATCTGCTGGTATATTGTCATTCATGCTCTTTAAAATAGCTTCAGCAGTAAATGCACAGAACGTTGCAAGAATGTCTTCACCGGACAGATGATTGTATTTCTCGATCATATTATGAGCATACACGTCGGAAAAATCATACTTCCAACCTGAACGGGGCATGGGGCGCTTGAAAAAGTCATGTTGCATGCATTCTGCAAGCATCGTTTCGTCTACTTTTCCTTTAGCTGCTATTTTGCCGTCATAATCGCAGGACATATTATACAGTTTACGAGCCGCATGGTCTAAAAGCAGGTTTCCGGGACCGGTATCAAAAGCGACCATCTTGCGTCTGTCTTTATGTGCAAGATGCACATTCGCAATACCGCCGATATTTAATGTCAGTGTTGGCTCTTCTCTATCGCGGAACAGCACAAAATCAAAATACTGCATAAGCGGCGCAGCATTACCGCCCCATACATGGTCAGCCTGGCGGAAGTTCGTGACAGTAGTAATGTTGGTCAGCCCGGCTATAACGGACGTATCTCCAATCTGGAAGCCGCATGGATAAGGTCCGTTCAGCCATCTTGATACCCAGTTGTCTTTTTGCTCTTTGGTCATGGCTTTTATTCCTACATGGTCTGGCTGCTCCTGGTATATTGTCTGCCCGTCAAGACCGAGCACTTCAATATCACGGTGATCCAAACTGTTCTCACGCAGAAACTTTCTCACACACTCAGACATAACCGCACCGGCAATATAGGTTATTCTTGTCATTCGGTAAAGATCGACTTTGTTGTCAAAAGAAGGCAGTATCAGATCTTCAACCTCTTTTGGCCAGGCATAGGAAGCTCCTTTTAAGAACTTTGTCGGTTTTGGAAAACCATCTTTTGCAATTTCCGTCTCTGCCAGTATCACATCGATACCGTCAAATGACGATCCACTGTTTAATCCCATTATTAATGCCATAACAATTCCTCCATATATAATTATTTTTAGTTTTTAGAGTTTACGGCTGTTAGTCATTTTTTCTTGACAGCGCTACTGCCAGAATGATGATAACACCACTTAATATATTTTGCTGTGCTATTTCAAGACCCATCAAAACAAGGCCGTTGCTGATCATGCTGACCAAAACTGCGCCGACAACAGTACCTATTACAGATCCTTTGCCGCCCGAGAGGGCAGTGCCCCCGATAATAACCGCTGCAAGTACATCCATTTCATCGCCGTCGCCAAAGCTATAACGCCCGGCGTGCATAATACCCGTATACAGCATGCCTGCAAGAGCTGCGCATACGCCTGAGAACACAAATACGCTAAACACGATTTTTTTGGTGTTAATCCCGGTATATGCCGCGGACATTCTGTTTCCGCCAGTTGCCAGCACCTTTTTCCCATATTTCATTTTATTGAGCGCTATATATCCTATGAAGGCCGCTCCAGCCGACCAAATGACCAATGTCGGCAACACGCCGCCTATATAACCTATCCCGAATATCTGTAAGAAAGCAGGATCATCAATAGGAACGGGGCTGGTATTTGTCAGCCACATAGCCGAGCCTCTTATCGCCAGCATCGTTCCTAGTGTGACTAAAAATGACGGGATTCTTGCATAAGCCACGCATAAGCCGTTAATGGTACCTACTAATAGCCCTGCGGCCAAGCCAACAATAATTGCTGTAAAGGTGTTTGCCCCGCTGTCCAGCGCCATTGCGCATAACAATGCTGAAAAGGCTGTCGCGGAACCGATTGACAAATCAATTTCTCCGCTTGCTAGAACGAAAGTCATAGCGACACTCATTACGATTACCATGGTTGTGTTTTGAACAATGTTAAGCAGGTTGGCTGATTTTAAGAAGCCCTTGTCCCCTATCAAAATAGAAAAAAACACAAATATTACAATAAAACCAATGTATACTACGTAATCGCGCCAATCAAACTTTTTTTTGCTCTGCAATAGGGCGCCACCGCTTTGTTTATTCCCTGTGGACAGCATTGTGCAGTTCCTCCTCATTCATGATTTCTTCTCTTTGGATCTCTGTAATTATTTTTCCATTTCGCATGATAAGCAGCCTATCGCTTATTGCCAGTAACTCTTCAAATTCCGAAGAAATAACCAGTACGGCCGCTCCTTCATTAGCCATTTTTCTTATGGTTTCAACAATTTCTGCCTTAGCGGCAATATCGACGCCTATCGTAGGCTCATCCAGTACAAAAACTTTTGGGTTGAGAGCAAGCCATTTAGCAAACACTATTTTTTGCTGGTTTCCGCCCGACAACGATTTGACAGCCTTATTTGGACTATCCGTAACAATGTTTAATTTTGAAACATACTTGTTTACAAGCAAATTGCACTTTGTTTTGTCAATCAATGCTCTTTTCTCGATGTTGGTTAATGTAGGAAGAATCATGTTTTCTTTAATACTATGATTCAAGACTAGTCCTTGTGCTCTTCTGTCCTCTGGTACGAGAACCAAACCGTTTTTAATGGCATTTTTGATGTTGCTGATTTGTTTTCCGCCAATCAAAATGCTGCCTGAATCCTTTTTTTCTATACCGAAAAGACAACGTGCAATCTCGGTCCTTCCGCTCCCCATCAGACCCGCAAGCCCCAGTACTTCTCCGGGATAGATTTTAAAAGATACATCTTTAACAGCTTGTTTGTAAGTTAAATGCTCGACTTGCAAAACCGGTTTTTCGCCTATTTTTTTATCGTTTTTTATATACCTGAAGTTTTCTACATTATTACCGACCATATAATGAACAACCTTGCTGATGGTAAGATTACTGCTTGCCTCCGCAAGAACAATGCCCCCGTCTTTTAAAACCGTTACCTTATCACAGATCTTCAAGATTTCCGAGAGCCTGTGCGAAATATATATAATAGAAATTCCACTTTCTTTTAAGTCCTTCACAATTTTAAAAAGCACGCTGGTTTCTGTTTCCGTAAGGGACGCTGTGGGCTCGTCCATTATCAATATTTTTGTGTTTTTCATTAAAATAGCTTTTGCAATTTCAACCATCTGGCGATATCCAACCCCAAGCCTGTTCACAGGAACATTTAAATCGATATCTATATTCAGTTTTTGGAAAACTTCTTTAGCTTTTCTGAGACATTCAGCTTTATCAATAAATATTCCCTTTGTGTGTTCCCTGTTTAAAAACAGATTTTCAAGAACAGTAAGCGTAGGAATCAAGCTGAATTCCTGAAAAATCATCGATATTCCGTTTGATTCCGAATCATTTGGCGTACATATATCAACTTTCTTGCCTTCGATAAAAATTTCTCCGACATCTTTTGTATATATGCCCGTCAAGATTTTCATCAGTGTGGATTTTCCTGCTCCATTTCCTCCGCACAAAGCATGAACCTCGCCCTTTTTTACAGAAAAATTTACACCTTCCAAAACCGGGACACCATTAAATGATTTTCCAATATCCTTCATTTCAAGAATATTTTCTTTATCCATCACATCACCTATTCCGAATATTTTTCGTGTTCGCCGCAATAAGCTGCGAACACGAAATTATCATACTTATTTACGTACATTTGCGTTGAATCAATAGATTATTTCACAACAGCTGATTCAATGTCTTCACCGGCATCTTCGTGCCATACGGCTTTATATGCATCCACAACATTTGAACGATCTACTGCGAGATTTGCATAGGATACAACAGGCGGCACATCCTCGCCCAGCAGTTTGAGACCGGCAATCTTTGCTTCTGTCATACCCATATCATACGGGAACTGTGTGCCAAGTCCGTAAATGTAATTCTGTTGAGCGATATTTAAAGCTGCGTCATAGTCCAGGTCTTCTGTTATCACCTGGCAATCTCCGGGCTCAAGTCCGGCAAGGCGCGCCGCTGCGATTGTTCCCTGCGCGGGAACATTCCAGGCTACCCAGACACCGTTCAGATCGGGAAACTGGGTGAACATAGCGGTGGAGATTTCCTGCGTGTCGTCTTGGTGCTCAAAGCCAGCCGAATAAACCAGTTGAATATCAGGGTATTTAACCTTCAACCGTGTAACAAAACCTAAATATCTGAGGTTTGTTGTTGCGTAATCCGTTGCATAATACAGAGCGCCAACCTTGCCGGTACCGCCTATGGCATCAGCCATGAGATCCGCTGCTACCATTCCGTTTCCAAAGTCATCAGGAATAACAACCGAAGCATAATCAACGCCTGCTTCCATATTATCGGGGCCCTGGCTCATAAACACGAGCGTGATGCCTGCGGCCGCAGCTTCCTGAAATGCAACATATGTGGTTGCAGGATCAACGGGAAGAGATACGATGATATCAACGTCTGCGGCAATCGCTGCACGGACCTGTTCCATTTGGGTAGCGTCATTATAATTGGCATCAGCTACCGAAACCACTTCGATACCCATGTTTTCAAACTCTTGTTTCAGGCCGCGCACCTGTTCCGTAGGCCAGTCAAAGCTCATCGAGTGCATGCATATGGCTGCTTTATAGCCGCCCTCTTTTAATTTCGTATACTGTTCATCCGTTACGGCGATCTGATCTGCAGATACGGTTTGAATGCCATTATACGTAGGAGTCATGTTCTGCCCTGAAATATCGTCAAGAGTTGCAAGTTCTAGCTGTTCAGCTGTAGGTTGTTCAAACCACGGAGGCTGCTCAACACCTTCCCATTCGACGACAATACTTGAGTCATCCTGTGCTACTGCAGTTTCACTGGAAGCTGCTGTCGTTGTGGCTGATTCTGTTGCAGGTGCAACTGTTTCTGTTGCGGTCGACGGCGTTTCAGAACATGCTGCTAATGAAAACACCAATCCTATCGCAAGTAAAATTGTTACTAATTTTTTCATACTACTTCTCCACTTCTTTATTTTTTTTGTGATAACGTAAAAATCTGATCACAAAACTATTTAATCTCGTTAAAGAATTTCAGATACTCGGCTGCAACCTCTGCTGGCAATTCAAGCGGCAGGTTGTGTCCGCAGTCAAGAATGACTCCCCTGACATTTTCCGCAACCTGACGCATCTGGTAGAGAGCCTCATCACCAAAGAAATGTTTACCGGCTACAGCCATGACAGGCATTTGGAGCTTCTTTTTGAATTGTTCCTGATTCTGCTCCGCATCATTCTCGCTTTCGCGGTAAATTTCAAAAATTGTGCGCATACCGCAAGGAGTAGTCATCCAACGGACATACTCATCGAGCTCATCATCACCAAGTGCGGACGGATCATACATCTCGCTTCTCATCCAGGTTCCCCAGAATTCCTTTTCTTTGCCGGCAAGCAGCATTTCCGGATAACCGGGGAGAGAGAAGAAGTTCAAGTGCCAAAGATTCCGCGTATCCCAGCGTTTAAAATTCTTGATCCTGTCCGCAGGGCCTTTTTCCCAGCCTAAGCCCGGAAGCATCATTTCTTCGTAAACAAGTTGTACGACCCTGTCTCTGTTAAAGGCTGCAACTGCATAAGCCATAGCCGCGCCCCAATCTTCTCCGACAACACGGAATTTATCAAATCCTAATGCCGTAACAAGCTGCGCTATGTCTTCGGCGATAGTTTTTGTGTCGTATCCTTTATCAGGGCGCTCAGAATCACCAAATCCCCTGATGTCAGGCGTCAACACGGTGTAATAGGGTGTAAGATGTGGAACTACTCTGCGCCAGAAATACATGGTTTTCGGCACTCCGTGCAGTAATACAACCAACGGACCGGAACCTGCAATTGCATAGTGTATTCTTACCCCGTTCACATTCTCTTTTCCATGTTTCATCGGAACGCCGTTATGGTCTTTCATTACTTCCTTGTTATTCATTTTTTTATCCTCCATTTTTTTAGATATTTTGACTTGCAATAACAAGATTAGGATCAACTCAGTTTTATAATGTGAACGTTATCAGTTTAAGTATAATTAAAAGGTTTTAAAGAATCTGAGTCATTATTAAAGACAACTTTTTCAATTTGAGGCATAATATTGCCAACACTCGTTTTAACTAATTTTAGTTTACCGCAAATCGTATATTGCCCTAAAATGGCAGGAATGAACAGACTGTCACCGCATCTTATATACTCTTTACCATGATCAAATTCGATTGTTCCGCAACCCTCAACACATGTAAGAACCTCGAAGCTCTCCATATCTGAAGCCTGTTCTGTCCTTCCTTTTATATCAAATAATGTACAGTTAAAAAACTCGCTGATACATAGTATCCTTTTTGTATAACTTTTATATTCAATTGATATTTCCCTAGACTTTTTAACCGGAATAGAAAGATCTATTACATCCATAGCACTTTCTATGTCCAACTTTCTTCCCCTGCCATAATCGTATAATCTATATGTTTTATTTGCATTTTGTCCTATTTCAAGAATAACAAGGCCCCTACCCAGAGCATGAACTTGTCCGCTGGGTATGTAGAAAAAGTCTCCCTTTTTTACCGGTATTTTATTTAAATATTTCTCAACTGTACCGTTGTGAACGCATCTTTTAAATTCCTCCTTTGTACAATCATTGCAGCCCACATACATAAAGGCTTCATCAAATGCTTCCATCACATACCAGGCTTCCGTTTTTCCTTCATTCATTCCATGATTTACTGCATATTCATTTGTCGGATGAACCTGGACCGATAGTTTGTCCCTTGGATTTACCAATCTGATCATAATAGGGATACTATCAAACTTCGTTCCAAGAAGTTTTTTTCCAAAACGACTAATTAATTCATCGATGCTCTTACCCCGGTATTCACCGTTTATCACCACGTTGATGCCTTCGTTATGGCAAGCTACATCCCAGCTTTCTCCGACTATGCCTTCAGGCAAGTTTGTCCGAAACAGTTCGAAATCTCTTCCTGCCCAGGGCATAGTCTTATAGATATTATTGAATTTCAAAGGATAAAGCATGTTTGGCATCCCTTCTTCATAAAAATTATAAATCAAATTTAATATTATTTTCTTGTGTAGTTTAGGTATATTGTTGCTGTTTTATAGTATGCTTTCTCTCAGTCTAATTGAAGCTTCAATCAGCGACATGTCTTTTCTGAATAGTCCTGCTGTTCCGGCAACAAAATTGTCCGCGCCAGCATTCTTCATTTTCCTGGCATTTTCAAAACTGACGTTGCCATCTACCTGAATTGAAATATTATCTCTTCCCTTACTTAGCAAATATTCTTTGGTTTTAAATATTTTCTCTAAGGTTGCATGCACCAGAGTCTGTCCGGCAAAGCCGGGATTGACCGTCATAATTAAGACATAATCAATAACATCCAAAATATGTTCAAGGAAATGAATGGGGGTTCCTGGGTTAAAGGCAATCCCAGTCAAAATCCCCTTACTTTTCAGGCTTTCTAATATTCGCTGTGAATGGTAAGTACTCTCTACGTGTACTGAGACAGCGTCTCCTGCCGTCAGATCAAAAAAATGTAACTTTGATTCTGGCTGCATTACCATCAAATGAATATCGATGGGGATTTTAACAACATTTCTTATGCTGTTTATCATACACGGCCCCATTGTAAAATTTGGAACGAATAGACCATCCATTATATCAAAGTGAAGATATTCAATCCCAGATTTTTCCAAATCAATCAGGTCTTTTTTTGTGTCTGAAAAATTTAGGCACATCATAGATGCAGAAATCCCTTTAAACATATCCAGCCCTTCCATCCAATAAGATTGTATTGCATTGTATATTTTATATTTTTGCGCATGATTCTCTGTGTATAAAATGGGTTTTTAAAGTTATCCTTTTTTCGCCAAATAGATCATTACCGCATTCTTTAGAATTAATAATTTCCAAAAGTTTTTCCGCGGCAAGAAAACCTATTTTCTCAGTATCCTGCGTTATCATAGAGATCGGAGGATTATTGATCGCAGCCAACGGAAAATCGTCCCATCCAATTAAGCTAATATTTGAAGGAATTCTTAAATTCATCTCATTGAGCGCAATCAATGTACCTGTACAAATCAAGTTGTTCAAAGGAAAAAGAGCAGTAATTTCTTTATTCTTTTGCAGCAGTTCTTTAGTAAATTGTTTACCTTCTTCAATGGAGGCTATTTTGCTGAACCTTATAAACTCTTCATTGAATTTTATGCCATGATCCGATAATGCTTTTCTATAACCATCCACACGCTGTTCCATTGTGCTGGTCGGAACACCTGCGATAATACCAATATTCTTGTGTCCTTTTCTGATAAAATCGCTGACAGCGTCATATGCGCCTCCAAAATTATCTGTTTTTACACACAATTCATTAACACTGAATATCTCTCTGTCTATGTAAACTGTAGGAATGAAGCCGCAATACAATTTCTTTTCTACTTCGTTAAAAATTTTATTGCTGAGTTGTGTGGTGGCAATAATCAAACCATCAACTCTTTTTGAATGCAATATTTCTAAAGAAAGAATTTCTCTCCTGACGTCTTCGCCCGTATTGCTTATTATTAAGTTAAAGCCGGCTTCAGCAATCCTATTTTCAATCGCATATACTATTTCGCTAAAAAAAGGGTTCGCAATGTTTCCTACAATTACTCCAATGGTTTTAGTGCTTTTGCTTTTCATGCTTTGGGCGATTGCATTTGGTACATAGCCCATTTCTTTTATAACTTTGTATACTTTTTCATATGTCTTTTTAGAAACACTTCCATATCCGCCAACAACCCGTCCCACAGTTGCCTGGGAAACCCCGGCTCTCTCGGCGACCTCTTTAATTGTGTTTTCTTTACGACCCGTTGCTTCGTCAGTTTTTTTCACGTTAAACCTCTTTAAACCAAAAATTTCTTTAAGATATTTAACCTTATTGAGTAGTAACAAAGTTTTATGATCTTGTATATTTATAATTATATATTTTTTTGTTCAAAAGTCAAGCATTTTTTGATAACGATATCATTTATTAATAATGTTTTATTTTCTTTATTATATAGGTTTTTTTACAATTTATTTCAAAACGCAATTTGTATTTTATAAAATTATATTAAATTTTACCATATATATTGATAACGTTATTATATTGACTGAATATAATAACACACCCTCTTCAAATAAGGATACGTTTCACTCATGCTCTATGAAACATGTGTACATTTGCAAAAAATTTGAATCCACTTTCGCAGATAAAACATACCGGACAAACTTTTGACTTGGTACAAAATTTGGGGTAAGGTCAATTTGTAAGGAATTCAATTTCTCAATTACGGCCATATGTAGCATTCCAGAAAAAAGCTTTATTGAATTAAAAAGCAAACATCTAAAAAAAGTTCTTTTAAGTAAATTAATTAGTAAAAACCCTTCGACTAGTGTTATAATACTAAAACTATATTTATTTTTTAAAGGCAATTTAAAAAGAATTCAAAGGATATAATGATGTTATACATTGATAAAAATGCTTTGGCTATAAAATATATAAAAGCTAAAAAAATAGTTTTTGATCAAGGATATTTTCAAGAAATAGATTATTATGACTCTTTAAATTTTGATAATACAACCGAAAAAACTTTTCTAAAAGAAATGGCATGGGTTATATTGTCTAGCGGCATGAACGAAAAAATAATTCGGCGAAAATTTAATAACGTTTCAAACGCATTTATGAACTGGTCAGTAAAAGAAGTTAATAAAAATCATACAATTTGTAGACAATTAGCTTTAGAAGCTTTCCACAACACTAAAAAAATAGATGCAATATTATATGCTTTTGAAATAGTATATAATATTGGAATTGAAACAATTAAAAAAAATATAAAGCAACAAGGGGTTTCCTATCTTCAGACTTTTCCATACATAGGTCAAATAACAGCATATCACATAGCTAAAAACCTTGGATTAAATTTTTCAAAACCAGATAGACACCTTTGTAGGATTGCAGAAGCTTGTGGTTACAATTCGGTTCATGCCATGTGTAAAGAAATATCACAAATTGTCGGTGATGATGAAAAAACAATCGACCTAGTAATATGGCGATTTGCAACAATTAATCAAGAATATATTAGTTTCTTTGTTCAATAAAGTTAATATATTTCCCTCTCAACTGCTATCTTCAAAATCTGATTTAAAACACTCTATTTGATGCCGCAAATATCTCAGCACTATTATTAGCCCAGGATCAATGCGCATCAATCACTATACATTATAAATTCCCTAGCCATGGCCTCAATCCGGTTTTTTCTCTGGTTTTCCGTCAAAGTATCTTCATCCTCAAAAACCATATTTTCATCAAGATCATTACGAATATTTTCTTCCTGCTTTTTCGCCTCTTCACCATAGGATTCAAGATAGTCATCCAACTGGCCCCTTTTTTGCAGCAGCTTATACTCAAACGGATTCTCTTCCTGCATCCTCAGTTCTTCCATCCTGGCCCAATTATTTTTCATTGCTTTCCTCCTTGTTTCCATCAATCATATTTGCAACCGCATCAACAGCAGCCGTATGCCTATCATCAAACAAATGCGTATAAATCTTTTTTGTGGTTCCAACGTTGGCATGCCCCAGCGCCTTTCCAATATTAAATTCCTGAATGCCCGCCTCATTGGAAAGGCTTGCAAACGTGTGCCGCAGCTCATGCAGCACTATTTTGGGCAGCCCGTTTTTCTTCAGGAACTTAGTAAACAGCTCAGATATATAATTCGGCCTGTAAGGCTTTCCATCCTCCCATACAACCACATAGCCGCTCTCCGTCCATCCAGCGCCAAGCGCCTCTTTGTTTTTCTCCTGCTTTTCCTTTTCCTCATTAAGCGCAATTTCCAATCCATCAGGAATAAAAAGTTTCCGGTCAGATGCATAGGTCTTTGTATCTTTAATAACAATCTCTTTGCCAACCTGCGTCATTGCCCGGCAAATATGAATGATCCTGCGGTCAAAGTCTATATCCTCCCATTTAAGGCCGCATATTTCTTCTCTTCTAAGGCCCAAATACGCGCCTAGTTTCACCGCCGTTTCAAGCCTGTTTCCCCGGACTGTTTCAAACAGCTTGTTAAGCTGCGCAGAATTATAAATACTTGCCTCATACCGGATTTTCTTAGGCCGTTCCACTCCGCCCATAATATTGCGCGTAACATACTCCTGCTTAACAGCTGCTGTCAAAGCAGAATTCAGTAAATCATGGTGTTTAATAACGGTATTAGGCGATAAGCCTTTTTCTTTCATCAGCATGCTGTAATATTGCTGTACATGTGCCGCACGCAACTTTTGCAGTATTCGTTTACCCAGCGCCGGAACAATATGATTTTCAATCATATTCCGGTAAGCATATGCGCTGGTTTCAGCTGCCCTTACAGAATATATATTTTCAATCCAATACCGCAACCATTCCTCCAATGTAATTGTCCTTGGCAGCACCCCTGTTCCGTCCTCCATGGCCACGTTATGGCGCGACAAAGCCAGTTCCGCATCCTTTTTATTGCTAAAGGTTTTATATTTCCGAATGCGTTTTTTCTTCTCATCAAAACCATATTCCATGCATACCCGGTATTTTCCATTTTCCAGTTTCATCAAAGAGCCGTGTGCCATAATTAATTCTCCGGATTTTTATTTTTTAGCGGCATCTTGTCCACTAGTTCATCAAAATCTGATTTATACAGTTCGTCCTGCTTCACACGATAAATTTCATATTGCGCTTCCGCCAGTTCCTTCGCAACAGCTGCGGCAACTTTTCCCGCATTCTCCAAAACATCATATTCATTAAACTGCAAAAAAGAGTCCAATCGCTTTATCCAGTCTTCCATACGCATCAGCTTCTGCCGTTCGGCTTGATTCTGTGCATAATCTAAAAACATTACCACAATTCTATTTAATTGGCTTATTTCATTTTCCGAAAGATAATTTTTTGCTATGGAAACATCCCTTTTAATTATTTTTCCACTAGGCGCAGCCTTCCAGGTAGTCAAGCCCATATGCGGCTTCTCAGCATCAGCACGATGCGCAATTGTTTCAGCCGCCGTACTGCCTGTTATCGCCCAATGCAGCTTGTTTTGCACGGTAGCATAAAAAGTTTTTGTAACCTCTGCATTTTCATCATAATCCGCGCTGCATTGCGCATAAATATCAGTAATTTTTTGATAAAACCGCCTCTCCGATGCGCGAATCTCCACTATACGGCCAAGCAATTCATCAAAATAGTCTTTTCCAAAATGCTGGCCATTTTTCAATCGTTCATCATCCAGCGCAAATCCTTTTATAATAAATTCCCGTAATGTTTTTGTTGCCCAAATGCGAAATTGCGTGGCCTGCTTCGAATTAACACGATATCCAACAGAAATAATTGCATCTAAACTATAAAAAAGAATCTCTCTTTCGATTTGCCGCGTCCCTTCCTGTTGAACTACTCGAATTTTTCGAGTGGTTGCTTCTTCATCTAATTCTCTAGTTTTAAATATTTCTTGAAGATGATAAGTAACAGTATGAGATTCTACCCCAAACAATTCCGCCATGCGTTTCTGTGACATCCAAACCGTCTCATCCGCAAATAGAACTTGAATGTTCACATTACCTTCTTCAGATTGATAAAGCAATATGGAACCTTCTTTTGTCTGCAACATATCCGCCATTTTCCCGTACCTCCTGTCTATTTTCTCTTTTCTCCGTTTTCACCTTCATCATAGAACCATGTGCAATAGTAAAAATCTTTTATTCAAAAATTTTAGGATATATTTCCTGTAAAGAGATAATCTGAACATCTTTACCTTTAGTATTAAAAAATCTATTAACACTGCATTCCATAATTTCATCTGAAGAATTTTCGATTATTTTAGGGAATCTTCCTAATACTGCCCCAACTTTTCTTGTCCCCATTAAAAACTTGAGAAAATACTTATCGTCCGTCAAATATAAATATTTCTTAATTGTGTGGGCTTTCTGAGCCATGGACAGTTGAAAATAATCCTTAAAAGTAGTTTGTTGCCTCATGGAATCGCTGCCCTTCCAGTCAATAAATTTAAACTCTGCAATTCTAATATTTGTTTCCAAATCAAAACTATCTTTGGTACTGTCAGCCCCCAAATTGACGTTAAATATTTTTTCTCCAGGTTCAAGAATATAAGGAAGACAGTTCAATATCCCAAGTGCATGAACAATCACATTTATCTGTCCAATCAAAGGTTTTATTGAAATCGCAGCATTCAAAAAATCCTTCGTTGGGTTCTCTTGAATAAAAATATCTACCTCACTTTTGGTTGAATGAATAAGTTTTTGTTTCCATTGTGCAATGCTATTTGATAGTTTGTCCGAGTTAAAATTTTCAACCAGCTTTTCAATCTGTACAGCTAGCCCATTATAATCAGCCATATAAACCACACACCCCTTATTGTATATTACATTCCCATTATATCCCACTATTTTTTAATTGTCTACTTTTATGTCTATTTTTTCTTTTTAAAATAAAAAAACCGCATATTAATGCGGTTTTTTGGTGGAGGCGAGGGGAGTCGAACCCCTGTCCGAAAACCCGTCCATAGAACTTTCTACAAGCTTAGCGGGAAGGATTTATTTCCCTATGCGCCCTCCTTCTCGCGAATCTGCGCACAGGTAGCTTCATAAGACCCGCACAGCCTCAAAGCTTTGGCTGTGTGATACCCCGTCTAAAATGGGCTCCGAAAGACCGCAACGGGCGGCAGTCAACCGGAGCGCGCTAACTTAATTACTTAAGCAGCGGCTAATTGGGGAGCATAAGCTCCTTCATTTTTGTCTGCATTTACATTTAGACTTGGCTTTTTTAACGCAGCTTCCAAAAAACTGCGGCTTGCTTATCCTACCTACAAAATCCCCGTCGAAACCAGTACGCCCCCGTGGGTTGCAGATCTAGTTTAAGGATATTTATACCCTTTATATTATAAACACAATAAAGTGCTTTATAACGCCGTCAAATATTGACGATCACGTCTATCTCCTGCGCGTCGCGCAGCCTGTCCAGCTTGCGGTTTCTAAACCAGAGCATCAGATCCGCAAAGACCATTGCAAAATTCGCCGCATACAGGTAGATCACAAAATCATAAGAATAATATATCTTATTCAGCATGCCCGCAACATACCCGACCAAAATAACAATCAGGAACAGGGCGCTTTTCCCCTTTGCCGTTCTTGCCTTGTAAGACCGGTAAATAGACGCGGGCCAGGCCGCGCCGAAACAACACAACATAATAACTTCAAAAACGCTCATACTCTTTCGCTTTTAAGCCGCCTTTCAATGTCTTTCTTTACCGCTTTTTCCTTTAAGTCGTGGCGTTTGTCGTACAGCTTCTTGCCCTTTGCGAGCCCAATTTCCAGTTTGACTTTTCCCCGCTTTAAATAAACGGAAAGGACGGTCAGCGTATAGCCCTTCTGGGCGGTCAGTCCTAAAAGCTTTGCAATCTCGCGCTTATGGAGCAGCAGTTTGCGGGTCCTTAGGGGATCCGTGTTGAATATATTTCCTTTTTCATAGGGGCTTATGTGCATGTTCACCACATACGCCTCCGCCCCGCGGATATTTACATACGCATCGCGAATATTGGTCCTGGACGCGCGCAGGGACTTTACCTCCGTCCCGGTGAGCGCGATCCCGGCCTCGTACGTATCTTCTATAAAATAGTCGTGCCGGGCCTTTTTATTGGTGGCCAGCAGCTTGATTCCTTCCCCCATACCAAAACCTCTATCCTATTATACAGCATCATTTTGTAAACGCAAACTCAATTTTGCTGGCTTCTACGTCTGCCGAAACCACGCGCACATATACCTTGTCTCCCAGGCTGATCTTTTTGTGCGTCCGCTCGCCGATCACGCAATACATTTTTTCAACAAATTCGTAGTAATCGTCTTTCATTTCGGACAGGGGCACCATGCCTTCCACGGTATTGGGGAGCTCTACAAACACCCCGAACCGCGTAACGCCCGAGACCACGCCGAAATATTTTTCTCCGATAAAACGCGTCATATATTCCGCCATCTTGCGGTTCTGCACGGCGCGCTCCGCCTCTATTGCGTTGCGTTCCATCACGCTTGCGTGGTTGGCAATGCCGGGGAGTTCCGCTTCCAGCTTCTTTATATATTTTTCTCCCGCGCGGCCTTCGATGACCGCATGGATGATGCGGTGCACCATTAAATCCGGATAGCGGCGGATGGGAGAAGTAAAGTGGCAGTACCGCTCTGCCGCCAGCCCAAAGTGCGCCACCGGCATCATGTCGTACCGCGCCTTTTTGAGCGACCTTAGCGTGACCCGGTTTATAATATTATGCTCCTCCGTGCCCTGCACTTCGTTTAAGACCGCTTGCACCGCTTTGGGATGGATGTTCTGGTATCCGCCAAGACGGATGCCAAAGTTCTGCAAAAAGGCCGCAAGCTCATGCATACGCTCTGAGTCCGGCGTTTCATGGATGCGGTATACAAACGGCATCTGCATATAGTAATACTGCTCCGCAACCGCAATATTGGCGGCCAGCATAAACTCTTCTATCAGCCTTTCTCCCTCTCCGCGCTCGGTGGCGCGGATGGAGATGGGGACCCCTTTTTTGTCCAAAATAATCTTGGGCTCCTCCAGCTCAAAGTCTATGCTTCCCCGCTCAAACCTGCGCGCGCGCAGAATGTTTTTGAGGCCGTTCATCAAAAACAATGTGTCGCGTATGTCCGCATAACGCGCTCCCAGCGCTTCATTCCCCGCAAGGATCTCATTGACATCCGAATAAGTCATACGCTCGCGGGAACGGATAACGCTTTTGACCACCGTGCTTTCCAGTATGTCACCGTTTGCGCTTACATCCATAATGCAGGAAAGGGTAAGCTTATCCTCATGCGGATTTAAAGAACACAAACCGTTTGAAAGTTTTTCCGGCAGCATGGGCACCACCCGGTCCACCAGGTAAACGCTGGTCCCCCGCCGCTGGGCTTCTTTGTCTATCTCTCCGTTTTGGCGCACATAATGGCTCACGTCCGCAATATGCACCCCCAGGCGGTAGCCGCCGTCCGGCAGCTTTTCCAAAGAGACCGCGTCGTCTAAGTCTTTGGCGTCCGCACCGTCTATGGTAAACACGGTTTTATCCCGCAGGTCCATACGCCCTTTTGCGTCCTGCTTGCGGTAAGAAAGCGCATTTGCTTCCGTCTCCACTTCCTGGCTGAAAGCGGCGCTCAGCCCAAACCGGCGGGCAAAGCTCAAAATGTCTACGCCCGCGTCTCCCGCCCGACCCAGCACTTCTATCACTTCGCCTTCGGGGCTTTTGCCTTTTTCACCGCGCCTTGTTACCGAAACAACCACCTTGTCCCTGTTTTTTGCGCCGCCGTTTTTCTGCTTTGGGATATAGATGTCCTCGGTAATGTTGTCGTCCGGAAGCACAAACATGGCCCGGCTCCCGCGGTCTACCGTCCCTACCACTTCAATGGGCAGTTTGGACAGAATTTCTTTTACGTACCCTTCACGGTTTCCGCCGCGGCGCTTGTCCGGGTAGATCCCGGCAACCACTTCTTCACCGTTAAAGGCGCCCTTCCGGTTGTCAGCCGATATGAACACATCCCCGCCTTCCGCTATCACAAAGCCGAATCCACCGCCTTTGACCTGCAAAAAGCCTTTTATTGTTTCCAAAAAATTTTCCTCCTGTCGGGCCGCTTTATCCGGCCCGTCCTTTTTATAATACCCTTCCTTTATTACACAATCCGGGAGCTATTCAAACGGCTGTTTTCCAAAAAGCCTTATCCCGGCACATAAAAAAAAGCGCCTTTGTGGGCGCATTTCTTGTTTTATTTACATCCAGAATTTATGGATGATCACCAGCAGTGTTGCCAGAACCATAAATCCGACAGCCGCTACCTTGGTAAGCTTTACAAGCAAAGCGTCCATACCGCGCGCTTTCTTCTTTCCGAATATCTGCTCCGCGCCGCCTGTAATGGCGCCCGAAAGCCCCTGTTTGGATCCGGATTGCAAAAGCACGACCACAATTAAAAATACGGAAAATACAACCAATACTATCTTTATAATAAGCGATAAGATTTCCATGTATTTCTCCTCCCGTTTATATAGCAGAATTTATTTTATCATGCGCCTTTTAAAAAAGCAACCTTTTTTCAAAGATTATCAAGGAAAGCGTGTAATATATCTTCAAGTTGCCCAATTGTGCCCGCCTGCACCACCTGCGCGCGCGCACGGGCCGACCGCGGAAGCCCCTTTAAGTAATACGCGGCATGCTTGCGCATCTGCAGCATAGCCAGATGTTCGCCTTTATGCCGCACGGCAATTCCGGCCTGCCGCAGACACATGTCCACACGCTCGGCAGCGTCCGGCTCCGCAAGAAGTCCTCCGGTCGCAAGGTATTGTTTGATCCGCCGGAAAATAAACGGGTTCCCAAGCGCGCCCCGCGCCACCATGACCGAATCGCACCCGGTTTCAAGCAGCATATTTTTTGCATCTTGCGGGGTAAAAATATCCCCGTTTCCGACCACCGGAATCAAAACCGCCTCTTTTACCGCGCGTATAATGGAAAGGTCCGCCCTGCCCGCATAATACTGGCTGCGGGTCCTTCCGTGCACACACACTTCGGCCGCGCCGCTTTCTTCCGCCATTTTTGCAAATTCCACGGCGTTTACATGTTCTTCATCAAACCCTTTGCGGAATTTTACGCTCACCGGAACGTTTGCCGCCTTTACGACCGCGCTTATAATGCCCGCCGCCCTGGCCGGCTCAAGCATAAGCGCCGCGCCTTCTCCGTTTTTGACAACCTTGGGCACCGGGCAGCCCATATTTAAGTTGATCTGTGCGGCCCGGCCGTCCAGCATGCCGCACACGCGGCGCGCGCTTTCTGCCAAAACCACCCTGTCACTGCCAAAAAGCTGCACCCCCACCCGTTTTTCCAGCGGGCTTAAGTCGAGCAGCTTTTTTGTCTTTTCGTTATTATATTGCAGGCCTTTGGCGCTTACCATTTCGGTAAATGTGAGGTCCGCGCCCATCCGGATGCAAACCTCGCGCATGGCGGCGTCCGTAATTCCGGCCAGCGGCGCCAGATAAACTTTATTCGCCACCGGACGCCTCCGCCGAAGCCGTTTCCTGTGTTTCTTCGCTGGGCGTGTTGACCGTAGGCTCTATCACTTCTATCAGTTTCATTTCTTCCACTTGCCAGGCAGACGTTTTTTCGTCTTTTACCAGCGTTACTTCGTATTCGCCGGATACCCAGTCGGGCGGGGTTTTGTCTTTCACGTTAACCTGTATCTGCCCTTCTTCATCCGTCTGGGCGTCTTCCGCAGTATCCGCAGCCGTTACCTCCGCGCTTTCCTTAAGCGTGCCCGTAATGTCCATGACTTCTTCCGTTGCATGAACGACCACCTTGTTCATCCAGGGCCAGACGATTTTTGCTTTTACGTCTGCGCGCTGATAATAGTTTGTGATGGTGTAATCTTCATATTTTGTGGAATTCAACACGGAATCCGTGTTGATAAAATCCTGCGTAAACAGTTTGGGCAGATCCTCTTCGCTCACCGAAGAAGGTTCCAGCACGCTTTCCGCACGCATTGTAAACGCATCTTTGGTAATGACGTTCACATTCATGGAATCCATTCCGGTATAAAAGCCAAGAGCGATCACCAGTATGGCAACCACAAAAAGGATGATCCGCGTAAACGCGTATAAAACGCCTCTTGCTACCTTATTATCATTTTCCGCCAATGGATTTCTCCTCCATTCCGTAACACAGACACCTTATCCCTGCGATTTGGGTTTCATGGTGGGGAAGAGCAGCACGTCGCGTATGGACGGCGCATCCGTAAACAGCATTACCATGCGGTCAATGCCAATCCCCATCCCGCCGGTAGGCGGCATGCCGTATTCCAGCGCGCACAAAAAGTCTTCATCCATCACGTGCGCTTCTTCGTCCCCGGCCTCCCGCTGCGCCATTTGCGCCGTAAAGCGCGCGCGCTGGTCGTCCGGGTCGTTCAGTTCGGAAAACGCGTTGGCCATTTCCCGCGCATATATAAACATCTCAAAGCGCTCGGTGAGCCAGGGCTCGTCCGCTTTTCTCTTGGCCAGCGGAGAAACCTCCACCGGGTAGTCGCATATAAAGGTGGGCTGGATCAGTTTTTCTTCTACAAACTGTTCAAACGCTTCGTTCAGCAGCACGCCGCGGGTTTCTTCTTTGCCCACTTCCATGCCAATGGACTTAGCCATTTCCCGCGCCTCTTCGTCGCTTTTTGCCGCGGAAAAATCCGCTCCCGTGTATTTTTTGACGGCCTGTACCATGGTCATTCTTGCCCAGGGCTTTTTCAGCTGGATCTCCGTTCCCTGATAATTGAGCGTTGTTCCGTCCAAAAGCTTTTCAGCACAATATGCAAAAAGGTTTTCACACAGGTCCATCATACCGGCATAGTCCGTATACGCTTCGTACATTTCAATGGTGGTGAATTCAGGGTTATGCTTGATGCTCATGCCTTCATTGCGGAAAATGCGGCCGATCTCATATACTTTTTCAAACCCGCCCACGATCAGGCGCTTTAAATGAAGCTCTGTCGCGATGCGGAGATACATATCTATATCCAGCGTATTATGGTGGGTCACAAACGGCCGGGCCGCAGCGCCGCCCGCCTGGCTGTGCAGCACAGGGGTCTCCACTTCCACGTAGCCCAGGCCATCCATGTATTCACGGATATATTTTAATATTTTAGAACGCGTTGCAAACGTCTGTTTGACTTCCGGATTCACAATGAGATCCACATACCGCTGCCGGTAGCGGAGGTCCGTATCCCGAAGGCCGTGCCATTTTTCGGGCAGCGGCGTTAAGGACTTGCTTAAAAGAACCACCTCATGCGCCTTAATGGATATTTCGCCCGCATTGGTGCGGAAGACTTCTCCATCTACGCCCACGATATCGCCGATATCAAATGTTTTGTACTGGGCATACGGTTCGTCACCCATTACATCCCGGCGCGCGTATATCTGTATTTTTCCTTCCCCGTCCGCAATATGAAAAAAGCTGGCCTTCCCCATGATCCGTTTGGACATGATTCTTCCCGCCACTTTGGCCTGTTTGCCTTCCAGCTCTTCAAAGTGCCGAAATATATCGCCCGAGAGATGGGTTTTGGGGTATGAAGTAATCAGAAAAGGATCGCGTCCGCAATCCTTCAAAGAGGCCAATTTCTCCCTGCGGATACGCAGCAATTCATTTTGGTCCTGCAGGGTCGGTTCGTTTGTAGACATAAAAAAATTCTTCCTTTCCGGTGTATGCGGCTTACTCTTTTAACGGTGTATGTCCAGAATCTGAAACTTGATAAAGCCGTCCGGCGTATCCACCTTTACGATGTTGCCCACCTTTTTGCCCATCAGCGCGCTTCCGACCGGTGATTCGTTGGATATCTTGTTCCTGTCAACATCGGCCTCTACCGACCCGACGATCTGGTATTCAACTTCTTCTTTGAACTCTTTGTCCAAAAGCTTCACCGTTGTACCCACGTTCACCGTCCGAAAATCTACTTCTTCTTCATCCACGATAACCGCATTTTTCAGCATATTCTCAATGGAGACAATTTCTCCTTCGATCTTCGCCTGTTCGTTTTTTGCCTCGTCATATTCCGCGTTTTCGGAAATATCGCCAAAGGCCCGCGCAATTTTGATTTGCTCGGCAATTTCTTTTCTTTTGAACGTCTTTAAGTATTCAAGCTTTTCTTCCAGCTCACGGACACCTTTATGTGTCAGTATGATATTATTGTTTGGCATATAGACCCTCCTGCACCCTTCTTTTCTGTCTAATCAATACATTAATTATATAAATATTCTTGTTTTTGTCAACATTGTTTGCGGCTAAAGGCTCTTCATAACAAGATATTTTTCCAGTTTTCCCTTAATCCGCTGCAGTGCATTATCAATGGATTTTACATGCCGCCCCAGCGTCCGGCCGATCTCAACGTAGGATTTTCCCTGCAGATACAGCCCCAGCACCCGCCGTTCCAGATCGGACAGCATTTCGCCGATCTTGGCCTCGATATTGGAAAGGTCCTCCTGGTCTATCAATATCTCTTCGGGGTTCTGCATACGCTCTCCGCTGATGATGTCCACCAGCGTGCGTTCACATTCGTCCTCGTAGATGGGCTTGTTTAAAGAAACATAGGAATTCAGCGGTTTGTGCTTCTGACGCGTTGCGGTCTTGATGGCCGTAATGATCTGCCGGGTGATGCACAGTTCTGCAAAGGCCCTGAAAGAGGCTTTTTTGTCCGTCCGGTAATCCCGCATTGCCTTATAAAGGCCGATCATCCCTTCCTGCACAATATCTTCTTTGTCCGCCCCTATCAAAAAATAAGAGCGCGCCTTGCTGCGCACAAAATTTTTATACTTGATCAGCAAAAACTCAATGGCCGCCTGATTTCCGTCCGCGGCCAAAATGGCGACTTCATCGTCCGAGAGCGAAGAAAAGCCGTCCAAGTTATGCGCACAATACTCTTCTGAAATATAATCTTCTTCCGGTTCAAATTCGGGTATTTGACTGTTTTTTTGCGTTGGGTCCTGCAGCAAACAAATTCCTCCCGTTAAATTAAGTCCTGCCTCCGTTTTTCATACATAATAATACTGGCCGCGCAGGACGCATTAAGCGAATTCACCTGCCCGCCCATCTCAATTTTTACAGAAAGATCGCAGTTTTCCCGCACCAGCCGGGAAATTCCTTCCCCTTCGCTGCCGATCACAATGGCAATAGAGCCCTTAAGGTCGGTCGCGGCCAGGGGCTGCCCGTCCATGTCGGCCGCAACGATCCACACGCCCCGAAGCTTAAGTTCTGCAATGGTGGTGGAAATGTTGGTCACCTTGACAACCGGGATATACTGCGCCGCGCCGCAGGAAACCTTATACACCGTAGAATTCAGCGTGGCCGAGCGGCGTTTGCCTATGATCACCCCGTGCGCGCCCAAAACTTCCGCACTGCGAATAATGGCGCCCATGTTCTGCGGATCCTGTATACTGTCTAAAAGAATAATAAAAGGATTTTCGCCGCGTGCCTGCGCCAGTTCAAAAATGTCGTCCATTTCGCTGTATTTAAAAGCGGGCAGGAGCGCAACAATCCCCTGGTGGTTGGCAATTTTCCCGTTTGGTCCAAGCCCTGTACACAGCTCGTCCAGCTTATAGCGGGAGGTCTCTACCACCACCACGTTGTTCTGGCGCGCAAGCAGCAATATCTCCCGGATACTGCCGTCCTTAAGGCCCTGCACTACCAGGATTTTGTCTATCTGCTCGCCTCTTTTTATGGCTTCACGGACTCCGTTTCTACCGATAATCAGCTCGCTGCTCATAAAAAACCTCTGTTATCCTAACCCTAATTCCTCATGCCTGCGCCGGACTTCATTTGCCCTGCCGCAGGACATTTTTCCTTCCGCACACGCCCCCCGCACACAGGACGGACCGGCGTTTTGAAACAGAAGGGGCGCTTTTTCCCTGCATATGCGCAGCATCTCCCACGCCAGGGCGCGTATTTCCCACTGTGCGCGGTTGCAGCAGCGCAGGTCAAAAAAATGTATGAGTTCCCGCGCGTTCATGGTTAAAACCATTTTTGTCTCGCATGCGTTTGGGAGTACGAAGCGCGCGTCTTCATTGGAAGATTCCTTGCTGCCGCCCAGCCGCTCTATCCACTGCTCATACCACCCCTGAACGGTGCTCATCTGCGCTTTGAAGGTTTTTACCGCTTCTTCGCCCAGCGCCTCTATTGCGGGCGGAATGACATATGCAAACTCTTCTTTTCCGCTGGACTGGCATACATACCGCTGGGACTGCACGGAAAAACTGGCAATCCGGTGGCGGGTGATCTGCGCCAGCAAAACGCGGGAAACGCCTTCCACGCCAAATGTAAAACTTGCGTGTTCAATGGGGGATAAATGCCCCATATCCATCAAATGCCTTATCAGCCCGCTTTTGGCGCCCTCTTTTCTGAGTTCTTCTATCCCGGCGTCCGAATAGCAAAGGCGCGCGCCCATGCTTACAATTTCTTCGGGATCCGGCGTCATAGCCAGCAGTTTAACCTTGAGGTGGGCTTTCGGCATTTAAGGCCTCCTTTAATATCTCTTCAATTTTGCCGGTCCGGCCGGTCAGATACAGGTATCCCACAACCGCTTCCAGGGCGGTTGCCTGCCGGTAGTCGGCTACGCTCATATTTTTGGGAACGGTGGCCGATTTGGCGTTGCGCCCCCGCATGAATATATCTTTTTCATCTTCTGAAAACCTGTCCTTAACCCGCCGCGCAAGAGCGGCCTGTGCACGCGCATTAACCAGAGTAACGCTCATGCGGTGCAACGCGCCCGCGTTGCCTTTGCCGCCTAAAACCAGGCTGGTACGCACATACAGGTCAAAAACCGTATCGCCGATATACGCCAGCACCAGCGGGTTTAACTGCCGTGCCGCGTCCGCGCTCATCAGCGCGCCGGCGCTCATTTCAAGCAATAAGACGCCTCCTTTATTTTAAGGCTTCGCCGCCCGGATTTTTTTGGGGTTTTCTTTTTAAAGCCCCGGCAGCCTGCCTAAAACCATCCTAATATTATATCATTTTATTGAGGGTCTTTTCAAGTGGAAGGACCGCATGCGCGTTTAAGTCCAGGCCCGCGCGCTCGCCCCGCAGATAGCGGTAATACGCCGCGCTGCCGATCATGGCCGCATTGTCCGTACAGTAGGCGGGATCTGGCAAAAAAATTTCTATCCCCTCTTTTTTTCCCCGTTTTAAAAACGCGCGCCTGAGCGCCCCGTTGGCGGACACGCCGCCGGCCAGCGCAAGTTTTGGCGCGTCTTCGCGCTGCGCGGCCTTAAAGGTATTGTCAGCAAGCATTTTGATGACACTGGCCTGAAAACTGGCCGCCATGTCTTCTTTGCTGTATGGCTCGCCCTTCTGGTCCATATTGTGCAGCATGTTGATAACCGCGGTCTTGGGGCCGCTGAATGAAAAATCCAGATGGTCCTGCCCGCGGAAGCTTAAAGGCATGCGGTAGGCTTTTGGGTTTCCGTTTTCCGCCAGCTTTTCCAGCGCAGGACCGCCGGGGTAAGGCAGCCCCAGCACCCGGGCCGCTTTGTCTATGGCTTCTCCCGCCGCGTCGTCGCGGGTCTGCCCCAGCATACGGTAAGTGCAGTAATCCTCCACCCAAACAATTTGGGTATGCCCGCCCGAGACCACCAGGCACAAAAAGGGCGGCGTTAACTCCGGATAAGTAATCAGGTTTGCGCTGATGTGCCCTTCAATATGGTTTACGGCCACCAGCGGTTTTTTAAGCGCAAAGGCAAGCGCCTTGGCGTAAGAAACGCCGGTCAAAAGCGCGCCCAAAAGCCCCGGGCCCGCGGTGACCGCAACGGCGTCTATGCCCGCAAAACCATTCGGGAGCGCCTGGTCCACCACTTCCGGCAGTTTGGGGATATGGTTGCGGGATGCAATTTCAGGCACCACGCCCCCGTACTCTTTATGTATTTCTATCTGTGAATATACAACGTTTGCAAGAACTTCCCGGCCGTTTTTCACCACCGCGGCAGAGGTTTCGTCGCAGGAGGTTTCTATTGCCAGGACCGTTACATCTTTATTTTCTCTCATTTTACCGCCAGCCTTTTATGCGCGATCCGCGCGGCAATGGCCGCCGGAACCAGAACGCCCAGAAACAGCGCAAGAATTTTGAACACCAGGTCAAAGAAGAACCCGGAGGAGAACATGCGGATCATAAGGTCTGTCCGGGGATCCAGCAGCCACAAATTGTTCCTGAAAAACACCAGGTGAAAATCTGTCCAAAAACCGTTGAAGTCTATTGCCGCCCATACGGCCAGCGCCGCGAAAGCCGCAAGGATCACAAAAGCAGCGCTGTAAATGCCCTTAAGCACAAAAGGCAGCGCCTTTCTTTTCCAAATGATGAAGCATGCCGCAAACAGCCCCGCCGCACAAACGGCGCCCCATACCATAAATGTGACCGCCGCCTGGTACAGCGCTTTTACGTCTACCATATGCGCTTTTTCGCGTTCGTTGTAATACTGCCTTTGCGCGCCGTTTAGAGTGATTTCATAATCCAGGTCGTCCCGCCCGTCCTGAAGATAGGAAAGCAGGGCCCCGGTTGCGCCCTCAAGCTCTTCTGCGCTCACGCCCACATAATTTGCGGTTTCATATTTTTCATATTCTTTAACGTAAAAACCGCCGTCAAACGCAAAAATCTGTATGCAAAAAACCGCAAACGCCAGAACGGCGAGCACGGTTCCGATTACCGAAAATACAATGCATCCTTTTCGCAAGGCTTTTCTCCTTAAACGTCTTCTTTTTTGTGCGTCTTGCTTGCGGGGATCAGGCAGGCGCGTATGGGCGACCCGTCCGCGTCAATTTTCAGCGGCAGCGCGTACAGCGTATATTGGCCTTCAGACACGCCATCCAGCTTTAAACGTTCTATGATCACGCAGTCGTTTTCCAGCAGAATACGGTGAACGGAATCATCCCCAATGGAAAGAGCGTCCGTCCCCACCAGTTTTACGCCTTTTTTAATGAGCGCGCGGGCCTGCCGGGCGTTAAGGCGCGCGTCGTTGTCCGGGGCAGATTTAATAAGCACTTTTTCACAAGGGGGCAAATCTTTAAGGCCGTCCATTACTATCAGCAGGCATTCCCCTATATAATTGCACAAAGGAATATCCAGCAAGGTCTTGCCGCCCTGAATAAAGTGGGAAGGCGCGTCCGTATGGGTACCGGCATGGCTGCCCATGCGTATCATTGAAAGAGCGAATCCGTCCTTCTCCAGCGTGAACACTTCTTCTTTAATAAAATGCGGATCGCCTTCATATACTTTTGTTTCTTCATCCAACACAAAAGTGATATCAAATATTTTTATGGCTACACACATCCTTTACCCTTGGCTCATGCCCGCCCAAACAAACAGGCGGTGCATGCTCTTATTATAATGAAAGTACGCACATTTTTCAACATTTACGCTAATATTGCATAAAGGCCGCCGCCCAAACGCCCCTTCCAGGCCGCATATTTTTAAAAACATATTTTTTTTACTATTTCAAATTGACAGAAGCGGCCGCATATTGTAAAATAAGTCTGCTGACTTTTGGGGGTATAGCTCAGTTGGCTAGAGTACTTGACTGGCAGTCAAGGGGTCGTCGGTTCGAATCCGACTATCTCCACCAAAACGAAAGTCCCATTTATAAATGGGACTTTTTTATTAGGAAATACTGATTAATAAGTTGTTCAAAAATAATAACGTCTATATGCTTTTTCAATACCAGGCATACTTGTTTGTTAGACGGGCTGACCTAACCCATAATGCCCCGACGCTCCCCAACCCTCTTCAAGTGGCCTCTGGCGCAGGATTTTTTTTATTGATTCAGTTAGATTTTTTAGATATGAAGCTCTACATATGAAATAAAGCGATAATTCTCTATACTTATTGATTTAAAAGAATACCTTTTTTAAATTCCAAAATCATGTCATCAAAATATGCTTGCCCCGCTCCGGGTGTCAGCATGGATGTTAACAATCTTTTTTCTAGCACTAAATTGTATGTTTTTATAAACGAACCTTCAACGATGCAAAGACAAGTATATTCATTGTCTGATAGAAAAAAACTGTTTTCAGCTACTTCTTTTTTAATAAATTCTTTTTCACAAAAACTCACTCTTGCTATTTTTTGAAACACTTTGAATCCTACAAGCGGGACGTCAACTGTTTTGTAGACAATTTGCTAAGCTACAGCCGCCAACCTTTTTGTTTTCAATGATCTGAGATATTCATTTGGGGACATATAGCCCAATTTCTTTTGGATTCTC
>JAVBVZ010000031.1:0-146652 GCA_036679405.1 Christensenellaceae bacterium
TTGCAGACGAAAAAGCGGTAGACCGCTTGGTGCAGAGCAATCCGTCTATCGCCCGCAGGATTTATGAGGCAATAAAGGCCGCTATCCAAAAAATGAAGGCGTATTTCGGCAACGCTAAAAGTAAAGACTACTTGGAGCTAGAGCGCGGACGGAAGCTGTTTGAAAAGGCGCTGGGGAACAGGGAAATCACTGCAAACGATGCAGTTTCCTATTACATTAATCCAGATTATGATAATTCGGGATTTCCGTTATCCATTGCCGATTTAGATGCAAAAGACCAAAGTGATATTTTGCGCATTTTTGGCGATTATGAGTTAAATAAAAACACAACCGATCGTATTAATACAGGCAAGGTACCGCAAAGCTTGGCGAAGGATATTGCTGAAATTGATGGAACGGATGTATCAAATTTTGACCATTACGTTTTCGCTGACGGGTTAAGACATGGGAGCGGACATAACGAATCAACTGGAAACATAGAATTAACTTCTGATGATATTGCGCAGATTCCGAATATCTTAAATGGTTACGATGATATTGTTGTGACAAAAAAACGAGGTGGTGAAACCAGTATAAAACTAATCAAAGAAATTAATGGTAAGCTCACATACGTTATGGTTTTAGGTAAAAAAAGGGGATGGTTGTTCACAAAGAATATGTGGAAAAAACATCCGTCCAAATAAATAACGGTTCTTCACGCAGGATGGATGCCGAGGCCCCCACCTTAACGCCCGAGGCTGCCGCGTTCTTCGAACCGTCTACTTAAGATATAGCACAACCAAAAAATGTTGTCAAGCCTCTGTCTGATGCAACTTATGCGAGAGGATTAAAGCAGAATGCGGCATACAATATTGGGCAAATCAGAGAAGTCGGTGAAAGATACGTTAACAAACAAAAAATACCGTTTGCCAAAAATGAGGGTGCCCTGCAAACGCAGTTACCTGCAAACGATGTTTCTAATAACAACGTATCATGAAGAGGAGTTTATGTTAAGCCTATCGGTAATATGCGAGGCAAAAAGAAAGCGGGCCGAATGCGGATCAAAATTTGATAAACAAAAGCAAGATCCTTTACCCGCGCCAGTATAATAAAAAAACCGCAGACTGGGCGCAAAGTCTAGGGCTGCAATTGCCTTACCGTTTGCGCGGCTACGGTTCTAATAATAGTATATCCGATATCACAAAAAAAGCAATACAGACAATTCCCAGTACAGTATTAAAAATGAAGATGCTGAAAACGAGACGCGGATAGAGAATACAAATATTAGCCTGGACGCGCCGGAAGCTTTGAGCCTGATGGACATACATAATCAAATCATAAGAAAAAAGAAAAGCGGGACAAATAGAATATATAAGGCAGACAACCGGGAAAAAGGATGGCAGCCAAGCAGGGCTGCCAAAAGATTCCTTGAAAAAGAAAATCCGCAGGATATAATAGGAATAGATAAGACGATTCCAAAAGATGGAATATATAACAGGGAATCCCCTTATGTTATGCTGGGTAAGTTTGACGGCGGCGGGGCAAGCGGCTATATAGAAAAAGCGGACGGCGACCACATGTATTTTAACCTGGGGAACAATTGGGATGTTATCAAGCAAACATACAGGTTGAGTGATGAAGATATGTTTTATTTGTTCAACATACCGTTTTTAGATGAGATCATACGGAATAAAAAAACGGTGCGTTTTTCGCATGATCCCAGGAATGACTTAAATGCTTTAGGAAAAGAATTTGAATATCTAATGAGGAGAGGCTATCAATATAATAGTAAAAAAATGTTTGCATACGCCAAATAAAGGGGGAGATTGTAGTGGCACAAGAAATGAATATTGATGAATTGTATGAGTTGGTTCTGGAGTTTTTTGGATATAAAGTGAATCCGATTTCGCTTAATGATAAAAATCAGGAAATAGAGTGTATTCTTTATGATTCTTTGGCATTCAGGTGTGGGTTTGACGACCAGTATGGAAGTTTTGACGGTGTAATCTATGTTGGCCCAAAACAGACAGTTTCCGAGCCGCTGGCGCACAGCCTGTTTACAGACAGCAACGAAGAATCTATCCGCAAAAAACTGCAAATTGTGGACGACTACTGCCGCCTGCGTTTGCCGGACAAGTTTTTAGAGGCATATGACAGGGCGTATAAAAACAAAGAGTAGAGCAAAAAAACGGGAAACGGTATGCCGGGTAAAAATTAAGGCCGATGCCATGCATAGTAAGCAGGCAAGCCGTGGAGGATTGTGGGTTGGCAACCTGGGGTGGTATCATATAGCAAAGGAGGGACAGGCAATGAAAAAACTTTCCGTTATTTTGGCAATGTTATTTATTTTGTCTTTCCCTTTTGCCGCCAATGCGCAGATCACCAAAGATCGGTATTATACCCTTGAAGGAAACGGGCTTGAATTTTATGATTACAATATACAGCGGTATGTGGTTGCGGGAGAAGAGACGGAGGAACCGACGCCGACGATAGAGCTAACGGCAACACCAACAATAGTAGTGGCGGAGCCGGTGGCAACAACGCAGGCGCCTGCGGCGGAAAACACCCCCGGCAGCCCCAACTGGTCCGGCTGGCTTGTCATTGCGGTAGCGGTCATTGTTGGCATGAGGGTCTTGCAGGTCATAGTATCCAAAAGAAAGAAAAAATAAAAAGCGCCCGGGAGGGCGCGCTTTTTGTATAGGGCGCGGATTGCGGGCGCCTTTAAAAAATGAACAGTTGTTAAAAAAAAGAGCCTTTTGGCTCTTTTTTGGTTGCGTTCAAAATTGAAAACGCAGGTAAAAAGAGAAAGGGGAAACCATGGGGAAATCAGATGAATTTATAAGTTACTTAAAAGAACAGGAAGAAAACCATTCCATATATGTGTGGGGCGGGCAGGGAGAAAAGGATATTACAACGGCATGGATCCGCAAAATGGAAACCAGCACCCAAAACGCAAACCGGGCCATTGCGTTTTGGGAAAAGCAGAAAGCCGCGGGTTACGGGGGCAGGCTGCGGGCGTTTGACTGTTCCGGCCTGGGGGTTTACTGGCTGCTTGCAAACGGCCTGATAGACGGGGACAAAACCGCCGACGGCCTGCGGCGGCTGTGCGAAAAGGTAAGCGTACCTAAGGCGGGTGATTTTGTTTTCCGCGTGAAGAACGGCTCGGCATACCACATCGGCTATGTGGTGGACAGTGCGCTGGATGTGATAGAGGCAAAGGGCCGGGACGAGGGCGTCTGCCGGACCCGTGACCTTGCGCAAAACACCGGGTATTGGACGGAATGCCGCCGCCCGCCGTTTTGGCAGGAGGAGGAAAAGCCCACCTTTCACATAAGCAAAATTTTAAAAAAGGGAATGGAAGACCATGAGGTGATGCACATAACCCGCAACTTAACGGCGCTTGGGTTTATAGACCGGGACTGCACCAGTGTATTTGACAATGAAGTTGAAGCTGCGGTCCGGGCCTTCCAGCAAAAATACGGGTTGTTGGCGGACGGCGTGGTGGGCAAAAAAACCACCGAGGCCCTGGGCGGCGTCTGGGATGGAAAATAAGAAAGGGGGAATGCGGCGTGCCGGTGGCAGAGATAGTCATGGTGGTTGCTTCGGGCGCAATGAGCTTTGCGGTGGCGGTCCTTATACGCACCATCAACAAGCGGGATAAAAGGCTGGACGAACGCCAGCAGCAGCTGATTAATTGCCGTACGGTTGAAATGCGCTACACCCGCAGCATCGGCAGCCTGGCACATACGGCGGCCAAGGCCATGCGGCGGGCGGAGCTGTGCAACGGAGAAGTTTCCGAAGCGATCAGATATTACAAAGAAAGGGAACACGCGCTGGAAGAGTATTACCAAAAACAGAACATTGTCAACAATGTGAAAGGAGGATAATAGAATGGATCAGAAGAAATATAAAAGCTGGGCGCTGTGGCTGGCGGTTGCGGCGCTGGTGGTTTTTGTATGGAAGGAAGCAACAGGCCTTGATATAAGCCCCACGGTAAACAACCTGATGAACGTGCTGCTGCCCGTTCTGGTGGGCTTTGGCATTGTGAACAACCCCAACAGCAAAACAACGGTATGAGAAGACCATTTATATTCAAGGAAAAAATCTGGGGATTCCTAGATTTTTTCCTAAATGGCTTTATAAAAAAGAAAAATTGTTATTTTAAAACAAAAGGAGAGGTGAAGAAAATGGATTGTCGGACAGTTCGTATTGATGAATCCACAACATCATATGGTGAGGATGAAACCATATATGCTGAAAAAAACAATTCTAGGAGAAAAAGTGGATTTGTTTTAATGGGAGATGTAATAGCCATTCAAATAGATGAAAATAAATTTATTGTACCAAAGGTAACTGCCAATGGAAAGTTTATTAGTGTAGTGAAAGAAGCAAAGAAAGAGAAGTATACATAAGAATTTTTTTATGCTAACATTATTTCTGTAATGGGGGAGGGGCGGATGCTTATGTGTTTGAGTTTGGCAGTAGGGCGAATCGTTTTAGAAACAGGAAACGCAAGTGTTGGGTTGTTTGGATTTTCGCTAGATGCCTGGGAAGGAATAATAATTGCAATAGTATCAGTTTTTATAGGCGGCATTATAACTTATTTTAGTCAAATTGGGCTTCGAGCAAGAGAAGAGAAAATTAGAGTTGTTGGGCTTCTTACAGAAAAAAGGATTAGAGCATATGAAGAGATTATTGGGGCACTTGATATTTGGGGTGGAGTCACATATAACACAGATCGCACTCGGATAAAACAAGTTGAAGAACTTACAAGCGCAACCTTTTCTAGTAATATGTTAATTTATCCAATAATTCTTACTGATAGAAAGAGCCTTTATGAGTTTAATGCTTTATGGCAAACAACAATACAGAACACACATTTATATGTTGATAAGGATGTTACAAAAAAATGCAGATTAGTTTCATGGTATCTCAGTATACTCATGGAAACTTTTGATATTCAATTTCTAGATATAGGGGAAAGAAAGAATAAATTAGATAAGGCAATAAGAACGACAATGAAGGAATTGGGTTGTATTTTATTTGATGATTATTATTTGTTAGCGAATCCAATCTACCAAGGAGTTACTGAATATTTGCAGTCCCCTAAGCTTATCATTGAAAAAGAATCGCTTCGTAATATTCAAGGGGATCAAATATCTGAATTTATTGAGAAAGCTCCAAAAATGAATCTTTTTAAATATAGGTTAGTTATACGTCGCAGAATCCTAGAATTGTTAGGCTATAGTCTTGAAGAAGCGAATGAATTGTTAAAAAATGATCCATTTCCTGAAGCGTAATCTAAATCATTCTTTTAAGACGGTCGGAAATAAGTGGTAGAGAAATTTGTAGGCACAATTGGGGATGGGGTTTGTGACTCGTGTTGGTGTGGTGGAGCATTAAGCAGCAGGAAAACAGTATAAGACAGGCAGAAGAGCTCTAGATGGAGCTGTATTTTGTAAAATTATTACAATTTATGAATGAATATCCTACTTTTAAGGCGCTTTTATTGACAACTAATATGTATTTATAGTACTATAAATCCGACCAAGAGCATCAACATTATATAATTATTGATAATAGGAGGCAAAAATATGTGTTCGGTTTTTGATGTTGCAAAATATGTACTTGAAACATTGAATCAAGACATTACAACGATGAAACTTCAGAAGCTTGTATATTATTGTCAGGCTTGGTCATTAGTATGGGACGAAAAGCCATTGTTTGATGAAGATTTTGAAGCTTGGGCCAATGGTCCGGTTTGCCCAGAATTATTTGGTGTACACAAGGGGAAATTTACAATAGGGGTACTAGAGTTTGCTTGGGGAGACAGTAGTTATTTGAAAGAAGAGCAGAGAGAAACAATAAACTCAGTTATTGACTATTATGGCAATAAAACACCACATTGGCTAAGTACTCAGACTCATAATGAGGCTCCATGGAAAAATGCTCGCGATGGTTATTCTTCTGGAGAATTATGCAAAAATATAATCACAAAAGAAAGCATGATGGAGTATTATGGATCGTTCTAAAAATATTCCTAGACAGTATAAATCAACTCGAAAAAGATCAAACAAAACACCGAAGAGTACAGATGAAGAGATGAAATTTAGGAACCAACGTCCAAGTTGGTCTTTTTGGAGGGTGCTTAAAGAAGATAATTGGGTAGTCAGTCAAGAGAGTTTGCTTCATTTTGATGAATATGGGGAACATCACCCGAACTGTATCATAAAAAAATTGGCAGAATTTGAAACTATGACTTGGAATGAAATTTTTCAACAGACACATGATTTTAAGAACAAATCCTCTAATCATTATATAGAAAATATTCATAGATTAGATAAAAGAGCACAAGATAGATTAAACAAATTAAATCTTGACTCAATTTTTTCTTTAAGATTAAGCAATACTCGCCGTATTTATGGAGTACTGATGAGCGCAACGCTAGAAATACTGTGGTATGATGAAGCACATGAAATATATCCCACTGACGATTAATTTATAATAAAAATCTAAATCCGGATTTTTTCTATTTATCTCGAACCTATTATAATGCAACAAATATGAAAACATATTGCAAAAACAACGGCGGGCGCCTCTTCTTTTTGGGCGCCCGAATCTTAAAAACAATCTTTACTTAAAAACACGCGTGCGGTATAATAAGCATGCTTTTAAAAATTCCCGGTATCAGGAAATTTGCAGGATACAAATTTATATTTACCAATGAAAAGGCATACAACGGCGTAGGAGGAAACCCATGAAGAAGATTGAAGCAATCATCCGTCCTTCCAAACTGGAAGAACTGAAGGAAGCGTTGCTTGATATTAACGTGGACGGCGTGACCATCATGCAGGTCATGGGTTTTGGAAAACAGCGCGGCCGCACAGAATACTACCGCGGGAGTGAGCTTGTTTTGGATGTGCTGCCCAAGGTGAAGGTGGAACTGGTGGTGCTGGACGAAGACTTTGAAAAAACGCTTGATACCGTTGTACGCTTTGCGCGCACGGGCGAAGTGGGAGACGGAAAAATATTTGTTTCCACCCTGGACGACGTGATCCGCATCCGCACCGGAGAAAGCGGAAACGCGGCCCTTAAATAAGGAGGACAAAAGAAACTAAAAAAATACTGTTGATTGGCAATGGCGCCGCGCATCTTTTTTTTGGGTGCGCGGCTTTTTTGAAGGTTGCCATTTATTGAAACGGTAAATAGGCTTCCCGAGACCGGGAGGCAGGCTTGCAGCAACGGCGCTGTTCTTTTTTGGTTTTTGAAAAGAACAGTTTTTTTGCGGGCGCGTTCAAGCAGGCGTTACAGGCAAATCCCCGCAGGCGGGGCGGCCGCGCACGGGCAAGGCGCGCGGCGGCAATAATTTTTTTTGCGGCAACGGCGCCGCTTTCCCGGGAGCATTGGGGGGAGCGGCGCTTTTTATTTTAAAAAATGTTTGGAGGAAAGAAAATATGCCAGTCATTGATTCCGGAGATACTGCTTTTATGATGGTGTGCTGCGCACTGGTGTTTGTAATGACGCCCGGCCTGGCGCTGTTTTACGGGGGGATGGTCCGGAGAAAAAACGTTTTAAACACGCTGATGTCGTCTTTTTTTGTGTGCGGGCTTGCGTCCGTGCTGTGGGTGCTGATAGGGTATTCGCTTTCGTTTGGCCCGGATGTGGGCGGCGCGGGCATTATTGGCAACCTGAGCATGGCCGGGCTTGAAAACCTGCCCGAAACAACGGCCTACGCGCCCACCATTCCGTCTTATGTTTTTGTGGCTTTCCAGATGATGTTTGCCATCATCACGCCCGCGCTTATCACCGGCGCGCTGGTGGAGCGCATGCGCTTTTCCGCGCTGGTCATTTTTATTGCGGTCTGGTCGGTGGCCATTTATTACCCGCTTGCCCATATGGTGTGGGGAGAAGGCGGTTTTTTGAACAAGCTGGGCGCGGTAGATTTTGCGGGCGGAAACGTGGTGCATATAAGCTCCGGTATTTCCGGGCTGGTGGCCTGCATCTTTTTGGGCAAGCGCAGGGGACACGGCGTGGTAAGCTACCACCCGCACAATCTGCCCATTGTAATGCTGGGTGCGGCGCTTTTGTGGTTTGGATGGTTCGGGTTTAATGCGGGCAGCGCCCTTACTTCCGGCATACTGGCGGGCAGCGCGCTTATTACCACCAATACGTCGGCTGCGGCGGCTATGCTTTCCTGGATGGTGGTGGAACGCATCACCCGCGGCAAGCCCACCATGCTGGGCGCGGTGACCGGTGCGGTGGTGGGGCTGGTGGCCATTACGCCCGGCGCGGGATTTGTGCCCGTATGGGCCGCGCTCATCATTGGGGCGGCGGTCAGCCCGATCTGCTATGTTGCCATGACGGTTTTAAAAAAGAAATTTGGGTATGACGACGCTTTGGACGCCTTTGGCTGCCACGGCATGGGCGGCATATGGGGCGGCATTGCGACCGGTATATTTGCTGAAACTTCCATTAATCCGGTTGCGCAATGGAACGGGCTGGCATTCGGCAGCACCGAGCTGTTTGTCCGGCAGCTGGCTTCGGTAGGTTTTACCATTGCGTTTGCGGCAATCGGGACCACGGTCATACTGGCTGTGATGAAGAAGTTTATGAAGATACGCGTATCCGACAGGGAAGAAATGGACGGTCTGGACCATGCCGAACACGGGGAATCCGCATATCCGGCGTTCACCGGCCTGGACCAGTAGAGCGGAAAGGAAGGAATATTTTATGAAAAAAGTGGAAGCGATCATCCAGCCGGACAAGCTGGAAGAACTGAAAGAAGCGCTGGCGCAAAAAAATATCGGCGGCCTCACCATATCGCAGGTGATGGGCTGCGGAAAGCAAAAGGGCTTCAAAGAATACTACCGCGGCAGCGAAGTCATTTTAAGCGTCCTGCCCAAAATAAAGCTGGAGCTGGTGGTGGAAGAAGAAGATTTTGACGACACCATACAAACCATTCTGACCTATGCCCGTACCGGAGAGGTGGGAGACGGAAAAATATTTGTCTCCACCATTGACGAAGTGATCCGTATCCGCACGGGGGAAAGCGGGCACAGCGCGGTAAAATAGCGGCGCGGATAAAAATAAAGCAAAAAAAAAGCATCGTTTTATGCGTTTTTTAAAAAAAGTCTTTTCTTTTATGAGATATTACAAATTTTTAACAAAAAATTTGTTTAAAGTTCATAAAAGTATGATATATATAATATGTAAGTTATATTTTTTCATTTTTTCCTCCTTTGAAAGGCGCTTATGTTTGGGATAAGCGCCTTTTTTTGCGCGTCCACAGAAAAAAAGCGCCCCCAAGCGGGCGCTTTTTAAAAGGGAAATAAATAAGTCAGTAAGAGGCCTTTTTTCGGCTTAAAACGGTTTTCATTTTATAGCCTGCCTCATCCGCCGCCTCTTTGACGATCTTGGCAAGGCGGCCGATATCAAATTCATATGAAAAAGGCTGTCCGTCCGGGCCGATCCCGGCGGACCTTACTTTGCGGAAAAGGGTCTTTCCGCTCTGAAAAGAGCTTTCCGCACCAAAGCCAAGCCCCACGCCCACGCGCATTTCCCTGGTTTTTTCAAAATAATATATCCTGCGGGCGCCTTCATCCACCAGGATGGAATTTTCATATTGGAGCTTCATTTTTTCCGTTAAAAATTTTACGTCCAAAAGCTCTGCGTTTACCGTTATGTCCGCGCCCGCGCCGGTCCGGCAGGGAATGCCCATCCCGGCGTACTGCGCGGCGATCTTGGAGATAATCTCTTCTTTTTGCATGCCGGGCCCCCTTTTACTGGACGGTGAAGTTTAAAACGGCGTCCGGTTCTTCGCGTTCGTCAATATAAATTTCCACGCTGTAGTTTCCGGCCTGGGAAATGCCGGGCACGTCGCTTTCAATGTATTGGTCGGTCATCGTATTATTGAGGCTGATCTCATCTACCAGCACGCCTTCCGCATACCATTTGAAAGTGATGAGCGTGTCGTCCGGTGCGTTGTGCAGTTCTGCAACGGCATACACCGGCTGGTTTACGGCGTATGAAGTCACGCTGTCCAAAGGCTGGCCGTTTTCATCCATCGCCGAAGCCATGACCGCATTTTGGATGTTTGCGCTGGAAACGCTGCAGCTTGCGCCCATGAACATAAAGGCGGCGATAAGGACGGCAATAACGGCTATATAAGAAATAAGCCTGTTTCTTTTCATGAACAATTCCTCCTTTTTGGGGGAAAGATTCCCCGCTTTTTATTATACATCCGAACCGGCAAGCCCTCCCATCAGCAGAAAGGCAAGCTCGGTCCGGTTGCCAACGCCGGCTTTTTTGTATATGTTTTTCACATGCGTCTTGATGGTGTTGCAGGAAAGATTGACGCACTGGGCGATCTGGCGGTTGTTTTTGCCCTGTATGAGCGCGTCAATGATTTCCGCCTCCCTCTTTGAAAACTTATATTTATAGTCGGCCGGAGAGGGGGTATCGTTTAAAGAAACCATTTCCACTATATATTTATTTCCGTCTCCCACCCTAAAGACGTCTACTTTTATTTCATCCTGCTCCGTTTTAAAAGCGGCACAGCGCCCGGGGCCGCATTCCCGCACAAGCGCGGCGCACATTTCCTTTACGTGGTATAAAAGGCTTGCGCCCAGCAGGGTGGTGCTTTTAAGCATTTGAAGCGCGCAGGCGTTTGCGCCGGTAATGCTTGCGTGTTCGTCCATCATGCAAAGGCCGCATTTTGCCTGCCCGGCCGATTCGGTCTGCAGGGCGGCCAGGCGGGAATGGATGCCGCTCATAACGGTGGAGATATGCGGCTGGAGCAGCCGGAGGCAAAAAAGGTCTTGTTGCGAAAAAGGCGGTGCGCATCTCTGGCGGTGCAGGTAAATTTCTCCGAGAAAGCGGCCTTTGTATAAAATACGCATGCAGGCCGTATGCGCGCCGTGGTCTTCCAAAAGAAAACGGCGCCGCGGCTCGTCGAACGCCTCAACAGGCGCGCCGGTCTTTCCTTCATAATATTCCTGCGCGGTATATACCAAGGGCAGCGGATCCGCTTTGCCGTCTTCGGCCATCTGCATAAAGGCTTCTTTCTCTTCAAAGGGCTGCTTTTCCAGGTGGTTTTCCAGTTTTCCGCCGACATACGGTTTAAAATAGCTGCTGTCCTCGCTGATCGCGCAGAAGAAAATGCCGCTGTCATAAGCGATTAGCCCGTGCAGGTTGAGGATGGCCAGTTTTAAAAAATCCGCAAAAGTGGCGCATTCGTATGCCTGGTTGATGAGAGCGTTAAGCCTTTTCAGTTCCTGATTGTCCATGAAGCCGCCTTTCTCGCGGACCCCCAAAAAAGGAGCCTGTTTATGGTTAGTATAGTGTTTTTGCCCGGTTTATGCCATCACCCAAACAGGTGAATTGTTAATTGTACCTTTAATATAACATAAATAAAAAGAAGACTCAACAAATGAAAAAACAGGGGAAAAAGGGTCCGCGCAGATACCAAAAGGCGCCCGGTTCCGGGCGCCTTCTGGCAGGAAGAATTGAACAAAGCGGGCCGAGGCCCTTTGTTCGATAGTATGTATTTTTAAGCGGTTGCATGATGCGCATTTTTAGGATTCTGCAGACGTATCGGATGTATCGGACGCGCCGTCGTCGGGCGCCGTGTCTCCGTCTGCTTTAGGGCCGCCGCCCTGTCCACCGCCCTGGCCGCCGCCAAAACCGCCGCCGCCGTTTATTACAACAACAGATTCAATGGTTTCGCCGTCGTCCGCATAGGTGATCTTGAGGGTGCTGCCCACCTGGATGGCCGAAAGGCCTGTTTCTTCGGTGTCCGTCCCGGTGACGGTGATGATGCTCTCGTCGGAGAGGGTGATGGTGATGGTCTCGCCGGTAAGGGTGAGCATGGAGGGAGCCTGCCCGTCGTCAGAAGGCATTTCTCCGGAAGGCATATCGGAAGGCATTTCTCCGTCTCCTGAAGGCGCTTCTCCGGAAGGCATATCGGAAGGCGTCTCTCCGTCTCCGGAAGGCATTTCTCCGGAAGGCATATCGGAAGGAACTTCGCCGTCCTGGCCGCCGTCTTTGCCCATTTGGGCGTCTTCATTTAAGGTGCCCACATCCAGGGTGACGGACGCTGTGTCTATAGCGGTAACGCTCCCGTATATGGTGTTTTCATCTTCGGTGGCCAAAGCGCTGGCATCGGCCTCTGAGGATGCTGTCTGTGTATCCGCAGCTTCAGAAGCAGTGCTGCTGGCAGTGCTTTCCGTGGTTGTTGTTGTCTGGCAACCGGCCAGTATCAAAACGGTAAAAACGCTAAGAAGGGCCAAAATAATCAATCGTCTTTTTTTCATACCGAAAACTCCTTTAAATTATGCACAATCCGCATATTTTTACTTTGGAGTATAAATCCTCTTTGTGACGGCTGTGTGGACGCCGGGCGAAGATTGAATGAAAATAACGGTGGGCCTTGGCGGGCGGAAGGCGGTAAGGCCTTTTTGAAAGGGCATAAAAAAAGCCCGCCCCGGGGGGCGGGCGGGTTTTATAGGGGGCAGTTTCTTATTCAAGGCTTTTGAGCCATTCGTCCGGGTATGCGTCGGAAGGCATGCGCCAGTCGCCGCGCGGCGAAAGGGATGCGGAACCGACTTTGGGGCCGTCGGGCAGGCAGGAGCGTTTGAACTGGGAGGCAAAAAAGCGTTTGTAGAAAACGCGCAGCCATTTTAAAACGGTGTCTTCCCCGTATATGCCCAAAAACGCGCGCCGCGCTAAAAACAGCAGCTTTTGGGGCGGCGTACCAAAACGGATGGTATGGTACAAAAAGAAATCGTGCAGCTCATAGGGCCCCACTTTTGCCTGTGTGTCCTGTATGCCGTTTTCGTCGGGCGGAAGCAGTTCGGGGCTGATGGGCGTATCAAGAACGCCGCGCAGGGCGCGCGCTTCTTCGCCGCCGGTTTCCATAAAATACTGCACCAGATACTGCACCAGCGTTTTGGGGATGGAAACATTCACCCCGTACATGCTCATATGGTCGCCGTTGTAGGTGCACCACCCAAGCGCAAGTTCGCTTAGATCTCCGGTGCCCACCAACAGGGCGTGTTCTTTGTTGGCCAGGTCAAAAAGGATTTGCGTGCGTTCCCGGGCCTGCGTGTTTTCATAGGTGATGTCGCGGACTTCCGGGTTTTGGCCTATATCCTTAAAGTGCAGCATGCACGCTTCTTTTATGTCGATCTGCCGGACGGTGACATTTAATTTTTCCATAAGTTCCAGGGCGTTTTTCAGCGTGCCCTGCGAAGTGCCGAAACCGGGCATGGTGACGCCTATGACGCCGGAGAGCGGCAGGGAAAGGGTTTGGAACGCCTTTACCGTCACCATGAGGGCAAGGGTGGAATCCAGCCCGCCCGAAATGCCGATCACCGCACGCTTCTGCCCGGTGTGCGCAAGCCTGCGGGCCAGGCCCGCCGCCTGGATGCCTATGATTTCATGGCAGCGTTCCGCCCGGGCGGCGCCGCTTGCCGGAACAAAGGGATGCGGGTCTACCTTCCGGTTGAAAAAGGCCGTGTCAAATTCGCCCGCGTCGCAGGGGATGACACGGCAGTCTTCCAGGCCCAGGATATGCGCGTTGTCCGTAAAGCTGCTGTAGCGGCGCTCGGCAGACAGGTTGCCGGTGTCGATGCAGGCGGAAACGGTTTGGCCGGTGTAGCGCTCGGCCTCGGCCAGCATCACGCCGTTTTCCGCAATCATGGAATTGCCGGCAAAAACCAGGTCGGTGGAAGATTCTCCTTCGCCCGCGCAGGCGTATACATATCCGCACATGCACCGCGCGCTTTGCTGTGTGACCAGCGCGCGGCGGTAGTCGTTTTTACCCGCCAGCTCGTTGCTGGCCGAAAGGTTTACAATGACGTTTGCCCCCAAAAGGGACAAAAAGCAGCTGGGCGGCGCGGCCACCCAGAGGTCTTCGCAAAGTTCTATGCCCAAAACAGCGCCGCGGCCCAGGTCAAACAGAAGGGAGCCGAAGGGCACGGAGCGGCCGCCTACGCACATTTCCCGGCTCCGGGCGTTATGGCCGGGGGAAAACCAGCGTTTTTCATAAAATTCACGCACGTTAGGCAAAAGCATTTTGGGCACGACGCCCAAAAGCTCTCCGTTTTGCAAAACGGCCGCGCAGTTGTAAAGGCCGCCGTCCGCGCGCAGCGGAAGGCCGACCACACAGACGACCGGACAGGTTTTTGTTTCGGCAAGCAGCCAGAGAAGGGCGCTTTCCGCCTGGTCTAAAAGCTGCTGCTGTGCAAAAAGGTCGGCGCAGGTATAGCCGGTTAAAAACAGTTCGGGAAAGGCAAGCACCTGCACGCCGTCCGCCTGTGAACGAAAAAGCGCGTCGCGAACGGTTTGCGCGTTTTTTGCGGGCTGGGCCAGATGCACGCGCGGGCTGGCGGCGGATACTTTTATAAAACCAAAATCCATCATCTGTCTCCTTGTTTGGGTTTTCAGCGGGGTGCAGGAACGGGCAGATTGCCCGGGGGCAAAAAATATCCGTTGCCTGCATTTCGCCTATATTATAAAGGTTTTAGGATAGAATATCAAAATTTTTTTGCGCGAAAGGGCCGCGCGGCCCTTTCGCCTGGCGCGGTATTATTTTTTTTGCGGTTTTATGGTAAAATACAATTACCTTAAAAAACGGCATTGTTTTTAAAGCCCGCCCCCCAAAATACATAAGAAAACGAAGGGACTTCTTTATGCAAAACGATTATCTGCGGCAAAACCGGCAAACACTGAATCTTGGAATCATGAAGGTGGCAAGGGACCTTTTTCCGGGCTACGACCTTAAAATGGCATACTCTATTCCGCAGGGCGTGTACTGCACCCTTTCGGGGTCTATGATGTCCGAGCGGGAGGTGGACCTTTTTCAGAAAAAGCTCCGCGAATGGGCGGAAGCGGACAGCATGATAGAATTTATGCAGAAAAGCAAAGGGTATTACCGCTACCAGCTTGAAAACACCATTGTTAAATCCATTTACCCGGCCAATACGCTTACTTCGGCCATCGGCCCGTTCCGCATTGTGCCGTTTAACGGCGGGTTCATCGTCCAGTTCGGCGAATTTGACGAACGGCAAAAAAGGCCGCTCATTTACCCGCAAAAACTGTCTGCGACCTATGCGAAAACCCAGAAATGGCTGCATAACATTAAAATTGAGCTGGTTTCGGACGTGAACGAATATATAGAAGAAAACAGGGGAGGCGAGCTGATCGGCATGGCGGAAGCGCTGCAGGAAAAAGAAATTTCCGACATCGCAGACATGATCATCGGGCATTGCCGTTCGGTCAGGGCCGTGCTCATATCCGGGCCGTCCTCTTCGGGAAAAACCTCTTTTGCACAGCGCCTTTCCACCCAGCTGCGCGTTTTAGGCCTCAAGCCCCGGCCCCTTTCGCTTGATAATTATTACCTGGACCGTGACAAAATGAAAAAAGAGGCGGACGGCAGCATAGACTATGAGTCTATCGACGCGCTGGACCTTTCTTTGCTCAAAGAGCATATATCGCGGCTGGTCGGCGGGGAAACGGTGAGCCCGCCGGTGTTCGACTTTAAGGCGGGAAAAAGGTCCGGAGAACTTGCGCCCATGCGCCTTGACCCTTCCGACATCCTGGTAATAGAGGGCATCCATGCCTTAAATCCGGGCCTGCTGCCCGCTTTTGACCAGAATATGTTTTTTAAAATCTATATCAGCGCGCTTTTTGAATTGAATGTGGACCTTGCAAACCGCATTCCGACCACCGAAGTGCGCCTGATCCGCCGCCTGGTCCGGGACGAACTGTTCAGGGGAACGCCCGCGGACGACACCTTTGCCCGCTGGGCCAGCGTGCGCAAGGGCGAATATGAATATATTTTTAAATACCAGGAGGAGGCGGACATGATGTTCAATTCCAGCCTGATCTATGAACTGAGCGCAATGCGCCCCTTTGCGGAGGCCGCGCTTGCCAAAATGCCGGACGACAGCCCGCATTTTTTGATGAAAGAGCGTATAGAAAACCTTCTTTCCTTTGCCCGGCCCATGGATGCTTCCAAAGTGCCTTTTAATTCCATACTGCGGGAATTCATAGGCGGCAGCCTGTATTTTTAAAAAGCTTTTCTTTTGTCCCGGCCGGTTGACTTTACGGCCGGGATTTGTTATCTTTTAAATAAAGAATTTCTAAATACTTACAATTTAAAAAATGGTTTTAGCTCACATTTGTTTTTCAGCCAGGCGGGGCAACCGGTTTTTTTCACAAAAGAAAAAAAGGGGGAGACCTACTTATGAAAGAACAATTTACGGTTACCAGGATCTTAAACACAATCAGTTATATTTTGATGGTATTGGTGAATGCGCTTGCAAATATCCTGCCCATCGGCGGTATGAACACCGGGCAGGTATCGGATTCTTACCCCAATCTTTTTGCGCCCGCCGGTTTCACTTTTGCCATATGGGGGCTCATTTATGTTATGCTGGCCCTTTTTATCCTCTATCAGTGGGGGCTTTTTAAAGGAAAGGGCGGCTACAGCCTGGAGGCGGCAAAGCGCATCCGGCTGTGCTTTTTTGTTTCTTCACTTGCAAACATTGCCTGGATATTCTCCTGGCACTACAACGTGATCCCGCTTTCCATGGTTCTTATGGTGGTTATTTTAGTCACGCTGATCCTGGCCTACCGCAGGATCAACGCAGAAGCGCTCACCGCCAAGGAAAAGATATTCGTGCGGCTGCCCTTCAGCATTTATTTTGGCTGGATCACGGTGGCCACCATTGCAAACGTGGCGGTGCTGCTGGTTTCCCTGGGTTGGAGGGGCGGGCCTCTTTCCGAAGAGACCCTGACCATTGTTGCGCTGGCTGCCGGGCTGGTGATCGGCGGAGCCGTGCTTTTAAAAAACAAAGATATCGCCTACGGGCTGGTTTTGCTTTGGGCGTACTTCGGCATCCTGATGAAACACCTTTCAGAAGACGGCTTTGCGGGCGCGTACAGCCAGGTGATTGCGGCCGTATCCGCTTTTCTGTGCGTTATTTTGGTGCTTCTTATTATTGTGGGCGTCCTCAAAAAGAAAAACGGCGCCTGAAGCGTGCCCGTGAAAAGCCCGCGCTCTGTAAGCGGGCTTTTTTGTTTGCGGGCCGTTTTTTAAATGTTTAAAAGCGGGAGCGCGGTATTACCTTAAATATATACTTTTTTTAAAGCCCGGACGCAAAACAAAACCTTAAAGACCAAAACAGGAGCGGCCATGGATTTTTTGTCAAACTTGTTTGAACTGTTTTATACGCGCGGCGACTTTTTTTTAGAGCTGGTGGTGCAGCATATCCTGCTCAGCATTACGGCCATTTTGTTTATCTCCGTGTTCGGCATATTAACGGGGATCCTGATTGCAAAATACCGCCGGGCGTCCGGCTTTGTACTGGCGGTGACAAATTTTTTATACACCATTCCGTCCATTGCCATGTTTGGTTTTTTTGTTTCGGTGACCGGCATCGGCAACACCACCGCGATCATTGCGCTGGTGATTTACGGGATGCTGCCCGTGATCCGCAATACGTACGTGGGGCTGACCGAAGTGGACGAACAGGTGATGGAAGCGGCCGTGGGCATGGGAAGCACGCCGGGGCAGCTTTTGTGGAAAATACAGTTTCCGCTGGCCCTCCCGGTGATCATTGCGGGCATACGGAACATGGTGGTCATGACCATAGCGCTCGCGGGCATTGCCTCTTTTATCGGCGCGGGCGGCCTGGGCGTGGCGATCTGGCGGGGCATTACCACCAATTATGATGAAATGACCATAGCGGGGAGCCTGCTGGTTGCCCTGGTTGCCATACTTGCGGACGCCCTGCTCGGCGTTCTGGAAAAAAGAGTATTAAGGAGGACAAAATGAAAAAGATAGTAAGTGTTTTATTGGCCGCCGTGCTGGTCTTTGCGCTGGCCGGCTGCCAGGGGCAGGAGAAAAAAGTGGTGATCGCATCTAAGCCCATGGCCGAAAGCTATATCATAGCGGACATGCTGGGGCAGCTTATTGAAGCGCATTCGGACATCCAGGTGGAATATAAGCTGGGCATAGGGGGCGGGACCTCCAATATCCAGCCGGCCATGGAAGCCGGAGAGGTGGACATGTACCCGGAGTACACAGGGACCGGATGGCTGTTTGTCCTTAAAAAAGACCTGATTGCCGACCCGGCCGAGCTGTATGACGCGGTCAAACAGGGCTATATGGATGAATATAATTTCAAGTGGCTCGACCTGTATGGCTTTAACGACACATACGCCCTTTCCATGATGCGCTCGCTTGCGGAGGAAAACGGCATTGAAACGTATTCCGACCTTGCGGCAAAAAGCGGGCAGTTTGTCCTGGGCGCGGAGTATGATTTTTATGAGCGGGAAGACGGGTATCCCGGCCTGGTGGATGCGTACGGGTTTGATTTTAAAGAAACAAAAGACGTGGATATAGGCCTTAAATACAAGGCGATCGGGGAAGGCGAAGTGGACGTCATCAACAATTTTTCCACCGACGGCCTGCTGAGCGAATACGACCTTAAAGTTTTAAAAGACGACAAGAATTTCTTCCCGGCTTACCAGGCGGCCACGGTGATCCGGCAGGAAACGCTGGACGAATACCCCGAGCTGGAAGAAATATTAAATATGCTCTCCGGCCAGATCAGCGACGAAGAGATGCAGCAGATGAATTATTATGTGGAACACGACAACCGCGACGCGGCCGAGGTAGCTAAGGAATTTTTGGAGGCCAAGGGACTTATATAAATGACAATCATCCGTTTTGCCGAAGTAAGCCATAATTATGAAGAAGAAAAGAAGGCCGTCCAAAATGTGAACCTTTCGGTAGAAGAAGGGGATTTTGTCGTGCTGATCGGCCCTTCCGGGTGTGGAAAGACAACGCTTTTAAAAATGATCAACGGCCTTATCAAACCCACGGAAGGGCGCATATTCATAAAAGGGCGGCCCATTGAAGAGTGGGACCCCATTTTGCTTAAACGGAACATGGGGTATGTGATCCAGCAGATCGGGCTTTTCCCGCATATGACCATCCGTAAAAACATTGCCTACCCGCTGGATATCCAAAAAGCCGGCGAGGCGGAAAAAAAGAAAAAAGCGGAAGAACTGATCCGCCTGGTGGGCCTGGATGAAAGCTACCTTGAAAAATATCCAAAAGAACTCAGCGGCGGGCAGAAGCAGCGCATAGGGATCGCCCGCGCGCTCGCGGCCGACCCGGAGATCATCCTTATGGACGAACCTTTGGGCGCGGTGGACCAGATCAACCGGAAGGTATTGCAGGACGAGATCCTCCGCATACACCGGGCGCTTAATAAAACCGTGGTTTTTGTGACGCACGACATTGAAGAAGCGATCAAGCTGGGCAGCAAGATAGTGGTTTTAAAAGAAGGAAAGATCATGCAGACGGGCACCCGGGACGAAATTGTGTTTGGCACCGGGAACGCTTTTGTGGACGATTTTCTCGGGAACAAGGGGTTTTTGTCTTACCTCAATATTGCCCGGATCAAAGACTACATGGCGCCGCCCAAAAAAGAAGCGGGCGCGGCAAACGGGCCTTTTGTCAGCGGGGAAGACCCGCTGATCGTGGGGCTTCGCCTGTGCCTGGAAAAAGGGCTTGAACAGGTGGATGTGCGGGACGAAGAGCAGAACGTCATAGGAACGTTCGGCCTGTTCTCTCTTTTACGGTTCAAGTTTTAAGAAAGGAGCGCAGATATGAAAAAAGAATACGACCTGCTGGTGATCGGTTCGGGGTCGGGCGCGTCCGGCGCTGCCCGGCGGTGTAAAAAAGCGGGCTGGACGGTCGCTATGATAGACGAGCGGCCTTTTGGCGGGACCTGCGCCCTTCGGGGCTGCGACATGAAAAAAATCCTGGCCGCGCCCGCCGAAGCAATGGACTTTGCACAGCGTATGCAGGGGCGGGGGCTTAACGCGCAGATCCACATAAGCTGGCCGGAACTGATGGCGTTTAAAAGGCTTTATATTCAGGGGTATCCGGAACGCTTTGAGGCGGGGCTTATAAAAGAAGGGATAGACACCCTCCACGGAACCGCGCGCTTTGTTTCTGCAAACGAGCTGGAAGTGGACGGAAGGATATTGAAAGCAAAGTATATCCTTATTGCCACCGGCGCCGTTCCGCGCAGGCTTGATATTCCCGGCGAAGAACTTATAAAAACAAGCGAAGATTTTCTTGATATGGACGAGATGCCCGGAGAGATCGTCTTTTTGGGCGGCGGGATGATCTCCATGGAATTTGCGCACATCGCGGCCCGCGCAGGCGCGTCGGTCACGGTGGTGGAAAGCGCTTCCCGCGCGCTTTTGAATTTTGACAAAGACCTGGCGGGCCTGCTGGAGGAAAAATCAAAAGAGATCGGGATCCGTTTTTTATATGATACAAAGGTGGATGCCGTTCAAAAAAGCGGGGAAAACTTAACCGTCCGCTGCACCCAGGCGGGAAAAGAGATATTCCTTCCTGCAGATATGGCCGTGCACGGCGCGGGCAGGGTCGCCAACATTAAGGAATTGGATCTGGAATCCGGAGACATCGAGGCGGAGGCGGGCGGGATCCTTGTAAACAGGTATATGCAAAGCGTGAACAACCGGATCGTTTATGCGGCGGGGGACGCGGCGGATACGCCCGCGCCCAAGCTGACCCCGGTGGCCGGAATGGAATCTTTTGCCGCGGGCAGGAACATGCTGCAGGGCAATACCGTAAAACCGGACTACAGCGCCGTGCCCACCGTGCTTTATACCATGCCGCGGCTGGCGTCGGTAGGGCTTTCCCTGCGCCAGGCGCAGGAGGCCGGGTATGAAGCGGCCGAGCATCAAACGGACATGTCCGGCTGGTATACTTACCGGCGGACCCACGCAAAGTACGCAATGGCCAAGATCATAGTGGAAAAGCATACAAAAAAAATACTGGGCGCGCATCTTGCGGGCGTGGAGGCGGAAGGGCTGGTCAATTATTTTGCCATGGCCATCGCGCACGCTCTGGGCACGGACCAGATGAAAAAACAGGCGTTTGCCTATCCGAGCGCCGCGTCCGACATCCAGTATATGTTTTAACCGTTTTCTTAAATCCGCTTTAAAGGAGGTGATTTTTATGTACCGTGCATTCTTTGAGGGAAAAGAGATTGCCAGAAGCGACCGGACGATCGAAGTGGAAGGCAACCAGTATTTTCCCAAAGAAGACGTGAACCTTTCTTTTCTTGAGGAAAGCGACTACCACACCACCTGTCCCTGGAAGGGGCTGGCCAGCTATTACGATGTAGTGGCAGGCGGAAAGCGCAATGAAAACGCGGCCTGGTATTACCCCGCGCCCAAGGAAAAAGCATCCATGATAAAAGATTACATTGCGTTCTGGAAAGGCGTGGAGGTAAAAGAAGAATAAAACCGTCATAAAGATAAGCATTTAAAAACGCCCGGTTTTTGCCGGGCGTTTTTCTTTTTAGGGCGCGCATGCTCATACCGTAAAATAATAAAGCGCGTTTGGAAATACAAGATGCAAAACAATAAGGCAGGCGATCACCAGCACCGCCCAGCGGTGCAGCGTGAAAAACGGCTTTTTCCTTGAAAAAAAGTACAGGGCGCCCAGCGCAGCCGCCGCGGCCAGCGCCGACGCGGCAATCAGGCCGGTATGGGGGCGGAGGGTGCCGAGAGCCAGAAACCCGTGCAGGTACGCAAGGCCGACCAGCACAATGCCCACCGGTTTATGGATGCGCCGGAGCGTTTTGATAAGCGCAAAAAACTTTTTGCTTTTGGTGTGAAATAGGCGGGTGCCCAAAAAGCGCAGCCAGAAATGGGCGCTCGCGAGGGCAAAAAGGGATAAGTTGATCCAGCCTAAAACAATATACATAAAGCCCTCCTTTGCCTGTTAGTCCGCAAGCCTGCCTACCACCGGCACGCCGGTCAGCTTGGCTACGCCGTGCGGAGAGACGGTCTTGATCTGCTCTGTAAGATCGTTGCCTGCGGAAAAACCGTTGTGGTCGCCGCCGCTCCATTCGGGAACGTCCGTCACGTCGTAAATGACGCCGTCCACCGCCACGTAAGCCGGCATACCGTCTTTGCCGTTATAGGCGGCCAGTTCTTCCAGTGTGAGCACCAGTTCGCCGGAATCTTCCGCAGCCGCAGAAGAAGCCGTTTCCTGTGACGGGGAGGCCGAAGAAGACGATGCCTGCGCGGATTCTTCGGCAGAAACAGAAGCGCTTTGCGTTTCCTGGACGTCCGTCTGTGTGCCGCCCCCGGAAGAGCAGCCCGCGAACAGCGCGGCCGAAAAAACAAGAACAAACAAAATGGGGATCAAACGTTTCATGGCTTTCTCCTTTATATTGAAATGGGATTATATTATGTAATATAACCCCAACCGTGCGGTTTCAAAAAAATATTTTGTAAATTTTTTAAAAACGGCGTGCCTACAGTTTAAAGTCGCGGCGGACCTTCTCCACCGTCCCGGTGAAGTCGCAGTCCGTTTCCTGAAGACGGATCTCTTCCCCGGCTTCTTTGAAAAGCAGGGCCTGGCCCAGGCCGGACAGGCAGGAAACTTCCTCATAGGGCGAATCCGCATGCCGGGCGCCCGGTTCGCGTACGACAAGCGTGCATGTTTTGTTGTCCGAAGCGTCGCGGATATCCACAATGCTGCCGATGATCACAAACGGAACGTTGTTTTCACCCTGGGAGGTGTCCGCGCGGTCAATATAATTTTCTATGGTGCTTATATAGTTGTTCAAAAAATTAAGCACATGGATATATTTTTTATAGTCGGCAATATAATGGTTCGCAATGGCAATTTTTTTGCTTTGGTATTCCATTGCGTGCAATTCAAGAAATTTTGCCGTCTCTTTGGTAATAGCCGTCATTGCGTTTCCCCTCTTTCGTTTTTGCGGACGGAGGCTTCGGGCTGGCTGAGCACCTTTTCCACGGTGATATCGGCCGTCCCGTCCGGGACTTTCCATTTTACGCGCTCGCCTTCCCGGTAGCCCAAAATGGCCGTTCCGATGGGAGAGAGGACGGAGATCCTGTTTTCTGCCGGATCGATCTCGTTTGGATATACCAGGGTCACGGTTTCGCGGTCCGTCCCGTCCATAAGCAGGACCGCTTTGGTGTTCATGGTGATGACGTCTGCCGGGATCTTTTTTTCGTCCACAACAACCGCGCGGTCAAGCTCCGTTTTCAAATCTTCAAGATATTCTTTGCCTTCCAGCCCCCGGCCGATCATGTCGTAGACCGTTTTAGAAAGCCGTTCGAAATCCGGCTTTGTAATATAAATTTTGCGTGCCATAACGCACCCCTTATTGCAGTATATTTTAAAAAAGCGTTGCAACCGGACGAATCACAAAGCAACAGCTCTTCTTAAAACCAGTATATTCCGAATGCCACAGGATGTCAAGAATGGATATGATTACCATTTAATTGCATTAAAAAGTATTAAATGACGGTTATGCCATTAATTGTTTGGACAGTTATTAAATAGAATTGCATCCCGCGCCTTTTTAAGGAGGCCGTTTTGGCACTTTTTAAATAATTTTTTAAAAAAAAGGCCTGAAAAGGGCCTGTTTTATTAAATTTTTTATAAATTATCACAAGGAATCCATCCAGAGTTCACAATTGGACCGTATGATGGTTGTGAGAAAAAGAAGAAAACATGAATAGGGCAGAAACAAAAAACGGTGGTTTTTATACGTTTGCGGCTGTGTTTGCATGCACGCCCGGCACATGGCGGGCAAAAAGGAAGGCAGGGCGGCCCCGGCAACGGCAGGCCTTAACATAAAAAGGCGGGATATGGGCGGCGTGATCGTGCGGCGCCGCCCGGCCGCCGTGCAAAAGGAGAATGCAAAATGGCACTTTCAACATTCAGGCGTTACGAACTGAAATTTAAACTGACGGAAGAACAGTTCTCGGCGCTTTACCCAAAAATTGTAAAAGAGATGCAAATAGATAAATACTGCCTCGGCGGCAGGCACTATAACGTGCATAACATTTATTACGACACAAAAGACAGCGCGCTCATACGGGCTTCCATTGCAAAGCCGGGGTATAAGGAAAAACTGCGTCTGCGCAGTTATACCCTGCCCAGAAGCGCGGACGACGCCGTGTTTTTGGAACTGAAAAAGAAAACCGCGGGGATCGTCCATAAGCGCAGGGCAGTCATGAGCCTTCGGGAAGCGGACGAATTTGTGGCCCGGGGGCGCATCCCGGACAGCGAAAATTATATAGACGGGCAGGTGGCGCGGGAAATCAGCTGGTTTTTGAGCCGCAATCCGGTTGCTCCGGCCGTTTATGTGGGATATAAGCGCATTGCCTTTTTCGGACGCCAGGATCCGGATTTCCGTCTGACGTTTGATTACGATATTGTGACCCGGCGCAGCGACCTGCACCTGAGCCGGGGCATGTACGGCACCCGGCTGCTGGAAAAGGGGACGTACCTGATGGAAGTCAAGATAGCGGGCGCGCTGCCGCTCTGGCTGTCGGCCGCGCTTTCCGGCCTGAAGATCTATAAAACCAGTTTTTCAAAATACGGGACGGAATATAAGCAGCTTTGCGGGGCGCTTTTACCGGCGGCGGGCGGCAGGGAAGAGCCGCGCGGCCAAAAGAAATGCGTAAATTATTGAGGAGCAGATAAGTTATGGATATTGAAACGTTATTTTCTTCAGTTATAAGCGATTCCCTGGATCTGCCCACCATGCTTCTTGCACTGGGTGCGGCGCTGGGGCTGGGCCTTCTCATCAGTATGGTGTATATGAAGACCCACAAAAAAGAACTTTGTCCGGCCAGCCTGACGGTAACGCTGATCATGCTGCCTGCCATTATTGCCATCATTATTATGCTGATCGGCAATAACATTGCCCGTGCGTTCAGCCTGGCCGGGGCCTTCAGCCTCATCCGTTTCAGGAGCGCGCCGGGAGACCCCAAGGACATTGCGTATGTATTTTTCACGCTGGGCGTGGGGCTTGCATGCGGCATGGGGTATATCCTGTACGGGGCCATTTTCACGGCGGTGCTGTGCGCCATCATGGTGATTCTGCACGTTACAAAATATGCGCAGAACGCCGCGTTTTCCATGCAGCTTAAAATAACGGTGCCCGAAAACCTTAATTTCCAGGGCCTGTTTGACGACGTGCTTGCCCGTTATGCGCAGACCTGGAAATTAAAAAGGGTAAAGAACAGCGATTTTGGCTCGGTATTTGAAGTGGCGTACGACATTAAGCTGAAAGACGGCGCGGACCAGAAAGCCTTTATGGACGAAATAAGGTGCCGCAACGGCAATCTGAATATTGTGCTTACGCTAAACGAATACGAAGAAAAGTCTTACGCTTAGGGCGGCGCGTCCTGCGGGCCGCAAATAACGGGTTTCCAACACTTTTGGACGGATTTATGCTATGATGGACGAAAAGGAGAAGAGGAGCGCATAATAAATCCGCTGAGGTGACGGAGCCATGATGAACAATATTTTGTTTTTAAAATATGCGGTGGAGGTCGAAAAAACAGGCTCGATCTCGCAGGCTGCGCAAAACCTTTTTATGAGCCAGCCGCGGCTGAGCAAGGCGGTCCGCGAACTGGAAGACACCCTTGGGATCGCCGTTTTTAACCGTACGTCCAAAGGCGTGGTCCCCACCAAAAAGGGCAGGGAATTTTTACAGTATGCCAAAAGCATTCTGGCGCAGATAGAAGAGATGGAGGCGCTGTATACGCCCGAAGGACAGGACAAGCAGATTTTTGACATTTCCGTGCCCCGGGCAAGCTATATTTCTTTTGCGTTTACGGAATTTGTGCGGGCGCTGGACCTTAAAAAAGATATAGACATAAATTACCGAGAAACAAATTCCATGCGCGCCATTAAAAATGTGGCGGACAGCGTAAACAACCTGGCCGTCGTCCGCTACCAGACCCAGTATGAAAAATATTTTTTAAGCGCGCTTGAGGAGCGGGACATATTGCTGCGGCCCATATGGGAATTTGAATATCTTGCGCTGATGTCCGCCAGCCATCCGCTGGCCCAAAAACCGCTTGACGATTATTCCATGCTGTACGCGTATACGGAGATCATCCACGGCGACATTTCGGTGCCCGCGCTCCCCGTTTCGGAAGTAAAAAAACTTGCGCGCGCAAACGAGCGGAAAAAAAAGATCGCGGTTTATGAGCGGGGCAGCCAGTTTGAACTGTTAAGCCGTATCCCCACCACCTATATGTGGGTCTCGCCCATGCCCAAAGACGTGCTTGCGTGCTTTTCGCTGGTGCAGAAACGCTGCGCGCTCTCCAAAAACAAGTACAAGGATATTTTAATATTCAGAAAAGGCTACCGCCTGAGCGACGAAGACGAAATGTTTTTTGAAAAGCTCAAAGAGACAGTGGAAGCGGTTTCGGAAATTTAAGGATTTTTTACATAATAAATCAGGGGCATATCGATAAAGGAATATCGATATGCTTTTTTTGTATCTTCGCAAACGGGAAAATGATTGATAAAATTTTAACAAATAAAAGTTTTAAAATATTTTTTCTGGGAGGCGTTTTTGATGTTTAGATTCACATTACCGAGAGACTTGTACCACGGCAGGGGCGCGATCGGCGCGCTGCGCGGACTGGAAGGCAAAAAAGCTTTTGTGGTGGTCGGCGGCGGCAGCATGAAGCGGCTGGGATTTTTGGACAAAGTAGTGGAAAACCTTGCGGCGGCGGGCATGGAAACCCAGCTTTTTGAAGGCGTGGAGCCGGATCCCTCTGTGGAAACGGTGATGCGCGGGGCGGCGGCCATGCGCGCGTTTCAGCCGGACTGGATCGTTTCCATAGGGGGAGGCTCTCCGATCGACGCGGCCAAAGCCATGTGGGCCTTTTACGAATATCCAAACACAACGTTTGAAGACCTTTGCGTTCCGTTTAATTTTCCAAAACTGCGCACCCGCGCCAGGTTCTGCGCCATTCCGTCCACATCCGGTACCGCGACCGAAGTCACGGCTTTTTCGGTGATCACCGATTATCAAAAAGGAATCAAATACCCGCTTGCGGATTTCAACATTACGCCGGACGTAGCCATTGTAGATCCGGACCTGGCCGAAACCATGCCCCCGAAGCTGACGGCTTATACGGGGATGGACGCAATGACGCACGCGGTGGAGGCTTATGTTTCCACTCTGCACTGCGATTATACCGACCCGCTGGCCATGCACGCCATCAAAATGGTTAGCAAATACCTGGTTAAATCCTACGGGGGAGACAGCGCGGCGCGCGCAAAAATGCACAACGCGCAGTGTCTTGCGGGCATGGCTTTTTCAAACGCGCTGCTGGGCATTGTGCATTCAATGGCGCATAAAACGGGGGCCGCTTTTTCAGGCAGCCATATTGTGCACGGCTGCGCCAACGCCATGTATCTGCCCAAGGTGATCCGCTTCAACGCCAAAAACGAACCGGCGGCCCGGCGGTATGCCGCGATCGCGTCCGAACTGGGGCTGGGCGGAGAAACGGACGCCGAAAAGGTAAATGCGCTGGTCGGGCATATTGAAGGGCTGAACCGCGCGCTTGATATTCCCTGCTGCATTAGGGAATACGAAGGCGGCGTGATCGGCGAATCGGAATTTTTGCAAAAGCTGCCGGCGGTGGCGGGCCTGGCCGTTCAGGACGCCTGCACGGGGTCAAACCCGCGGAAGATAGACGTAGAACAGATGAAGGCGCTGCTGCGTTCCTGCTATTACGGCACCGCGGTAGATTTTTAAGCGGCGGCGCGTAAAAACAAAGGGAGGCGCGCCCGGTGCGCGCTCCCTTAAAAATAAGCACAAAAGGGGAAAAACCATGACGCAATCGATTCCACTGCAAACCTTAAAAAGGCTGCCCGCCTACCTGCAGTATTTAAAGTCGCAGCCAAAAGGCGGCGCGGACAATGTTTCGGCCGGGCAGATCGCCGCCGCGCTTTCGCTGGGGGAAATACAGGTCCGCAAAGACCTGGCGATGATCAGCGCCAAAGGAAGGCCCAAAATAGGATATATACGGGAAGACCTTAAGGGAGACCTTGAATTTTTCCTTGGGTACAGCCAGGTGGACGATGCCGTTCTGGTGGGCGCGGGCCGTCTGGGCCGGGCCCTGCTTTCCTATGAGGGCTTCAAAGAATACGGGCTCAATATTGTGGCGGCGTTCGACACGGACGCGCGCGCGGCGGGCCGGGAAGAAAACGGCATCCCCATCCTGCCCGCAGAAAAAATGGGCGGGCTTTGCCGGAGAATGAATATCCGCATCGGCATCATCACCGTACCGGCCGCGGCGGCGCAGGAAGTCTGCGACAGCCTGGTGGCCTGCGGCGTGCTGGCCGTATGGAATTTTACGCCGTCGCACCTGCGCGTGGCGGAACATATTTTGGTCAGGTCGGAAAACATGGCGGCTTCCCTGGCCATGCTTTCCCGCCACCTGGAAGAAAAGCTATGCGCCCGCGGCCAAAAATAGGCCGCCCCGCGCGGGCATAAAAAAAGGAAGGACTACGATGAGGGAATATCTGCGCCTTAAAAAATCAAACTGCAAAAACTGTTATAAATGCATCCGCCACTGCCCGGTAAAATCTATTCGGTTTTCCAATCACCAGGCACACATTGTGGGCGACGAATGCATCCTTTGCGGCCAGTGTTTTGTGGTCTGTCCGCAAAACGCAAAAGAAATCAGAAGCGACATCTGCCGGGCAAAAGAACTGCTGGCGGGCGGCGGGCCGGTGGTCGCCAGCGTTGCGCCCTCTTTTGTGGCGAATTACGACGGCGTTTCCATGGCTTCCATGGAACAGGCGCTTTGTAAGCTCGGGTTTTTTGCCGCAGAAGAAACGGCAATCGGGGCGGCCATTGTGAAAAGCAGGTATGAAGAAATGATTCGGCAGGGAGGCCAGGAGATCATTATATCTTCCTGCTGCCATACGGTGAATCTGATGGTGCAAAAGTATTTTCCGGAAGCGCTGCCCTATCTGGCCAGGGTGATATCGCCCATGCAGGCGCACTGCCGGGATATTAAAAAGCGTTTTCCCGGCGCAAAAACAGTGTACATCGGCCCGTGCATCTCCAAAAAAGCGGAGGCGGACGAAAGCGGCGGCGCGGTAGACTGCGCCCTGACTTTTGAAGAACTCAGCGAATGGCTGGATGCGGAAGAAATAACCTTTGAGGCGGCAGATGACGCCGGACGAAAAAGCATATCCCGCCTGTTCCCGACCCCCGGCGGCATCATTAAAAGCATGCTGTGCGACTTTGGCGGGTATGCGTATCTAAGCGTAGACGGGCCGGAAAACTGCATCCGCACGCTGCGCGGGATTGCGGAAGGGGCGCATCAAAAATGCTTTATTGAAATGTCGGCCTGCAGCGGAAGCTGCATCGGCGGCCCCATTATGGAAAAAGAGCGCAAAAACCCGGTGCTGGATTATATAAAAGTGGCGCGGTTTGCGGGCGGAGAAGAATTTGACATTGAGATGCCCCCGGCCGCCCTTCTTGAAAAAAACCATCCTTACCTTGGAACGGGCCGGACGGAGCCGGGACACGCGGCAATCGAAGCGGTGCTCAGAAAAATGGGCAAGACGCGCCCGGAAGACGAACTCAACTGCGGAAGCTGCGGGTATAATTCCTGCCGGGAAAAAGCGGCGGCGGTATGCCAGGGCAAAGCCGATTTGACCATGTGCCTGCCTTTTTTAAAAGAAAGGGCGGAGTCTTTTTCAGACAACATCATTCAAAACACGCCCAACGGGATCATTGTTTTAAACGAGTCGCTCAAGGTGCAGCAGATCAACGACGCGGCCCTTGCGTTTATGAATATACGCGCGGCCGGCGACGTTTTGGGCGGGCAGGTGATGCGGCTGATGGACCCTGCGGATTTTATTGCCGTTATGGAAAGCGGGCAAACGGTGCGGGACAAGCGCGTGTATCTGGCGGAATATAAAAAATACGCGGAACTGACGGTCATTTACGACCAAAGCTTCCATATCCTGATCTGCATCATGCGCGACGTAACAAAAGAAGAGACGGAGCACCAAAGAAAAGAAGAGCAGTACCGGCAGACCGCGCAGGTCACCGACAGGGTGGTGGATAAACAGATGCGCGTTGTGCAGGAAATCGCTTCCCTGCTGGGCGAGACCGCGGCGGAAACCAAAATTGCGCTGACCCGCCTGAAGGAGTCGATGGGTGATGAATGATCTTTGCACGGATATCGGCTATCAAAGCCTCAATAAATTCGGCGAGCAGCTTTGCGGCGACCATGTGGATACCGCCGAATGCGGCGGTAATTCCCTGCTGATCGTCCTGGCGGACGGACTTGGAAGCGGGGTAAAGGCCAGCATCCTTTCCACCCTGACCGCCAAGATCATATCGACCATGATGGCCGCCTCCATGAAGGTGGAGGACTGCGTGGGGGCCATTGCGGCGGCGCTGCCCGTCTGTTCGGTCCGCAGGATCGCGTATTCCACCTTTACCATCATACGCATCATAGAGGGCCGGGAAGCGGAGATCATCCAGTATGACAATCCGGATGTCATTTTGCTGCGCGGGGGAAAAGGCACGGACTACCCCATAGAAAAAGTATGCATAGACGGAAAAACCATTTTAAAATCCCGCCTGCCCGTTTTTGAAGGCGACATCTTTATCGCGCTGAGCGACGGGGCCGTTCATGCGGGCGTGGGGCATTCGCTCAATTTTGGCTGGCAGCGGCGGGACATCATAAAATATATGGAACCGCTCTGCCGGACGGAGGCAACCGCCAAAACGCTCACCAATGTGCTGGCCGGTAAATGCAACGAACTGTACGGCGGCCGCCCGGGCGACGATACAACGGTATGCACGGTCAGGATCCGCAGCCGCAAGCAGGTCAATTTGCTGATCGGGCCGCCCGCCGACCCGCAGGACTGCGAAAAAATGATGTCTTTGTTTTTTTCCAAGGCCGGGCGCCATATCGTATGCGGAGGAACGACCGCGTCGATCGCGGCGGCGCATTTAAAAAAGCCGCTTTTGCCGCAGCTTGATTTTTTTGACCCCAAGATCCCGCCGACCGCCAAAATCGACGGGGTGGACCTGGTCACGGAAGGCATCATTACCATAAACCGGGTGCTTGAATACGCCCGGGACCATCTTGGAAAAAGCGACGCGTACGGCCACTGGAGCGTGGGGAGGGACGGCGCTTCGCAAATTTCCCGGCTTTTGTTTGAAGAGGGAACGGACATTAATTTTTTTGTGGGCAGGGCCGTGAACCCGGCGCACCAGAACCCGGACCTTCCCATTGATTTCAGCCTGAAAATGCGCCTGGTGGACGAACTGGCCGGCTGCCTTGAAAAAATGGGTAAAAAAATCAAGGTGAATTATTTCTAACCACCTTGAACCCGGCCGGGGCCGGCTTTAAAAAAAAGGCTGCCGCTTAGTCGCGGAACACCAAAGTATTGTTGTCCATGCTGTCGATCACGGCAAGGCTTTCCAAATGATACCCGGCTGCGCGCAGTTCGTCGCCGCCGCCCTGGAATCCTTTTTCTATCACCACACCAATGCCCGCAACGCTGGCGCCGGCCTGTTTGCAGATATCCAGAAGGCCCCGCTGCGCTTTGCCGGTCGCGAGGATGTCGTCTATAATCAGGATGCGGTCGTCCGGGGTCAGGAAGCGTTTTTCCAGTATAACGGTTGAATCAATGCCGCGCGTATAACTGGTGATAACGGTGGTATAGATGTCGCCGTCAATATTTTTGCTTGCCGATTTTTTGGCAAACACCACGGGCACCTCAAAATACTGGGCCGTAAGGCAGGCCACGGCAATGCCGCTGGCTTCAATGGTGATGATCTTGGTGATTTTCTCATTGTGGAAAAGGCGTTTGAATTCCTTGCCGATCTCGTCCATCAGTTCAATGTCGATCTGATGATTCAAAAAACTGTCAACTTTAATAATGTGACCGTCTTTGATCCGGCCATCTCTGCGGATTCGCTCTTTTAAAAGTTCCATGTAAAAATCCTCGCCTGAAATGTATTTTGTACTATTATACCGTTAAAATGAAGCCAGTGGAACCGTAAAACCAAAAAAAGTTTCAATTTTGCCCAAATATTTTGCCGGCAGGGCAAAATGCTTGGAAATCTGCTTTCAAAGAGCCGCGAAAAAAGCGGTTTTTCAGCCGATTTTTACATCAAACCCGCGCGGGGAGGGAAGGGTCAAAGGCAGCATGTCCAGGCTTACAAAAACGCTTTTCAGGTTCGGGCACGCCGCGAGAGGAGAAAGGTCCGTGATGTGCGCGCCGCGAAGCGTTACGGATTCAAGGCCGGGCAGGTAGGAGGCAAAGCTTATGTCGTAGATGGGTTCGTCTCCGATCTCAAGTTGGGAGATCCCGGTCATTTCCATAAGATCGCCGTAGGTCATTTCGGCGGGGCCGCTCCACCCCAGTTTTTCATACACCGCTTCTTTTTCTTCCCCGGAGGTGAAAGAAACGGTCAGAACGTCGCCCATCATGGAATCGCCGAGGTCAATGGATTCTTCCTGCGTGGCGGCGGCCGGTTCGGAAGGCGGCGTATCCTGTTTGATCCATGTGTCGAACCAGCCGCCTGAAAGGCCGTAGAGGGCCACCGCAAAAACAACGGCCAGCGCCGCGGCCGCTCCCAGCATCAAATTCCATTTATTGAAAGCCTTTTTATGATCGATGGTATAACTGTATCCGGTGACGCCGTCGCCAATCAGATCGCTGCCCAGCCGTCCGCTTTGGACAAGCGTCCCCGCGGTGTCGTGGCTGAAATGAAGGGCGTCTTTCCCGGCAAATTCGAAGCGCTCTGCGGCTTCGTCCAGCAGGATGTGGACGGTTTTTTTGTTTTGCGTTGCCGCGGCTTTTTGTTCGTTCAGGCAGTTTTTTGAATCAAGATAATATTTGGAGACAAAAATCATCACCAGCGCCGCGTTTTTCAGGTGGGCTGCAATGTTTTCGGGCCATTCGCTGCCCGGCGCGATGCCTTCGTCGTACCAGACGCGGTATTTTTGTCCGTAAAGCGCAAGGATGACAGGGAGGATCTTTTCGCTGTCCCTGTGGGCGTAGCTTACAAAAATATAAGGTTCGCTGCCTTCGTATGCCCTTGCGTATTCGCTCATGTTTTCCTCCTATTCCGTGATGACCACATCAAAGTTGTTTTGCCCGCTGATCCGTGAGAGGGCGGCCAGCATGTCCTGGGAGACCCGGACGGTTTGAAGGGAAGGGTTTTCAAGCAGGGGCTCTAAGGTGGGGATGCCCGGATTGTGCGATATATCAAGATCCGCGCAGTCAAACGACGCAAAAGGCTCCGCGCTTTCAAGGCCCATGTCCCGGGCCACCAGCGTCCCGATGCTTTTTCCGTCCAGAAGGCCGGCAACGCTCGCTTTTTCACCGGAAATATCCATGTATTCCGCCTGAGTCAGCTGTTCGAGTTTCCCGGCTTTGGAACGCATGTATTCGGCCCGGGAAGCCGAAATAAAGACCGCCGATACGGCAAAAACGGCAACGACCGCAACAATGGCCGCGATGGCCGCCTTTTTTTTGCGGCCCTGCGGCAGGGATTCAAGCGCATCTTCGCCGCGCATATCCTGCACAAACAGGCTGTCCTGCACGGCGGCGGCGCACAGGGCGTCCGCGTTTGGGTAAAGGGATGCGCGCAGGCCCGGCGCATTGGCCAGCTGAATGTCAAACCCGTGCCTGATGGGATGATCGTCCAAATAAATACAGAAAATCTTTTTGTTTTTGCTGAGCGCGTAGTTGATGCTGTTGCGAAAAACAAGGCGCTCCTGCGCCCGGCGGGAGATCAGAAAAACGGCAAGCTGCGCGCCGAAAATGCGCCCGGCCAGCGCTTCGTAATCCGTTTTTTCTTTCGGGTCGTAGTGCCGGTAGCAAATGCGGAACTGCCGGTCTATGAGCGCGTTTACGATCCCGGCGGCCGCCGGCCCGTCCGTTTTGTCAAAAAGCAGAAAGATATAAGGCTCGCTGCCGTGATAGGATTCATATAAAATACGTTGTTTCATTCGCCGTCCTCCCGGTAGAAAATTTCAAAATCCGCTCCGGCAAGCTGCGGCTCCGCCGTTTTGCGCATGTTTTCGCTCACGGTCAGCTGCTCCAGCTTCGGAAGGGCGAGCAGCGGGGTAAAGTCCGTAATGCCCGGGCAGTCCATCAGCTCGACAACCTGCAGGGTGGGGTGGTCTTCAATGCCCGCCAGCGAAGTTAAGTCATAGCTGCCCGAAAGAAAAAGGATGTCGATATATTTTATGGAAGCAAGCTGGGAAATGGATTGTATGTCGCTGCCTTCAATTTTAAAGTGATGGACTTCTTTGCCTTCAAGGTAGGGCAGGATGCTTTCAAGGGGGATGGAATTGGCCGAGACCTCAACAAACTTCGGGATGCGTCCAAGCGGAGAAAAATCCCGTATGAGCGACCCTTTTGCCTCAAAAGAAAACCCTCCCGTATCGTTTATATAGGAAAAATCAATGCCGTTTAAAGGAGAGATGTCCGTAAGGTTGGAATTCCCGGTCCGAAGGCCCTCCAGGCTCTTAAGGTTTTCTATGCCTTCTATGCTGGAAACATAGGTATGTTCAAAGGAAATGTTTTTAAGGGAGGGGATTTTAAAAAGTGGAGAGATGTCCTGTATGTCCGTGCAGACCAGCGTGACGTCTTGTAAATTCTGCAGCGCTTCTATGCCCTCAATGCTTTTGATGGGGTTGCAGTTAAGTGTCAGGTTTTCCAGCGTTGTGATCGTATATAAGGGAGAAATGTCCGAAACCTGGTTGGCTTCAAAGGCGATGTCGGTGGCGCTTTTCAGCAGATAAAGGTCTGAAATATCGCTGATATCGCCGGTCGGAAGGGTGGTATCCAGGCCGTTTACATAAACTTCGTTTGGAGCGTCTTCATAAAAGGCAAAGTACCATTCGTCAAAACTCTGGTCGCCCACCACATAAAGAGATTTTCTGTTTGCAAGTTCGCTTAAGCTGATCTCTCCAAAGTTTTGAAGCTGGCTCAAGCTGCCGCTTGTGGCCTTTATATACGGCACCACCAAAAGAGGGAGGACCACCGCTAAAAACACGGCGGCGGCCAGTGAGACCGGCGCCAGAACAGAAATGATCCCTCTGCGTTTTGCAAATTTTTTCTGCGCGCCGGTGATCTTCATGTCTGAGAAGACCTCCGCGCTCCTTAGTTTTTCAAAAAAAGCGTCTTCGCTTGAAAAAGCGGTTTTGTCAAGGGACTGCAGGGCGTTTAAAAGAAGCTCTTTGCCGGGGCTCAGTTCGGCCGGCTCCAGATATACGCAAAGGATCTTTTTGTTGTAGCGCGCGGCGTACGCAAGGCAGCGCCACACCCTTTCGTCCTCTTTTGCCCCGCGTGACATAAACAAAATACAGGAATACGCGGCCTCGATGCGCCTGAGTTCTTTTTTTGAACAGTTGTCCGCGTACCAGAACAAAACGCCGTCTTCGTTCAGTTTTTCCAAAACAGCCACCGCCCGGGTTTCGTCCTGTCCGGAAAAAACGGCGTAAACAAACGGCTTTTGATTTTCGGAGTAAAGCTTCAAAGGCGGCCTCCTTAAAGTCTGCTTGGAATGAAAATAAAAAAAGGCTAAATAAAACAGTGCTGTAAATAATTCCAATTTTATTATAGATCATGGGTAAAAAATTTCAATAGCCGTCCGGCTGAAAAACCGTTCATTTTTTTTATGCGGGAGGCGGCGCGTTTATTTCAGCATGCGGACCGCGTCGCCAATACTTTTTTCAAGCGCCTGCCGGCCGTAGCGGTCCACCTCCCGTTTGTTTTTGGGCCCGTGGGTCAGGCAGCCCGCCCCGCCGATGCATCCCCCCGGGCAGGCCATGCCTTCAATAAAATTTGCGTCCAAAGCCTGGCGGGAGGCTTTTATAAGGGAATCCCGGCAGCCTTGAAGGCTGTCCGGGGAAATGGGCTTATAGGCAAAAGAATTAAGGCTATGCTCCAAAAGGCCCTGGCCCACTGCGTCGGCCAGCCCGCCGCTGCGGGCAAAGATCCTGCCGTAATAAGAAGCATTGTCCAGCGCTTCTTCTTTCAGCACGGGCAGGTCTATGCCGCGGCTGTCCAGCAGCGCCTGCAGTTCTTCAAAGGTCAAAACCGCGTCCACAAGGGGGAGGACCTCTTTTTTTTGCCGTTCCATTTTTTTTGCAGTGCACGGTCCTATAAAAACCACTTTTGCGCCGGGGTCCGTTTTTTTGATGTACCCGGCAATCGCAGCCATGGGGGAGGGGCTTTTTGAAAGGCTGCCCGCATACGCGGGGAATTCTTTTTCTACGTACGACACAAAAGCGGGACAGCAGGAACTCATTAAAAACCCCCGCTCCGCCAGTTCTTTTGATTCTGCAAAAGCGACCATGTCCGCGCCCAGGGCCGCCTCCACCACATGGAAAAAACCGAGCGCCTTTATGCCGCTTACTACCTGGCCGAGATTTGCATAGGAAAACTGGCCGGAAAGGGAGGAGGCCACCACCGCGTACAGCTTGTATGCACGGTTGCTTTCGCTTTTTTTGATCAGGCGGATCACGTCTAAAATAAAAGATTTGTCCATAATGGCCCCAAACGGGCACTGGTAGACGCACGCCCCGCAGGCGGTGCACTTTTCGTTGTCGATGCGGGCGGTCTTTTCGCCGCTCATGCTGACCGCCCCGGCCTGGCAGGCGTTTTCACAGGGGCGCTTATTGTCCGCGATCGCGCTGTAGGGGCATACTTTGGCGCACGCTCCGCATTCTATGCATTTTGATTTGTCTATCCGTGCTTTCTGCCGGTGGTCGAAGGCGATGGCGTCCCGCGGGCATACGCTTTCGCAGCGGTGGGCAATACACCCCCGGCAGGCGCCCGTGACTTCATAGCCGCCGACGGGGCATTCGTCACAGGCAATGCCGATCACTTCGATCACATTGGGGTTGTCCGGGTCGCCGCCCATGGCCAGCTTTACCCGCTGCGCCAGTATGGCCCGTTCTTTATATACGCAGCAGCGCATGGTGGCTTCTTTGCCGGGCGCAAGTATTTGTGGGATATCCGAAACCGTGCGGAGCAGCCGCCCGTCAAAATAACGCTGCGCCACTTCCCGCAGTACCTTGTATTTTAAATGCTGCACTTCCGTGTCAAATTTCCTTGGGGTATCTTTTTTCTGCAAAACCGTTCGCCTTCTTTTTTGATTTTCCGTTTCTGATGCCGCAGCGCTCAGCGCGTCTGACATTTTTTTAGGATATTGTTTTTAAAAAATTCTTCCGTGTTTTCGGGGCGCAGGGAAAAAAGTTCGTCGCCAATCTTTACGCAAACGCCCCTCTGGCAGTTTTCCATGCAAAATGCGCCGGTCAGCTCCACGATGCCTGAAAGGCCGTACCGGCCGACCAAACCGCTGAGCTGCTCAATGACCTGGCGGGAACCTTTCAGATGGCAGGAACTCCCGATGCATACCGTAACTTTCACTTCAAAACTCCTTTCTTGTCCGCAGCGGCCCTTTATTTGTGAAAATATTATCATTATATCCGGCAGGCGGGAAGATACCAAAACGGCATATCGATATATATTTATCGATATGCCGGGCCGCAGGACTTTTGGATATAAAGCAAAGCCACCGCACCCCAAAGACAATCATTCTTTGGGGTGCGATTTTATGATTTAAAAAAATCACACCCCAATCTACAGTATTTGGAATTTAAAGCGCCCCGCACCGCCGGTATAATGGTTTACAGCAGAATAAAAAGTGTGAGGTGCTTTGGTAAATGGCATACATGAAAGAAACATATTTAAGCAGCTTTGAGCAGTCGCTTGAGCTGACGGAAGAACAGAAAAAAGAACTTGAGCGGCGGATAGCGAAGGAAGAAGCGGCGTTCCCTACGGTGCATCTTGAAAGCGAATGGGGCAGGTTTGAAGGCCTGAAAGATTTAAGCGCACAGCAAACGGAGGCGCTGGTGGAAGAAATTCTCTCCTCCATGACGCTGGAGCGGAAGATAAACCAGATGAGCGGAGACGAAATGCTGGACTCCCTGGCGCTCACCATTACCAGGGAATACAATAAAACGCCTTATTATGCGGGCGAAGACAGAGAGCTTGATATCCCCGCCGTCAAATTTTCAGACGGTCCCACCGGCGTGGTGATGTATCATTCCACCGCTTTTCCCGTGCCGGTCGCGCGGGCGGCCTCTTTTGACAAGCAGCTGGAATACGAGATCGGCGACGCCATCGGAACGGAGATCCGCGCGCAGGGCGGCAACTATTACGGCGGCGTTTGCATCAACCTGGTGCGCCATCCGGCGTGGGGGCGCGCGCAGGAATCCTTTGGGGAGGACCCGGCGGTGCTGGGATATATGGGAGAAGCGCTGATGCAGGGCGTCCAGAACCATGTGATGGCCTGCATCAAGCATTACGCGGCCAACAGTATTGAGAATACCCGCTTTGTGGTGGATGTGGATATGGATGAGAGAACCTTAAGGGAAATTTATCTCCCGCATTTCAAAAAATGCGTACAGGCGGGCGCGGCGTCGGTCATGAGCGCGTACAATTACTTCAGGGGCGAGCCCTGCGGCCACAGCAAATACCTGCAAACGGACATCCTGAAAAAAGAATGGGGGTTTGACGGCTTTGTACTGTCCGATTTTATATTCTGTGTCCGCGATACGGTTACGTCCGCAAACAGCGGGATGGATATTGAAATGCCCACCACCATCCACTGGGGCCAAAAACTGCTCGCCGCTGTCCACAGCGGAAAGGTCTCCGGAGAGGCGGTAGACGATTCCGTGCGCCGCATCCTGCGCCAGAAGATCCGTTTTGCGCAGAAAGGCAATGAGGAAGATTATACGCAGGACAAAGTGGCCTGCAAAAAGCATACAGAGCTTGCGCGGCGCGCTGCCGCGGAGTCTTTTGTTTTGCTTAAAAACGACGGCGTCCTGCCTCTTGCGGACCGGGCGGGCGTAAAAATACTGGTGGCGGGCAGGCTGGCCGCAGAAGTGAATATCGGGGACGGAAAAGGCTCAAGCGCCGTGCGCCCGCCGTATGTTGTGACGCCGATAGAAGGCATATACAAACGGGCAAAAAACGCTTCGGTCATCTATGACGACGGGGGGGACCTTGCGCGTACCCGGCGACTGGCCGCAGAAGCGGACTGCGTTGTGCTCGCCGTAGGCCTTACCTGTGCGGATGAAGGGGAATATATGGAAGTCTTCAGCGGTGGCGCGGACGGCATTGTGGGCGGAGACCGGAGCAACCTTGCCCTGCATGCGGACGACATTGCGCTCATCCATATCTGCACGCAGGCGAACAAAGCGACAACCGTGTGCGTAATGGGCGGCAGTTCGGTCATCATGGACCCGTGGTGCGCTGACGCCGCCGCTATCATGATGATCTGGTATCCCGGCATGGAAGGCGGAAACGCGCTGGCCGAAGTGCTGTTCGGCGATATGGGGCCAAGCGGCAAACTGCCCGTTTCCATCCCGAAAAGCGCAGAGCAGCTGCCGCCTTTTGAAATGAATGCAAAAAAAGCGCGCTACGATTATTACCACGGCTATTTCCTGGCGGATAAAAACGGGGAAGAAATGCGCTATCCCTTCGGGTTCGGGCTTAGCTACACCACTTTTTCCATCAGCAACCTGCGCATCAGCTCCAGGTATGCTTCTAAAGAAGATTCAATCAATGTGCTGGCGGACGTGGCCAATACGGGCAGCCGGGAAGGCACGCAGGTGGTGCAGCTTTACAGCGGGTACGTCAATCCTTCGGCAGAGCGGCACGTAAAGGACCTCCGGGGGTTTGAGCGGGTCTCGCTGCTGCCGGGTGAAACCAAGACCGTCAAATTCGCCCTGGATATCTCCGATCTTGCCTACTATGATCCTGCACAGAAAAAATGGCGGGTGGACAAGATCAAGTATAAAATCATTATTTCAACTTCCTCCAATGATGAAAATGCCTTGGAAGATTTTTTGGAAGTCTATTGAGCGGAAGAAGCTGGGAGACAGCCTGAAAGCCGGAGCATATCCAAAGATGTGCTCCGGCTTTATGCCGGGGTCTCCCAAAATTTAAAGATCAAGGGAGGCAAATGAATGGCAACGCTTTTACTGGTTATTATTTATGTGTGTTTCTTAGGTCTCGGACTTCCCGATTCCCTGCTGGGCGCCGCCTGGCCGGGTATATATCCGGAACTGGGCGTACCGGTTTCCGTGGAAGCGGTGGGGAGCGCCGTTATTATTTTGGGAACAATTATCTCAAGCCTGAATGCTGCAAGGCTGATAAAAAAATTCGGGACATACCGGGTAACGCTGGTCAGCACTTTGCTTACGGCGGCCGCTATTTTCGGCTATGGGCTTGCCCCGAATTTTTTCTGTCTGCTTTTGCTGGGCATCCCTATGGGTCTGGGTGCCGGTGCGATTGATGCGGCCTTGAATAATTATCTCGCCCTTCATTATAAAGCATCACATATGAACTGGCTGCATTGTTTTTGGGGGATCGGCGCCATGCTGGGGCCGGTGATCCTGTCCGCCTTCATGTATAAAGAATCGGGATGGAGGCAGGGATATTTTGCAATCGGTGCCGTTCAGGTTATTGTGCTGCTGGTTTTGGCGGCATCGGCAAAGGTTTGGGAAAAACAAAACAAAGGCCATGAAGAAAAGGAGACAACTGTAATAAAGTTGCCTGATCTCATGAAAATAAAAGGCGTTAAATTATCCATGCTGATATTTTTGTGTTATTGCGCAACAGAATATACGGTCGTTTGCTGGGGCAGCACATACCTTGTACAGAGCCGCGGAGTGAGCGATGCGGCGGCGGCAGGCTGGATAAGCGCGTATTATCTGGGGATCAGCCTGGGAAGAATATTAAGCGGATTTTTAGCTTTGAAGGTCGAAAACAAAAAATTGATCAGCGGTGGGTTATGCATATTAATGGCAGGGGCCGTGACGCTGATGCTCCCTTTTCCGTCCGTCGGCGCTTTAGTCGGACTGGGGCTGATCGGGTTCGGGTGCGCGCCCGTATTTCCGGGTATGATTTCCGAGACGCCCGGACATTTTGGAAAAAAGTTGTCCCAGGCGGTGATCTCTGTTGAAATGGCTTCGGCATATACCGGTGCCTTGATCATGCCGGTCTTATTTGGTTTTCTTGCGGCCGGGATCAGCATGTCGCTGATCCCCTTTTTTATAGCGTTTCTTGCTGCGATACTGTTTGTTTTGACCGCGTTGCTTCGGCGTGTCAAAAGCCTGGAAGCCTAAAGTGCAAAAATAAAGGGAAAAAGCTCCAAAAACGCGGATCCTCCCCGCATGGGATGCGAATGATTATCTTATTTTTGAACAACCGTAATTTAAACCCCAAAAAGTTTTGCTTAAAAACGACGGCGTCCTGCCTCTTGCGGACCGGGCGGGCGTAAAAATACTGGTGGCGGGCAGGCGCTGGCCGCAGAAGTGAATATCGGGGACGGAAAAGGCTCGAGCGCCGTGCGCCCGCCGTATGTTGTGACGCCGATAGAAGGCATATACAAACGGGCAAAAAACGCTTCGGTCATCATGGACCCGTGGTGCGCTGACGCCGCCGCTGTCATGATGATCTGGTATCCCGGCATGAAAGTTGGTTTTAGTCGTAAACGGAATGAACAATCTTGGCTGCGGTAGCTTTTCTTATGAAGCATGTTGTATCTAAAGTTAATGTGAAAACGTGAGCTTGATTACTGTCTTTGAAATATGCCGTTACAATAGAGTAAGACGAGGACCCGCTGCGTGTAGAATTCCGCAACGGGCGATTTTATCAGAAGTCCCAAGGTTGATCATCTATCTCTGAATTGATCATGTCCCTGGTTAAAGTGTTTTTTTATGATCAGCAGGAAAACATGGTGGAAAACTGCAATACAACCGGATTTCATTGTTTAGCTCATTTGAATAGTTGCTATGCGTTATAGTAATCATCTATCATCTTTTGCATGATATTATGCGTATGCTGTAAAAGCATGCTTGTTTTTTTTGGATCACTCAATCCGGTTGCTTCCGGGATATCCGTTATATAGACCGGCTTTCCGATAATTAATTCAATGCGCTTTTTTTTCGGAAAAACGAAAACCATCGGCATAATCGGGACATCGTTTTTTACCGCAAAATAAAAGGCGCCCTTTTCAAACGGCCTCAGTTCCTTGCTGTAAGGCAATATTTCTCCTTCCGGATACATAAGCAATCGTTTGGATGTATGCTGAAGCATTTGATTTATCTGCATTGAAAATCTTTTAAAGTTTTGTAGGTCATTCGGTAGAGGCACGCCGCGCAACACGCGCACCAAACCGCCTACCAGAAATGCTTCAAAGTTATGCTTTGATGCCACAACATAAGCAGTATTTGGATAAAACGGATATATCAGCATGAACGAATCAAGATTATGTACATGGTTTGCAACCGTTACCGCCGCCTTTTTACGGATTAATTTCATGTTTTGCTTGCCGATCATTTTAAATTTCCATTTGATTTTAAAGGCTAAATATAGGAAAGGCATCCCTATAAACATCGCGAAATAGTACAAAAAACGCAATCCCAAATTTTTTGTGATATATTCGTAATCTTCATCCAGTTTCAGCTTTAAAGGCGCCCACATCCTTTCGGCAGGGCCCTTGCGCCTTTTTTTTGGCTTCATATAGTCGGGCATTGTGTTTTCTTTATCCTGATCATTCCGTTCCGTCTCATCGTCTTTATTCATACAAACAATATTTTCCTCTCTTGTGACACGTGTAATAAAGAGCGATTATCTTATTTTAGTCAGACATTACACGGCAAACCGTTTACCATGCCTTCCGGGCTGGTAGGGTTATTCATCTATTATATAGTTAAAAAATGAATATTGTAAGGTGCTTTATGATTTTTAACAAAAAATTGCGAATCGTCATCCAATTGCCGGGGCTTTTTTGCTTAAGGCAGGGCTAATGCTAAATGAACAAAAAAAGGTTAAAATAATTGCTTTGCGGTCCTTTTTCGGGGTTAAGCAAAATTCAAAAAAAGAGGATGCGGTCAAAGTTAATAGACAGAATCCCAAAAGTCTTACTTTTGGGGACCCCATAAAAAAGAGCCTTTGCCGTACATTGGCAAGGGCTCTTTTTATACGCAGGATTATTCATAAGAGACTTCAATAAAATCGGTGTCGTGGCCGTTTTGCTGGGCGTCGACAATGTAAAAGCCGTACAGGTAGTCGCCGTGGGTCACCTCAAAATCTTCTAAAACCAGATCGCCGTCCACGGTGAAGGCGTCGCCCTCGTACCAGGTATAAGGGTCGAGAGATTCGTCGAATACGCCGTTTTCGTCTGAAAACTGCTCCGCATAGTACAAAAGGGTGATGGTGTCGCCCTGCCCGATGGGGAGCAGTTGCTTGGCGGGCATACCGGACTCGTCGTCCACAACCGGCATGGCGCCGATAATCTTGCCCTCCGGACATTCCGTGCTGTAAAGAGCTATAAGGTCTACCTCTTCACCGTTTAAAAGGGCGGGAATCGTATAGCGCGTTTCGGTATCTGTATGATCCAGTTCGTATATGCAGACCCCGCTGCCGTTAAGCCCTGTCCAGTAACCGTCAAATTCCGTGGTGATGGTTCCGTTTTGATCTATTGAAACATCGCTGCTTTCTCCCAGTTTGATAAAGTAGTCCGAGCCGTCTTCCGCCTGCCTCCAGACGGTAAAATAGATTTCCACGATGTTGTCGAGATCCTCCCGGGTTAGGGTGATCTGGTAATCCCCGTCCGCTGTTTTCTTTGGCGTCAGGGCTGTCATCTGGTCGCCGGTAAAATAATCTTCCCCGGCGAGGGTATCTGAAAAATCATTCACAAACTCCGTATAGGAAGAAAGAAAACCGATTTCGTCATAGGCGGGAATCCAGGTGGAAAGATGGTCTTTTTCAAGATAAGGAAAATATACCGAAAGTCCGTTTGCATTTTCAATATTATCAGATGTGCGGTTGTATACCACCATGCCGCTTACGGAATCGATCAGTGCGGAGGCTTCCTCTGGAAAGGAGGACTCCATTTGCGTGGCCAGGTCTACAATATCCGCCAAATCAAATTCGCCGCTGTGATCCCCTAAAGAACCAAAGGATTTTGTATCGTTCCGGGAATGGGCGAGGGTGGCGAATTTGCCGTTTTCAAGGGAGCCTTCGGCCGCCTGGGAAAAGCTGCTTAAAGCGGTCAGGGCAGTTTCGGTCTGCGACAGGTCCAAGACCGACAGGGTCGCCTGTTCGTCAGGAATGTTTGCCGCGTAGAAATCTGCAAAGCCGTCTACCAAAATGGTTACGATTTCCGCACCGTCCATACCGGGGGTCTTTGAGATTTGCCCGAGAGAATGGTAATCCCAGCCGCAGTTGGGCACGATTTCTTCTGAAGCGACCAGATAATCCGCATAGTCTGAAACCGTATAGGCGGTTTCGATGCTGCCCATCAGGCAGGCGTCAAACCCAATGAAGGTGAGGGGGGCCTCAGAGGCGGGCGATCCAGAAAGGCCGCTTTTGATTTCGGAGAGGCTTAAGGAATCGTCGTTAAAAAGATGGTCGCAGCCATAGCCCATGACAGGCCCGCCGCCATGGTCCCAAAAAACCAGGCCGTAGCTTTGGGCCGGACAGGCGGCATAGGCATACTCCAAAAAAGAAGCCAGGGTATCCGGGTCGCCCATGCTGGCCGGGGGATCTTTCTTAAGAAGGGTCAGGCCGTCGTCCTCTATTTTCCAGATGCAGTTGGCGTCGTTTGGAATGGTATTGTTTTTCCATTCGGTGGTGCCGCCTGTGTATAGAACAATGTTCATGGAAGCGGCGTCATAACCGGACTCGAGCATTTCGGTGATATCGGCTGTGGCCGCACCGTAATCGCTTTCAAGATCCGATCCGTTCATATAAATCATGATCGTATAGGCCTGCGTGCCCGCAGGCGCGGTTTCCCCGCCGGATGCAGAAACTGCGGAACCGGAAGGGGAAGAAGAGGGCTGCGTATAGGTTTCCTGCACGCCGCATCCGCTAAGCGAAATGAGCAGGATTACCAGACAAAAACTCAGAACAGGGATCAAGCGCTTTTTTTTCATAAGTATTACTCCGTTGTTGGCCTTTCGTTATGCAATGCGGTCCGCCTGTCAAATTATTTCACAGGCGGAGATACTATTATATGGATAATAGTATTATTATACCATTTTTGAAAAGATACGGCGCTGTTTTTTTCCGGATGGAAACAAAAAATAAATAAGGCGTTTATGAAATGTGAAACAGATAAAGAACTTTTTTGCGGTTGATTTTCTATTTTCCAAAATTTAGGGTTTGATAAACGCATAGAATTTAAGCGGCCAAGTAAAATGAAATTTTGGGGATGCATTTAAGCTTTCGTTTTTTGCGTTTCAAAAAAGGCCTACTGCTTTGCGCGGAATTCGGTGGGGGTTAAACCCACCTGCTTTTTGAATATCTTGTCAAAATATTTTGCGTTTGAAAAGCCGCACAGAACGGCAATATCCGCAATCTTCTGGTTTTGGTCCTGCAAAAGGGCCTTTGCGTTTTCGATCCGTATGTCCGTTAGGCTCTGCAAAAAACTGCTGCGGTAATACTGCTTGAAGAGCGCGCTTAAATAACTGGGCGTCAGGTTCACGCAGTCCGCGGCGTCGCCCAGGCTGATGTCTTCGGCGTAATGCTCTTTCATGAACGTAAGCACCGTTTCTATGATGTTCTGGTACTTTTTGCTGCGGTCGTCGTTGATATTTTTGATGATCTCGGCGATCAATGCGTCTATATCTTCCCGCTTGACAAAAATGCGGGAGGGGGAGTCTATTTTGCCTTTGATGTCGTCCAGCAGGCGAAGGACCGTTTTGTTGGATATGCCGGACTCAAAAATAAATTCTTCCAGATGCAGCGCGAGCCCCCGCAGGGCAAGATGCTGGGTGTGGTACTGGAACTTGTTGGAGGAGAAAAGCAGGTCAAAAAAGAGCTGCGTATTCAAAGAAGCGGTCTTGTAGTCCGAAGCGGATATGCCGAGGAGGATCTTCTTTTCTATATCCAGTAAAGAAAGCTGGGTGCAGGCGCGGGCGCTCAGGCTGTCGGTATAGCAGCGGATGGGCGAGTCGGAGTCGTAAAAACGGTCGCACAGCGTGGCGGAGGCTTCTTTGTAGGCGTCCGTGATCTCCGTAGCGCTGTAGTGCACATTGGAAAGCCCCATGGTGAGCGTAAGGCCGTTGGATTCTCCAAAAAATTTTAAAATGCATTCCGCGCGGTCGGCAATCGTGTCCAGAAGTTCCACGTCTTTCGCAATTTTGCTGGTCGTTATGATCCCGCAAAGGGTGTCCGAGTCGCTGTGCATAAAAAACACATGGTAGGAGGGGAATTCGTTTAAAAGCAGTTCCTTTAATGAAAGGATAAAGCAGTTGTAGTCCAGCATGGGCATTTCCATCGCCTGGTTGCAGTCTATGGCAAAGCATACGTAGCAGGAAAAGAGCATGGAGATATCAAACATTTCCAACGCCTGTTTTATTTCGCCCGGCGAACGGATCTGTCCCAGCGCCGCCTTGGTGAAAAACTGCTCCAAAAGGTATTCCCGGTGCTGTTTCAGCTGCGTTTCTATGTAAATGGAACGGCTTTTCTTTTCGTTTTCCTTATCAAGCGCCTTGATGGCGGCCGCGAGCGCGGCGTTCAGCTCTTTCGGGTCCACCGGTTTGCAGATGTAATCCACAGAGCCGTAGGTGAGCGCCTGCCGGAGATAGCCGTAGTCGTCGTACCCGCTCACCACAATAACCTTTTTTTCAATGCCGTTTTCCTTTAATTCCCGAATCAGCGCAATGCCGTCCATCACCGGCATTTTTACGTCGGTGATAATGATGTCCGGGTTTAAGTTGATGATCAGCTCGGAAGCTTCCAGGCCGTTTTTGGCAAGCCCGCACACCGTAAGGGGCAGGGTGTTGTAATCTATGGAAAACTCTATGCTTTTACGAATCAGCGCTTCGTCGTCTACAATTAAAACTTTATACATTATTTTCTCCTATGGTATCATTATAGCGCAATTCTATGATCGCCGCAGTATAGTGTCCCAAAGACGAAGCATAGCGGATGCCGTATTCTTTCCCGTAATAAAGCCGGATCCTCTGGTTTATGTTGTAGATCCCGTAGATGCCCTTTTCCGGACGGTGGTCGTCGTGCAGGGCGGTATAAATGTCTTTGAGCTTGTCTTTTGGAATGCCGCTGCCGTTGTCCACCACCTTGATGACCAGGCGGTCGCCTTTTTTGTACGCACGGATCAGTATGATACAGTCTTTTTCTTTGCGCTCAAAACCGTGCAGGATGGAATTTTCGATCAAAGGCTGCAGCAGCAGCTTGATCACGGCGTTGTCCCGCAGCTCCGCGGGAACGGCGTCGATCAGCCTGAATTTGTTGTCATAGCGTATGTTCTGTATGTAAAGGTAGTTTTTGGCGTGGTTAATCTCCTGTTCCAGCGTCAAAAAGGAGTTTCCCTTGTTCACGCTTAAACGCAGCATATGTGAAAGCGCCAGGACCAGCCGGCTGATATCGTCGTACCCGCGCAGGATGGCCAGGCTGTTGATGGATTCAAGCGTGTTATAGAGAAAATGCGGGTTTATCTGCTCCTGCAGGGCGTTCATTTCTATAAGCTGCTTGGTCACCTGCTCTTTTGAAAGCTCGTTTATGGTGTCCTGGAGCTTGGTGAGCATGTTGTTGAACTGTAAAGAGAGGCGGTTGATCTCATCTTCGCCCCTAACCGGCGCGCGCACCGAAAAATCGCCCTGCTCTATTTTGGGGAACAAAACGGAAAGCCGCGTAATGGAGGAGGTAAGGCTGCGGGAGAACAGCGCGCTCAAAATGGTTGCGAGTATCATGGAGATGGCAAAGGAAATCAGCACAATGTAGAGAATGTTCACCATATATGTGTCCATGTACTGGATGGGCGTAAAGCTGACAAGGTACCAGTCGTAATCTTTGGAGGAGACCCAGTTTACCAGGTAATCGGTCCCGTTGATGGTAAAAGAAAAAGAATTCCGGTCGGCGAGTATCTGGTCCACAAAGGGGAGCCGCGCGGTGTATTCGTCAAAAAAAGAATTTCTGGAATGCGCAACGGCTGTCCCCTCCCGGTCCATGATCAGGTAAGAAGAGCCGGATTCGTTGCTTTCCACGGTCAGCGCGTCCGCAATGGCGGATTCCTTTAAATTCACCAGTATCAGGGCTTCCGGCTGTCCGGCGTCGTCATATACGACGCGCGCGTTGGAAACAATGCGGTTGTTTTCGGTCAGCAGATGGGATGTGGTATAATAATCGTAAATCCAGGTAGGCGCGTCCTTCTGCTGGTCGGCAAGCTCAAAAATAGAGCTCAGCTTTATGGATTCCCACGCATAGTCGAACAGTTTGCCCTGGTGCAGGCTGATGGCGTTTGCGCGGGAAATGTAAATGGAGGAGATTTCGTCGTTGGAATCCATAATAATGGATAAAAGGTTGTCGGGCACGGAAGAAGCGTTCTTTGAGTCTTCTATGGAATCAAAGTCCGCCGTGATATATCCGCGGATGATATCGTTTTCATAAAGGGCCCCGGAAACCTGCTCCACCGCGTTCATGCTTTGGGAAATGTTGTCGTCTATCTTGGAGAGGGTGCCGGAAAGCTGCTGGCTGATCTCCTGGGTAAGCATATTGCGGTAAAAAACAGATCCCATCCCTTCGGAGAGGATAGACACAATCAGTACGATCAGCAGGAAAAAGAAGATCGTCTTACGCCGGAAAGGTATACTGAAATACCAAAATGATAGTTTTGAAAAAAAGTTTTTCATTGACGAAACACCCAAAATTTTAAAGACAGTACTATACCATATAATAATAGCACATGGAGAGAAAGACGAATATTCCTTTTTTTTATGAAAAAAAAGAATGGAAACGCAATAATAAAATTCTATACCCCCATTAAAAGAATTTCCAATATACAAAGAAAGTGATTTATTTTATAATCAAACCATCAAGCAGGCACGCTTTTTAAAAGAGGATATCCCAAATGTTAAAAAACAAAAAAGGTAAGGCAAAGTCGTTTTGTCTTAAAACAACTGTTTATATAATGGTGGCGGCGCTGTGTCTTGGGGCGCTGCTAAGCTGCTCTTCAACGGAAGGCACGCTTATTTTGGACAGCAACAACGGCGCGGAGCCTACCGAGGAAGCGGAAGAAGGATACCGCATCATGTTTGTTACGCCGCTGGTGAACCATCCTATCTGGCTGGACGCAAAATCCGGGGCGGAAGACGCGGGAAAGGAGCTCGGCGCAAACGTTACGTGGCAGGGCCCGGACATCGTGGATTATGATTACATGATCGATACGGTGTATGAAGCGATCAGCGAGGAGTATGACGCCATCATCGTCTATCCTGTCGAACCCGCACTGTTTGAAGATGCCATGCGAAAAGCGCAGGCGGCCGGCATCCCCCTGGTCACCGTGTGCGGAGATTCAGATCCTTCGCTGCGCGATTCGTATGTAGGGACAGACGTTGTGCGCTTCGGGGAGGAAGCCGCGGAACTCATCGGGCAGAAATCCGGCGGCCGGGCGAACCTGGCGGTGCTCTGCACAAATTTTGAAGCCATCAACCAGGTGCAGGAGTATGAAGCGTTCCTCTCGGTGCTTAAAGAGAAATATCCCGGCGTAAACGTTGTGGTGCGGGAGAGCGACGAAACGGATACCCTGAAAGCCGTGGACAAAACGTATGAAATACTGGAAAAATACCCGGAAGTAGACTTTTTCTGGTCCATGGAAGGGGCGGGCGCCTCGGGCGTTGCGCAGGTCGTCAAGGAAAAAGGCCTGGAAGGGCAGATCACCATTCTGGGGACGGACGCCATGTCGCCGCTGCTTGAGGCCATCAAAGACGGCGGAGTATGGGGGTCGCTGGCACAGAACTTTTATAACATGGGCCGCCTGGCCGTGGAAAACGCAGTAGGGCACATACAGGGAAACGAAGTTCAGGACACCACCGATTCCGGCTTTGTGCTCATTACGCAGGAGAACATCCATTCCTACCTGGAATCGGACGGCGACCGGTATTGATCCAAAACAATAAAAAGGAAAGGAAGCGCTTTTAAAGTGGAAAAATTAAAGGACAAAGCATCCGTAGACCGGGTGATCGCACAAATGAATATTCGCGAAAAAATAGAGGTATTGACCGGAAGTTCTCTTTTTTTTGGAAAAAGCATGGAAAAATACGGAATACCTTCCATATATTATTTAGACGGAGGCACCGGCGCAAACTATTTTCAGATGTATCTGGACTGTTTTTGCAAAAATAATGAAATGACAAAAGAAGGCGGAGACGCAATATTCGACGTAGATTCGGAGGCGCAGGTCGTTCCCATGCTGCTGGAGCTGGAATGGGATAAAGAGGCGGCAAAAAAGGCGGACCCTGCCCTTCAGAAACAGCTTGCCTTTATGCATGAAAAAATGAAAGCCTATATTCCCGGCGGCGTGCTGCCCGGCTGTTTTCCGCCGGGGATCCTGCTGGGATCCACCTGGGACGCAGAAAGCGTGCGCGAAGTGGGCGTAGCCCTCGGGGCGGAGGCCAACTATTACGGCATAGACGTTCTGCTGGGAACGCCGAATGTCAACATACACCGTGATCCGCTGGGCGGCCGCGTTTTTGAAGGCTATTCGGAAGACCCGTGCCTGACGGCGGCGCTTGCGCCCGAACTGGTGAAGGGCGTACAGGAATCGGGCGTTCTGGCAGACGTCAAACATTTTGCCGCCAATAATCAGGAAACGGACCGCCGCGGCGTGAATGAAATGATTCCCGCCCGGGCGCTGCAGGAAATCTATTTCCCGGGGTTCAAGGCATGCGTTAAGGAGGGGGGCTGCAAAACGGTGATGAGCTCGTATAACGCCATCAACGGAGTCCCGAGCGCACACAACCACTGGCTGCTGACCGAAGTTCTGCGGGACGACTGGGGTTTTGAAGGTTTTGTTGTTTCGGACTGGGGCGGCGCTTACGACCAGGCAAAGGCCTTTGCCGCCGGAAACGACGTCGATATGCCCGGGCCGCGGGACGTGGATAAAGTGGTCTGTGCGGTCCAAAACGGCGAGCTTAGCGAAGAAGCCGTAGATACGGCGCTCCGGCGGTATCTCGGCATGGTGCTGGAAAGCCCGGCAATGACCGGGCGCAAAACGCCGAAAATCGATATTGAAGCGTCTGAAAAGGCCGCCTACCGGGCGGCGGCAGAAGGAATGGTCCTGCTTAAAAACGAAGGCGGCGTGCTGCCCCTTTCAGAAAACAGCCGGGTCAGCTTTTTCGGGGAAAAGAGCAAAAAATTCATAGAATCGGGCGGCGGCAGCGCAAACGTGATCACCGACCGTACAACCAATCTGTTTGACTGCACGGCGGACATCATCGGCCGGGAGAATGTGGCTTTTGAGACGATCGGCAAAGATACGGACGCGGTGATCATCACTGTGGGCGTGATCGGCCAGGAAGGCTTTGACCGCGCGGATATGGAGATAGAAGCCGGGGATAAAAAAACGCTTATGCGCGCCGTAGAAGAGGCGAAAGCCGCGGGCAAAAAGGTCATTGTGGTCTTAAACGTATGCGGCCCGGTCCGGGTAAGCGAGTTTATCGGCAGCATCGACGCGCTTTTGTGCGTGTTTATTCCCGGCATGGAAGGCGGACGGGCGGCGGCGGATATTCTGTTCGGGAGGATCGTGCCCTCCGGCAAGCTGCCCTTAACCTTCCCCAAAGAATACAAAGACTGCCCCACCTACGGTAATTTTCCGGGGAGGGACAAAGAAGTATGGTATGCGGAAGGCATCATGGTGGGCTACCGTTATTATGACTTTCGGGCGGTAGAGCCTATGTTCCCCTTTGGCTTCGGCCTTTCCTATACAAATTTTGAGCTGAGCGGCCCTACGCTCAGCGCCGACAGGCTGGACCTTAACGGGGACGGGGAGACCGGCGTTAGGGTACGGGTAAAAAATACCGGCAGCCGCGCGGGAAAAGAAGTGGTGCAGCTGTATATTGCGCACATCGGATCTACGCTCATAAAACCGCCCAAGGAACTCAAAGCGTTTCAAAAAGTGTTCCTTGAGGCCGGGGAAGAAAAAACGGTCACCTTTACCCTTCGTGCAGATATGCTCAAAAGTTACGACCTTGGAAAAAACGCGTGGCTGGCCGAACCCGGGCGCTATGAGGTCATCATAGCAACATCCTCCCGGGATATTCGGGGGTGCGCGAATATAGAGGCATTTGGCTACAATCCTTACGGCGTGGACGAAAACACAACCCTGGGGCAGCTGGTGATCATTCCGGGTGCTCTGGACGAACTTTTGCGCCATTGCCCTGTGGGCGCTCTTACCCGCCAAAGCGTTGAAATGAGTATTTTGTTTGCCGCGACGGGCGCACTGAAAGACTACTGGCAAAAGGTGATCAACCCCATGTTTTCGGATTTGTCCGCGGAGGAAAAAGAAGAACGCTATCAGAATATGCTCCGGGCAATGAACAAATTCCATTCTTGAATCAAGTTTGTGCAAAGCTTTTCTTACGGCAAAGCACTGCACAATTAAAAATAACCTATAGGAGGAAAACTATGAAAAAAGTAGCACTGATTGTTGCGGTGGTTATGGTGGCGGCGGTCCTGTTCGCGGGCTGCTCCACGGCTGCAACGGACACAACGGCGTCCCAGTCCGCCTCGGCGGCGGATACCCAGGCTTCGGAAGAAGTCTCCGAGTCTGCCCCGGCCGGTGATTCGGCAGAAGCAGGTTCAGAAGACAAACTGCTGATCGGATTCAACAACTATCTGAAAGGCAATTACTCGGTGGATATCCTGGAGAACACCATCAAGGCGACCTGTGAAGCGCTGGGCGCCGACTTTATGGCGGTGAACGACGAAGCCAAGGTGGAAAATTCTGTGACCAACGTGGACAACATGATCGCGGCGGGGGTTGACGGCATTGTCTTCCTGGGCGTTGCGGATACGCTTTTCCCGGTAGTTGCGGAAAAATGCGAAGCGGCCGGCGTGCCCTTTGTGATCACCGACCATCTGCCCTCGGACGATGTGGTGGCGCAGCTTGAAGGATATTCGCAGTACATTGGCGGCGCATGCGTCAAAGACATCAACACCGGCAAAACCATTGGCGAATATGCGGGAAGCCTGGGCCTTAAAAAGGCCATCATCGTAACGGCGGACAAAACGGATACCACCCATGCGGCCCGCACCCAGGGATTTACGGAAGCGTTTGAAGCGGCCGGCGGAGAAGTGATTGACGTTGGCTACGGCACGCCCACAGTTGCGGAATCCATGACCCGTGCAAACGACCTTCTGACCGCTCATCCGGATGTTGACTGCGTGTATGCAACCAACGGCGACGTGGTCAGCGGCACAATGGAAGCTATGGCAAAACATACGGACGTAGACGCAAAACTCTTTGGTACAGACCTTGACCCCGATGTGCTGGAAGGCCTTCAGGACGGGCGGGTCGCAGCCGCAAACGGCGCGCACTGGATCAACGGAGATTTCTCAACGGCGCTGCTGATAAACTATCTGCGCGGCAACGACATTAAAGACGCCGACGGAACGGCGCCCATGCTCATCGTTCCTACCATGACGCTGCCCAGCAACATGGTGGATCTGTACAACACGTTCTGGATCGAACAGCAGCCTTTCTCGGATGAGGAGATGCAAAGCTTTGTCGGAGCGGACGTAACGGCGGAAAGCCTGCAGAGCATACTGGACGGTTATTCCATCGATTCACGGCTTCAGGCCAAGGTGGATGCGGGACTGCTTACGCAGGAAGAACTGGATGCTGCCGAAGCAGCGGAGTAATTAAAAGAAACTGACTGATGCGCCCGCCTTTAAAGGCGGGCGCATAAAATACCGGCTGCCGGAAAAACATGCCGGAAATAGCCGGCAGGGAGGAAATAATGGGAAACGCAAACAACAGCGGGCAGATTGCCGCCGCGCCGGAAAGCAGATACGCAGGCCGCCAGATTAAAACAACGCTGCTGGTCGCCGCGGCTTATGTGCTGATCTATGTGGTGCTGAACATCATAACGGGCGGACGTTTTTTAACCGCACCCAATATGCTGGCGGTACTGACCAGTTCGATCGTACCGACATTTATTGTACTTGGATTTTGTTTTATTTTTACTATGGGAATAATGGACCTGTCAATGGGCGCAATCCTGATTCTTGCAAGCAACGTTGGCGGGATCCTTGCAATACAGTTCGGGCTCGGCTATTTTGGCCTGGTGGCGGGCGCAGTGGCATTGGCGGTACTGCTGGAACTGCTCAATTTAAAACTGATGCTGGCCTCCAAGATCCCCTCGTGGATACTGGGCCTCGGAATGGCGATGGTCTATGAGGCCGTCGGGTCTTTTTATAATTCTTATCAGATAGACCAGGGCCTGCAGGTCGTCTCTTTGGACAATGCCTGCCGGGAACTCGGCTCCATGCCCGTAAACGCCATTGTTGTCGCCGTCGGGCTGATCGCCGCTTACATGATCTACAACCGGACGTCCGTCGGGTTCAACCTGCGCGCCGTGGGCAGCAACACGGCGGTCGCAAAAATGATGGGGATCAACGTTTCAAAAACAATCATGCTGGCCGGGATCATCGGCGGCGTGTTCATTGGCCTTGCAAGCGCGGTGAACGAAAGCTATGCCGGACGGATCGTTCCGACCACCGGGCTTAACAGTATTTCAATGATCTTCATACCCTTAGCCGCCTTTCTTTTGGCAAAGGCGTTTGAAAAAGTATTCAATATCATAGTGGGGGCGCTCATCAGCGCGTTTGTCATCACTTCCATATTCAATGTGCTGACCCTTCTGGGCGTGCCGTCCGGAACGTTGCAGCAGGTGGTGATGGGCGCGACGGTACTCGTATGCGGCGTGCTTTCACAAAGAAAATTCAAGGGGGTTGTTCAATAATGGCGCAGAGCAATGTTATTTTTAAAGCCGAACACATGAAAAAATATTTTGGTGCAACCCGCGCGAACGACGACGTGTCCATCACGCTTGAAAAAGGCGAGGTGCGGGGCCTTATTGGAGAAAACGGGTCGGGGAAATCCACGCTCATTTCCATGATAGCGGGCATCGCGCCCAAAGACAGCGGCGTTATGACCATGAACGATTTACCTTATACGCCCCAAAATTCCATAGACGCGGGCGCAAGCAAAATAGGGACGGTCGTGCAGGAACTGGGTCTGGTGGACGGCCTGCCGGTCGGCGCCAATATCTTCCTTGGGCGTATGGAGCTGTTTCGGGGCAAAAACGGCATACTGGACATGAAAAAGCTGTATGCGGCCGCCCGCGGGCAGTTTGAAAAATGGAATTTCAAAGGGTTTTCCGTGCAGGCGCCCACCGGGTCGCTTTCGGTGGAAGAAAAAAAGATCGTAGAACTCATGCGGGCGCTTTCCATAGACCCGGACCTGCTGATCTTAGACGAAATCACCCAGGCTTTGTCCCTCAATTACCGGGAAACCCTTTTTGAGGTGATCGGGCGGCTCAAGGCGGAGGGCAAGGCGGTCCTTTTGGTCACGCACGACGTGGAAGAAATGATCTCCATTACGGACAGCATCACAATCATGCGGGACGGAAAGATCGTGGAAACCTGCCGGTCCGGGGAAGTGACCCCAAACGACGTCAAACGCCTCATGGTAGGGCGGGACCTGGAAGGCTCTTATTACCGGGAAGACAAAAAAGAAAGCTATGAAGAGCGGGTGGTGTTCAGCGCGCGCAGCCTGGAAACAGAATTTTTCCGGGATGTGAGTTTTGACCTGCACAAAGGCGAGATACTCGGGTTCTGCGGGCTCAGCGACGCCGGCATACACGAACTGGCGGAGGCGCTTTTTGCGGTTCGTCCGCTGCGCAACGGAAAGATCATGATGGGCGAAGGGGGCGCAGAGATCAAAAGCCCGCTTGCGGCCATGCGCAATAAAATGGCCTACGTCCCCAAAGACAGGGACAAGCAGGCGCTCATGGTGAACGACAGCATAGAGAACAACGTATGCCTGCCGGCGGTAGACGTCGTGCGGGGGCGCGCGGGATTCTTAAGCCCGCAGAAGCGCAGAAACTTAAGCCAAAAAGTGATCAGCAGCTTCGACGTTAAAACCAAAGGCATTTCCCAGCTTTTAAGCGGGCTTTCGGGCGGGAACCGCCAAAAAGTGAACCTTGGGCGCTGGATGATACAGGATAAGGATATCCTGATTTTAGACTGCCCCACCCGGGGCGTGGACGTAGGCGTTAAATCCTACATATACAAGTCTATGCTTCAGGCAAAAGAACGCGGCGTTTCCATGATTGTGGTTTCGGACGAACTGCCCGAACTGATCGGCATGGCGGACACCCTTATGGTGATGCATGCGGGGACGATCAAAGCGGTCTTAAACAGAAGCGAAGGCTTTTCGGAAGAATCAATAATAGAGGTGATGCTGTAATGAAAAAAGATTTTTGGACATATTTCCAGCGGTTGTTTCCGTTTGTGGGGCTGATCATCATTGTATTGATCTTCAGCATTATTTCCGGGGACAAGCTGTGGACGGCGAACAACCTCTTGAGCGTTGTAACGGTGATGATCCCCCTGTGCCTGGGCGGAAGCGGCATGGTCTTTGTGTCGGCCCAGGGAGGCACGGACCTTTCGCAGGGTTCCCTGCTTGCGCTGGCCGGGACCATCGGCGGCATTGCGAGCATTTACCTTGGCTTCTGGGTGTTTATTCCCGTGGCCGTCGGCGTTGGAATCGGCGTTGGAATATTCAACGGGATCATGGTCAGCCGGTTCAAGGTTTCGTCTTTGATGGTGACGCTGGCCATGCTCATTGCGCTTCGGGCGCTGGTTGCGTATATCACCAACGGGCAGGTGTTCTTTGTGGATCCAAAGATCATCATGCTCAACCAGATACAGATCAAGCTGCCCATCTTTTTGGGTGTGGTGGCGCTGATGTGGTATTTGTTTGAATATACAAAAATCGGGTTCTTTTCAAGGTGCCTGGGGGAAAACCAGACGGTGGGCAAGTTTGCGGGCATTCCCGTCGGCAAATACCAGATCATAGCCTTTGCCCTTTCGGGCGCCATGGCCGGGCTGGTGGGCGTGTTCACGGTGGGCAACATCGGCGGCATATCCCCGACCATGGGCAACTTTTTTGAGCTGCAGGTCATGATCGCCATGTTTGTGGGCGGCATTCCCGTCACCGGCGGCGCGGCCAGCAAATTTTACAAGGTGGCCGTGGGCGCGCTCATGCTGGCCTTTTTGCAGAACGGCCTCACCATCAGCCGGGTGAGCGCGGAAGCGTCTGAGCTCATCCAGGGCATTATTCTGATCTGCGTGGTGTTCTTTGGGCTGTTTGTGCGCAAAAAGTATATCCAGCGGCAGATTGCAAAAGAAACAAAATAATATCAAGAGTTAAAAAGTTCTTCATCATACAGACAACAGGTGTGACTTCTCCTCTATTTAAAAAGGCAGCCAGGAAGGCTGCCTTTTTATGTTGGGGGCCGCCACGGCGGCCTTATTTTCCTATGTCGATGATCTTGTCCGCCCAGTCTTTATAAAAGGAGGCTTCGTGAGACACAAAGATGATGCTGCCTCTCCACTGGATGAGCTCTTCTTGCAGGGCAAGCTTGGTGTCCGCGTCCAGGTGGTTGGTTGGCTCGTCCAAAATAAGGAGGTTCGCGGGGGTGAGCATCAGCAGGCAGAGCTTCACCTTCGCCTGCTCGCCGCCGCTTAAGGTGGACACGGGCTGCATGGCGTTTTTGGCCTTGATGCCGCACTGCGCAAGGTGCTGGCGCACCTGCTTTTGAGACAGGCTTAAAAACCGGTCCGCCACAATCTCCACCGGCGTTTTTTCTTTGCTTTCCCATTTTAAATCCTGTTCAAAATAAGCCTTTTTGACGCCTTCGGCAAAACGGAAGCCGCCCGAAATGGCGGGGATCTCTCCCACCAGTGTTTTTAAAAGGGTGGATTTGCCTATTCCGTTAAAACCGGTGATCACAATTTTTTGCCCGGCGGTCATTTCAAAATTCAGTTTGGGCAGCAGCGCATAATAATAGCCGATTTCCAAATTTTTTACCACCAGCGTCCGCTGGGCGTTAAGGTCAAGGGAAGAAAAACGGAAGTTCGGCTTGGGGGCCGATTCCGGCTTGGCTATTTTCTGGATCTTATCAAGTTGCTTCTGGCGGCTTTTTGCCATGTTGGCGGTGGCGGCGCGCGCCTTGTTTTTTGCAATATAATCTTCCAGATTTTTGATCTGTTTTTGCTGGGCGGCAAATTCATGGATATAGTTTTCCCGCTTCAGCGCCTTTTGCTTTAAAAACTTGCTGAAATTGCCGCTGTATTTTTCTATTCTGCCAAACTCAATATCCAGGATGCAGTTTGTGATCTTGTCTAAAAAATCAAAGTCATGGGAGATCACGATAAACGCGCCTTCAAAAGTCTTTAAATAGTCCACCAGCCAGGTGATATGCTCTTTGTCCAAAAAATTGGTGGGCTCGTCCAAAAGCAGCAGGTTTGGCTTTTCCAGCAAAAGTTTCGCCAAAATCACCTTGGCCCGCTGGCCGCCGCTTAAGGTTTCCAGGCGGCTTGAAACATTAAGGGCGGTGATCCCAAGGCCGTCCGCCACTTTTAAAACCGTGCTTTCTATCTGGTAAAAGCCCCGCCATTCAAGCGTGTTTTGAAAGTTGGAGGCTTTTTTTAAAACCGCGTCGCTGCTGTCGGTCGCCATGCGCTCATACAATTTATTGAGCTTTTCTTCTATCGCATAAAGGTCGTTGAAGGCGGATTTTAAGTATTCGAAAATCGTGACCGACCCGTTGATCTTTGCGTGCTGGTCAAGATATCCCACCCGGATGCCGTTTTGACGGCGTATTTCTCCTTTGTCCGGAATCACCTGGCCAATAATGGAATTTAAAAGCGTGGTCTTTCCGGTGCCGTTTTGCCCCACCAGACCCATGTGTTCGCCTTTGAACAGTTCAAAGGACGCATCCGAGTACAGCGCTTTATCCCCAAAGGAGTGCGATATGTTTTTTACTTCAATCAAGCCCATTTTGTTTTTCCCCTGCCGCACGCCTCTGTTTTTAAAAGGCGCGGGCGGCTGCTCTTTTTTTTGTGCGCTTCCCGCCGGGAAGCATGCACGTTTCGTATTCTATCCTTTGGCGGGATGCTTTGTCAAGATTTTGCTTTTATATTGCGCAGGTGTTATGAAAAAAGGCGCGCCCCCAAAACGCGGCAGGCGGCCCAAAAAAAATGCGGAAAGAAGCTATTTTCCGGCCTTCGTGATTGCGGCCCGGTATTCCTTGGGGGTTTTGCCCGTTCGCTGCTTAAAACAGGAGGTAAAATAATTCGTGTCGGAAAAACCGCATTCCAAAGCAATGTCCGACACCTTTTTTGCGGATTGCGCAAGCAGGCGGGCGGCATAGCGGATGCGGAGCCGCATAATATATTGTTTGGGCGTGATCCCGTAGTTTTGGATAAACAGGCGGGCGTACTGGCGGCTTGAAAGATGCGCCATTTCGGAGAGCATGTCAACCGTGACGGGCTGCGCGTAATTTTCTTCAATAAACGCAAGCGTATCCGCTATGCAGTTTATTTGGCTTTTTTCGTTTTGCTGTTCGTAGCATCTGGATAAAAAAGCGATAAACCCGGTAAAATAGATCCGCAGAAGGCGGCTGTACTGCGGCAGGGATTTGTCTTCCGCGGCCATGATTTCAAGAAAACGTTCCGCAAACGCCATGTCTTTATGCTCAAGATGCAGCTTGTGCCTGAAATTCATTTTTTTCCGGTAGACCGGTTCTACAAAAAAGAGGGCCTGAAATCCGGACATGACGCGCAAATGGTCGTATTCCAGCACCGGCTCGTCCTTCGTGTAGGCAATATTATACAAGGTCAGGTTTTTGATGCCCAAAAAGCCGTGGGAGGTGTTCCCCTTGATCACGTAAACGTCTCCCGCCTGTATGTCGTATTCGATACCGTCTATGATATGGACGGCTTTTCCGCCGGTGACGACCACCAGTTCGGAAAAATCATGATGATGCACGGGAAAGTCTTCCAGCAGGCATTCTTTCCATACGTTGATGCTGTTTTTCACAAAATCATTTTTACTGTAAAACAAATCGTTTTCTTCCATATAAAAATTATAGGGGAACCATGCGCCTTTAGCAAGAAAGATGTCTCAAATTTCAAGTTTTTATGTCCAATAATTCAAGGCGCGCTTATGCAGACCCCGGTATGATGGTCATATAGCTGTAAAGTTTACTAAAATGCCGGGGCGTGGATCAAAAGGCGCCCAATGAAAGGGGAGAGGAACATGGCAATGACTTCAAGGGAGCGGATAAACTGTACGCTCAATCATAAAATGCCGGACAAAGTGCCGCTTGATTTTGGCGCGGGGCCAACAACCGGCATACAGGCCAGCCTTATCTATCAGCTCAGGCGCGCGCTTGGATTTGCAGATAAGCCGGTCCGGGTGACGGAATCTTATCAGATGCTGGGCGAGATCGATGATGAACTGGCCGAATATATGGGCGTCGATACGGTAAAGGTGGTGGACTACGCCACCATGTACGGCTTTAAAAACGAAAACTGGAAAGAATGGAAGCTGTTTGACGGCACGCCGGTTCTGGTGCCGGAAAAGTTCAACACGCAGCCGGATGAAAACGGCGATATCCTAAACTATCCCATGGGCGACAAAAGCGCCGGGCCGAGCGCGCGTATGCCCAGGGGCGGGTATTATTTTGACGCGATCATCCGCCAGCACGAGATTGACGACGACGCACTGGATGTTTTGGATAACTTGGAAGAATTCACGCCTTTTCAAGACGAATATTTGCGCTACGTGGAAGAAACCACGGACGCGGCATATAAAAATACGGACAAAGCCATCCTGGGGTCGCCGGGCGGGTGCGCGCTCGGCGATATCGCCATGGTGCCCGGCGTGAACCTGAAGGACCCAAAGGGCATCCGCGACGTAGAAGAATGGTATGTTTCGGGCCTGATCCGGCAGGACTATATCAAAGAACTGTACGACCGGCAAAGCGACATAGCCATTGAAAACCTGAAGCTGTATCATCAGGCTGTGGGAGAAAAGATAACGGCGGTATACCTGTGCGGAAACGATTTCGGCACGCAGACCGCGCCGTTTTGTTCTCCGGATGCTTTTGGAGAGATGTACCTGCCCTATTACAAAAAAATGACCGGCTGGATCCATGAGAACACATCCTGGAAGGTCTTCAAGCATTCCTGCGGTTCCATTGAGCCGCTGATCCCTTCCTTTATTGAAGCGGGCTTCGACATATTAAATCCCGTGCAGTGTTCCGCCGCAAATATGCAGCCCGGGATGCTCAAAGAAAAATACGGAAAAGATATCGTCTTTTGGGGCGGTGGGGTGGATACGCAAAAAACGTTGCCGTTCGGCACGCCGGAAGAAGTGCGCCGCGAGGTAGCCGGGAGGATCGGCATTTTTAAGCCGGGGGGCGGCTTTGTGTTCACCGCCATCCACAATGTGCAGGCCGGCGTTCCGGTCGAGAACTTTCTCGCAATGATTGAGACGTTTAAAAAATACCGGTAGCAAAGTTTAAAACCGTCAGGAAAAGCCCGCACCAAATGCGGGCTTTTTCGGCTTGTCCGGGCGCCGGGAAAAAAGGACGGAATAAAAAAATTTATAAAGTTTTTGCGCGGAGCGGCCGCAGCGCTTGCACACACGCCTGTTTGTGGTAATATTTATGTAAGAGACAAAAAAGGAGCCTAAAAAATGACGCAGGGCGAGCTGTATGAAAAATTGCGCGCAGCGCTTAAGGAAAATGTGCAAAAAAACGGCCTGGCACCGGACGCGGTGCGCGTCTTTTCGCGCGCTCTTTCGCCCAAAGAGGCCATCGGGCAGACCGCGCGCCGGGATTATCCCATCCTTACGGGCAAAGAAGTCATGCTGCAGGCGGACTATATGGGCGAAAAAGGGCAGGCTTTTACGGACGCCCCTGCGGATTTCAGCGGAACGCTTACAGAGATCCTGCAGCTTGACCTGGTGGGCGACGCCCATGCAAGGGGCCTTTTCATTGCGTCCATGAACGCCGTTTTTAAAAAGCTTGGGCTTATCAAAAATACGGTCCACTGCAAAGGGGAAGAGCCGGAAGAATGCGCGAGGGACATGGCGTCTTTTATCAAAAGGGAATACGGGCAGCCCAAAATTGCGCTGGTGGGATATCAGCCCGCGCTGATAGACCGGCTCCAAAAAGCGTTTTCGCTGCGCGTGCTGGACTTAAACCCGGAGAATATCGGCCGGTTCAAATACGGCGTGCGGGTGGAAGACGGGCAGACGGATTACAAAGAGGTTGCCTTAAATTGGGCGGAATTGGTCTTGTGCACCGGGAGCACCCTTTGTAACGGGACCATTGTAAATTTTATTGATACAGGCAAGCAAGTCCTCTTTTTCGGGACGACCGTTGCCGCGGCGGCGCAGGTTCTGGGGCTGAAACGGCTCTGTTTTTGCGCGGCTTGAAGCGCCCGGCGCATATCGGCGGAGAAAACAGGAGAAACAAAATGATCGACATCCAAATACCGGGGTATTTAGACCTCAAAATACAAAACGCAGTGTTTGATTTCAACGGCACCTTGGCCAAAGACGGAAAACTGGACGAATGCGTAAAAGAGAAAATCGGCATTCTTAAAAGCCGGGTGGATATCCATATCCTTACTTCGGATACCTACGGCACGGTGGCGGAGCAGTGCCGTGCGCTGGGCATTTCGCCGCAGATACTGCCGAGCGACCATGCGGGCGCAGAAAAAGCGGCTTTTGTCCGTAAGATCGGCATGGAAAGCACGGTTTGCATCGGGAACGGCAGCAACGACGCCGCCATGATGGACTTAGGCGTGCTGTCTATCCTGGTCATGGGCAGCGAAGGCTGCGCGGCCCGCACCCTGATGAAGGCGGACATTGTGGTCACAAGCACCCGGGACGCGTTGGATCTTTTGCTCTGTCCGGAGCGGATCAAGGCGACGCTCAGAGAATAAAAAGCATAAAAAAAGGCGGCCGCCCAACTAGGCGGCCGTTTTTTTGCGGTGTTTTTCCAAAAGAAAGACTTTTTGGAAAAACACCGTATCTGCCTTATAATCTTTTTTCCGCCCGCTCAATCACGGTTTTGAGCGCTTTGATCCGGGCGTAATACTTGTCTTCGGATTCCACCACCACCCAGGGCGCATAGGTGGTATTGGTGCGGAACAGCATTTCATCCACCGCCGCCCGGTAGGCGTCCCATTTGTCCCGGTTCCGCCAGTCTTCCTGGGTGATCTTGTAGTTTTTGGCGGGCGTATTTTCACGGTCTTCAAAGCGGCGCAGCTGTTCGTCCTTGTCGATCTGCAGCCAGAATTTTATAAGAATGGTGCCAAAGTTGGTCAGCTGTTTTTCCATTTCGTTGATCTCGCGGTATGCGCGCCGCCATTCCGGGCAGGTGCAAAACCCTTCTATGCGTTCCACCAGCACGCGTCCGTACCATGTGCGGTCAAATATTGCAATATGTCCCGCCTTGGGCAGGTGGGTCCAGAAACGCCATAAATAATGGTGGGCTTTTTCTATGTCGTTCGGCACGCCCACCGGGATCACGTCGTATCCCCTGGGGTCCAGGTTTTCAACCATCCGTTTGATGTTGCCGCCTTTTCCGGCCGCGTCCCATCCTTCATAGGCAATCACAATGGGGATGCGCCGCATGTATATTTCATGTTCAATCTCGCGGATCCTCTTCTGGCAGGTCTTCAGTTCGTTTTTATAATCCTCCGGGTCCATTATTTTGGCAAGGTCTATCTTGGATAAAACGGAAGAGGCAAGGCTTTCGGGGTGCAGGCATGCGTCCACATTTTCTTTTTTGGCAGCCTTCTTTGCAAGCGCGTCCAGGCCGGCCTGCATGACTTCCGCCACCTTTGTGAATATTTTAAGCTTGGCAAACTTTTTGCTTTGGGCTTCCACAACCGTCCAGGGAGCGTATTCGGTGTCCGTTTCCTGGATCATGCGTTCGTAGACCGGAATATATTTTTCATAGTTTTTATTCATTTTCCAGTCTTTTTTGCTGACCTTCCAGGCGGTTGCCGGGTCGGATTCCAATTTTTTGAGCCGTTTTTTCTGTTCGTCCCGGCTGATATGCAAAAAGAACTTGATCATAAGGACGCCGTCGTCCGCAAGCTGTTTTTCAAAAGAATTGATGTCGTCAAACGCGGTCTCATAGTCGCCTTTTTTTAAAAGGCCGTCCATTTTTTCAATGGAAACATGGCGGTACCAGCTTTGGTCAAAAAGCGCGATCCGCCCTTTCTCCGGGGTCTTTGTCCAAAACCGCCATAAAAACGGCCGGAAGTATTCTTCCTCGGTCGGTTCTTTTATAAAGTACGCGTTGTATCCCCGGGGGTCAAGGGGCATCAAAAGTTCGTTGATCATCGTTCCTTTCCCCGCGGTTTCCCAGCCTTCAAAAACAATCAGGGTCGGCATGCCCTGGTCTTTCGCCTGCCGCTGCAACAGGGCCAGTTTTTCTTCCAGCGCCGCAATTTCTTCTTTATACGTTTTTTCATCCACTTTTTTGTCAAGGGCCAGTTCGCTTAGCATGCAAATCACTCCTTTGGAATGTTTTTTTCTTCTGCCGCTCCGGTAAAAGGGCGGCGCAAAATAAAATCTGTTATTTAAAGTGTGCTCCGGATAGAAATTATTTTTTTTATATAGTATATTATATCTTAAAACGGCTGAAAAATGTTTATTGTTTTGTCCGTGCCGGCCATGCGGCCGGAAAGGAGAAGAGTATGCAAAAAATAGAAGAAGAGGTGCAGCGCGGCCTGTTTGCGCTTCAGGATCTTACATACAGGGATTTTCAGTGCAAACTGATGCCCACGGTGGACCCGGAAACGGTGATCGGCGTGCGTACGCCCGCGCTAAGGAAGTTTGCAAGGGCATTTTGCAAAACGCCGCAGGCGGCGGACTATATCCGCATCCTGCCGCACAGGTATTATGAAGAAAACAACCTGCACGGCTTTGTGATAGAAACCATCAAAGAGTACGAAAGCTGTATTGCCGCCGTGGACGCTTTTTTGCCGTATGTGGACAACTGGGCCACCTGCGATCTGGTCTCTCCCAAGGTTTTTTCAAAGCACCTGCCCGAGCTTTTAAAAAAAATAAAAAGCTGGATCGCGTCGGGGGAGACATACACGGTGCGTTTTGGCATCGGTATGCTGATGAGCCATTACTTAGGCGAACATTTTGAGCCGGGCATGCTCCGCATGGTGGCCGCCGTACGGTCTGAAGAATATTATGTGAACATGATGGTCGCGTGGTATTTTGCAACGGCGCTCGCCAAACAGTGGGATGCGGCCCTGCCGTATATAAAAGAGCGGCGCCTTGAAAAATGGACCCACAACAAAACCATTCAAAAAGCGGTAGAAAGCTACCGGATCGGCAGTGAAGAAAAAGCCCTGCTTCGGGCACTGAAACAAAAGTGATCCTTTCGCCTCAGCGTTTTCCTTTTTTGCGCGCTTCATAGTCCGCCTGCTCTTTTGCATAATCTCTTTTTTCTTCTTCGCTTTCGGGCAAAAGAGGGGGGACGGCCGCTTTTTCCCCGCTTTTGTCAAGGGCCACAAAGGTGAACGTGGCAACGTTTGTTATGATCACGGATCCGGTTGCCAGGTTTTCCGCAGTTGCGGTGATCCGGGCCTTCATGGAAGTTCTGCCGGTCCATATGAGTTTTGCCGTCACGCTTACCATTTCGCCCTGCCGTGCGGGATGCTTGAATTCCAGCGCCTCTACGGCCACCGTAGCCACCTGCATATTGGAATGCCGCATGCAGCACAGCGCGCCCGAAATATCCATCCAGTTCATGAGCCGGCCGCCCAAAAGATTTCCCAGTAGGTTCGTCATTCCGGGAAGCACCAGTTCGGTCATGACTACTTTTGTTTCATTTGGCGTTTTTCCTTCCAATTTCCGCGCCTCCGTATATTTAAAAATAAAAGGTTATTTTATTTATACCCTAATAAAGGCGTTTTTGCAACTTACAGGCAAGCATTCGGGTGCGGCGTATCTTTAAGCGGTATTGAAGATAAAACGGGCGCAGGGAAGGGCCGCATCATATTCAAATTTAAAAAATAAAGCATTGTTTTATAGAATAAACGCAGAATAAACGTGCATAAAACACTTAAAAAAGAGAAAAAACCCGTATATTTGCGTAAAATAATTAAATAAACCAGATGCACAATTGCATAATTGACATTGTTTTTTTAAAATGATATAATTTTACGTAAATATATTATTGCAGGGTAATAAGGTGCTGTATTCGAAATCTCATCCGATTTTGCAACGCAAAATTATTAGATTTATAGGAGTAATTATATGGGCATAACAATAAAAGACATTGCGGACAAGGCGGGGGTTTCAATTGCAACCGTATCCCATGTGATCAATAAAACGCGGTACGTAAGTCCGGAACTGGCGCAAAAGGTTGAAAAAATAATCCACGAAAGCGGATATGAAAGCAAGCTGTCCAATAAAATGAGCCCCTTTAAAGTGGGCAAATTATCGGAAATCGCGCTGGTGCTTCCAAACGTCGGCAGTACGGTATATTCTCAGTTGAGCACGGTCATATCTCATGTGCTTGCAGAGGCCGGACTGGAGCTTTCTATTTTCCTTACGGAAGATGATATAAAAAAAGAAAAGCATATCCTTGCAGGGCTGATGACCAACAAGCGGATAGCGGGCATTATTCTGGTTCCCGCCGGAGAAGACCCGAAGCTGTATAAAAAATTAATAGATTCCGGCGTGCCCTTTTTGTGTCTTGAAAGAACCATAAAAAGCGAAACGGTGCAGTGCGTCCTTGCGGAAAAAAAGCGGGCCATTTATATGGGCACGGAACATCTGATCAAAAGCGGGCACGAAAATATCGCCCTGCTTTTGGAAAACAAGGGGATCGCCGCTGTGGAAGAACGGTTGGAAGGGTACAGGCAAGCGCTTGCCGACTACAAGATCCCGTATAACGAACGCTTTGTGGTCTATCTGGACCTGTATAATGAAAGCAAGGAAGATTTTATCCGCCGCGTGTACGGGGAAGACATACCGACCGCGTTTCTGGCTGCCGGAAACACACTTACCATGTCTCTTTTAAAATGCATTCAGGATATGGGCCTGGAATGCCCGAAAGATGTCTCGGTAGTAGGGTTTGGGGACGATGAATGGTGCGAGCTTTTTTCGCCTCCGCTGACAATGCTGAAGCAGGATACGCAAAAAATGGGCAAGTTTGCGGCGGATATACTGTTAAAGAAAATAAAGGGTGAAGACAGCGGCGAGAGCATCCGGGATCTGCCGGTACAGCTTTTTATCCGCAAATCAACGCAAATCATCGGCCGGGGTCCGTTTGGAGAAAAAGCCGTGGACGCGGACGAATTGCAGCTTTCAGACAGAGAAATAGAAAGGCTTAAGGCGGCCGATTATAAGGTGGCGCTCAGTTTTCACCACACGGGAACAGAATGGTCGCGTTTGCATGAAAATGCCATAAGGGACACGCTCGCGCAATATGGGATCAAGGTGATCGGCGTAGCGGACGCGCATTTTGACCCGGAATTGCAGGTGGCGCAGCTTGCCGGGCTGGAGCTGCAGAAACCGGATGCCATCATAGCGATACCCGCTGATGATGAGAAAACGTCAAAAAAATTCAAGGAAATTTCAAAGGCGTATAAGCTGATCTTTGTAAGCGGGGTCCCGCTCCATTTTGAAAAAGACGACTATGTGTCCTGCATCTCGGTCAATGAACGGGAAAACGGGTATGGCGCCGGGAAACTGATGGGAGAATACTTCAAGGAAAGAAAAGGCGTGAACGTAGGCTTTATCACGCATGGAACCACCTTCTTTGCGACGCATCAGCGCGATATGGCCGCAGAGCAGGTGATCTGCGAGAGTTATCCAAACATTATTATCAGGGCCAGGGAGAGCTTTTATACCATCAATAAGGCTTATGATGTCTGCAAAAGTATGATCGCGCGGTATCCGGAAATAGAAGGGCTGTATGTGTCCTGGGAACGTCCGGCATTGGAAGTGATCCGGGCGCTTAAAGAAATGAACCGTGAGGATATCTCTATTTTCACTTCCGACCTTGATATTGAGGTTGCTGAATACATGTATAAAGGAGAAATGGTGCGCGGGATCAGTGCGCAGCGTCCGTACGAACAGGGCGTTGCGGCGGCGCTCGCCACCGCATCCGCGCTTTTGGGAAAAAAAACATACAAGTATATTACGGTGCAGCCTCGTCTGGTAGAACAAAAGAACGTGCTCAAAGCATGGAAAGAAATCATTCATTCATCAGATCTGGATTTCTTAAAGCAAGATATGCAATAATTACGTAAAAAAAAGTAAAATATTTGATAAATTCGAAAAAAATGCAACAAAAATTAAAATAATTTAAAAATATGTTGACACGGGTCCGCCTGTAAGTTATAATTTACGTAAACTTACAGGCAGACCCGTTTATTTTTACGGATTTTCAGAAAAACAAAAACCAACCAACAAAATTTTATATAAAATGTGAAAAAGTTTTCCGGTTTCAGTTATATGGCGAAAGCCTTACATTAAATCCAATATTTTCAGGAAAAGAGGAAAAAAGATGAAAGTTGCTTACATGACCAATGCATGGGGAAGCGTAATGGCCCACTGCGGAGCTGCAAATAATGTCAACAGTGCGTATTATGTTTCTACGGGAGAAGACGAAAAGGCGATCAAAGAAATTGCTAAAGCAGGGTATGAGCAAATTGAGATTTTTGACGGAAATCTTTTAGCTTACGAAAACCGGGAAGACGAATTTAAAAAAATGCTGGACGAAAGCCGCGTATCGCTGCTTGCGGTTTATTGCGCGGGAAATTTTATTTATGATGAGATCTTGCCGGAAGAAATGTTCAGAATTGAAAAAGCAGCTAAATTTGCGAAAAAATTTGGGGCAACGCAGCTTGCCTTGGGCGGCGGAGCGACCCGCTATGACGGGATACGCGAAGGCGATTATGCCAAATTAGCCAAAGCGCTGGACAAAGTATGTGATATGGCGGAAAAAATAGGGATGACGGCAAGCTTTCATCCTCATATGGGTTCGCTGGTACAGTCGCCCGGGCAAATCGACAAAGTTATGTCACAAACAAAGATTGCGCTTTGCCCGGACTGCGGGCATGTTGTGTTGGGCGGCGGGGATCCGGTGGAAGTTGTGCGCAAATATGCGGACAGGATCTACTATATACATCTTAAAGATGTTACAAAAGAAGGCATGTTTTGTCCGCTGGGCACGGGCGTCATAAATTTTGCGGACATTATTGAAATCATTGGCAAAAACAAAAACAATACGCTTTATGCGGTTGAATGCGACGGCTGGGACGGCGATCCCGCCGAAGGCGCCGCCATCACATATGCGTATCTGAAAAAGAATTTATAATTTTCAGCACTTTATTTGCTGAAATCACTATATTGATTTATTAGGAGGGAAAAATGAAAAAATTTGTAACGATTTGTCTTTGTGCATTGCTGGTTGCCGGATTGGTTGCTTGCAGCTCAACACCGGCGGCTGAAGAATCCGCGCCCGCAGAATCATCGGCTGCGGCAAGTACGGAAGCGGCGGCGTCTGAATCGGCCGAAGCACCGGCATCCGAATCGCAGGCAGCCGAAACCGCTGCCGAAGGGGAAATCTTGAGTACAGGGCCTCACGGGGAAACAGCGACTTCCGCAACCGCCCTTTCGTTAACGGATGATGAACTGGAACAGCTGAAGGCCGGCGGATATACCGTAGCGCTGTCCTTCCATTATGCTGGGAACGATTGGTCCACCGCGCAGCAGCAGGGCCTGCAGGACCAGTTTGAAAAAATGGGTATAGAAGTCATATCGGTGACCGACGCCGACTTTAAACCCGAACAGCAGATTTCGGATATAGAGAACGCGCTCACCATGAGTCCGGATGCGATCGTGGCGATCCCGGTCGATACCGTTTCTTCCGCTTCTGCATTTAAGACGGCCGCAGATGCCGGCGTAAAACTGGTGTTTATGGACAATTGCCCGGACGGTCTGGTTGCCGGAGAAGATTACACTTCCGTAGTATCGGCAGACAACTGGGGGAACGGCGTGAAATCTGCGGAGATCATGGGCGAAGCCCTGGGCGGAGAAGGCAAGATCGCAATGGTGTATTACGATGCGAACTTCTTTGTGACCAACCAGCGGGACGAAGCCTTCAGGCAGACGATCGCTTCCGAATTCCCGAACATTGAGATCGTGGAAGAAGCCGGATTTGACGATGAAAACAAAGGCGCCGAAGTCGGCGACGCGCTTTTGACCAAATATCCTGATCTGGACGGCGTTTATGCATCCTGGGATATCCCGGCTGAAGGCGTTGCATCTGCGGCGCTAGCGGCAGGCAGGGATGATCTTGTGATCACCACGATCGATCTTGGAAACAACGTAGCAAAGATCATTGCGGAAAACGGTGTTATCAAGGGCCTTGGCGCACAGCTGCCCTATGACCAGGGCGTTGCGGAAGCCACCCTTGTCGGCTATGCGCTGCTTGGAAAAGATGCGCCGTCGTATGTAGCGGTCCCGGCGCTGAAAGTGACGCACGATAACGTGCTGGAAGCTTATGAGCAGGTATACCATACCGCCGCGCCTCAGGAAATCCAGGACGCATACGTACAGTAAAGCTGATTGTATATCCTCTAAGCGGGGAGGGGCTAAGGTCCCTCCCTGCAAATTTAAAAGATTCTTTTTTTAAAAAATATTAGGGAAACTGTTGAAAAGGGAGTGTCATCCATGGTAAAAAAATTTAAAGTAGGGTTGATTGGCGCGGGCTTTATGTGCAAAGCGCATTCAATAGCATATGCGGGGATGCCGATGTTTTTCTGGCCTGCTCCGGGTATCCCCGTTAAAAAGACAATTGCAGACATTACGGAAGAGCGCGCGGCTGAAGCCGCGCAGCAGTACGGATTTGAAAAGAGTACGGCGGATTGGAAGGATATCGTAAACGATCCCGAGATAGACATTGTTGATATTTGTACGCCAAACGACGTGCATGCCGAAATTGCGGTAGCCGCCGCCGAAGCCGGCAAACATATTTTGTGCGAAAAACCCATTTCAAGGACTTCCGGTGAAGCAAAAGAAATGTATGAAGCGGTAAAAAAAGCGGGCGTAGTCAATATGCTTGCATTCAACTACAGGAGGACCCCGGCGGTCCAGCTTGCAAAAAAATATATATCGGAAGGCGCGATCGGCCAAATCCTTGATTTCAGGGGCACATATTTGCAGGACTGGTCGGCAGATCCCGATTCGCCGCTTTCCTGGAGATTCCAAAAAAAGATTTGCGGTTCGGGCGCGTTTGGGGATATCGGCACGCATGTTGTAGATATGCTCAGGTTCCTGGTGGGCGAATTTGACGAAGTCAACGCAAGGACGGCCACCTATATAAAGGAAAGGCCGGTACAATCCGGTTCGGTAGACAAGCTGGGCACGGTAAAAGGCGGCGGGGACGCGCCTAAAGATAAAGTGGATGTCGATGACCAGTGCTGTTTTATGGTAAAATGTAAAAATGGGGCATTCGGTTCGATCGAGGCAACCAGAAATGCCTGGGGCAGAAACAATTTCATTACGTTTGAAATCCATGGAACAAAAGGGTCTTTGTATTTCAATTATGAAAGAAGAGACGAACTGCAGGTATGCTTTGCGGACGACCAGGGCGACAGGCGAGGCTTCAGGACCGTTTATACAGGCCCGGCGCATCCTTATGGAGAAGGCCTCTGGCCGATTCCCGCACTGGGGATCGGTTATACCGAAACAAAAATTGTTGAGATGTATGATTTCATGAAAGCGGTTGCCCAAAACACCGCGGCAGACCCGGATTTTAAAGACGGCTATCAAATCGAACTCATAGGCGACGCGGTTTTCCATTCGGCAGAGAATGGTTGCTGGGTCAAGGTTGAAACAGTCAGATAAACAGTTAATATTTCATGCCGCCCTTTTTTCAAAAAAAGAAAAAAGGGCGGACAAAATGAACGGAGTGCAAGATGGACGAATATGTTTTGCAGATGAAAAATATCAGCAAATCATTCAATGGGGTCAAGGTATTGGATGATGTTGCCTTCGCGCTGAAAAAAGGGCATGTCCATGCATTGGTGGGGGGCAACGGCGCCGGAAAATCCACGCTTATGAAAATCCTGACCGGCGTTTATACAAAAGATTCCGGAAGCATCAGCGTTTTTGGCAAAGAAGTGGAGTTTTTTAGCTACGGCGACGCAAACAAGGCAGGCATACGCATGATCTTTCAGGAGCTCAGCCTTATCCCTACCCAGACGGTTGCTGAAAATATTTTTTTAAATGAAGAATTGAAAAAAGGAATTCTTACGGATGAAAAACGGATGGAAGAAGAAACAAAAAAAATCCTTGAGCAGTTTGGCATTGACATCCATCCGAGAGAAACCGTGTCAAATCTGAGCGTGGGCCTCTGCCAGCTGGTGGAGATTGCAAAGGCGCTCTCCAAAGAAGCGCAAATACTGGTTATGGACGAACCCACGGCTTCGCTTTCGGACGGCGAAGTAAAATTGCTTTTTAATATCGTAAACATTCTTAAGGAAAAAGGCGTATCGATCATTTATATTTCACACAGGATGAATGAAATATTGGAAATATCGGATGAAGTTACGGTCCTGCGCGACGGGAAGTATGTTACTACGGAAGACGCTTCAAGTTTGACGGTGGAAGCGATCATTGGATTTATGCTGGGAGATAAAAGAGGAAATTCTTTTTCAAAAAGAGCCAGAAATTATCCAAAAGAAATGACGGAGATGCTGCGGGTTGAAGGCCTTAGCGTAGACAACCTGGTAGAAGACGTTTCGTTTTCGGTTAAATCCGGGGAAGTCGTCGGGCTGGCCGGGTTGATGGGCAGCGGAAGGACGGAGATATTGGAGGCGCTTTTCGGGATCCGGAAAATACAGAAGGGCAAAGTGTTCGTGGAAGGGCGGCCTGTAAAAATTAAGTGCGTGCAGGACGCAATGGATTCCGGGCTGGCCCTGGTTCCGGAAGACAGGAGGCGCGAAGGCCTGGTGCTTGAGCATACTTTGAAAGAAAATATCCAATTGCCGATATTCAAACAGACCCGTAAAGGTTTGTTTTTGGATAAGAGAAAGATAAATGTATTTGCCCAAAAGAGCGTTGAAGCGCTGGACATAAAAACGGACGGCATAAATAAAATTGTAAGCTTGCTGTCGGGCGGCAACCAGCAGAAAATTGTGATTGCCAAATGGCTGAATATTGATCCAAAAGTATTGTTGCTGGACGAACCGACGGCCGGTATTGATATCGGGGCTAAAGGTGAAATTATCAATATTGTTGTAAATTACGCTGACCAGGGAAACAGTGTGGTTGTGGTTTCCTCTGAGATTGCTGAATTGGCGGCGATGTGCGACAGGATAATCGTACTTTTTGACGGAAAGATCGTAGGAGAATTAGAGCAAAAAGATATCACGGACGAGGGGGTAATCCAACATGCAATCCAAGGATAAAGGCGTAAGAAGAATAGATTGGAGCAAATACATTGTTTATTTTGCTTTTGCGGCAATGTTTGTGTTCTTCTCTATCTGGCTGTTTGATAAAGGCTTTCTTACAGCAAATAATATACTGAATATTTCCAGGCAGACCGCAATGATTACGATCATGGCCGTCGCAATGACTTTTGTAATAGGCGCGGCACAGATCGACCTGTCGGTAGGCGCCATCACGGCCCTGGCGTCGCTGACATGCGCGCTGATCCTCCAGGCGACGGACAATATATTCCTGGCGCTGCTCGGAGCGATCGCCCTGGGCGCGGCAGTGGGGGCGCTGAATGGTTTTTTAATAACAAAATTCAAGATCCCGGCATTTCTTGTTACGCTGGGCACTATGAATATTATACGCGGTACGGCAATGTGGCTGACGGATACGGCCGCCGTTCCGGTTTCCAACAAAACCTTTTCTTTTGTGTTTGGCATAGGCGACGTTTTCGGGGTGCCGGTGTTGCTGCTGTGGACGCTGCTGTTCGTGATATTTGGCGTGCTGCTTTTAAACAGGACGTCTTTCGGCAGGCAGACGCTTGCAACCGGCGGGAACGAAATAGCGGCAAGGTTTACGGGCATTAAAACCAACCGGGTTAAGCTGCTTGCGTTTGTTATGAGCGGCGCGTTTGCGGCCTTTGCGGGAATTTTGTATACCGGCAGGATGCAGGCGGGCAGATACACGTTTGGAGACGGGGACGAAATGTCCGTGATTGCCGCCGTTATACTGGGCGGAACCAGTATGGCGGGCGGGACAGGCTCTGTTTTTGGCGCGTTTGTGGGCTCCATGCTGATGGGGATGATCAACAACGGGTTGATCCTGGCGGGCCTGGACGTAAGCCAGCAGACAATTATAAAAGGCGTTATTATTATATTGGCGGTCGCCCTGTCCAATGTGTCTAAAAGACAAAAAAACGGATAACGGAATTAAAAAAAACTGCCGGAACAAACCGGCAGTTTTTTTTATGCGTATGCAAGCGTTTTTTTATCTTGCCTGGTTTACTGTGCCGCCGCTCAGCCGGGGAAAGTACCGGCCTGCATCTGGGCAACATATTCCATGTACTGGGCCTGCACGTCCGCGGGCACCAGTTCTTCGTTGATCTGGCCCACGCTCAGGCAGTCGTTTTCAAGAGAACCGTAGATCACTTCGTTGCCAAAGGTACCGTCCATAGCGGCCTGCATGCAGATTTTCAGCATGCCGGCGTTATCCGTCACCACACTGGAGATCACGCAGTCGTTCTGACCGAGCAGGTCAGCGGGCTGGCCGATGTCGTAGATGGCAATAGAGCCGGATTCGGTGTTGGCGGTGTCAATAGCCTGGCGGGCGCCGGAATCAACAGCAGACGCATCGCCGAAGAACACATCCGCGCCTTCGCTGATCATGGACTGTGCAAGCTCCATGCCTTTGGCGGTATCGCTGAACGAACCGGCATAGGCGGAAAGCACTTTGATATCGGGGTTCACAACCTTGGCCGCTTCTTCATAGGAAGCCAGCTTGGTTTTGGTGGTGTCGAGTTCCATGCCGCCAATAAAGCCCAGCGTGCCGCTTTCAGACATAAGGCCTGCCAGGGAACCGGCCATCCAGCCAATTTCCTGCGCGTCCGGCAGCATGCTCATGATGTTGTCGGTGGGCAGAGACTCGGAGCCGTTTAACACGGCAAAACAAACGTCGGGATAGTCCGCGGCAACCTGGACGGTCGCGTCGCTGTACTGGTTGCCCGGCAGGAAGACCATGTCGTATCCGAGCTGGCAGTAACTTTCAATGGACTGCACGTAGTCGGCCACGTCTATGCTGTCGGTGTACTGGGTTTCCCAACCCAGATCTTCGGCAGCTGAAATCATTGCGTTGTAGCAGGCTGCGCCCCAGCCGCCGTCGGAAATGCTGGAATCGCACACCATGGCGATCTTATAGGTTGTGCCGGAAGCATCTTCGCTTTCCGCGCTGGCGTCCGCACTTTCAGAAGCTGCGGCCGAAGCGGTTTCGCTCGCGGAAGCCGATTCAGACGACGCTGTCTCGCTGGCCGTGCAAGCTGCAAGTGAGAGCACCACTGCTATCACAAGGATCAATGCTAATACTTTTTTCATTTTGCTTCTCCTATTTGTTTAGTAGATCTATCATAAACCCCCGGAAGGGATGTTATGCGTTTTTATCTTTCTTCCCGGTAATACGGCTTTCCGGCGGAAAGCGGGCCAGCCTTGCGGATCCCGAACACCGCAAGCGCAATCAGCGTGCACAAATACGGGATCATCTGGAACAGCTGGTAGGGCGTGTCGGTATTAATGACCTGCAGCCTGAGCTGCAATGCGTCGAAAAAGCCGAACAGCAGGCAGGCAAGAAGAACGCCGGAAGAAGTCCAGCGGCCGAATATAACGGCGGACAGGGCAATGAACCCGCGGCCGGCCACAATGCCGTCCGAATATGTGTTCACATAGCAGGTGGTCAGGTAAGCGCCGCCAATACCGGCGAGCGCGCCGCAAATGATGGAAGCAATATATTTTTCACTCACCACGTTGATGCCCAGTGTTTCGGCCGCGCGGGGGAATTCGCCCACCGCCTTAAAGTTGAGCCCCGCTTTGGTCTTGTTGAAGAAGATGGCGGAAACCACCACCATCATATAGGCAAAATAGACCATAGGGGTCTGGTTGAAGAGCACGTTGCCCACTAGCGGGATGTCTTTGAGCACCGGGATGGCAACGGTGGACATCAGCGGTCCCTGCGCAAGGGTGGAACTGACGCCAAAGTACACGGTGTATATAAACGCGGCCACCGCGGGCGCGAATATGTTGATGGCCATGCCGTAGACAATTTGTTCCGCGCGCAGCGTAATGGTGCAGAATGCATAAATCATATTCACTAAAACGCCGCCTACCGCCCCGGCAATAATGCCTAGGTACGGGTTTCCCGTGAGGTAGGAAATCATAAACCCCGCCAGGGCGCCGAAGGTCATAATGCCGTTCAGGCCAATGTTTACAAGACCGGCGCGTTCGGAATAAAGCTCGGCCAGGGCGACCAGCAAGATGGGCGTTGCCATACGGACTGTTGAGAGAAGCATTTCAGAAGCAAAATCCATTTAATTCTCCTCCGCTTTTGCACGGGCAATGCGTGCGCTGAAAAATTGTTTGATCTGCGGGAGCCGCACAAGGGCAAAGCCCGCCACGCCAAAGACGATCACCATTGCCTGGATGATGTCGATCACCGAGGTCGGCACGCCGGTGCCCACCTGCATGGTGGTGGCGCCTGTCCTGAGGACCGCAAAGAAATATGCAATAAGTACGGTGGCAACCGGGTTGAGCTGGGCGATCAGTGCGATGGCCACGCCGTCAAACCCGAAGCCCAGGGCAAATCCGCTCATCAGGCGGTATTGTGTGCCCAACAGTTCCACGCTGCCGCCGAGGCCCGCGATGGCGCCGGACGTAATAAAGCTTGAAAGCATAAATTTATTTACGGAAAAACCGTTAAAGCGGGAAGCCGTGCTGTTGAGGCCGACCGCGCGCAGCTTAAAGCCGCCGGATGTGTTGAAAAGGTAGTACTGCACCAGAACGGCAACGCCTATGGCAATCACGATGCCCCAGGTCACGCGCAGGTCGGGCACAATACGGGCAAGCTGCGTAGCTTCGGGAACGGCGGGCGTCTGGGGGACGCTGCCGTCGCGCAGCAGGCTGGTGTACATAAGGCCCATAAAAAGTACGGCCACATAGTTGAGCATAATGGAAACGATCATTTCATTCAGGCCACGCTTTATTTTAAGCACGCCCGGAATGGCGCCCCACAGGCCGCCGGCAATGGCGCCGAACACCAGGCAAAGCAGCATGGCGGGGATCCCGGTGACGCCCCAGGATACGGCGATCCAGATGGCGGCGCACGCGCCCATAATAAACTGCCCTTCGCCGCCCAGGTTAAAAACGCCGCAGCGGTAGGCAAAACAGGCGGCAAGGCCGGTAAAGATAAGCGGCGTCGCTTTGACCAGCGTGGTGGAAACATTGGAACCGTTTCCAAAAGCACCGATCAGCAGGTAATGGATGGCCTCGACCGGGGAGGCCCCCTGGGCCGCAATAATGATGCAGCCGCATCCAAAAGCCGCCGCAACGGCCAGGATGGGAACCACTATTCCCAACAGACGGTTTTTCATTTTCATATGCGCATTGCCTCCTTGCCCCCCATTGCCAGGCTGATTTCCTGTATGGGAGGATTGACCCCTGAAAATTCGCCCATGACTTTTCCTTCAAACATAACGGCGATACGGTCGGACATTTCCAAAATCTCGTCAAAATCCGCGGAGATCAGCAGTATGCCGCAGCCCCGGTCCCGCGCCTCTATCATGGTGTCGTGGATAAAGCGGGAAGCGCCCACGTCCAGGCCGCGGGTGGGGTGCACCGCTACCAGCAGGTCCGGGTCGCCTTCCAGCTCCCGCGCCAAAATCACTTTCTGCTGGTTTCCGCCCGAAAGGTTTCTGACTTCCTGGTCTATGGATTCGCAGCGTATGTCGTATTTTTCCCGCATCCGGTCCGCGTAGTCGTGCATGGCTTTTTTCTTTAAATATGCGCCGTTTGCGGCAGAAAACGCGGAAGAATCCGTAGATTTCAAAACAATGTTGTCCTGTACGGACATATTGGGTATAAGCCCCATCTTGTTGCGGTCTTCCGGGATATGCGCAATGTTGTTTAAAATAAAACCGTGAGGGTCGAACACAGAAATGCGGACGCCCTTGATATCAAGAGAACCGTCGTCCGGCGCAAGTACCCCGGTAAGGATCTGCGCCAGCTGGCTCTGCCCGTTTCCGTCTACGCCCGCAATGCCCAGAATCTCACCGCATCCCACCGTGAGGGATACGGAGAGAAGCCCGCTGTGCTTGGAGGCTGCGTTATAGCTTACGTTTTTCAGTTCTACCACGTTGCTGGCTGCCGCCTTAACTTTTTTGTAGTGGGAGGGGGGCAGTTCGCGGCCGATCATCAAATTTGCAAGGTCTTCGCCGCAGGTGTCACAGCAGTTTACGGTGCTGATTGTCTCGCCCGCGCGAAGAACGGTGATGCGGTCGGAAATGCGCAGCACTTCGCGCATCTTGTGGCTGATAAAGATGATGCTTTTGTTTTCCTCTTTGAGTCTTAAAATAACATCAAAAAGCCCTTCCACTTCTATGTCGGTCAGCGCGGCGGTCGGCTCGTCCAAAACCAGCAGCTCCGCGCCGCGGTAGAGCGCCTTGATAATTTCAATGCGCTGCTGCGCGCCCACCGATATTTCAGAGATGGGCTTATCAAGTTCGATATCCAAACTGTATCTTTGGACCAGCGTAAGAATTTCTTTTTTGCGGGCCTCGGTATCAATAAAAATGCCTTTGGAATTCTTGTCTCCCAAAATAATGTTTTCAAAGACCGTCATGGCCTCCACCAGCATAAAATGCTGATGCACCATGCCAATGCCCAGCTTTACGGCCTGCGCGGGCGAATCTATCTTCAGCTTTTTGCCCTTGAAATACACGGTGCCCGCCGTGGGCTGGTATAAACCGAAAAGTATGTTCATAAGCGTGCTCTTTCCGGCGCCGTTTTCGCCCAGCAAAGTATGGACTTCGCCGCGGCGCACGTCAAAATTCACGTCCCGGTTTGCGCATAGTTCGCCAAATTTTTTGGTTATGTGTTCCATCCGCAGAATTTCTTCCATAAACGCAGCGCATCTCCTTTCTTCCGGCAGGCCGGCAGGGTTGACAAAAGAATATTTTTAAATAAAAAAAACGGAGAATTTTTGCCGAGGCGTGGTTCGTTCTGCTTTGAACGAAGACGTATCTTGGAAAATTCGTCCGTATCATTCTTTATTTATTTGCATAAGGACGCAAAACCTTAAAATTTTTTTTGTCCTTACAATTTTTTTTATTGTAAGATGAAAAGCGGTTTTTGTCAATGGCCTTTGCTGTAATATTATGAATTTTATGTGAATTGCATGCCGGAGGAAGATAAAAAACCCGGGATATCCGGGAAAATTTATAAATGCGGATAAACAATCAAAACGCATGTGCTGTTTTTTTGAAATTAAACCTTGACAAAGTCTGACGTTTTATTATAGAATGGTTACGCAAACGATTGCGTAAATAAATTATGCAATGAATAAATTCCGTACGAAACAAAAAACCTAAAAAAAGCTTAATATAGGCAATAAGTGGATTATTTAGAATTAATTTATTGTGCAAAAACTGTAAAATTTACGCAAAATTGCGTAAATGTGTTGCGCAAACAAAATTTTAGGATCATAAAAAGGGGGATTCGTTTAGATGCCGGTTGCTGAAAAGAATTTATTAATTGAAACAAAAGGAATTTGGAAACGATTTCCGGGGGTCGTTGCATTGGAAAACATAGACTTTGACTTGAGATCGGGTGAAGTCCATACTTTGCTGGGCGAAAACGGCGCCGGTAAATCTACGCTCATTAAGATCCTTTCGGGCGCGTACAGCATGGATGAGGGAAAATTATTTATTGAAGGAAAAGAGACCGTTTTAACGAATACGCAACAGGCAATACACTTAGGCGTTGCAACTTGTTATCAGGAATTCAATTTGATTCCCTACCTTACGGTTGCGGAGAACATCTATTTAGGAAGGTTTCCTCAAAAAAAGGGATGTCCGGTTCCTGTGATCGACAAAAAAAAGATGATCAAGGATGCACAGGAGATCATAGACGCAATGGATGTGGACTTAAAACCAAACGCAGTCATAAAAACATTGGGCGTTGCGCAGCAGCAGATGGTGGAAATTGCAAAATCGCTTTCCATGAAGGCAAAAATATATATTATGGACGAGCCCACAGCCGTGCTGAGCAATAAAGAACTGGACGAATTGTTTAAAGTGATCAACCGGCTTCGGGAATCGGGTGCGGGCATCATTTATATTTCGCACCGTATGGAGGAATTGCCCATCATAGGGGACCGCGTAACGGTGATGAGAGACGGAAAGAAAATAGGCACAACAGACATCAAAGGCGTGAGCGTTAAAAAATTGATTGAAATGATGGTGGGCAGGACGCTGGAGCAAACCTTTCCAAAGTTTGATATAACCGTTGGCAAAGAGCTTTTGAGGACGGAGAAATTAACAAGAGAAAATGTTTTTAAAGGCGTCAGCATAAAGCTTCATGCGGGAGAGATCGTCGGGATTGCGGGCCTGGTAGGCTCTAAACGTACGGAAGTGGTGCGGGGCATTTTCGGTGCCGATAAAACAACGTCGGGAAAGATCTTTATAGATTCAAAAGAGGTTAAGCTGAGCCATCCCAAAGTGGCCGTTAAAAACGGCATATCCCTGCTGCCGGAAGACAGAAAACAGCAGGGGCTGGTATTGATCCATTCGATCAAAGACAATATCACGCTTCCGTCCATCAATTCCTGCTGTAAATCAAAAATCATCAACGAATCCAAAGTACAGGCCAAGGCGGAGGAATATGTTAAAAAATTAGGGATCAAAACGCCTTCCATTATGCAAAAAACAAAAAACCTGAGCGGCGGAAACCAGCAAAAGGTCGTTATTGCAAAATGGCTCGCGTCGGGATGCAGGATCTTCTTGTTTGACGAACCGACCAGGGGGATCGATGTAGGCGCAAAATCAGAGGTCTATATTCTCATGAATGAAATCATCCGCCAGGGGGGCGCCATTATCATGGTGTCTTCGGAAATGGCCGAAATTGTCAATATGTGCAACCGGGTATATGTCATGCATCAGGGAAGGGTTTGTGCGCATCTGCAAGGGGAAGACATCAATCAGGAAACCATTCTGGGGTATGCGCTTATGGGCGAATGCCCGGACGAACAGGCGGCCCGGTTATCCTGAATTTGGTTTTTGGTTTAGTAGAAAATGGGCTAATGCTCGAGATAAGTCCCTTTCTATTAATGAAATAAGTTAGGAGGATTAGAAAAAATGAAAAAAAACCACAAGATTATTGCATTGGTGGTTTTGCTTGTTGTCGCTTTCGGGGTATTGACATCCTGCTCGCAGAACGCGGTAGAGACATCCGAAGCTGCAAGCGCCGCATCAGGAGAGGAAGCAAGCGAGAGTGCCGTATCTTCTGAAACGGAAGAATCGGCTGCCGCGGGAGAAGACGCGCAGGACATTGTGATCGGCTTTTTAGCCATGAACCGGTCCATGACATGGATGCAGTATGCACTGCAGGATGCACAGGAATCAGCGGATGAACTGGGCGTAGAGATGGTGGTTTATGATGCCGAAAACGACGTATCCAAACAGACAAGCCTGATGGAGGATTTAATTACGCAGGAAGTAAGCGCGATCATAACGGATCCTATTAATGTTGAATCCCTGTCACCGGCTGTAGAGGAAGCCGAAGACGCGGGAATCCCGGTCATCACCTTTGACCGCAGATGCGAAGGCGCCCCCTATACGGCGTATGTTGGTTGTGACGATGTTCTTGGCGGTCAGCTTGCGGCACAGTTTATTAATGAACAGTTAAACGGAGAAGGCAAGATTGTTGTTATAGAAGGCACGGCGGGTTCGTCTCCATCCATTGACAGAGGCACAGGGTTCCAAAGCGAACTTGAAAATTATCCCGGCCTTGAAATTGTATACAGCCAAAGCGGAGAATTCACAAGGGAACAGGGAATGAGTGTTATGGAAGACGCAATTTCTACCGTAGACACTATTGACGCCGTATTCGCGTATAACGACGACATGATGATGGGCGCGCTTCAGGCTATGAAAGATGCAAATCTTGACCTGAGCAGTATTGTTACCATTTCGTTTGACGGTATTCCGGATGCCCTCCAGTCTATTAAAGAAGGCGAACTGAATGCCACCATCCAGTACCCGTCGGCACAGGCCGGACTGGCTGTGGAAAAAGCCGTGGAATATATACAGACGGGGGTCGTGCCCGAACCGAAAGATGAACTGCTGGATCCCTGGGTCATTACGGTTGATAATTTGGACAGCGGAGATTTTTATAGCGAAATATCCTGAAAAACAGGTTTCAGAAAAACGGGATGCCCTTTGCAAAGGGCATCCCGGTCAAAAAGCTTTTTAACATGAGGGGAGGTAATTATCATCGAACGGGAGACTTTAGCGCTGAACAGAAAAAAATCATTTTCGAGTCTGTTCAGTAATTACGGTATTGTTTTCGTACTGATTGCGGTATGTATCATAATCACTATTTTAAATCCAAAGTTTATTACGGGTAATAACATCTTAAATGTCGTGAGGCAGATATCCATGACGGGTATTGTGGCGACGGGAATGACGTTTGTGATCCTGCAGGCGGACATCGACCTGTCCGTCGGGTCTGTGGCCGCGCTTGGGGGCGTGCTGTCCGCGGGATTTTCCGTCAATGCGGGCATGCCGGTCGCGTTGGCGGTCATCCTTGCCCTTGCAATCTGTTCCGGTCTTGGATTTTTGATGGGGTTCATTATCACAAAAGCGAATGTTCATTCGTTTGTCGTCAGTCTGGGTATGCTGTCCATTGCAAGAGGATTGACCATGATTTATACAGACGGATACCCGATCAGCAACTTAAGTGACGAATACTGCTTTATTGGCGGCGGAAATATAGCGGGCATTCCCATGCCGATCATCATCTTTATTATATTTTTGATTGCGGCCTGGTTTGTTCTCTCAAAAACGCCGTTTGGAAAATATGTATATTCAATAGGCGGAAATCCCGAAGCAACACAGCTGTCGGGTATCAATGTTAAAAAAATCAGGTCTTTCAGTTTTACCATCAGCGGATTTTGTGCGTGTTTTGCGGGAATCATTCTTGCGGGCAGAGTGCAGTCCGGCCAGCCTACGGCTGCCGAAGGATGGGAACTGGACGCGATTGCCGCAGTCGTAATAGGCGGAACAAGCATGTCGGGCGGCCGTGGAGGCATTTTAGGTACTTTTATAGGCGCACTTTTTATGGGCGTGCTGCGCAATGGTTTGAATCTTTTGCAGGTATCCACGTTTTACCAGAGCGTTTTTATCGGCGTGCTTATCATAGTCGCAGTGGTGATTGACAGTGCAAAGAAGGACAAATAGAGTTTTTGGAGGTTAACTTATGAAAGGGCTTGTTGTTAAAGAAAAAGGAAAGGTTGAGTTGGTCAATGATATCCCTGAACCGGAAATAGGGCCGTATGACGCATTGGTTGAGGTGATTGCCTGCGGAATATGCAATGGAACGGATCTCAAATTGATCGACGGACACTTTAAAGGGCATGACGCTTATCCGTGTGTGCTGGGGCATGAGCCTTTGGGCCGCGTCATCAAATTGGGAGACAAGGTCACCACCTATAAGATTGGAGACCATGTGCTTCGGGGAATGCTGGCCGATACGCCCAAGTACTACAGCGGATGGGGCTCTTTTGCAGAGCGGGCGTTTGTTACGGATTATGCCGCTATGAAGAAAGACGGCATTAAAGACCTGCCCGATGGCCCGATTGCGCAGCAGATTGTTCCAAAAGACATTCAACCGGAAAAGGCGCTTATGATCATTACGCTCAAAGAAGTGTTCAGCGGACTTAAAAGGTTCGGCGTTCGCGGGGGCATGTCAATTATGATCAATGGATGCGGCCCGGTCGGATTATCTATGATACGGTTTTGCAAGGTTCTTGGCGTAGAAAAACTGATCGTCAGCGACGTGGATGATGAACGGCTTAAAAAAGCCAAATCGCTGGGGGCGGACATTATCGTGAATCCCACCCGGGACGATGTCCCCTCGGTCGTTATGGATACGCATAAAGACGGGCTTGATATCTTTATCGATGCGGTCGGCAGAAATGAACTGATCAACCTGGGGCTGACACTGATTAAATTTAACGGCAAGGTCGCGGTGTATGGGATCTCTCCCCAATGCAGTGCAAATATCGTTTGGGAGAAAGCGCCGTATAACTGGAATATCCATTTTGTCCAGTGGCCGACATTCAGTGATGAAGCTTCCGTTCATGAAGAAGTGGTCGCAATGGTGCAAAGCGGCAAGATCAATCTGGACGATTTTGTTACGCATGTGTTGCCTGTTGAAGATTTTGAAAAAGGATTCGAATTGGTTAAGACAAAACAGGCGCTCAAAGTTTCGTTGACCTTTTAAAAGAGATAGATAGAAAGGAATAACAAGTGATGGATTTAACGTTTAAACAGTTGGCCAAACATATTGAACATACAAGAGTCAAAGGCCAGGATAATTTAAAGGAAATTACACAGGCCTGTGAAACGGCGCTTAAATACAATTTTGGAGCGGTGTGCGTCAATCCGTTTTTTGTAGGGGAAGCAAGCCGGATATTAAAAGGCAGCGGCGTAGAAGTGTGTACCGGAATAGGATTCCCTTTGGGGGCCGGACTGTTGGAGATTAAGGCACAGGAGATGCATGAAGTGATCCGGCTGGGTGCCGACGCCGTTGATTTTGTTATCAGCATTGCCGCGGTGAAATCCGGGATGATGGATGTGATAGATATGGAAATGAAAACCCTGGCCGAACAGTCGGAAGGGGCGATCACAAAAGCGATTATAGAAACCTGTTACCTGACACCCGACGAAATTTTCAAGGTTTCCAAGATCGCGGCCGACCGCGGCGTTCAATTTGTTAAAACGTCAACCGGAATGGGGCCGAGAGGCGCCAGTCTGGAAGATATAGCAATCATAAAGAGGGCCGTTGGAGGCAGGTGCAAAATCAAAGCGTCCGGCGGCATAAGAAGCATGGAAGAGGCGATTGCGTTTTTGGATGCGGGCGCCGAGCGGTTGGGTACCAGCCGGGGAGACGCGATTGTCGACAGTTTTAAAGAAAAGTATGGGGCATGATTCGGGGGCATGGTTTTGAAGAATAAATATATTATCGCCCATGATCTGGGAACAAGCGGGAATAAGGCGACGCTGTATGATTCTTTGGGGAATCTGATTGCGAGTGATAAGTACCCTTATGCAACCTCCTATGAAAAACCGGGATGGGCTGCTCAGCAACCGGATGATTGGTGGAATGCGGTATGCAGGTCGACCAAAAATCTGATTGAAAAAAGCGGGATCGCCCCGGGGGATATCGCCTGCACAACTTTCAGCGGGCAAATGATGGGATGCCTTCCGGTGGACCGCGACGGGAACTGCCTGTATCAAAGCATTATATGGGCGGATATGAGAGCGGTCCCGGAGACACGCATGCTGCAGGAGGCAATCGGAAGGGATTTTGTATATCAAACAACGGGAACCAGCATCGCCCCCAATTATTCTCTTGAAAAAATCATGTGGATAAAAAACAATCTCCCGGATATTTATGAGAAGGCCGCTTGTTTTCTGAATGCAAAAGACTATATTGTATACCGCCTGACCGGCGTGTTTGCGACGGACTATTCGGATGCTTCGGGAACCAATCTATTGGATATCAAAAAAAAGACGTGGTCTTGTGAGATTGCCGCGGCTGCCGGGATTGATCTGGACAAATTGCCCCCCCTGCATGCTTCTACGGAAATCGTTGGCACAGTTACCCAAAAAGCCGCCGGACAGACGGGCCTTCCGGCGGGCCTGCCCGTTGTGATAGGCGGCGGGGACGGTCCCTGCGCTACGGTAGGAGCCGGGGCGGTGGAAGAAGGGGACATCTATAATTGTTTTGGGTCGTCTTCATGGATCGCCGTGACCCGAAAAGAGCCGTTGTTTGAAAAAGACCAGCTGACATTTAATTTGTGCCATCTGGATCCGGACCTTTGTATGGCGGCCGGGACAATGCAAAGCGCAGGCGCAACGTATGAATGGATGAAAACCAAGCTGACTTTAAGCGAAACGGCGGAGGCCGAAAAAAGAAAGACCGGGGCATTTGATCTTTTAGAAAAAGTAGCCGCCCAATCTGTGCCGGGGGCCAACGGGCTGATTTTTTTGCCTTATTTAATGGGAGAGCGGTGCCCGTACTGGAATCCGAACGCAAAAGGCACACTTATCGGTATTGAGCACAGGCACAGCCGCGCGGATATGATACGGGCCGTATATGAGGGGCCGATACTCAACCTCAGAATCATTTTGGATATTTTCAGGAGCCAGGGAATTGCCTGCAGCAAACTTACGGCAATCGGCGGGACCATCAAAAGTTCATTTGTATCTCAGCTAATGGCCGACATTTATGATGCCGATATCATACGTCCGGCGGTTTTGGAAGAAGCCACGTCTTTTGGCGCGGCGGTGGCCGGCGGCATCGGCGTGAGACTGTTTCCGGGATTTAAGAACGTGAAAGGGCTGTTTAAAACAAAAGATGTGTTTTACGCAAATCCTGAAAACCGTGAAAAATATTTAAAAACGCTTTCAGTTTTTAAAGCATCGTATAAAGCTTTAACGGCGGTGTTTGATGAATTGTCAAATATGAATCATTGAAGGTAAGGTGGAAGTATTATGTCTGAAAGAACAAATGAACTAAGGAACGAACTTATCCGTACAACACCTAAAATATGTGTGGAGCGGGCAAGAATTTTTACAAACTCCATGAAAACAACAGAAGGATTGCCTATCGTAAAAAGGCGCGCGCAGGCCTACAGCGATGTCTTGAATCAAATGAGCCTGTATGTAAGAAAAGGCGAGCTTCTTGTCGGAAATCAGGCGGAGGCGCTGCGTTCCCCGCCGGTTTATCCTGAATATGCGACCGAATGGATCGAAAATGAGTTTAAAGGAGATCCTTATCATTTTGATGAACGTCCAAACGATATTTATTCATATGATGAAGAAACAAAAACCGAACTTTTGTCTATTTTGGAGTATTGGGAAGATAAATGCCTGCATAAAAATCTGAGAAAACTTTTGCCCAAAGAAGTGCTGACCGCATGGGACCTCGGCGTGATAGACGATGACTGGGTCACGCAAAACGGCTTTGGAAATGTAATGCCCGACTATGAAGAAACATTGCGGACGGGGCTTTCGGGAGTTATCAAAAAAGCGCGGGATAAAATGGATCAGATGGACCCGACCGAGCCGGGAACAGCCAAAAAGCTGTTGTTTCTGCAAAGCGTTATCCAGACAAACGAGGCGGTGATTTCTTATGCAAACCGCTACTCAAAGAAGCTCAAAGAGTTGGCGGAGAAAGAAAAAGGCCAAAAAAGAAAACAGGAATTGACCGAAATGGCCAGGATATGTGCAAAGGTTCCCCAAAATCCTCCGGATACTTTTTGGGAGGCGCTCCAGGCTATTTGGATCATTCATTTGGGGATCCTGCTGGAGACAAACGGGATTGCTATATCTTTCGGACGCTTCGACCAGTACCTGTATCCGTATTACCGGCGCGATCTTGAAAGCGGAAAAATAACAAGGGGCCAGGCTTTGGAACTGGTGGAATCCTTTTTTATAAAAACCAATGAAATTTGCGTATTCAGATCGTGGCAGGGTGCAAAGTTTTTTCCGGGGTATCATATGGCCATCAATGTTGCGATCGGCGGACAGACAAGGGATGGAAAAGACGCCGTCAATGAACTTTCATATATTTGTCTGGATGCGTGCGAACATGTTAAGATGCCCCGGCCTTCCCTTTCGGTCCGGTGCTTTGCGGGCACGTCGGACGCTTTTATGGACAGGTGCCTGCAAGTCGTACAAGTTCATAAAGGCGGGCAGCCTGCGTTTTATAATGATGAAGGCGTTATGAGAATGCTTGAGATGCACGGTATTGAAGAAGAAGACAGATGGAACTGGGCGCCTTTGGGATGCATAGAATCCACCATACCCGGCAAGTTTGATTTTGCGTGCAAAGGCCCCAGAATGAACATTGCCAAAGTGTTTGAACTGGCTGTCCACAACGGAAAAGACCCAAAATCAGGTATCATCTGCCATAAAGGCAAAGGGGATTTGAGCAGCTTTTTAAATATGGATGAAGTCATGGAGGCGTTTAAAGGCCAGCTGCACTATTTTATGCGCCTGCAGGTTATGCTGGAACACATGAATGATGAAATGCATATTCTTTCGGATATCAATACCTTCCGCGCCTCGCTGATTTATGATTGTATCGGCAGGGGAAAGTCGCTGATCGAGGGAGGCTCAAAATACAGCACGGAAGGCGGACCGTCGGTAGGCGCAATGACCGCTGCGGACGGGCTTTCGGCCATTGAAACGGCCGTGTTTAATCAAAAATGGATCACGGGCGCGCAGCTGCTTCATGCAATCGATACGGATTTTGAAGATCAGTCGACCCAGCCCACCGGGGAAGAAATCAGGCTGATCCTTAAAAACAAAACGACAAAATACGGAAACGACGACGACCAGGCGGACAAATGGGCAACGGCGGTAACCGAATATATCGGTTCTACGTATGTCAAAGAGTTCAAAAGCTCCAGGTATGGCCTGGGGCCTGTGCCTGCGACGTACGCTTTTTGCCAAAGTTCTGTAACAGCCAACGTTGCAATGGGAGAAAACGTAAGCGCAACGCCGGATGGCCGGAAAGCGGGAAAACCGCTGAACAACGGCATTTCGCCGTCAACCGGCGTCGAGCACTGCGGCATTTCCGCCACCATCAATTCGGCATGCAAACTGCCGAGCATATGGTTTTCCAAAGGCGCGATCTTTAATGTACGCCTGACGCCCGAAACGTTGAATACGACGGCGGGCAGAAAAAGGATCTTGGGCACTATCAAAACATTGTTTGAAAACAACCAGTACCATATCCAGTTTAATGTTGCATCCACCAAAATGCTGCGGGATGCGCAGAAGAATCCGGAAAATTATTCGGATCTCATGGTGAGGGTCGCGGGGTACAGCGCATTTTTTGCACCTTTAAACAAAGAATTACAGGAAGACATTATTCAGCGGGTCGCGCTTGAATAAAAGAAAGGCGGCAGATTGGATTTATAATGGATGCGTTTAAAGATGTAAGCGGGGAAAATAAAATCAGTAATTTTAAGTCCGGTCAACCGGCAGGCATGGTTTTCGACATAAAAAGGTTTGCGACCGGGGACGGTCCGGGGATACGCACCATGGTGTTTTTGAAAGGTTGCCCCATGAGATGCATGTGGTGCGCAAACCCGGAATCCCATTCGCTGGAAGGTGAGATTTTATATTATAAGAATAAGTGCACCGGGTGTTTGAAGTGCCTTCGGATGTGCCCGGAGCAGGCTATTAAAACAGATGAAAGGTACGGACTCGTTACAGACAAAGACCGCTGCTCGCTTTGCGGAGCATGCGTGGAAAACTGCTATAGCAACGCCCGTGAACTGGCCGGAAAACCCATGACCGTCGGCGAAGTGATGAAAGAAGTGGTAAAAGACCGGCAATTTTATGAAAACACGGGCGGAGGCGTTACTTTAAGCGGGGGAGAACCGCTTGTTCAAAGCGAATTTTGTGTGGAATTACTGCGCGCCTGCGCGGCGGAAAAGATCCATACGGCCATAGAAACCTGTGGGATGGCCAAGGCGGAAGATGTAAAAAAATGCCTTTCATGTTTGGACTTTATCATGTATGATTATAAACATATAGATAGCAATATACATAAAAAATATACAGGCTGCGGGAATGAACACATAACAGAAAATTTGCTGATGATCAACAGATGTATTAAGACACAAACACTTGTTGTTAGGATTCCATTTATTCCTGGGTTTAACGGTTCGTATGATACCGTGCATAAGATGCTGCATTTTTTATCCGGGCTTAAAAAAATTTCCTGGGTGGAGATTTTGCCATACCACAGGCTAGGGAAACTCAAATATGACGGTTTGGGGATCCCTTATCAATTAGATGATGTTGAGCCCGTCAAAAAGGAGGACTTGGGGCAATATATTGCGGTTGGAAAAGAATTGGGATTGGATGTAAGAATAGATGCGAAAGCGTGATCAATATTTTTGCGAAGGTGGGGGAAAATGGCAACATTAAAGGATATAGCAAAACGGGCGGGCGTGAATGTTTCTACGGTCTCCAGGGCACTCAATAACAGCAATGAAGTTGGAGAAGATACCAAAAAGAAGATTTGCAAAATCGCAATGGAGATGGACTATAACCCGGACATCACTGCACAGGCGTTACTTGGGAAAGGAACCAAAGAAGTCGGCGTCATTGTTCCTGAAATTGTGAGCGGATTGTTTGCGGAATTGGTAAACTGCATAGAATCGGATTTAAGGAAGAATTCCTATTCAATGGTCGTTGGAATGACGCACCATGATTTCAATGAAGAAATCGCTTATATCAGCACATTTAAAAGAAGAAAAGTGGATGGGATCATTGTGATGGCTTCCATGCATCCCGAACTTGAACAATATATTGATAATGCAAAGCTGAGCCGGTTGCCCATTGTTTTAATGCAGACCCGTGTAAAAATAGACGAATGTGATTATATTACCATTGATGACGAATACGGCTATAATAAAGCGGTCGAATTTTTATTGAATAAGGGATATAAAACTTTCGGATATATCGGCGACAGCATTTGCTGCAGGCTGCGTTTTCATCATATGAAAACAGCACTGGAAAAAAACAACGTGTCGCTTTTGGAAAGGCATATCAAGGTTGGAAAAACTATGTTTGAACTGGGCGGCTATGAGCAAATGAATTTGCTTTTGGATGAAGAAGACAGGCCGGATGTGGTTATAGCGGGGTATGACCAGATTGCGATCGGCGCAATGAAAGCAATCAGGGAGAGAGGGCTTAAAATTCCGGACGATATTGCAATTATCGGCTACGATAATATTAAAATGGGGATTTTTTTAGAACCTTCCCTTACAACCATCTCGCCGCCGCTTCAGGCAATGGCCGGTCAGGGCGTCAGGCTTTTGCTGGATAAAATTGAGCATAAAGCAAAGCGTGTGATCCAGCATATCTCGCTGAAGCCGGAATTTATTGTAAGAGAGACGGTCTGAAATTTAGATGCTTATAAACCAAGCATATGTTTTAAAGGGGGCTGCCGTTTAAGGTAGCCTCCTGAAAGCATGCAAATGGGACTTTTTAAGGTCAATCAAAATCAATTTGCTTATAAACGCTGCCGTCAAGGCTTACTATCTTAAAACGGTCGCCGCAAAGAATGCCCGCGCTGTGGGGTGTGCCTTCTTTGGGGAGAGAAACAGACCCCGGGTTGATAATATAAATATCCCCCTTTTTTTTAGCGACGGGGATATGCATGTGGCCGTAAAAAAATACGTCTCCCGCGTTTAAGGCGGGCAGTTTTCCTTCCCCGAATATATGCCCGTGCGTTAAAAAGAGTTTCCTGGAGCCGGTATGATAGATCGTATAATCTGACATGATGGGGAAGTCAAGCACCATTTGGTCAACTTCACTGTCGCAGTTGCCGCGCACGGCAAGTATTTTATCTGAAAGGCTGTTTAGCAGCGCGGCAACCTCTTTGGGGTCGTATCCGCGCGGCAGGGGATTGCGCGGGCCGTGGTACAGTTCGTCGCCCAGGATCACAAGGGCGTCCGGCTGCTCGGCCCTATAAAGTTCGAGCGCTTTTTTTAAATAATAAAGGCTTCCGTGTATGTCTGAAATAAAAAACAGTTTCACCGGTTATTCTCCTGTGGTTTTTTAATAAAGGTAATATTTTGCGGGTAAAATGTCAATACGGCGGGCGGCCTTAAAGTTTGCCCCGCCGTATTTTTTGCCTGCTCTTATTTGTTTTCCGGGTCCGCCGCCCTAAAAAGCTTTACCGCGCTGGTAATATCATGGTGTATGTTTTTTTCTCCAACAAGGCGCACCAGCCCGTATGCCTCCAGCTGTGACATAACGTGGTGTTCAACCTGCGTTAAGTGCAAAGAAATATTTTTTGCTTTAAGCTTTCTGTATAGCCGGATCAGGGTTTCGCCGCCTGTGTAATCCACATCCGAAACAGTTGATAGGTCCAGCAGTATAATTTTGAGTTCCGGGATGTCTTTGGCAAGCGCCATAACTTCTTTTACCAAAGTTTCCGCGTTTGCGTAATAGATGGGCGCGGCAAAATGATAAACAATCAGGCCGGGGTGGGCCTTCCGGTGGGAGGAAAGGGGTTCCCATGTCCAAATGATATGCCCGTCGGGAAGGCGCGTGGGCACCATCAGGGAATTTTTGGGCTTGCAGCTGTGGTAAATATGTTTGATCAGCGCAAGGATCATGGCAAAGATAATTCCCCGTGCCGCGCCAAGCGCAACCACGACCACTGCGGTGATCAAGGCAATATAAAATTCGTCGCGCTTCTGCGCGTAAATTTGCCTGATGCGGCGCACGTCTATAAGCTTGATGCCAATCACAAAAACCAGGGCGGAGAGGGTTGCCACCGGAAGGTATTTTAAAAGTCCGGTAAAAAACAGCAGGACAACCGCGGCCATTCCCGCCGCAACAAGGTTGGTCAGCTGGCTGCGCCCGCCCGCGTCGTCTGCAATCTGGGTTTTCGTCGGGCTGCCGTTGGTGACAAAAGTGCCGCTCAGACCTGCCGTAATATTGGCGAGCCCCAGCCCAAAGATGTCTGCGTTGATGTCTACGCTTTCGTCATGCCGGTTTGCAAATTCATATGAGGTGGCGGCGCTTTGCGTAATAATGACAACCACAATGGCCAGGGCGGCGGGGAGCAGCTGCATAATTTTATCCATAGATACGGCCGGAAGCGCAAACTGCGGCAGTCCGCCGGAAATAGTCCCTACGGAGTCCAGGGCGGCGCCATCCGGGATCAGCAAAGATCCGGCAACAATTGAAACAGCAAGCGCAATCAAAGGCCATGGGATTTTTTTAAGCCGTGTAAACTTTTTGCCAAGTAAACCCGGCACCGTAATAATGGCCAGCGTTGCTCCGGCTACTATGGCGGCGTAAATATTTGTCTCGGGCAGCTTTAAAAGCGCGTTTCCAAATTCCGCCAGCATTCCGTCGCCGCTGGCGGGGATGCCCAGCATACCGCCAAATTGCCCAAGCGCAACCAGAATGCCGACGCCCATTAAAAACCCCGCTAAAACAGTCCGCGACAAAAACTTGCCGATAAACCCAAGGCGCAGCAGCCTGCATGCAAGAAGCAAAACGCCGACTATAATGGAAAGCAGGCAGACATAAGACAAATATTCCGCAGAACCGATCGCCGCAAGCGGAAGAATGGCGTGCGCAAGGATGGCGGCGGTGGCGGAATCAGCCCCAATCACAAGGTGGCGGGACGCCCCGAACAAAGCAAAAATAATCACGGGAAATAAAATGGTGTAAATACCGGTGACGACCGGCATACCGGCTATTCTTGTATAGCCCATGACCTCCGGAATTGCAATGGCGGCCAGCGTCAGGCCGGCGATCACTTCACTTGGAAACGCTTTTTTGTCAAGCGGAAGCAGTCCGCGCAGCAGAAGGCTTTTCCGGCTTTGTTTTGATCTGCCCTGGGCCATAAAGAAGTCAACTCCGTTCATGTAATGGTCGTTGTGTATATGGGGATTCCCCAAAAGGTCTGCTTTTAGGGCGTAAACCTGGAATCATAAGTGTATGTATATGGCAAAGCCGACGGTTTTAGTATTTTTGCACACAATTTTTCCGCGGAACCATAGACTGAAGTTCCGAAAAGAAAAATCTTATGTTTTTATGGCATGATTGGTTGTCGGCGGCTTTGAGGTGCAAAAATGCGACCCCCTATTAAATATTATATACTATAAAACGTGTTTAAGGCTATTGGATTTATGCAAAACATACGGAACGCTGAAAGAGATTTCCTTTTGGCGTTTTTTTATTGCGGCAGGGCATCTTTTCCGGGCAAGTAAGAACCGCGCCAATTTTATTGTCAGTACTGAAAAAATGACAAAACAGTCCGGACTATTGAAAAAGAAAGAGAATTAGTGTTTATTGTATAAAGACCAAAGAAATTGGTTTTTACAGTATTCCTTTTGGGGTGTGGGTCAAATTACAGAAGATCAAAGTCTCCATATCTTCATAATCCAATAGCCACAGCCAACATTATGATAACAAAAATTCAAGGGCGTAAAAAGCCTGCTTATTTATTGCTGTTTAATATTAAAGGAGGAATGTGTTTTGGAAATGGTAAAAACGAAAATCAAACTGAGTATTTATTCTATTGCACTGCTCATGATGGGAGCGATCGGGATTTCAGGCGGTTTGGCCGTTATCGGAGCTAATTTTGCCGGAGAGTCACAGACAATGATCCAAAGTCTTATCTCCATCCCCTGTATTGTCATTATTCCTACAACTCTTATTGTGGGCAAGTTAATGCAAAGCATATCAAAAAAGTCAATGGTGCTGTTCGGTTCCCTGTGTTTTTTGATAGGCGGCGTGGCGCCTGCTTTTATGAACGAACTTGTACCGATCATCATGATGCGCGCAATACTGGGTGTGGGCGTGGGCATAAGCCAGGTCGTCAGCACGGCGCTTGTTGCAGAAAATTTCAAAGGCGCGGAGCAGGAGAAAGTGCAGGGAATGCTGCAGGCCTGCCAAATGGGAGGCTTGGCCGTAATGGTGTTCGCCGGCGGTGCTTTGGCGGATATTGGATGGAATCTTACTTTCTATATACATATCATTGCCGTCATAACATTCGCCTTCTGCCTGGTGATGCTGAAGGGCAAAAAACCGGAGGCTGCCGTAGAACAATCTAAAAACAAGCCGAAGGTTAGGCTGAAAAAAGAAACATGGATGTGGGTTGCAGTTATCTTTGTCCTGTTTTTAAGCGTCCAGGTTTATTCGATCTCTTTATCGTTTCTGGTGGAAGAGTTTCAGTGGGGAACGGCGACGGATTCGGGGCTGAGCCTGGCTTTTTTTGCAATAGGCGGCGTTGTTATGGGTGCGTTGTACGGTAAATTGGCCAAAATCATGCGCAATTGTGCAAACGAAGATTAAAGATTTGCTATATACTAATATACGTTTTGCGAAACGCAATCCTCTTTTTAAAAACAATTTTATCAGCAATTTTTTTACATTAATGTACTCCTTTAATGTTACATTATATCTCGAGCTTTTAAATATTAATTGCATCATCTTAATCCTCCAAATAATTTTAAATATTAATAGAAAACCGCGTCTCATGGGTAGAACAATTTTTCTTACAACAAGTCTATTGCATGTAATCTAAAAGAAAAAAATCCAGATTTGGGATTGATTTTTTTGTGTTATCCACAAGTGCCAGCATTAATCATCTTTAATATAAACTGTGTTTGAACTAGTGAAGTTCTTTTAATTTAAGTATATGATAGAAAAAGCTAGCTGTAAACTGCTGATAAATTAATATTAAAATCACTGTTTTTTTATTAAACTATTGTGTAATTTTATGTATCATTTTAGTTGCCTTTTATTATGTTTTGCGGAGAAAGTTTTTAAAACGAGACAAACTTTGATTTTGAAAAATGTTTAAACGATTTGAAAAAGAGGCATAAAATAAAGGCTAGAAAATTAAATAAATTTACACATAATGCTATATTTTGGTGTGAATCCGGAGAGTTGAACCATTTCGTATACGTTTGGCCGAAGTCTCTCCGCTTCCCGGACGCAGCCGGGTGGCTTTGAAGCGCATATCAAAAGGATTGCGGGCAGGCTTTTCATATCGCAAAACACGGTAAAGTATACGCTCAAATCCGTTTTTTCAAAACTCTCCATACACAGCCGCGCCCTTTTAAAAGAACATTTTAAAGATTCAGGCGTTTAAATAAAAATCCTGCACGTTTAAAAAGGCCGAATTTTATGCTGTTTATATAGGATTTACAAATGCATCCCGATGCGCCGTAGCTGCCGTTCATTGCTGCTTTTCCGCCATTCGGCGCACTTGTGTTGACGGACACCGCCAATACGGCATAAACTGATACCGGCAGTACACGATCTAATAAAACGCGGCATAATGGTGAAAAACCGTAATGCTGCGTATGCGGCGTTGACCGCAGATTAAATATTAAATGAAATGGAGGGTAAAAAATGGAAAGCAAAGTAAAAGTATATTCAGGAATCTTGTGGGCTGTTCTTGTAGCGGTGTATCTTCTTGTCAGTTTTTTTACGAACGCATGGTCCGTTACGTGGATCATACTTGTCTTGGGCGTTGTAGCGCAAAGAATCATTTCTCTTTTAAGCCAGCTTAAAGAACAAAAAAAATAGACCTCCTAAAAAAATTATCCTGTGATAATTCGGAGGCTCCGTAAATCAAAAAAACTACCCGGTGGGTAGTTCACAGAGAAAAATTGGCCACTGTACAATTGTATGGTGGCTATTTTTATATATTCGGGTGGCGAATAGAGTCATAAAAAGGGTTTGGAGGGTTGTCTGTGACGGAAATAAAAGAAGTTTATCCCGGGAAGGATTACCGGCTCAACGTTATACTGGATAACGGAAGCAGTATTGTTCTCAATTTAAAACCGAAACTGCATACAATGCGTTTTGGGCTTTAAAAGACCCGGATTTTTTTATGCGGGCCGAAACGGACGGCAGCATGGTTTTCTGGAACGGAAAGGTAGAGCTTTCCATCAGCGAGGTCTTTGAGATCCTCGGGAAATAAGCGCGCTTTTGACTTTTCTTTCGCATATTGGCATCATTCGCCTGCCTAAAAAGAAAAACGGGTGACGCAAGGGGGTACGGAGGAACGTTAAAGCCCTGTGATTTTGGCAATCATAAAAAACCGGTTTTAAACATTGGCCTTATGTGCTGTCGCGCTGGATCAGTTCGCCCTCAAAGAACATGCGTTCTTCCGTATCACTGCCGTCAATTTTTCTAAAGAGGGTCTGTGCGGCTTTTTTGCCGATCTTATCAATGGGTTGTGCAATGGTGGTAAGAGTCGGGTCGATCACTTCGCAAAATTCGTTGTTGTCAAAGCCGACCACCCGGACATCGTCCGGCACCCTAAGGCCCTGCTGTTTTAAATATTTAATGGCGCCCATTGCAATCGGGTCTGCCGCCGCCATGATGGCGTCGAATGATGCGCCCGACGCAAGCAGGTGTTTGGCGCCTTCATAGCCCATGTCCCTTGCCGACATCGGATGCTCAAAAGAAGGAAAATAGACGAGCTCGGGTATATGGGGGAGGCCGCAGTCTTCCAGGCCTTTTAAATACCCTTCGTACCGCTGGCGGGTAACACGGACTTCTTTTGGAAAATTGATATATGCAATACGGCGGGAGCCTTTGTGGTATAAAAACCGCGCTGCGTCACGCGTGCTGCTGTAGCCTTCGGTTGCAATGACGGATATGTCTTCATAAATGTAAAACGAATTATCAGTGAATACAATGGGCAATTTACGGGAAAGATGCAAAAAATATTCCTGGGAAGCGCTGTCCATTTTGTATGTGCAATAAACAAGTCCGTCAATGCGCCGCGCAAGCAATTTTTTTGCGTAGCGTATTTCGTTTTCTGTGCTGTTTTGGGTATCGCAGAGTATAACCATATAATCATGTTCGTAGGCCACCTGTTCTACCGCCTTGAACATTTCGGTATAGAAAAAGTTGGACGCATCGGGTATCATGAGCGCGATCGTCATGGATTTTTGCGTGCGTATGTTCTTTGCAAAACAGCTTGGTTGATAGTTCAGTTTTTTGACGGCTGACAGCACGGCACTGCGGGCTTCCTCGCTGGAGGAACCGTTGTTCATAACCCTTGACACCGTCGATTTTGATACGCCTGCAAGTTTTGCCACATCCCAGATTGTCGACATATTCCCTCCAAAAATGTTTTTTGCAATGAACCTCAAAATTCCGCTTGATCCGGCGGAAATCGGAGCGTCAAAACAAATTAAAATTATTATAACACAAATGCCGCGTATCTAAACGGCACACGGCGTTTGCAGGTTTATGGTACAGGCTTGGAGCAATACCGTTTATTCCGAATTCAAAACCTTCTTGATGTCACGGTAGCTACAGGCGCGGATCGATCAGGATTTCGATGCCCTCTCCCCGCCGCAAAATCTCGATGCCCTCGGCCGTTTTTTCTAAAGGAAGGGTATGGGTTATCAGGGGCTTTAAGTCCAGCACGCCGCTTTCCAGGATTTTTACGGCCTGGGGAAAGGAAGCGTTTGCAATCCAAGTGCCTAAAACGGCTACTTCACGGTTGGTAATCATATGCTGTGGGATGGCCGGCTCCGCATGGGCGTTAAAGCCAAAAAGCAGGACTGTTCCGCCTCTGCGCACCGCTTTAATACCGGCAAGAAGCTGTGATCCCACAACATCCAGGGCGTAATCCGCTCCGATGCCGGTTAAGTCCCTAACAAAAGATTCCATATCTTGGGTAAGCGGGTCCACCAGGTAATCCGCACCGCATGTGCGTGCAAATTCGCGGCGAAGGGGAGCGGGCTCGGAAACAATGACGGGGGAGGCGCCGCAGGCTTTCATCATCTGTACAAAAAGGAGTCCAATGGCGCCGGCGCCCATGACCAGCACGCTGTCTCCCGGGCTGACAGGGATCTTGTTTTTGCCGTTTACCAGGCAGGCCAGCGGCTCGGCAAATGCCGCGATCTCGGAAGGGAGGCCGTCTGAAATTTTATGCGCAACTTTTTCAGATGCGCGGACGTATTCTGCAAATCCTCCGTTTGCGCCGATTCCCATAGGGATAATGTTTTCGCACAGGTTCGGCAGGTTTTTTTGACAGTAGGCGCAGATTCCGCAGTAGTCATTTGGGTTTGTGACCACGCGGTCGCCCACTTTTATGTTTTTTACGCCGTCACCCGCCTTCACCACTTTTCCGACGAGCTCGTGGCCCAGAATGGTTCCCGGCTTTGCAACGTAGCCGGGCGGGACGGACATAATGTGTACGTCGGTGCCGCATATGGAGCACATTTCGATTTGAATGATCAAATCGTCCGGCTTTTGGATCTGTGGCTTTTCAACCTTGCGGATATTTAGCACGCCGTTTCCTTCAAAAACGGCGGCGCGCATTGTTTGAGCCATTCTTTGATACCTCCCTTGAAAATGATATGAGAAATTCGACGGTGCATAAAATATGGAATAGTTTATGGAATATATATATATAGTATCATAAAAATCATGCAAGTCAATAGGAACGTTCCCGTGAAAACGTTCCCGGAAAAAAATAATTGAAAAAAAACCCACAATTTTATATTTTTTAAAAGAGGATTTGCCATTTTTATGTCGAATTTATAGCAGAGAAGAACAATGCTATGTAGGTAACGTTCCCGTGGTAACGTTCCCGAACAAAAACTAACATCATGAGCATTCATAACCGGCTTTCATATTTAGGCATAAGAAAATTTATTTAAAAACTGATTTCTTTTAAAAATGAATAAATGTTTCTCAATAATTATCATTGATTGGAGGAACTCTTATAATGAACAAGAAGTATGTGGAAGATACCTCAATGGCCGGACGCAGAGCTGAAATTGAGATTAAGGTGCAGCGAATTGTCCGTTTATTGGAAGAGGAAGGCTTGGAGGCGCTTTATCTGACGCGCCAATCAAATTTTGCGTGGATTACCGCCGGGTCGTCTAGCATTGTTACCATGTGCATGGAAGACGGTGTTGCCGCCGTTCTTGTTACAAAAGACGGCAGGCGTTTTGCTATTACCGACGCTGTGGAAGAAAACCGCATGAAAGAGGAACAGCATTTGGAGGAACTGGGTTTTGAAATTATTTCCCAGGCGTGGTATGAGAAACGAAACGAGGAGTTTATTAAGAAGATTGTAGGCAGTATGGAGAAGGTGGGCGCAGATATTTGTTTTGGGCGCGCAAAGATGATACAGGATAAAATAAGCCCGCTGCGTTTTTCTTTGACTGATAACGAAATATGCCGGTATCAGTACCTTGGGGATACGATGTCCGAAGCGCTCGAAAAATATCTGGCAACAGTCCGCCCCGGTATGACGGAATATGAGATCGCGGGTGGCGTCGCGGGCTCTCTCTGGCCGCACATGATAGACCAGGTTTTGTTCCTGGTGGCCAGCGATGAGCGTATATTGAAGCACCGGCATGCAATACCCACCTCTAAAAAACTGGATAAGAGCTTAATGGTTTCCTGCAACGGACGCTACAAGGGCCTTATTACCACGGTGACGCGCATGGTCTATTTCGGCACGGCGCCCAAAGATTTATTGGAAAGATATGAAGTGACCGCGGAGATAGAATGCCGCATGATAGAGGCCACCAAACCGGGTGTGGACGATCTGGTGCCGCACATGGTAGGCAAGCAGGCCTATAAAGAGTTTGGATATGAGCAGATGTATTACCTGCATCACCAGGGCGGGCCGCAGGGCTATTACAACCGGAACTATCTTGTTTCCGAGCTCAAGCATGAAGTGACCCAGGCAAACCAGTGTTATTGCTATAACCCGGTTGTTTCGGGAACCAAGACGGAAGACGCTTTTATTGCCACACCCGAAGGGCCTTTGATGGTCACCAAGCCCAAGAGTTTTCCAAAGATCATAAAGACAGTGAACGGCGTGCGTTTTGAGCGGCCGGGAATGCTCGTTATAGAATAACTATTTAAAAAAACATTTACAGCCAACAGAAAAAGCCGTATTTATATGCAGCATTCGGTTATGTTTTTTGTACCCTCAAAATCCATTTTTCTTAGTTGCCGGATAAATCCGGACCGCATATTGCAAAAAAAATTATACATATCAATAAAGGAGAGAAGGTTATGAGTCAAATCAAATACAGTGCTATTATCGGTTCCCTGGGGCAAACGAGCGACCGCTTTATGAAATGCGGATATAAAGACCCGTGTCTTTTCAAAGATGAATTCCCGGACGTAATAAAGAATTTGGAAAAAATGCAGGTTTTAAAAGGAGCGGACCTGTACCAGGCGCCCAGCGGGCCGCTTTCCGACCCGGATACCGTAAATGAGATCCTGACTGCATCCGGCTTTGAAGCTTCTTCCGTTCTGCCCATGGTGTTTGGGGACAGGCGCTGGCAAAAGGGCTCTATATCCGCTGCCGACAAAGACGTTCGGGACGCAGCGCTACGCCTCATTAAACAGAATATTGATTTCAACGCAAAATTGGTGGGCAGCCCAAGCGTGGATCTTTGGCTGGGGCAGGATGGGTTTGACTACCCCTTGCAGACAGACTATCGCAAACAATGGGACGACCTGGTGGCCGCGGTGCGCGAACTTGCGGACTATAATCCGAATATCAATCTTACGCTGGAAGGGAAAATACGTGAGCCGCGCAACCGTTCGCTGATCGATACAACCATGACGGCGTTGCTTGTTTGCCAGGAAGTAGACAGGAAAAATGTCGGCGTCGCCATAGATTTCGGGCATGTGTTCCAGTCCCAGCAGAATGCCGCGCAGAATATTGAGGTGGCCGCCAAATACGGCAAGCTTTTCATGCTGCACGCCAACGACAATTACAATCTCTGGGACGACGACATGATCGTCGGTTCCCTGAGGCTCACCGAGTTTATAGAGATTTTCTATTCGCTGCGCAAGGTGGGGTACGACGGATTTATAGCGGTGGATATTTTTCCATACAGGGAAGACCAGTATGAAGCCACCCGCCAAAGCGTGCTCAATATGAAAAAATATGAAGAAATGATCGATGAGATCGGCTTTGAAAAACTCTCGGACGTCATCGAAAACGGTGATGCCTGTGAAATGGTCAGGGTCGTCAGGGAAGGCGTTTTTAAATAAGCTTTAAGCGCTCTTACACGATTGAGGAGAAAAAAATGCAAGACAATGTTATTTTAGAGATCCGGGACGTAAGCAAGAGCTTTTCTGGTGTGAAGGTGCTCCGGGATATCAATCTCACCGTCCGCCGGGGCGAGGTGCACGTAGTGGTCGGTGAGAACGGCGCAGGAAAATCCACGCTGATGAAGATTATTTCCGGCGTTTATCAAAAGGACGAAGGGCAGCTTATCTTTGAAGGAAAACCTATTACGATTAACAGCGTGCAGCACGCCCAGGAACTGGGGATCAGCATTATCCACCAGGAGTTTAACCTGCTGGAAAGCCGCACGGTTGCACAGAATATATTTTTAGGACGAGAGCCGGTCAGGAACAAAGGCCTCAAACTGGTAGACATAGATGCGATGAACGCGCGCAGCAGTGAGCTTCTCGGTTTTTTGGGGATCAATCTTGATCCGCGCACAAAGGTGTCCTCCCTGGGCATCGCGCAGCAGCAAATGGTGGAGGTTGCCAAAGCGCTTTCGTTTGATTCCAAACTGCTCATTATGGACGAACCAACTGCAACGCTTACCCGGAACGAAATCGGCAAGCTTTTTGATATCATAAGAAAGCTAAAAAGCGAAGACGTATCCATTATTTACATTTCGCACAGGCTTGAGGAATTAAAGGAGATCGCGGACACCATCAGCGTGCTCCGGGATGGAAAACTGGTTGGCAATCTGGACGCCGCCGGGGCAACGACCGACCAGATCATCAAGATGATGGTGGGCAGGGAGATTACAAACCAGTACCACCGGGATTACAACCAGCCGGGCGAAGAAGTGCTCAGCGTTCATCATTTGTCCTCCTATAGATTCAAGGATATCAGCCTAACGGCCCGGCGGGGAGAAATCGTCGGGCTGTCCGGGCTGGTGGGCGCGGGCAGGACGGAGCTGATTAAGGCCGTTTTTGGCTATGAACCTTTCGAGAGCGGCACAGTCACGATATTCGGCAAATCTTTCAGCCGCTTAAATACGCAGACGACCAGCCGGATGAAGGTAGGCCTGGTGCCTGAAGACCGCAAGGGAGAAGGTGCAATTATGGAGATGTCCATCCGGGAAAATATTTCGCACGCATCCCTGCGTATGCTTTTTCCAAAAGGCATTATCGACAAGAAAAAGGAAGCCGAAGTTGCAATAAAGTATAAAGAAGACCTAAATATTGCAACATCCGGCATCAATAAGGTTGTGAAGTACTTAAGCGGGGGCAACCAGCAGAAGGTTGTGGTCGCCAAGTGGCTGTGCGCCGAATGCGACCTCATCTTGTTTGACGAGCCCACGCGTGGGATTGATGTAGGTGCGCGGGAAGAAATTTATGAGATTATGAATGCGCTGGTGCGCGCGGGAAAGGCGGTGCTCATGATATCGTCCGACCTGCCCGAATTGCTGGGGCTTTGCGACCGTATCTATGTGATGAAAGACGGCAAAATCACGGGCGAATTTGCAAGAGAAGAAGCAACGCAGGAAAAATTGCTTGCTTTGAGCATATAGTGGGGGGGATTGAGTTGGAGAAGAAAGCAATTTTTAAAAGCAGGGAACAATTTGGACTGATCATTGGGATCGTTGTATTGTTTGTGTATATGAGCATATTCGCGGACGGGTTTTTAAGCTGGTACAACCTGCACAATCTGATTAAAGACACTTCCATTCTGCTGATCGTTGCCACCGGCATGACGTTTGTGATTCTGATTGGAAAGATTGATATGTCGGCCGGTTCGGTGATGTCGCTGACCGCCATCGTCACCACCATCCTTTTATCCCAGGGGGTGAATGTTGCCGTTGCGATTGCCGCCGGAATCGGCAGCGGCGCTTTGATCGGTCTTTTAAACGGGTATCTGATCGGCATACAAAAGCTGGATCATTTTGTGACCACCTTTGCCACTCTGAGCCTGGCCAAGGGCCTTGCCCTGGTCTTGTGCGACGGAGATATCATCAATACCGGCAATGCGGCTTTCAAGGCTATTGGCGCAAGCACCACCCTGTTTTTGGGCTTGCACATATATATTTGGATCGCCGCCATTATCTTTGGGGTGATGCTGGTTGTGCTGGGGCGGAGTAAGTTTGGGTATAAGGTCTATTCCATCGGCGGGTCCGAACAGGCTTCCGCGCTGGCCGGCATCCGGGTCAAAAACGTTTTCATCAAGGTGTTTTTGATTTCCAGCATCCTGGCCGCCGTGGGCGGGCTGCTTTTGGCCAGTAAGGCGAACAACGGAAATGCAACCATTGGAGACGGGTACGAATTCAACGCGATCGCTACCGTAATTATCGGCGGAACCCCTTTTGACGGAGGCCGGGGCGGCCTGCAGGGAACGCTGATCGGTGCGTTTTTGATATGCCTCCTTAAAAACGGGCTGCGGTTCTTAAACATCACGCCTTCGCTTCAGTATGTGATTATCGGGATCGTGATCCTGGCGGTCATCATTGTGGATGTGATGGTCAACGAACGCAGAAAACGTGAAGAGCTAAGGAGGGTGGAACAATGAAAACAAGAGCATCCGGATTTATCCTTCAAATATCAAAAATCCTGCTGCTTGCAGGCATCGTGATCGTTGCCAGCCTGTACGCCAGCAATCCTGCTGAGAACATATTCAATGTCCTGATGATCCAGGCGCCGTTTATGCTGATCTATTGCTTCGGAATGACAATGGTCATCCTTACGGGAGGGCTGGATCTCTCTATCGGGTCGGTAGCCGCATTCTCTTCTTACATCGGCGCAACGCTGATCATCCAGGGGAATGTCGTGCTGGGCGTGGCCGTCGGACTGGCCATCGGCGCCGGGATCGGCGTGGTCAACGGGCTTTTGATATCCAAGGTAAAATTATCCCCGTTTATCGCTACCTACGGCATGGACTGGGTCATCAGGGGACTGGTGCTGTTTATATTGGCCGGTACAAAAATCTTTGGGTTTTGCGACGGATTTCGGCTGATATCCACCGGAAAGCCCATTGTCTTTTCGGATACTATGAGTATTTCCAATCCGTTTATTATTGCTATGGTCATATTCGTCGGCCTGATGTTTTTGCTGAGAAAGACAACGTTTGGGCGTAATGTGTACGCTGCGGGATCAAATATCCGGGCCACCCGTATCACCGGTGTGAATACGGACAAGGTTATTATCATTATTTATATGATATCCGGGCTGTTGGCTGCGGTGGCGGGGCTGCTCTATGCGGCGGTTCTGGATTGTGCCGAACCGAATATCGGCACCAACTACGCTTTGCTGGCCATCGCCGCCACTTTGGTGGGCGGCACGTCCATTGCCGGCGGAAAAGGCGGCGTAAGCAATACTATCATTGGCGTTTTGGTCATGGTATTTTTGACAAACGCGCTGGCCGTACTGGGCGTATCGCATCTCTGGCAGGAAGCGGTGTTCGGTATCGTGATCATTGCGGCCGCACTGATGGAAAAAGCAAGACAGAAACAAATCATGCTTTTGCAGATGTAAGGCCTGATAACGCGTCTCATATCAGGGTATATGCAAGGCGCGAATTATATTAGGAAAAATAATGAGGAGGAACAAGAAATGAAAAAAATTGGAATTCTGATTTTGGCCGTGCTGTTGGTAACAGTGGCGTTTGCCGGATGTGCGCCGGCTGCGGAAGAGGCGTCCGAGGCTCCGGCCCAGTCCGCTGAATCGAGCGCTCCGGCCGAAACGGAAGCGGCTGCGGAATCGTCGGAATCAGCCGAGGCGTCGGAAGCCGGGGGAGAATATCCGTATCCCGGCGCTGTCGGGAAGACGGCAACGCTGATTTTGAAAGACCTGACAAACCCGGTGTGGATACAGGCTAAGGAAGGCGCGTTGGCGGCTGCCGAAGATTTTGGCATGGATCTTGAGGTTGTAGCGCCCGTTGAATCCAACAATAATGATGAACAGATCGCTTTGGTTCAGCAGGTGATTGCACAGGGAAAAGATATTTTGATCATGGTGCCGGCAGATTCGACAGGAATTGTTCCGGCCATTGAGGAAATCAACGCTGCCGGTATTCCCGTTATCAACCTGAACACCAAGATAAACAATGAGAGCGGAACGGCGAACAGTGAAACTTTTGTGGTTGCGGACAATACCATCTGCGGCACATTGTGTGCGGAAGAACTGGCCCGTCTGGCGGGAGAAGAGGGAGAAGCCGTAATTCTGGAAGGGCCTTCGGGTGGACAGGTGACCATTGATTTGTCTAACGCCGCACAGGCAGTGTTTGAAAAATATCCGGGTATTGAGGTGGTAGATATCCAGGATGCAAAATTTGACCGGGCAACCGGGTTTACTACTACGCAGAACCTGTTGCAGGCGCATCCGGACTTGAAGATCATATTCAGCTGTAACGATGAGATGGCTTTAGGCGCGGTGGAAGCCCTTAAGGAAGCCGGCAAGCTTGACCAGGTGTACGTGGGAGGCATTGACGGCAATCAGGATGCATTGAAAGCAATTAAAGAAGGCACCATGGATTGCACCGTGTATAAAAACTTCTTCCTCCAGGCTTATACCGCGACAGAAGCTGCGGCAGAGTATCTGGATGGCGCAGAGCTGCCTGAGGTGATACAGGTAGATTTGGAAATCGTAACGCAGGACAACGTTGATAAGTATCTTGAGTCGTAAAACCTGAACATAAAACTCCCGGGCATCTTATGCCCGGGAGTTTTGTTTTTTAGGCTTCAGCAAAAAAAACAGCCGCCGGGTGCTTTGCTGTCCTGCGGGACAGACGTTCCCTGCTTCATTGTGATGCGTTTCAAGATGATTGCGGTGTCATAATTCGCGGATATGTTATCTTTAGGTTGCTATACTTTTTTCGCTGCATTTGTAGTAAAATAGTAAAAGATACAGTTAAGGGGTAAGCCTCGCGGCTGGGAGATTTCATATGTTTTCCATAAATAATATTGAGTATAGTGATCTGCTGATTTTCAGCGTTCTCATTAATGCAATTATGCTTGTATTCCTGTACAAACATAAATCCCGCCAGGGTTATTCAACAAAACTTTTCGGTTGGCTTATTTTGTCCACAATATTGGTGGCTGTGCTGGAAATATTTTCGTGGATAATAGCCGTTCCCGGTAATACTGCCCTAATACCTTTTCATTATCTGAGCAACGTTCTTTTTTTCTCCTGCAATACCTTGCCCGTAGCATTCGGCCTCCGCTACCTGGACTATACAATATTTGTTTCGAGAGAGAAGAACAGAAAGAAATTTTTTCTCTATCTGGCGCCGGTATATTTAAATATCGGATTTGTGATCTGCAACCTGTTTTTCGGTGGGCTTCTTTTTAGTGTCGATGCAGAAAATGTGTATCACCGGGGAATTGCGGCTTATATAGAGAATGGATTTGCGTTTCTGTTTGTAGCAATCATTGTCCTGAGCTTTTTCCGTAATAAACAGATGATCACGGGACGGATCACCCAGGTTATTTTAACCCTTACTTTGCTCCCTGTCGCAGGGGTCGTGCTTCAAATGGTGTTTTACGGATTATCACTAAGCATTCCGGCGTATACGCTTGCCATATTCATTAGTTTTCTTCTTATGGAAAGAAATGAAATGTTAAAAGACCCGCTGACCCTTTTAAACTCACGCGTACAAATGGAAAAAAGGCTCAGGTATAAATTAAAATCACAAGAGCCGTTCACTGCCATTATGATCGACGTGAATGATTTTAAAAATATTAACGATATTTATGGCCATACCGTCGGAGACCAGGTGTTGAAGGACGTTTCCAGAATTCTTTTAACCGGTGCGAATTTTGAAGACTTTGTCTGCCGGTTTGGAGGCGACGAATTTTTTGTGATCCTTGAATCTGCAAACGATATTGGCTATTCCTATATAAAAAGGATCGACCAGATACTGAGTGAATATTCCTCAAATAAACCTTATCAGACCTCTCTGAGTTATGGGATACTGTATGTGGATCACTCTACGGAATATGAAGTGGAAGAACTGGTCCGGATCACCGACCGGCTCATGTACAAAGATAAAATCAGACGGCGGCAGTAAAGGCTTTTTAAAGTGGCTTTGTTCTTGAAGGGCAGGGGAGAGCTATCGTTAAAAATCAATATGGATTTGTTGTTTGTGAATAGGGAATCAGAAAAAAGGGAATTCGATGTCTGGATATTTAAGAGGATCTTACTGGAAGCGCCTTGATCTGCATATGCAATTTTGGCCCCGGGCATTATAAAAATTATGCTATTGAAAGCCTGCCTGCACAAGAAATTTCACAGGTCCGTATGAACAAAAAAAATTTCCAAAACTTGCATTATTCATTGGATTCTTTTATAATAAATCGGGTTGTTTTTTTGTGCTTTTTATGAAAGAAAAAGTGTTTTTTTAACTTATTTTGACTTATTTTTAATACCCATCCATTAAAAAGGTGAAAGAGGCAACCTGTATGCTGAAAATAGCCGTTTGCGACGACCTTTCTACAGACCTTGACCATATTGCCGAACTGATAAAAGAATATCTGCTTTTACGCAGCCTGTGCGCGGACATAAAAAAATACACCCATCCGGACGCATTGCTTAAAGCAATGCAAACGGGAAGTTTTCATATATTTTTGCTCGACATGGTAATGCCTATGATGAGCGGCATAGACCTTGGACGAAGCATTCGCCGCCAAAACACGGACGCACAGATCATCTATATTACAACCGAATCCGCATTTGCCCTGGACGCTTATGCTGTTTCGCCGCTCCATTACCTGTTGAAGCCGGTGGACAGGCAAGCGCTTTTTAACGTTTTGGATATGGCGGCACAAAAGGCGAATTACGGCGAAGAAACCTATATAACCATAAAAACCCGGGACGGGCTGCAAACCCTTTGCACGGACGCCGTTGCCTGCTGTGAATATGTGCGCCATACCGCGTGCTACACCCTTGTAAACGGCGATAAACTAAAGACCCTGACGATCGCGGGAAGCTTTGCGGAGCATACCGCGCTCCTTTTGCAAAACCGCCTTTTTATTGTGCCCCACGCAGCTTTTGTTGTAAATATGAGCTGCGTTACCCGCCTTTCGCGGGAAGGTTTTACCCTGCGGCAGGGCTGTGTTGTGCCGGTTTCGGGCAAGCAGTTTACCGCGGTTCGAAACGCGTATATGAGCTACCGGCTGGGGGAGGGGTAAGGATGGAAGCAACCGACATACTGCGCTCTTTTGTTACCAACGCCCTGCTGGTGGGGCTTCTTTTTACCCTGGCGCGCCCCAAGTGCCGCCGCCGTACGTTTTGGGCGGTGTACTGCGGCATTGTGCTGCTGGATTTGGCGCTGAACATTTATTTTTATATGCGCAACGACTATACGACGCTTGGAAAACTGGACATATTGTTTTTTATACTGATAGGCGCGGCCGCAAAGCCGCTTTTTAGGGAAACGTGGATGCAGTGGCTTTTTAACTGTCTGACCGTTATGAATGTTTATGCTATAACGGTTATCGTGAGCTATTACCTTTGCGGGCTTTTTCCCTATCCCGCTTATGCCGTAATTGTGCTGCGTTTTTTGATTTTTGCGGGTTTTATTTTGCTGTTTTTAAAAAAGCTGCGGCCGCTTTACCGCCAGGCGACCGAGCGGTGGAGCGTGTACCTTTTTGTGTCGATGGGCCTTTTTGCGAATTTTGGATGGTATTTTATGAGCAGCGCGGATGTAAAACAAACGCTGACGGCAAATGCCGGGCCGCTGCTGCTGCTGGTTTTGGTTACCGTGCTGGTTTATTTTGCGATATTTGCTTCCCTTAAAAAAACACTGCGGGAAGCTTTGCTTAAAGAAGAAAACATGAAGATGCAGTGGGACAAGGAACTTACAAAGCAGCGGCTTTCCCTGATGGATGAAACGGTGCGCCAAATGAGCATTGCGCAGCATGACAGGCGGCACTTTAACAATACGCTGCTTTCCCTGCTGGAGCGGGGCGAAGGGGACAGGGCCGCAGAAATGATAAAGCGGCAGAGCGAAGCGCTGCCCCAAAAGCCGCAAAGCTACTGCGAAAACGTTTCGGTGAATGCGGCCGTATCCTATTATGCCGAGCTTGCGCGTCAGCGGGGCGTTCAATGCGACTTGCGGCTGGATGTGCCGGAAAAACTGGAAGTAGATGAACTTTCCCTGGCGATGGCGGTTTCAAACCTGATGGAAAACGCGGTAAACGCGGCGGCAGCCCTGCCGGATAAACGGGGCACCCTGCGCTTTACCGCTGTTGCCGCAGGGCAGCTGATATTTGAAATGAGCAACCCGTGCGGCCCCATGGCCGCTCTTGACAGGCAGGGACTGCCGGTGCCGCATGAAGCGGGGCACGGAAACGGCACCCGGAGCATTGTGGCATTTGTAAAGGCATGCGGCGGCGAACTGGCGTATGAAATAAAAGACGGCATATTTAAGGTGCGGATGATGGTGTAGGGCACACCTTTTCCAGGCGGCACAGATACTGGATTAAATAACAACAATAAGCAGAAAATGGATGCTTTTAAGCATAAAAGAAGAGCGCGCTTTTTTTTCGTGTTATTTTATTAGATGAAATGCAGGAAAAAGGAGGGCGCTTTTATTATGGGTGAAAAATTCAGAAGGCGGGAAGACCGGCCGCTTAAGGCCCCAAACGCCTACGGGAATGTTTGGCCAAATCAAAGTTGCCCGGTATTTATGCCCCGGGGAGGTGCGGCGGAGAAAACTTGCTGGTACTGCGTTTTTGCGGATTTTCATTTGGACATGCCCCGCGCCCTTAAGGTGGGCATATGCTGCTGGCCCGGAAAGGCGAAGGGGGGACGCGGCGGGGAGGATGAAAGCCATATCCTGCCAAACAATGCCTTAAAACAAAAATAGTGCCGGACATGTGAAGGCATAAAAAAATATTGGAGGAATGATTTATGAGAAAAAAAACAGTATCGTTGCTGCTGGCTTCCGGCATGGTATTTTTGCTGGGGCTGTCTGCGGGGGGATGCGCGCCGGCTAATGATCCGGTGGCAGACGCCCAAGAAAGCGCCGCGCCCGAAACAAGCGGGAGCGCTGCAACGGCGAGCGCCGGGGCATTATGGGAAGCGGGAGATACAAGGGATAAAATTGTTGTGATCAGCGACATTCACCTTGGAATAGACGACAAATATACGGAAACCTTAAGCAACCGTCCGCTGCTGATCAGCTTTTTACAGCAGATCCAAAAAACAGAGGATGTGCGGGAACTGGTGATAGACGGGGACTTTTTGGACGAATGGTTTTTGCCTGTATACTACCCAAGCTATACCGATGAACGGGAGTTTTATAAAGGCGTAATCGCAAACAACCAGGGCGTGATAGATGAAATGAACGCTGTCATTGAAAGCGGTATAAAACTGGTTTATGTGCCCGGAAACCATGACATGCTGCTTGCAGCCGAGGTTTTGCAGGAAGCCATTCCGGGAATTGAACAGGCCAGGGACGTAGAGGGGCTGGGTACTTACTATACAGGCGACAGGAACGAAATAGCGATCGAGCACAGCCACCGGTACGACGTGTTTTCAGCGCCGGACACGGTGACCAATGCGGAACTGTGCGGCAATGATGAAACAATTTTACCGTCCGGGTATTTTTACGCCCGCTATGCCGCCACCTGGGTGCTGGAAGGCAAACCGGCCGTGGAAAAAGATTTGCCGGTGGTGACCGACGTACCGGATAAAAGCAATTTAGACCAATACGGCGCTTATGTTTATTATTCTATACTGAAAAGCATTTCTTCGCGTATGACGCCAAACGAAGGTCTGGATGAAAAGATTTTTGACATGCACATTGCCGGATTTGACGATGCGTATACCTACCTGGATTATTACCCGGCGCAGCAGCAGGACGGAACGATCACGGCCCCGGTGCTTTATAAAAACATTCAGCGTACATGGGAAGAACGCCAGCAATTAAACGAGGTTTTGGTGCCCAACAGCTTTATTGAAGCGGCATCCGGCGCTCTCGACTCGAAATACTTTTTTAACCAGGCTAAAGTGCAGTATTTGGAAAACCCGGATCAGAATGTGGAAGTCGTTGTTTTTGGACATACCCATGTGCCGGTTTATGCGGATATGGGCGACGGCGCTTATTATATAAACGACGGAACATGGATAGACGACAACACCAATTACCCGGACGCAGCGCGTACCTTTGCTGTGATCACAACCGGAAAAACGGATACGGCCGCCGTATACAGCTATCTGGAAGACGGCACGATCAGTGATATCAGCGCAAGCGTAAGCCTTGACGCAACAGCGCAATAAGCCGGAAAGGTAAGGGGAAAGACCTTTTAAAGAGCGCTTGGACGGATAAAAAAAGCCGCCCGGGCGCTCTTTGTTTTGGTGCCTGGGTAGGCTGATTATGTAAATGCGGGTTCCGGGTGGAATCGGATAATTTTATAAGCGAGGGTTGATGTCATTTTCGCTTCTGTGCTTATCTAAAAACTGTTTGATTGTTTCAAAAAATAATTCCGGCTCGTCCATATTAACCGTATGGCTGCTTTTATTAAACACTACATATTCTGTATTCTTTCTTTTCGCGGCCATTTCTTCAATATGCTCTTGCTTTACGACCCGCGATTTTTTGCCGTGCAAAAGCAAAGCGGGGCAGGAAGATGCTAAAAAATCATCCCACCACGTACCGTTTAAGCGTTTTTGTGATTCGGACAGATTGGCTTTATCAAAGCGAAAACGCCAGCCCTTTTCTGTTTCCTCCGCGCTTTCCAAGAAGTATGTAGCGTCATAAATTTTAAACTTTTTTAAGCTGTCCCCAAGCTCCTTTAATGTAGGGGCGTAATCAATAATCCCGGAAGAAAATGAAGCGTCATCTTTTTCAACGGCGCCAACATCTTCAATTAAAAGACCTTTTACCAATCCATTGCGCCTTGCCGCCGTTTGATATGCGTTTATCCCACCAAGCGAGTGGCCTAAAATAAATAATGGCTGGTTGCTTAAAACAGTATCAATGAACGTTAAAATGTCACCAATATAGTCGTTTCTTTCATAATGTCCGGTTTCGGCATGGTCGCTCCAGCCATGACCGCGCTGGTCGATGCTATACACATGCCAATCTTTAAGTTGATCCATCAGCTTAGCATAATATCGCGCACAACCAAAGTGCCCGTGAAGACACAGCAAAACAGGTTTTCCATAACATTCATTGTCCAGATAGGACAGTTTTAAGTTATCGGATATAAAATGTTTTCTGACCATATTAATTTTTGCTCCTTTGTTGATTGTGAACCTGCTTTGATTATACCAAACCAATGTTGATATACAAGACAAGGATGGTTCGTCTTGAAATATTATGGAGAGCTGGGTCTTTACGCTGCCCTGCTTGCCAATTATCGTTGCAAATTATGGCTGGATAGCGGTTCATAAAATATATTGACCAATCTATAATTGCATTTTTATATTTAATGCTTTAAAATAACATTATCGATAATGATTAATGAATCCAGCTCAATACTTTTTAGAGTAATATATGAGGTAAGGTAACAGATGAAAAAAGTAATAACAAGAATAACCTTAAAAGACATCGCACAAGCTACAGGTTTTACTGTTAACACTATCTCCCATGCTTTGAACGATAAAAAAGACATTTCCGAGGCTACAAAAGAAATTATTCGAAATAAAGCTTATGAGTTAGGGTATATGAAGAACACGGTTGCCAGTTCACTGCGAACCGGATATACAAGGACAATTGCAGTTATTGTAAGTGATATTGCGAATCCATTATTTGGTGCATTGGCTAAGTATATCGAAAAATATGCCGCGCTGAACGGATATAATACGATTATTTTTAATACTGATGAAGATCCCAAAGTTGAGGAGCTTTCTATACTCTCTGCGCTTGAAAAAACCGTTGACGGTATTATTTTCTGTCCATCACAGCGATTATTGAAACCTATCAAATTGTTAAGAGAAAGCAAATGTCCATTCGTTTTGTTGGGCCGGCATTTCAAACAATATAAAACCGACTATGTGATATCAGATGATATAAACGGAGCTTTTTTAGCGGTAGATCACTTGATTACATATTATAAATGTAAAGAGATTCTCTTTTTAAACGGTTCTAAATATATCTCAAGTGCTCAGGATAGATTGTTGGGATATAAGGCTGCATTGGAAAAACATAATATTCCGTTTAACAATAGTCTTGTAAAACAATTTGATGTCATAACGAATGGTCGCCCCGGAAATCAGATCAAAGACATTGATGTTTCTTTTGATGGCGTTTTTGCTTTCAGCGATTTGATTGCTTTAAGAATCCTATCATACTGGCGGGAACAAAAATTAGATTTATTCAATTCTATCCCTATAGTTGGATATGATAACATTGAAAAGGATATGCCAATTCCCTATCCGCTGTCTTCAATTGATTACAGCAAGCAGCATATGGCAAATATTTTGGTTGATATTTTGATTAAAAAGATAAAAGATCCTGAAGCTGCAATTGTGCAAGAAAAAATTCCTACCAGACTGGTTAGCCGTTTTTAAGCTAGGTTTATATATAGCTTCCCCCCCAAAAAAAACAATCAGAAAAAATACATTGACAATACGGTATAAACTATATATAATTACATTATCGTTAATGTACATTAACGATAACGCAATTATTCTCCATTAAAATTAATTAAAGGATTCAAGAAAATGAATGTAATAGGTCTGGGCGTGGGGACATCTGGCGTAAAGAGTACCGTATTTGGTTTTGGTAAGAACTCCGATGCGATTAGCTCGGCATATGCTGAATACGGGCTTATATGTACGCAAGCAGGTATATTTGAGTTTGATCCCAACATCATTTTAAAAAAAACTTACAGGCCTTAAAAACGTCAATTTGCAAAAGCGGAACGACTGTCATTGACGCAAGCTGTCTTGCTTCATTTGGCGAATCGTTTGTGTGCCTGGATAAGAACGATAGGGTTTTATCAAATGCTATGATTTATATGGATAAACGCGGCACGAATGAATGTGAAGAATTTCAGGCGCAAATGAATACGAAAGAATACCGGTCAATATATCGATCCGATTGCTTGGAAGATGAGCACATGTGTGATTATGGGCTAGCATCAGAACATCCGGTAAGTACATTACTCTCGCTTTCAACATGTCGGGTGGAGGCAATGTTCGTTGGTTTCGGGACGCCCTGGCAAAAGATATCAAACAACAATAACGGTGAAAAAGCCTATGGAGCGGCATACCAGAAAACCCGGTGGATGATTAAAGATTCCGTAAAGGTCAATGTTTCTTATACGTTACTATTTGAATAAAAAATCTGTTTAGGAACGGATTGTTTCTAAAAATTAATAAACGGAGGATTAAGAAATGAAAAGAAAACACTTTAAGCTGACATGGATGATCTGTATTGTGATTGTCGCTGGATTGCTCATGGCAGGATGTAGCCAGACCGGTGCGACAGTGACCACATCTGAACAAGCCGTGCAGACAGACACGCAGAGTGCCACAGAGGAGACAAAAACGCCTGTTGACGGCGAACAAAAAACAATCGCTTTCAGCCTGAAAACGATAACGAATGACGATTTCCAAAAGGCGATTGCTGATTCGATTCAGGCGACGGTAGAGAACTCCGGCAATAAATTTGAACTGGTAACGGCAGGAGACCAGACCAATGTTGCCATGCAGGTCAAACAAATCGAAGATTTGATTGCCAAAAAGGTAGATGCAATTATTGTGAGCCCAATGGACGCAAATGCTGTTATTCCGGCCTTGAAGAAGGCGAAAGAAGCGGGTATTCCGGTGGTTCTGGTCGACCAGACGATTGAGGAAGGTAATGAAGATCTTTATGTTACCTATATCGGGACAGATAATTACAATGCTGGTAAAGAGGGGGGCGAGCAGGTCGTTGAATGGTTAGGCGGAGAAGGCAATGTGCTCATCGTTCGCGGGGCGAACGGTTCTTCGGCTGGTGATCAGCGCGTAGATGGATTTAAAGCTGGTATTGAGGGTAGCAATATCAATATTGTTGGTGAGCAGGCTGGCGATTGGAAAAATGATGTAGCTATGCAGGTGACGGAAAACATGCTTCAGTCTAACAAAGATATTCAGGCTATATTCACAGCGTCCGACGTTATGTTGGATGGAATTTTGCAGGCTCTCTCTGGAGCAGGTGTTGAAAATGTGAAAATTATGGCTGTAGACGGGTCGAGCAAAGCTGTTGGACTCATTGAATCCGGTGAAGTTACCGGGACAATGGCGCAGTTCCCTCAAATTATGGGTGAAAAAGCCGTTGAGACGTTGTTGGGAATTTTGGATGGTTCCATTGACGCTAATAGTGTGGAAAAGTATATAGATTCTGGTACGGAAGCATATACAATTGAAAATATCGAGGATGCTAAAGAGAAAGCTTTCTAATCAAATTGCATAGCCGATGACGGAAGCGGGTAAGGATGACTGTCTGCTCCCGTCATCAAATTTAAATTTGATTATGGGCAGTGCTAAAAAGGAGTGTTTCAATGGAATGGATCAAAAAGAAAAAGAAAGTTTTGACTGTTTTGGTGGCCGCCACCTTAATAATCATTGCGGGTTCATATATTCCATATTTTTATACAATTGATAACTTGTTGAACGTAGTAAGACAAAGTTCGGTTGTTGGCATTTGTGCTGTGGGTGTAACAATGGTAATCATTGTACAGGGAATTGATTTATCTGTTGGAGGTATTGTATCATTTGCAGCTATGATAAGCGGTACCTTAATGCTAAATGGAGTCAATATTATCCTGTGCATATTGGCTGGTTTAGCTGTTGGAATTTTACTAGGATTGTTTAACGGATTCATGGTGGCTAAGATTGGAGTTCCACCGTTTATCACAACGCTCGTTGTCGGACAAGTAGCAGCAGGATTGGCACTTGTCACAAGCAACGGTGGCTCCATTGGCGGCTTTCCTGATGGATATGTCTATATGGGTAACGGCACATTCTTTGGGGTTCCGATTTCGAATTATCTGTTGATTATTTTCGTTATTATAGGTTCATTGTTTATGGCGAAAACGAGGATAGGGAACTGGATTTATGCGATTGGCGGAAATGAAATGGTCGTCAAACAAGAAGGTATCAATACGAGCAAAACAAAGATATTGGTATACGGAATATCTGGCTTTTGCGCGGCATTCGGTGGCATTCTTTTAAGCGCTCAACTGGACACAGTGCATCCAATCCAGGGCGAACCATATTTGCTGGATACTATTGCGGCTTGTGTGCTCGGCGGCGTCAGTATGATGGGTGGTGAAGGAAAGATATATTTGGCAATGGTCGGGGCCCTTATAATTGGACTGGTTAGAAATGCGCTGAACATGCTGGGTATGCATCCGTTTTATCAAAACATCATAATTGGGGCGATCATCATTGTTGTTGTTGCAATCAGTGTTTGGAATAAGAATAAGAGCATGCAGGAAAGCGAAAATTTCTGAGTGAATAATGAATAAGGGGGATGCCATGAGCAGCAATGAAAGAGAATTAAAACAAAGCAATTCCGCTGCAGATCTGTTACGGAGTTTTATAAAGGATAACGGAGCGATTATCATATTCATGATTATTGCTATTTTTGCGCTGATTTTTGTGCCGAATTTTGCTTCGGCAGACAATATGCTTGTGATAATAAAACAAGCGGCCATACCGATTATTGCAAGTATTGGTATGACGATGGTTTTGATGACCGGGGGTATAGACTTATCATTGGGATATAACCTTGGATTTACGTCAATCATTGTAGGACTTTTGATACAAACAATGGGCGTACCAATCTGGCTGGGTGTACTTGCTGGACTTGCCGTAGGCGTGTTGATTGGATTGGGAAACGGTTTGATAGTGGAAAAGGTGAAAGTGCCAGCATTTATAGCCACTCTGGGTACCGGATATATTATTCTTGGGGCAGCCCAGATCATTAGCAAGGGAAATACTATTAATAGGCTTCCGGATGAATTTCTGGCAATTGGACAAACTGCGATTGGCGGGGTTAACATGACAGTCCTTATAGCCATTATCGTGGCAGTCATATTTTACTTCGTTTTACAGCGTTCGACTTATGGGCGCGCCTTGGAAGCATTTGGTTTTAATCCGCGTACAAGCTTTTTTAGTGGCATTAATACATCCAGTCTACATATCAGCGTTTATATGATTTGTGGTTTGTTGACTGCGTTAGCGGGCATTCTGTTAACGATTCGTGTAAACTGTGCCCAACCGGATATGGGAGGTGGCAATTATACATTTCAGATAGTCACAGCCGCGGTTATAGGTGGTGCAAGCCTGTTCGGTGGAAAAGGAACTGTAATCGGAAGCATTTTTGGTGTTTTCATTATCAAAATCATTGAAAACTGCATTAATCTCTTGAATGTGCAATACTTTTTATTCCAAGCCGTTATGGGTATCGTTATACTTCTGGCTCTTATTTTTGAGTCGGTCAAGAATAAGAAACTGTAAGGAGGTAAGCAATGGAGAACAAGATTCTTAATATGCGGAGCATAACAAAATATATCTTTGACAATGAAGGAAATGCTTTAAGAAATACAAATGTTAAAATACTTGACAGTATTGATTTTGATCTTGAATCAGGTGAAGTTCATATTCTTGTAGGGGAAAACGGTGCGGGGAAATCTACCTTGATGAAGATATTGGGAGGGATTATTCCGCAGGATGAAGGCAGCATAATACTGGATGGAACTGAAGTAAAGTTTAAAAGTCCAATGGATGCAAAAGAAGCGGGTATTGGATTTATCCATCAAGAGTTGAATTTATGCTTAAATGTTGATATTGCGCATAATATTTTCTTAGGGAATGAAATTATTAAAAATGGTTTTATGGATAAAAAGGAAATGTATAAACGCAGTGCGGAGTTGCTTGAACGCGTAGGCTTTAATGTAAGTCCAAGAAAGACTGTACGTACATTATCTACTGCACAACAGCAACTTGTGGAGATTGCAAAGGCGTTATCCTACGATTCTAAGATTCTTATAATGGATGAGCCAACTGCCAGCCTTTCGCAAAATGAAATAAAAATACTCTTTAGACTAATAAAAGAGATGAAGTCAAAGGGAATGAGTATTATCTATATATCGCATCGTTTTGAGGAACTGCTGGAAATTGGTGACCGGATTACAGTCCTAAGGGATGGTAAGAATTCGGGGAATATGAATGTATCAGAATTTAACTATGATCAGCTTGTTAATATGATGGTAGGCCGCACACTGGGGAAAATGCATGTTTGCACACATTGTCCGCAAGAAGAAGAAATTTTAAAAGTTGAGAATTTCAAAATATCGGATAAAACAGTCCCGCTAAATCTTATAGTACGCAAGGGCGAAATAGTAGGGCTCGGCGGGTTGGTCGGTTCTGGCAGGACAGAATTGGCACAATCCATATTCGGTGCAAGAAGTTTTTCTTCAGGTGAAGTTTACTACAAAGGGAAAAAATTAAAAAGGCTGCTCCCTAAGAAAAGTGTAAGCTTAGGTATTGCTTATGTGTCAGAAGACAGGAAACTGGACGGCCTGGTATTGCCAATGGGCATTCGAGAAAACACCACATTAGCTTATCTTAAAACATTTTTTCCAACAAGAATGATTTCAAAAGTAAAGGAAAAACAAATTGTCGAAGAACAGGTGGCAAGGCTCAATGTGGTAAGCAGATCTATAAATCAACCTGTCAATACATTATCGGGAGGGAATCAACAAAAGGTGGTTTTAGCCAAATGGCTGTCAAAAATGCCGCAACTATTGATACTCGACGAACCGACAAGGGGAATAGATATCAATGCCAAAACAGAGATTTATCGCCTGATGGACGACATTGCGAATATGGGTGTAGCTATTCTAATGATATCCTCAGAAATGCCTGAACTGATTGGAATGAGCGATCGGGTTTATGTTATGCGGGCAGGTACAATTTCTGACGAGATTAACAAAGATGAAGAAGGGTTCACGCAAGAGCGCATTTTACAAAGCACATTGAATTGAATAACAGAAAGGATTACGTAGCATTATGAAGTCAATAACATTTGCTCTCTATTTTGGGAATCGTGGCTTTTTTCCAGCTGAGTCAATAGCCAGCGCAAGAGAAGAGATGAAAAAGGCTGTTGAAGACGCGGGGTTTGCCACTATCATTGCCCCTGCTGACATGACAAGGTATGGCGCTGTGGAAACAGCGAAAGAAGGAAAGAAATATGCTGAATTTCTTAGGCAACATGATGGAGAATATGACGGAATTATCATATGTTTGCCAAATTTCGGCGACGAAAACGGCGCGATTGAAGCTTTTAAGAATTGCAGGGTTCCCATATTGATACAGGCATATGATGATGAAGCGGGCCGGTTGGCTCCTGAGTACAGGAGGGATGCATTCTGTGGTAAATTTGCAATTATGGATGTGTTTTATCAATTGAAATTGCCGTTTACAACGTACCAACCGCATACAATAAACCCTGACACGCCGGAGTTTGCAGAGCAGCTTAAAAAGTTTGCAACGATATGCCGGGTTGTGAAAGGCATGAAGCAATTCAAGATAGGAGCAATCGGAGCAAGGACGACTGCTTTTAAAACAGTACGGTTTGATGAAATGGCCTTGGAAAAATACCATATTGATACAGAGACGCTCGATTTGTCCTCGGTTTTCCCAATGATTAAATCATTATCGGATAGCGATGAATCGGTAGTTAAAAAACTGAAATATTATAAAAACATGACTGATTTTAGTGATGTCTCAGAAGAAAAAAGCTTGATGATTGCAAAGGTTGGTGTTGTACTGGACCAAGTTATCAATCAATATGAACTTGATGCATTGGCATTACGTTGTTGGGGTGAGTTCCAGCAAGAATTTGGAATATCTCCATGTGTTCCTGTTTGTGATCTTAATGCAAGGGGAATTGCGGCAGCATGTGAAATGGATGTGAATAACGCGGTCGCCATGCGCGCTTTAACACTTGCTTGCGAGCAGCCTGCTACAGTTCTGGATTGGAACAATAATTACGGAAAGGAACCTGATAAATGTATTGTATTCCATTGCGGGCCCGCGGCGAATGAATTGCTGTTTGAACATAAAGCCAAGGTGGGTAGACACAGAATCTTGGAAAACACTTATGGCGAAAATAATTGTACCGGCGTCAATGCGGGTAGGTTTGATCATTTTAGCTTTACATACGCAAGCGCAAAAACAGACGATGGTGTGCTGCATTTATATGCGGGACATGGAAAATTCACCGATGATCCCGTCAGTAAAGATTTTTTTGGAACGTATGGCGTGGCACAAGTTGAAGGGTTGCAGGACCTGCTGCAGTATATTGGTGAAAACGGATATAAACATCATGTCAGTCTTACAAGAGGTCTATGTAAAGAAGAACTAGAAGAAGCTCTGGGAAAGTATCTGGGGTATGCCATCAAAGTTTTCTAATGGATTTAAAAGATGATGCAGGGCAATTCAAATATTCTGTTCGGATATTTATTCTGTCTTTGCTTTATCCGCCACCGGCGGCGCTCGTTTTATATTCCTTACTTTCTACATAAGCAAAAACAGGATGCGGTTGCATCCTGTTTTTATTTGGCGGAGAGCCAGGTCTTTACGCTGCCCTGCGGGACAGCTCATGCCCGCTTCACTGTGGACTCGCGGCTCGGTCGCAGGCTTCCTCGCGTTCATCTCACGTTCAGCGAACTTCCGCCTCGCTTCATCACGCTTGGGCGTGCGCTCGGCTTCGTTCCTATTCGGGTTCAAATCCCTATCTGTTCCAACAAAAATCAATACGGAGCACTGTATCAGTACTCCGTATTGATTTGGCGGAGAGCTAGGGATTTGAACCCTAGGTACGCTCATCACGTACACACGATTTCCAGTCGCAATCGAATGGCTTTATAATAAGCATAACGGAGCATTTTACTTGATTAATACTTGCGTACGTTTCAGATTGGAAATGATGATCCCGTACTTAATTTTTATTTGAAAATAGTGATAAAAAAAGATTGAATACACAGGTGATGAGATGCTGATGAAAGCAAAGGTGGGATCAGAAAAAAAGAGATGGTTGCCTTAGTCAAATTGGTAGCGGGTATAATAGCTAAAAACTACCTTGTACTACTTAAAACAATAAAAATATGGTATCATAATAGGCATTGTATATTTTTAAAAACATTGGAGAATTTAAAGAGGTATTGTTGTGTTGGAAACAATTGATAGCAGATGGACCTCCTTGCAAGAAGCCTGTGACTGTCTTAATGCGAAACGCCATACTATTATGCGCTGGATTAGACAGCGCATAATGCCCGCATCTAAGATCGGAAAGCTGTGTCGTTTAAGGATTTCTGATATCGACGAATGGGTTAATAAGGGCGGAGCTGTCGATGGCCAAGAGGTATTGCAGTGAGAAGAATGCTAAGAAATTCCCGCGTTCTTTCGGTTGCAGCCTTCTCTTTCCTGTTTGCTTATTTGCTGTCCTTTCTGTTTGAGGGACAGGTGCTTTACAGCGCCGTGGACGCTTTTGGCGCTCAGTCGCATACCTACATACTTTCCGCGATCATCGCGCATTTCGCCGGACTGTTTTCCTGCGGCTATTTCGTGAAGACGCAGCGGGCGGCAAAACATGTGATGACGGGCACAATGGCTGTATGCTTTCTGTCTACCGTACCATTCTTTTTTGAACCGTCGCCTCTCTGGTTGGCGGGCATCATTATTTCCGGCTGCGCCTCCGGCTTCGCGGTGGCTGCGTGGGGTTATTTCCTAAAATCCTTTACGCCGAAAAACGAGAGAATCAAATCATGTGCCGATGTGCTGATATTTTCAAACCTGATTATGATTGTCATCAATGTGGTGACAACGAACAGTTCCCCTTCCGCAGGGTTATTTTTCTCCATGCTCTGCCTCGTGATAGGCGGCGCGCTCATTTGGCTGCTGCCTGCCGATACAATACAAGCGCAGCCACAGGAAGGTGAGAGCAAATCTTTTATCGATATAAAAAAACCGATGCTTGCGCTGTTCCTGTTTGTCGCAATCATTACAATCAACTCGGGGCTTATGTATCAGGTCATCATTCCGGCGTTTGACCACCTGACTGGTTTGGTGACCTGGTATTGGGCCGTTCCGTATATTGCAGCTCTTGTTATTATGCGGAATTTGCCCGCCGGGGTAAGGCGTTCCTGCCTACTATACGCGGGAATGGCAATGATTATGGCAGCCTTTATTACCTTTATGCTGTTTGGTCGTGATGCCAAAGACTATCTGGTGGTGGATACACTGATGCTTGGGGCCTGCGGTATTTTGGATCTGTTTTGGTGGAGTATCATCGGCGAAATTCTGGACTATACGTCTAACCCTGCCAGAGTATTTGGAATAGGCCTTTCCGCCAATGTGCTTGGCGTATTGTGCGGCGATGTGCTGGGAGTCGGCATTACCTCCATCCAACTACCCATAGCGGAAGTGGCGGTAATCGCTCTGACGGTAGTTTGCATTACGCTCGTGATTTTGCCGCCGCTGAACCGTCGGTTGGTTCTGCTGCTGAAAAACCATGCATACCTGAGCGCCTATGACAGTATGGACAAAAACCGGCAAAGAGAAATCATTTGCCGGACAAGGATGATAGAGCCTCTTACAGAGCGCGAGCAGGAAGTGCTGCAGCTTGTCCTTTCAGGAAAATCCAACAAGGATGTTGCGGACGCTTTGTTTATCACCGAGAGCACGGTCAAAACCCACGTGCGTAACATATTCGCAAAATACGACGTTTCGAGTCGTGCAGAGCTCATCAGCATCCTGCTCAAGAATCAAGCGACGTAAAAAGCGCGTTTGTGCCGTTTCAACGGGCCTCTCATACGAAAGTATGAGGGGCCTTTTTAATAAAATCAGTCTTTCGGACGATGACCTCCGCCTCCTTTTTACTTATTATGGTACCAGGGGCAAGAGGTGAAGCCATGGTGAAAGCCATAAAAAAGAGACGGAAAATCTATGCCGTGTTTTCCGCGGCCGGTATGCTTTTGACGGTGCTGTTCGCTGCTGTGCAAAAAACAGAAGCGGCGATTGCCTGCGTCGTTGCCTGCGTCGTGTCACTCATTTTTTTATACCGGCAAAACCGCCTGCTCTATTTGGCAAGGCTGATTAGTGATAATCGGATTCTTACCGTCCCGTCGTCCATTGTCATAACAGAAGGCTGTGACAAGACGAAAGAAGAAACCGTGGTATCCACCTTTGGTATGCTGCTGGAAAACAAGGTTTATCGGTGGGGCTGCGACGGGATGTATGGTATTCGTTTGCGTGAAATTAAAATTGACAAAGAATACATTCGGCTAACCTTTGGAACCGATCACAAAAAGCAGTGCGTTGAACTGCTGCACGGCATGAGGGACAGGCAGCGCGTCATAGAGATCACGCAAAAGCTGTGGCATGAAACCGGAGTGCAGGCAAAAGTCAGCAATTGGTAACAACAAGGAGGATTGCAATATGAAAAAGGTATTATCCATTATATTCGCGGCTGTGCTGCTCCTGTGTAACCTGACAGGCTGCCGTGGAGGCGTAGATAAAGAAAGCGTCACGGTAACGCTTTCCGCTGTTAGCGCCCAGCGCGCCGTTATTGAGGAAGCGGGAGCTGTGGCAACGAGGCAGTACATCATAGCGCGGCTGAAAACCGAGGCGCTGATCGAGTATGATTTGAGCAAAATCGATTTGAAAGAACTAAAGGCCATGATCGACGAAGCAGCCGAGGCATGGCGAATTTGCGAAAGCGTGTGCGTCCAGACGGATGAATTAGCAGGCTACGCACAGAGCCTGAAAAACACCACGGATACGCAAGCGTCAACCATATCCTATATCGCGCCCAAATCCCCAGGCAGTTTCCTTACAACAGTCGCCTATGCCGCCGAGGAAAATGCTGCCACTAGATGGGCGAGAGACTTGACGGCAAAATTTGATTCCTACCCATCGGGGGAAAAAATAAAAGAGTTGGCTAATCAGTTGGGAACCGACGCGAAAAACGCCTATGCCCAGCTTCAGATGGCGCAAAATATTCTTGAAAGTGATGCTTATAGCGAGCAGGCCAATGTCGAAGAAACAATAGAACAAAGATTGATGGCGACCAAGACCGCCTGCAAAACGGGGTTGTATGTAGGCGGCGTCATTGCCAGCGGCGGCGCGGCGACAGGTATTTTAGAGGCAGGCGGCATGGTCATTGGCGGAGTGGATACGATTGTGGACATTGCCTCCACCGGCAGCACCATCATACTTGGCGAAAATAATAGGGTGACTATGGCGGCCAATGATTTCAAGAATATGGTCGCTCCGGTTTCTTCTATAAGCGGGGGCTTTGGATTTAACAGCAGCAATGTCGCCGATAAGCTCTCTTACTTTGGGGATAGCGTTCTGGATCTGGTAAACGATGGCAAAATCCTTGGAGGTCTTATTACGGTGGGCGTTGACGGCGAAACCACCATAACCATGAACGAAATCAGCACCGAGGGCACCACCCCTGACGAGGTGAGGAAGGAATTGAAGGATGCGGGACTGCCTGTGCCGGAGGATGACGATCCTAAAACCTCTGCCGAGCTGGTGCAGGAAATGGAGGAGAAATTCAACCTAAATGAGGAAGAACTGAACGAAGTCATAGAAAACCTGCGCAACTTGCTCTACGATATGTTTTTAGAGCCAACGGAGGAACCCACAGAGGAACCAACTGCTGAGGAATCGATTGAAACACCGCAGGCAACCGCTGGGGGGCTTTCTATAGATGAGATTGTGGGTACTTATGATGTAGTGTTGACAAATGACGAGGGAGATACTGAACAAACTTTAGGTTCATTCAGTAAAAATGAATATGGACAGCTCGTGGAAGGTGGAAACGTCTACCAATACGATCCGGTAGCGGCAACGGCGACATACACCCTTGGTAGTTCGAGTGCCACTGCTACAAGCACGCTTGTATTTACCTCTGATAACGGTGGAATTCGCGTTACAGGCAACTTTGTTGTGGAAGGAGAACATGGCACAACAACATTTTATTACGATGGCCACAAAGTCGATTGATATAAAGTCCAGCTCAGTCAACAACAAAATGATTTTAAGGAGGCTATTCTTATGAAAAAAACAATGATTATTCTCTTATTGCTAATGCTGGTTTTTACCCTCGCCGCCTGTGGCGGGGACGGCGGCGGCAAAGCGCTGCCTGAAAGCTCCGCACCCTCTGAATCAAGCGGCACTCCGTTCAGCGAGGCAAAAAAGGAAGAAACAAAGGTATATGGAATTGGCGAAGCGGCGGAGACAAACGGCCTTTCCATTACAATAGATAAGGCGGAAGCTGTCGGATCGGACATCATGCTCGAAAAGGCCCGCGAAGGTTTTGCCTATATAAAGGTTTATTTTACCTTTAAGAATGTCTCTAATGAAACGATAGAAACACCGGACAGGAAGGATTTATATATCGTTTACGAGGAAGGCCCAACGGGGGATGACTGCGATATGACCTCCGACGATAACTCCCAGGTGATGCTGGAGGTGGAGGATAGAGACGAAAGGTATATGTCGAGTGTTGAGCTTGCCCCCGGAGAATCCACCGGCGGATGGATGGTTTATCAGCGGCGGGTTGACAAAGAAGATATCACCATGCATTATTATTCCGGGTTTATAAACGTGCCACCGGATATCGTGTTTATGTTTGATGCGGAAGAAGCTGGTGGCAATACGCCTCTGGATCAGATGGTAGCTGATCAGACGGAAACTGAACAGACAATAGATTATTCAGGACTTAATCTTAATCAAATTGCGGGTGTTTATAATGTGGCGAAAAGCGGCACGGAAGGCTACTCTCAAATTGAGATACTTGACGCCGGGGATATTCTTGTACTGCGGTTTGCAGATAGAACCGAAGTTGAATACGAATATGACCCCGTTTTTGGGGTCGCGTCAAGATTTGCGGAGTTTGAGGACGGCCATACTGTCCTTACGATAATGACCTTTACGCGGGAAGCGGACACTATACGGGTCACTGTAGACGAAAGCATAACATATACAGATCAACCGGTGAAAAAAGGCAGCTACGAAGGCTATATGATTTAGCCGAACTTGTTTCGGTGATAACGAATCGGAGAGATATATGAGGGATATATAATAAAGGATAGCCCACCCCTCCGCGATGGGGGCAAAAAGATTTAGTCGGTGCTTATTCACAAAAAGTTTAGATGATTCAGCAGCACACGATAAGGAAATAGAAGTTGATTTTTCAGATGTGAATAGCATGGTAGAGTTTGTAGAATATATCATTGAATACAAACCATTGTACCCTTATAGGCGCACGACCAAAAGTAGTGCGCCTTTTCTGCTATTAAAAGGGGATAGCTTTTATAAAAAGATGCCGTTTAATGCGGATTTATTGTTATTTATAAACCATATTTTTATTTACTAAATTTGAATTAAATGATTATTACTTGTGCATTACTTGATTTTTATGAAAACAATCCAAAATAGATACCATATATGTAATAATATTACAACTATAATTTAGTTTAATAAAAACAAAAAACCGCAGTATAATGCGATTTTTAATGCTTTGGCGGAGAGCTAGGGATTTGAACCCTAGGTACGCTATTAACGTACACACGATTTCCAGTCGTGCGCCTTCGACCACTCAGCCAGCTCTCCAAAAATTCATATTCGCTTTTTCAAAATGTGCAGAAGTAATTTTATCATACGGGGCGGCTTTTGACAAGCGAAATGAAAAAATATCCTTTTTTATTTTTTTAGATATCCGCCTTTTTTATTTTGTTCATATCGCCTTCGCTGCCAATTACAATAATCACGTCGCCTTCAAGCAGTTTGTCGTCCGCGGCCGGGTTCACGTTGATGTCGTTTCCGTGCTTGATGGCAATAATATTCAAATTGAAATTCTTGCGGATGTTGAGCTCTATAAGGCTTTTGCCCACCCAGTCGGACGGAACGCTGATCTCCAGCATGCCGTAGTTTTTAAAGATCTCAATAAAGTCTATAATGTTGGAGGCCAGAAGGTTGTTGGCCACCCGGATGCCGGTGTCCCGCTCGGGAAAGATGATCTTGTCCGCGCCTATCTTGTTGAGCACCTTGGCGTGCAGTTCGTCTTTTGCTTTTACTAAAACGTATTTTACGCCCAGTTCCTTGCATATAAGGGTGATGAGCACGCTGGACTGTATGTCGCCCACGCAGACCACGGCCACGTCAAAATTACGGAGCCCCAGCGCCTTGAGGGCGGTTTCGTCCGTTGCGTCCACCGCTACCGCATGTGTGGCGAATTCGGAAACGTCGTCCACTTTTTCTTCGTCTATATCTATTGCGAGCACGTCCGCGTTCGCGTCCACCAGTGTTTTTACTACGCTGTAGCCGAACCGTCCGAGGCCGATCACAATAAATTGTTTTTTCATGGTATTTTCTCCTTTTTACCCGATCATGATCTTGTCTTCGGGATATTTCATTTTATTCTGTGTTTTATTTGCCAAACGTTTGGCAATTGCAAAGGTTATGGTCAGCAGCCCCACGCGGCCGGTAAACATGGCGATCATCAAAACAATATCGCTGGCGGCGGAGAGCGCGCCGGTCTGTATGGTGGAAAGGCCCACCGTGCCGAACGCCGAGGTCAGCTGGAACAAAAGGTCGCCCACCTTAAAGTTGCCGGTTTCCGCCAGGGAAAGCGCAATGGTGAGTATGCCGATGAAAGCCAGGCCCAAAAACATAATGGCAATGCCCCGCATGGCCACCTGCTTGTTAATGCGCCGCTTGAACACCGTGATTTCGTCATGCCCGCGGATAATGGAAGCAATCAGCATGATCACAACGGCAAAGGTAGTGGTTTTTATACCGCCGCCCGTGCCTGCGGGAGACGCGCCTATAAACATCAAAAAGAGGGTCATCAGTTTAGATACCGGCAGCAGGCCGCCCTGCCCAATGGTGGAGAAACCCGCCGTACGCGTGGTGACCGACTGGAACAGCGCGGCCATCACCTTGTTGCCCAAGGGCAGGTTGCCCAAAGTGTTCGGGTTTGAATATTCGGTAACAAAGAACACAACAAAGCCCGCGCCGATAAGCGTGGCGGTTGTGATGAGTACAATTTTTGTATGGGTGGAAAATTTGTGTTTGTTGGAGCGGGTGGGTGCGCGGAAAAGTTCAAGCAGTACAAAAAAGCCAATGCCGCCGGTGATCACCAGGCCCATCATGGTAAAGTTGATCAGCGGGTCGCCCACGTAGGCCTGCATGCTGTTCCCAAACCCCAAAATGTCAAAGCCTGCGTTGCAGAAAGAAGAAATGGAGTGGAACACGCTGTAGTAAATGCCCTGCGCGACGCCGTAATCCGGAACAAAACGGATCATCATTAAAAGGATGCCCGCGCTTTCCGCAACCAGCGTTAAAAGAAGAATATTGCGCGCCATGCGCACAATCCCCTGCAGGTTGAATTCGTTTAAAGACTCTTTTAAGACCATGCGCTCCTTTAAGGTGATGCGCTTGCCGATGACCATATAAATAAATGAAGTGGTTATCATAAAACCCAGACCGCCGATCTGGATCAAAATGAGTAAAACCACTTGACCGAAAACGGAGAGTTCGGTTCCGACTTCTATGACACTGAGGCCTGTTACGCAGACGCCGGAGGCCGAGGTGAAAAAAGCATCCAACAGGCCGATACTCCTGCCGGAGGAGGACGCAATGGGGAGGTTTAATAATATTGCTCCCAGTACGATTATCCCCGCAAAGCCCATTACGATGATCTGTGCGGGACTCACCCTCTTCGTTGTTTGACTGATATTCATGATACCGTTTGTCTTTATGCTCCTTTACTATAATAAAAGCCGCATAGCATATTATACGACGATTATATCAAAAAAGATACCGCTACAGGAAATTTTATCAAAAAAATATCGCTTTGCGGCCCGCTTGGGCGCAAACGGGCCGCAAAGCCCGCTTTAAAGGCGCCCCCGGCTGTTTTAAAAAAAGAATATTTTGCCTGTTTTTATATGCAGAAAAAGAAAGAAAAAAATTCCGCCTGCCCGCCTGTGTGCAGGCGGTAATAAAAATGAATAAAAATTCGAATCAACCAAAATGAATTCATTTTTTGAAAAAATGAATAAATGTGGAGTAGTGGATAAAAATGTGGATATCTCAAAAAAATGATCCCCATTGCAATAAGATTTGTGAATGGCTTTGTGGATAATGTGGATAAGTCCATGAATATTTTTATCCGAATTATGAATAAATGGTGAACGGAGGGTGGAAAACGTGCCTGAAAACTGGGAAATTTTGAATTGTTAAATAAATGTTAATGCAAACAGGCGTATAAATATTATGCAAAACCGGCCGGAAATATGCATAAAGCCTGTGGGCGGGGAAGGCGCATGGAGAAACAAAAAAGCGGCCTTAAGGCCGCTTTTTGTTTAATTTTTTTATGCCTGTGCCTGCCGGCACGCGGCACTTACAGTTTGTTTGCTTCGTCTACCGCTTTTTGCATGGCTGCAAGCGCTTCGTCCGGAAGCTTGTCAAATTCACTTCTGGAAGAAATGAAGTCCACGCGGTCTTTCATGCGGGCGGCCAGGCGCTTTTTGTAAGCGGCGTCCGAAAAATCAGGGTCAAGGCCGTCTACCGGCAGGTAAGAAAAGCCGCTGATACCAAAGGGAACGAATTTTGCGCTGCCTTCAATAATGGCTTCCAGGCTTCCCAGGGTAACTTCCTTGGGCACCTTTTTCTCCATAAAGAAGCCGGTGTTGAAGATGTAGCAGTCAAGGCCTCTGTCCGCAAACAGTTTGCGGAAGCCTTCGTAATCCTGCGCAAGGGGATAGGTGCGGAAGGGGTTTGCGTACGGTTCCACCACCAGTGCGTCCGGATCGACCCCCGGCGCCAGCCGTTCGGCCGAAGTCCGTTTGGTGGCCAGGGTCGCGCCCATCGTAGAAGCAAGGATCGGGTCGCTGAGCTTGAGAACCGGCGGCAGGGTGGGGTCTTTCATCAGCCAGATGATGGCGTTGGCCGGTTCGTGGAAAACGTCTACACGGTTGGGGCTCCAAAGCTTGCTCTTCATGGCGCGGCCGTTTCCGTTGCGGATGTCTTCGGTTACCAGCACTTTGTGCCCTTCTTCATCAACGGTCACGCCGTTGTTCTGAATGGTGACCAGGTATTTATTGTCTGCCGAATCCATGGGGTAATCCTGCGTTTTGTCAAAATACGCGGGCTCAAGCGCTACCGAAGAAGCGTCGTCGCGGGAGATGACAAAAGCGTCGTCATGCAGCACGGTGATGTCGTATTTTCCGCCGTGCGCCGCATGGGTAATGGTGGATTTTCCGCTGCCCGAAAGCCCGAAAACACCCAGCACGAATTTGCTGCCGTCTTTTAAGTTGTAACGCTTCTGGCCGCCGTGGCAGGAAACGAAACCGTTGCGGTTCGCAATGCCCCAGGCCATGGTGAGCGTGCCTTTTTTGTGTTCGCCGAAATAGCGCATTCCAAGCAGGCACGCACAGTTGTGTTCCGGATCGAAAAACGCAACGCCCATCGGAAAATCGGGGTGTGACCACTGCGGGTCGGAGAAAATATAGATATCAGGCTCGTTTTCCAGTACGGCTGAATTTTTGTACATTTTATGGTACTCTTCGGTCAGGTACTGGAAGTTGTACAGCCAGGAATACATGACGTTTTCTTCGCCTTCGGGAATGCACAGGTGCGCTTTTACCATGAATTCTTTGTCGAGGCCGATATATGCCTGCGCATGGTATAAGTTTTTGTTGCGCGTCTGGTAAATGGCTTCCCGGATGATGGGGCTGAAGCGCTGGGCGGTGACGGGATTGCCGTGGAAGTCGGTTCCGCCGAGAATAAAGCGGGCTGCCGCGGCGCGGCCCTGCACATTGCCGTCATTGAACAAAAGCACTTTTGCATCGGCAGGCAGGCCGGTTTCCTCCGGGCGGTAGACCGGCAGGTCGGTGATTACGGTCCCCGGGCTGTCGCAGGCCAGTTTGTACGCTTCCTTTAAACTCTCAACGGGATACACATTGTTGCCATAGAAAGGCGTTTCAATGATGGTCCGCATGGTGGAGAAAAAAGGGCCTTTTTTGATTTCACTCCATTTGTAATACTGTTTTGTTGACATAGTGGTTGCCTCCTTTGGATTGTAAATATTGTATCAACTAAATAATAATTTAGTTGCAACTTACCCCATATTAAACTATTCGCTATATTAACCCTCTATCCCTTTATTTTTTTTAAATTTGTAAAAAAAAATTCCGCCGCCAAAAACCGGGGAAGAAAAAAGATGTACGCAGCGCCTTTTTGTAAACCAAAAAAACGCCTTTTTAAAAATTATTTTTTATTTTTTAAAAAAAATTCGGCTAAATGCAGGAAGTCTGCAGGGGACAAAGCCTCGGCGCGCAGGGAAGGGTTTATGCCGCAGGCAAAAAGCGCCTCGCCCGCCGGGTCGCCCGCCGGGTCGCCCGCCGGGGATTTTTTTCCGAAGGCTGCGGCCAGATTGTTGTAAATGGTTTTGCGGCGTGCGGCAAAAGCGGCGCGCACGACTTTCACATACATTTCCCGTGAAACGGGGAGCGGAGGCGCGCTTATCTCCATGCGCACAATGGCGGAATCCACATCGGGTGAGGGATAAAAACAGTTTTTGCTGACGGTAAAAAGGGTCTTTGGCTGCGTATAATATCTGAGCGAAGCGGTCAGCACGCCGTAGTCTTTGCCGCCCGGCGCGGCGGACAGGCGGTCGGCCACTTCTTTTTGAACCATCACGGTCACATCCCGGGCGCCGCTTTCCGTAAGCTTTAAGATGCTCGGGGCGGTAATATAATACGGCAGATTTCCGCAGGCGGAAAAACTGCCGTCAAAATGTTCTTTTGCAATGCGCCGGATATCTGTTTTTAAAATGTCGCCTTCTATGACCGTTACATTGGATACGCCGTTTAAAACGTCCTGAAGCACGCCGATCAGGCCGCGGTCTATTTCTACGCAGACCACTTTTTTTGCGCGGCGCGCCAGCGCCAGCGTAAGGGCGCCCAGCCCCGGGCCCACTTCAAACACGCAGTCCTCTTTGGAAAGGCGCATCGAATCCGCTATTTTTTCTATGGTGTTCGGATCGATTAAAAAATTCTGCCCAAACTTTTTTAAAGGGGCAAGGTTGTATTCAGAAAGAAGACTGGGCGCTGTTTTTCCGGATGCGGGATTCACTTTTGCTCTCCTATTTTAAGACGTACACGGTCACGGAGCGCCGTCCCCAGTTGCTGCATGCGCCCTCCGAACTCATATAAAGGTCTATCACGTTGGAGCCGCCGGCCCAGTTTACGAATCCGCCGGTGTCTTCCACACGTCCGTATCCGTAACCGGGAATATAGAGCATGGTGCCGTAAGGCAGCACATTGGGATCGGCAGCGACGGTTCCGTAGCTGCTGCCCGAAGCGGCCCTCGGGTAGTTTCCGGTGGCCGTCATGGTATCGCCCGAGTAAGCGGTGGCTTCCATATTGCGCACCTCGCGGATCTGGTCTGCACTGGGGCCGCCGTTGCCCACATCGACAACAGTGGTGACGTCTTCGTCTACATCCGGTTCTTCGCGGATCACTTTGGTGCCAATGGCCACAACTTCGTTGATGGGGTCTTTGGTAACGGTTTCGGAGACCACTTCTTCAGAGTAAAGTACGCCGTTCTTATAGACCTGTTTGGTCTGGGTTTCCATTTCGCCTTCTTCGCCGTACTGCACGACTTCCGAATCGCCTTTTAAGATGGAGTCGTCTTCACGGGTCTCTTCCTGATAGCCGATAGACTTGGTGCTGGTCTGGTATTCCACCTGCACGGCTATATAATCTATGGACATGCCCGGACGGACATAAGAGTCCGTGGATGGGTATACTTCGTCGTCTTCATCCAAATCCACGCCCGCAAGGTCCAGCGCTTCCGCAACCGTACCCGCAATCATGTCTATGTCGCGCGTATCGGTGCCCATGTTGACGGTTAAGGGCATTGCGCGGCGGATGATGATGTCCATTCCTTCTTCAATAGGAAGGTCGGCCGAGGTTTCAAGATAGTCCTCGCTGCCGATCTCAATATCGTTCTGCTCTAAAAATTCGCCCACTGTTTTGGCGGTGGTCTCGGCCGTAAAGGTCCTGCCCGAATCCAGCAGGTTCACTTCTGTCTCGCTCTTTGCAAAAGCGATCGGGATCGCGATCAAAGAGGCCGCCGCAACGGCTATGCAGACCAAAGTCGTCAAAATAACGGATCTGTCTTTAAAAATAGATACGTGCATGGGCTTTGCGGGGGCTTCCCTGGGCGGCTCGGGCGCCCGCTCGTGCCGCCCGTAATGCAGTTTCTGGGGATGCTCCTCGTGCTTGGCATCGTATTTTGCAGATCTTTTAGCTAATATTTTTTCTAATAAATTGCCCTTTTTGGGATTCTTTTTTTGTTCACTTGCCGGAATGATGTCGTTATACGTTGTAGATTTTTTTTTGGCAGTGTAGAGGATCCCGTCCATATAGGAATGGGAGTGCCTGCCTTTCCCGGAAGACCTTTTGGCGTTCCCGGGTTTTCTTCTGATCGCCATAACAACCTCCTGTTATAAGTAAAAGTATCATATAACAAAACCGCGGCGAAGTCAATTATTGTAACAAATTTGTAACATATTGAGGAAAAAGGAGGCCGGACGCACGGGGTAAAACTTTTGCAAAAAAGGGGGGAAAGAGGTATAATATGCGCATGATAAAGAAGATGATTTCCCTGATAATTGTAGCCGCAATGGCGGCGCTGACCCTCTCGTGCGACACGCCTCTGCTGGGCGGCGGCGCAACGACGGTCGGTTACGGTTTTGCACAGGCGGTCGCAAGCGGGGATTACGCCGCGGCGTACGGATATTTATATGAAAACAGCGAAGGCATGGGCAGCGAAGAGGACTTTGCGCAGCGCTACACCAATATTTTTGACGCCATGAAGGTCACGGGCGTGGAGCTTGGAGACCGGAACGTCGCCGAAAACGGAGACAGCTTTACCTTAACATATACCCTTACAATTGAAAGCAGCCTGATGGGCAGCCTTTCTTATGATTACGAGGCGGATATCATTCCCTGCCAGCAGGGATACGCCGTTGTCTATACGCCCGCTCTGATATTGCCCTTTTTGGAAGAGGGGGACACGGTGCGCGTTGCCACCGAATACGGGCAGCGCGGCGAAATATTTGATACAAACAAGGAACTTCTTGCCGAAAACGACTACGCGCAGTCGGTTTACCTTGAAATTGCCAAAGTCACGGATATAGGCACGGCGTCGCAGACGGTGGCCGGCATATTGGGGATGGACGCGGCGGATGTGGTGGAAAAATACGACAATGCCGTAGAAAACGGGTTTGACCTGGAAGTCGTAGAGGCGCTTCCCAAATATACGCTCACGCAGGAGCAAAAAGACGCGCTGCTGGCTGTTCCCGGCGTGGGGATAGACGAAAGTTCTCTTACGCCGATCCGCTATTACCCCATGGAGGACAACTGCGCGCATGTGGTGGGCTATGTGGGTTCGCCCAGCGAAGATGAAATTGCAGAGATGGCGGACGAAGGGATCAATGAAAATTCAAAGATCGGCAAGACCGGCCTGGAAGCGGTATATGAAGACCAGCTCCGGCCCACCGACGGGTTTAAGCTGTATGTGCGCGATTCTCTCGGCAATGAAAAAAAGGTTTTGTATGAGGAGCCGGCGCAGGACGGGGAAGACATTGTGCTGACGCTTGATTCCAAAGTGCAGAACAAAGCGTATACGCTGCTGGCCACCAATGTAACGGAAGACCAGAGCGGCGCGGTGATCGTGATGGATTATAAAACGGGGGATGTGGAGGCCATGGTCTCTTATCCGTCTTTTGACCCGAACAACTTCAGCTTTCCCATGGACAGTGCGCTTTGGGAATATCTGAACTCCGAGGAAGCGCAGACGCCGCTTTACTCCCGCGCAACGCAGGGCGCGTATCCGCCCGGGTCCTCTTTTAAACCGTTTGCCATTGTGCCCGCGCTGGAAAACGGAAAAATCACGCCCGAGACCGTTCCGGATTTGAATATCGTGAACAACGAATGGATGCCCGACCTGGATAATTGGTTCTACCCGTCCATCAAGCGGGTGAGCGAAACGCTGGGCGAATTCAATATGATGAACGCCATGAAATCTTCGGACAACATTTTTTATGCGTGGGCGGCCATGCAGGTGGGCATTGAGCCTTTTATGGAATATATGCACAGGATCGGCATGGGGGAGGTCCCCTCTTTTGAACTGCCCATCACCACTTCCAATCTTTTGAATGACGGCACGGAAATGAACATCAAAATCCTGGCCGATATGGGATACGGCATGGGCGAACTTCTGGTCACGCCTATTCAGCTGGCATCCATGTACACCGCCCTGATGAACGACGGCGACATGCTAAACCCGACCATTGTTAAGGGCATCTACCAGCAGCAGGGGGACGATTATACCGAAGTCTGGCATAATGAGCGCACGGTTTTCAAAGAGGATACCATGCAGTCTTCCACCATTGATACCCTGATGCAGGCGCTGCACCTGGTGGTGGATTCGGGCACCGCGTATCCCGCGCGCCTAACCGGCGTTAATATGGTGGGCAAAACCGGAACGGGCCAGGTTATCCAAAGCGACGGGAGCATCCGGGAAATGAACTGGATCGTCCTGCTGGGCCTGGACGAAGGAAACGAGAAAATGGTGTTGGTCATGCTGGATACGCCCAAAGATGAAGGCGACGCCAAGTTCACCATTGCGCGTGAGATGATGAAGCCGGAAGGCTATGTGGACGATGAAGAAGATATCCAGGATACGGAAGATACGGAAGATACCGCTTCTGCCGGCGAAGGAGATACAAACGAATAAACGGAATAACAGCCTTTAGGGCAATAAAAAAACGGAGGAATGCAAATGAGGGGACCTGCAAAAGCAAAAGTTATATTGGGATGGATCACCGGCGCGGTATTTATTTGCTTTGGCGCATTTTATCTTTTGGAGGAAATGCTTGCGCTTCCCGACCTGGGCGTCATCCCGGGCGGCGTTCTGGCGGCAACGGCCCTTGTGCGGCTGGTGCTGGTTGCCGTTCCGGCCAGCGGGCCGTCTTTTTCGGGCGGCGACAAGCTGGAGATCACCGCCGCGGTTTTTGAGGCGCTGCTTGGCATCCTGTTCTTTATAAGCGCGCTTTATTACATGGACTTCTTCTTTTATATGGCGGCGGGAGTGCTTGCTATGCTGGCGGGGATACGCCTCCGGCAGAGCGCGCTGGTCCGCAAACAAAAAGTGGCGGGCATGGGCGCCTATATCCTGGTCGGCGTGCTGTTGCTGGTTGCCGCGGTGGGCGTGGTGGCGGACGTGGTCTGGCTGAATCTCGGCATTCCGGCCGAACTGACCGGCGCAGCCGCCATGCTGTACGGCGTTTTCCTTCTTTCAAGCTCGTTTTTCAGGCGGGCGCAGCCCGAAGCGGCCCCGCAAGAAGAGGCAGAGGCGGCGACCCGCGCAGAAAAAAACGGGGACTGAGGCCGCTGCTATGTTCGTCAAAACATATAAAAAAGGCTTGCCGAAAGGCAAGCCTTTTTTTAAAACCAATCAAACGTTAAAGCGGAACAGCACAACGTCGCCGTCCGCGATCACGTAGTCCTTGCCTTCCTGGCGGATAAGCCCTTTTTCTTTTGCGGCGGTCATATCGCCGCCCAATTCCTTTAAGGTGTCAAAGGCAATGACCTCTGCGCGGATGAAGCCGCGCTCAAAGTCGCTGTGTATCTTGCCCGCGGCCTGCGGCGCTTTGGTCCCTTTTTGGATGGTCCATGCGCGCACTTCCTTCGGCCCGGCGGTGAGGTAGCTGATCAGCCCCAAAAGGGAGTAAGATTTTTTGATAAGGCGGGAAAGGCCGGATTCGCCGATCCCGAGCTCCTGAATAAACATTTCTTTTTCTTCTTCGTCCAGCGCGCAAAGCTCTTCTTCCACTTTGGCGGATATGGTCATGACTTCCGCGCCCTGCTTTGCGGCGTAGTCAAGAAGAGGGCCTATGGCCGCAAGGTTTTCTTTGCCCACGTCTTCCTCCGCTATGTTGGCTGCGTAAATCATGGGTTTGTCGGTCAGCAAAAAGAGGCCGTCCGTTATTTCCCGCTGGTCTTCGGCCAGCTCCATGCTGCGCGCGAAGACGCCTTTTTCCAGAAGGGAGAGGACCAGCTTTAAGGTCTCGGCTTCCTTGGCATAGCGGGCCTCGCCGGTTTTTTTCATTTTTTCGGCGCGCACCATGCGTTTTTCCACGGTTTCCATGTCTGCAAAGATCAGTTCGTAATTAATGGTGGTCGCGTCCCGCACCGGGTCCATGGCACCGTCCACATGGGTGATGTTGTCGTTTTCAAAGCTGCGCACCACGTGCAGCAGCGCGTCTACTTCCCGCACATGGGACAAAAATTTGTTGCCCAGCCCTTCTCCGCGGCTCGCTCCCTTGACCAGCCCTGCAATATCTACAAATTCCACGGTTGCGGGGGTGAATTTTTCAGGGTGGTAGATCTCCGCCAGATAGTCGAGACGCGCGTCAGGGACGGAAGCCACGCCAAAGTTTGGCTCAATGGTGCAAAACGGGTAATTGGCGCATTGCGCGCCCGCCTGGGTCAGCGCGTTGAACAGGGTGCTTTTTCCTACGTTTGGAAGGCCGATGACGCCTAATTTCATATAAATCCTTTTCCTTTCGGATTATTCTTTTTTTATCCATACAATTATATAGCCTAACATTTCAGGAATCAAGGCGGGGTTTGCAAACAGGGTAAATAATGGTATAATGAGTTGCTTGATTTATCCATTTACATTGCGGCGTATCGTTTATAAGGAGATATATCATTATGGGCATATTTGAGGCGATCATTCTGGGGGTAGTGCAGGGATTGACCGAATTTCTGCCGGTATCCAGCTCCGGGCATCTTGTGCTCCTGCAGAAAATCATGGGGCTTTCGGATGTCCCCATTTTTTTTGACACCATGCTGCACTTCGGCACGCTGGTAGCGGTGGTGGTCGTGCTGATCCATGAGATCATCGGCATTATACGCCATCCTGTGAAAAACCATCTGGGCATGCTTATCCTGGCTACCATTCCGGCCGCGGTCGTCGGATATTTATGGAGCGATTATTTTGAAGGGATTTTTCAGAGCGGCAGCCTGCTGGGGTTCTGTTTTCTGGCCACCGCGGGCATCCTGACGGCTTCCGAGCTCATTGCACAGAAGATCCACACGGCCAAACCCTTAAGCGCAAAAAGCGCGCTTTCCATGGGGCTGATGCAGGCGCTTGCCATTTTCCCGGGCATCTCCCGTTCGGGCTCGACCATTGCGGGCGGCCTTTTCTTTGGCGTGGACCGTACCCGTGTGGCCAAGTTTTCTTTTCTGATGTCCGTTCCCATCATACTCGGCTCCCTGCTGTCTTCCGGAAAAACGGCTATGGAAACGGGGCTGGGGGACGTATCGGTGGCCGCGGTTGCGGTGGGCACCATAGCGGCCGCGGTTGCGGGGTTCTTTGCGGTGCGTTTTATGCTGGCCCTTATTAAAAAGACTAAACTGTACGGATTTGCAATATATGTTGCGGCGCTGGGCGTCTTCCTGCTTTTAGACCAGTATGTATTTCATCTGGTGTTTTAAAAACAGACCGTATGCAAAAAAAGCCCTTCCGGCCGGAAGGGCTTTTTTATTTGCTTTTTGGGGTGCGCGCGGCTTACGCCTCAATTTTGTGGAAAACCGGCTGCATCTTGTGAAACGTGCAGACGTACCTGGCGCCCAGGGAAACAAGCAGGCTTTCCACTTCGGCATATTTGGCGCCGACCACGCTTTTGTAGTGCGCGTCCGAACCGATGGTCAGTATTTCGCCGCCCAGTTCAAGGAAACGGCGGATGATCGCCGGGGCGGGCATGGGCTCGCCGTATTTGTAATATCCGTTCGTGTTGACTTCTATGCCTTTTCCGCTGTGGATAGCGGTTTTTAATATCTCGTCGATTAAGTCCGGGTAGTCTGCATAGGAAAGGGGCCGGTTGTGGGGGGAGTGCTGGCTCACATAGCCGATGTGTCCCACCACGCTGTATGCGTCAAACTGCCGGATGCAGTCAAGCAGGTATTTAAGGTAAAGCGCTTCAGACTCTTCTTTGGTCTTGCCTTCAAAATAAGTGGGAAAGTACGGGTCCTCGCCCGCAACCATATGCTGGGAGGCAATCACAAAATCGACCGGGTTTGCGCGCAGGTATTCCCCGATGGGCCGGATGGAAGAGAGGTCCAGGCCCGCCTCAATCCCCTGACATATTTTAAGCTGCGGATATTTAGCGCGGGCGGATTCGATCTGGCGGGTGTATTCTTCAAAATCAACATATCCGTCCCAGTCGATATCATAGGTGTGCGCCGGTTCTATATGCTCGCAAAAGCAGATCTCCAGGAGGCCGGATTCGGCCGCCACGCCGGCAATGCTGTCAATGGAGTCGTTGCCGTCGAAAGAAACGGCCGAATGGATGTGAAAATCAAACATATTTATTTATTTCCTTTCGGATTTATGATATAGTATTTTGGATATAATTACAATAATATGCTATAATAATACGATGTATGCATAAAAAAACAAAAAGGAGAAAGCATGAACAAGACGGGAGTTGCAAGGCGGGTATCTGAGGTAGGAATCATCGCGGCACTGTATGCCGCACTGACCATTTTTTTGGCGCCGATCAGCTTTGGGCAGATCCAGTTCCGGGTGGCCGAGGCGCTGATGATCCTTCCGTTTTTTACGGTGTCTGCGGTTCCCGGGCTTTTTATTGGCTGCCTTATTGCGAACGCGGTGGGGAGCAGCTTTGGCGTTTTGGATATCGTTGCGGGAAGCTTAGCTACCCTTGCGGCCGCGGCCGTTGCTTCTAAAATTAAGATCAGGTGGCTGGTTCCGCTGCCCACGGTGTTGATCAATGCTTTTGTGGTGGGGCTTGTTCTGTATGTAATGGCGGGGCTCCCCTATTGGGCCTCGGTCGGCTGGGTGGGGCTTGGAGAAGCGGTCACCGGTTTCGGTTTGGGCCTGCCGCTCCTGTTTGTGCTTGAAAAATATAAGGCCCATATTTTTGGACCCAAAGAGTAGGCGGTCAGGAGAGGCCATGGAAACCATCTGCGTTTTTGGAGCGGGGTCAAGGAACCTGGACCAGGCATATCTGGATGATGCGTACACTATGGGGCTTGCGCTGGCCCAAAACGGCTATGGCCTGGTGTTCGGCGGAGGAAAAACCGGTCTGATGGGCCAGGTGGCCCGGGGCGCGCGCGACGGAGGCTGCACGGCGGTCCGCGGGATTGCCCCCGCATTTATGGACGAGCCCGGCGTGCTTCTGGAAGGCTGCGACGAAATGATCCTGACCGAGACCATGCATGAGCGCAAGCAAATGATGGAAGCGCTCTCGGATGCGTTTATTGTTCTGCCCGGCGGCGCCGGCACGTTTGAAGAGTTTTTTGAAGTCCTGACCCAAAAAAATTTGGGATTGCATAAAAAAGCCATTGTTCTGCTTAACACAAAAGGCTTTTTTGACCCGGTCCTGGATATCCTGCGCAGGATGGCAAAGGAGCATTTTATGCCTTCGGCCTGCCTTGCTGCCATACTGGTGGCCGGGACGCCCCGGCAGGCGATAGAACATTTGGACACCTATGAATATAAAGATATTGCGCCCAAGTGGCTTTTATATAAGGAGGAATAAAAAAGATGGCGCCTGAAACCGCAACCGTGTCAAGCGCAAAGGCTGCAAACATTTATTCAAAGACGTTTGGTATTTATGCAAAAAATTTTGGGAAACTGTTTTTGGTTTTTGTTATATTCATAACCATTCTTGCAATCCCGCTGTTTATCTTTCTGCCCTCTTATGTAGCCAAGATCAATGAAAGCGTGCAGGCGTTTGACGCGCTGGCTATGTACATGGTCGCCTATATGCTGACTTCGCTGATCGCTCCCATTGCAAAAATGGTTGTGATGATGTGCGCAATCGGCGTTTTTGCGGCGCCTTTTGCCATGGGAATGGCAGGCCGTATCATCTCGGAAGCCATGGAAGGAAGAAACGTTACTTTTGCCGAGGGCGTCAGATGGACGGGGGCCAATTACAAAAAAATGCTGTCCGCCTACGCGGTGTATTACGCGGCGTTCGGCATTTATGCATATGTTTGTTTTGCCGGCCTGACCGGGCTGATGGCGTCTTCCCATGTCATTGTGGAGGTCTGGTTTTATCCGGTGATCTTTATACTGGCCGGCGGGCTGGTTGCGCTGCTGCTGGGGACGGTTTTTGTGCCCTTTGGCGTGATAGACGAAGACAAAGGCTGCATAAAGGCGCTGGGGTCTTCTTTCCGCGTGATGTACGGATGGCGGTTTCTTAAAAACTTTGGAGCCATCCTTGCATCTTTCGGTATTGCGGCAGGGTTTGCACTGGCGATGCAGCTGCCGTATTTTTATCCGTTTTTGTTCAAGAGCCAGGACAGCTCCCGGTTCAATAATTTTATAGCTTTTGTCAACAACCTGTCCGGCGATATTGTCTACATTATTTTTGCAATTGCAGTCTATTCGCTGGCGGGCATATTTTTATACATCTTTTCATACCATGTATACCGCGACGCAAAACGAATGCGCGCGGGGAGGGGAGGCTCCTTATGAGAGCGATCGTAACTGTGCTCGGGCTGGACCGGCCCGGGATCATTGCCCGGGTATCGGACGTGCTGTTTTCGGCAAATATCAATATTTTAGACATCAGTCAGACGGTACTGAGAGATAAATTTTTTGCCATGACCATGCTGGTGGATCTGAGTGAATCCACCCTTTCTTTTGACGGCGTCAAACAAAAGCTGGACACCTGCGCCGAAGAGCTTAAAATGGATATTCGCTTCCAGCGCGAAGAGCTTTTTAATTCCATGCACAGGGTGTGATGCATATGCTGAATCAAAAAGATATCATTAAAACAATAGAAATGATCACCTCCCAGCATCTTGATATCCGCACCGTCACCATGGGGATATCCCTGCTGGACTGCATCAGCGACGACGCGGACAAAACGGCGTCCCGGGTGCGGGACAAGATCATTAAAAAAGCCCGCAATCTTGTTTCGGTAGGATGCGACATTGAAAAAGAGTTCGGCATCCCCATTGTGAACAAGCGTATTTCGGTTACGCCCGTCTCGCTGATCACCCAGTCCTGCGGGCAGAGCGTAAAGGTGGCCCGCGCAATGGACGAGGCGGCCGCGGAAGTGGGCGTGGATTTTATCGGCGGATATTCCGCTTTTGTGCATAAAGGCATTACGCCGGCCGAGCAGGATTTTCTTAAAAGTATTCCCGAGGCGCTTGCCGCCACCAAAATTGTCTGTTCCAGCGTGAATGTGGCCACTACCCGCGCGGGCATCAATATGGATGCGGTCGCACAGATGGGGCGCATCATCAAAGAAACGGCGGCGGGAACGGAAAGCGGGATCGGCGCGGCCAAACTGGTTGTTTTTGCAAACGCAGTGGAAGACAACCCCTTTATGGCCGGCGCTTTCCACGGAACGGGCGAAGGCGAATGCGTGATCAACGTGGGCGTTTCCGGCCCGGGCGTGGTCAAAGTGGCGCTGGAAGATAAAAAAGGCCGTCCCATCGACGAAGTGGCGGAAACCATTAAACGCACGGCGTTTCGAATCACCCGTATGGGAGAACTGGTCGCCCGCGAAGCCAGCCGCCGGCTGGGGGTTTCTTTTGGTATCGTAGACCTTTCCCTGGCGCCGACACCGGCCATGGGGGACAGCGTTGCGCACATCCTGGAAGAAATGGGCCTTGAATCCTGCGGCGCCCACGGGACGACCGCGGCGCTGGCTCTTTTGAACGATGCGGTCAAAAAAGGCGGGATCATGGCGTCCTCCCATGTGGGCGGGCTTTCGGGTGCGTTTATCCCGGTAAGCGAAGACGCCGGAATGATCGACGCGGTCCGCGCAGGCGCGCTCTCCATTGAAAAGCTGGAAGCCATGACCTGCGTATGTTCGGTCGGGCTGGATATGATCGCCCTACCCGGCGATACGCCTGCGGAGGTCTTGTCCGCCATTATTGCGGATGAAGCCGCCATCGGCGTGGTCAACACAAAAACCACCGCAGTGCGGGTGATCCCCGTTCCGGGGATGGATGTGGGCCAGGAAGTTCATTTTGGCGGCCTGCTGGGCAGCGCGCCCATCATGCCGTATAACAAATTTTCGCCCGCCGCATTCATTGCGCGGGGCGGACGTATGCCCGCGCCGCTGCACGCACAAAGAAATTAAGGAGCTTTGACGCCTCATGGAAAGAAAACAGGTAGACCCAAAATATAAATGGAAGCTGGAAGACATTTTTCCTTCCGACGACGCATGGGAAGAAGAATTTAAAGCGCTGGAGGCAATGTCCGGGGAAACCGCAGAGATCGAAAAAAATCTCGTCCGAGATGAAGAAAGCCTGGCGGACTCCCTTCGGAAAATAGATAAAATATCCCTCATGGCGGAGCGGCTGTTTGTGTATGCGCGCATGCGCCGGGACGAAGACAACGCAAACGGAAAATACCAGGCCATGACCGACCGGGCCATGGGCCTTTCGGTACGCCTTTCGGCGGCGCTCGCGTTTGTCAGCCCCAAGCTGATCGCAATGGAAGAAGATACGCTGCGCGGATGGGCGGAAAACTATGAAGGCCTAAAAGACTACCGTTTTATGATCCGCGACCTGCTGCGCCAAAAGCAGCATGTCCTGGGCGAAAGTGAAGAGCGCCTGCTGGCGCAGGCGGCCGATTTTGCAAACGGCGCCCATGATATTTTCACCATGCTCAACAACGCGGACATGACTTTTGATGATGTGGACGGCCAGCCTCTGACGCACGGTTCCTATATTGTGTTCATGCAAAACAACGACCGCACCGTGCGTAAAAAAGCGTACGAAACCTATTACGGCGTATATAAAAAGAATATCAATACCATTGCGGCGGCCTATTCCGCCAGCGTGAAAAAAGACATTTTTTACGCGCAGGCGCGCGGCTATGAAAGCGCGCTTCAAAAAGCGCTTTTCGGAGACGACGTGCCCCTTTCCCTGTATGAAAACCTGATCGGCACGGTACGGGAAAACCTTTCCGTCCTGCACCGGTATGTGGATCTTAAAAAAGGGCTTTTAGGTCTTCCCGAGATCTGCATGTACGATATTTACGCACCCCTGGTGCCCGAGCTGAAAAACGAATACAGCTATGAGCAGGCGCGCGGCATGGTCAAAGAAGGCCTTGCGCCCCTGGGCAAAGATTATGCACAGTTGCTGGACCGTGCGTTTTCCGAAGGGTGGATCGACGTACTTGAAAACAGGGGAAAAACCAGCGGCGCTTATTCCTGGGGCGTTTTCGGGGTGCATCCTTACGTCCTCTTAAACCACCGGGGGGATCTGGACAGCGTATTTACCATTGCACACGAACTTGGGCATGCCATGCACTCGTATTATTCCAATGCGGCGCAGCCCTATCCCACCAGCAGCTATACCATTTTTGTGGCTGAGGTCGCTTCCACTGTGAACGAGATATTGCTGACGCATCACCTGCTTCGGACAACGTCCGGGGAGACCAAAAAATATATCCTGAACCATTACCTGGACCAGTTTCGGACCACCGTGGTCCGGCAGACCATGTTTGCGGAGTTTGAGAAGATCACGCATGAAATGGCGGCGGGCGGCAGGCCGCTCACGCCCGAGAGCCTGTGCGAGGTATACGGCGGCCTCAATAGTGCTTATTACGGCCCCGGCATGGAAGCGGACGACACCATTGCCTTTGAATGGGCCCGCATCCCGCATTTTTATAACGCTTTTTACGTGTATAAATACGCCACCGGATTTTCGGCGGCGGTGCAGATTGCCCAAAGCATCCTGCAAACGGGGGACGAGAGCGCATATAAGCGGTTTTTGTCTACCGGCGGCAGCGATTATCCGCTGGCCGAGCTCAAAATTGCGAATGTCGATCTTGCGGAAGGAGGCCCGGTGCGCTCGTGCATGCAGGCCTTTGATCAGGCGCTTGCCGAATTTGAAAAAACGTTTTCAAACTGACCGAAGGATGGTACACTTATACAAAGAGAACTACTTAAGGGGGATATCATGAAGCTTAGTTTTTCCACTTTGGGTTGTCCGGAATGGAGTTTTTCGGAAATCGTTTCCACCGCCAAAGATTTAGGGTACGACGGCATTGAGATCCGCGGCGTCCAAAATGTGATGGACGTGCCCAGGATCCCGCAGTTTTCGCCGGACAGGGCGCCCGCAACCCAAAAACTGCTGGCGGATAAAGGCCTTGAGATCGTATGCCTGACCTCGGCGTGTTATATGAACCTGCCGGACTATACGCAGGACACCATTTACCAGGCGACCGCGTATGTGGACACCGCCAAAGACATGGGCGTCCGGTATGTGCGCGTGCTGGCGGATTTCGGCCCGCAGAGCGACCGGGCGGTAGACGAAGCGCTGACGCTTGCAAACCTTAAAAAAGTCGCGTCTTATGCCGCGGAGCACGGTGTGGAAGTGTTGATAGAAACAAACGGCTATTTTGCAGATTCAAAGCGCGCCCTGGCTCTGGTGGAGCAGGCGGGCGATAATGTGGGCGTCATTTGGGACATCCACCATCCGTACCGCTTTTTTGGTGAAACGCCCGAGCAGACGGTGGCCACGCTGGGCCGCCGGATCCGGCACGTGCATGTGAAAGATTCCAAAATGGAAGGCGAAGAAGTTCGCTATACCATGATGGGCTATGGGGACATTCCCATAGGAAAGTGCGTGGATGCGCTTTTAAAAACCGGTTATGAGGGCAGTTTTTGCCTGGAGTGGGTCAAACGATGGAATCTGAACTTGGAAGAGCCGGGCATTGCGTTTGCGCAGTACGCCAGCTTTATGAAAAACCTGTAAGTAAGGATAAAACAAAAAGCCGCTTTAATGAACTGGTATAATGATAGTGGACAGAAAAAAGTCCACTATCATTTTTTATGGAGGAAGAAAAAATGGGACGACCCAAAGGAGGAACAAACCGCACTTACAGTAAAGAATTTAA
>JAVBVZ010000032.1:0-4533 GCA_036679405.1 Christensenellaceae bacterium
ATCCAAAAGAAATTGGGCTATATGTCCCCAAATGAATATCTCAGATCATTGAAAACAAAAAGGTTGGCGGCTGTAGCTTAGCAAATTGTCTACAAAACAGTTGACGTCCCTTGCCCGGCCTTCGCATCCCCATAAACGATACGCCTGATCACCACCCGTTTTTTAAACCCATCAATGTGCCAAAACTTGTTTTTTAATATATTTTTTCATTATTCTAGAATCCTTTACGATCGTCTCTGTCTTGCTTTCAAGTTCTTTGGACAGTCCGTCCAATAACTTTGTTTTTACATCCAGCTCCTCCACCGCCTGCTTGGTATACCTGCCCAGGCCCTGAATAAATGTAGTCGTATCCTCAAGTTTTCTCTTTGCGCCGGCAAAACAGGCATTCAGTTCTCCCTCAAAGTCCTGTCCATGAAGCTCTACCAATCTTCGCGCATGCTCTGTTTTCATCTTCCGGGGTTGGCTGGTGCTGATTTTTGCAAAGCAGTCTTCTAATATTACCGTCTGGCGTACGGTTTCATTCAGAATATGTTCCGCACGGGCAGTCATCTTTTCCAGGCGCCTTTTCTTGTGCCGCGCATTACCCAGAAACTCTTTTATACGGGTATACGCCTGGCCGAATATCTCATCAGACAGATACCCGTACGTAATTGTATGCGTGGTGGATTCATTGCCGCTGGTAGTTACATAAGATATCTTCCTTCCCCGGCGGACAAATTCGCCGAACCCAAAAAGGATAGGAACCAAGTCTGTATGAAATTCGCTGTCCTTATACGGAGACCGGATAGCCGCCAGCAAAATATGGGAGAGTTCATGCGCCATAATCGTTACAAAAGTATCCGGCCTCTCCATGCAGTTTTCGCTGACCAGCACTTCTATTTCATAACCGTACAGGCCGGGAGTCCCCCACATGGGCAGATACTGTGGAATCATGACTTGTGCGATGATACTTTCTTTGCCGTGGTGTTTTTCATCTGTCTGCGCCATGGAACTGGAAGTGAATTTTTTCGCATTTTCCTGCCGGTAATCCTTGGAAGCGACCGATATATTGATACATACCGGAAGATCCAGCAAGATTGCTATTTTCTCAATACAGCCCTTTTTATCTTTTTTTTTGAGATAGCCTTTAAAGGCGGAAAAAGGGACCGTTTCCTTGACACCCATGGTATCGATCAGCATGTCGACCGCCTCAAAGACCTCTCCACGGCTTAATTTTTCAAACATTGCATAATCCCTTCTTTCAGGATGAACAGGATAGACATGTTGTATAAGAATTGATTGGAAAACGTTCGGCTTAATTGTAATTTCATCATAATATAAGCATATTTTTACATTAAATACAAGCCGCCATTAAAATTACTGCCTGTTTTTTATAGCACCTTTCTTAAAAAAACAAAACAGTAAGCCCTGCAAAAAATTGCAGGGCTTGCATGAATCCTATTCAGTTTAGAGTGTCTGCCGTTTACACCCGACATATGCTTGATTGTTGTAAACGTTTAAAGTTTTACCGGCTGCAAAATTTTCGTTATATGACCAGCATATCGTTTTCATCAAAAGTAAACATGGGCCCCCATGCGACTTCCCAGCAATACCCGTCCAAATCCGCAAAATAGGCGTGGTGTCCGCCCCAAAAAGTATCCTGCGGCTCTTTTAAGATAGCAGCCCCGGCCTTTCTTGCCGTTTCAACGATTTCATGAACCTCTTCCTTGTTTTTTGCGTTATACGCCAGCGTAATACCTGCAAATCCTTTGCCTGTTCTAGGCGGATCGGCTTCATTGATATCCTGCGCTAATTTTTTAAGCGGATAAAGGCTCAATTTTGTGCCGTTATTGCTAAAAAATACGATATCCGGATCTTCTCCCGTTTCTTTCGTTCGAAACCCAAGCCCGTCGCGATAAAATTTTACCGAACGCTTCATGTTTTGCACGCCAAGACAGATGATATTCATTCTGTTCTTTTTGTTTCCGCCTCCTAAACAAAAAAGAAAAAGGCAAGCCTTTTCAAACTTGCCTCTTCATATTTTCTTACCGTATCTGCCCGTCTCCGTCTATCACATACTTGATCGTCGTAAGCTCTTTGAGGCCCATAGGCCCGCGGGCGTGGAGTTTCTGGGTCGATATGCCGATTTCGGCGCCAAAGCCAAACTCAAACCCGTCCGTCCAGCGGGTGGAAGCGTTTACATATACCGCCGCCGCGTCTACCTCATCCTGAAATTTTTTTGCCGCATTGTAATCGCTCGTCACGATCGCTTCGGAATGCTTGGTGCCGTATTTATTAATGTGGCCGATCGCTGATTCCAGATCGTCCACCACTTTCACCGCAAGGATATAGTCCAAAAATTCTGTGTAGTAGTCTTCGTCCGTCGCAGGTTTTGCGCCGTATTTCCGGCATATTTCATCTCCCCTGAGTTCCACGTTTTTTTCTTTCAGGGCCGCAAATGCCGCAGGTAAAAACACGTCTGCAACATCTTTATGCACCAGCAGCGTCTCCGCCGCATTGCATACCGAAGGACGGGAGGTCTTGGCATTCACAATAATATCTACCCCCATTTTTATGTCTCCCGTCTTATCCATATAGATATGGCAGTTTCCGGTTCCCGTCTCTATCACCGGAATGGTCGCATTCTTTACCACACTCTGTATAAGCCCCGCGCCGCCCCGCGGGATAAGCACGTCTATAATGCCATTAAGGCCCATCATATAAGCTGCGGCCTCCCGGGACGTATCTTCTATGAGCACCGCGCTGCCTTTGGGAAGCCCTGCCGCTTCTCCCGCAACTACCGCCGCCTTCACAATAGCCGTATTGGAATGGATGGCTTCGCTCCCGCCCCGCAGAACAACCGTATTGGATGTCTTAAGGCAAAGCGCCATTGCGTCGGCCGTCACATTGGGACGCGCCTCATAAATAATGCCGATCACCCCAAGCGGCACCCGCCTTTTTTTTATGTTCAGCCCATTTGGGCGCTTAAATCCTTCTATAGTCTCTCCAATAGGATCAGGCAATTTTTTAATGTCGTAAAACGCCTGCGCCATTGCGGCTACACGCTTTTCGTTTAAGGAGAGCCTGTCAATAATAGCTTCCGTCCGTCCGGCTTTGCGCGCATTTTCCACATCCGTACCGTTGGCCTTTATAATTTCATCCCCGGCTGCCAGTATGCCGTCCCCCATTGCATGTAAAATAGCGTTTTTTTTCTGGGTGCCCAGCTTTGCCAGCTGCCAGGAAGCTGCTTTTGCCGCTTTTGCCATATTTAAAACGTGATCCATCGCTTAGATCCCCCCTTAAAGTCTATAAAAGTATTATACATGAAACCGCCGCTCCAATGCAATTTTTGTTTTTCTGCCACGCCGCAAGAGCAAAGCAGCGCCCTTGCTGTTTTTTACATATATTTACATTTTGTTAAGATGGCATTGCATTTTACCCCCCGGTCTGCTATTATCTTCATATGATTTTGTGTGATTTCGGGGGATATATATATCAGGGGAATCTTGTAAAAGATTTCTACTTGATGTCCCTAAAACAAAACAGGAAATTGATCAAGCACGTCGGAAAGATGGTCAAAGCACATTTTTTATTCATACTTGGTAAAAGAGGCAAATCAAGATTGTCTATGACCATGTTTGACTGTCTTTGCGCTCATAAAGAGCGCCGGGAATTCATAAAGGAATTCTGGGAGAAGCACAAAAAAAACCTGCGTCCTATTCCAAAAGACGCTACCATTATCAGCATCCTGCCTTATGATATTATTGCCCCGGTCTGTGAAGGCCACCGGGTGATCGCTCTCACGGACGATAACAAAGACTACAACAGCAAAGCGGAACTGCTGTTGGCGCATGAAAAAGATCCGGAAATAGAAACCTACTATTACGGCCACACAATAGATGATTCTATCATTTCTCTCTCCCAGAAGGTGATCGTCCCTTCAGGCGAAGTATTTATCCGCCATAAAAAATCATTTAAACGTATGTTTTTTGTGCGGGAATTTCTGATGTACGCAATGATCGGTGGCATCAATACGCTGCTCGGAGTAGTCAGCGCTTATTTGTTTTCTCTTTTCCTGCAACCCATGCTTGCGTTTGGTATAGGATACATCATTTTTTTAACGGTATCCTACCTGCTGAATACCAAGCTTACATTTAAAGAAACCTACAGCATAAAAAAATTTTTCCGCTTCAGCATAGCCTATCTGCCCAGTTTTGTGATCCAGTTCCTGCTGGCCGGCGTGCTGATCTCCGCATTCGGTGAAGCGCGTTTTTTGGTATACGTCCTCACCGTGATCGCAGGCGTTCCGTTAACCTTTGTGGTTATGCGCTTTTATACCTTTGCAAAATCCAAAGTCGCAACCGTATTGCCGCAGAACGTCAAGCAACAGCAAAAAGACTCGTAAACAAGCAATATCAGATGAAAAACCCCCGCACTGTATGAACTGGTATAATGATAGTGGACAGAAAAAAGTCCACTATCATTTTTTATGGAGGAAGAAAAAATGGGACGACCCAAAGGAGGAACAAACCGCACTTACAGTAAAGAATTTAA
>JAVBVZ010000033.1:0-77052 GCA_036679405.1 Christensenellaceae bacterium
GGGAGCATGTTAAAATAATAGACAATCTGCTAAGATGGAAAGAGCGGGAAAAAGCTCGGAAATCGGAGGCGGAAAATGGGAAAAATGAGGAAGCAGTATGATGAGGACTTCAAGAAAAATGCGGTCAAGCTATCCTATGCAAGCCCGAAATCTGTGAAAGAGATCGCAACGGATTTGGGTATTCATGAAAATATGCTGTACAACTGGCGGCGGAGATATACAGCCGATGGCGATAAGACTAAGGACGCTACGCTGGAAGAAGAAAACAGAGACCTCCAAAGGCAACTTGCCGAAGTGAAAATGGAGCGGGATATGTTAAAAAAAGCAGCGGCCTACTTCGCGAGCCACCAAAAATAAAATACGGATTTATACAGAGTAATCCCGAATATTCTGTGGCGAAGTGGGCCCAAATGCTAAAGATTGATCGAACCGGATATTACGCCTGGCTCGGAAAACGGGAAACCATTGAGAAAAAGGAAACACGGCTAAAAAAAAGAATAAAAGAAAAGTTTGAAGAAAGCCGAAGTACATATGGGCCGGATAGGATCACTGCGGAACTGCGCAGGGAAGGTGAGCGGCTCGGACGCAAGAAATGTGCCAAGTACATGGCTGACATGAATCTGAGTTCTTGCCATACCAGGCATAAAACCAAGAGCCTAACAAATAGCAAAAAAGCGCGCGGCGATGGGTATATGAATATACTAAGAAACCATGAATTTCCGATCGTGCCGCGAATGGGGCTGACAAGCGATATAACATACCTGAGAACCGGCGAAGGATTTATGTACCACTGTGTGATCAGGGATATAGTGACCGGCGAAGTGCTCGGAGACCATATGGCAGACCGAATGACAAAGGAACTAGTTTTGAATGCGATAGTGGCAATGCTTGCCCGGCATGAGATACATAAAGGCTGCATCTTTCACAGCGACAGAGGCAGCCAGTACACATCAAAAGCTGTGATGGAATTGTTGCGGCAGTACGGGTTGCGTCAAAGCTTCTCGCGTGTGGGGATGCCGGGTGATAATGCATGGTCTGAGAGCTTTTTTGCGACTATGAAAAAAGAACTGATACACTGGATGCATTACGAGACAAAAGAGTCTGTACGGGCGGCGGTGTTTGAGTACATATATTGCTTTTACAATGTGAAGAGAATCCAAAAGAAATTGGGCTATATGTCCCCAAATGAATATCTCAGATCATTGAAAACAAAAAGGTTGGCGGCTGTAGCTTAGCAAATTGTCTACAAAACAGTTGACGTCCCAATCGGCTCACGAAAGGCAAAAGAGTGAAAAAAAGAAGATACAGGCGGCGCCGGCCGGCGCGCAAATTAATAATAACTGTGGCAGTGGCGGCCGCTTGCCTGATCATTTTGTTTATATGTATGGGCGCAAATAAAGAGGCGGACAAAGATGCCGAGACTGAATCCGGCATTCCCTCTGTGGCGGCAGAAACGGCGCAGCCGTCAGTGGCGGCTGCATCTTCTCCCAATCCCACCGCAACCCCCACGCCAACGCCTACGCCAACCCCTGAGCCTACCGAAGCGCCAACGCCTTCTCCGACACCGGAGCCCGGTCTGCTGGAGGGCGTCGTAATCGGGATTGACCCCGGGCATCAAGCACAGCAGAATTCAGACCAGGAGCCGGTTGCGCCGGGAAGCAGCGAAACAAAAATGAAGGTTTCTTCGGGTACGGCCGGGATTGCTTCCGGGATAGACGAACATGTGGTAAATCTGAACGTCGGCCTTAAATTGCGGGATATGCTCGAGGAGGCGGGCGCGACGGTCATTATGACGCGCACAAGCGCGGATGTAGATATTTCCAACCGCGAGCGTGCAGAGATTTTTAACGACGCCGGGGTAGATCTGGGGATACGGTTGCACTGTAACGGACTGGACGACGAAAGTATCCGCGGTGCTTTTATGCTGATTCCGGAAAGCAATCCGTTTGAAGATGAGGTTCAGCGTGCGGCCGAACTGATTATTGAAAATTATACGGAAGTAACGGGAATCCGGCAGATGAGCACGCAGGTCCGCAGTGATCAGACCGGCTTTAACTGGTGTGAACGCCCTGTTGTAAACATTGAAATGGGGCATATGTCCAATCCGGATGAAGATTGGCTGATTACCGACGAAGATTTTCAGACGACCATGGCCGAAGGCATTTATGAGGGGATTTTGGCATATTTTGATGAAAAAGAATAATTGTTGATATGCTTTTGTAATCGGCGTTATAATTTTTTGTCCGGAACGGCTGCGTATGCGGCCTTTTTTAATGTGGGATTCCCGAAAAGTAAAATTTTCCAGGCGTCAATGAGGGCATTTGGGATATGTTTTGGGGCAGTCGACAGCTCGATTGCGTTTTTGAGGGCTTATTTGATGCCATATAGGAGCGTTGAACCTTCAAGATGCAATGTTTTTGCTTCTTTTGGATTCATAAAAACGTCTTGTGTAGTGTCGATTAATTTCACCTTCTGGTAGTTCTGTTGTTTCAGTTTGCTGACAAAAGCGTTCATGTCGCCGTACCTGTGTGGCGTCATAAGGTCGTGCAAGGCAAACATGCCGCCTTTTTTCAATACACGCAGCGTTTCAAGAAGAAGATCCTGTTTGTTTTTGCCGGGAATATTATGGTATACGTAATTGCTGGTAACAGCGTCGAAGCTTTCGCTTGGAAACGCAAGTTCTAGAGCGTTACCGCATTGAAATAGTGTGTTTTTTGTATTTTCGGCCTTTGCGTTGTTTTCACAAAGCTGTTTGCTGAAAGAAGCGTATTCTTTGCCCCAGCGGTCAATACCTACTGCCGTTGCAAATGGATTTTTTTTGGCACAGGCAATTGCTAAAGCGCCGCTTCCGCAGCCTACATCCAGTATTTTGCCTCCTTTGGGAACGGATATGTATTCTGCAATGCCTTCGATGATCTGTTTGGAAAGTTGTCTTGTGCCATCATAAGAAAATGCGAGGTATGCCTTGATGCTCCAGACAGATAGGGCTGAAAAAGCAATCAGAGTAACGCCTAAAATAATGAGCAGTATAATTTTAGGCGTGTTACTGGCGATCGGGGTCGCAAAGCCAACAACAATAATGCCCGTGAGCAAAAGCCCGCTGACCGTTATAAAGGCAATAATCATTCCCTTAGGCATCCAATTTTTATAGTTCGGTTTCAAAACATTTCCTCCTATCTTTTTGCTTTATTTGTGGGAAGGATATGCAGGGATGATTCCAGGCGACAGCAGAAGAAAGCTTTTTTAAAAGTCAATAAACCCTGCTTCGGGAGAGGCGTTTCATCCGGTTTGCTATTGCTAACTCGATAGTATCATTTTATGCTAAAAAGGTCAAGACGATGGTGATGAAAGCGATTCGTGGTTATGAAGAAGGAAAACACGTGTATGATATGCGGGATTGCTGAAAAACGATTCTTGCATTTTTAAAAACGGGCTGAATACAATCAATCTTCAATTTCACCTTCAGCCTGTGCAACCGAAATTTCTTTATCAAAATGCTTTTTTTCAATATGCTGAAGTTCATGGAGATATGCTTTTTTCATTTCGTCCTGCGACAGGGTGCTGTTGATATAAATATTGTAGTCTGAATTTTCGTCCACAACCGTCATGGCTTTGACGCGGTCCGGAAATTGTGTCAGACGGATAAAAATATCATTCATCGCCGCCGGTTCCCTTGAACATCTCTATGACTTTGATGGATTTTTCAATATCTTCTTTTGTTGCGTTTCGGCTGACCGAGAACAAGGCCCGCATTTCCGGACGGGAAAAGGCTTCGCTCATCATTTGCAGTGTTTCTTCATCCATGATGGGAGAGTCGCTTTTTTCTTCCCAGCCCATGAGGTATTCGGGGGATACGTGAAGCGCTTTGGCCAGTGCCTCTACCTTGGAGAGAGGAATATTTTTGATGAATCCCGTTTCATAGCGCTGAAGAGTAGATTTGCTCATGCCCGTCTTATCCGCAAGATCCTGGTAGCTGAGATCAAGCTCCAAACGACGGTCATGTATACGCCGGATAATTTCTTTAAAATCGTTTTCCATATTGAATGCCGCCTTTGCTTAGGATAGATTCTGATTGCTTTGGTTACAGTATACATCAATGATTTAAAAATGCAACAAAAAAATTAAAAAAAGTTGCATAAATGGGTTGACAAAAGACAAAGAAAGGAGTATGCTACAGATAATCCCAAAAATGCAACGGGAAGAAGAAGGTTCCATTAGAGACGGCTGTGTTTACGCAGTGAAGAAGCTACCGGATAGAAGCTGTTTTATGGGGAATTTGAAGGGAAAAGACAAAAAATACAGGGAATTTGGATCAAAAAGAAATTTTTTTGCCCCTTAATTCCCAAAAATGCAACAGAATATAAAAAATGAAACGGAGGAAGAAATCATGCATAAAAAGAAATATAAAATCAGGGAATTCAGCATTGCCTGGTGGCTGACGGGGGCCATGTGGTTCGGCATGATTTACGGTCTGACGGTGCTTTGGCTCGCCCGGATGGGCGGATAATGCCGGTGTAAGGTTCGTTCGGATCTCTCCGTCAAAATCTTTTTGCTTTCAAGTAAAATTCAAATAACTGATTGGTCCTTTTGCCCCGCATGCGGAGGCTTTTGGATACTGCAAAAAAGGGAAGAAGCCGCTCTTCCCTTTTTTGTTTGCAGAAAAGTGCGGAGTGGCAATCTTATATAAAAGAAGATTATAAACCGGGTGGATTGACGAAGGAGCTCAAAAAGAATATGATAGTAAAAAGCGCTTTTTAAGAAGAAAAAAGCCCTTTTAACGATTGAAGATAAAGAGGGATCAAGATGCGGGAAAGCTATAGCGTTTTTGACATTACCGGTCCGATTATTATAGGCCCTTCAAGTTCGCATACGGCGGGCGCATGCAGGCTGGCGGGCGCTGCGCGCGCAATACTGGGGCGCAGAATTGCCTGCGCGGTGATCCATGTATATGGCTCTTTTGCCGAAACGCTGCCGGGCCATGGAACGGACAAAGCATTGGTCGGGGGACTTATCGGGATTGCGCCGGATGACGAAAGGCTGGTGGATGCGTTTTTTCTGGCAAAAAAAGAGGGACTTGCGTACCGTTTTGAAATAGAAGATGAGACGCCGGCCAGCGCCAATATGGTCCTTTTCGAGCTGACCGGAGCAGACGGCCTGCTTATGAGTATACGGGGCGCATCTATTGGCGGCGGAAATATTATGATTGATCAGATTGACTCCACATTTTTGCAGATCAGTATGAAATACAATACGCTCATTGTGGATCATTTGGACCGGGCCGGCGCCGTGATGGGCGTAGCGGGCATACTGGCCGGACAGCACATTAATATTGCCAGTATGAATTTATACCGGCAGGGCAAGCACGGGCGCGCGTATATGATATTGGAAACTGACGAAGAAGTAGGCGCAGACGCTTTGCGTGAGATAAGCGCATTGCCCGACATGCGGGCAATCTATATTCAAAAATTATACTAGGGGTTTTAACATGTATCAGTATCAGTATGCCTCGCAGGCGGATGTAACCGTTTTAGCCGAACAGAAAGGCCTTAAAATTTCCGAAATAGCACTGTTGCATGAAGCCGAACGTGATGAGACAAAACCGGATAAAGTACGTCAGAAGATGAAAGAATCGTTAAATGTCATGCGCAGTAATATCCAAAACGGTGTTCTTTCCCAAAAACCTTCTATCGGAGGGCTTATCGGCAAAAATGCAGCAAGGATGGCGGGTTATTTGGAAAGCGGACGGGCAATCGGCGGTCCGGTCATGGGACGGGCGGTTGCCTACGCGCTGGCCATAACGGAAGAAAACGCACGTATGAAAAGAATCGTCGCCTGCCCGACTGCCGGTGCGAGCGGGGTGGTACCCGGCTGCCTGATTGCTGCGGGCGAGGTGCTTGGGTATACTGAAGAGCAGCTTATAAGCGGCCTTTTTAGCGCATCTGCAATCGGAATCATTATTGCGGATAATGCTTCAATCAGCGGCGCGGAAGGCGGCTGTCAGGCGGAGGTCGGGGCGGCTTCGGCAATGGCGGCTGCCGCGCTTACCGAACTGTCGGGGGGCGATGTAGCAGCCTGTTTTGATGCGGCCGCGATCGCATTGAAAAATTTAATGGGCCTGGTATGCGATCCGGTGGCAGGATTGGTCGAAGTCCCCTGCTCCAAGAGAAATGCGGTAGGGGTGGCCGGTGCGATTGCAGCGGCAGATATGGCTTGTGCGGGCATAAAAAGTGTGATTCCTTTTGACGAAGTGGTTCGCGCAATGAAAGAAGTGGGATGTTCCATGCCCACTGCGCTTCGCGAAACGGCGCGGGGCGGCATTGCCGTCTCCAGAACCGCAAGGCAGATCAGAAAAGATTTATCGGAACAATAGGAAAAAAGGATTTTCTTAGTATTGCAAAGTATTGTAAAGTGTTGTATCATAATAAAAGCGTTATATTTATAAAAATATAACGCTTTGCGCAAAGACGCCGGCAGTTTGCCGGATTCTTTTTTATGGGGCCCTCAAGAAGTCGCGGGACTTAAGGAAATGCGATTGCATGGACCTGTCCAAAGTCCTTGTCGCCATGCCTGGGGGATGCGCAGGAAATCATATTTAAAAACGCGCCTTCCGGTGCGAATAAGAAAGGAATTTTATTATGAAAAAAAGTATTTTGATTGTCATTGCGATTTGCATGGCCTTCCTTATGGTTGCCTGCACCACTTCGCAGAATGCGGCCGAGGTTTCTCAGTCCGAAGCGGTTTCCTCCGAGCCCGCAGCAACGCAGAGCGTCGAGCCCGAGGCTTCCGCGGAAACGGAAACTTCGTCCGAGCCCGTCGAATTGACGATCGCGGCGGCAGCCAGCCTGACCGATGTGACTGCTGAAATAGCGGACGCCTATAAACAGGTGGCTCCGGATGTACAGCTCACATTCACATATGCATCTTCCGGAAATCTGCAGACACAGATAGAAGAAGGCGCTCCGGTGGATATTTTTATGTCCGCAGCGCAAAAACAGATGAACGCCCTGGAAGAAGAGGGACTGTTGGCTGATGGAACGAGAAGCGACCTGCTTGAAAACAAAGTGGTTTTGATTATGCCTGCAGACTCCGATATGGCTCTTACAAGCTTTGAGGACCTGGCGACGGATATGGTTTCTTCGGTCGCGCTGGGAGATCCGGAAAGCGTTCCGGCGGGACAGTATGCCGAGGAAGTATTGACTTCCCTTGACATTTTAGATACAGTTAAAGAAAAGGCAAATTACGGATCAGATGTCCGTCAGGTACTGACCTGGGTGGAAAGCGGAAATGTTGATTGCGGCGTGGTGTATGCGACGGATGCGGCAACCTCTGAAAATGTAAAAGTGGTTTGCGAAGCGCCCGAGGGCAGCGTAAAAGCTATTATTTATCCCGTTTCGGTGCTTGAGCAGAGCGCCAGCAAAGATGCGGCCATGAGCTTTATTGAGTTTATGAAGACGGATGACGCAGCGGCAATCTTTGAAAAATACGGCTTTAAAATGGCCAGCGACGCTTAAACAAAGGGGTTTTCTATGGATCTTTCACCCTTATGGTTATCTCTTAGGGTTGCCTTATTGGCAACCCTTATCACTTTTTTTCTGGGGCTGTTGGCCGCCCGTACGGTTGCGGGCATGCGGCGGGCAAAAGGATTGGTGGACGGATTGTTTACGCTCCCGCTGGTATTGCCGCCCACGGTGGTAGGTTTTTTCCTTTTAGTGATCTTTGGAAAAAACGGCTTCATCGGCCAGTTTTTGGATCAGATCGGCGCGCCGGTTGTCTTTACATGGCAGGGGGCGGTGATCGCTTCCATGGTGGTTTCATTTCCGCTCATGTACCGGACGGCACGCGGTGCATTTGAGCAAATGGACCAAAATTTACTTTCTGCGGGCAGAACGCTTGGGATGAGCGAGTGGAGGCTTTTTTTTAAAGTCATGCTCCCCAACTCCATTCCGAGCATCATGGCGGGCACGGTTCTCGCTTTTGCGCGGGCGCTGGGGGAGTTTGGAGCAACCATTATGCTTGCCGGCAATATCCCCGGCAAGACGCAGACAGTGTCGGTTGCCATTTACACGGCTGTACAGGCCGGTAACTGGAACCTTGCCTACAGTTGGATGCTGATCATTGTGATCATATCCTTTGTGACGATCGTATTGATGAACATGTGGGGACGTTACGGTACGCGTTATAGGAGGGAAACGGAAAAAGAATGGCACTGACGGTAGATATAGAAAAAAAATTCAAAGGCTTTCGTTTAAGAAGTAAATTTAAGACGGAAGGGGAAACACTTGCAATTCTAGGCGCGTCGGGCTGTGGAAAAAGCCTTACGCTTAAGTGCATTGCAGGCGTGGAAAAACCCGACCGGGGATATATCGAGCTGGACGGAAGAGTCTTGTTTGACAGCGAAAATAACATTGACCTGCCTGCAAGGGTCCGGGGCGTTGGATATCTTTTTCAGGATTACGCGCTTTTTCCCAATATGACCGTAGAAGAAAACATCGGTTGCGGAATCAAAAAGGGACGGGACCGCGCGGTGGAAATCAAAGAAAAAATAGATGTGTTTTTTCTGGAAGGACTGGAGAAAAAATATCCTTCCCAGTTGTCGGGCGGCCAAAAACAGCGGGTAGCGCTGGCGCGTATGCTTGCAAGCCGGCCGTGCATGATTATGCTGGATGAACCATTTTCCGCTTTGGACAGCTTTTTGAAGTGGCAGCTTGAGCAGGAAATTTTGTCTTTGCAGGAACAATTTACGGGAAGCATTCTTTTTGTATCGCATAACCGGGACGAGGTATATAGGCTCTGCGACCGGGTCGTGGTTATGGAAGACGGAAAAACACAGGATGTTTTGCCTAAAAAAGAAATGTTTGCCGACCCAAAGACCCTTTCCGCAACATTGCTTTCCGGGTGCAAAAACATATCGGCGGCACAGAAGACCGGGGAGAGGGCTTTATTTGCCAAGGATTGGAACGTATATCTTGAAACGGCTGTTCAGGTCCCGGATGATCTTGCGTATGTGGGTTTTCGGGCGCATTATTTTGAGGTTGCGGATGAAAAGGGCATAAACACAATGGAATGCAGCGTTACCCGTGTGGTAGAGGATATGTTTTCTATCATTGTCATGGCGCGGACAGCAGGGGGAGATCAGGGAAATGCGCGTGCGTATCTTCGTTATGAGCTTTCCAAAGACAAATGGACTGCGTTTGGAAATCCTCAAAAATTGCTGCTGAAAATGCCTGCACATCAGTTGATTTTAATGAGATGAGCCGGAAATGATAAAAGGAGATGGATGGCTGTGAAAGAAAAAATGTACCGTGCCGCACTCATTACATCCAGTGACATGGGCTATGCCGGAAAGCGGCAGGACACGAGCGGAGATTTGTTGGAAGAGATGCTTGTGCAGGTCGGATATGAGATTGCGGAACGGATCCTTTTGCCGGATGAGCGTGACCGGCTGGAAGGCGAACTCAAACGGCTTTGTGACAGCCATGCGTGCGACGTGATTTTCACCACCGGAGGAACCGGATTTTCTCCCAGGGATGTCATGCCCGAAGCTACAGCCGCAGTCGCAGAGCGGATGGTTCCCGGGATTCCGGAGGCTATGCGCGCATACAGTATGCAGTTTACCCGGCGCGCAATGCTGAGCCGGGGGATAGCGGCCATACGGAAGCGTACGCTGATCATCAATCTGCCGGGAAGCCCAAAAGCGGTCAGAGAATGTCTGGAATTTATTTTAGGGGAGCTTCCGCACGGTTTGGATGTGCTGCGCGGAGAAACAGGGCATTGCGCCCGTTGATGAATGCAGATCGGCGGCAGGACGGATTATTTAAGAAAGCGTGTTGGAATACGGAATATGGAAAAAGAAACGTTTTATATGGTGTGTTTTGAATCTACCCAGCGGGCCATATGGCTGGAAAGGGAAATCGCAAAGAGGATGGAAGGGATCCGCCTGGTTCCCATCCCGCCCGAAATCCGCGCAACCTGCGGTTTGGGGCTCAAAATACGGACAGATCTGTTTGATCCGGTGATGAGCGGAGAAATGCGCTCAGAAATACTGAAAGATGAAATCTATATTGTTCAAAGAGAAGGCGGACACAGGAGCGTTTTAAAATGGGCAGAAAAATAGTGTATCTCAATAACGGTGCAACAACACTAAAAAAGCCGGCATGCGTTTACGATGCTTTTTTAAATGCGGCGCAGAATTTTTCAAATATGGGGCGGGGTGTGAGTTCACTCTCCATAGAAACATCCAGGGCGGCCCTTTCGGCACGGGAATCGATCGCAGGTTTGTTCGGTATTAAAAATCCGCTCAGGGTGGGCTTCGTAAAGAATGCGACCGAAGCGCTGAATGCGGGGATATTCGGCCTGCTTAAATCCGGTGACCATGTAATCAGTACGGTGGGGGAGCATAATTCCGTTTTGCGTCCGCTGATGCGTGTGCAGGATACGCGCGGCGTTGAGGTAACCCTGCTGCCCGTTGACCGTATGGGCCGCGTCTTTCCTTCGGATTTTAAAAAGGCCCTGCAAAAAAATACGAAAATGATCGTAATGAGCCAGGTATCCAATGTGACCGGAAATGTTTTCGACATCCGGTCAATCGGCGAAATCGCAAAAAATCATGGTGCTTTGTTTTTTTTGGATGCTGCGCAAAGCGCAGGCGTTCTGGATATAGATGTTGAACGGGACAATATTGACCTGCTTGCTTTTACCGGGCATAAATATTTGTTTGCTTTCCAGGGAATGGGCGGGTTGTACCTTCGGGAGGGCATTCCCATGCAGCCGTTGATAGTGGGCGGAGGAACCTCTTCCTCTTTTGAGGTTCGTCCGGTGCTGGACATGCCCGAGCTGGTGGAAGCGGGAACGCAGAATATGCCGGGCATAGAGGCGCTTAGGGCATCTGTCGGATTTGTGAGCGGGCACATGGAAGAAATTGCACGGAAAGAAGCGGAATTGACCCGTTATTTTATAGAAAAAATTGCGCGGATTGACGGGCTTCAAATGCTCGGAGAGCCGGGTACGCAGGAGAGGGTCGCTCTTTTTTCACTGATCAGCAATCGGGTTTCCATTTTAGACCTGGCTGAATTTTTAGATGAAGAAAAAGGGATAGAAACGCGGCTGGGGCTGCACTGTGCGCCTATGATTCATCGCTTTATCGGCAGTGAAAAAACCGGAACGCTTCGGATAAGCCTTTGCTTTTTTAACGAAAAGGAAGAGATTGATTTATTGATGGATGCAATGAGAGAATTTTTGTCTTGATGAAACTTATTAAAAAGGCGGCTTGGCCGCCTTTTTTATTTTTAACATAAAAACAATGGGCAAAGGGCCGGAAATATGATAAAATTTTAAAAAATGTCAGAATCAAAACCACAAATCCATAATTAAAGGAGACAGCATGCAAACTGCACAAAAAAAACCGTTAATAAGAAGGATACTGTTACTGGCGCTCATGTTCGCTTTTATACTTCCGCAGACGGCATCGTTTGCACAGACACAATACGAAAACAGCGAATATGACGCCATGTCTTATATGCTGGTAGAAGCGGGGAGCGGACAGGTGCTGGCCGAAAACGACCCGGACCGCAAGATCTATCCTGCAAGCACAACCAAGCTGATGACGGCTCTTCTGCTGGTTGAGCAAAAAGGGCTGGATGGCGAAACGACGGTCGGTACCGAGATAAACGGACTGCCGAACGGGTCGTCCCTGATGGGGCTGGAAGTAGGAGAAACGCTTCCCGTTAAAGATTTGCTTTACGGACTGATGCTCTCTTCCGGCAATGATGCCGCCTGTACCATAGGCGTTTATGTTTCGGGCAGCGTTGATGCTTTTGTGGAGCTGATGAACCAGCGTGCGGTCGAACTGGGCATGGACAATACCCATTTTGTGACCCCCTACGGCTGCTTTATCAATCAGGATGAAGAAAATACGATTCCCGAAGACCAGCTCGGGATATACCATTATACAACCGCGTCCGATATGTCCAAGCTGGCCGTGGAAGTCTCCAAACATCCGGAAATTCTGGAAGCGGGAAGCACGGGGACCTATACGCTTTCGGCTACGAACGACCATCCGGAGGAAAGGGAGATAGAAAATTCAAATCCTTTGATCCATACGCTCAAAAACCATCCCGAATACAGCGAATTTTTTTATGAATATGCAACCGGACTCAAAACCGGAACGGTAAACAATATCCGTGTGGGGGATGAGATTATTTCCTCTTATGGAAGCGTGGTCGCAACGGCCAGCAAGGACGGACTGTCGCTGATCGCGCTTATATTCGGCGACGAATCCGAACGTGAAACAGACAACGGAACGCAGCACTCCTATCAGAGATGGCTGCTGGCCGCAGACCTTTTTGATTATGGATTTGCAAATTATGCCTGGGTGGATCTGGGTTCCTATATTACAGCTGTTTCTCTGACCCGTCCGGTAGATGTTGAGGAGAACGGGGGCATACAGGCGGGTGAATTTGAAATTGCCAGCCAGGACAGCCAGATGCCCGGCCAGGTGCTTCTGGACGCGGCAACGGTGAGCGGCCTTGCCGACGGAACGGCCAGTATCGAGCAGCAGGTCGATCTGCCGGATGCGCTGCCCTATTATGTGCAGGTGGGCGATACGGTGGGGGAAGTTACCTATTCGCTCAGCGGGGAAGACGTTTATCAGGCGGATCTGGTTGTGACCGGACAAACGATAGATGAAACGGATGAAAATGCCGTGCAGGAAGATGCAAACGGCGCGCAGGATGCCGGTGCGTTGCCCGGATGGTTTTGGTGGGTAGTCATACCGGCCGCGGCAGTGGGCGCGCTTTTTGTGATCCGGGCGGTCAATCTGTCCCGCCGCAGCCGCCGCCGCAGGTATCGCCGGCGGCATTGATCAGCAAGATTGCGGTTTTAAAAGCAATGGCGGCAGAAACACCCATCTCAGGCACGGCGCCTATAAAAATATGATCTAAGGAGGATTTAGGCTTTGATCAACAGTGTTACTCTGGATTCTCTTGAGGAAAATCTGAAGTTTTTTTATAAAATGTACGACATTGTCAGGCTGGTGGATCCTGTAAACAAGACGGTGACGGAGAATAAGGCGAGTTGCAGCGGAGAAGCAAACGAACTTTGCTATACATACTGGCGGGACGACAAAATCTGTGACAACTGTATTTCGGTCCGCGCATACCTTCAGAATAAGTGTTATATAAAATTGGAGCAGTCCGCAGAAACAATCATGATGGTAACGGCGCTGCCTGTAGAAAATTCGGAAAAACCCATGGTGATCGAACTTTTAAAAAATGCGACCGACAGCATGATGATCGGAACGGGAGACTATGCAAAAGGACATCTGATGCGGCGCTTTGTAACGGAGATCAACGAGCTGGTTGTCCGTGACGAACTGACCGGCCAGTATAACAGGAGGTATGTCAATGAGAGGCTGCCTGCGGATATTGTGCGGGCTACGCTGGAAAAAGAGCCTCTGTCCGTCATCTTTGTTGATGTGGATAATTTAAAAAATATCAACGACTGCTACGGGCACGTTTGCGGTGACCAGGCAATCACAAAAGTTATGGAGAAACTGCTTTGCTGTATCCGGTCGGATACGGACTGGGCTGCCCGCTATGGAGGCGATGAGTTTTTTATCTGCCTGAACCGTACGGGAAAGAAGGCGGCCTGCCATGTTGCCGAAAGAATCAGGAAAGACGTGGAGGAAATCGTTATTTTTAAAGACGGGAAATCTGTTAAGACAACGGTTTCCCTGGGCGTATATACGATGGAAGCGGAGCGTGGCGAGATGCTTACGGCAGATGAAGTGATTGCCCTTGCGGACAGGCGGATGTATGAGGCAAAGAAAAACGGAAGAAACCACGCGTTCGCCGGCCCGGACGGACTAAAATAACGTTTGTCTTCAGGCGTCGGGCGCGCTTCTCGCCTAAAAGCGCTCACTTTTTAAAATGTACGTTTAATCAAAAATAAGTGCGGGCGGTATCCGGTTGAACGGTTACCGCTCTTTTTGAGTGGTTTGATCTTTTAGCTGCATGGCTTTCAGAAAACGGTCATATTCCGGGTTTGTTCCCTCTGAATTATCCAGCGCTTTCAGCAGATCCAGGTACACGTTTGAAGCTGCAGCCTCCTGAAAATTTTTCTGAAAATAATCTTCAAGAATTTCATAAGAAGCGGTTTTATGAATGATAGCTTTTACCAAATTATCAAGCGGAGACTCTTTGGAATAGTCGGCAGGTACAAAATACCGGATCCGGCTTTCTTTAATAAGGCTGTAAACTTTATCTTTATCCTGTGTCTGCGGATTGTACACGCCTATGGAATGTCCTCCGTTGCTGTTCACCAGTTTCATGCATGGTATATCCGTATCGCTGTCACCAATGTAGATCATATTCCTGAAAGGGATTCTTAATTTTTCCGGAGGGAAATACGCATTGACTCCGGGATCGTTTATGTCCAGGACTCCTTTTTCAATTCTGAATAAAAACTGTGTTTTATTTGTATAATTGATGGCCTGAGCCGGCCACTTTGCAACGCCTTTTTTGTTAAAGTAAAAAGAACTGGCGTATATTTTTTTAAATTCATGGTTTTGAGCCATCGCGGTGCCTTCAATCATTTCTTTAAGCCCGGAAGAAATGATATAGTGCTCTATAACGATGCCCCTTTTATTTCCGTATTCGCGGATCCGGCCGAACCAGTCGGTGACGCCGCTGAACAATTGAACCCTGGCGCCATACTCGGCAAGGGATTTTTTGTTCAAAATCAAATTGCCCTCGGCTTCCCGGACCATCTTGTACATGTAAGCTAAATTTTGGTCCATGTCGTTTTCGCGGGCAAGACGGTTGGAATCGTCCCAAAATTTTTGCACGTCGTAACCAACATCCTGTATATATCCCTGTGCCTGCATATCGTCCGGGGTAAGCGTTTTGTCAAAATCATAGCAGATGGCGATCACAGGATTTCTTTCAGTTTGTGTGCGTTGGTAGTTCTGCATGAATAATCGACTCCTTTGATAAGCGTGGGAAAGGATTTAAGCTGCCCTTTGCGCCGGTTAAAGTTTCATATGCCGCAGCGAACCGTTGTTTTTGATCAAAATGATCTCGCTTAAAATGCTCAGGGCTACTTCTGCGGGTGCGCCGCCGCCCAGCGCAATACCGACCGGTGCGTAAACAGCGGCCAGGTCTTCTTTTTTCATCCCTTTCTGAATCAGGTTTTGCATCATGGTAGAAACTTTGCGGCGGCTTCCGATCACGCCTAAGTACTTTGGGTGTTTGGGGGCGATGTTGGCAAGGGCAAGTTCGTCAAATTTATGGCCCTGCGTAGCAATCACTACATAATCGGATGAGCGGAGGGCCAGTTTCTCGGTTTCGTCCGCAACGCTGCCGCAAATGCGCTGTTTTGCCAGCGGGTAGCGCTCTTTGGAGACGATTTCCAAACGGTCGTCAATGACCGTGATATCAAACCCCAGAATATCCGCCATTTTATAAAGAGCGTGGTTCACGTGGCCGGCTCCTATCAGGATCAGCCGCGCTGCCGGTGCATATATTTTTACAAAGTATTCCGCGCTGCCGCCGCATTCCATGCCCAGGTCGGCTTTTAGATCATAAGAGAAAGAAAGGCTCTCTTTTTTGGAAATGCATTTTTTGGCGTCTTCAATGGCACGGTGCTCAAGCGCGCCGCCGCCCACCGTACCGCCGATGTTGCCCGTTTCATCCACCAGCATCTCGGCGCCGGGCGCGGCCGGCGTGGATCCGTCCGCCACTGTTATGGACACCAGTGCGACCGTTTTATTCTGTGCAATCAGGTCGGGGATCTTTTCTATCAGCATGATTTGACTCCTTTTTATTTTTGTGAAAGCATTTTTATGGCCAGCAATACGCCAAAGCCAATCAAACGCGCCTTGTCTGAAATCGTATAACAGTGTGAAGGATTGTCGCGCGGGTCGACATCCGCGGTCTTAAAACCTTCGGTAACATGATAACCGTCCCGGATAAGGCCGCGCAGTGTGCCGGATATCCGGGCAGTGACGGCTTCGCCATCCACAGTCGCAATTGTCTCCCCGGCTTCTACGTGATCTCCGATCTGCCGGATGTTTTGAATAATGCCTTCCCGGGGCGCATATATGACCCGTTCCATGGCATAGCCGTTTACTACGCCCGGAATACCTGAATTAGGCTCGGCCGCCCCTTTAAGGATCACCCGTCCCAGCATGTGCCCGCGTTTGGTTTCTACTACCGCGTGAACATCGCTTCCTGCAGTGAATCCCGGGCCGACACCGATCACCATGGGGGCCATATCAATGGTCGTTCCTATGTTTTTTTTTGCAATGGTGGCGTCTACAACAATGCCCGGCCGAAGACTCGCAATGATCTTTGCGTCCCGGTCGATCACAACAGGTATACGGCCGGCGGCGAGCACAGAAGGGATAGTGGCAGGCGTACTCCGTTCGGCCGTCACATTTTCTACGGTATAGGTGTTTTCATATACCGCTTCGCACAATGAAACCGTTCGTCGGATGGAGGAGGGGTTTTTAAGTTCGGCGGCGACAACGTCATACCCGAAATTTTTCAGCGCGTATAGGATGCCGGTCGCAAGGTCGCCCGCACCGCGCACGACCACCAGATTGCTATTCATTTGTGTTTCCCCTTTCCGAAACAATATAATTTTTTATAAAAGCGTCCGTCCAGTGCATTTTTTCGGATGCCGGGATAACGGGAACGCCGGATTGCTCAGACAGTATTCGCGCTGTTTCCTGCGGGTTTTTATGCAAGTCCGCTTTGTTCAGAATAACGGTTTTCCGGGCGCCCTTTGGTGCGCGTGCAAAGAGGCCGTCCGGGCTTTGGATCAACAAAAGCAGATGCTTTAACGTAACCGGTTCACCGGGAGCCGCTCCGGTTATATGAAAAAAAAGATCGCTCCGGTGTATGGTTTCTTCGTTTGCCAAACCTCCCAGGCTGTCCAGCCCAATTACGCCGATGATCAGCCCGGTGTGGGAGGGATAAACCGGCTCCCATTCCGCGGGGGCCTTTAAGGGGCGGCCCTTTGCGCCGTCTGCCTCTGCCAGGATAAAGTCAAAGTATTTTTTTGCATCGATATCGTCGACTTCTTTGCCGGAAAAACCGCAGAGTTTTCCGGCGGCCGCATATTCTTTGGCGGCGGCAGTCAGGGGGGCCAAAGGCCGGACGGACTGTGCGTCGCCTACCGTAAGCGGGAGGCCTGCCGGTGGATATATATGGGTGGTGGTGGTCAGCAGTACTTTTTGCCCCATGTGCACGAGCGTCGTGCCCAAACGCAGGGATACCGTCGTTTTTCCGCCGGCACCTATGACTGAAATAATCATGCCATTGCCTTTTTCATTATAATATACAGCTTTTTCTAAATACTATTTTAGATGATTTGCCCCCCTTTTACAACACAATTCAAAAACAGGCGCAGCGCGCCGGGCGCATATGCAAAAAAACGCTTTACAAAAAGGATAGAGCCCCCTTAATCTATTGACAAACGGTCCCGCAAGTGATATATTTTGAACATAAAAAATATTTTGGTGACCAAAAATTATTTTTAAGCATCGGATGGGCGGACAGGAAGGTTTTCTTTAAAAAACGAAAAGCCGGAATGCTGAAAAGCGCTTTTGGGAAAGGTATATAGATTCGTTTTTACAAAGCTGTAAAGCACAGGCAGATATTGATGGTAGTTGAGGGCAATGTTTGATTGCCTTTTTAAATTTAAAAAAGGAGAGTCGTTAAAAATGGATTTTGATTTAATAAAGAAGGCAGCGAAGGATTATGAAGCTGATATGAGCCGGTTTTTGCGGGACCTCATCGCTATTCCCGGGGAAAGCGCCGGGGAAGGAGGCGTAATCGAGAGGATCCGCAGTGAAATGGAAAAGGTTGGATTTGATAAGGTCGAAGTAGATCCAATGGGGAACATCCTCGGCACAATGGGCAGCGGGGAAAAGATTATTGCATTTGACGCGCATATCGACACAGTGAGTATAGGCAACGCAGACAACTGGACCTTTGATCCCTATGAGGGGTATGAAACCGAAACCGAAATCGGCGGCCGGGGCGCTTCCGATCAGCTTGGGGGCATTGTCAGCGCAGTCTACGGTGCGAAAATCATGAAAGATTTGGGTCTGTTGGCAGGCTATCGTGTATTGGTGACCGGAACCGTGCAGGAAGAAGACTGCGACGGGCTTTGCTGGCAGTACATTATCAGTGAAGATAAAATCAGGCCTGAGTTCGTAGTGATTACGGAAGCGACCGACGGAAGCATATACCGCGGCCAGCGCGGACGGATGGAGATCCGGATAGACGTACAGGGGATATCCTGCCACGGATCGGCGCCCGAAAGGGGAGACAATGCGATTTATAAAATGGCAGAAATCATCCTTGAGGTACGGGATCTGAACGGGCGGCTGCGCACGGATGAATTTTTGGGGAAGGGAACGCTTGCCGTTTCAGAGATCTTTTTCACATCGCCCTCCCGCTGCGCGGTTGCAGACAGCTGCGCGGTCTCGATCGACCGGCGGCTGACCGACGGAGAAACCTATGAAACGGCGCTCGAAGAGATCCGCCTGCTGCCTTCGGTAAAGAAGCATTGCGCCAAGGTCTCAATGTATAAATATGACCGGCCTTCCTATACCGGCCTGGTGTATCCGACCGACTGCTATTTCCCAACCTGGGTTTCAGCGGATGATGCGGCGGCGACACGTACGGTGGTAGATGCTTACCGTAGCCTGTATGGAGAACCCAAAGTGGACAAATGGACATTTTCAACCAACGGCGTTTCCATTATGGGAAGGTTCAATATTCCGTGTATCGGGTTTGGGCCGGGGAAAGAAGCGCAGGCGCATGCACCCAATGAAAAGACATGGAAAGAAGATCTGGTGCGCTGTGCGGCGGTTTATGCGGCACTGCCCGGAAGCTATAAAAAATACGACAAATAAAACATAAATTTATTTTAAAGGGGATAGTAGATGAGCACGTTTGAACAACTGGTACACAAAATACACGGATATGATTTGCATAAAATGTACGGAAATGATTTTTTTCTTACCTGGGAAAAAACCGAAGACGAAATCGAAGGCGTATTTGCGGTTGCGGATGCGCTTCGGGCGCTTCGGGAAAAAAATATTTCCACCCGTATATTTGACAGCGGGCTTGCAATCTCTCTGTTTCGGGATAATTCCACACGTACGCGTTTCAGCTTTGCCTCGGCCTGCAATCTGCTGGGTCTGACCGTGCAGGATCTGGATGAAGGAAAGTCGCAGATTGCACATGGAGAAACGGTGCGTGAAACAGCGAATATGATTGCGTTTATGGCCGACATTGTCGGCATCCGTGACGACATGTATATCGGGAAAGGCAACAAGTATATGCGGGATTTCGCCGGGTATGTGAACGAAGGGTATGAGGACGGGGTGCTGGAACAGCGGCCGACCCTGGTGAATCTTCAGTGTGACATCGACCATCCCACCCAGACCATGGCGGATATGCTGCATGTGATTCATCATTTTGGAGGCGTAGAGAACCTTAAGGGAAAAAAGGTCGCAATGTCCTGGGCGTATTCGCCCTCTTATGGAAAGCCTCTGTCCGTTCCACAGGGCGTCATCGGTCTGATGACGCGTTTTGGAATGGACGTTACTCTTGCGCATCCAGAAGGGTATGAGATCATGGCGGGTGTGGAAGACGTGGCGAAAAGCAATGCGGAAAAATCCGGCGGCAGTTTTAATAAAACATACAGCATGAAAGAAGCGTTTGACGGCGCGGATATCGTATATCCCAAGAGCTGGGCGCCGTATGCAGCCATGGAAAAACGGACCGAGCTCTACGGAAACGGGGACACCCGGGGCATCCATGATCTGGAAGAAGAACTTTTGGCGCATAATGCGCATTACAGGGACTGGGAATGCACAGAAGATATGATGAAGCGGACCCGGGACGGCAAGGCGCTGTATCTGCATTGCCTGCCTGCCGATATCACGGGGGTTTCCTGTGAGCAGGGAGAGGTTGCGGCCAGCGTCTTCGACCGTTACAGGGTCCCGCTTTATAAGCAGGCCGGATTCAAACCGTATATTATTGCAGCCATGATTTTTTTGTCAAAGATAAAGCATCCGGACATGAAGCTCCGCGAACTTTTGGACAAAGGTTCGCCAAGATGGGACGGATAAAAATGGGAAAAAAACGTATGGTGATCGCTCTGGGGGGCAATGCCCTGGGTGAAACGCTGCACGAACAAATGGCCGCCATCCAAAAGACCAGCCGCTATATCGTTGCGCTGCTAAAGGAAGGGCATGAAATCGTTCTGACACATGGAAACGGACCGCAGGTCGGGCTGATGCTGGACTGTCTGGACAGCTACAGGATCAACCACAATATCGATGCGTTTCCCCTTTCGGTCTGCGTAAGCATCACCCAGGGGTACATCGGGTACGACCTGCAAAATGTGATGCGTGAAGAAATACTGAATCAGGATCTCAGCATACCCGTGGCGACAGTGGTTACCCAGGTTGTGGTGGATGAGGATGATCCGGCTTTTCTGGAGCCGACCAAGCCTATCGGCCATTATGTATCCGAAGAATATGCCCGGGAGAGAATGGCCGAAGGCGAAACTTTCCGGGATTTCGGAGACAAAGGATTCCGGCAGGTTGTGGCCTCTCCCAGGCCGCAGCATATTGTGGAAATAAAGACCATCAATACGCTGCTCGGCGCGGGGCAGCTGGTTATTGCCTGCGGCGGCGGAGGGATCCCGGTGATCCGCCGGGGAAACCATTTAAAAGGAGCGGTGGCGGTGATCGACAAAGATTTGACCAGCGCGCTGCTGGCAAGCATGCTTCAGGCCGACTATCTGGTGATCCTAACGGCGGTGGAAAAGGTTTTTCTGAATTACGGAAAAGAAAACGAGCAGGCGCTGGGCAGAATGAATATCGAAGAGGCGGAGGCCTATATCCGTGCGGGGCATTTCGGAAAAGGATCCATGCTTCCAAAGGTGGAGGCCGGCATTTGGGTGGCCAGGCAAAATCCCGCTTGTAAAACCATCATTACTTCCATTGAAAAATTATCCGAAGGATTCAAAGGAATCACGGGAACCGTCATAGAACATTGAAAGAGGCAAGGGGGGGCTTACGTATGACAAAATGTATCGGAAACGGAACGGTCGTTACGCATGATGGAGCAATGCCGCTGATCGGGAACGGATGCGTGGTCGTCAGGGAAAATAAAATTGTTGATCTGGGAGAAACAGACCGCATGCGCTCAGAATACCCGGATGCTGATTTCTTGGATGCGCGGGGCGGTTTCATTATGCCCGGGCTGATCAATACACACGGACATATCTACAGTGCGCTTGCACGCGGAATGACCCTTGCGGACGCAAAACCCTCCAGAACTTTTGCAGATATTCTTGAAAACCTGTGGTGGCGGGTGGACAGGGGACTGGGTCTTCCCGAGATCCGTATGAGCGCGTATACAACTTATATCGACTGTATTAAAAACGGTGTAACGACGTTTTTTGACCATCATGCAAGCGCGGGGTGCGTGCGGGGCAGCCTTAAGGAAATTGCGGATGCCGCAGCCTGCCTTGGAATACGCACTTCGCTTTGTTATGAGGTCTCGGACCGGGACGGCCGCGCCGTCGCAGAGCAGGGCATTCGTGAAAACGCAGAATTTCTTGAATATGCCCAAAGTCAGGACAGCGATATGTTAAGTGCAATGTTCGGGCTTCATGCCTCGTTTACTCTTTCGGACGCGACTTTAAAAAAATGTGTGCAGGCCGCTCGCGGAGCGGGCTTCCATGTGCATGTGGCCGAAGGGCCTGAAGACTTGGCGGACAGCCGCAAAAAATATGGAAAACGGGTGGTGCAGCGCTTATTGGATCTTGGTGTTCTGGGGCAAAATTCCATTGCCGTCCATTGCATCCATATAGATGATCATGAAATGGATCTGCTTAAAGAAAGCAAAACCACGGTGGTTCATAATCCGGAATCCAATATGGGCAACGCAGTCGGATATTCTGCGGCGATCCGCATGATGGAAAAGGGAATTCTGGTCGGTCTCGGGACAGACGGATATACGACAGATATGCTTGAATCTTTAAAAGTGGCAAACATTTTGCATAAGCATGAGCTTAAAGATCCCGGTGCAGCCTGGGCGGAAGCGCCGCAGATGCTGTTTCAAAACAACGCCGCAATCTGCGGGCGGCATTTCGCGGGAGAGATGGGCGTTTTAAAAAAAGGAGCGCTGGCAGATGTGATTGTAGCCGACTATGAGGCGCCCACGCCGGTCACGGCGGCAAACTGTAACTCTCATATCCTTTTCGGCTTGATGGGGCGGAGCGTTTCCACTACGATGATCGACGGCCGGTACGTGATGCGGGACAGAGAAATCTTAACGGTGGATGAACAGGATATTTACGCAGAATCAAGAAGCGTGGCCGAATCTTTCTGGGACCGGGTATAACTGTAAAGGAGAAAAGAGTTTTGAGCGAAATCATGACCCCTATGCCGTTTGATAAACTGATTCGCTGGATGATGGAGGAATACAAAACCAATCAAAGCGTATTCGGGGTAAGAACGGACCGGTTTTATAAAAATAATTCCAATAAGAAGTACAGGATCTTTGGGCGTGATTTGGGAAGCCCGGTCGGCGCGGCCGCAGGACCGAATACCCAGTTGGCGCAGAATCTGGTAGCCGGATATGTTGCCGGTCTTCGTTTTATGGAACTCAAAACCGTCCAGGTGATGGATGGGGAGGAAATGCGAAAATGCATCGAGCGTCCCTGCATCAATATGGCCGACGAAGGCTATAACTGTGAGTGGTCTACCGAACTGACGGTGCGCGAGGCATACGAGGAATATGTAAAGGGATGGTTTGCCTTGCATATTGCGGCGCGTGAGTTCGGCATCAGTGAAACGCCGGATTTTCTTTTTAATATGAGTGTGGGATATGATTATGAAGGAATCACTTCTCCCAAGATAGACGGCTTTATCAACGATATGGCCGATGCAAAAGACACCGGTATTTTTAAAGAATGCAGGGCGTTTTTGCTTGCCAACCTGAATTTGTTTAAAAACATAGACGAAACGTATGTCCGGGGCATTGAAAGCAACGTTTCTTCTTCCATCACCCTGTCTACGCTGCACGGATGTCCGCCGGATGAGATAGAGAAGGTCGCGCAGTATTTCCTGGCTGTAAAAAAGCTTCATACCTATATTAAACTCAACCCGACTTTGCTCGGGTATGAAACGGTGCGTGCTCTTTTGGACGGGATGGGCTACGGGTATATCGCTTTTGACCGCCGGCATTTTGAAGCGGATCTCAAGTTCGCCGATGCGGCGGTATTGATCGAGCGGCTTCAAAAAACGGCCTGCGGGCAAGACCTTGGTTTCGGTGTAAAACTCACCAATACATTCCCTGTGATGATCAAAAGAGGAGAATTACCCGGAGAATTCATGTATATGTCCGGAAAGGCGCTGTATCCGCTGAGTATCCATGTGGCAAAAAAAATAAGCCAGGCCTTCAGAGGGTCCCTGCCCATATCTTTTTCGGGCGGGGCGGATTATTTCAATATAGATAAGCTGATTGCGTCTGGAATCGCTCCGGTGACGGTGGCCACTGCTTTACTGAAACCCGGCGGCTATATGCGCGCGGGACAGATGAGCCAAAAAGCGGAGCTCCTTGTGGAGGGCCCGTTTAAAAAAATAGATACGGCTGCTCTGGAAAAGATAGCGGCGGACGTTGCGGAAGATTCCCATTACCGAAAACGCAAGGGTGCGGGGGAAAGCAGAAAGCTTCTGAGCGCATTGCCTCTTTATGACTGTTTTGTGGCTCCCTGCCGGGAAACCTGTCCGATCGGGCAGCAGATTCCCGAATACCTTGCGCTCACCGAAGCGGGCGAGTATGAAAAAGCGTTTTCTGTGATCGCAGTGGACAATCCTCTGCCGGCCATCACTTCCGAGATATGCAGCCATACCTGTCAGAATAAATGTACACGCAGGGAGTATGAAGGTTCGGTAGAGATCCGGGCGGCAAAAAACACCGTAGTGACGAATGCGCAGGAAAGCTTTTTGAAGTCGCTTGAGCCTTCGCCGATCAAAACCGGCCGGAAGGTCGCGGTGATCGGGGCGGGACCAGCAGGGATCGCGGCAGGGCTTTATCTGCGCCGTAACGGCGTGGATGTAACGGTCTTTGAAAAACGTGCCCAGCCGCTGGGCGTGGTGCGTTATCTCATACCGGGTTTCCGGGTGAGCGAAGAGGCGCTCCGTATGGATTACGAACTGGCCCGTAAGACGGGAGTGAAGTTTGTTTTTAAAGTGGACGAAGCGTATAATATAGCTGAACTGAAAAAGCAATACGACTTTGTTATTATTGCGACCGGCGCCTGGGCCAAAGGGATTTGTCCGGTCCGGGAAGGCGGGGAAAAGCTGATGGATGCTCTTGCCTTTTTGGAACAATCCAAGGAATGCGGCTGCAATATAAAGCTGGGGGAGCGCGTTGCAGTGATTGGCGGCGGAGATGTGGCTATGGATTGCGCGCGGGCGGCAAAACGCGCGCCGGGCGTAAAAAAGGTAAGCATCCTGTACCGGCGCACACGGGAATTTATGCCGGCGCAGGAAGAAGAAATTGCGCTTGCCCTTGAAGACGGTATTACTCTTTTAGAGTTGCGCTCGCCCGTATCTTACGATGGAAAAACACTGCTCGCCGAAAAAATGAAACTTGGTGAAACAGGCGCGGATGGACGGCGTAAACCGGTCGGGACCGGAGAAATTTTGCGGATGCCGTTTGATACAGTGATCAGCGCTGTGGGCGCGCGGGTGGATTCCCGGGACTTTGAAAAAAGCGGTATGGTGATGTCTGAAAGCGGATATGCCGCCTTGGATATGAGCAACCAGAGCAGCCTTGACGGCGTATATGTGGCCGGCGACTGCCGTGCCGGAGCGGCTACGATCGTGCAGGCTGCGGCAGACAGTAAGCGGATCGCATTGCATATTTTGGAAAGATTGGGTCTTCCGAACGATTTCAAACGCGCGGACGCGGTTCGCCCAGTAAAAGAAACGGCATCGCGCCGGGGATTGCTGGCCGAAGGAAGAAACGGTCCGGAGCGTTGCCTGGGATGCGGGGCGGCATGTGAGCTGTGCTGTGAAGTATGCCCCAACCGCGCAAATGTGAGTATCATGGCGGATGGAACCCTCCAGATTCTGCATATTGACGGCATGTGCAACGAATGCGGAAACTGCGCTACTTTCTGTCCGCATACCGGCCGGCCGTATAAAGACAAGGTTACACTTTTCTGGGATCGGGAATCGCTTTTAAACAGCGAAAACAGAGGTTTTGCCTTTTTGACCGGCGGGAAACTGTTGGTCCGTGCTGAAAACGGCAATGTTTTTGAAAGCGGCGAAGAAGACGGGCGCATTTCGGACGGGATGAGAGGCATGATCCGTGCGGTTCGCGGGCGGTATGCCTATTTGGCCGCGGGGGCCGGGCTCAACTGAGACTTACGGCCAAACTTGCAAAAATGCAGCAAAAGTTAGGAGAAAAGCATTGGCTTCTTTCAAAGTGAACGGAAGACAAGTTCATACCGGTGCAGATAAAAACCTGCTTGCTTTTTTGCGGGATGATCTGAAGATCAAATCGGTAAAAGACGGCTGTGGCGAAGGGGCCTGCGGTGCGTGCAGCGTCCTTGTAGACGGCGTTTCCAGGCGGGCGTGCACATTGCGCGTGCAAAGCCTTGACGGAAAAACCGTGCTCACGGTGGAAGGCTTTTCCGATTATGAGAAAGAAGTCTACGCATACTGCTTTTCGGTGGCCGGCGCCGTGCAGTGTGGGTTTTGTATTCCGGGAATGGTGATAAGCGCAAAAGCGTTGCTGGGCAAAAATAAAACGCCGGATAAACAAGAAATCAAAAAAGCGCTGGCAGGAAACATCTGCCGGTGTACAGGATATAAAAAAATCATCGAAGCGATAGAAATGGCCGCTTTGTTCCTGCGTGAGAACCTGCCGGTACCAGCCGGCAGCGCCGAGGGGCGGATCGCCCGGGATGTTTTTCGGATCGACACGGTTTCCAAGGTTCTCGGAACCGGCGAATATGTGGATGATATGGAAATCAAGGGCATGGTTTACGCAAGTGCGGTGAGGAGCAAATATCCCCGTGCGGTGGTGGAGGATATTGATATCTCCCGGGCCATGGAGCATATGGATACGATCACCGTAATTACGGCTAAAGACATACCCGGAAGCAATAAATCCGGGCATATCGTCCGGGACTGGGATACCCTGATTGCAAAAGGAGATACAACCCGCTATGTGGGCGATTCCGTGGCGCTGGTGGTTTCCGCCAAAAAAGAAAGCCTGGAAGAGATCAAGCAGCTCGTAGATGTGAAGTACAGGCCGCTTACGCCTGTTACGTCGCCGCAGATGGCGCTTGCGGAAAATGCGCCCCCCTTGCATGAAAACGGGAATTTGTTGCGGGAAGACCGTGTCCGGCGCGGAGAGGATGTAGAAGCCGTCTTTGCACGCTCCAAGCATGTGGTGAGCCATGTGTACAAGACGCCGCCGACCGAGCACGCATTTATGGAACCAGAATGTGCGGTTTGCAAAAACGACGGCGGAGTACTGACCTTGTATACCGCCAGCCAAAGCATCTATGACGAACAGCGCGAGATCGCGCATATCCTGGGTTTGCCCAAAGAGGATATTCACATTATTTCCAAATTGGTGGGCGGGGGTTTCGGCGGAAAAGAAGATATGAGCGTGCAGCATCACGCGGCGCTGGCCTCTTTACTGACCGGACGCACCGTTAAGGTAAAGCTTTCCCGCCAGGAGAGTATCAATGTGCATCCCAAACGGCATGCAATGGAAATAGAAATGACGACCGCCTGCGACGAAAACGGAAATCTTACAGCCATGCGCGCGCGAATCACTTCCGACACCGGTGCGTATGCCTCCTTGGGCGGGCCGGTTGTCCAGCGGGCCTGCACGCATGCAGCCGGGCCGTACAGTTACCAGAGTGTGGACATCCGGGGCCGGGCTGTGTATACCAATAATCCGCCGGGCGGGGCGTTCCGCGGGTTTGGAGTTACGCAGAGTTGTTTTGCTACCGAATGCAATTTAAACGAACTGGCCCGCCTTGCGGGGATCACCCCCTGGGAGATTCGTTACAAAAATGCGATCAAGCCGGGAAAACCGCTTCCAAACGGGCAGATTGCGGATAAAGCGGCGGCTTACGGGGAATGCTTGCTGGCGCTTCGGGAGGCCTACGAGAGCGAACCGTACGCCGGAATTGCCGGTGCGCTCAAAAACAGCGGCCTGGGCGTAGCGGTTCCGGATACCGGAAGGTGCATTGCTTCCGTGGAAAAAGGGAAACTCCATATCCGTACCGGCGCCGCACGCGTGGGGCAGGGGCTGGATACCGTTGCACTGCAGATTGCCTGCGAAACGCTGGATCTTCCGCCCGAAACCGTGTGTGTGGAAGTTCCGGATACCCACAGGACGCCTGATTCGGGGACAACAACGGCCTCGCGGCAGACGCTTTTCACCGGGGAAGCCGTGCGCAGAGCCTGCATACAGATCAAGGAAGAAATGGACAGGGACGTTTCGCTTGCCGAAATGGATGGCAGGGAATTTTACGGGGAATATACCTGTATCACCGACCCGATCGATACGGATAAAGAAAATCCTTTCAGTCATGCGACCTATACGTATGGCGCCCAGGTGGTGGCCCTGGACGAAGAAGGCAGGGTGAAGAAAGTATACGCCGCTTATGATGCGGGACAGATCATTAACCGGAAAAGCACGGAAGGCCAGGTGGAAGGCGGCATCATCATGGGACTTGGGTATGCGCTGACCGAGGATTATCCCCTGGAAGGGGGCTATCCCAAGGCACGGTATAGAACGCTGGGATTATGGCGGGCGCCCGCCATGCCCGAGATGGATGTGCGTTTTGTGTGTACCGACTATAAACTTGATATGGCGTACGGCGCAAAAGGGATCGGCGAAATCGCGACCATTCCCACTGCGCCGGCAGTAGCGGGAGCGTATTACCGGATGGATGGGAAGTTCAGGACCGAACTGCCGCTGCGGGATACGCCCTATCGGAAGAAGGGTTGATCATATGGTTATCAAAAACGGATGGGTCGTAACGCCGAAGGGTGTTTTGAAAACGGATATAAAGATCCAAAAAGGCGTGATTGCTTCGGTCGGTGAAGATCTTGATGATCACGAAGTGCTGGATGCGTCAGGCAAATATGTCTTGCCCGGCGGGATAGACGTGCATACCCATATGGATCTGGATGTGGGGATCGCCCGGGCACAGGACGATTTTTATACGGGAACGCTGGCCGCGGCCTGCGGAGGAACGACGACGATCGTGGACCATCCGGGGTTCGGCCCCAAAGGATGTGCGCTGGGCTACCAGATCGAACGCTATCACGAATTGGCGGCAGGCAAGGCGGTGGTGGACTATTCCTTCCACGGCGTGATCCAGCATGTAAACGGAGATGTCCTGGCCGGGATGGAAACGCTGGCGGCGGAAGGGGTTACCAGCTTCAAGATTTATATGACATATGATTATAAGATTGGTGACGCGGATATATATACGGTCTTAAAACGTGCAAAAGAGCTCGGCGTATTGATTGCCGTACATCCCGAAAACGACGGGATTGTCACGCGCCGGCGTGCCGAACTTCCGGCCGAAGGCCATACGGCGCCCATATACCACGAGCGGAGCCGCCCGGAGGTATGCGAAGCGGAGGCGGTGAACCGGGCTTGCATGATCTCGGCTGCGGCCGGCGACGCGCCCCTTTACATTGTGCATCTTTCCAACCGTTTGGCAATGGAATATGTTTGCAAAGCCGAGCAAAATGGGCTTAGGAACGTTTTTGTGGAAACCTGCCCGCAATATCTTGCGCTCGATGAATCCATGTATCTGCGGGAGGATGGCCTGAAGTTTATTTTAAGCCCGCCGCTGCGGAAAAAAGAAAACAACGCTCTTTTATGGGAAGACATTGAAGCCGGCCGTATCGATACGGTGGCGACCGACCACTGCCCGTTTGACTACGCGCTCAAGAAAAAAATGGGGCAAGAGGATTTTACAAAATGTCCAAACGGTCTGCCCGGCGTGGAACTGCGTTTCCCTCTTATGTTTTCGGAGGGCGTTTTGAAAAACAGAATTTCGCCTGAACGGTTTGCAGAGCTTTGTTCCACACGGCCCGCCCGGCTTTTCGGAATGTATCCAAAGAAAGGCCTGATTGCCCCGGGGAGCGATGCGGATATCACGGTACTGGATCCGGGGGCAGGTTATACGGTGCGCCACGCGGATCTGCATGAACGGGTGGACTATACTCCGTATGAAGGCAGAGAACTTTTATGCAGAGTGGATACCGTCATCTCCAGAGGAGAGGTGATCGTGCGTGAAAACCGGTTTACAGGAGATATGGGAAGGGGCCGTTTTTTAAAACGGGGCAAACCAATCCTTGAATCATAAAAACTGACTTCAAAAAAATTTAAGGAGAATGAAATGAGCAAGTATGAGCTGATCGATTTATCGGTGGATGAAAAAAGGCTGCCCAGGGCTGTGAAACGGGCCGCTGAGCGGGGCATCATGATCCCGACCTTTGCCCAGATGAAAAATCCGGATCTTATTCCGGAGGATGTAAAAGAAAAACTGAAGAATGTCGGGCTTTGGGATGTCAATCCCCTGAATCTGTACCGGATCACCTGGCGGAATCAGCCGGTGGAAAAAGGCGGGCTTTTCGGCGGCGTGAATTATCTTGAATTCCCTTCGGAAATCACCGGCGTTAAAGCTAAGATTATAGCCATCAGCGGAAAGTGGTTTCCCACCGGCGCACATAAAGTCGGCGCGGCCTTTGGTTGCCTTGTTCCGCGTCTGGTGACCGGTCAGTTTGATCCGACCGCCCAAAAAGCTGTATGGCCCTCCACGGGGAATTATTGCCGGGGCGGCGCATATGATTCTTCTTTGCTGGCCTGTGAATCCATTGCGATCCTGCCCGAAGGAATGAGCAGCGAACGGTTTGAATGGCTCAAAAGTGTGGCCGGAGAGACCATCAAAACGCCGGGCACAGAGAGTAATGTGAAAGAAATTTTCGACAAATGCTGGGAACTTAGAAAATCCGGTGAAGATCTTATGATTTTCAACCAGTTTGAAGAATTCGGCAACTATCTGTGGCATCACGAGGTGACGGGGGAGGCTATTAAAAGCGTACTCGATCAGGTGATGGATGAAAACATGAATTATCACGGGTTTGTGAGCGCAACCGGTTCGGCCGGGACGATTGCCGCGGGCGACTATTTAAAGAAGCTTTATCCCAAAAGCAGGATTGCCGCTTCCGAAGCTTTGCAGTGCCCCACTATTTATATGAACGGTTTCGGTGCGCACCGTATCGAAGGCATCGGCGACAAGCATATTCCCTGGATACACAACGTGAAAAACACCGATGTGGCGGTAGCCGTGGACGATGAGATCCCAATGCAGTGGATACGCATGTTTAATGAGCCTGAAGGCTTAAAGCTGCTGCGCGAAAAAGGCGTATCCGAAGAGCTTATTAAAAAACTGGATTGGGTAGGCATTTCCGGTGCTTCCAACCTGATCTCGGCTATCAAATACGCAAAATACTTTGAGCTTAAGGAAAACGACGTGGTGATGACCGTGCTGACAGATTCTATTGATATGTATAAAAGCCGTCTTTCGGAACTCAATGAAGAAGAAGGACCGTTTGACGCCGTTGCGGCCCATGCGGTCAATGCTCGGTATTTTGATGGGATTGGGATTGATTATATCAAAGAGCTCAATTACTACGACCGCAAGGCGGTGCATAATTTAAAATATTACACCTGGGTCGAGCAGCAGGGTAAAACGTATGAAGAGATTCTGGCGCAGTGGGAAGACGACAGTTATTGGACGGATATCCCCAAAGCCGCGCCTGTGTTGGATGAGCTGATCGAGGCCTTTAACAAAAAAGTGGCGGAGATATAAAATGGACAGAATACTTTATGCGCCCAACACAAAAAAAACAGGAGAAATGCCGCCCGAGGGAGCTTTGTTTTCACAAGAAGAAGTGCGCAAGGTGCTTCGGTTCCACCGGTCCATGGGTTCAAAGTATAATGAGACCCCGCTGTGTGCGCTCCGCGCGTTTGCGGAGCGGGTCGGAGTCGGTGCCTTTTATGTAAAAGACGAATCGAAACGCGGAAATTTAAAGGCATTTAAGCTTTTGGGCGGTTCTTATGCGGTCGCAAACTGCATTTGTGCAAGGCTGGGCGTACGGATAGAAGATGTGGATTTTGACTATTTAAAATCAAAAGAAGCAAAAGAAAAGCTGGGCGAAGTCGTTTTCGCTGCGGCCTCCGACGGAAACCACGGAAAATCCGTCGCATGGGCGGCGCATGAATTCGGGCAGAAAGCGATCGTTTATATGCCCAAAGGAACCGTGCGGGATCGGATCGCGGCAATCGAGGCCCTGGGCGCTAAGGTAGTGGTCTCGGACTACAGTTATGACTGGTGTGTGCGCGAAGTGAATCGGTTGGCTGCCTTAAAAGGATGGATCGCAGTGCCGGATACGGCCGGTGAAGGAGATGCACAGGTTGCTTCCTGGGTGATGCAGGGGTATGCAACCATGGCGAGTGAAGCCATTGCCCAACTTGGGGACGCCTCTCCCACTCACCTGTTTTTGCAGGCGGGCGTAGGCTCTATGGCGGCCGCAATGACGGCTTCGTTTGCGGCGCGCTACGGAAAAGACATCAAAATTTATATTTTAGAGCCGCACCAGGCGGCCTGCTATTATGCCTCCGGGCAGGCGGGAGACGGAAGCGCGCATAGCGTGGATGGGGAAATGGACAGCATTATGGCCGGCCTTTCCTGCGGAGTACCCAATCCGCTTTCATGGGAGATCATCCGCAATCTGGCAGACGGTTTTTTTTCGCTTGATGATGTGCTGACCGCAAACGGAATGAGGATTCTTGGAAACCCGCTGCCGGGCGATCCGCGTGTGATTGCCGGAGAATCCGGTGCGGTCGGGACCGGATTTGTAGATGAACTTGCAAAATCATACCCCGGTTTGGCAAAAAAAATAGGGCTTAATGACCATTCGGTGGTCGTTGTTTTCAGCACCGAAGGTGACACGGACACCCAAAATTACAGAGAGGTCGTTTGGTACGGAAAGTATCCGTATGATGCGCTCAAGTGATTTTTCCAACTTCGCGTTGGAGCGTTTTGAAAAGTTCGTCCGCATTGGCTTTGATTCCGGAGGAAAATTCCTGGTAAAGACGGAGCATCTCGCGTGCGGCGTCCGTAAGTTCACTGCCGCCGCCGGATTCGCCTCCGGTACGGCTTAACAGCAGATGGAAGCCAAGGTGCTTTTCCGCGTTTTTGATCATGGCGGTGGCCTTGGAATAAGACATGGACATCAGGCGGCTGGCGGCCAGCAGGGAATGTGTTTTATCCACGTTGCGGAGCAATGTCACCGTACCCGGTCCAAAAAACTTTTCTCCGGCGCAAAGACGTATGTGGATGGAATATGTGAAATCTTCTTTCATAATACCTCCGCAGTTAACGGGAGTGCCCGGATTTTGCAAGAATCAATGATTCTATCTGCCTAAGCTGTGCGGGCGTATCCGCGTCCATAAGCTGGGTTTTGTCCGGGATATCGTATGTTTTTACAAGCTCGGGGTGGGCGGAAATAACAGTTTTGCCCGACCCTTCGGCGGAGAGGTTTTTCAGCTCCCCGAACAGAGAAGAGGGAAAGATAACCGGATTGCCGCGTTTTTTGTGGCTGGAAAGAGTAAGAATACTGCCCGCTTCGTATGCCGCCGCCATACCGGCGAGGGTATCCCGTGTTAAAAGAGGCTGGTCGCATACGCAAAACATGTTGGCGTCTGCGTCCGGGAGGGAAGTAAGCCCCATGCGGACGCTGCGGGCAACGCCCAGCTCCGGCCGGTCATTGATGATTCCGGGGATACCGTAGCGTTCGGCCAGGCCGAGAAGATCGCGGTCGGCTGCAACCATCAGGCAATGGCTGAAACAATCCTGCGGAAGGGCGGAAAGAATATATTCCGCCAGGGGCCTGCCTGCAAGGGGAGCCTTGAGTTTACCGCCGCCGAACCGGACGCCGGCTCCGGCGGCAAGGAGTATGCAGCCTGTTTTCATGGCGCTCCTTTCAGCAATGTGTTTAAATGTATTATACTCCCCATGGCAAAGGATTGCAAAATCAAAAACGAATCTGATTTAAGGAAGGAAAGGTAAAAACTATGCATAAGATGTTTGCCCAACAGCCTTTTTGGAAGCATCTCGCCAGCGGACTCGCGGGTCATTTTGGAGACAATTGTGAGGTGGTGGTCCATGACCTCACCGAACGCATTGGGCATACGATTGTTGTCCTGGAAAACGGTCATGTGACCGGGCGCAAAGTGGGCGACGGCCCCTCCAGGATCGTGCTTGAAGCGCTTTCCAAAAAACCGGAAGAATTAAAAGACCGCATCAATTATCTTACTCAAACGGAAGACGGACGCATTTTAAAATCCAGCACCATCTATATCCGGGATGAAGAAAGTAACGTGGTGGGGATACTCGGCATCAATTATGATATCACAGACTTCAAAATGATGGATTTCACGCTTAAAAATTTTCTGAGTGCACAGGATGAAAAAGAAATGCCCCAGAAAATCAACAATAGCGTAAAAGGCCTTTTGGACGAACTAATCGACCAGTCGGTCCGTCTGCTTGGAAAACCCGTATCCCAAATGAACCGGGAAGACAAAATAAAAGCGGTACAGTTTTTGCACGACAAAGGTGCGTTTTTGATTACCAAGTCAGGGGACAAGGTTTCCAAATTTTTTGGAATATCAAAATATACCCTATATAACTATATTGACTTAAAAGAGAATGAAGGTACAGGCGTGCGTTGAAGAAAGAGGAGACGGCCGCCTCCGGCGGCAAAGGGGAGGGGAGATACAGTTTTGACAGGTATCATCGGAAATACAACTTTAATTACGGTGGACAGCACGCGGCGCATCATTCGTGATGGCGCCGTAGTCATTCGGGGAAATGTGATCGAGGATATCGGCAAAACCCGGGAAATGGTAAAAAAGTACCCGGGGTATGCGTTTTATGATATGAGCGGTCATGTGGTGATGCCCGGACTTATTAATGCGCATGTGCACCTGACGCAGGCGCTCATTAAGGGTTGCGCAGACGACATGAGCCTGATAGACTTTCTGGCAAACCGCATGTGGCGGCTTATGGGCAGTTATACCGAAGAAGAGGCGCTGGTATCGGCAAAGCTTTGCCTTTTGGAAATGATCAAATCGGGTACGACAACCTTTGCCGAAACGCTGCTTCTGTCTCGCTATGGGCTGCCGGGTATCACGGATGCCGTGGTGCAAAGCGGCATGCGCGGGGCTTTGGCCAAATCGGTAATGGATATCGCGACTTATGCTTCCCGGGAAGATAATATTATGGACCGGGGCATGGTGGAAGACGGGGACGAATGCCTTCGGCAGGCCGTGGAATGGAAAAAAGAAAGCGAAGGCGCAGGAGACGGACGGGTCAATATATGGCTTGGCCCAAGGCCGGTGGGCTCTACTACCAAAGAAATGCTGCGTAAGGTTTCCAAAGTGGCAGGGGAGAACGACATGGGGATCGCCATCCACTTCTGTGAGGTAAAGCAGGATGTGGAGCTGATGCGCAGCCAATACGGGCAGACGCCCGGCGATTTTGCCCAGTCCGCGGGCATCCTGACGGACAAGACCCTTTTGGTGCACAGTGTCTGGCTTGCGCCAAAGGATATGGAAGCCATCAAGCGGAACGGCTCTTCGGTGGTACATTGTCCGGCCAGTAATTTAAAGTTGGCCTCCGGGTTCTGCCCTGTGCCCGAACTGCTTAACGCAGGCGTAAACGTATGTCTCGGAACGGACGCTTCCACCTGCGACAATGCGTATGATATGTTTGACGCCATGCGGCTTGCGGCCATTATCCATAAGGGAAAGCTTTTGGATCCTCTGGTCGTTCCGGCGGAAACGGCAATAGAGATGGCTACCATCAACGGTGCGAAGGCGATGGGCAAAGAAGATCAGATCGGATCGCTGGAAGTCGGAAAAAAAGCGGATTTGATTGCAGTCAATATGGGGCATGTACGAATATCCCCTAATTTGAATCCTGTTTCGGCAATTGTTTATTCTGCGAAAGGGTCGGACGTGACAGATGTAATCGTCAACGGTGAATTTGTCGTAAAAGAAGGCCGGGTCCTGACAATGGATGAGCAAGAAATAATCAGGGATGCTGAAAAAACAATTCTCAGGGTCCTTAAAAAAACAGGCATACAAAACCGGTCAAAATGGGAGACCGTTTAAAAGCCGGATAAAAAAAACTGAACGGACAGTGTGTCCGTTCAGTCTTTTTTTATTCAAAAATAAATATGGTCTGCAAATACGCAAAATGCAATTTTGTGCGTTACCTGTCTTCGCGGAAATAAGAAAGTCCAAGGCTGTCCGGCGGCTGGTTTTCGCGCTTTTTGCGTATGGAGAAAACAATCAATACAACAATTGTGACTGCGTAAGGCAGCATTTTGAAAAGTTCTTGTGACGATCGGGTAAGCCCCGGAATGTAGAAGTAGAGCCAAAAGAGAACGCCAAACAGGTAAGAACCCCAAATCGCATGAACGGGCTTCCAACGCGCAAAAATAACAAGCGCAACCGCAAGCCAGCCAAGCTGTTCTATCCCGCCGTCGTTTGCCCAGGTTCCTTTAATATAATCCATAACGTAGTAAAGACCGCCGAGTCCGGAAATGGCTGCGCCAATGCACGTTGCCAGGTATTTGTATTTGGTTACATTGATACCGGCCGCATCCGCCGTAGCGGGGTTCTCGCCAACCGCGCGGAGGTTGAGCCCCTTACGCGTATTTGTGAGAAACCAGGTTGTGAAAATGGCCAGGCCGATTGCAAGGTAAACCATAAAGCCAAGCGACGAAAAAACGTCTACGTTTGAAAAGAAAGGAAGCGTCGCGCGGTAGGCGCTGCTGGTGGCGGCAATGGAAATCTGGCCTACGCCGCCGGCCATCGTATTCATCGCGCCGCCGAAAAAGTTGGCGACGCCCGCACCGAAAATTGTCAGGGTCAAACCTGTCACTTGCTGGTTGGCGCGCAGGGTGATGGTCAAAAAACTGTAGATAAGTCCGCCAAGAATGGCAGCTGCAAGTCCGCAAACCAAAGCAATTACAAGGCCAACTCCGGGTACGGGAGAGGCAACGCTGGATTCGTACAGGAAAGAGCCGGCCAGGCCCGCAATACCTGCCAGATACATGATGCCCGGAACACCTAGATTCAGGTTCCCGGATTTCTCTGTTAAAATTTCGCCTGTGGCGCCGAAGAGTATGACGGTGCCGAAAACAATTGCCGCCTGAAGTAAGGATAGTGTCTGATCCATATCAGTTTGCTTCCTTTCCACCGCGTAAAACTAACCGGTAATTAATAAAGAATTCGCTGCCCAGAATGAAAAACAGAATGATACCCGTGATCATTTGGGAAGCAAAATCATTGAGGTTATATTGCGAGGCAATCTGTATTGCGCCTTTTTCCAAAAACACAAGAAGCATCGCAATTAAAATCATCGTAAAAGTATTGAACTTGGCAAGCCAGGCCACGATGATGGCCGTAAAGCCAATTCCGCCCGCAGTGCTTGTTGAAATGGTATGGGAGGAACCGGCGACGGCAATGAAGCCCGCCAGGCCGCAAATCGCGCCTGAAAGCATCATTGTGCGTTTAATAACGCTTTTAACGTGTATGCCAATATAGTTTGCCGTACGTTCGGACTCGCCAACGACAGAAATTTCATAGCCTTGCTTGGCGTAGCGGAGGTAAATGTACATACCGACCACCAAGGCCATTACAATTATTACGTTCATCATATACTGCTGCCCAAACAGGGAAGGGAACCATCCGGCTTTCGTCTGCTGGTTTATAATGCCTACCGTGTTCGAGCCGAACGGGTTTTCCCATGTGGCAACAAAAAAGGATGTCAGCTGGATGGCAACATAATTCATCATTAGGGTAAACAGAGTTTCATTTGTTCCAAAGCGCGCCTTGAATGTAGCGGGTATGAGTCCCCAAAGCGCACCGGCCACGCAGCTTAAGGCAAAAGATATCAAAATAAGCATCCATGTTGGCAGCGAACTGCCAAGATAGATCATTACGGCAGCGGTCGCAATGCCGCCGACCAGGATCTGTCCTTCCGCACCAATATTCCAAAAACGCATTTTAAAGGCGGGCGCAAGGCCAATGCCGACGCAAAGCAGCATAACCATATCGCGCAATGTGACCCAAAAACGTTTTTCAGAGCCGAAGTTACCCTCAAACATAGCGCCGTAAACATTAAGAGGATTCAGTTTCACAATGGAATAGATGACGATTGCGCTTACGGCGAGAGCAAGAGCGAGACCTGCAAGCCGGATAAGCCAGCTTTGCGAAGTAGAAATGGAATCGCGTCTTGTAATGCGCATAAAGGGTTCTTTATGAGATTGGTTCATGCTTGTCCTCCCCCTCCGAAGTGAGTCATCATCATGCCGACTTCATTTTTATCCGCATCTTTGCCGGAGATGATGCCGCTGACCATTCCGCCGCAGAGGACAAGAATCCGGTCACAGAACTCCAGCAGAACGTCCAGGTCTTCGCCGACAAAAAGAACGGCGACGCCCTTTTGTTTCTGCTGGTTTATAAGATCGTAAATGGTATAGGATGAGTTGATGTCCAGCCCGCGTACGGCGTACGCCGTCATAAGGACAGCCGGAGAAGAAGAAATTTCGCGTCCCACCAAAACTTTCTGAACATTTCCTCCTGAAAGCTTGCGCACCGGGGTAGAGAGGCCCGGCGTATTTACGGAAAGATCGGTTACAACGCGTTCCGCCAGGGTGCGGGGCGTCTTTCTGTCAACAAATGCAGACTTTCCGTTGCGGAAAGACCGGAGCATCATGTTGTCGGTTAAGTCCATATCCCCCACGAGCCCCATGCCGAGCCGGTCTTCAGGCACAAAGGAAAGCTTAACGCCTAAAGAGAGAATTTCGCGCGGATCCTTGCCGATAAGCTCGATCTCCTTGCCGGTGTCGGGGTCTATATATAAAATGCTTCCCGACTCAAACGGCTGCAAGCCTGCAATGGATTCCAAAAGTTCTTTTTGGCCGCACCCCGAAATGCCCGCAATACCAAGAATTTCGCCCGAATAGGCGGTGAATGAAACGTCACAGAGCTTGGTGATACCGTCTTTGTCATGTACGGTGAGCCCTTTTACTATAATGCGCGGTTTCGGGTCCTTAGGCTCGGGCCGTTCAATATTAAGGGAAACGGAATGGCCGACCATCATACAGGTCATTTCCGCGGCGTTCGTTTCTTTTGTAGGCATGCCGCCAATCAACTGTCCGCGCCGCAGAACCACAACGCGGTCGGATATATCTTCAACTTCATGTAATTTATGAGTAATAATGACGATTGCTTTGCCGTCGTCGCGCATGTTGCGCAGCACGGTAAAAAGTTTTTCTGTCTCCTGCGGGGTTAGGACAGCGGTAGGTTCGTCTAGAATCAATATATTTGCGCCCCGGTAGAGTACTTTTACAATTTCAACGGCCTGTTTTTGGGAAACGGACATGTCATAGATTTTTTGATCCGGATTGACTTCAAAGCCATACGCCGCGCAGATACTGCGTATCTCATCACCAACGGCCTTCATGTCGAACCGGCCTTTTTCGGGCATACCCAGGATAATGTTTTCAGCCGCGGTAAGCACGTCCACAAGTTTGAAGTGTTGGTGGATCATACCGATGCCAAGGTCGTAAGCGTCCTTGGGGCTTCGGATGGAAACTTCCTGTCCATCAACAAATATATGCCCGGCGTCTGGATAGTAGATGCCGGACAGCATATTCATGAGCGTGGTCTTGCCGCTGCCATTTTCTCCCAGTAAGGCGAGGATCTCTCCTTTAAATATGTCGAGTCTCACCCGGTCGTTAGCAACAATCGGACCAAATGTTTTGGTAATATCGCGCATGCTGACTGCCGCTTGGGCACTTTGCATAGTGGATTACCCCCTTGAAAATCATGGAAAGAGCCACTTAAGTGGCTCTTTCCGTTTCAATTAGATTGTAGATTATTCAGCGTTGAGTTCGGTAATACCGTCAATACGCAGACCAAAGTATGGGGCACTGCGCAGGGTTGACTCGTGGAACACGCCATCGGAAATGGCTTCGCCTTCGTCGCCTACCCAGTCGCCGTCGACATCGATCGCCAGGTAAGAGGTGACCGTCTCGCCGCCAACGGTGAACTTGGAAGTATCAAATACGTTCAAGGTACCGTCTTTTAAAGCGGCTTCAATTTCCGCAACTTTTTCGGCGGTGCCGGGAGCGCAGCTTTCACCAAGCGCGGAAATCATCACAGCGCCTTCGTTATAGCCTTCCGCCCAGTCTGTCGCAATGTCTTCACCGTTATTGATGCAGTTCATCGCATAGGTGTAGTAAACGCTCCAGTTGTTCTGTGCGCTGGTCAGCGCGGCTTTGGGCGCAACGGAAAGCATGTCGATGTTGTAACCAACGCAGTAAACCGTGGTTCCGCTGTCAAGCAGTGCTTCGCAGGCAGAAGGAGCGCCGGTGGAGTCTGCATGCTGGCTTATGATAATGCAGCCCGAAGCAACAAGCGCATTTGCGGCTTCCGCTTCAGCGGTCGGGTCATACCATGAATTGGTGTAGGAAACGTCCATGACAACGTTGTCAACAATGGACTTAACGCCAAGATAGAAAGCGGTATAACCGGAAACAACTTCCGCGTACGGATACGCGCCGACATAACCGAGTTTGATGTTGCCGTCCGCATCCATATTGTCTTCGGATACTTCGCCGTTTTCAATAAGTTCGGCAAGCTTCATGCCTGCCACCACGCCCGATACATAGCGGGACTGGTAGGTGTCGTTAAAAGCGTTTTTGAAATTTGCAAGTCCGGAAAGCGCGGCCGTGTCGCCCGTCATGGAGATAAAGGTCACATCCGGATTTTCGCTGGCAGCCTGCTGCATATAGCTCTGATGGCCGTAGCTGTCCGAGAATATGTAGGTGCAGCCCTGTTCAACCAGGTCGGTTGCCGTGTCGTAGCAGGTTTCGTCTTCAGCAATGTTGTACTTCCAGATAATCTGGTCTTCCGAAATGCCGGTAGCTTCGGCAGCAGCCTTGATGCCTTCAATATGGGCAAAGTCATAACCGGTGTTTTCGTCATGAACTAAAATAACACCGATCTTAACAGCGCCTTCCGCTGCCGTTTCTTCCGTTGCCGGAGATTCGGAAGCCGATTCTTCGGCAACCGCAGAAGAAGCAGCCTCAGAAGATGCTTCCTCAGCCTGCTGTGTGCAGCCGACGAAAGGAACGACGACCATTGCCAAAACAAGCAATAACAGTACAAATTTTTTCATAATTTCCTCCTCAGTTAATAAAATATGAAACTGGATGAAGATAGGCTTTGCATTCTTTCTGGCACATGGGGTAGACCCACATAAGCCGAATCGACTGCGGGGGCCCGCCTCCCTCCGTTTCCTTTATAAAAATTAAAAAAATAAACAAAGATATTCTTTGCTTACATCCTTGTTCTCACTACAAATAGTAGCATATAATCAGCAATAAAACAAGCTTTTTTGTGCCTGCGGAACAATACCTGCGGCGGTTTTCGGAACATTGTATCTTCAAAAAAAAATTTTTACCTCCGGGAATGATTCAGGCCGGCAGGATACGCTATGAAAAGCGGTTTTTTCAAATAAGCTTTTAAAAAAAACGGGTGCGCTTGCCACTGTCCGGAAGCTGTTTTCACCAAGAGGATCCGCCATCTTGAAAGCGGGGATTAAATCCCTTTGCGCAAAAGGCGCATCCATGGGGAAAAGAGCAGGAAGATCATACATCATATGATAAAAAATCTTTTAAAAGCGCCGAACATACCTTCTTGCGGTAAACCGCCGTGGAACGCTGGTCGTCAATGGGCGTGATCAGGGGATCAAACATTGCAAGGACAGCGTCGCTCATATCGGAAATTTCCTGCGGTGTTTTACCGGTCAGGGATGATTCGATCTCCGGGCTGCGGACAACGGTGGCCGCAACAGAACCGAATGCCATGGGAATGGCGGTAACGAGACCGCCTTCAATTCGTTTAAAGCCGGCAAAAGACACCTTTGAGATCGCAACGGCGCTGCGTGCACCGACTTTTTCATAATACTCCGAAGTGAAGTCTTGTTTAGGCAGGATAATGGCGGTTAAAAGCTCGTCCGGCGCCAGATCGGTTTTGCGTACGCCCAAAATAAAAGACGAAAGCGGCAGCTGCCTGTCTCCGTGGACGGAAGAAAGGGTGAGGATGGCATCCAGCGCATACAGCGGAGGCAGCGTATCTCCCGCGGGTGACGCGTTGCAGATGTTCCCACCCATACTGCCCATGTTTCGGATGGCGGGGGAGGCAATCTGTACAATCGCCCGGTGCAGAGGGCCGGGCAGCTTTTTTGATTCCAGGAGTTCGGTATAGGTGCAGCATGCGCCTATGGTAAGAGACTCCTTTGTTTCGGTGATTTCTTTAAGCGCATCCAGCCGGTTTAAAAACAGAAGCTCATCTCCGCGTCGGTTTACCATCCAGTCCGTTCCGCCTGCATAAGGGATCAGGGACGGATTTTCCGATTTTGCCTGCAAAGCTTCATTCAGTGTTTGGGGGCAACATGATTTCACCATAACCCGTTTCCCTCCTTGCTGGCCGTAAGAATGGCGTCTACAATCATGTTATAGCCCGTACAGCGGCAAAGGTTGCCTGAGATGGCCTCCCGGACTTCTTCTTCGGTGGGGTCGGGGTTGCGGGACAACAGGGCTTCGGCGGCCATAACCATTCCCGGAGTGCAAAAACCGCACTGAACCGCGCCTGCGCATGCAAAAGCACGCTCCAAAAGCTTGTATCGGTCGGTGTCCCGGAAACCTTCTATAGTGAGGACGTCCGCACCCTGCAGGCTGCCCGCAGCCACCAGGCAGGAATTTGCCAGCCGGCCGTTCAGCAAAACGCTGCACGCGCCGCATTCGCCTTCACCACAGCCTTCTTTGGTGCCTGTAAGGTTAAAATGGTCTCTGATAATATCAAGAAGCCTTTCGGAAGGCGCACAATCTACCCGGACTTCTTTTCCGTTAAGCGTAAATTCAATCACGCGATCACCTCCATGATTTTTTCCGGCGTTAAGGGAATTTGATGGAATTCCGCCCCCGAGGCATTTTCTACAGCGGCAACATAAGCCGGGGCCGTGCCGACCAAAGTGAGCTCGCCTGCGCCTTTTGCGCCGGAAGGACCGTGTTTATAGGGATTATCCACCATACAGGTGTAGTAATTAACGGTATCCATCGCGGTCGGGATGATGTAGTCGGTCAGGCTGTTTTGGCGGATGGCCCCGCCCATATCTTCCATTTTTTCCATGGAAGCATAGCCGATGCCCTGCAGCATGCCGCCTTCCATCTGTCCCTGCATGACCGTTTGGTCAATGGGGGTTCCCACGTCAAAAATGCCCCAGGCGCCGGTCACGCGCGTAGTGGCAAGAAGGGTATCCAATTCTACTTCCACAACATTTACTCCCCAGGAGAATGCCAGGTAAGCGTCGCCGGAAAATGCATCCATATTCCATGGGATGAGATCCGGATGTTCGTAGCGCTCTTCTATAAATTGGCGCTTTCCTTTTTTCCATTCCTTTTTAAGACGCAGCGCCGCTTTTTCTACCAGACGCCCCACAACCATTATGGAACGCGAAGCAACGGTAGGGCCGGAGTCGGGAACGTTTTTTGTGTCAGGGTGAGGGCATAAAACGTCTTCTATCGGAAGGCCGAGCGCCTGTGCGGCAATTTTGGAAAAAGTAGTACGGACGCCCTGGCCCATATCCGTAATGCTTACCAGGATCTCAACTTTATCATCTTCCCGTTTTTGAAGATGGACAACAGATTTAATATAGTCGCGCTCTGCCGAACCTGTAAATCCGCAGCCATGATAAAACATGGAAAGGCCGATCCCTTTGCGAAAGCGCCCCGTCTGGTTCCGGTAAGCTTTGTGTTTTTCGGTGTAGCCGGAAAGTTCGTCCGCTTTTTCAATCATTTCCGTAAGAATGACAGGGTCACGGAACTGGCCGCCGGTAGAAGTTGGATCGTATTGCTTGATCAGATGCTTTTGCCTGAAGGCCAGCGGCTCTTTGCCCAGACGGGCGGCTAGATGATCCATGTGGGTTTCGATCGCAAAGAAACTCTGCGGTGCGCCAAACCCGCGGAATGCGCCGGTGGGAAGCGTGTTGGTAACCATGGCCCGCCCACGCACCGAAAGGTTTTTGATCGTATATACGCCCGGCGCACAAATAAGCGCGCGTTGGAGGACGACCGAAGAAAGGCCGTCGTATGCGCCGCCGTTTAGCGTCGTGTCTATTTTGATACCTGTGATATCGCCCTGATTATTTACAGCCGTTGAAATAACAATTCTGGACGGATGACGCTTAGGCGTCACGCTCATATCTTCCCGGCGGTTCATAATCATACGTACGGGCTTGCCTGTTTTATAGGCGGCCAGTGCGGCATAACAGCTGAGGAGGGAGGGATAATCTTCTTTGCCACCAAAGGCGCCGCCGGTGGAAGTCTGGATGATGCGGACTTTGTTTTTGGGCAGGCCGAATGCTTGCATGATCGCTCCGTGTACATAGTAGGGACATTGCATGGTGCCCTGAATCGTGACCGTATCGCCGTCATATTTTGCAATAACACCGTTGGTCTCAATATAGGCCTGTTCCTGATAACCGGTCCGGTAGGTTTCGGTAAAAATCTGTGCGGATTCGGAAAAGGCTTTTTCCACATCTCCCTGCGCGTAGTGGTATTCGTTCATAACTTCGGTCGCTTCATCCAGCGAAAGGACCGCCTTTAAATCCGTATAGTCGGCTTTGATCTGATCTATATATTTTTGAATCTGTTTTTCATCCGGCCCGGCGATAATCAAAATGGGCTGACCGATGTATGTGACGGTATCTTTAGCCAAAATGGGCTGTTTGCTCACGGCAACATCCAGTTCGTTCACACCGGGGATATCCCGCCAGTCAATAACCGTATAGCCTTTCTCCATTTCCGGAAGAATAATTTTATTAAGACGGGCATGGGGGCGGCTGGAACGGAATACGCCCGCATTCAGCGCGCCTTTAACCTTTACATCGGCAATGTACAGGGCGTTGCCGCCCATCTTTTCAGAATGGTCGACCTTGATGACTGATTTGCAGATTGTATGGCTGCCTGTGAAATGACAGAAATTTTTTGTTTTTTGCATTCTTTCACTTCCTCTTTTGAAAGCAGTCGTCTCTCCAAAAGACAAGTCTGAATTAGGACAGAAGCTGCTTTATACCCATTGCTATTATATATTTTTTTATGCGGTTTTACAAACCGCCGGCCAAATCAAAGAAGGGGAAAAATCATTGCATATACCGCCGGCCAAAACAGATTTACGGGGATTTCGCCGGTTGGCCGAAAGACAGCCGGACCGTTTTTAAAGCCGGATTTTTATCTGAGCGTATTATTCTATCTTCATTGATCATGCCCTGACTATATTCTTGTATATGAAATGAGCCGGAATACCTTTTGCGCAGGTATCTCGGCAATTTGAGCGTACCACGGCTTAAAAAAAAAGTCAAGGAGCAAAACAATTTTTTAGGTGCGCGGCCCTGAAGGAAGAGGGAAGGGAAAAAGAGAATTAAATATGGACTTTGAATAAAATTGGTACTATAATAAAAAAGTACATTCATGCAAGTGTTTTTAGCGGATTACAGCATTTGGGAGCAGGCCGGCGGATCGCGTTGCCCATAAGGCTACGCGCAAAAAACTTTTTTTTGCAATAATTAATAAATTCAATGAAATAAATAAAAATTCATACAAAGGAGACAAAAAGCATATGTCGATCATGTTTGACGAGATATTGCAGCAGCCGGGTGTTCTTGCGGGAATAGAGCGGAGCAACAAAGCTGTTCTTGAAAGTTTAATCCATCGCCTTCGGTGCTCGGATATCAAGCAAATTGTTATTGCGGCCCGGGGAACTTCCGATCATTGCGGTATTTATATCAAGTACCTTGCGGAAATCATTTTGGGGATTCCGGTCGCATTGGCGGCCCCGTCGGTGGGAACGCTGTACGGCGCACAAGTTCGTTACAAAGATGCGTTGGTGATTGCAATTTCCCAATCCGGTATGGCCGAAGACGCACGGTCCGTTTTGGCGGATGCAAATGAGTGCGGCGCGGTTACGGTCTCAGTGACCAACAATATGGATTCGCCCGTTGCACGAGCAGCGCAGTTCAGTCTGGATTGCGCGGCTGGCGTGGAAAAAAGCGTGGCCGCGACTAAAACCTTTACCGCGCAGATGTTCTGCCTGGCGCTGTTGGTTGCAGGCTGGGCGGAGGACGAGCGTCTGTTGGGGGCGCTGCACGATTTGCCGGAAGGTCTTCAAAAAGAGCTTGAACGCGCAAACAGTATCCTTGAGGCCGCGCGGGAATTCACGTTTATGCAGCAGTGCATTGTCCTGGGAAGAGGTCTTCTTTATCCGGTCGCACTGGAGGCGGCCCTTAAAATGATGGAAACTACCTATACCAATGCGCGGGGATTTGCAATTTCTGATTTTCAGCACGGCCCGCTGGCGCTGGTTACGGGCAATACGCCTATTTTTGTTTATTGTGCAAGCGACGAAACCCAAAAAGATGTGCTGCGGGCCACAGCGCAGTATGCCGGGCTGGGCGCATATGTGATCACGGTGACGGACGACCTTAAAAATGCAAAAGGCGCGCAGAAGATATTTTTGGTTGAAAAATCGGATAAGTATACCGCGCCTTTCCACTTTGTGCTGTTTGCCCAATTGTTCGCCTGCGGGCTGGCGGATGCCAAGCGGACGACGCCGGACGCGCCGCGGAACATAAAAAAGATTACCGTCACAAAGTAAAGAAGAGAACTGTTTTGGGAATCTCCGAAAAATACGCTTTTCGGAGGATGGATAGTAAGGAGAGAAAATCATGAATTTGAATAAAAAAGCCAGGATATTTTTTCCAAACGGAGAAAATGACGAACAGCTTATTGGCAACATCACCCATCTTGCAGTTTCCGCGCATCAGGATGACATTGAAATCATGTCCTACGGAGGGATCGCAGAATGCTTTGGAAAAGAAGACAGGCATTTTGCGGGAGTGGTTGTGACCAACGGAAGCGGATCTCCGCGCTCGGGCCTGTATTCGGAGGTTACGGATGAAAAAATGATGCAGATCCGGGAAGAAGAGCAAAATGCGGCGGCAACGGTGGGCGGATACCTTGCAATGTTCCATTTGAAATATTCAAGCGGCGCCGTGAAAGAGGGAAGGGCGGCGGTAGCGGATGATTTGGCCCAGATCATACTGGCGGCCAAACCGGATGTCATTTATACGCACAACCTGGCGGATATGCACGATACGCATGTAGCGGTAGCGCTTCGGGTTATTGCGGCCCTGCGCAGCCTGCGGGGAATCTATTCCCCCAAAAAGCTTTACGGGATGGAGGTGTGGCGGAGTCTTGATTGGTGCGGGGAAAAAGTTCTGTTTGATACGTCCGGGCACCCCAACCTGGCAGCGGCCCTGCTGGGGGTTTATGATTCGCAGATTTGCGGAGGAAAACGTTACGATCTGGCCGCGCTTGGCCGGCGGAGCGCAAATGCAACTTTTAGTGCAAGCCACAGTGTGGATGAAGTTGAAAGCGGCAGCTTCGGTCTGGATATGACCTCTTTGATTGAAGGAGAGAGCATCAGCGCTTTTATATTGCAAAAGATAGATGCCTTCCGGTCCGATGTTGAAAAAAGGCTGGATAAATTAGGAGGGTAAACGTGAATTTTTGGGGATTTGATCTTCCGGTCCGGAATTTGCCCGGGTTGGATGCAGGTTTTGTACCGCTTGCGGCGGTGAAACGGGCGGTGGATGCGGCCGGACACGGCGAGGTAGCGATCGAGCTTTTAAGCGGAGAAAAAAAGTGTGCGGTGCATCATCTGAAAATAATGGGCAAAGAGAAAAACGAGGCGTTTGACCGTTTTTATGCAGAGAGGATCGTAAAGTTTTTGCTCTGGATGAAAGGGGCAAACCAAATTTGTATCTACGGCGCGCCCCAAATTGCCCGGCATATTAAAAATGAGTATCGTCCGGGCGGTGCGCGTGCTTTTGACGCCGCTTTTATGGGGGACGTGTTTGAAGGGGATTTTACCGTTCGGGAAGACCAAATAGAAAATCTGAGGGAATGCGCGGAAAAAGGGATTGCGCTGGGAGGCAATCTGGACGGCTGCAGGATCGGGTTTGATGCGGGCGGAAGCGACCTCAAAGTAAGCGCGGTTAAAGACGGAAAAGTCCTGTATGCCAACGAAGTGGTCTGGCATCCAAAGCTGCAGGAAGATCCGGGCTACCACTATGGCCATATCCTGTCCGTCATGAAAGAAGCGGCCGCCCATCTGCCCAGAGTGGATGCAATCGGCATATCGAGCGCAGGCATTTACATAGACAACAAATGCATGGTTGCTTCTTTGTTCATTAAGGTACCGAAAGAAAAATTTAATCGGGAAGTCAAAGATATCTATATCCGTGTCGCCAAAGAAATGGGTGCGCCGCTGGTGGTTTTGAACGACGGTGACGTAGCCGCGCTGGCCGGCTCCATGAGCATGGAAACAAAGAGCGTGCTCGGAATTGCCATGGGAACAAGCGAAGCGGCCGGTTTTGTAGATGAAGAAGGCAACATCAAAGGCTGGCTCAACGAGCTGGCCTTTGCACCGGTTGATTTGCAGGCCGGCGCAATGCGTGACGAATGGTCGGGCGATATCGGGTGCGGCGTGAAGTATTTTTCCCAGGACGGGGTGATCAAGCTGGCTGAGGCTGCCGGCATTCCTCTGGAAGGGACGGATCCGCCCGCACAGAAACTTAAGAATGTGCAGGCGCTCATGGAAAAGGGTGACAGCCGGGCGGCGGAAGTGTATCGCTCGATCGGGGTATATTTAGGGCATACTGCGGCCCTGTATTATGAATTTTATAAAATGAAAAATATTTTGCTGATGGGCCGGGCTGTTTCCGGACAGGGCGGAGACATCATTTTGTCCGAAGCCCGGCGGGTCCTGTCTGAAGATTATCCGGATCTCAGCATAAATATTTCATTGCCGGATGAAAAGATGCGGCGGGTAGGGCAGGCGGTGGCGGCTGCCAGCCTGCCCAGACTGTAAAAAAAATGCAAATCAATAAAGGAGAGGGAGCATGTCGTATTATAACGAAAAAGAAACGGAAAAACGCATTGAAAGATTGAAGGAAATCCTTGAAGAAAAAAATCTGGATGCCGCGCTTGTGTACTATGACGAACTCAACATTGCAAACGGTTGGTATCTGACCGGATGGTGTCCTCAGTTTGAGAGCGGGGCTGTACTGGTTCCGGCGCAGGGAAAGCCTCTTTTGCTGGGCGGACCCGAAAGCGAGCCTTTTGCGGCCATGAGCAGCGCAATTAAAGAAACGCGGAATTTTCCGGTTTTTATGGTGCCGGATGAAGAATATCCAAATGCGACCATCATAGATTTTAAAATGCTGAACGAAGAACTGAAGGCGGGGGGCACAACCATCCGCCGGCTCGGTTTTGTAGGGACGGCCACGATCCCGCATCTTGTTTATCGGCAGTTGGCTGCGGGGTTTGAAGGGACCGAATTTGTAGACATAACGGAAGAATATGAGGCCCTGCGTGTGATCAAATCCCCCTGGGAGATAGAAAATCTGAAAAAAGCGGTTGCCCTTGCCGACATCGCGTATGATGCCATGAAGCAAAAAGTAATGTCGGGGGCGTACGAATATGAAGTCGCGGCGGCCGGGGAAGCGGAATGCCGAAAAAGGGGCGCCAGCAGTTTTGCCTATACTACCATCGTAGGCAGCGGAGCGCGTGCAAACGCGGTGGTTCCCACGGCCATTAACCGCAAAATGGAAGCGGGAGAAACGGTAATGATCGGCGTTGCACCCCGGTGGATGGGCTATGCGGGGACTTTTGGAGACAATCTTCCCGTGTCCGGAAAATATACGTCCGCGCAGCGGGACTGCATGAACTATCTGCGCGAAACCCTAAGGCTGACCAAGGGAATGCTTCGTCCCGACGTATCCGGCCGGGAGATCGATGTTCCCGGACGAAAATATTTTACGGAAAAAGGACTTTTGCCTTATCTCGTATGTCCTTTTGCACACACCATTGGCTTGATGGAAGCGGAAGCGCCTTTTTTCGGACCGAACAGCAGCGATATTTTAAGGCCGGGAATGGCGGTCATGGTGGACGTGAGTTTCTTTGGGCATCCTGAATTTAACGGAGCGCGTATCGAGACCGGTTATATTATAACCGAAGACGGGTGTGAGCCAATGAGCCCGAAGATGGATGCGTATTTCATGCAGGACGTTTAATCAGAAAGGAGGCAAAAGGCAATGGAGATCGGGAAAAAAGTATGGGTGTTTGCTGACGGTGACCTGCCGCCGCAGGGAAGTGAAGAGCCTTTTGGGCATGAGGCCCTGATGGTGGTGAACGTAAGCGGAAGCGAAGCGCAGATCGCGCTGACCGTATATTTTGAAGATCAAGAACCGGCGGAGGGAATCGTACTCACGGTCCCGGCAAAGCGGGTCAGATGTTTCCGGCTGGATGCGCCGGTGGGAGGGGCTTCGTTCAAGATCCCTTTCGGGCAGTATGCGCTTTTGCTTAAAAGCAATGTAGAGGTAGTTGCCAATTTTGGGCGGTTGGACCGGCGGAAAAATATGGCGTATTACCCGGTACAGGGTTTTTCCGTATAGAAAGGGGAGCAATATGAAAAAAATCATGCCGCAACCCAAAGTAATAAATACTACGCGAAAAAAAACCAAAACGTTTCGCTTGCTTGATTTTGAAAATAAAAACCTTAAGCTGGATGATTGGCGTATCATAGTGGAAAATAAAATGTGGAATGCGCACGGCCTTTCGATCACTGCGGGCGCGCAGGAAAGGACGGATGGCTATATGGTCGCCATATACGGCAGCGCGGAGGTGCCTCCCGGCGCGGATGACCGCCTGTTCCGTTTGCAGGGATATACCCTGCGGGTAGAAGAAAAAGCCTGTGAATTGTTCTGCTTTTCCAGAGAAGGGCTGGTCTATGCGCTTGCAACAATAAAACAGATGCTTGAAGGATCGCAGGAAGGGTTTTATATGGAGCAGTGCTCGGTTTCAGACTGGCCGGCGGTAGAGATGCGCGCGGTTTCCAATACGTTTGCATGGTATGCAGGGTACGGGCGTATGGGATTCGACATGCAGCTTTGGGGGTTTGAGGAATGGAAAGAGTATCTGGATATTTGCTCAGACTTCAAAATCAATCATTTTAATATGTGTATGTACGGCTACTGGCCTTTTGCGTTCCCGGAATATCCGGAAACACAGCTTAAAGATATGCCTATGAAAATATGGAATAAAGAAAGCAGAAACTGGGTGGCTGTAAATTATACGCATCAAAACCTTGCAGATCCTTTTTTAGAACGCCTTATAGACTACGGGCATTCTCTCGGGATCCGCTTTTTTGCTTATGTGGGTCTTAACAGCTATAGCGGTGGATACGCAAGCGAACATAAGGAAAAACGCATGAAGCTGCCCGCGGGCAGCCCCTATGTGAACGATTTTGACCGCCTGTGTTTAAGTGATGCGGAAAATATAACGTATATGAAAGCGGCTATGCAAAGGATCATCCGTCTCGGATTTGACGGTATCGACTTTGAGGAAAGCGAGGAAGCTTTTTGGTACTGCGACTGTGAGGATTGCCGCAAAAATTTTCTTCAAGGGCATACGCCTGAAGAGGCAAGCCATATCGCGAACAACGCGCTTTTAAAAGAGCTGTACGCCGTGATCCGGCAGGAGAACCCTAATTGCGAAGTAGGCATCCGCGCATGGCGGCAGCCGCCTTTGGAGAAGTCCGGGGCCCTTTTGCGTGAGATGACCAAAAGCGTTCCTGCCGATGTGGGCCTTTTCTGGGCGCCGGGCCAGTATGTCCCGGAAGGTGAATTCAAAAAATGGGCGGATGCGTTCGGCCGGGAAAGGATCTGGGGCAGGGACACGGAAAGTAATGCGGTAGCCGCCTGCTTCGGCCGGCTGATCCGAATCTTCCGTGAAAACGGCCTTCGTTGTGAAGAAGAAACGAACGACCAGTTTTTAGAAGAAGATATCCGTCAGCACCAAGGGTCTGCCGCGCTGGGCGTGCGCGGCGTCAACGGATATATGTTCGAATGGTACGGCTTTTTTATGCACCTGTTTGCACATGCATTTTATGGATGGGGATCTCAAATGGAGAAAGAGGCGTTTTATTCCTATGCCCTGGAATCGATCTTCGGCCCGAAACTCGCAGGGGATGTTCTTTATATCTTAAAAAACCTGTTTACCATACATGAAAGCCAGATGAAAATATTCCCGACAGAGTTTCCTTTTGCGCGTAACAAAGTGGAAGAACGCGATATTTCACGTATCCGCACGGCTATTGACGGGTGGCCCGACCTGATGGCGCGCATCGGCCGCGTGCAGGCGGCGGTGGCGGCGGACGCAAAACTATGCGTTTATGAGCCTCATTTTGAAAAATTGCGTGTTTCATGTGAACGCAGCCGGGTCCTATACGATCTTGCGCTTGCCTCCATTGCATACGACGGGGCTCGGACGGAAGAGGAGAAAAGACGGTGGCTTCTTGAAATGTTTATGCTCAATGAAAAAGATTTTGATATTGTGAAAAACAATTATCTGGACGTGAATCCGGTAGATCTTACCGGAACAAGGTCCTGCATGATTCCCTGTCATGAACTCAGGCGGGTAATCTTAAATGAACTGTGCCCAAAAGAGAGGGACGATGTCCCTATTTATCTGGGAGTGGAGGCGCTGGGGTGGCTTTGGCTTTGAGGAGAATCGCAAATGGATGAAAAAATAACCGTATTGCTGGGTATTGATATGGAAACCGACGTGGGCAGCTTTACGCCGTTTTATGAAGGCGTAAAAAACGGAACGCCCAGGCTCCTGGAACTTTTTGATAAAAAAGATATCCGGGGAACGTTCTATTTTACGGGCGACTGTGCGCAAAACAATCCTGAAATCGCCGCTATGGTCAAAACTTCACCGAGTGAAGCGGGGTGTCATTCGCTTTTTCATGAAACGGTAGGCGATGAACTTTTTCCAATACCGGGTGAAAAACCTCTTTTGCCGGAGGAAGTCCCTTTTCGCCTGAAAAAAGCCACCGACTGGGTTGAGGAAGTTTTGGGAGAAAGGCCCCGGGCTTTCAGATGTCCCCGGCTGTGGGGATCAACCGCAGTTGTCAACGCGCTTGAAGACCTGGGGTATGATACGGATGCATCGTATCCGATGTATTATTACCGCGAGCGTTTTGCGCCGTATCATCCGTCCAAAGAAGACTGGACAAAAGAAGGCGGTCTCCGTTTGCTGGAGATTCCGAACTTTGCGGATATGGCTATGCAGAGCCATGATCCCGGGCTGGAGCGCGACCGCGACCAATGGCCCCTTTTCAGAACAAAAGGAGCAAAAGCGCTGATGCTTCATGTGGAAAATTACCTTGGATTTGTAGGCAAACGCGGACTCCCGGCAGTATTGTGTTTTTATTTTCATCCATGGGAATTTGTTCCTTCAAAAAAAACATACCGCTACGGAGAGGCTGCGGTTACGCCAAAGCGTTTTATTACCAAAGGATGCGGACGGCATGCCCTTCGGGAATTTGCAGAGTTGATAGACCGGCTCAAAGATAAGGGCGCCCTATTTGTGCGTGCAGCCGACCTGTATAAAAAGTAAACCGGCAGCCTTGGCAAAGAAGGCGTTTTGATTTTTAAGGCCACTTTTCAAAAAAGAAAAGCGGCCGTTTTTTCTAGGCCTAAAAGCTGTGAAATTTTTTGTGAAGCCGGCGCCTGTTTTTTAAAAGAAGTCCATTTCAAAAAGCAGGTTAAAAACGGCGGATTTTGTTTATAGGTAAAAAAGAAATAAGGCTGTTGCCGGGGGGCTTTTATGATCAATAATCAATGGTATGCGGTTGCAAATGCAAAAAAAATAAAAAAAGGCCGGATATACGGTCTGAAAAGGCTGGGACTTGACCTGGCCCTGTTCCGGAATGAAGAAGGTGAGCTCGGATGCGTTTTGGACCGGTGCACGCATCGCGGCGCACAGTTGAGCCATGGGAAGCTAAGCGGCACCTGTATAACCTGTCCTTTTCATGCGCTTACCTTTGACCGGGAAGGAAAATGCGTTTTTATACCCGCAAACGGAAAGGCATTTACCGGGGACTTGAGCCGTTACAATGTAAAAAGCTATCCCGTGCGTGAGAAGCACGACATCGTATACGTATGGTACGGAGATCCTCAAAACACGGCGGATGAGTTGCCCTATTTTGACGATCATCTGGATGGATCGTATGCCTACAGCGAAATCGAAGATCTATGGCACGCGCATTATTCACGCTGTATTGAAAATCAGCTGGACGTTGTGCACGTGCCTATTGTGCATTATAATACGATCGGCAGAGGCAACAAAACGCTGGTGAACGGGCCGAAATCGGTTTTTGAAAACAACACGCTTAAAACCAGTGCGAACAACGAGGTCGACGAAGGGCAGACGCCCCGCCCGCCCGAACAGTGCGAGATATCTGAAAACCTTTACCTTGCGTTTAAATATCCCAACGTATGGATGAATCACATAAGCCCGAAAGTAAAGGTGTTTATCTATTTTGCACCGGTGGATGAGGAGCATACAATCCTGTATATTCGTTTCTATACCAGGCTTACCGGCCTTAAAACGGTCGACAGCCTGATCGCCTTTTTCGGAAAATTTGCAAACCGTATCATTGAACGGCAGGATAAACGTGTGGTCATCACGCAAACCCCCAAGGCCTCTTCTTACCGGTCGCAAGAGAAGCTGCTGTCCGGCGACGGGCCGATTGTATTGTATCGAAAAATCCGCAGCGAGATGCAAAAAGAGAACGCTTCCGTCCGGGAGGAATAAAGCATGAAAAAAAGACGCAGGATCCTGATTGCAGTGCTGGTTGTCGTTGCCGCGTTTGCGTCCCTGTTTTTTGCCTATACGGCGGATTATTACCATGCGGATGAAAAGGCCCGGACTATGTTCGCGGAGGGCAGCGGGATCAGGGAAGAAGATAATCTCATTATTATGACGCCGGATCATCCTGACGGAAGAGGGTTTATTTTTTATCCCGGCGGCAAAGTACAGGCTATCGCATATATTCCGCTTCTCGAAAAACTGAAGAGGGAAGGTATAACCTGTGTTTTGGTAAAAATGCCTTTTAATTTGGCGGTACTGAACGCCAATGCGGCAAACGGCGTTTATGATCAAGTGCCCGGCGTTCAGGAATGGTACATCGGAGGGCACTCGCTGGGAGGAGCCATGGCAAGCGCATATGCGCAAAACAATACGGATAAAGTGCGCGGCCTGATTTTGCTTGGCGCCTATATCTACGGAGACGTAGACCCCGGGGATGCGCTGACCGTGTACGGATCGGAAGACCGGGTGATGGACCGTTCAAAAATTGATTATACGCAAAACATTGTTGTAGTGGCCGGCGGGAACCATGCACAGTTTGGAAATTACGGCAAGCAGGCCGGCGACGGGGAAGCAGGCATATCGTCAGATGAACAGCAGGCCGCCGCCGTACAGGCAATTTTGGGCTTTATGCAGCAAAAACAATGAATGATCTTTGCGTCCGCTGCGAAGCAAATAGGCAAAATGTGTTTATAAAAAGAAATATTGAAGCAAGAAAGAAACCATGGAGGAATTAATAAATGGAAAAAGCGGATATTGGTGTGATCGGTTTGGCAGTCATGGGAGAAAACCTGGTGATGAACATGGAGAGCAAAGGTTTTCGTGTGGCCGTTTTTAACCGTACGACCCAAAAAGTCGATCGTTTTATCGCGGGGCGCGCAAAGGGAAAAAACATCATGGGTGCTTATTATCTGGAAGAGCTGGTCCAGATGCTTAAAAAACCACGTAAAGTGATGCTGATGGTCAAAGCGGGCGGGCCGGTGGACGCTTTTATAGAACAGTTGATCCCTTTTCTTGAAAAAGGAGATATCATTATAGATGGCGGAAATTCGCATTTTACGGACACGATCCGCAGGACGAAATATGTCGAAGAAAGGGGGCTTTTATATGTCGGAGCAGGTGTTTCGGGCGGAGAGGAAGGTGCGCTCAGAGGACCGAGTATCATGCCGGGAGGGTCGTCCGGGGCGTGGCCGTATGTGAAACCCATCCTGCAGTCTATTGCGGCCAAGGTAGGCGGCGAACCCTGTTGCGACTGGGTGGGAGAAAACGGTGCGGGCCATTTTGTTAAAATGGTTCATAACGGTATTGAATACGGAGATATGCAGCTTATCAGTGAAGCGTATTTTTTGATGAAAGAAGTCCTCAAGATGGACGCGGCGGAAATGTCTGGAATTTTTGACGAATGGAACAAAGGTGAGCTTGACAGTTATTTGATCGAAATCACCCGGGATATCCTTGCGTATCACGACCGGGAAGGCGTATTGGTGCTGGATCGGATACTGGACAGCGCCGGACAGAAAGGAACGGGAAAGTGGACCAGCATGGCCGCCCTGGATGAGAGTGTCCCCCTGACGCTGATTGGTGAAGCCGTTTATGCGAGAAGCCTTTCTGCAATAAAAGAGGAGAGAGTGGCCGCTTCTAAAATCCTGAGCGGACCGGATGCTTCTTTTGACGGGGATAAAACAACATTCTTGCGTGATATCAAAGACGCGCTGTATGCTTCCAAGATTATTTCCTATGCGCAGGGGTACGCTCTTTTAAGGGCGGCTGCAAAAACCTATGGATGGGCGCTTGATTATGGCATGATCGCGTTGCTTTGGCGGGGCGGCTGTATCATACGTTCTGCATTTTTGGGAAAGATCAAAGAGGCGTTCCAAAAGGCCCCGGACCTTAATAATTTGATGTTGGATCCGTTTTTTAAAACAAAACTGGGCAAAGCACAGGCCGGGTGGCGGCGTACGGTAAGCACTGCCGTTTTAAACGGGATTCCCATCCCTGCTTTTGCCGCGGCTTTGGCGTATTACGACGGCTACCGCTCTGCGCGTCTGCCCGCAAATCTTTTGCAGGCGCAGCGGGACTTTTTTGGCGCACATACCTATGAACGTGTTGACCGGCCGCGTGGAGAGTTTTTTCATACAAACTGGACGGGGGAAGGCGGCGCGACGACGGCGCGCACCTATGAAGCGTAAAAACTGATAAACGCATCGCCGGATATCACTGCGGTCGTTCACTGTTTGTGGTATAATTGAAAAAAAACAAAGGCGGGCCATATGAAAATTCGGGAGAAAAAGGCTTATAAGCAGGGCTATCTGTTAAAAGGCGTGCGCCTGGCCGCCGCCATAGTTTTTTCTCTTGTTTTTTTATGTGCGTGCGGTGCCCGGGAGACAGGCTTGACCGCGGCTGAAATACATCCGGCTTCTTCCGGTGCCTTAAGCCGGACGGAAGCGCAGGGAACAGAGGAGGCCCCGGCCCCGGCACTGGAAACGCAGGCAGAGCCGGCTGCTTCTACAGCCTCCGCGACGCCCGTTGCCGAATACACGGAAACAGCGGTTTGCATTGCAAACGAATATGTGAATATACGCAGCCGGGCGGGAGAAAACGCAGACATTATCGGGCGTCTTCCGGCGGGCGCAACTGCGGGGATACTTGCGGTCAAGGACGGATGGGCGCAGATATCGTATAATGGCATTGAAGGCTATGCAAGCATGGAATATTTGGTTTTCCAAAGAAGCCCGGATCAACCGCTTCCCGAAGGCAGTTGGTCTTTGATCCTGGTGAATCAGCAAAGCACGCTGCCGGAAGATTTTGACGTGGTGCTGGCTGATTTTGAAGGCGGGCAGGTGGATGCGCGGATCCTTGAAGTTTGTGAAGAGATGTTTGCGGATGCCATGGAAGACGGAGTGGATTTGCGGCTGGTAGACGCGTACCGCAGCCGCGAGCTGCAAAGCAGCCTTTTTGAAAAGAAGGTGCAGAGTTATCTGGACAAAGGGTACAGCCGCGCAAAAGCCGAATCGGTGGCGGCAACCATTACGGCGCGGCCTGATACCAGTGAGCATCAGACCGGGCTGGCGCTGGATATCGTGACCGGCTCTTATACCAGCCGGGACAGCGGATTTTCAGACACACAGGCTTTTCGGTGGCTTTGTGTCAATGCGGCCAATTACGGATTTATCCTGCGTTACCCGGAAGGAAAGACAGAGATCACGGGCGTGATTTATGAACCCTGGCATTGGCGTTTTGTCGGTGCGGCTGCCGCAGCCGGGATAAACGGGAGCGGAGCGTGCCTGGAAGAATATCTGCAGGAAACGGCCCGGGACTAATATAGTATCATTTCAGGAGAATTATATGCTGCAACTTGAACATGTGACCAAAAAATATGGAAAAACAATTGCCAACGATGATATTGGCTTTACGGTGGATAATGGTCAAATCGCCATTCTGATCGGGCCGAACGGTGCCGGAAAAACCACGGCAATAAAGTGTATCGCCGGTCTGTTGCGCTTTTCGGGCAGTATAAAGCTGGACGGCCTTCCGGCCAAGTCGCTTGAGGCAAAACGGCTTTTAGGGTATATTCCGGAGATGCCCGCAGTATATGAATTGTTGACGGTGGAAGAGCATCTGGAATTCATCGGGCGGGCATACCGGATGGAGACAAAAGAGTATTCATCCGCCCTGCTTCACCGTTTTGAGCTGTGGGATAAGAGAAAAAAGCTCGGGAAAGAGCTTTCCAAAGGGATGCAGCAAAAACTTTCCATTTGCTGCGCGCTCGCGCACCGGCCAAAGATCATTGTTTTTGACGAGCCTTTGGTCGGGCTGGACCCGCACGCTATCAAGGAATTGAAGGATATCTTTCGTGAAATGAAGGCGGAAGGCGCGTCCTTGCTGATCAGTACGCATATGCTGGACAGCGTGGAAGATTATTGGGATACGGCCCATATTATGATGAATGGAAAAATTGCCGCAACCCAGACAAACAGCGGACTTGTCCGGGACAAGAAATCCTTGGAAGAGTTGTTTTTCAGCATTACGGAAGGCGGGGTGCGTGAATGATGGGAGGCGCGCTTGCCTATTTGCTGCTTGCAAGATTTAAAAACCAGCTCGTTGCGTTGGTCAAAAGTCCGGGAAAACTGGCCTATATTGCGGGAATCGTTGCTATTATTGCACTGACCGCCGTTTCGGCGAACAACAGCGGCGAGACGCAGCTGCGTGATATCAGGGAGCTGACTGCGGGGGTTTTTGTGTTATATGCTTTTGTATTTGTGCTTATTGCAAAAAACGGTTTTGGGAAAGGCGCGAGCATGTTTCGCATGAACGACGTAAATTTGCTTTTTACTGCGCCTGTAAGCCCGCAAAGGGTTCTTTTTTACGGACTGTTTCAGCAGCTGGGGACTTCGCTTTTGTTCGGCGTTTTTTTATTGTTTCAGTATGCGTGGCTGCATAACGTTTATGGCGTAGGCTATGACGCGGTGATTGCATTGCTGGTGGGTTACGGGATTACTGTGTTTTGCGCACAGCTTTCGGCTATGGCCATTTATTCTTTTACCCATTCGGACAAGAGGAAGCAAAGAATGGCGAAAAGCGTTTTTTACGGTTTGTTCGCCGTCTATGGCGCAGGGCTCGTTATTTATCTGGTGCAGTCCGGCCCGCAGATTTCAGAAGCGTTGCTTGCGGCCGTAAACTCCGCGGCCTTCCGGCTTTTTCCGGTAGTCGGGTGGACGGCCGGTATTACGGATGGAGTGATCGCATCCGGCCTTTTCTGGACGCTTATTGGATCTCTATTGATTGCGGGGTTTATTGCGGGGCTGGCTGTGCTGATCGTAAAGGCAAAGCCGGATTATTATGAGGATGTGCTTTTTTCTACCGAAAGGACGGAAGAAACCCTGCAGGCGAAACGCCAGGGCCGGATGAGCGAGACGGTTACCCGGAAAGTGCGGGCCGGAAAGACGGGGATTGGCCGCGGAATGGGGGCCAGTGCTTTTTATTATAAACATTTGCTGGAAAACAGGCGTTCCCGTGTTTTTCTTTTAAATCCGCAGATGCTGGTATTTGCTCTGGTTATTATCGTCGTTTCGTATTTCATGAGGGATGGCGGGCTCGTGGCCGTATTTATCTTTTCTACGTATATGCTTTTGTTCAGCGTTGCATTTGGGCGCCTGCAAAAAGAGCTTCTAAAACCGTATGTTTATCTGGTGCCCGAGCCGCCTTTCAAAAAGTTGATTGCTTGCATACGCGAGGGATTTTCAAGCTATATTCTGGAAGCCGCCATTGTCTTTATTCCGGTTGGATTCATATTGAAACTTTCGCCGGTGGAAATCTTTCTTTGTGTTGCCGCGCGTTTCAGCTTTGCATTTTTGTTTGTGTCCGCCAATATTGTGGTCGGACGGGTCTTTGGAACATTGACGTCGAAAGTCTTTACCGTCCTCGCATATTTTGCGGCCATCGTTGTTTTATGTCTGCCGGGTATTATTACCGCAACTTCACTTTTGCAGGCAAACGCTTTGATTGTGAACACGAACATAACCATGCTGGTCGCTCTTGTGGCCGTCAATATCCCGGTGGCGCTGGCGGTGCTTTATCTGAGCAGAAATATGCTGGAATATACTGAATTGAACAATTGATTTAAGCAAGGCAAAAAAGGCAGGCTGCAAAAGCGGCCTGCCTTTTTTTATGAGGCCCCAAAAAGCGTTGCTTTCCAGGATATAAATCGTGCTGCAGGATCCGGATTATTTTATAAAAGGGTCCGGATTCGGGAACACCTTTTTTCCAAAGGTCTCGTTTACGACGATCGCTGCGGCAAGGTATACGGCCGTGCAGCCTGCCAGCAACATAAAAATGGCCGGAATCATGGGATTCACCGTAAATCCAAGATCCATGAGCGTAATACAGGGCAAGGCAATATCCAAAAAGAGAATTACAAAAGTGAGCAGTTTGCCCGATTTGAAAAATGCGGGGGTCCAGAGGATGGTCGTCATCGTAAGGGCAATCCAGACATAGCCGCTGATGCTGGCGTCTACATGTATACCCTCTTTGGCCATGTACCACTCAAAAATCAGCAGCAGGCCGGATACAAGCATAAAAAAGGCCGAGAAATAAAGGAAGATGTTGCCGCCGGCAGTGTTTTTGTTGTTGAGGTCTATGATTGCGACAAAGATTTGGACAACAAATCCTCCCAAAAGCCAGAATCCTGCAATGACGCCGGCAGATGAGTCGACGACGCCCGAAAGCATTGCAAAAAATGCAAAAGTGGCGACGGCCAGTGCGACCAGACCCGCAGGAGAGGGGTTGGACCATTTTTGTTCCGACATATAAGAGATACCTCCAAAAAAATAAATTCGATAACCATTATAAAGAAAGCGTAAGGAGCATGTCAATCGGTTTCTTGTTTCGTGACAAGAAAAAAAACGCCGGCAGTGTCCGCCGGTAAAAAATAAACCCCTTGCCCTTGACAACCATGATGTTTGAAATAATAATAATTTATAGAAAAAAAACGGAATTTCGTGAGGAATTCCGTTTCAAAACACATTCTCAAAAAGAGCCGGGACATATCCGGCCGAAGGGAGGGTGTCTTGGTGGACCATGAAGTCGTTTATACAAACAACGGTGCGGTGCGCGGTAAAAAAGAACGCGACATTTATGCCTGGCTGGGAATCCCCTATGCCAAGCCGCCTGTGGCCGAAAGGCGTTTTAAAGCTGCGCAGCCGGCTGCCTGCTGGGACGGCGTTCGGGATACGCGTGCTTACGGTCCTATCTGTTTTCAGGACCGCAAGAAAAAAGAAGTCTCTGAAGATTGCCTGACGCTCAATATTTGGTCGCCTTCTCCGGACGGCCGTAAACGGGCGGTTATGTTTTTTATACACGGAGGTTCGTTCTGCAGCGGAGCGGGCAGTGAAAGAGACATCCACGGTGCGGATCTTTCAGCTTTTGGCGACGTAGTCGTGGTGACCGTCAATTATCGGCTGGGTGTACTCGGATTTATGGATTTTTCCTTCTTAGGGGAGGAGTTTTTTCCAAATTGCGGACTGACCGATGTAGTTGAGGCGCTCAGATGGGTGCACGGTAACATTGCGGCGTTTGGCGGTGATCCTGAAAACATCACTGCTTTTGGGCAGTCGGCCGGCGCGATTATTGCTTCCGTGCTTCCGGTAATGCCCTCCGTAAGTCCGTATATCTCCAAAGTGATCATGATGAGCGGTGATCCTACTATCCCGTATACGGCGGAGAGGAGCCGGGAGATCGCCCGGGGATTTCTTGAATTTATGAACATCCGCGATCCGGGCAAGCTGCTTTTGATGCCGGCGGAAAAGCTGACTGCACGGCAGATGGAATTTGCAAAATGGTGCCGTCTGGGCGCAGGGACATTCATGCTTGAGATCGACGGCGCGCTGGTGCCGGAGTACCCGATTCCAGCTGTTTTGAAGAACGGAGCCAAAGATATCCCCATTCTGATCGGAACGACACGCGAAGAGATGTCTTTTCTTCTTGTTAAGCCTTTGCGCAGCATACTGGATCTGGGCAATGTTATGGAAATGATGGCGGAAGAGGAAACGCCTGAAACCCGTGCGCTTATTGAGGCGGCGTACCATCCGTGCGGAAAAAGAGGATCAATGTGGATGCTCTCCGATATTATTTTCAGGGTGGGAAGCACGTGGTATGCAGAGGCGTACAGCATGCGCGGCAATGCGTGGATGTACCGCTTTGATTATGAAACGCTTGCTATGAAATTCAGCCGCCTGCACGCGTTCCATTCCTGTGATATTCCTTTTGTTTTCGGAAATTACCGTGCGGGATTCGGACGATGGATGTTCCTTTTTTCTCCGCTGAAGGGCGTGGAGCGTCGTGTATCCGCAGAGATAAGAAGAGATTTTTTGACATTTGCAAAGACGGGGACGCTTCCCTGGGAGCCTTGCCACGGAGACCATACGCCCGGAAAATGCTATAACAAAAAATCTTCCGTTGTTCATATGATTGAGCCGGATATCAAAAAACAGTATAACCGGTCTGATTACCGCCGGCGCAGTTTCGAAGGGTGCGGCGATATTCTCGCGGACTGAAAAGCGCAAGCAAAAAAGCAGGGTGCGGACGCAGCCTGCTTTTTTAAATAAAATGGGATCGCCCCGGAGGTGCTATTCGGGCGGATGAAGCAATGCGGTAACCTGGTCTGCAACCGTTTCCAACCCTGCCCTGACGTCAATATTCCCCTGCATGATTTGCTGAAGTGTTGGGTAAAAAATATCAGATGCCGGGATCCATTGTGCAATAAGCGGAGGGGTGAAAGAATCTTCAGAAAACTGAAGTTTTGCAAGCTCCAGGCGTTTTTTTTGAAATTCGTCGCCCGAGTTGTTGGCGTCTTCAATGATTTTGTTCCAAACCGAAGTGCGTGCCGGAAGGTAACCTACTTTTGTCTCCAGAAGAGCGTTGTCCTCATTGGTCAAAAATTTTATGAGCTGCGCCGCTTCTTCTTTATGGGCGGAGGCTCTGGTAATGGAAAACCCGTGTACGCCCGTCCAGCCGCTGTGCAGGTCGCCCGAACCTAAAGGACCGCGGGCAATATCAAATTTATCGGCTACCAAAGAGGTATCCGCATCCATTAAAAACGGGTGATAGCTGTACCATTCAAGATACATTGCGATCTCTCCGTTGGCAAATTTTTTGGCTACGTCATCCCATAGATAATCAAACATATCGGGAGGCATGCTGCCCGACTGATACAAGTTTTTGAACATCTGGGCCGTTTCAATGCCGGCAGGACTGTCCAGCGCCGCTACCGAATTATCGGTGATGAATTCCCCGCCGTTGGCGACCAGGATTTCATTAAAGCGGCCGGTGAGCGCTTCTTCTTTGCCTGCAAAAGCCGTGCCGTAAATGCCGGGAAGCTGTCCGAAAAAGGTGGCGACCTGTTCAAATTCATCCCAGGTCTGGGGAACGGTAAGCTCCCGGCCGTATTCTTCTTTGAATTTTGCCTGATTCTCCGGGTCTGAAAACAGGTCCGTACGGTAAATAAGCGAACTGATGTCCGCATGGCGCGGGATCATATAAATATTCCCGTTTTTTTTGACACTGTTCAAAAGGCGGGGGATGAAATCGGCCAGTTCGTCGCTGGTGAAGTAGTCGTTGAGCGGCTCCAGATAATCTGTGTACTGGCTGTAAAAGCTTGAATGATCGGATATAACGTCGTAATCTACCGTTCCTGCTTCAAAGTCTTTCTTCAACTTTTTATCCAGTTCGAAATGGTTGTCCATATAGATGATTTCGACGTCGATCCCCGTTTGCGCCTCGAATTTTGGGATCTCGTCGTAAAGGCGTTCATAATCACCGTAGCCAATCAGCGCGCACCGCAGCGTTATGCCTGTACTGGGTGCGTTTTGAGGGGAGCAGGCCGTTATAAGCAGGCACAGAAAGGCCGCTAAAATCAGGGATAATATTTTTTTCATAAGATACCACCTTTATAAGGATCATGTAGAATTTTTTTTGGAGGCAAGGTATTGATTAATGTTATGTATATTTAAAAGCCCCTGGTAACAATCAACATTGTCGTTTGTAATACTTCCATTCAAAATTTCAAGAGAGGTCTTATAAACCGTCTTGGCAAATATTTCTTTTTCACGGTATACGACCGCGTCCAGGCTTCCTTCCAGCAGCTTGGCAATCATTTTTTCATCCCGGCTGACCACCAGACTGTTGCCGGTGTATTCGTTGGCCTGCAGATATTGCAGGATAGAAGAGGTGTTCACCGGATCAAGCAGAATGATCATCTGGTCCTCCAATAATCTGGGCATTATGGCCCGGATGTTTTTTATTTCAATACTGTTGGTGAAATAAGAACTAATATTAAGGGCGGTCCCGTTGGCTGAGGAAACCTTTTCAAGTTCCGAGACCGTGCTCTGGTATAAAAAGTCGCCTTTTTCCGTTCCTATGACACTGATATTTGAATCCGGGTATATGGTCGCAAAAACATGCTGTGCAATCAGTTGGGCACAGTATGCATCTGAAAAACTTATTCGTACACCCTGTTCCGGTTGGGTCTGCATATTGAGATATATGGTGGGAATTCCGGCCTGGCTTATTTTGTCTGCAAGCGTGTGCGTATTGATGGGATTGATAATCAGCAAATCGGTTGTGGCCGGGTTCAGACTTTCAAGATGGTTGATCTGCATGGGGAAAAGTCCGTTGGAATCCAGGATATTGAAATCGAGATTACTGTTTTCCTGAAAATAATTTTTGATCAACATGACCTGGCCGTATTCATCCGGTTTGGACAGATCATTTGAAATATACACGATGTTTTTTTGCGTTTCCTCTTGTGCCTGTGACGCGGAAGCGCCGTCCGCCGGCTGGCTTAATGGACGGCTTGCCTGCTGAACAAATACGACAAGAATAATCAGCAGGGAAAGGAGTATTCCGGTCAGGATGATTGCGGCAAATAATTTTGGTTTTTTAATCTTCATTTTGTATCTCCGAATACGGAATAGCGGGGAGCCAGATATCCACGACCGTACCGATTCCCCTTTCACTGTGAATCTCCAGCCCGTAGGGTTCACCGTAATAGAGCTTGATACGTTCGTCTACGTTTTTAATGCCTACGCCGGATTTGTTGTGAGCATTTGTTTTAAGAATGCGTTTAAGCTGTTCTTTATCAATGCCTACGCCGTCATCCATGACCTGGAAGAGGACTGAATCCATGATACGCATCCCCTTGATCAGGATATTTCCTTTGTTGCGCATATTTTTGATACCGTGATAGATGGCGTTTTCCACCAGGGGCTGCAAAATCAGTTTAAGCGTTTGCAGGGAGAGGATTTCTTCCTCCACATTGATTTTAAAGTCCATTTTGCTTGCGTAGCGCATTTTTTGTATGTTGAGGTAACTCAAAACGTGTTCAATTTCTTCGCGGATGGTAATAATTTCCCGTCCGCCGGACAGAGAAAGGCGGAATAATTTTGCAAGGTTTTCCGTCATGGGAACAATATCTTTGTGGTTGGATTCCGCCATCCAAATGATGGAATCCAGTGTATTGTATAAAAAGTGCGGATTAATTTGTGCCTGGAGAAACTTAAGTTCCGCTTTGCGTTTTTGGCGTTCTTCCGTTTTTATCCGCTGCATAAGCTCTGCAATCTGGTTGATCATGGCGTCGAAGCTGTTGTTCAAAGAACCGATCTCATCTTTTGTATAGTTTGAAGAACGGACAATGGCGAGCGTGCCCTGTTCCGCCTGCTTCATTCTTTTTTGCAGATTGTTGATGGGACTGAATATGAGAGACGATATGAACATGGTGGAAAGAATGCCGATGCCTGCAACCGTCAGCCCAATCGCAATGATCAGAATCGTAATACTCGTCTGCTCGGCCAGAATATCGTCCTGCGGGTAAATGCCAATGACGGTCCAGTTAAGGTCAGGAAGCGTGTGGGAGGTAAGCATAAGCGTGCGGCCGTCAAAGTTTTTTTCTACCGTCTGGCCGTGATTTTTCAAAACTTCTATGATAAGCGGGTCGTCTTCCTTAAAGACTTCTTTTGCGTACATTTCGTCCCAGGAGCGGTACATATAACTGTAGTCGGGGTGGTAGATGACATTGGCGTCTTCATCCACAATGATGACGTATCCGTCTTTGCCCAGATGCACGGAAGAGCAGATTTTTTTAAGCGCATTCAGATTAAGATCTATCATAATCACGCCCAGGGCTTTGTCCGAATCGAACGATTTGATTTTTCTGACAAAAGAAATAACCAGTTCGGTGGAATTTTTAAAATAGCTTTGCCGGTGAGGCTGGACCATTAAAAAGCTGTCATCCAGCTCCATTGCATGCTGATACCAGGACTGGTTTGTAAAATTATAATTGGGATTGATCTCGTTTTGGTTGATGTTTGAAACAACGCGCCCTTCGTTGCTGATGACCATCACGGCATTGATGTCGGTGCGCGTACTGCTGATATTATTGAACAGGCGGTTCATGTTGCTGGTATATTCATATTCCTGGCCGGGCGTCATGGTCTGGTTGTTCAAATAGTTTTGTATATAGTAATCGTAGTTGGCAACCGTGGAGATGCTTTGCATCTCGCTGGAATAATAGTCAATGTTCTGGGCCACCTGGGAAATAATTTGTTCGGACAGGGATTCTATATTCCTGTTGTTAAGGCGGGTAAACGAGTTGATGGAAATCAGGCTGATCAAAAGTACGGTAAACATGACCAAAAAGGAATTCAAAAGGATCATTTTCTTTTTCAGCGAAAGGTTTTTTAAGTTGTTCATATTAATCATCGGCGCAAACCGTCATTTTTTTATATTCACTGGGGGACATTCCCGTCTGTTTTTTAAAGCACACCGAAAAATAATGCGGATCCTGATAGCCTGTTTTTTGTGCGACTTCATAGGACTTTGTATTTTCCCTGGTCAGCAGGATCTTGGCGTTTTCTATCCGTGTTTGGGTGATGAAATCCACAAAAGACAGCCCGGCTTCCTTTTTAAAAAGGGCGGACAAATAGGTGGGATTAATAAAAATATGTCCCGCAACCATATTGAGGTTAAGATCCGGATTGTCATAATTTTCTTCAATGTATTGTTTTGCGTTTTGAATCAAAAGTTGCTTTCGGGTTTGCTTGTTTTCCGAAAGGAAGGTGTAGATATCGCTTAAGTAGGCGCGCATGCAACTTTCGAAATCCGTGAGAGTAGCGGTGTTGCACGCGTCATACACGGAGCGCCTTCCTTCTGTGTCCATATTGAAATCCGTTTGCAGGAGCGTCTTGTTGATCTGTGTTACAATTTCAAAAGAAATAATCTTAAGGTGTTCCGCGGTCAGGTTTTTGCAGCCCGCAAGATATTCAATCAGATCGCCAAGGGACTGTTCGTAAGGGATATTCAGGTAAGCGGATTTCACAATTTCTTCGACCTGGCTGCGCGGAAATATAAATTCGCTGCTTTTGTAGCCGAGCTCTAAAAAGTCGAAAACAATGTCGTTGCCAAGAGCCGTGTTATAAGACAACGCGTGCCTGGCTGTTTGGTAAGATTCCGGAAGCTTTTTGCTGCAATCCACCGTGATGCCGATGGCGGTATTTATGTAACACTCCTGGGTTTCTTTAAACTGATCATTGTGCCGGGTAAATTGTTCGTGCAGACGGCTGCGTGCTTCATAATCGTCTTTCGGAAGATCAAGGACCAGCAGGATGTGTTGGTTGTTGTAATTGGAGAAGACAACGGCTTTTTGGCCAAATGCGTTTTCAAGAGAAGTTTTCAGCATCATATTCATCATTTCATAGTCTTCCATATTCTGGTGCTGGTAAGAACCTGCCTCCACAATGCATACGGTACAGGTTTTAAAATCAAGCCTTAGTTCGGTATATTCCAACTTTTCTTTGAGCAGATCATCGCCGATCTTGCCTGCAATCAGCTGGTTTAAAACTTTTTCCTTAAGAAGCGGAAGGCTCTGGCGGAGCTGGCTGCGCAGCTTCTGCTGCGTTTTTTTAATACGCCGTTCTTCTTTGAGCTTGGCTATCGCTTTGCCGATAACTATACGCAAATTTTCCGCTGAAATCGGCTTGACAATATAGTCTGTAATGCCAAGTTTAATGGAGGAAAGGGCAAAATCGAATTCGTCGTGTCCGGTCAGAACAATGATTTTTGTATAGGGAAGTTCCGCCGTAATATATTTTGCCATCTCCAGGCCGTCCATGAAAGGCATGCGGATATCTGTAAGAACAATATCCGGCCGGTGTGTACGCGCCATTTCCAAACCAAGCTCACCGTCTTCGGCTTGAAGGATTTCCGTAATACCCACCGAGGGCCAGTCTATAATGTTTGCGATGGCGCTTCTGATTAAATCTTCGTCATCCACCAGTAATATTTTATACATTGCAACCTCTGTTTATTGTCTTATTTTGTGCTGGATTGTTTTTTATTGTCTTAAAAAATTGAATTGTATACATTAAATTTTACAACAAAATTTTTCTTTAAGTACGGCAAATCAGCGAGTTCTTAAATTTTTAAACCTTTTTCTAAAAAATTTTATATGAACCGGTTTCAAAGAAAATAATCCACAAGTAGCAGTTGGTCTGTCAAACCCCATATTTTCAAAGGATAATTGCCGAAAGGATGTATTTTGGTTATTTCATTTCTCAAAGGCTCATTATTTAAAATTTTAAACGCTTTAAAAAAAATATTCAATCATTATTTTTATAAGGCAATATTGCGGATTTGTGCAGTTTTGTACAAAAAAAATATTCAACAATTCCTGATAAGGTATTCAATTTAAAAAAAAGACAAATTTGCATATAGTTAAATCATCAAATTAAAATTCACGAGGTTCAAATGAATAGTAAAGAAAGAGGACTGGCTCCGTTTTTAAAACAGGATATGGATCGCTTTCCCATGTGGTATGGCGCTGCGCCTGAAGTAACCCAAAATATTATCGGCGAGCTTCTGGCGCAAGATGAGGAAGAAGCCCTTTACAAAATGATTGGGCTCGACTATAAAACCGTACGCCCCAAATATGCAGGTAAACCGCTCGCAACCTTTGAAGATGGGACGCATTTGTCCGAATGGGGCATCCGCCGGGGAGGGGCCCACTGGGGACAGGCGCTCACCCATCCGCTGGCCGGCGTGGAGAGCATGGAGGCCATTGAGGAATATCCGTTTCCCGATCCGGATGATTTTGTGGTGAAATTTACGAAAGGCGAAGTGGAGTGGACAAAAGGCTATTGTACAATCGGCGGATGCTGGTCGCCTTTCTTCCATGATTCTACAGAGCTGGTGGGCATGGAAGAGTTTTTTGTAAAAATGTATACGGATCCGGACCTGATGCATGCCGTGATTGAAAAATGCTTTGCATTTTATTACGAACTTGACCGTCGTACATTCGAGGCCAATCCGGGGCTGATTGACATGTATTTTATGGGAAACGACTTTGGCTCGCAGCGGGCGCTTTTAATGGCGCCGGATATGTGGCGTGAGTTTTACAAACCATATGTAAAAAAACTGATCGAACAGGCAAAAAAATACGGGTGTGTAACGGCGGTCCATTCCTGCGGCAGTATCCGGGAGATTATAGGAGATTTTATTGAGATCGGGGTGGATGCCATCAATCCCATTCAGGTAAACGCGGAAGATATGGATCCGCAGGTGCTTTCGGAAGAATTCGGCGAAGATTGCGTGCTTTTTGGCGGGATCGACGAAAATGAGATCCTGCAGTTTGGCACAGAAACTGAAGTGCGTGCCGAAACGCGGCGCATCATTGATATTCTGGGGAGAAACAAGCGCTATATCGTAGCGGCTTCGCATGATTACATCCTGCCGGAAATCCCGGCAAGGAACATTATTGCCATGTTTGATGAAGCCCAAAAATATGGTATGGGCCGCTGAGAAACATGCAGGCGTTTCATAAAAAATGATTTACTAAAACAAAATAGGAAAGAAGGTGCATTCTTTTTGTCTGAAAAAAATAGTCCGGGCAAAGTTGTTCTGGATATGAGAGGGGTCTCTAAAAGTTTTCCCGGAACTTTGGCTGTGGATAACGTTGATTTCCAGGTCAAAGCGGGAGAAGTGCATGCGCTGATGGGTGAAAACGGCGCAGGAAAATCCACGTTGATGAAAATGCTGGCCGGATCGTTTGACGATTATACGGGAGATATTGAAGTGGAGGGCGCCGTTATACGCATAACCAGCCCCCTGATTGCAAAACAGCACGGAATCGGCATGATCTATCAGGAACTTTCGCTTGCCAAACCGTTGTCGGTGGCTGAGAACATCCTGGTAGGCAGTTTGCCTCAAAAAGGCTTGGTGGTCGACAAAAAAGCAATGGTATCCATATCAAACGAGGTGCTGTGCAAAGTAGGCCTTCAGCATATCGATCCTTTGATCGAAATCAGCGAACTTTCACAGCATGAAGCGCAGCTGGTGGAGATTGGAAAGGCGCTGTATTTTAGTCCGTCCATATTGGTGATGGATGAACCGACCTCTGCGCTTTCAAGGGAAGAGGTGGAAAGGCTTTTTACAATCATAAAAAGCTTAAAGGAACAGGGAATCGCAATTATTTACATTTCACATCATCTGGCCGAAGTGTTTGAAGTGGCGGACAGGGTAACCGTTATGCGCGACGGTAAGAAAGTGGGTACGGAATCAATTTCAAACGTGACGCCGGAAATCCTGGTAGAGATGATGGTGGGGCAAAAAATTGAGAAATTTTATACAAAACGGGACCAGGCGGCCGGTGAAATTGTGTTTCGAGCCAACAACATATCAAGATGGGGTTTTTTCCATCATGTATCTTTTAATGTGCGCAAAGGAGAAATCGTGGGGATCTGTGGTCTGGCCGGATCGGGAAGGAGCGAACTTGCCTGCGCAATCATAGGGCTCGATCCTATACAGGAAGGAACCATTGAATTCGAGGGCAAGATTATAAAAAACAAAAATATGCATCAGGCACTGATGGCCGGAATGGCGTACCTGACAGAAAATCGTAAGCTGCAGGGACTTGCGCTCAGGCTTTCTATGGAAGAAAACATTTATTCAGCCATGATCGACAAAATGACCAAAGGAGGTGTTTTTTCCAGAAAAAGAGGAAAGAGCAAACTCGCCGAGCAGATAGAAAAACTGCAGATATATCCGGCTGAACCGAGGCGGATGGTGTCAAACTTCTCAGGCGGTAACCAGCAGAAGATTCTGCTCGGAAAATGGCTGGCACTTCAGCCCCGGCTGCTGATACTGGACGAACCGACCCGCGGTGTGGATATCGGCGCAAAAATGCTGATTCATAAAACCATTGAAGATCTGGCCAATCAGGGGCACAGCATTATTCTAATATCGTCCGACCTTCCGGAATTGGTTGGGCTGTCGGACCGGGCATATATTCTGCGGGAAGGAAAGATGATCGGAGAATTCAATAAAAATGAGATAGACGAAAATTCACTTCTGTTGGCTGCAAACGGGGAAGGGGGTGCCGGAAATGTCGAATTTAACTGCCAGTAGTGACAAGAGAAGCCTGGGCGCAAACAGGGCGTCGGAGTTTATTTCGAGGTCCGGGGTGTATTTTATCTTGGCCCTGCTCATCATTGTCGGTACGATTGTCAATACAAAATTTTTCTCGGGCGATAATTTTCTTAATATTATACAAGCCGGTGCATTTCTGGGAATTTTATGTGCGGGAATGGCCTTTGTAACTTTTTCGGGAAATTTTGTAGACATGAGCGCCCCTATCACCATTGCCATTGCGGGCATCGTTGCGGTGGATACGCTTACGCTGGGTATCGTTCCTGCAATCATGCTGGGTATGGCCGCCGCTGCGCTGATCGGATTTATCAACGGCCTGGTGATCGGAAAGTTTAAAGCAAATCCAATTATATGGACGCTTTCCATGAATTTTATGTTGGACGGGCTTATCCGCTGGCTTTATTCAAATAAACAGATCTATCCCGATACGGTGGCTTCCGCCAATCCGGAGGTGGCGGAAATGTTTATCAACATTTCCAGAATTTCAATCCTTGGCGTCCCGCTGGCCGTTTTTGTGATGATTATATTAATCATTGTCGCCCAGTATATCCTGACCAAAACAAAATTCGGGCAACAGTTAAAAGTTATCGGGTCAAATCCGGAGGTAGCAAAGTATTCCGGGATCAATGTGAGCGGCAATATCATGAGAGCGTATATACTGACCTCTCTGGCTGCCGGAGTTGCCGGCATATTTATAACTTCGTTTGGAAAAGTGGGCGCATATTATAACGGACAGGGATATGATTTTCAGGCGGCGACCGCAATCGTGATCGGCGGCATGACGCTGGCCGGCGGACGCGGCAACATGATCGGTGTGCTGGGCGGTGTTTTTACCGTAAAGATGCTCTCAAACATCCTTACGTTTATCGGGATCGGCACTTTTGTACAAAACATCATTATCGGCGCTATATTTATCCTGATTGTGTATCTGAACGCAAGAACCTTAAGAAAGTTGGGCAGAGACGATGTTTAAGAAACAATTCAATCGAAGCGCAAGCTATTATCTGAACAAAAACAGAATATTCATTATATTTGCCATTCTGTTTCTGTTTGCCGTTTTCACCGCTCCAAATTTTTTCAACGTGTTTAATTTAAACTCATTGTTTAAAACGGCAAACCTGTATGCCATGATGGGGATCGGTCTTAGTATTGTCATGATTTGCGGGCAGCTTGACCTGTCTATCCAGCAGGTAATGAATCTTGGGGCCGTCATGGCGCTGGGAATGTTTGCCAACAATAAACTGGGCTGGGGGTTAAGCTTCATCATTGCGGTATCCGTCGGAGCAGGATTCGGATTCTTAAACGGATTTTTGGTTGCCAAAGCAAAAATAAATTCTTTCATTGTAACGCTTGGGACCATGACAATTGTGTCGGGCGTAATATTTTTGTATACCAACAGCGGATCCATCAGCGTAAACGGAGACTACACTTTTTCAGATTTTCTGTTAACGGATAAAATCCCCATGCTGCCGCCCATTACCATTATTACCATTATCGCTGTTATCGCATTTGCTTTTATCTTAAATAAAACCCGCCTCGGGCGCGCTTTTTATATGGTGGGCGGAAATTCCGAAACCGCCTGGCTGGCGGGTATTAAACGAGACCAGAAAATGATACTGGCATTTGTTTTGAGCGGTGCGCTCTCCGCCTTTGCAGGGGCGTTGTTTGCAGCCGGGCAGGGCACGGCGGTCCCCAATATGGGCGACAAGGGGATCAGTCCGTTGATGGTAACGATCGCGGCCGTCATTATCGGCGGCGTATCTATGGCCGGTGGAAAGGGTGGAGTTGTGAAAAGCTATTTTGCGGTTTTAACGCTGATCACTATTTTCAATATGCTTTCCTGTTTCGGTACAGGATATGAGGTCCAGGTCTTTACGTCGGGTGTGGTTCTGGCAGCGGTGGTATTGTATGAATCCATCTCACAGTATATGCAGGATAAAGTCAAAGGCATACGGCTGAAGCTTTTAAATGAAATAAAAAAATAAGATTGCCTGTAAGGCAGTAAAAATAATCAAGGAGGAAAAGTATGAAAAAAATACTGAGTGTTATTTTGATCGCTGCATTAGCGGTCTCGCTGCTGGCCTGTTCGGTAGCGGGAACGACAGAGCAGCCGTCCCAGGAGTCATCGGCTCCGGCCGAGAGTTCATCTGCGCCCGCGTCTGAAGAAGCGTCGGCAGAACAGCCGGCAGAGGGAACGCTGGACTTGGCTACCATCGTAGGTTCGGACGGTCAGCCCCTGTTGCTTCCCATGGAAGCAAAGGCAATCCCCGCAAGGCCGGACGATCCGGAAGCCCTGCCCGAAACAGATCCGCTTCATTGGTATGACATGGAATATGCGGGATGGGCGGCGGAAGACAAGCAGGATATGCCGGCCTCGCCCGGAGATGGGCCGCAGGGGAAAAAGGTTACCGTTATCATCAACGGAGACCATCCTTATCTGACCGCTTATTCAAACGGAGCAAAAATTGCTGCGGACGCGCTGGGGATGACGGTGGATATCAAATCTCCTAACTGGGATCTGAATGTCCAAAATCAGATGGTAGACCAGGCAATCAACGAAAGACCGGACATGATCGTGCTGGTTCCGTTGGACCCGAAAGCTGCCGTACAGCAGTTCAGGAAGATCAATCAGGCCGGGATCCCCGTGATCGGATCCAATATGCTGCCCGATGCGGAAGGCATTCAATATATGCTGACCTGGTCCGGACCGGATGATTTTGGACAGATGGCCATGCTGGCCGATTATCTGGGCGAAGCCATGGGGGGAGAAGGCGGTGTTGCCTATATCACACATAATCCGGGCGGATCGCCGTATTTTGCGCGTTTCTATCGCGTACAGGCCCAGTTGGCTCAGGATTATCCGGATATTACAACATTAGATTTCCAGTCGCCCGGGTTTGAAGCAGACAAGGCAAAACAGGTGGTTTCGGATTGGATCACCAAGTTTGGTGATGAACTGAACGCAATCGTTCTGGCGGATGATTCCGCACAGGCCATCGGTGCGGTGGAAGCCTGTAAGGAAGCCGGTCGTGAAGATATTATCATCGTAGCAGCCGGAAACTCCAAAGTTGGTATGGATTATGTAAAAGACGGTTCGCTGGCGGCCATCACTTATCAGTCGGCCGAAGCGGATGGGGCAATTCCTATCAAGCTGGCGGCAGACTGGTTTTCAGGAAAAGAATTCGACCAGCCGATCTATTACCTGCCGCAGCATGTGATTACCGCGGAAGATGTGGATAATTATATGCCTGCCCAGTGGTAATACGGAGCAATTTGAAATGAAAAATTCGGATGCGGTTTTCTGGGCCGCATCCGAATTATTGCAGTGCCTTAAGAAAGCCGGATGGCTTTCGGAGGCATGGCGGCACAAAAACAAACTAAAGAAAAGAAAAATCAGAATGTACTGAGCGGAGGAGAGCGAAATGCTTCATGATCCAAGCCACGTGCCGGTCGTCCCGGAAGAAAAAGAAATTATACTGACGCAAGCCGACAAAGATATTTTGCGGCGGCTCGGCAATACGTTAAAGGCGTATGCAGAAAAAGATGCGGCATCCGAAAAAGCTTTGTTGTGGACGGCGCTCAATGACCTTGAAAGCAAAAGGCCCATGGTATGGATGAATGAGATACCATGGCATGAAATGAATGTGGATGATGAACTGACTCTTGTGTGTACGCACCCTTGGGCAAAAAATCTGGAAAGAGATTTAAAAAGAGAAATCTATCAGCGCAGGCATATGCCGGGGGACATGATTGTCAGTAACTATATTGAATGTCCAAAAGTGTTTTCCACAACGGATTTTGGCATCTTAGAACAAACAGAAACAGCGCATACCGATGCCGAAAACGAAATTTATTCGCGGCATTTTAAAATACAGATCAGCGAAGAAGAGGATATCGAAAAAATCAAAATGCCTGAAATACGGTATATGAAAAAAGCGACGGAATATAACTATAACGCAATGTGCGACCTTTTCGAAGGCATTATAGATGTAAAATTAACAGGGCAAAAACATATTTGGTATACGCCCTGGGATTTTCTGATACGCTGGTGGGGCATTGAAGAGGCCATGATGGATCTGGTGGTCCGGCCCCAAATGGTGCACCGGGCGTATGAGCGGATGGTGGATGCATGGATGATCGAACTGGACCAGTTTGATGAACTGAATCTTTTGTCGCCGGATTGCAACAATACACGGATCGGGTCGGGTGGCTACGGCTATACCAAAGAGCTGCCGGGCGATCCGTTTAGCGAAGAACATGTTCATCCGCACAATATGTGGGGATGTGCCAATGCCCAGATCCTTGCAAGCGTATCGCCCAAAATGCACTGGGAGTTTGCTTTGGAGCATGATATGCGCTGGCTTTCCCGTTTTGGCCTCACATATTACGGGTGTTGTGAGCCGTTGGATAATAAAATAGATCTGATGAAAAAGATTTCAAACCTGCGTAAGATATCCGTTTCCCCGTGGTGCGACACGCAAAAAATTGCGGAGCAGGTCGGCGGCGATTATGTGATGAGCCGTAAACCCAATCCGGCTATTTTTGCAGAAACCGTACTGGATGAGCGCGAAGCGGAAAAGCAATTGACGGATTTCCTTCAGTGCGCAAACAAAGGACATGTCGAAATGATCATGAAAGATATTTCCACGGTAAGGTATCATCCTGAAAATTTGTGGAAATGGGAAAAAATTGCGATGCGGGTCGCAGAAAAATATGCAAAATAAAGAGGATGGATGAGATGAGCAAAGCAGAAAAAATTGCACGCCTGAAGGCTGCGCTTGAGAGCAGGGAAGGGGACAGGGTTCCGATTTCAGATTTTTTTTGGGCCGGATTTATGGACCGTGCACGGGAGGTATGGGGACCGGATGTGGACATGTACCGGAAATTCGACCTGGACTATGTGGTCGTAAATCCAAATATGGATCCAATCATCCGTGATTTTGAGATCATAGAGCAAAACGGGGAGGATATCCGGGTAAAAACGGGATTCGGTGCCACAGTTTTGCGTAGGGCCGATTTGGCGATGCCTCATTTTGAATCCTTTTCCGTGAATGAACCGGAGGAAATGGCGGATTTTGTGATAGAAGCGGCGGACGATAAAAGACGCTTGTACCGGTCGGGGGACGACCAGATCAACTGTCTGGGAGACCGCCTGCTCCAAAATCTCCCAAGCTGGATGCAGCGGGTGGATTCATATGTAAAAGATTTTCCGGTATTCGGATCCGTGTGTGAAGGCTATGAATATGTCTGGCGTTGTGTCGGAACGGAAAACGCCTTGTATTGGATGATGTTGGAACCCGAGAGATTTGAAACTTTCATGAAAAGGATCGGAGATTTTCTGGTGGGACTGGCCGAATATCAGATTAAAGAAACGGGAGACAAGCTTTCGGGCATGTATATTTGGGGAGATTTGGCGTATGTAAACGGCATGCTGTTTTCTCCGGATTTCTGGAGGCGGTATTTCAAGCCTATCACGGGAAGGATTATAGAGATCTGCCATAAGGCGGGGCTGATGGTCATCTATCATGGATGCGGAAACGCGACGCCGGTATATGAGGACCTGATTGAATTGGGCCTGGACGGCTATAATCCGCTGGAGGTAAAGGCGCACCTGGATGCGGTGGAACTGAAAAAAACTTATGGCGGGCGGCTTGCGTTTGTAGGGAATGTAGATGTGCGTGAGTTGGAAAGCGGGGATAAGGATAGGATCAAAAAAGAAGTGTTATACAAGGTGCAGGCGGGAGAAGGCGGCGGATGGATCTGCCAGAGCGATCATTCCGTTTCCAGTGAAGTGGCCCCGGAAAGCTATGCCTATATGGTAAAGCTGATCCGGGAATACGGAAATTATCCGCTCGACATGGGGCGGATCAAAACAGAATTGAGGAGATTATAAAATGAAACGGTACGGACAGGTGATCGGGATCAGGGCGGAGGAAAAAGAGCGGTATAAAGCGCTGCATGCAAATGCGTGGGCGGGGGTGCTGGCCAAGATCAAAGAATGCAATATT
>JAVBVZ010000034.1:0-275887 GCA_036679405.1 Christensenellaceae bacterium
GCAGTTGCCAGACCGCATCCTTATTTTAAATCAAAAGGAGTTTTTCTGTTATGTCTCACCGCTAAAGCTCTACCGAACCCCACGTCTAACGTGGGGTTTTCTATACAACAAAAAATCTCATTTATATTCGGTTTTCTTCTGTTTCCTGTAAAAATCGCTGCCTTTGACATCTTCTTTTTATGAGCAATTTATATACCGCCGGACTTCGCCGTCCGGGATTTTCATGCAACGAAAAAACCGGGGCATGCGTCTCCCCGGCTTTTCCGTCTTTAGCCTATGTTTTGCCAACCCTAAGGTGCAAACTGTCCTTCTTTTTAAGAAAGAACTGTATGCCCATCCAAAGATACAGGCAAACTTATAAAAAAGTTAAAAAACTTTTTTTGCATCGTAGAGCGACGCATCTTCAATCATGTCGCCGCTTTGACCGCCACCGAGCATTACAGACCCCACTGTTGCATCCACCGTTATCCACTGGCCGCCGACCATCACCTGGTTCCACGCGTGGTATGCCTGCATATCCGAGCGGTATCCCATAACCAGTTTTGCGGGTATACCGGCCTCTCGAAGCAAAGAGGCCAATACCGCCGCATAATCATAACAGATACCCTTTTTACTATCCAAAACTTCATCGATATCCGGTATATAGCCCGCTTCTATGTTGTCAATCTTATCATAATCATACGAAATATTTTGAACGACATAACCATAGAGGGCCGTAAGTATTTCGATATCGCTATTTGCACCCTGCACCAGCTGTTTTGCCAGCGGAAGGCTCTTTTGCGAATCTTCATAATTCACAATCTGACTCGGATATAAAAACGGGGCGTTTACGTCATCCAGTGCCACCGCTACGTTTTCACCGTACAGTCCGGCATATTCATTCCCGGACAGATTCTGGTAGAGTTCGACCCGGTACGTACCGTTTCCGTATTGCATAGGGACTTTGATTGTCTCCCCTTCCGCAATGTCGTAATAGACCGCCTGGTCTTTGAGTGCGACTTTTACTTTTAACTTTTCATCGCCGTCTATATTTGCCCGGATCCCCACGATCCCTTTGTCCACCAAATTTGTATTCAGCGTAACGCTCCCGCTCCGCAGGTCGGCCGTCTCTACATTCGGCCCCTCGTTGAACACCGTTTGTGCGGCCCCAACAAGGTTTTCTGCGGCTAACGGCGCCAGCGGCACTTTGGCTGGCTCAATCGCTATACCTTCCGCCCGGCCGTCCCCGCTCAAAGAAAGAAGGTTGACTGCCAGCAACAATATGGACAGCAGCGCTAAAAATGTTTTTTTGAGCACTTTTTCTCTCTTCATGGTAAGCGCTTCCTTCGGTAGCAAGGCTGTCCTGCGCGCCCCGCGCGTTTAGACCCTGTGCTTTGCGCCGCCGCGTTTCCGCGGGTTTGCCTTTATCGTCTGAAGTTTTTTACCATTCAATCAAGAAAAGCGGTTTTACCCAATAAAAAACTTCCCGTTCATATTTGAAAGGGAAGCTTTCAGAATCGTATAGTTAAGATACACGCTTTCCTTTCGGCAACTGGCTGCCATAAGCTTCTCAAAAGCCTTTAGGCCCTTTAGTTTTGCGTCCCCGGGTTTCCCCGGGTTTGCCTTTATCGCTGGATACATTTTTTGTATTTCTATCGTAATCGAATTTATTGCGCATGTCAACGTTTTTTCACAAAATGCGATCTTTTTTCACTGTTTTTGATAAAATGAGACCATTTTAATAAAGTCCCCTCCTTATCCAAAAACACGACTTATGCGGGCCGAGGCCACATTCCGCTATGCACCGCTTCTGCCCATGCGCTTTTTTTGCCTCCTTTTCCTGTCTGCGATCCTATTCCGTGCAGCTGGTTTATTCGACAATGTCCTGCTTTTCTAAACAGTAAGCTCACTTTTCTGTATAAGATTACGGCTGCCCCAGTATGTCGCCAGAAAATATGCGCCGTAAACCACCACAATAATTGCCGCCGTTATGAAGGAGCTGGAAAAGGCATCCACGCTTCCTACGCTGGCAAGCGCACTGTTGATTACGCTGAGGCCAACCACAGAATGCACACACGCCAGCGCCAGCGGAAGCAAAAAATAAATTGCCGTTTGCTTCAGGATTGCACGCCCCGTCATCTTATCATCTGCGCCGATCTTTTTAAGCACCGCATACCGCCTCCGGTTGTCGGCCATCTCGGAAAGCTGCTGCAAGGCCAGTATAGCGGCGCTGGTAATCAGGAAGATAATGCCCAGATAAATACCTACATAAGCAATCATCGCCTTTGACGCAACGTAAGACGCCCTTGTCTCACTCTTGGTGACCGCCATAATCGGAAACGCCTCTGTGTTTTGCAAGGCAACATCGCTGCTTACTTTTGTTACGGCCTTGCCGCCTGCACTTCCCTGCAATGCTTTTATTCGTTCACTTAGCTTTGCCTGCATCGCCTCACTGTCCCCGTTACAGTAAAAATACAACATTTTAAACCGAACCGGCAAATTACCGGCCACCTCATCCGGGACAATCATTGTAAATACGTTGTCGCCAATAGATACTGTGAGGCCTTCGGTCAGAAGGGTTGGATAAACGCTGTAGCTTTTTCCGTCTACGTCAACCGTTTTTCCCTCCTGTATAAAAGATTGCAGGGCATCCGTAACGTTTGTTATATTATTGGACTGGAGGGCTACCTGCCCGTCCTGAAGCTGTATTCCTTCTTTACCCTGCATTGCCATTTGCCGGTTGTAATCGGACAGGCGTATAAGGGCCACCGGGCTGTCCATATTCACATTGACGATCCCGTTATCCACTTCTACCTGACCTAGAACGCTCCCGTTTACCAGGCCGTCTTTCTGATAAATGGGATGCTCGGCATAATTGTCCGTGTATTCTTCTAGGAGAACGCCGTTTTGTGCAAGCGTATCCGCAATATTGATATCCTGATCCGTATATAAGATCACATCGTACGGCATGTCGTTTTCCATGCTTCTTTCGATCGTAGCGTTCATCCCGAACCCGAACGAAAATATGGTGATCGCAAAAAACAGCAGCAGACAGATCACGGCAAAAGAACGGTACGTTGAGTTGATCCGGCTGTTGATCTGCCGTGTAACAAACATATTAAGGCCTCTATAGTAGCGTTTTTTATTCCGCTGCAGGACCTTAAGGAAAAACCCGGACAAAGAGGCAAAAAAGAGGAACGTTCCTGCCGCGCCGAGCACAATCTCAAAAATGAGCCGTCCGTCAAATTCAATAATCCCGTTTTTTATGACCAGCGCATAAGCCGCCACGATGCAGACAAGCGCCAATACGAAAAGGAGAATGGTAACTGCCGAGCTTTTGACTTCCGGTTTTTCATTTTTTTTATCTGCATTGATAAGGTCGATGAGACGGTAACGGCTCATGGATATCGCGCTTAATAAAACCACCACCACAAAGATCAGTCCAAAATACAGTATGGTTTTGTAAAACGCGGAAGATGAAAAGATAAACACATACCCCGTCATATCCACTTCAAACATTCTGGCGGTCAGGATGGATAACCACTGGGAAGCGAATACGCCCAGTGCCAAACCTGCCGCAAGGGAAATCACGCCGGTCAGAAAAGTTTCGGCTACCAGTATGCGGGCTACTTTGCCCCGGTCCATACCCAGCGTCATATAGATTCCAAATTCTTTTTTGCGCCGCTTAATCAAAAACTGGTCTGCGCTCACAATCAAAAAACCAAGAACAATGGATACGAATATGGACAGTATTCCCATAAGTTTTGTCATGCTTTGCAGGATCGAATGCGTTGATTCGGATATTTTGAGCATGGCTTCCTGTGCTTCTATGGAATTAAAAACATAAAAAACGCACACGCCCAGTGCCAGTGTCAGAAAATACAGCACATAATCCCGGTAACTTTTGCGCACATTTTTTGCCGCCAGTTTAAAATACATTCGTGTCACCCCCCAAAAGAGAGACCACGTCTATAATTTTTGCAAAAAACGCGCTGCGTTCTTCTCCGCCGCGGATTAGTTCGTTAAAAATTTTCCCGTCTTTGATAAACAGTATCCGGCTGCAATAGCTGGCCGCAAACGCATCATGCGTCACCATCAATATCGTAGCCGAAAGTTCTTTATTCATTGCACCCATACTGGCCAACAGCATTCTTGCGCTCCGTGAATCCAGCGCGCCTGTAGGTTCATCCGCCAAAATAATGGCCGGACTGGTCACAATTGCACGCGCCGCCGCAATCCGCTGACGCTGCCCGCCGGACATTTCATACGGATATTTCTCCAAAACCGGCTCTACCTCCAGTTTTGCCGCCACTTCGAACGCCCGCTGCTGCGCGATGGTGTGTCCCACTTTGGATATTGCAAGGGGCAGCAATATGTTCTCAAAGCCTGTCAGGGTATCCAAAAGATTGAAATCCTGAAAAACAAAACCCAGTTCTTCGCGCCGGAACCGCGCAAGGCGGCCGCTTTTCATCTTGGTAATATCCTTGTCCCGCACATAAATATGCCCGCTGGTAACAGTGTCTACAGTGGAAATACAATTTAAAAGTGTTGTCTTTCCGCTTCCCGAGGCTCCCATAATGCCCAAAAATTCTCCCTTTTGAACGTTGAAGCTCACATTGTCCAGCGCTTTTGTAATATTTTCTTTGCTTCCGTAATACTTCTCAACATTCAAAACCTTTAGGATTTCTTCCATTTTATCTAAACCCTCCATCTATTGATGGGTCCATTGTATCGGCATTTTTAAACCGATACCATCGTATTTCCTTACGCAAACCTAACATTTTTGTCACTTTTCCGCAGTTTTGTAAAAACCCCGCAACCACACCCATAATTAAAAAAAGCGGCCGGGCCGCTTTATACAATCTCCGTCATGGAATTTTTGGGGAACGTGATACATATGGTTGTGCGCTCGCCTAAGACGGATGCAGCCCAAATATGAAGTCCCAGGCGGTCGCAAAGCTTTTTTACGATATACAGGCCCATACCGGTGGCGTGTTCGTCCCTCCGCCCGTTGCTTCCGGTAAAGCCTTTATCAAATATGCGCGGGACCTCGGCAGGCGGTATGCCGATTCCGTTATCTTCCACCGTCAGATGGACGGCATTTTCTTCCTCCCTAGCCCGCACCGTTACGCATGCGCCCGCCAAGCGCGCATATTTCACGGCATTGGCCATCACCTGCCCTAAAATATATGCAAGCCATTTTGCATCGCAAAGCACGGTCACGTCGAGATTTTCCGTCCGGACGGCCACATTGTTTTCTATGAACATTTTGGCATTCTTTTTAAGTACGCCGCTTACCAGTTTTTTGAGGCAGAACTCTTTGACCAGGTAATCTTTTTCCACCGCGTTGCTTCTGGAATAATAAAGCGCCTGTTCCACATAGCTTTCAATCTTTTCAATTTCTTCCAGCATGCTTACAGTGGCCGGCAACGGATTATTCTGTTCAATCAGTTTGGCGGATGCAATGGGGTTCTTAAGTTCATGCACCCACAGCTCGATATATTCACGATATTCTTCCTGCAGAAATTTATATTGATTGATCTCTTCAATACAGGCTTTATTCATATTTTTCAAAACATCATATAAATAAACGCCTTCCAAAAAATCCGGCGGCTCAATCAGTTCCGCAATCAGGTTTTTTTTATCAAGGTTTTTGTATACATCCATCAAATGGTCATAAAATACCTTTTTTCTGCGGAAATCGATCCCGAGCGAAGCCGCGAGCGCAACCAAATATGTTACCGCAATCAGCACAGCCAGCGCGCCCGAGCCTCCGTAAAATCCCAGCAGGACCATTACCGTTAAAAAGACGACCGCCAGATGCAAAATGATATGAACGCTTTAAAACGGAGGCAATCCGCATCAGCAAAATCTGCAAATTATACGGCTTGGTCACAAAATCATCCGCCCCGAGATTCATCGCCGTAAGTTCATCCATTTCGGTATCCCGGCTGGTCACTACGATCACCGGCACATCCGAACTTTTTCTCAGTTCCCGGCAAATGTGGTATCCGTCTGCCGCAGGCAGGTTAATATCCAGCAAAACCAAATGGGGCTCCTGCGCCAGAATTTTCTGCACAACGTTTTCAAAATTTTCCGGCGCTATGCATTGATACCCGTTTTTAGACAGAAAAATTGAAAGTTCCCCGCGTATTTTTTTATTATCTTCAATAATCAGTATTCTTTTCATAACCATCCCCCGATGATTATACCATATCCTTTTTTCCCCGCTAAGTGCCTTTAGGTAAAAAACACCAAAAAGCTCCTTTGGCAAGGAGCTTTTTTACTTAGCCGTTCAATATATAAATGCTTTTATACTTCCACCGCGCTTGTTTCACTTAAATGCTGGTTGATGTTTTTCAAAACATCTTCCTGCTTAATGATCTCAAGGAAGGTTTCCACCACATTTTTATCAAACTGGGTGCCTGCACCCATCTTGAGCTGGTCGATCGCCTCTTCCAAAGACAGCCGAAGGCGGTACTGCCGGTCGGACGTCATGGCGTCAAAGGCATCCGCAACCGCAATAATACGTGCGGAAAGCGGTATTTCATCCCCTTTAAGCCCATCCGGATACCCTTTCCCGTCTATCCGCTCATGATGGTGCCGGACAATGGGCACCACGTCGCTGAACATGGAAACTGCGGATAAAATCAGCGCGCCTTTCATGGGATGCCGCTTGATCTCTTCAAAATCGGCCTTGTCCAGTTTTTCCGTTTTCAAAAGAATGTCGTCCGCCGTACCGATCTTTCCAATGTCATGGAACACGCCGCCAATACGGAGTGTTTCCAGTTCCTGTTCACTAAGTCCGTATCTTTTGCCGATCAGGCTGGAAAAATACGCTACCCGGTCTGAATGGCCGCGGGTATATACATCTTTTGCGTCCACAGCCAGCCGAAGCGCCTCTATTGTATCCATATACCGCGTTTTCAGCTGTGCATACGTCCGGTTCAGCTCTTCATTTTTCACATTCACCAGAGAATGTAAAAACGCATTGTTGATAGAAGACGCGGCTTGTCCCGCATAAATCTCCAGCAACTCTATTCCTTCGTCCACATCTCTGCTGCTCACATAAATCACGCCGATCGCTTTGCGCAGTTCATTGATCAGGGGCAGGATGACCCCGTCTTTCATCACAATGATTTCCGGTTTGGTACGCGCGGTACCAATAGCCTCCATCAGCTTGGGATCCAGCATGTTCGTAAAATCCTGTACATCAACATTGTATATGCCGATTCCCCTGAATATACTTTTGTCCGCATTGGCGATCTCCGCCAGGTTGTCTACCAGGATAAACGCATCTTCGCTGTTTAAAAGGGGCAATATGCGCTGCAAGATCTCTTCCAAGATATTTCCGATAGGCTGCAGCTGATAAATTTTAGGAACCGCCCCCAGTATATTATTGAGTCCGTCTCTGAATTTCTTGATGGTACGCATCTGGGATATGGATTTAATGCCGGATTCAACCAACAGCAAAAGCTGGTCTAAGCGCTCGCTTTTCTCGCAGTACGCCTGTATGTCCAGCATTTTGATGGTTTCAATCGGTGGCGCCAGATCCTTATATCCGGTAAGCAACAGGATATACAGCTCCTTGTCAAAATAGCGGATATTTTCCACCACCTCGTCCCCATGCATAGGCAACATGAAGTAATCGAGTATCAGCAGGTCATAATGTTCCTTTTTCAGCTGGGTCAGCCCGTCCACCGGGTTCAAATAGCCATCGATCACATATCCCATCCTTCTTAAAAGAGCGGAAACCGAATCGATAATCCCTTCATCGTCATCGATGATCATCAGCCTGAAAGCGTCATTGATTTCTGCCTGCACTTTATTTTTACGCATGCTTTTCTTCTCCCTTCACACCGACCGGTATGGATATAAAAAACTCTGTACCTTCGTTTTCAATGGATTCAAACCAAAGGTTTCCGCGGAACATCCCTTTTACGGTGGAGTAGGAAATATACAGGCCGATTCCCGTGCCGTTTTTCCCCTTGGTCGTTACCATTTTTTTAAACAGGCTGTCTGTAACATTTTTATCAATTCCGCCGGCAAAATCCTTTATAGCAAAAACGATATTGTTGTCTTCCCTGTACACTCTAAGAATAATCTTTCCTTTTTTCCCTTTATAAGCCTGTATGGAATTGACGATAATATTATCAAAAATCTGGACCAGGCTGTTCACGTCTCCGCGGATGGTAATCTGATCGTCCACTTCTATCTTTTTGGTCAGGATACAATTTTTTCTGATCAATTCGTATTTCATCAGGATATCCACCCGGTGAATCAGCTCATGCAGCGTAAATACGCCTACCACGCTTGCGTTCAGCTTTACCGCCTGGTCTTTCACGGTGGAAATTACGTCTGACATGTACGCGATATACGTTTTTGATTTTTTTATACAGGTCATCATCTCGGAAGCAATCTCATGGTTGTCTTCTTCCGTCACTTCCTTATCCCCTATGGAATCGTCATATTCTTTAACCAGCAGTTCAAGCTGCCCCAGCGCGCCGGACGCAGACAATATGGGCGTCTTCAAGTTATGCGCGATTCCGCCCACCAGCTGGCCCAAAGAGACCAGGCGCTCTTTTTCCATCATGACCGCCTGATTTTCCTGTATTGTATCAAAATCCTTCTTGCGCTGGGTGATGTCCCGAAGCAAGATAATGGTCGCTACATACTGTTTTCCGGCAAAGACAGGCGTAAATTCCACTTCAAAATATTTTTCAGATCCTTTTGCCCGGACCAGATTGAATTCTGCACGGATGGAGGTGTCTGTGTCCTTGGTTTTTTCCACATCCCGAAGTACGGTCTGCGCATTGATTTCAGAAGGGTCAAAATATTTTGGGATCAAAACGGCCAGATTGTCGTTTTGTCCAAAGCTTCCATATGGAGAAAAGTTGTCAAAAAAGCTCTTGTTATAGTCAATAATCCGCAGCTTGTCATCCACCACGATATAGCTGTCGGATATCCGGTTTACCACCGTCTTTAAGGCAACAGGAGTAACCCGCATCAAGCTGAACTTGAACATTCCGATCATATAACATACGATCGCGGTCATAAAGGCAATCGGTGAAGCAAAAAAATTCAGGCCCGGCACACCAAACGTGTACAAAATATTAACCAGCACGGGCAGCGAACTTCCAATGATGAGGATCATTGCCTGTTTCGCCGAAACGCCCGTGTTTTTGATGGAGAAAAATACGATGTATCCAAGCCCGGTCAGTAAAAGAACGTAGGAATAGATGCTGTATACATAAAAATACCATCCCATTACAATGCTGGGCTTCACAAAATTGAACGTATATTCAATATAAAACCAATGATGATAATCATTGGTTAAAATAATGATGATCGAAATGATGGGAACAACATAAAGCAGCTTATATTTCCAATTGAAATTGATCTTGGAATACGCAAAAATCCTGCCGATCAGGAAGATCTGGACAGGGAGCAGGCATGTGCCTATATACACCAAATATTCCATCTTGACAACGAGAGGGCTTGTAATGTCTATGCCTGCGAAATATGCTTCCAGGAACACAAACAGGCATATCAGAAATATTTCTATGATAGCAAATAAAAAATTATAATGCAGTTGTGTCTTTTCTTTAGCCGATATAATGATAACAATCAATACGATTGCGACACACATCAATACAATCATCAGCCAAAAAGTTTCTGATTCCATTGTCCCTCCTACGGTTCACAAATCGTTTGTAAGAACCGCGCGATATATTCCGAAGTCATTTGCGGCCACTCAAATCCAAAATTTTTGAGCGATTCCAGCGTCCGGCCGGATTGAACTTCTATATTTTGCTCCGCAGTATTCTGCACGGGTATATCGTTAATAATACCGGAAAGTTTTCCGCTTTCGTTTTTCCTGATGAGATCATCCAGGATTTTTTTGAAAGCCTTTTCTTCCATAAATACCGGCCTTCGAATGCCTTCCGGAGGATTTTGGACCAACCTGCCAAGCGCGATTTTCGAGGGGCTGTAGAGATGGAATGCCACAGGTTGCTTGCTTCCCGCTTGTGACAGGATCAGCATTGCCTTGGCGCAAAGATCCACCGGCGTGAGTTCCAACGCCAAATCCTTGACGCGGTCCGGCAAAACGCCGATCTCAAAAGCTGATTTCAGCCAATTTGCAAAAGCGTTGCGCTTCGGATCGATCTGAAATTTTCCATCGCTCCATCTGGCAGTCAGGTTTCCTGCCCGGAAAATCCGGACTTTGAGACCTTCCTTTCTCGCCCGGATCAAAATCCCTTCGGCCAAAAACTTACTCTTTTTATATTCGTTATCTGAATATTCTTGTCCGATATAATAGCAGGTTTCGTCAAATAAAAACGTTTTTCCGGGTTCTTCAGGGACTCGCACACCCGAAATACTCATTGTAGAAACATACAGCAACTGCTTTTTGTTTTTCAAACAAAAACCGGCAACATTTTCCGTACCCGCAACATTTGTTTTTTCAAATGCCTCGCTCATGCCGTAATGGCTGGTAAGGGCCGCACAGTGAATCACTGTTTTCAGATGCCGCGCAACTTTATTTTTGCTCTCTACATCCAGCCCAAGCGAATCCCGGGTTATATCTCCGCACAATATTTCACAATTTTCAGAAAGCTTTTTTGCCTCTTCTTCGCCAAAATAAAAAACAAGGGATTTATGCAGTTTTTCTATGGCTTTTTCGGCATAATCCGCCCTCATTATACAATAAACATGTGAATTATACAAGCTGACCAACTCATACAAAAGGTGCGCGCCCAGAAACCCGTTCGCACCGGTCAGCAATACGCAGCCCAGGTCGGCCGGCTGCATATCCGGACCGGCCAGAGGAAGCGGGACGTCTCTTTGGGTAAGCGCAAAACGCTCGGCTCCGGTCATGGGCTTTTGCTCCGTTTTTGTTTGGTGGTCAATATGCGCACAAACGGCCCGCAGGGTTTGCAGTTCGTAGAAATCCTGCGTACCGATCTCAAATCCATATTTCAGCATTGCGGTCTGCACCTGGATAACGGCCAGCGAATCTCCGCCCAGGTAAAAGAAATTGTCTTCCGGGCCGACCTCCTGTATTTTAAGAACATGTTTCCAAATTTTGGCCATTTTTTTCTGCGTAGCGTTCATCCGGGGTGTTTTTGCTGCAGGATTCTTCCGGTCTGCTCCATGTTTATCGGGATGAGGCAAGGCTTTCCTGTCCAGCTTTCCGCCCGGCGTCATTGGAAAACGGTCCACCGCTATAAACTGTGAAGGGATCATATAAACCGGCAGGCGTTTTCCAAGCGCTTTTCTGAGTTCAGCCTCGTCTACAGGCGAATCTTCCGTATAATATGCACACAGGTATTTGTTCTTTTCTTCCCCAAAGGCCATCACTGTGGTTTCCCGTATCCCCTTGAATGCAAGTATCTCATTTTCGATCTCTCCAAGTTCTATACGCAGGCCCCTGAGTTTTACCTGAAAATCAGTCCGTCCCAGATACAAAACTTCCCCGTCCGGAAGAAAAGAGCAAACATCGCCCGTCTTATACATCATGCCTTTTGCAAAAGGATTGTAAATAAAGCGTTCTTTTGTAAGATCTTCCCTGTTGATATATCCCAGCGCAACACCTTTTCCGCCAATATAAAGTTCACCCGGCACCCCCACGGGCAGGGGATTTCTATCCTCATCCAGGATATAATATTGCATGTTCAGCGCTGCTTTTCCAATGGTGATCCTATTTGTTTTGGACACATCTTTCATAGATGAATACACGGTCGTTTCGGTGGGGCCGTATACGTTTAAGATGCGCGCGCCCGTCAGTTTGCGGATTTTTTTCAACTGATCGAGCGGGAAGGCTTCTCCGCCGTTTACAAAAAGAGTCAACGCGCCCATCGCTTCTCTGAAAGAGCGGTCGGCAAGCAAAATCTGCATACGGGAAGGCGTGGACTGCATAAAATTTGCTTTTCCGTATTTCATTGCCTTGGCCATCAGATGCGGCTGGCGGCACTCTTCATCGGTGCAGACAATCACCGTTGCTCCGAAAAGCAACGGGATCAGTGCTTCCGTTGTGAAGATGTCGAAAGAAACAGACGCAACGGACGCAGAAACCGTATCTTTTGAATAAAGGCGTTCCTCCCGGTGCATCTCATAAAGATTCAGCACGCCTCTGGCCGTTACCGCCACGCCTTTAGGTCTGCCTGTGGAACCGGAAGTATAGATGACATAAACCGGATCTTCGGGCTCATTATTCCATTTGACACAAAAGCCCTTCCCGTCCCGCTTCACATCACGGGTCAGGATTATTTCTCCTTTAAAATCGTATTGACCCGGCTGATCGGTAATCAGAACCGCTGCCCGGCTGTCCGAAAGCATATAGGCTTTTCTTTCCTTTGGATAAAGCGGGTCCACCGGCATATAAACGGCACCAATTTTGAGGGCCCCTAAAATCGCACACATCAGATCAAACGAACGGCTTATACAAACACCGACAATATTTCCTTTTTTGACGCCGCAATCCGCGAGCCGTTTTGCATAAGACGACGCGGCACGGTCGAGCTGCAGATACGTCATTTTTTCCCCGTTGCAGATAAGCGCTGTTTTCTGTGGATCCATTGCGGCTTTTTGTTCAAACAGACGGATCAGTGAAGGGCTTTCATCAAAATCAAAGGCAGTTTGGTTGAAGTCCACAAGAATTTTTTCCCTCTCGGCCTGCGAAAGCAAAGAGAGTCTTTTGATTTCAATTTCCGGATCCGCCAAAACCGCTTCTATCATATTTTTAAAGTGGCGGGCCATAGCCTGCAGCGTGTCTTTTCTGAAAAGGTTTGCGGCATATTCAAATTCGCAGGCAAGCGTACTGCTTTTATCAAAAACCTCCAGCGTAATGTCAAACTTCGATACCGGCAGGTTCACCTTTACCACGCGGGTTTTAAGATCTTTTAATTCAATGGATGAAACATCAAACGTATTGTAGTTGAGCATGGTTCCAAAGATCGGGTTACGGCCGGGATCCCGCTCCAGCTTCAAATCGCTCACCATAAATTCAAACGGATAGGTTTGGTTCTGGAAGGCCGCAATACACCCTCTGCGGACACGTTCCAAAAGGCCGGTAAACTTCTCTCCGCTGTCGACCCGGTTTCTCATAGGGAGCGTATTTACAAACATGCCCACAATATCCATCAGTTCGTGGCGGTTTCGCAGGGACGCCGGCGTCCCCACTATGATATCCTGTTGCCCGGTATATTTTGCAAGAAAAACGGTATACAGGCTTAAAAGCAACATAAACATCGTACTGCCCGAACGCTGCGCCAGCGTGCGCATTTTAAGCGTCATGGCCCTTGGAATTGAAAAACTGAAACTGCCTCCCTGGTGGGCGCGCAGTGCTTCCCGCGGAAAATCGGTTTTCAGGTCCAATGCGGGCAGGTCTCCCGAAAGGCTGTCCATCCAAAAGGCGCGCTGGTCGGCCGCATGACCGGATCTTAAATATTCCGTCCGCCAAACCGAATAATCCTTATAGCTGATCTCGCCGGAAGAAAAATTGCGGCCGGCATACAGCCGGGATATCTGGGAAAGAATAATTCCCGCAGATGTACCATCTGCAATGATATGATGCAAATCCATAAACAAAACATGTTCGTCCGCGCCTGTCCGCAACAGGGTTGCACGGAAAAGCGGCGGTGCCGCGAGATCAAACGGATGCACAAGCGACCTTAATTTTGATTGGATATCGTTTTTGCTGCAATCTTCCACGTCCAGGACAAACGATGCCTTCTTGACGATCTTCTGCCTGAGTTCTCCGCGTTTCATTTCAAACCCTGTTCTTAAAGATTCGTTTTTTGAAATCAGCTTTATGAACGCACGCTCCAACGCCAAAACATCCAGATTGCCCTTAATGTGGTATGCCCCGGCAATGTTATAAGCGGTCGTCTGCGCCAAAAAGCCGCCGGATACGATAAATATCTGCCGCTGCGCAGCTGAAGCCGGATAATCCCGCTTGCCCCGAACGGGCAGAATGGGACGGCTGTCCGTCCTTTCAATTTCTCCGTCAATCAGCCGCGCATAATTTTCCAGAGTTGGATCCTGATAAACTTCCTCCAGGGAGACTTCCACCCCGAAATGCTTGTATGCTTCGGCCGATACCATGACGATCAACAGGGAATCCCCGCCGATATCAAAAAAATTGTCGGTGCGGCTGATTTCCTTTACCTTGAGCACATCTGCCCATATCCCCGCCAGGGTTTTCTGCGTTGCAGTCAAAAGCGGTTCATAGTGTTCCCTTCCCGTATGCAGGTCGTCTTTTTCAGGTTCAGGAAGACGTTTTTTATCCACTTTTCCGCTCGGGCTCAAGGGCAGGCGGTCCATCCATACAAAATAGGAAGGCAACATATACGCGGGCAGTTCCTTTGCCAGTTTTCTACGGATCCCCGCAATGCTCTTTCCGCGGTCGCCGCAAATATAAGCGCACAGATATTTTCTTCCGTTGTCATCTGTCCAATCGGCCACTGCACAGGCCGCGATTCCGCTGATTTTTAAAAGCCTGGATTCTATTTCTCCCAGCTCAATCCGAAATCCCCTTATCTTCACCTGCTGGTCGATCCGTCCAAGGTATTCAATTTCGCCCATGGGATACCAGCGGGTCATATCTCCTGTTTTATACATCCGCTCTCCCGGGTGGAACGGATCATCCAGAAAATATTCCGCAGTCAGGTCCGCGCGGCCGAGATAGCCTCGCGCGACGCCCGCTCCGCCTACATACAGCTCGCCGTGAACGCCGATGGGAACAGGGTTTTTGTGCTTATCCAATATATATGCATATACATTTGGAAGCGGCTTTCCGATATTCACCGTATTCGAGTCGGTCATATCTTTATAGGTTGCGGCAATCGTAACTTCTGTAGGACCATAGAAATTAAAGATCTTCGCCTGTGTTTTTTCCTGTATTTCGGAAAGCAGCAACTCAGGCAGCACATCACCGCCCAGCATGATCTCCCTGATATTTTTCATGCATTCTTCCGAACCCACATCAGATAAGAAAAGCTGCATGCGCGAAGGGGTTGTCATAATCTTATTGATCCGGGCCCGTGTCATCAAAGCAACCAGGTTCTGCGGAATATTATGCTCATTTTCACCTGCCAGCACCAGCGTTCCGCCACCCATCAGCGTGGGGAAAGTCTCCATTACAAACAAATCAAAGGAAATAGTGGCCGCAGAAAGAACTATATTTCCGGGCGAAAAATCCATAATGTCTGAAAGGGCATGTAAAAAGTGGACAATGGAGAGCTGCTCCACCATCACGCCTTTCGGCTTACCGGTGGATCCGGATGTGTAGATTACATACGCCAAATCGTCCATATTGTCGTTGCTTTCGATTTCGCCCGCATATTCAGGCAGCGTATCTAAAACGTCCGTAGTTATGACCTCGCTTACATTCCCGCATTTTTGTGCGAATTCCGGCGAGGTAATCGCGCATTTCGCGCGGCTTTCCTTGAGTTCATAAATAATCCGTTCCTTTGGAAAATCAGGATCAATGGGCAGAAAAGCGGCTCCGGCCCGAATTGCGGCCAAGATAAAAACCATCAGCGAATATTCCCGGGCAATCACGATGCCTACAATATCTTCCCTCCCGACGCCCTTCTGCACCAGGAAACGGGCGGCTTTATTTACGAGAGCATTCATCTGCCGGTATGTCAGTACATCGGTTCCTGCAATCAGCGCAATTTCGTCCGGCGTTTTTTTCATTTGCTGCAAAAAAAGAGAATCCAAGCCATGGTCCAGCGGGTAATCCGCTTTTCCGGCATTGAATTCCTCCATGACGCGGCCAAGTTCTTCGGGCGACATGACATCCAGCTCATAAAGCTTTTTTGAAGAATGAACAATGGCATCCGTCAGTATATTCACACAATGGCTGTGGATATATTCTATTTCTTTTATGGAAAAAAGCGGGACCAAATGGTCGTAGTCCAGTATCAGGCTCCCTTCGCCTTCCCGGTCGTTTATATGAACGCTCAGAGAATTGACCTGGCTTCCTGAAAAATGCCATCTTCCCTCATATGTTATGTTTTTTGTATCTTTTTCAAACTGCACATTTTGATAGGAAAGCGTGATATCATACAGGGAATCAAGCCCCTTGTGCTGCTTTCTTAAATCTGCAAGAAGGATCTCATAAGGATATTTCTGATGTTTTAAAACACGGAACCACTCGTTTGAAACCATCCTGACAAAATCGTCAAAAGAGAGGTCGTCCCGCATTCGGATCCGGATGGGCACCGTGCTCACGAACATGCCGACCGTTTCCCTTTCCTCTTTGCTGCGGTTGAAAACCGGCACCCCGATCACGATATCATCTTTATTTAATATGCGGTTAATATAGATGCACAGGCTGGCCAGAAACAGCGGGAAGATGGAAACATTTTTTTCCGCGCAATAAAGGCGCGCACGGTCCGCAACATTTTTGGGTATAATGCAGGCTTTCCGGCGGGCGCGCGTGCTTGTATAATTTGTCTTTTTTTGTTTTAAAACGGTAGGCTCCGGTATGTCTTCAAAGATTTCTTTAAAACTCTGTTTATCATGTTCAAAACGCCGGGAATGCAAATATTCGTTTTCCCTGTCTATAAACCGGGTATACGAACCTCCCGGTACCGCCTCCGGTTCCTTGCCCGAGAGATAGCAGTCGTAGTACTCCATCACCTGATTGCTGAACATCACCAGGGACCATGCGTCCGATATGATATGGTGTACCTTTGCGTACCAGACAAATTCATTTTCTCCAAGGCGCACAATGGCGATATAAAAAAGCTGCTTATCTAAAAGCGGCAGATAGGACTGTGTTTGTGCGCTGTCCCATTCATACAGGCCCTGCAGGCCTTTCCCGCTGAAGTCGAGGTAGTCAAAAGAAAGGTAAACAAAAGGGGACACATACTGAAAGGGCTGACCGTCTACTTCGGTGATCCGGATACGCATTGCCTCATTATTTTTAATAAAGAGGTTAATGGACTTTGTCATCAAAGCCAGATCCAACCTGCCCGTTATCTTCAGTGTGCCCGCGTTGTTCCACATGCTTGTGCCCGGATGCAGTTTTTCTGTATACCATATTCTCTGCTGCGGATGCGTCAATGGATATAACTTATTTTCAACCATTTAGTTTTCTCCCCTGCCGATGAACCATAAATTATTCTCCAAAGTTCTTTTTTGTATTTATACTATGCCGTTATGGTATATTTTGATTTATTCCGGGGTTTCGCTATTAAAATTTCTTTTTTCGACCCAACATAAAAAATGAATTGTCTTTTTTTTAGGAAAATCCCACGTTTTTTATGATATCACAATTGCTTAAATATTGTCTATAACCTGCAGATTTATTTGACTTTTTTTTGTTCGTTTTTTTCATCATGCATAGCCCATTTCTTTCAGCATGGCACCCAGGACACGCAGACGTTCGCTCAGCATTTCGTCGTCTTTTTTAAGCGCCTCATCAAATAAAGCGATATCCTCACGGATCATCGGATTGTCGGTGCAAACGGAAACCGTCATGGCATCGCCCTGCAGTCCAACGCGGTCTATCACCGGATGCGCCGGATCATACAGCCCGGGATTACGGTATGCTTCCCGGAAATACAGTTTTGCCCGGCAAATCAGGATAGCCAGATCCATCACCCTGTGCAAAGGAAGTTCTTCGGATTGACGGGACCATTTTTCACCGGTATACCGCCATACCTTAGCCGATATATCTACTTTTCCCCTGTCGTTCCACTGTGCCAGTCCAAGCGAAAGGCCTTTTGCCTCGGACGCATAGGCATTCCCTCCATCCACGTTTTCATAATTTTCAGAAACAATGACCGGTTTATGCTTCAGGCCTGTCGGTATTTTCATTTTATTCACTCTCCTGTTTACTTAATTACTAAACTACTAATTATGTTAATCTCCTCCCGGCAGATTGTCAAGCAGCGTTTGCCTTCAACGCAAACCGCCCCCGCTTTTTTAAAGGAGGCCCTCCACATTGCGGCCCGCCTTACGCAGCTTTTTTTCTAAAATCCCGGCTTTTCGGCAGAAAAAAGAGCGGCCGCAAACGCGCCCGCTCTTCAGCACATACCAAAAACACTTATCTTTTGGGGGATCCGTCTTCAAGAATTGCCTGCACTCTTCCCACGGCATCTTGTTCCATCAGCATGACTTTGATGCCATGCGGATGATATGCGCTCTTTGTCAGTATGCGTTTGACGTGTCCTCGTGTCAGCGCACCTGTACGCTGGTCTTTTTTGAGAACAATATCCACCAGCGCACCCATACGGATATCCGTTCTGTTTTTTCCGTCCATTTTCTTCTTCCTCCCTCTGCCGCTTAATAAACCACCACGGACTTCTTTTCCAAAAACGGATTTTTCCGTACCGCCAGTGAAAAGAGGTACGGATACTTGCCCTGCATGTGTTCCATATAATAAAGCCATTCCGTTACCAGCAGACGGTAAGCGCGCTCCAGATCTCCTGCAAGATGCTTAAGGTCGGATATCGGAGACAGGCCGATATCTTCCCGGTTTTGGATTTCGTCCATTAGATGATAAACGGCCCACAACATAGATGTAAACCGGCTGTTTTCCAAAAGATTGGGGTTGGAAAACATATCCAGCAGATTCCGTTTGTTTTCATAAAGAAAATCTCCAAGCCCTTTAAGGTCCCCTTTTAAGCTCTCCACCTGAAAAGGATAGCTCGCAACCACTCCAGCCGCATTTAAAAAATCACGGTGCGTGGAGGACGGGCCTAAATCGAGCGTGTTTTTAAGCGCATCCATATTTGTAATAAACGCGGTAGTCCTTTTAATGGTTTCCACACCCATTTCACTGAAAAAAGCACCGACCAATACGTTGAGCTGTTCCATCTTCTCACTTTTTTCCCGCGCTTTTATAATGCTTTCCAAAATCATCGTCACCAGCAGCACTTCCAGCGGCAAAAACGCCAGGTCCTGAAACAGCAGGAATCCCGCTTCTTCCGGCCGGTGGTACACATTATTCTGTTCCCAGAAAAAAAGGGCCGTAATTGCAATCAAAGCCGCTGCAAAAATAATTTTGTTTCTGTTCATTTTTAAATACTTCATATTCTTCTTTTTTTCCTTTATATATTATTCATCCGCCTGCGGTTCACGCCAGGTCAGCACATATTCAAGGCCGTCCGTCTTAACGCCGGCGACTTCTTCAAACCGGCCTTTCAGCCCATTTTCCTGCGCCGTGAGCTCAAAATGACACATTGCAATTCCAACATCGTTTCTGGAAACGTCGATGGGCAGCCCTGCATACCCGCTTGAACGTTCTATGCAAAAATGCAGATTCTGCCCGTCTACAATGACCCGCCATGGCTGTTTGTTGGCCGCGGAAGGCGCAAGACGAACCATTTCGAGCGGCAGGGCAAACGCGCCCGCCTCTTCCGGCGAAAGTGGCACTCCCCGCATCTCTCTGAAAAAAAGCCGTTCCCAGGGCTTGCGTTTATTGGCCCGGACAACCATCCGCACCAGCCCTTCCTTAAATCCCGGTTGTCTTGCATATCCCACCGGAGAGACCACGGCGAGCACTTCGTTTCGAGAGAGGTTCAGTTTTTCCTCAAAAGCTTTGTTCTGGCCGCCCACCAGCCAGCAGGTTCCAAGGCCCAGGCCGGTCGCAAAAAGGATGATTTTTTCAAACGCATAGCCAAAATCTTCAATATGCAAAGCATTTTTGTCGGCAATCCCCACAATGTAATCCTTAACGCCGGATATCATTGCGTAGGAGCCTACTTTTCCGCCGGCCTCCATTGCGTCGATCCGCACAAAGCGCGCAGGAATCTTCTTTGCCTCCATTGTGCTTTGATCAAGATACGCATCCAGCTTTTGCATGATCTCACCCGGCACCGCCTGCTCTCCGAAAGTCCGGCAGGAACGCCGGAGACGGATCAGTTCTTCATACGTTTTCTTGTTTTCCACATCAATCCCCCCTTAAAATACATACGGCTTCATTTATATGTATTCTCTTCATGTTTATCATAAACATAAAATCCGCTTTTTTGCAATCAAAAAAATTTGTCTATAAAAAAGACGCCCGAAAGGGCGTTTTTAAATAATTTTATGCGTTTTTTATTCCTTATTGCGCACATAATTGTGATGCGTATTATTGTCGCCGATCTTGCGGCTTTGCAATTCAAAAAGCTTCAGGGAAGCAATGAACGGCGTCAGCTTTGAAAAGCCGTAATTCCGCGTATCAAAATCCGGGAACCGGCGGCTCAGCGTACTGCCTACCGCACCCAGGCCTGCCCAGCCGTCTTCATCGGATATTTCCGTAATAATGGTCTTAAGGGCCTTGATGATTTCTTTTTTGCTGGACATGCCCGCTTTCTGTCCGTTCTTTTCAGAATCGTCGGCATGGCTCCTGCCCGGGCTTGAATTGGAGGATTCCAGCACTTCCAGATACTTAAATTTTTCACAGGCCGCAATAAACGGAGTGGGTGTTTTCTTTTCCCCCATACCGATCACCAGCATTCCTTCCTCCCGGAAACGCGCCGCAAGACGCGTAAAGTCACCGTCGCTCGAAACGATGCAAAACCCGTCCACACTCTTGGAATATAAAATATCCATCGCATCAATAATAAGAGCCGCATCGGTCGAATTTTTGCCGGTAGTATAATTATATTGCTGGATGGGGGTAATCGAATAACTCAAAAGCACATTTTTCCAGGACGTAAGCTGCGGCTTGGTCCAGTCTCCATATATCCTTTTATATGTCGGCGTGCCGTAATTTGAAATTTCGTCAAATATAAACTTAATATATTTTGAAGATACGTTGTCGGCGTCAATCAGGACGGCGATATTTTTATCGTTATTCTCCATATAAAACTCCTTTGTATTCTATATAAAAAGTATAGCACAAATAAAAAGAACATAAAACCATTATCTGACGTTCCGGGCTTTGGCAACGCCCCGGAAGCCTTAGCCTGCAAAAAAGCGCAGCCGCAAAAAAACGCGCAAATGCGCGTTTTTCATTATATTCGTCTTTTTTCCGATACACTGCTTTTTACCGCCCGGACAAATACAGTGACCGTATCCACAATGAATCCAAGAATGACCAGCCCAACCAATACTTTGATGAAAATATTCAAATAATAAGCCAGATTGAAGTCCGGAGACATACCGAACGCCTGTATGGAAGTAAGCGTGTATGCAAGATCCGGGTTCCATGTGGTGGGCGCGGTCAAAAGGGCAATGGATGTAATCATGGAAAAAACATTCACTACCGAAATCCCCGCCGCTAGTTTTAAATTGTATTTTCCAAACAGCAGACGGATAAATTCCTTCGCCAGGCCGAGCGCAAAGACAAAATTAAATACCACCACCGTCTCGCTCCAGTTAGAAAGATCAAAAACCGGTACAACGGTGAGTGTTTCTCCCGGAACATATACGCTGAATATCTCAGGCGCAACATTGAAAAGAATCATGACCAGCAGGGTGAAAACCATGGCGGCAATAGGCTCCGAACGTTTGATCGTCTCCTTTTCCAAGGGTATGGGCGGCAGATCGGAAGGCTTCCATCCGCTGTCCGGAAATTTGATTTTCTTTTTATTGTAGCGCTCCACCAGCGCAAACCCCAGCGTCAGCCATGCAAAGGCCTGCAACAACGCCATGAACATGGACGCAAAAAATTCTGCGATCCCCGCGGCAATATTTACAGGCGGCGAAGTCGCAAACCCAACCGCCAGAGCAATCGCCATTCCAAGAGCGGTCGCTCCCAAAACGATTTTTAAGATAAAAATATAAAGTGCAAAATATTCCGGACCGATCAAATGCTGTTTTGCATCCCTGTATTTGTCCGCCAATACGGACGGACGGCCCAGTTCTGTCAGCACCGCGTCGATATCTTCACTGCCCGGATGAACGCTCCGCTCTGAAAGCATGTCGTCTATCAGACCCGAAAGCTCTTTTTTGATTTCTTCCCGCTGATCGGCGGGAAGACGTTTTATGACCTGGTAGATATACCGTTCGGTCATATCCGCAATATATTTTTCCTGGTTTTCCATCCTCTCACTCCCCGCTTTTGAGCAATTCGTTCATTCCGTCTACCAATTTTGACCATTCTACGCAAAGGCGCTCATACACTTTCTGCCCCTTTGCACTCAGTTTATAATATTTGCGCGGTTTGCTTCCGCCCACTTCCCATTCACCGCTTAAAAGTCCCTGCTTTTCCAGACGGCGCAACAGCGGATACAAGGTGCCCGCTTCTATCCTGATATTCATGTCATCCAAAGTCTGCAGCAGCGAATACCCGTATGTAGGCCGGGAAAGCTGACTTAACACGCTTAATACCAGTGTTCCTCTCCGAAGTTCCAGCAGTAAGTTCTCCACAATCTCGTCCCGGTCATCCATATGTATCACCACCTTGTTTTGATTATACTGTATGATATACACTATTGTCAATAATTTAATATTATTTTTTTTATATTATTATAATATTAAAGACTCCTGTTGTTATCCATCCCATAATATGGTATATTAATGAATGGTTTACAGCGCAAGGGGGGATTTGCCATGAAACGGAAAAAAGCTTTTACATTAATTGAGCTGATTGTGGTCATTGCGATTATCGGTGCACTGATCGCCATACTGGTTCCTACCATGAACGGGTTTGTGGACGATGCCCGAGAGACGGTGCTTGAAGCAAACAGCCGGGGCATTGAGGCCTTTTTGATGGCATCCTCTCTCCGCTTTGATTCAGACCATCTTTTTGCAAATTCAACCGACTCGGGAACGGGGGATCCGGAAGACCAAACCTATTTGAGCCGTTATCTGGAAACCTACTTTGAACAGGCAGGCTACGGCAAAAACAATTTCTCCATTAAAAACCCTTTTTCCGGCAAAACCGGCGTGCTGAATTACAGTACCTATAAACTGGGCAGCGCCTACCGCCAGTTGGCCATGGTCATTTCCAACAATTCAGACCTGAAATATGAAAATTCCCTGTCCGCTTCAACCGGAAAGACCTACCTCAGGGGCTCTCTCATTGTTTATATGAGTAACGGTGACCCCACCGTTCAAATTTATTACATTGATAAAGACGGCAATAAATCTGACACGGTTTACTCCTACAGTATTGAATAAATTTTTTAAAACAAAAAAGCATGTTGCCATGCTTTTTTTATTTTCGTTGCGCCCAACCCTCTTTATTCAGAATTATATATTACTGTTGGAAAACCAGCGGGTTTTACTCATAAACGATCGGCAGTCTTTCCAGAATATCGGCGATTGTGTCGTCCGACAAAGGCCGCGTATGTTTTCCGCTCCCGGATCTCGCCAGATCCTCGCCTTGCTGTCTGGATATGATTTTCCCGTCAAAAAGTTTGTATCCGGTCACTTCGTTTCCGCATTTCACCGCAGCCACGATCATCCGCACGCCATTGGGACTGACCTTTTTCAAATCAGGAGAGGCAGCCAGATTCCGCTTCCTGATTTCATCCATATATGTCATAACAAAGCTCCCCTTTCTCTTTATTTACGATATTAAGATTCCTCTTCGCAAGAATTCACCTTAAGTTCATTGTATTGCATCAGCCGTTTCGTGCGATATCCTATTCATGTATGATCATTGCCTAATCCTACAATATCATGTTTAATGATTGTTTATTCCCCGCAAGCAATGGTATGATTAAAATATAAAAAATCAGGAAAGATCCAAGATGAGCAAAGAAATGATAGATTATAAAATGTTGGAATATCAAAAAAAATTTGCCCGGCTCATTGCACGTCACGCGGATTCGGACGGTACCTTTACCACATCCATATCCTCCCTGCGCCTTATCCGTTCATCCAGCATATCCGAACCGCTGCGCCACCTCGTTGAGCCTTCCCTGTATATGGTCGCACAAGGCTCCAAACTGGTTGTGCTTGCAAATGAAAGCTACCAGTATGATCCGGCGACATATCTTGTTGCCTCCGTGCTCCTGCCAATTACAGGCCAAATCATAAGCGCCACCCCGCAGGAACCGTTTCTCAGTATTCAGCTTAGTTTCACGACGGATGAAATTCTCGATATTTTAAAAAATTCAGATTTAGGCTGGAACAAACAAACAGATTGCGGGCGCGGCATAATGGTAAACAAATCCAACGCCGGTCTTTTGGACGCAATCATACGGCTGATGCAATTGCTGGATACGCCGTCGGATATTTCCGTTTTGGCTCCGCTGATCATCCGGGAGGTTCTCTACCGAATATTAAAGGACGATCATGGAAATCTTGTCAAACAGTTCGCTATAATCGGCAGCCAGGCGCGATCGATCGAAAAAGTGATTCATCTTATCAGCAATAATTTTTCCAAACCTTTGCGCATTGCAACCCTGGCCAGGGAAGTAAATATGAGCCCTTCCTCTTTGCATAATCACTTTAAAAAAGTAACCACGATGAGTCCCCTGCAGTATCAAAAACAAATACGGCTACAGGAGGCCCGTCGTTTATTGCTTTCAGAAACGTTGGATGCTGCAGATGTGAGCTTTCAGGTCGGTTATGAAAGCCCCTCGCAATTCAGCCGTGAATACGCCAGAATGTTCGGGCTTCCCCCAATAAGCGACATTAACCGTCTCCGGCATTCATTAAACGCCAAATTACTTTAAATCCGCATTTCCTCCGTATATAAAAACGCCTCTTCGGTAAAACCGTGCGTACAATTACTGCAAAATCCTATAAAAAAAACATGTTTCCATGTTTTTTATTCCTTTTTCAGTTGTTGTAAAAGCGCCGATTCATTAGTCACCGGTGGCAGGCAGGTATACCCGCGGCAGACATATGCAACACTTTTTCCTTTTTGAAACGCAAAAGCGCTAAAATACTCTTTTAAATTTTCAGGAAGTTCTTCACCGGCAATCAGCGGCACAGTCAGTGCACCCGATTTTCGCGCGCTTAAAACCATATCCGCCATATCCGTTTTGTTTTCGGCCCTCACAACCACACGCGGCTCATCTTTCCCTTTTCTCAAAAGCGCACGCATCATGTAAGCAAACGCCGCCGGATTTCCTGCCGCATCCCCCGCAAACGCGGCAATAATTTTTTCCGCTCTGTCCGCAAAGTTACTATCACCCATAAGCGCGTACATCCAGATCAGATTTTCCGCCTGCACGGAGTTTGCGGAAGGTACGGCGCCGTCGTAGCCTGTCCGGGTTTTTGCAATCAGTTTTTCGGCGTTGCTTCCCGAAAAAAACAGCGCGCCGCTTTTTTCATCTGTAAACAAATCCGCCAATATACCGCTCAGCAAAACGGCCTTTGAGAGGTATACAGGTTTACCTGTAGCGGCAAACAGTTCCAGCAGGCCCCATATGACATAGGCATAATCGTCCGCATGGCCGGGGTTTTTCGCCACACCTTCCCGCCAGGAAGAAAACAGCATTCCGCGTGCATCCATCATGTTTTGGAACAAAAAGCGCCAGATCTGCTCCGCCGTTTCCACCAGCGCCGCTTCACCGAGCACCTGTCCCGCAAAGGCGAACGCCGCCATGCTAAGGCCGTTCCAACAGGCAAGGACTTTGTCGTCCAAAAAAGGATGCGGCCGCTGCTCGCGCGCGGCAAAAAGAGCAGCGCGTTCTTTTGAAAAGTCCGGTATCCCGGAAAAAGAGGGACGGCTTTGGATCAGGCTTAAAATATTCTTTTTTTCAAAATTTCCTTCTTCCGTAATGCCGTATTGTATGCAAAAAGCATCTGCCCTCTCTCCCAAAATTTCTTTTACTTCCTGCCGCGTCCACAGGTAAAACCTTCCTTCCTCCCCTTCCGCATCCGCATCTTCCGCCGTATAAAACCCGCCTTCGGGCGACTGCAGTACCCGCGACATATACGCAAGCGTTTCCCGCGCGGTCTCGCCAAAACGTTTCTCCCCCGTTTCGCAGAAAGCCTGCGCATAAGTATAAGCTAAAAGGGCGTTGTCATAGAGCATTTTTTCAAAATGAGGCGCCAGCCACCGGCGGTCGGTAGAATAACGGCAAAATCCGCCTCCAATATGATCGTGCACTCCGCCCCGGTCCATTGCATCCAGCGTTTTTAACGCCATTTTTAAAGCATGCGGCTCTCCCTGCAACCCTGCATACCGCATCAAAAAAAGCAGCAGGTGCGGAGACGGAAATTTGGGCGCCGCTGAAAAACCGCCGAATTCCGTATCAAACCCCGCGGCCAGTGCGGCGTAGACGCGGCCGGGCAATTCTTCCGCCCCTTTTCCGCCGAGGTTTTCACGCGCATCCAGAAAATGCTGCACCGAGGCCGAAGCGGAAGCCAGCCCTGCGCGGTCTTCCGTCCAAAGATCCCGTATTTTTTGAAGCAGGCTTAAAAACCGGGCGTTTGTAAAATATGTTCCCGTGAAAAAAGGCCTGCCTTCCGCATCCATAAATACGGACAGCGGCCATCCACCGCTTCCTGTCATAGCCTGACACACATCCATATAAATGTGGTCGATATCCGGCCTCTCCTCCCGGTCTACTTTAATACTGACAAACCCCTCGTTCAAGGCCCGGGCCGCCCGCTCGTCTTCAAAAGTTTCCCGCTCCATGACATGGCACCAATGGCAGGTGGAATACCCGATCGAAAGAAATACCGGTTTGTCTTCCGCTTTTGCTTTTGCGAAGGCTTCCTGCCCCCACGGGAACCAGTCCACCGGGTTGCGGGCATGCTGCAGGAGATACGGAGATTTTTCAAAAATCAACCGGTTGGGCTTTTGATTTGAATCAGTCATCATTTTATCCTCCCCCTATTTTTTAACATGCCGGGCCCTTTTTCAAACAACCATCTATACAACAAAAACAAAAAGGCCGGTTTTTATTAAAATACCGGCCGGGCTCCGCAGCTTGCAGAATATCTGCAAATTTATTTCATTCTTCAGATCCTTCCGCCTGGTTCATCTTCCACCTTTTCATCCGGAAAAGGAACGATCACCGGAATGCCCCGGTGCTCGATCATATGCACATGCATCCGGTACACGAGCTCAATATTTTCGGGCGTCATGACCTCTAAGCCGCCGCAAGCAAAAATCTGCGCGTTTTTCAAAAAAACAAAGCGGTCGCAATAACGGATCGCAAGGTTCAGGTCGTGGATCACCAGCACTACGCAAATATCATGCTCCCGCGCAATCTTTTTAACCGTTTGAAGCGCTTCATGCTGATTGCGCGGATCCAAGTTGCTGGTCGGCTCATCCAACAGCAAAAGCTTGGGTTCCTGGGCAAGCGCCCGTGCAAGAACCACCTTTTGCGCCTCCCCGCCCGACAGTTCGGATACGTTACGCAGCGCAAGATCCCATATCTTCATCTTTTGCAGGATATCGCCCACAATATTACGGTCTTCTTTTGTCACATCCCAGCGAATATAAGGCCTCCTGCCCAATAGAACAAAGTCAAAAACGACCATATCCGCTGCGGCCGCACTTTGGGGTACATAAGCAATATTCTGCGCCATCACATTTTTTGGCATATTAAAAACATCCTCACCGTCCACCAGGACAGTTCCCTTCTGCGGAGGACAGATCCGGTCCATGCATTTCAGCAGCGTGCTTTTCCCTGCGCCGTTATTTCCCAGTATGGCGATACATTCGTTTTTCTGAATGTCAAAGCAAATGTTCTCCAGTATATTCTTACTTCCCCGGCCGTACGCAAAGCTGATATTCCGTACTTCAACCATAGCGCTTGTCCCTCCTGAACAAAAAATACAGGAACATGGGCGCGCCCAGAAAAGAAGTAATGGCCCCAATCGGAAGCACGACCGGCGCGATGATCAGGCGGCCGAACGTATCAGCGGCAATCAGCAGCAAGGAGCCCATCACGGCGGAAGACGGAATCAAAAAACGGTAATCGTTGCCCACAAACCTGCGCATGATATGCGGCGCCACCAGCCCGACAAAACTGATGATCCCTACAAAAGAAACCGCCACAGCCGCTGCCAGCGAACATACGCCCATGCTGACCAGCATAACCGCCCGCGTATTCACCCCCAGGCTCTTGGCTGCATCCGCGCCGCTTTCCATGGCATTGTAATTCCAGCGGTTGAACATAAAATAAACCATCGCACCCGCCAGTACGACCGTGATGATCAATATCTCGTTCCAGCTTACACCGCCCAGATTTCCAAAAGTCCAGAACACCACGGCGCTGATTTTTGTATCGTCCGCAAAGTATTGCAGCATTGTGCTGCCGCCGGTAAACAAAGCGCTTAAGGCAACGCCGGCCAGTATTACGCTGCTTGGCCCCACATTTTTTTTAAGCCGGGACAAAGCAATGATCACTGCCGAAGATACAAGGCCGCACAAAAAAGCGCAAAGCGTTACAATATAAGGGTGATTCACCGATACCGCCGTTGCGGCGGAATCCGAGCTGATTACCCCGCCGCCAAACACAATAATGCCGAGCGCGGCACCAAAAGCAGCTCCCTGTGAAACGCCCAGCGTAGACGCAGAAGCCAGCGGATTTTGCAGTACGCACTGCATAACGGCACCGGAAGACGCAAGCGCGGCACCCACAACGATAGCCGCCACGACCCGCGGCAGCCGGATACCCCAGATAATAATGTTTGTCTGCGCATTCCCTCCCGCAAAGATCGTTTGGAGAACCTGGGGCACGGAAATATGCAGCGAACCGGCGCTTACGGCAAATACCGCCAATAAAACGGTTGCGAGCAAGGCAATCACAAAAACCAGCCTTTTTCTTCTTAAAAAAGAATTATACTCTTCCAGCCGGATCAAGCGTTCTTCTTTCATTCATTGTCTCCAAGCAAAACCTTTTCATAGCCCGCGCCGGACGCGGCAAGTTTGCTCAGGTAATCGCCGTCTCCCAGGAAAAACGCAAAAATCTCATTGGCTTTGTCTTCAAAAGAAATATCCGCAAACTGCTCAGGGTAAAGAATCCCTCCCACATAATAGCTGTTTACAATAGGGATCTCCACATTGGAATAGTACGCCGTGGAACTTGGATATTGGTACACGTTTCCCTCCCGGACAGCCGTGAGCTGCTTATAATATGCAGGGTTTTCCTCATAATCGGCCTTCACAAGATTTACGCCGCCACTGTCCAGAAAAATCATCTGCGGATCCCACCCCAGGATCTGTTCCTTATCAACCAGCACCCCGCCTACGTTGTCCGAAATGCCCTGTGCCGCATCATTGGCGGCAATGGTCGCAAACACGGGATAATTGGAATAGACGCCTTCAATGCCGTGCGTGCCCTTAAACGTGGCTGCAGCCCCTAAAACAGTAGGTTTGTCCTCATCCGGGATGTCCGCCGTACGGGCTTTGAGGTTGCTTAAGGCGTCGTTGATATAAGCGATCACCTCTTCCGCCCTGTCTTTAGCGCCGCAAACGTCGCCGATCAGCCGCAATGCCTGCTCATAATCTTCCCCAAACAGGGTGCCCGTGGGGAGTGCGACCACCGGGATACCTGTTTGCCGCTGGATATCGTCCGCTATCTCTTCCGTATAAGTACAAAGAATCACGTCCGGCGCAACTTTAATGATTTCTTCCGGGTAATAATCCGTTGCCCCCATAGCGTCCGTCCCAACGATGGGCAGATCCGCCCACAGGTCTTTGTTGGTATACGCATAAGCCTGTACCGGACTGACTTCCTCCGGATCCAGCCCGCTGTATCCCACCACCTTGTCGGCCAGCCCCAGGTAAGTGATCATGCGCGGCGCATTGCCCAGCGGGACAATCCTGTCCACAGTATTTGGAATTTGAACGCTGCGTCCCAAACTGTCCGTAATGGTCCTGCTTTGTGTTTCGGCCGTTTGCGGTGCGCTTTCCGCGGCAGCGCCGGGAGCCGTACATCCCGCGCTCACGCCTAAGATCAATACCAAAACCAAAATAAATACAAGTATCTTTTTCACTGCTAAAATAATTCCTTTCCAATAATGGACCGGAGGGCGGCCAAAACTTTATTTCCAGCCCCGGCCGTATTCTGTAAAACAGTCGGCGCAAACCTTTTTTCCATCCTGCAGATGCATTTTGTGCTCGGGGGCGCCTTCGCCGCACACCTCACAAACCACGGTGTCAAAAAGCCGGGCTTTTTCAGGCAGATCAAACGCAGGCTCGGAAAAAGAGAAAATTTCTTCTACCGGCGCATCCAGCAAATACATTTTCCATTGTTCCCTGTCCATACCTTCATTTCTTGCCTGCTTCAGGCATACACGCAGTTTTTGGCCGTTTGTGCGGTTAAAAAAAGAGAACGCCTGCTTTCCGGTACCCCGGTAAATCAGGTTCCCTTTTCCGATGGTACAGCTTAAAAGCGCCTGGACCGCATCCACGCCGCAGGCGTCGTTTTCGGTCACGCAGACAATTTCTTCGTCATCCGAAGTGCCTATGCCCATTTTTAAAACCGCTGCTTCACAGGCTTTAAACCCGATTGCAAGGCCCGGGCATTCATGCCCATGAAAGCTGACCGCTTTTTCCCATAATTTTTTATCCATATTTTTCTCCTTGAAGTTCGGCAGTAAAATCCTGCAGGTTTTTTTAGGCCCCGCATACCGTTCCTGAAAATTGCAGCGGCCGGGGCCTGTATACAAAAAAAGAAAGCCCAAACAGAGCCTTCATAGCACATTTAAGATAACTTCATGATATCTTTTTGCCCATATTCTTATACCGGCTTCATGCCTTTTGTCACGCGGGCTTCAGACCGCAAAACGCACTTCTCACGCGTTCCATACACCGGCATTAGCATTAATTGTAAAGAAAAAGGCCTTGCTTGTCAAGCAGAGGAATCAGGATTAAAAATCACACATAAGCTTTCCTTTGTCCTGCACGCAGATGGAATTTCTGGCCTCTTTTGCCCGATACAGCGCCACATCCGTATTTTTGAGCAACTGCGATACCGTCATCTGTTTTTCGTATGATGATATTCCAAAACTTGCGGTCATATCCATGCTGTTGGCGCTTGTCAGGCTGTTTTTCAGATCGGCCTGGATACGCCTGCAGGTATCTATAACATTTTTCAGTTCCGTGTTTTTAAACAAAATACAAAACTCATCTCCCCCAAAACGGAAAGGCAGGACGCCTCCTTTGCAGTTGTTTTTTAAAATAACTGCAAACTCCTTCAGACACCTGTCCCCCTTGGTATGCCCGAAAGTATCGTTTAGGGTCTTGAAATTATCAACATCTATCATCACAAAAGTATAGGTATTGTCGGACGGATCCCTCTCCATATTTGAAAACGCCTGCCTGAGCGCCGTCCGGTTATAAATTTCAGTCAGTTCGTCCATTTTAAGCCTCCGCTGCGCATGGTAGTATTCAATCTCTTTTTGGATGCTTGCGGAAATTTTTGCTTTTTCAAACCGTATCACGATCACGCATGTCAGATAAAAAATCAAAAAGATAAATATGGAAATAATAAAATTATTGATCCCGAAATCGCTGGCCAGCGGGTTTGTTTCATCCGGATCCCACACCACAAAGAGGTCGGAAACCGTTTTTGCAAGTATGCCGGCAACGGCCGTGGACGTTGTCATCATATAATCGCTGTATACAACCGTCAGTAAGATCGGTATAGTGAATATAAGAAAAAGCGAATAAAAAATACTGTGCACGGTATACAGAACAAAGCACGCACCTACAAAAAGCAGCGAGATGGCATACGCTTTGGCCTTTTGCGGAACGCGCGCGGACCGGAACACCAAATAGCCCGCCACAACCAAGCTCAAATTAAAACCTAAGGGCGCCAGAATATATTTCAAAACATACCGGGACGTAGAAATTTCAACCGAACCTGTTTGAAGCCAAAACATTCCAACAATCAGTTCTAAAGCAAAGCCGATAACCACCAGGCCTATAAACGTATAAAGCTGCAGCTTCATCCACCGATTGTCTATTCTTGCATATTCTTTTTCGATTTCATGCAGGATGGAATTCTCATTGATTTCGTTCATTTTTTCTCCCGCTGTTCATGCTTTTTTATAATCAAAATAACCATATCATATTTTCACGGACAAGTCTAGAATTCCGCATAAGAAAGCCGTTTTAGGTCATATTTACCAACGCATAACCGTTCCTTTTATGCATTTGAGACTGCTTTTTTTCCGGCAAAAGAAAATCCCTGTTTTTTTAAATATATTCCGGCTCACCGCGAATATTTTTCTTATAAGAATAATATGCGGTTTTTCTCCGTCCTCCCCTTAAAAAACCATAAAAAATTCGCTTTGCCCGTTTGCAGGGCTTTATTTGAAAGAAGCGATAAAATATAATAAAAGAGAAAGCCCCACAAATCATTTTGGAGGAACTTAAAAATGAGCGGAGAAAAAAAGTTTACGTTGAGCAAAGAAAAAAGAGCTGCAATGGCAGCTTCTGTCAAACGGTATTTTTTAAACGAACGTTCCGAAGAAATCGGCGACCTGGCTGCAAGCCTTTTTTTGGATTTTATTATAGAAGAGCTTGCATCTGAATTTTACAACCAGGGTATCTATGACGCTTACACGTTTATGTCCGAAAAGGCCGAAGACCTCCTTTCCGTTCAGAAATATTGAATTTAAGGAACGGGCGTATCACGTACAGCCCGGAAGGAAAGGTAGCCCTGCCGGCTTTCCTTGCCACGCTCGTATATTGCTCCGTCATATACAATGATATATGCGCGCGTTTCATCCTGCGCCGTTGTGGCCGTCCAGTAATAGATCGTTTTTGCGTGTACGTCCCATAACGGGGATTCTTTGTCGGGCGTCACGTCATAGACTGCGCGGCCCTCCCCTCCGATCAAAACTCCGCCTGCATTTTGGCCGTGCAGCATCATGGAACGAACCGCTTCCTCCGCAGTCGGCAGACGCCATATATCCTGCGCTTCTTCCATGACGGTCAGCCCGTCTTCGGACAGATGCCTGCAGATATCCTGCGCTTCCTGCCAGGAAACGTCTCCTTCCGGCCATCCCGGCCCCTTAGGGGCCCAGTCCAGCGTAACACCGTTGCCCTGAACCGTACGAATGCCGAAATCGCCATCCTCCATCCGGCCGGATACCCTGATGCCCTGGGGAATGGATATAGCCAAAACAAGGGCCAGCGGAACAAACAGCACAAGCCGATAGGACCATTTTTTCGGAGAAGGTTCGCCAAAATAATATAAAAACCCCAGCGCAGCAAACGGTATCAGAATAAGAAGCCACACTACACTGAAGTTCGCCCCCGAAAAAAACCAGATGAAAAAGCCGCCGGCCGCCAGATGGACCGCCAGACCTGCTTTTTTCCACTTCAGGGAAATAAGCGCCAGTACAACAAACACAATGGCCAGCAGCAGATATTGAAAAATAAACAGAAATATATTTTCCCATATCGAAACAGCGTACCAGCCTTCATGAAAATTCTCAAAAGCCCCCCAGTAGGCCCAAAAACCTGCCATTGCAACGCTGATCGATACGCCGGTCCAGCCCAGAATCTTCTTCCGTTTCTCCACTTTGCTCGTCCTCCCAAAACAAATACTTATTGCCGCTGTCTATTGATTACGGCTGGTAAAAGGCAAAGTGTACAGGCCCTGCTGTTATAAAGTGACTGCCTTATTCGCTTGTGTCCATCCCTTCCATTTGTATGCCGAACCGGATGTTGCGAACGGTTTCAAGTGCATCAAAGAGTACCGTATAGCTCATAGCCGAAAGATCTACCGCGCGGACCGTTCCTTCTCCGAAAACAGGATGCCGTATGCGGTCCCCTTCAGCAAAAGCCGGAACACTGTTTTGGAGCTTTTGCTCATTTTCCGCAATGCTGCGTTTTGCACTTTCCTCAAGCGCTTCGTCCATCGGCTGAACATACCGCACGTTTCCGCTGCCCGCTTCAAAAATGAAACGGGACGGAAATTTAAATATGCCGTCATTCGCGCGGCCTTCCGCATCGCTTAAAAAAAGGCCGTCCATGGCGCGCGTCATGGCCACATAACAAAGCCGCCGCTCCTCCGCCATATCTTCCGGCGTATACGTCCTCCGGCTTGGAAAAACGCCTTCGCTTAGTCCGCAGATAAACACGTACTTAAATTCCATTCCCTTGGCGGTATGTACCGTCATCAGTTTAACCGTATCTTTGCTTCCTTCATGATCCAAATTGGTAAACAGGGCGATCCGGGACAAAAAATCTTCCAGCGTAGCTTCTTCATCTTCCCCGGCTGCGCATACCGCGCGTTTTAGTTCGGCTACATTATCAAGCCTCTCCTGGTCTCCCTGCAGGCGCAAAAATTCTTCATAGCCGCTCATATCCATCAAAGCCTGTACCGCGTCTCCCATTTCCATACCGGCACGGCGCGCGCGGACCGTTTCAATTGCGTCTGCATAGCGGGCCGCCTGCGTTCCTTTCAGAATCTGAGAATCCAAATTTTCTTTCAACGCTTCATACAGGAAAAGATTTCTGCCCTCCGCATATTCCCGGAGCGCTTCTATCTTCTTTTTTCCAATTTTGCGGGAAGGCACGTTTACGGTCCGCAGAAAAGCCACATCGTCTCCCGCGGTCACCATACGCAGGTAGCAGACCACATCTTTGATTTCCCTGCGCCCATAAAATTCAACGCCGCTGTATATCGTATAGGGGAGTCCGTTTTCAACAAAGCATTCCTCCAAAGCGCGGGTCAGGTAGTGCGCCCTGTACAAAACGGCCATATCGCCCAGCCGGATTCCTTTTTCATGCAGCTCCGCTATTTTCTGGCGGATCCATCCCGCTTCTTCTTTTTCTCCTTTTGCATGAAAATAAAGCGGCCTGTTTCCGCTTCCCCGGACCGCGGTAAGGATTTTGGGAAAACGGACCGTGTTTTTTTTAATCAACGTATCCGCGGCCGCAAGAATCTCCCGGGTGGAACGGTAGTTACGATTAAGTTCAATTGTCTTTGCAGCGGGATAAACCTTGTCAAAATCCAGAAAAAGTTTCACATGAGAGCCCCGCCACGAATAAATGGTTTGATCCGGATCACCCACAATAAACAGATTTTTGTGCTTCTCCGACAAGACCTGCGCCAATTTATACTGGCGGCGGCTCACGTCCTGGAACTCGTCCACCATTACATACTGCATTTTTTCCTGCCATTTTCTGCGCGTGTCCTCAAAGTTTTGAAGGATATACGTGGCAAAATTGATCAGGTCGTTAAAGTCGCATCCGAAACATTTTTTCTGTTCATACAAATAACGCAGGAAGATCTCTTCATCCCGGTTTTGGGCAGATGCAAATTTTCTTTTGAGCTGTTCATTATCAAGCTCATAGATATCGTCAATATAAGAAGTCGCGTGGAGTTTCTTTGCTTCCAGCACTTCATCGATCGTCCGTCGGATTGTTGCGTCCCGCAGCGTTAAATTCATATCGGAAAATATTTTGAGCAGCATCTGCTTTTGGTCTTCCGTATCCAGTATGATAAAATTTTTAGGGAAGTTTAAAACATGGATATCCTCTTTTAAAAGCTGAACGCAAAACGCATGAAACGTACAGATATATCCGAGGTCAAGATCACCGAGTTCGGCGCGTACCCGCCGCTTCATTTCGTTTGCCGCGCGGTTGGTGAAAGTTGCGCATAAAATATTGCCCGGCGCAATCCCCAGACTTGATACCAAATAACAATAGCGTGAAGTAAGCGCCCTTGTCTTGCCCGTACCCGGGCCCGCAATGACCCTAAGTGCGCCTTCGGTAGACATGGCGGCTTTTTTTTGTTCCGGATTCAGTTTGCTTAAGAAACTTTCCATGGCGGCCTCCCCTGCCCTTCATAAAAAATTATATCAGATATATGCGCGCTTGGCGAGGTGCGCATCCCGCCCTCTTAAAACCGGGTTTTCAAAAAAATCCGCACAAAAAAAAGAGCGCCGGACGCGCCCTTTTTCTTTTTTTACTGTTTATCAATATGCAAAAGTGTCCGCATAAGGACGTTTGCGCCCCGAAGGCAGCTTTCGGCAGGCGTATATTCCAATTCGCAGTGGCTGTGCCCCTTCTCGCTTGGGACGAATATCATAGTTGTCGGAATCATATCGATCACATATTGTGCATCATGCCCCGGCCCGCTGTACATCCGCTTGCTGCTGTACCCGTACTCGTTTGCGCTTTTTTCCACATAATCCACCAATTCGGGCGTATAACCGACCGTTTTACGGGCCCACGCTTCCGCATAACTCGCCCTGCATTTTTCTACCTCGGCAGGAATTTTACGAATGATTTCCACCACCCGGCGGATCACGTCCGGATTTTGATGCCGCGCATCCAGCGTGAACTTCACTTCATCCGGAATAATGGTATGAATATTGGGGTGTGCGGAAATTTTCCCGGTGGTATACACCAGTGCGCCGTCGAGTTCATCCAGTTCGTCATGCAGATACTGGATGGTTTTCACTGCGGCATAAAGGGCATCTTTACGGTACTTCATGGGCGTTGTTCCCGCGTGATCCGCCTGCCCGATAAAAGTGAATTCATAATTTACCATACCGCAAACGCCTTCCACCACGCCAATGTCTACGCCTTCGTTTTCCAAAACAGGCCCCTGTTCCACGTGCAGTTCCACCAGCGCGGCGCTTTTTTCCGGATTCATCCGGTTTTCTTCGCTTCCCATATATCCGCTTTCGGCCAGCGCCTGTCCAAATGTATACCCGGGAATATCTTTTGCTTCCGAGGCAAGCATTGCTTTTTTTTCAAATTTGCCGCAGATTACCCCGGAAGACATCATTGCCGGTTCAAACCGCGCGCCTTCCTCATTGGTCCACACCATTACGGTAAGGGGATGGCGGTGGGGGATCTTCTCCCGCACAATGGTCTCTACCGCCTCCATAGCGGTAAGCACGCCCAGTACGCCGTCATAATTGCCGCCCTGCCGAACAGAATCCAAATGCGAACCGGACAGAATAGCCGGCAGGTCTTCACTGCCCGGAATGGTCGCATACATATTGGCCATATCGTCACAAACGACCGTCGCGCCGATCGCTTCCATCCGTTTTTTGAATTCCGCCCGCGCCGCCTGGTCTTCCGGAGAAAGCGCAAACCGTGTAATGCCTCCGTGGCCCGTATCTCCAAACCGGCTGAATGTTTTTATTTTTTCGTCCATTCTTTCAAAACTGCATGATACCATATCAAACGATCTCCTTTTTCCTTTTTATCTGTTCATAATTTTTGGGTATACGAACGCCGGGAGCCACCGCATTTGCGGGACATACGACCACGCACAGGTGGCACCCCACACATTTTTTTGCATCAAGAAGCGGAGCGCTGCTTGATTCATCCTGACGAAGCGCCTGATGTCCTCCGTCCCGGCAGGACAAAACGCACCGTCCGCATCCCACGCATTTACTCCTGTTAAAGCGCGGAAAACAAATCGTCGTCCGGTCAAGGTCATCGGCCGCAATCACCTGCGAAATACCCTTGCCTACGATCTCGCTTACGCTTTGATACCCGTTTGACGAAAGATAATTTTGCATTCCGTCTATCATATCTTCAATAATCCGGTATCCGTACTGCATAACGGCGGTGGTCACCTGCACAGTCTCACAGCCGAGCGCCATAAACTCCGCCGCATCCCTCCACGTCTCAATACCGCCCATACCGCTCACCGGTACGCCGGGCAACTTTTCGCAGCTTTTTATGGAATGGATAAACCGGAGCGCTATCGGTTTTACAGCTTTCCCCGAATATCCCCCCACGCCGGTCCTTCCCTGCACATCCGGGCCGGACACAAACGTTTCAAGGTCTACATTCATAATGCTCTTAATGGTATTGATGGCGGCGATCCCGGTCGCGCCCGCTTCCACAGCCGCAATAGCCGGCGGCTCCATATTGCCAAGGTTCGGCGTCATTTTTGCCAGAACAGGCAGATTTGTGCCTCTGCACACCGCACGGGTATACGCTGCCACCAAAGCAGGATCCTGCCCGACATCCGACCCGAGGCCATCCGCCGCCATATGCGGGCAGGAAAAATTGCATTCGATAATATCCGCCCCCGCTTCGCTCATCATTTGAGCAAGACGTGTCCACTCTTCTTCATTGCGGCCCATAATGGAAGCAACGATCACCTTGGTTGGATATTCTTTTTTCAGTTGTTTTAAATACGACAGATTCTCGGCAAGCGTATGCTCGGAGATCTGCTCTATATTTTTAAAGCCTACAAAAGGCAATGCTTCCTTCTTTAAAGCGTCAAAACGCGGCGATACTTCGTTTGAAACAAAGGTCCCGATCGTCTTGAATGCCGCACCGGCCCAGCCCATATCAAAGGCTTTTGCAATCATCTCATAATTGCTGGCCACCACGGAAGACGACAAAAAAAACGGATTTTCGCACCGGACGCCACAAAAATCAATAGACAGGTCCGCAGCCGGCTCTTCCGGTTTTTTAAAAACTGCGGCGCCTTCTACAATTCTATCCACCGCAACGCTCCTCCCCATCTTTCCTTTGAGACAGGCGGTCAGGCAAGGCTTTTCCGTGCAGCTTTTGCAGGGAACTTCTCCAATAATTTTAGCCGCTGCTCCCGGGATATTATCAAAGCGGACCGAACGGATTACCGCTTCCGCCTGAACGCCATAGGGGCACGCCTTGCTGCAGGGTGCATCCAGGCAAAGCAGGCATCCTCCCGCTTCTTCCATCAGCGTACTTTCCAAATATTTTAAATCCGTCACTTCTCATCTCTCCCAACCTATTTTCTCGGCTGCCGTTTTATGTATTTTCCGTATCCGGCCTTACCCTTAAATTCACCGTTATCATATACCAGGGCGCCGCGCACAAAGGTTTTTACGGGGTACCCTTTAAATTTTTTGCCTTCCCATATGGTATGGTCATAATCGGAATGCATGGAATCTACCGAAACGGTGAATGTTTTATCCGGGTCGTAGATGACGATATCCGCATCCTTGCCCACGGTGAGAGACCCCTTATCGGCACAACCGAATATCCTTGCCGGATTTGCGGCGCATACTTCAACCGCACGGTTAAATGTGATTTTTCCTTCATTTGCCGCACTGAGCATGTACGGATACAGGTTTTCAACACCCGCGCATCCGTTTGGGATTTTGGTAAAATCATCTTTTCCCCAGTCTTTTTCATAACTCTGGAAAGGGCAGTGGTCGGTTGCCACCGTATCGATCGCTCCGGTTTGAAGCGCCTTCCACAGCGCCAGGCGGCTCTCTTCTCCCTTCATGGGCGGAGAACACACAAAATTTCTTCCATCTTCCCGCTTATAAACATCGCAGGTGAATTCCAAATACTGCGGGCAGGTCTCAATATATACCTCATGTCCGTCCGCTTTGGCCGCCGCCGCTGCATCCAGCCCTTCCTTGTCCGCCATATGTACAATATAAAGCGGCGCATGGACAGACTTTGCCCAATGGACGGCGCGCTTATCCGCTTCCGCCTCCACATACTCCGGCCGGCTCATATAGTGATACCAGGCAGATGTTTTTCCTTCGCTCAAAAATTTTTCAATATAAAGATCTATCAGATCCGGATTTTCCGCATGTACGTTAGTTATTGCACCGGCTGATTTGGCACGGAGCATCACCTGGACCAGCGACCCGTCATCCACCATCATGCCTTCTTTCTTGTAAACCAGAAAACATTTAAAGCTGGTCACGCCGTACGCCACTGCGTCTTCAAATTCATCCAGGATCTGCCCGCCGTTCAGGTCGGTGATACAACAGTGAAATGCAAAATCCACGCACGCTTCGGGCGCGCACATTTCCCTGCGTTCAGCAACCGTTTCTATGATCCCTTTTCCTTTGCGCTGAATGGGATAATCAAACACCGTAGTGACTCCGCCGCAGGCCGCGGCCCGTGTTCCGGAAAAATAACCGTCGGCCGATACGGTCCCGCCAAAAGGCATAGCCAAATGTGTGTGCGCGTCGATCGCACCGGGCAGCGCCAGCATTCCCACCGCATCTACGGTATGTTTTGCATCCATCAAAAGATCTGTTCCAATACAGGCAATTTTCCCGTCCCTAACCGCAATATCCCCACGGAAAGTTTCCTTTGCATTTATGATTGTTGCGTTTTTGATCAGAAGATCCATATTACATACTTCCTTTTTCAGAGCCTTTTTAAAAGGCTCTTTTTCACCACGTAATGGAGAAGGGGTGCGCTCCCGCGCACCCGCTTCCATCATACGCAGAATCTTAAATTAATTATTCGTTGATCTTATATACCAGTACCAGACCCGAGCGCTGGAATACCTGCGCCACTTCCACCAGGTCCATACCGCCCGCATTTGCGGAAATCAGGTTGGAGACCCAGGTTACGCCGAAGTCTACCTGCCCGGTATAAACGGCCGTTGTTTCGCTGATGTCGCCGCCGCCGGGAGTGATTGTCACATTCAGGCCCACATCGTCATAATAGCCTTTGTCCAGCGCCACATAATAGCCCATGAACTGTGCCTGCGGCAGCCATTTCAGCTGAATACTCACATCGGTTTTTTCGGGTGCTTCCAAAGTCCCTTCCGAAGCCATTGCTTCTTCCCAGTACGAAGTGTCCCGAACATTATCCAGCGTCATGCCGGCCAGCGTGTCGGCTGCAGCCGAATCTTCCAGCATGATATACTGTTTGGCCAGATCCAGCGTCTGCTGCATGGCGTCTTCATCCATTGCGCCGTAATCAGCCGTTGCATTTCCCTGGGTATCCGTTTCAACCAGTTTTTTCACTTCCGAAGCCATATATGCCTGATGTTCGCTGGAAACGGAAGAACCGTAGTTGTAAACGATCTCCGCCGCTTCTTCAGGATTTGCGCACGCATATTCCCAACCTTTCATGGAAGCATAGATAAACGCTTTCACGGTATTCGGATTTGCTTCTGCAAATTCACGGGTACAGAAAAGATTGTCTTCCAGCATAGCTACGCCTTCATCATTCATGTCAATATACTGCACGCTGTCCCCATAACCGTAACCGCCGTCGTAAGAATTCTTTACCAGGCCCAGTTCGTTATAGGTCATTGCCGAAGCCAGCAGGATGGAATCATCATCGAAACCGTCCATATCAAACGCCTGGCTCAGATAAGAAGTATCCTGTCCGTATTTGGTTAAAAGGGCCTGTACTTCGTACTCATTTCCAAGCCCCCAGTTTCCTACTTTTCCCTGGCTGGCCGCATCCACTACGATGCTCTCTGCTGATGCGTCCGCATCATAATACATACCGGATGAGGAAGCCTCCGCTTCCGATTCCGAAGCTTCCGGCGACTCTGCCGCAGATTCGGATGCCGGTGCGCTGGACTCGCTGGCTGCCGTTTCAGAGCTGCAGCCCACCAGGGCGATCGCAGCCATTGCGCAAACCAGGGCAAGCGCCCAGAATCTTAAAAACTTGCTTTTCATTGTTTTCCCTCCATTTTCATTTTCAAAATATATGTGCAGCTTATAGGCCGGCCTCATCGGCGGCCTTTAAGCATAACACCCTCTACGATCAGCAGCACTATATACATAGCAATGCCGATTGCGCACGCAACCAATATGTACGCCCATGCGGTCGCATATTGCGCGAGCACGATGTTTTCACGGATCTGCCTGCCCACGCCAATCACGTATTCCGCAAAATATTCACTTACCAGCGCGCTGATCACGCTGGCCGGAACGCTGATCCGGAGCGCCGTAAACACGTAAGGCACGCAGTTCGGGATCCGCAGCTTAAAAAATATGGTCCGGTTGCTCGCGGCATAGGATTTCATAAGATCCTCGGAATTCGGCTTTACCTCTGTAAACCCCCGGTATGCATTGATGCTCATTGCAATCATACAGGTCAGCGTAACCACGATGATTTTTGCCAGCATACTGCGCACGTCCGCCTGGTCGCTGAAATCCTTGGTCAGATTATTGATGATAGGCGCAATGGCGATAATCGGAATCGCGTTGAACGCAGCCACAATGGACAGTCCGCCGCCCCCCCATTTGGGGAAGATGGTCGCAATTACGCCCAGCCCGTAGCCGATCAGAGAGCCGAGCCCCAGCCCGCCCAGTGCGACAATCAGCGTCGCCTGTACGTTCTCCATGATGGACGGCCCGTTGTCACCTATAATGGTGAGGATCCGGTCCGGCAAAGGCAACGTAAAAGTATCCGCTCCTAAAATTGCGTGCAGGGCCTGGGTTTGCCAGAGGATCAGGATCAAAATACCGAACAGGATAGGGTAAAGGATCGTCACCACCGTATTTTTTTTCATTTTTAATTTCTTTGGTGCGTTATTCATAAGACATCACCTTTTTACCCTTCTGTATGGCGAGACCGCTTTTTCGATCACCGACATCAGATAAAAACTCAATATTCCCACGATTGCGCTTAAGAACACAATCTGCCAGAAAACATATATCGTCATCGCATGTTTCAGCGACTGGGAAAGCATACACCCGAGTCCGCCGCCGCCCTGCAGCGTGTCTACCAAAATAGAAGCGGTAATCGCCATGGGTGCCGAGATCTTAAGCCCCGTAAAGAAATACGGCATGCTCTGGGGAATCAGAAGCTTTGTATAGATTTCGCTTCTTTTTGCCGCCAGTGAACGCATCATTTCCATTTTTTCACGTTCAACCGACTTAAACCCGGCCAGCGTATTGGTGGCCACCGGGTAGAAGGTCAGTATGGCTGCAATCGCGATCCGGCTTTGGTCTATATCTTTGGTTATGGCAAGTATGATAGGCGCCATTCCAAGTATGGGGATCATCTGTATGATCATCAGATACGGAAACGCAATCTTCTCTACCGGTAAAAACATATTCATCAAAAGCGCCAGCCCAAACCCGACCCCGGTACCGATCAAAAATCCGATCCCGGCCCGGACCAGCGTGATTGCCGCATTGGAAAGCACGATCTGCAAAGCGGTCTGGCTGCCGTTTACCAGATCCTGGCTCACGATCGACTCGGCAATCTGATATAGGTGGGGCAGCACATTTTCGGGGGAACGCTTGGTTCCGGCAACAATGGTTGCAACTACTTCCCAAGCGATTGCGATGCCGATCACCCAGACCACCACCACCATCTGTTTGGAAGAGAGTATTTTCTTTATAGCTTTCACCCTTATACCCCCTCAAAACTGTTTCTCACCTTGGAAACCATGGCGCTGAACTCAGGCGTCCCTTTTACAGCCAGCGTTCTCGGCCGGGGAATATCTATATCCACAATTGCCGATACTCTGCCCGGATGCGGAGACAAAACCACGATGCGGTCGGACAAGAATACCGCTTCCTGTATGTTGTGCGTTACAAAAATAATCGTTTTATTGGTCTTTTTCCAGATCCGCAGCAAATCTTCATGGAGTTTTTCTTTTGTAAACTCATCCAATGCCGAAAAAGGCTCGTCCATAAGCAGGATTTCCGGCTTGATCGCCAGTGCCCGCGCAATACCTACCCGCTGCTGCATACCGCCGCTCAGTTCATGCGGATATTTTTGACCGAATTCATACAGGCCTACCAGTTCCAGCATCTTGGTCACCCGTTCCGTCCGGTACTTTTTAGGCAATCCGGCCAGTTCCATGGGCATACAGACATTGCGCCGCACCGTCCTCCAGTCGAACAACACGGGGCTCTGGAAAACGATACCGAATTTTTTCTGCATCCTGATATCCCGGGGGGACATACCCCGGATGGAGATGCTTCCCATTGTCGGTTCCTGCAGGTCGGCAATGGTTCTAAGCAGCGTGGTTTTACCGCAACCCGAAGGACCCACCAGAGAAATAAACTCTCCCTGCCGGATATCCAGCGTTACGTCCTGCAGGGCATTAATAGCCTCTTCACCGTTTTTGCCGGGAAAATGTATGCTTAAATTCTCTATTTTGATTTCCGGTTCAAATTCCACGCATTGCGCTGCACTCATTTTTTCTCTCCTTAAAATCTTCTATATCTTTACAAAAAATATGGCGTAAGTCTTTCATTTCCTTACGCCATCGTAATTTCTCATTAAACGTTCCTATGCTTCAATCAACTTTTTGTAAATGGCTTCTATGTCCGCCCGGCTAACCGCTCTTTGCGTATTGGCCGGACTTCCGCTGGCCACAGCATCCGACGCCATTTTAGGGATATTTGCATCAAATACGGTTTTGTCGATCCCGTATTCCCGCAAAGTAGGGACGTTCAGCTTTGCAGCGAGGCTGCCCAGTGCATCCACAAAAGCGCGGGCCGCTTTGCCTTCTTCTTCGTTTTCTCCGGCCGCACCCACCGCCTTCGCCATCGCCGCAAAACGGTCCGGGCATCCCGGAAGCGAAAAGGACATGCATTCGGCAAGCAGCATTGCGTTTGATATTCCGTGCGGCACATGAAAGAGCGCACCGATCGGCCGGCTCATTCCATGCACCAGCGTTACCGACGCATTATTGATGCATACGCCCGCCTGGTAGGCGGCCAGGGCCATCTTTTCTCTTGCAAGGCTGTTTTTTCCATTCATATACGCTTCAGGCAGCCATTTGAAAATCCGCCGCACGGCCGAAAGGGCGTATAAGTCTGAAAGTTCGTTTGCTTTTCTGGAAACATAAGATTCGATCGCATGGGTCAGTGCATCCATACCGGTCGCAACCGTAACCCCGGCGGGTGCGCTCAAAGTGAACGCAGGATCCACTATTGCCAGCGCGGGCAGCAGGGCGTCTCCCGCCAGCAGCATCTTTACTCCCCGTTTGCTGTCTGTAATGACCGAAAAGCGGGTCGCTTCCGAGCCGGTTCCCGCCGTTGTGGGGATGGCCGCAAACGGCGGCAAGTCTCCCTCTACGGCTTTTCCCATATAATCGGCAATTTTCCCCGGGAGAACGCTCATGGCCGCAACGGCTTTGGCCGTATCTACCGGACTTCCGCCCCCGATCCCAATAATGAAATCACAACCGCCCGCCCGGTATGCCTCTACGCCTGCTTCTACCATTTCATCGGTCGGTTCGCCGGGAATGTCGCTGAATATTTCAAAACCGATCCCAAGCTCCCTGAGCAATCCGGCCAGTTCTGAGACCGCGGCCGTTTTTTCAACAATTTTACCCGTTACTATAAGCGCTTTTTTTCCCAGGCTGAAAAGCGCGTCTTTACTTTGCGCAAGTGCCCCGGCGCCCATGTATGTAACCGGAATTTTGAACGAATACGCCATCTCTTCAGGCCTCCGCAGTATATTGTCCGTCCACCAGGCCCAGCACTTCATTCATTTTGGCCATTTCTTCTCTGACCTGCTCCTCGGTAATAATGAGAGGCGGCGCAATCAGAATCATATTTTCATGGGTATACGTCATAAACTTTCGTTCTTTAAGCATCCCTAATATTTTTCCCATGATCCCTTCCGGGTCTCTGCCGTAGGGCACCATCGGTTCTTTTGTTTTTTTGTTGCGCACCAGTTCTACGGCGGCAAAAAGGCCGATATACCGTACGTCGCCCACACAGGCGTGCCTGGCTTTCACCGCTTCCAGTTCCTCTCCTAAAATGCGGCCTGTTTTTTGAACCCGGCCTAAGATATCGTTGTCTTCATAGTACTTGATGGTCGCTACGCCCGCCGCGCAGCCAAGCGGATGACCGCTGTATGTAAGCCCGCAGGAAAGCAGATTTTCATCAAAATATTCGGCAATCTTTCGGCTTACCGCCACCCCGCCCAGCGGAACATACCCGCAGGTGACCCCTTTTGCAAATGTAACGATGTCCGGCTTTACATCAAAATTTTCAAACGCGAACATCCGTCCGGTCCTGCACCATCCGGTCATTACTTCATCCACAATCATCAAAATGCCATATTTGTCACAAATAGCCCGTACACCGGCCAAATACCCTTTGGGCGGAATGATCACGCCGTTTGAACCGGTGATGGTTTCCATCACAATGGCCGCAATGGCACCCGGGTTTTCATAACAGATCTGTTCCTCCAGTTTGGCCAGATAATATTTTGTTGCTTCCTGTTCGGACGCAAAATCAATGGCTTCACGATATATATAGGGATCAAAAAACTTTATGAACCCCGGCACACCCGGTTCAAGCGCATAACGACGGGGTTCGCCGGTCAGGTTTCCAGCGCCGAATGAAGACCCGTGATAACTCCTGTAACGGCTCATTACTTTACTGCGCCCGGTAAACATTCTTGCCATTTTTACGGCGTTCTCATTGGCTTCCGCCCCTGCATTTGTAAAGAACACCTTGCCCATGTTATCCGGCATCAGAGAAATGATTTTTTGGGCCAGCGTCGCCCGCGCTTCCGATCCGTAGGACGGCCCGATAAAACAATACTGGTCCACCTGCGCTTTGATCGCATCGCCAATCGCTTTGTTTCCAAACCCAAGATTCATATTTACCAGCTGGGAAGACATATCTGTATAACGGTTGCCGTCATAGTCCCAAAAATAGATGCCCTCCGCCCGCTTTACCGGAACCGGATTAATATTCTTTTGCTTGCTCCAAGACTGAAGATTGTATTTTTTTTGTGTGCTTTTGATTTCCTCGCCTGTCAAAACTTATATCCTCCCGACTGCCGCCCCCAAAACCTAAATCCTTTTGGGAGACCCCACAATAAAAGCGGCAAAATCTTTTTGCCGCTTCACTGCGTTTTATTTGCTTTGTTGTCCTCATTATAGATGGAAATATCTATATATGCAATAAACACGCTTACAACTTTCATTGTGCACTTGCACAATGACGATTTTAGCGTGTTTATTGATTTTTTATGAAATATATATTATCTTTTATTGCATTTTATAGGATCGTTTTAATGCAAAACGCAACGGAAAGCTTTACTTTATCGTCCAGATTCAAAGGGTCGCACCCCGTTACTTCAGCTGCTTTTTTCAACTGATTGGCAACCGTATTGCGATGCACAAACAACTTTTCAGAAACGCTTTGCAGACTGGCGTTGTTATTCAGGTAGCATTTAAGCGTCTCTACAAGCTGCGTTCCGTTTTCCCTGTCATACGCATCCAGTTTTCCAACCGTATCCGCATAATATTCCCGAAGCACAGCCCGGTCCCCGACGGCATACAAAACTTTATAAAGACCCAGTTCGTCATAAAAGCTCACGGCTTCGCCCCGAAGCCGCGAGCTTTGCATGGCGGAGAGCGCTTTATCAAAATTCTTTTTCTGATCGTAAATCCCCGTTTGATTGGAACTGACGCCTACAAAAAAGTCCCTCTCTTCCTGCAGGCCGGCCATACCTAAAAATTCCTCAGCAAAAGTTTTTATCCGGGAAAGAGAATAGTTCACCAAAACCAAAATCAAAAAATCCTTATAGGAAAAGGAAATAAACAGATCGTTTTGCCGTTTGGCGACAATTTCCGCAGCGCGGGCCAAAGATTCTTTTCTCTCTTCCGTCCACTCGCCTGTTTCCTTCCCCTCGCCGACGCATACAAAACAAAACCGGCTATCTTTCTGATACCCGTACCGTTCCATCTGCATCACCTGCGTATCAATATCGCCTACGCCAAAAATAATATTTTTGATGGTCGTAGCCGTCCCTGATTCCGTTTGTTCATTGTTCATGATCCGATGGCAGAAGTCCCTCGTCATATCCACCATCCTGATTTCCCATGGAATGGTGAAAAGCGGCATGTTTTTTTCATCGCAGAACGCTACGACCTCTTTTGGTATTTTGCTGATATGCGGCCCGACATTTACTACAAAAGCACTGGTCCCCGCCGCATGCAGCTTACGTGCGAAATCCAGAAGCCAGCCTTCCCGGCGGTTTAATATTCCCGCCGTAAAAACCAGTTCACCGCCGTGCAAAAAACTTGTTGCCTCGTCGTCTTCAATAATATGTACCCACTGGACCAGGTTGGAAAGCCCCTCTTTTCCGCCTATTAAATTCATTTTATATAAAAACGACCCGTTCTTATACAGTTTTTTTACCATAATCGACATATCGTCACCTCTTAAGGAGCGTCTTCCCCGGAAAGGGCCACATATGGTTTTGCTTGTATACGCTTCATCCGCCCCGTAAAATTACACCCCGGAATACAAAAAGCGCTGCTTTTTCTTTGCAACGCTTTTGTTCTTATCCGTTTTTTATTAGTCCGCATTATATCACTATCTGCATATTTTTGCAATTAAAGAATCGTCTTTATTTGTTTCTATTTTTCAATGAAGATGAAATTTTCCACATATTAACTTATTTTAGTTGACTTTATCAAATAAAGTCCTATAATATTATAGTAGAATCAAACCAAAGAGGTGACTTTTATGAATCCCGTGCATCCGCCGTTGATTCCGGCTATCCGCCGGTTTAACCGCTTTTACTCAAATATACTCGGGTTTTTAAACCAATATGTCACAAACAGCGAATTTTCATCCGCAGAAGTGTGCGTGCTGCTTGAAATTGGCCAAACGGAAAACTGCACCTCCAAAAAACTGGCGCGGGAACTCAAAATGGATACCGGCTATCTGAGCAGGACTATCAAACGTCTGGAAAAACACAATTTGGTTGCCAAAAAAAGATCCGAGAAAGACGGGCGTTCCTATTATTTGTATTTAACGGAAGAGGGGAGCGATTCTCTTTATAAACTGATGGAACTGTCCGACGAACAGATCGGCTACCTGACAGCCGAACTTCAGGAAAAAAACAAAAAAGGATTGCTTGAAGGCATGAAAATGATTGAAGATGCATTGGCCGACAGCCTTCTTTTGTTTAAAAAAAAGCCAAAGCTGGCAAAACAGACCGAACGCTGACCGGCGCTTTTGGAGAAAGGGGGACATCCTATGTACCAAATCCATGAGCAGACTGGATAAAAACACCCAGGCAGCCGCTACAAAAATTCACGGTCTTGTACAGTCACCGCATAAAGGAGAATTTTTTCTTTCACAGGACGCTTTGTCCAAAATTTATTAAACAGAATTTCGCTATTATACACTCTCCTTTATTCAGTCCGCACAACCAACAACTTCATAGACGTATTTAAGTTTATATACCGGATCGGTTTTTTAAAGCGGTCCTGAATATATATTTTATTTTCATCCATTTTTGTATGGATTGCTGCCATACAAAACCAATTTTGGGAGGTATCATACAATGGTTACAGCCGAACAGGTGCAAAGCCTTTTAGGAAGTTCCTTTGTTCAATGGAACCTAAAACGCCTTGCCAAACAAGGAAAGGATGGGCACTCGCGAATCGACAACGTGATGTCCGCGTATGTCAGGGAAGAAAACATACATTTTTCAAATATTCCCTATTATTTAATGTTTTCAATGCTCCCGGCCATCCTTAGAATCAAGCGGGAAGAGGTTGCCGATATTTTTTCGCAGCCTTTCTACCGGAAAGCCATCAATAACGTGGCCAAAAGCGTACCCGAGCTTGGACTCTCAGCACCGCAGCGTTTTGTGGCGCCCGTTCTCATCGTATGGAATTTTACCAACGTGTGCAATTTAAACTGCGTGCACTGCTATCAGGACGCGCACCGCGCACTGCCTGATGAACTTACGCTGGAAGAGCGTCTGCACGTCATTGATGAGCTTGAAAAAAATAACGTTGCATCCCTTGCTTTCTCAGGCGGTGAACCGCTGATGCACAAAGATTTCTGGCCGGTTGCCAAATATGCGCATGAAAAAGGGATTCATATCTCTGTTGCCACCAACGGCACCCTGATCACCAAGGATATTGCGGCCCGCCTGAAAGAAACGGGCGTCAATTACGTGGAGATCAGCATCGACAGCGTCGACCCTGCAAAGCATGACGCGTTCAGGGGCGGAAAAGGGCTCTTTGAAAAATCAATCCAGGGCATCAAAAACTGCGTTGAAGTAGAAGGCCTGGACGTTGGCATGGCTTCCACCATCACCCGCCGGAACATCAGCGAGATGGATGCGCTTATCGACCTTGCAACGGATCTTGGGGCAAATTCATTTTATGCATTCAACTATATCCCTGCCGGGCGGGGCAAAGCGATCGAAGAAGAAGACCTGACCCCCGTAATGCGCGAAGAGATGCTCCACAAACTCCACAAGGCTCTCCTTGACCCCAATAAGATCGATACGTTTTCAACCTGCACCCAGTACGGACGTTACTGCATAGAAAACGCGCCGGAAGAAAAAGTTGTCGTGAACCATTACGGCTTTTTTAAAGGGCAGCAGGCTAAAATGCTGTGTGAATACATCGGCGGATGCGGTGCCGGACGCCTGTACTGTGCCGTTCAGCCCAACGGAAAAATAACGCCCTGCGTTTTTATTCCCGAAGTGGTGGGCGACCTCAGGCAAAACAGTCTGGAAGAAATTTGGCGCAACTCACAGGTCATGCAGGAACTACGCGACCGTACGCTGCTCAAAGAACATTGTGTAAAATGCGAAAACCGCACGCTGTGCGGCGGTTGCCGCGCAAGGGCATACGGGTATTTCGGCGACCACCTCGCGCCCGATCCAGGTTGCAAGTACAATATGGAGGCATGGGATGACCTGGTGGCAGAGCATGAAGCCCTGCTGCGCGAAGAAAAGGCAAACTGACCGTAAAATGCAGCCGGCGCTGCAGCGAAAACCATGGACCCTGTTTAAAATTCTTAAATCAACCACAAAAAAAGGAACCGCAGGGCGGTTCCTTTTTTCCGCTTTTTTATAAGATTTTTTTCCCGGCCGCATATACCGCGGCAATCTTTGCATCCCGGGAAAGATACACGCAACGTTCCAGACGCTGTTCAACGCTCAAAGTGCGGGCAGCAGGCAGGCCCGTATCATCCAGCACCACCGCATGCAGCGGCGCGCCTGCCGAAAACCCGGGGGCATCTCCAAAAAATTTTGCTCCGGCGGCAGTCGCCATATACAGCGCCTCCGAAAGTGTAAGCGCACGCCCGCCTCCCGACGCCTGGCGCAGTTTGGAAATCCGTATGGCCTTCGCCGCCACCTCCAAAATAGAAATGCTGCAGCCCCCTGCCAGGTCGGAGCCCAAAGCCACATTGACACCCGCATCCGTCATTTTGCGCACATCCGCCATCCCGCTTGCAAGGTTGGAATTTGAATCCGGACAGTGCGCCATCAAAACACCGTTTTGTGCAAGCAGCGCACGCTCATCGGCAGGGCTTTGCACGCAATGGGCCATCACCGTTGGCACTCTCCCGCCAAAAAGCCCGTAATTTTCATACGCCTGCCCATAACACGCAGCTTCCGGCTCAAGCTTTTTCACCCACTTCACTTCACCCGTATTTTCAGACAGATGGGACTGCACGGGCAGTCCGTATTCACGCGCAAGTTTTCCAAGGCCCTTTAAAAGTGCGGGACTACAGCTTGGTATGAACCGGGGGGTGATCATGGGCTTTACATGCTCAAAACGTCCAAGACTCGCCTCGATCCAGCGCCGCGTTTCTACAAGAGATGTTTCCGTATCCTCACACAGCGCTTTTGGCGCATTCCGGTCCATATTCACTTTTCCCACATAGGCCGTGAGTCCGGCCTTTTCCAGTATCTCCATCAGGATCAAAACCGTATCCGTATGAATGGTTCCAAATACACACGCGCGTGTCGTTCCTGCCCGGATCAGCGCCTGCGTAAAGGCTTCGTATACTTCTTTTGCATAGCCCGCATCCGCATACTTGCTTTCCTCCGGGAATGTATATGTATCCAGCCAGGGCAAAAGCTCCATGTCGAGTCCCATACCCACCATTGCATATTGCGGCGCATGCACATGCATGTCGCAAAGACCCGGAATGATGAGATTGCTGCCGTAATCCTCAAAAGGACCGCCGAATTCTTTTTGTATCCCGGTAACTTTTCCGTCCCGAAACATTATATAAGATTTTGGGAAAACAAGAATTCTCCCCAAAGCAGGTATATGTACAATATTTCCTTTGAGCGCATATTCTTTACTCATGATCCGAAATCTCTTTTCTCTTTCCGCCCTTATGTGCATTTTGCACATACAGAAGGCTTTTTTCGCTCTTTATCATACAATTGATCGTCCGTATATACAATACATTTACACAAAAAATGCATCTCCCTTTGCAAAAAGCGCGTGGAAAATGCATCTTTTACCCTGCTGCCCCGCGATTACAGCAATTTTTCTTCCTCCACCAGCTTTAGAAACAATTCGGCAACCTCCGGATCAAACTGGCTTCCGGCGTTTTTTTGTATTTCTTTTGCAGCTTCTTTTTTGGAAAGGGCCTTCCTGTAGACCCGGTCCTGCGTCATAGCGTCGTACGCGTCCGCAACTGCGAGTATTCTGGAGACCAGCGGAATCTGCATGCCTTTCAAACCGCGGGGATATCCTTTCCCGTCCCAGCGTTCGTGATGGGCCAGAATATACTCTGCCAAAGACTGCAGTTCGGGCGCGGCCATCAAAATGCGGTAGCCGATTTCAGGATGCTTTTTCATTTCCATCCACTCCGTTTCCGAAAGCGGTCCCGGCTTGTTTAAAATCCGGTCGTCTATACCGATCTTTCCAATATCGTGCAGCATGGCCAGCAGCTTTAGTTCATCCAGATTTTTCGGAGACAAATTCATTTTTTCTCCAATCTGAATAGAGAGCTGCGCAATCCGCTCGGCGTGTTCTTCGGTTTCCTGGCTGCGCGCAAACATGGTAGCCATAGCAGAAGACAAAATGGTGCTGTGATGACTGGTCCGCTCCAGAAGTTTCCGTTTGTAAAGATATTCCTCCGCCTCTTTTTCAACCTCGTCCACGCTGCCGCTTTCTATATTTTTGATACTGAATCCAATGGAAAGATTAATGGTATCCGCTTTTTTACGGATTTTTGAGTTGTGCCTGATACAGGCGTCCCGGATTTTCTTTGCCATTTCGGTAGCGGCCTCCCGGTCGGTATTCGGCAGCAATATGCTAAAGGCATCTCCTTCCGTACGCGCGAGTATGTCTCCCGGCCGGCAACATTTTTCTATGATTTTCGCGGTCGCTTTTATCAGGCGGTCCCCCTGCGCGTGGCCGAACGCATCATTGATCAGCCGTACTCCGTTGATGTCCGCCACCATTACGGCCAGCGGATAAAATTTTCTTTTATCCATCCGGTCTTTGGCTTCCTCATAGTATTTACGGTTGAAAAGCCCGGTCATGAAATCGTGATCATTCATATACTGGATCTGGTCGTAACGCCGCTTGGATTCGTTGATATCTATAATAATGCCCTCCAACGCTTCTACTTCACCGTCTTGACCATAAATCCCCTGCCCCATCTCCCATACCCATTTGCGCTTGCCGGCCGCCGTTTTTATTTCATACTCATAGGTGAATTGTCCTCTTTTCGAAATCGTCTTTCCCCATTCGCGCCAAATGTCCGCCTGGTATTCCGAACAAATCAGATCATTATAGGAGAGTTTCCGGTTATCGATCAGGCTGTCCGGCGGATAACCCGTCAAATCAAGGCAGCCGTCCGACAAAAATTTCATGGTCCATTCCCGGTCATACATACAGCGGTACGCCATCCCCGGTATATGGGAAAGCAACACGGATTTACTCCGCTCACTCTCGTGCAGAGCCCGTAAGGCCGCGTCATGTTCCGTTATATCCATTCCGGAAGAAAGAATTCCTCTGTAGTGGCCCTTCTCGTCTTTTAAAACGGTATTCCGCCAGGAAATCAAACGCTCCGCTCCGTCGGCTGTCAGTATGGGATTTTCATAGACGGAATATTGTACATAATCCCCTTTAAAAATATTTTCAAAAGCCTGCTTAAGATCCTGTCTTGCTGTTTCCGGCACAAAATGGTCGGTCCACTTTTTCCCAATGATTTTTTCTTTGGGCAATTGAAGGATTTCGCATCCTTTTTGATTGATGAGTTCTACCCTTGCCTGTTTATCCAAAACCAGGAAAATGATGCCTGCAACATCCAGATATTGCTGCGCCAGATCCCTCTGCCGGTTCAGTTCCTCTTCCGCCTTTCGCTGACGGGTGATATCCTGCAGCATGCAATGCGACTGCATAAAATTCCCGTACCGGTCATAAGCGGCTTTTCCGACGCAGGCCACCAGGCGCAGTTCACCGTCTTTGCGGATCACGCTGAATTCGGCGGAACCTTCTCCTTTTTCCATCATCTTTTTAAAATGGGCAAGGTATGACTCTTTTGAGTCCGGCAACAGAAAATCATAAAAGTGCTTCCCCAGGACATTTTTGCGGGTATACCCCATCATCTCCAGCCACTGCTTGTTTACATCCAGGATCACGCAATCCGCATCAACAGACTGGTATCCGAGAGGCGCCCGGTCGAAAAGCATTCTGAAGCGCTCTTCGCTCCGCCGGAGCGCTTCTTCAGCGCGTTTGACGTCCGAAATATCCCTGGTTACACCCAGAGTACCAATAATACTGCCATATCTGTCCCTCAAAAACGAAATATGCATGGAGACCCAGATAATGCTGCCATCCGCCCGGTAATGTTCAAGTTCAAACACCCGCGTCCGGTTTTTGTTGATCTTCGGGTCTTTTTCTTTTTCCAGTTCCTCTGCAAAAAGCGCTTTGATTTTTTCCAGAGAGGACGGCGGAACGCGCTCCCGAAGCGTACGTTTCATATGCTGTTCGGGCGTTTCCCCCAAAAGGTTTTTGACGGACGGACTCACATATGTTGTTTCCAGATCCAGATTTGCGGTCCAGACCACGTCCGAGATATTCTCCGCAATTTTCCTGTATTTGGCTTCGCTTACCCTGAGCGCCTCTTTTGCCTCCACACGCTGGGTCACGTCCTGAACGGTCCCGTGCCCCCGCACATAAACACCGTTTTCAAATGTGGGGAAAAACCTGAACTCAATATTTCGCACCTTGCCATCCGGCCGAACAATACGGAATTCCGTGTCAAGCTTTTCTTTCCTGCTCATCATCCGGCGCCGCAGTTTGGAAAAAGGGCCTCTGTCATCCGGGTGAATGAATAACATCGCCTTTGCTATGGTATTGATCTGCTCTTCGCTCTCTACCCCGTATATCTTTAGACATTCGTCGGTCCACTTGATAATGTCGTCTGTACCTTCCCGCTCAAAACTTCCCATATGGGCCAGGGACTGCGCTTCCATCAAGGCGCTTTCGCTTTTTTTGCGGCTTTCATTTTCTTTTTTCAGCTCTTCAAGCAAGCGCAGTGTCTTTTCATGCGATTCCTTAAGTTCCCTTGTTTTTCTTGCAACCAGCTCGGCCAGGCGTTGCTTTTCGGTCCTCTTTTCCACATTCGCTTTTTTGATTTTGCGCATTGCGGACACCTGCGCCATCAGTTCTGTTTCATCAATGGGTTTACTTACAAACGCTTCCGCACCGCATTCGAGTGCCCGGATGCGGTTTTGCCGGTCTTCTTTGAGTGCAGTCACAAATACAATAGGAATATCGCACAGCGTCTGATTGGCCTTCAGGCGCCTGCAGACCTCAAATCCGTCCATGCCCGGCATCAGAATATCCAAAAGAACAACATCCGGATCTTCCTTTTTCGCCAGCGCAATTCCGTCCGGTCCATTTTGCGCAGTCAAAACCGTCGAATCAGGAAAGGCTTCCCGCAGCAAAGCCTGGATGCTGATAAGATTATCCGGATTGTCATCCACAGCAAGTACGCACACCTTATTATCTGCCATACAAAACCTCTCCAATCACTTTGTAAAATTCTTGTGTTTCAATGGGCTTGGAGACAAATGCGTCAAAGCCATACCCAAGTATGGTTTCTTTTTCTTCCTGCATCACACTGGCTGTCAGCGCAATAACCGGCACATGCTCTAAAAGGGGGTCTTTCCGGATATCCATAAAGGCCTCCACACCGTTCATACGCGGCATTTCAATATCCATCAATATCAGATCGGGTATATGCTCTTTTGCGGCCTTAGTGCCTTCTACACCGTCCATTGCGCCTATGACTCTGTATTTTTCGGAAAGCAGCGCTTTTACGGTAAGCATATTGTCCGGATTATCTTCCACCACCAATATCAGCGGTCTTTCCTCTTTTTCTTGCCGGATGGAGGTTTTTTGATCCCGCGACCTGAGCATTGCAGATATTGTTCTCAAGAGCTCTTCACGGTCAACGTCCCCTTTCCGGATCAGCTGATAAATATGATTTTTTTTGAGAGAAGCAAGGTCTCCCTGGGTAATGTGCTTGGCGGTCAATATGAGCACCGGCGTCGCCATTGTATCGTGCCTCTCCCGAAGCGATTTTAGGATTTCAAAACCGTCCACGTCAGGCATCATTAAATCCAGAATGATTGCGTCCGGATGTTCTGTTTCTAAAACTTCAAACGCCTGCACCGCGCTGCGCGCGATCAGCAGACGGTGCCCCGTTTCCCTGAACAGGTCTTCAATCTGAATAATCGCCGGCTGGCTGTCTTCAATAAGCAGAAGCGTTTTTCCTGCGTTTTCCCGGTCATCCTTAAAAAAGCCGCCTGTTTTCTCTTCTTCGTCCTGCTCCCATTTCTCTTCTTCTGCGGGCAGGGGACCTTCATACCGCATGGGCAGTGTCACCTTAAAAGTAGAACCCTTCCCTATCCGGCTGCTCACAAGAATCGTTCCGCCCAGCAGTTCCGTATACCGTTTGGCTATGGACAGGCCAAGGCCTGTTCCACCGAACCGCCGCGCAGTTCCTGCGTCTGCCTGGCGGAATTCCTCAAAAATATGGGGCAGATGTTCGGCTGCGATCCCCACGCCCGTATCGCTCACTTCAAGCACCAGGGCATCCTGTTGCCCGGTCAGCGCGACCACAACCTGCCCCTTTTCGGTAAATTTGACCGCATTTCCAATCAGATTTTGCAAAACATGCCGAAGCTTTTCCGCATCGCTTGTGATCCGTATATCCGGATTTTGGGGGTCGGCCAAAAGTTCAATGCCTTTCTGGTCCGCTTGCGGCCGTATATTCAACACCACTTCCAAAACCAGTTCCCGCACAGAAAATTCTGAAATTTCCACTTCCTCGCGTCCCGCTTCAATACGTGAAATATCAAGTATTTCATTGATCATATTGAGCAGGCCCTTTCCATTGCGTTCAATCACTTCCAGATATCCGTACTCTTCTTCCGGAATCTTTTTCGAAAGGCGCCGTCCCAAGACGCCGGACAAAGCAATAATAGAATTGAGCGGCGTACGAAGCTCGTGGCTCATGTTGGATAAAAAGCTGGTCTTCAGCCGGCTGGCTTCTTCCAATTTTTCCTTCTGCACTTCAAGCTCGGTATTCTGGCGGGTAAGTTCACCGGCCTGCGCACCCAGTTCATCTTTCTGCGCATCCAGTTCCCGGTTCTTCTCTTCCATCAATGCGGAAAATTGCTGAATGGTACGATAGGCGAGCACCCCTTCTATGCGGGCGCTCATGGTATCCAGAATATCCTCAATCAGTTTGATTGTTCCTTCTTTAAAAGCACTCAGACTGGCCAGCGAAAGCAAAGCAAGCATCTGGCGTCCGGAAAAAATTGGAATGGTAATGATTTCCCGGGGTATAAACCGGCAGCACGGAGACTCGGCAACGTACGGCGTATCCTGCGGGATATCTTTAATGATCTGTATTTTTCCACTTAAAACAGAAGCCCCAAACACGCCTTCCAGTCCCGCGGCATCAAAAGTAGCTTTTGCGTCGCCGCTGAGCCCGATAGATTCAAAATATTCAAAGACCCTTTTGTCCGGATTGTACAAATAGGCCGCAGCCATCTGCGCATTGCTCTGGTCTGCCAGCTCTGCCAACGTTTTTTGAAAAAACTCATGCGCATTTTCCGTACTCAGCATTGTTTTTGATATATTGCCCGTTTTCTGGTGCAGCAGGATGTTTCCCTGAATAGAATCCGCCATTGTATTAAACGAATCGGTCAACGTGCCGAATTCATTGTTTTTATCATAGGCGCTCCGCGCGCCAAGGTTTCCTTGGTGGAAACGGGTGATACTGTTGTTCAGTTCGTTGAGCGGCCTGCGGATAGCCCGCGTCAGCATCGTGCTTATGATCAGCGTTGCCGCAATAACTGCCGCGCACAAAACCAACAGCTGTGTATTAATGGCATTCTGCAGGGTAATAAAACTTGTATGCAGCTCTTCGGCCTTATTTGCCGCAAAATGCTCAATCACCTGAATTTTGTCCATAAGGATTTCACGATATCCGGAAACCGTGCTGTCATCCCCTATATTTTCGCCATTCAGCAAACCGTGCTGCGCGAGCCCGGCCCGGTATTCACTGGCGCCCCGCCAGTCGTTGTATGCTTCGTAGGCGCTGTCGACATCCGTCATCGGCCCGAGATACTTAGAGTAAAAAATGTCAAACTGCGCCTCTCCGTCTTCCAGAGAAGCCTGAATAATACGGGCAGCCTCTTCTTTGACTGCGTCATCTTCTTCTAAAACCAGATCCCGGATCCCCACCCGGGTATTGAGTATATCTACCTTGAGCTGGCTGACCGCCTGCCGCACCTGCAGAGGATGGTCGTAAAGCGCCTGCGCTTCCTCATACAGCATTTGCGTTTGAAAATAGGAAACGATCCCCAGCGTCAAAACCAGCGCCAGAACAATGGCAAACCCTATGCCCATTTGGGTGCCGATTTTCATACTCCACTTTTTCATTTGCCATACCCTCCGTCTTGTCCGTCCGCCGCAGCATTAATACCTTGCTTTCAAGTCAGGTCCGGTTTTTTTTACAAAAACAGCCGCCGAAGGAAAAACCTGCTTTAAGTCTGCGGCCAGGGCCGCAAAAGGTTTTTCTGCCTCCCCAATCACCAGATATCCGCCGCCGGTCAGGGATTTTGCCAGCTTTTTAATCAAAGAACGCCGGACATCCTCCCGGTAGTACAAAAGAACATTTCTGCAAAAAACAATATCAAACCCTCCGAAAATGCTTTCGGAGGGATGCAGAGAGGTTTGATCCAGCAGGTCGTATACCGAAAAAATTATGTTGTTTCGGATCAGTGGCGACACCCTGTATATTCCTCCGTATTGTAAAAAATATTTTTCAACATGCCCAAACCGCACATCGCTTAAGGACTCCGGGCGATAAAGCCCTGCGTCCGCAGCCAGGATAGCTTCCCTTGAAATATCCGTCGCAAAGATCCTGTAACGTACGCGGCCTTCTTTTGCGGCAAGCGCTTCCTGCAACAGCATAGCTATGGAATAAGCCTCCTGCCCGCTCGCACATCCGGCCGACCATACCCTGAGTTCTCCTACGGGGACCTTTTGCCCAATAATGCCGGGCAGCAGCTTTTCTATCAGTGCAAAACTGAAAGGTTCTCTGAAAAAACAGCTGTAAGTAATGTCAAGGGCATCACTGAGCGCATCCGCTTCTGTTTTGTTTTCCCGCAAAACGCGGCAATATTCGTCCGCGTCACGGACGCCCGTATGCCCCAGGCGTTTATCTAACGTTTTTTGCAAAAATCTCTCATCGTAAACCGTAAGATCTCTGCCGTACGCACGCATAGCTTCAATGACGCATCTTGAAGCATCGTCCAACATTGGCCTCCTTGCCTGACGGTGCATTGTTCAATAAAAAAGGCTACAAAAAACAATACCCGCCGAATATTTCAGTTAAGCATTAAAAAAAGAAATAAATTCAAATTTTCCGTCTTATCTCTAAAACAAGCCTTCTTGTTTAAAACAATATTATATACATATATAATAATCCAATTTACTGTTTTGATCAAATAAATATAAACATTTTCACACTTTTTCAAACAAAAAACGGTGTTTTATAAACACCGTTTGCAAAAAGAATTCCTGTTTTGAAATTTTACAACAGCACCCATCGCGTCAACGGCAGGCGTCTGCTTTTCTATTACCGCATCAAAAAACGCGGCGGTTTTGTCCCAGGACGGCACCGCCCGGTCTTTGATGATTGCAATTTTATCAATACGGCCATCTTTCACCGTCACTTCCAGCGTGCTTGACCAGCGGCAGCCTTCGAAGCTTCCGGTATATGTGCCGCCGGCAAGCGCCCCGGCGCGAACATCTTCAATTTCTGTTTGCAGGACCGCTTTCTGCCCCGCCAATAAAAAAGAAAGTATGCAAACGATAATTGCCGCCAAGTCTCCCAAAAAACGGTCTTTCTTTTTTCTGGTCACACAAGGCCTCCGCTACAGGCAGTCTGCCAGGCCGAGCGCCCGGATATATCCGGGCAACCCCTGCTCAAAATTCACCCCAAACCGGACATCCGTTCCCGCTTCCCTGGTGCGGCGAATGCTGCCCGCTGTAAAATTCACCGCAATCTGCGCCGCATCCAAAAGCGTAAAGCCGTTCATCATGGCTCCCAGAAGCGCGCTCGCAAACACGTCTCCCGTACCATGATACCATCCGTCTATTTTTTCGCCGAACGCAAAATCCATTCCTGCCGCGCGGTCATAAACCGCCGCGCCCAGATGCTCCTCGCGGAAATATACGCCGGTCATCACAACCCGCCCGGGGCCCAGGCCGGAAAGGCCTTTTAAAAGTTTTTCAATATAAGCGGGCTCATACGGACCGGGACGGTAAGTTTCTCCCAGCAAAAAAGCTGCTTCGGTGATATTTGGAACAATGATATCCGCATGCGCACACAGCCCGGCCATTCCCTTCGCAAAGGAAGGTTCGAAAATCGAGTACATTTGTCCGTTGTCCGCCATAGCCGGATCTACCAAGAGCAGATTTTTCTTTGTCTTGAACATCCTGAAAATATCGGACACAATTGCAAGCTGCTCTCCCGACCCCAAAAAACCCGAATACAGGCAATCAAAGGTAAGGTCAAGCGACTTCCAATGCCGCGCAAAGGCAGGCAGGTCGGCGGTAAGATCTCTGAAGGTATATCCTTCAAAACCTCCCGTATGCGTAGAAAGTACAGCGGTTGGAATCACGCTGGTCTCAACCCCTGCGGCGGAAAGAATGGGCAGCGCCACGGTCAGTGAACATTTGCCGAATCCGGATATGTCGTGTATAGCGGCCACCCGCTTTTGTGCATTCATATTTCATCTCCTCGGGCCGGCCAAACTCCGGCGTGATACTGGATTTATCATAGCCCGCGCATCTTCTCCTGTCAACCTTCTGTGTTTCCCATAAAAAAATTTGCCAAAAGCCGGCCATTGATTTATAATATAATTAGCATATTTTTCCTTTCAGAAATTCTCTTAATTGAATCAAAAAAGCATCTGAGGGGATTTATTAATTTTAAAGGAGATAAGCACTATGCCTGATTTGAAATTCAATGCCACAGCAAAAAGCGAAAGCAGTACTAAAACGGTTGTAAAAACCGATTGCTTTCACATGACCATCGACGAGCCCCCGGGCCTGGGCGGCACCAACGAAGGCGCAAACCCGGTCCAGTACCTGCTGGCCGCGCTGGCCGGCTGCCTGAACGTAATGGGGCATATCGTTGCAAAAGAGATGGGGTTTGAACTAAAATGCCTGAATATTCATCTGGATGGCGACCTGGATCCCGCAAAGCTGTTTGGTAAATCAAACGAAAAGCGCGCCGGATACAGCGAAATCCGCGTAACCATTGCACCGGATACAGATGCGGATAAAGATACGCTGGAAAAATGGCTGGCTGCCGTAGAAGAAAGATGCCCGGTGAGCGACAACCTCAAAAACCCGACGCCGGTGGTCATCAAGCTTGGCTGATGCTCTTTGATGCGTCTACAGTCAAATTTTCAAAATGAAACCAAAAAGATGTTCCTTTAAGGAACATCTTTTTCTTATAGCGTTTTTAATTTTTGAAGAAGTTTTGTAAAGCTTTCTTTTGCAAGCTCGTCGTTATCATTTTCGTAAATCAGGAGATCTTCGATTTCCGGCGGATCAAAATTTTCAGTTTTCACATATTCTTCCCAATTTGCAAGCTTCCACGTATCCCGGTCCGAATTTCTTTTCAGCATACGCTGATGGGTTGTTTCAACAGAGCACTTGATCCAGATTACACAAAGCCTGGCTTCATACTGCAAAAACCGTTTCCGCATTTCCTGCATAGTCCCGGGATTCCGAATTTCCCGGCTGAAAGGCGCGTTGATAATCACATTGGAATCAAACTGTATGGCCTCGGCAGCAAAATCAAGAATAACCTTATACTCTAAATCCCGGATGTTTTTTTCAAAAAATTCGGAATCCCGGTTATACGGTTCCCCCGCCACTTCATAAATTTTTTTGGATAAAGGAATCAGCGTATCCTTATCCAGATACACCGTTTCACACATGGCTTTTCCAAGCGCTTTTGCAAGCGTTGTTTTTCCGGATGCCGGGGGCGATGTGACCAATATGAGTTTTTTCATTTGTATTCTCCCTGCGGTTCTTTTTTAGCAGGGCCGTCCACAGCCGCGCATAAAAATCGCGATGACCGGGAGGGCCCTATAAGATGCCGTATCCCTTATACTTTATCATACCCCCGGCACACAAGCAAACCGCCTTTAAAAACAAACTCCGCCCGTCTTACCGCCGGTCCGGCGGGCCGAAGCCCGCTGATAAAATTTTTGCGCCGCGGTTCATTCTTCCAGCAAAAAAACACTTCCCGTACACTGTTTGCATTTCTTTTTAATCAGGCTGGCTTTTTCGGAAAGTTCAAACACATTCCCCCGGTTGTGGTTGCTGAGGCCGGCAATCGAAATGCTCATCAGAGGAAAACTCTCTTCCACACCGTGCCGGTTTTTGGAAAGGATAAACCCTTTCCCGATATCCTCCTGGCTGTAATAGTTCATCACCGAATCGTCGAACTGCTTAACAATACCGCAGCAGATTGCTTCCGTATGCTTTTCTTCTACCACCGCAATGAAATCATCCCCGCCGATATGTCCGACAAATTGGCCGCCCGTTACATTTTTTTTCAGGATTGCGGTTACGGTCCGCAAAACCATATCCCCTTTTTCAAAGCCATACACATCATTATACGATTTAAAATTATCGATATCAATGTAGAGTATATAATGTGTTTTTTCAAGTTTCAGACATTTTTCCAAATGCTTTTCAATCATCAGGTTTCCGGGCAGTTCTGTAAGCGGGTTTAAATGCTTTGCATTAACGATCTCTATTTCGATCGTCCGCATCAAAAGATCCCGCACCGTCACGATTCCCAGATATTTATCGCCCTTGGTCACGGTAATAAAATCATACAGCTGATCCGTTTTTCGCTGCATAGCGGTTTTCGCCACAAGATCCACAGGCGTTTCAAAATCCACACTCATAAATTCGCGGGACATTATTTCTCTCACCGGCTTTTTATAATACAGGCTGAAACCGTACTGGCTGCTTAAATTGGCATACAACTGATCCCTTGTGACAACCCCGGTCACCGATCCTTCTTCCGTAATGCAGAACCCCGGAATATTGACATCCGATTTCATCATGGCGTCCACCTGGCTTACAAGGATCTGCGGGGAAAGCGTGAGCAGGGCGGAAGCGATATTGCCGATATAAATATCCGATATACGGTCTCCGAAAAGATGGTTTTTCTTTTTATTCAGATCATGGACAATGTTCTTGATCTCCGAGCTGACCGGATACAATGCGGGCGCAGGCCTCTGGATATAAAAACCCTGCCCATACTGCACCCCCACTTCTATCAGCTTTGCAAGTTCGCTGCGGGTTTCAATACCTTCGGCAATCAGATGCACATTGGAAAGCTTTGAAAATTCAACCATGCTTTTTACCAGCGCCTGCTTCATAAAATCCTGGTCTATGCTCCGAACCAGATTCATATCCAGCTTTAAAAAATGGGGATGGATATCGGAAATCATGTTGAGGCCGGAATATCCCGCGCCGGCATCGTCAATCGCAATTTTGTAATCCTGGTCTTTATAGTTCTTAACGATCTTTTTGAATTCTTCTACATTGCTGACCGCCGCTTTTTCATTAATCTCAAAAATCACATTCTGGGGATCAATGGAGAATTCTTTTAAATATTCGCGCGTAAAACCTTTTTTGAATTTCACGTCATTCATCACATTGGGATTCACATTCAAAAAAAGACGGCTGTTCATTCCGTTTTCACAAGCCGCCATAAGCGCTTTGGTCCGGCACAGAAGTTCCAGTTCCCAAAGCATTTCATATTTCTGGGCATAATAAAAAAGCGTTTCCGGACTGTTCATGGGTGTATTTACAGGTCCCCGGCTCAACGCTTCATATCCGTACAGCCCACCGTCTCTAAGCGAAATAATGGGCTGAAAGAACGCCCTTATTTCCTGCTTTTCCACTACGTCAAAAAATAATTGTTTCAGGATTTCGTCATTTTCGCTGTGCTGCATAATCCCCTCAAACTTTTTTCACAATTATACCGTATACAAGTAAAGCAAATATTAAATCAAAGTTAATTCCCTGTAAATTATTTTAACATGAACAGCTGCAAAACGAAAGCCTCCCGCCCTCCTCTATGCGCTCATTTTGTCCCGAAAGGGCCTTTTTGAAGAGATTTTGTCCGATACCGGCTTTTTGCAAATATACCACGCGGCGCGTTTATCTACATCGATCACCTGTACCGATTCAAAATAGCGTTCCATTTCCTCTTTCCCGGTCCGGATGAAATTAAAATAATCCCCGCCTTCAATGGCTTCAATCACGCTGGTCAAAAGTGATCTTTCCGCATTATAGTCATAGAAAACAACCGCTTTCCGGGCCACCCTGCTCATTTCTTCATATACCTTTATCCGTTCTTGCGGGTGCATACCGTGCAGCATATAAGAAGCAATCGCCAAATCAAAACTGTCCGTTTCAAACGGGAGCCCTTCCAACACGTCCGCACGGCGGATTAAAATATCTGAATCTTTTTTAAGGTTCCTTTTTGCGACAGCCGCCATCGCGGGCAAAAAATCCACGCCGGCCACGCGCAGCCCGCGCATGCGAAAAGCTTTGGCAAGCGCGCCGTTTCCGCACCCCACATCCAGAACGCTTTCATACCCTTCTATGCCTGCCGGCATGGAAAACCGGGATAATATCTCACTATACTTCTTCACTTGCAAACGAAAAATCAAGGCATATACCGGCATGATTATATTAAAAATAAACAGCTTCCATATTTTCATTTCAATCACTCTTCCACAAATGTAATGGCAACATCCCTGGGCAGGGCCAGGCCGCATTCCGCCTCCACGCATTTTGCAATCCCGGCAATCACCGGACATCCCGCATGCCCTGGAAAATTTTCTGCCGCATATTCATAAAGCTCACCCGTTCCCGGTTTGGAAAAGCAAAGGGCATACGCGTCAAACGTATTTCCCAGGCTTTCCATCATATCCCCTATATGTCCACAGTCGGACTGCACAGTCACCACGGCCTCCTGCCCGTCTTCCGAAATGGCCGTTACCGTTGTTTTCATTCCACAGACGCCTGCATTGATTTCTACTTTTTTCATTCTCTGTCCCTTTTTCCTTTCAGTTCGTACAAAAAAATAATATGGTTTATGTATAAACCATATTATTTTCGTTAAACACACAAAGCTTCCCCGCAGCTATACTCAAAAAAATTCTTTCAGGGCCTTCGCATCCAGCAAACCGCTTTCCCGGGCCGCATCAAAATAAGTGTCCATTTTAAAGTCATCTTTCTCATCCCGGATCTCTTTTAAAATACGCAGGATATCGGTAAGCACCAGTTTTCGCTGGGTTTCCTTAAGCGACCCAACCGGAAAGGCCATCAGAGTCTCCGCAATTTTTTTTGAAAATTCTTTTTTACAGGGTAGGATCCACACCAGATTTTGTATGCACAAACGGACAACCATGGGTTTTTCATCCCGGATACACGCCAGATATTCGTCTATCATATGGTCCCATTTTCCCGCTTCGTCCCATCTTGCGTTCCGCGCGCACATCGAGAGACCTATCCCGCGCTGAAAGGCGTTTTCGCTTTTCAGTTTATTTTGGAAAATTTCAAAATAAGGATATACGTCGTCCGTCTGCAACGCGCGCTCACTTAGCAGTAAAAAAGCCGGATAACGCACCGCATCGTCACTCGAGGCCAGCGCCTGCACCAGAACACCGATTTCTTCACCGGTGAGCGCCGCAGCTTCCGTTTTCAGCCGGGACGTATCCTTATACGGATTTTCCGCCACTGATATCCCTCCTTTACTCCTTTGGTTCCACCTTAAATCGCAGCACCGTTTTCAGCCGGGACTTTTCCGTCTTCCTCGGGTCGGAGAGATAGATTTCCCGGTGCGTCCTCGCCGCGCGCACCCATCCGTTTAGTTTACAATGCGCTTCCATCTTTTCAAAGCTTTCCGGTTCGTCATCATAGCTCCCGATATGCATCATCTGGCAGCACATTCCTTCGTCCAGGATTTTAAAATATGCAATATCCAAATTGGGGTTCGGCTTTTTCTTTTTTAAAATTTCCCGCACTTCTTCAAAATATTCCACCGTCACAAAATCCGGCTGGCGGATCATCATGGAATACTTAAAATTGCTTTTGTCAAGGCCGAGAGAGACTTCCTGAAGGTCCCATACGCCTTCCAGCGGAAAAACCTTATATGGAAAATAGCCCGCCGGCACAGCCTTTCCTTTATAAGACATTTTGATGGTGTAAGAAAAAGAATACAGCGCTTCCACCACTTTTGAAAACGCATCTCCATTCGGATTTCCCGCGCCCTCGATCACAATAAAGGGCATAGGGGGAATCTCAGCCACGGCCGGATTTTTTCCGGGCAGGTACAGTTCTTTGAAATCTTTCGTATAATCAAGCAATCTTTCCATCTTACTCCCTCCTTTTTTTATATTATACTGCGCCAAACACGACAACAGCGTGTCATATTATATAAAAAGCGACCGGCTATTTTTTAAAGCCGTATCTCTGTGCGTTTTAAAATATGCCCGGTATATCCGCAAAAAAAGAGGGGCGTTTCGCCCCTCTACTCTTCTTGCAGTATTTTTTTATACGGCCCCACCATATGTTCTTTCATCTTTAAGCGTATACCCTTTTTGATTTTGGGAAACTTAAGCAAAAACAGCATAAACGCGTTGTTCATTCGGGAGCGCACATCTTTTTGGGGGAAATCATAATATCCGTGTTTTTTGTAATACCGGTAATCCATCCGGAAGGGAAACCGCATCGGCCCCCAGATTTCGTCCCGAAACAGTTTTCTTCCGCCTATTCCCAAAAAAGTTTGCGGAATAACGGTTCTTGTTTTTGCAAACCGGATCATTTTTTTTGCAAATGCATCCATCCGTTCATCTATGTTTGCAGAATCCGGATCTTCGTCGGTCAGCGCACCCAGATAATTGCATTCTTCAAGTTCGGCCATAGCCTGCAGAATTTCCAGCAGATTGCTCTCCTGCGCAAGCGGACCGGAAATAAGATATCCCATCTGCTTCCCGGGATAAATCAGCGAATGATTCCTGAAAAAACGCCGGTCAAAAAAACGTTTCCACAAAGAAGACAGGTAGCGGCCGCGCATCTCTCCCGCAAAAATGATCGCATCGTACCCGGACATTTTTTCGTATAGTGTTTCAATGTCGTCTTTTCCGTGAAACACGCATTCATAATCAAAGGCGCAGGCAATACATCCGATGCATCCGGATATAATATGTACGGCCGAAAGATCGGTCACGTCCGCCCCGGTCAGATCTGCATAACGCCTCACCATTCTTCCAATATTCGTCTCTTCATCCGTCGTATCGGTCAGTACCAGGGTTTTGACGCCGCCCAACGGCAGCGGCATGTTTACAGGAGACGGCGTGTACACCGGTTTTTCTGTTCGCAGGGGCGCATAGGTCTTTAGTGTTGCTTCCCCTTCTTCCATGCTGATCAAAAAATCCTGTCCAAAAGAAAACAATTCCTTCCGCCGCTTTTCATTCAGCAAATCATCCATTTTGGCGGAAAAATAACCCGTATACCGCATATCAAGGTCGTCAACGGTCGCGTGCATATAGCGAATTGCCGTATGGTCAAAAAAATGGATCGACGTTGCGATAAGCGCCGTATATTTACCAGCAAACGCGCCCTGCGCTTCCCGCTCCCATATCAGTTCGATAAAACGTTTGAAGTCAGCGTGCACCAGTAAAACATACAGCGGGAAGGCCCAAATTACGCCGTCGCTGCCCTGCACCGTTTCCATTGCCTGACGGAAAGCCTCCGGATCTTTTTGCATTTTGGGGACATCTTTTGCAGCATGAAGTACCGTAAACGCATGCTCCGGAAATTTTTTCTGGAGATACAGTGCGTATTGCAGCGTGATGCTTTCCTCCCCTTTCGGGCTGCCGTTCAAAACGCATATTTTCATAATTCGCCTCCTTTTATTTTTTTAATTAAATCGTCGCACCAGGTCATGATGAACGAATAATATTCTATCCCAAACCGCAGTGTAGCCAGCATAAATCCATCTGCATTGCCGCCTTCATTTTTTTCCTGATGCCGCAGTTTATTTAAGACCTCCTCAACTTTCCGCTGAAAATACCGAATATTTTCTGCCGCCTTCTCTTTGGGAAGGAAACTGAAAAAGAAAATTTTAACCAGGTGGTCCGGACGTATCTTTGAAAAATCGATCGGCTCTTGCAGCCACTGCATAAAAGCCGCCGCTCCGCTTTCCGTGATGCTGTACATTTTTTTGAATTTTCCGCCCTCTACCACGCCGCGCATTGAAATAAGTTTTCCCTTTTCCAATTTTTTTAAAGTTGGATAAATACTTCCGAAACTTGCGTCAAAAAAATTGGAAGTGCTTTCGGCCATGCACTGCTTCATCTGATAACCGCTCATTTCCCCGCATTTTAAAAAACCAAGCAAAATAAATTCAAGCATCGTTTTTTGTATCCCATCTTTATATATCGTTTCGATATATTTATTTTAATAATATTTAATATAGATATACCTATTTTGTCAAGCGCATCCCGTGCGGCAACAGGATATTTAAAAAGCCGGGGAAAATCCCCGGCTTTTCAGCCTGTGCAAACTTCAGATTTTTTTTGCAATCACAGCGTATAGATCAGAATTAATATCCTTTTGCTCAAACCCGTCAAACCCGCAGGAACGCAAAAGCGACTCCAAATCGCCCGGAGGAATCCTTTCTTCCATGCGCGGTCCCTTTTCTCCCCGGACCATCTTCCATTCGATCACAGCCAGCGTTCCGCCCTGCTTTACCACCCTTGCAATCTCCCGCAAAAACGCTTTTTGGTCTTCTATCTCATGAACAACATTGCAGCATAAGGCAAAATCTGCAGTTTCTGCCGCAAGTTTCATATCATACGCATCCGAAAGCACGGTAACAATGTTGCCGATTCCCTCTTCACGCGTTTTTTCTTTAAGGATATCCAAAAGCGCAGAGGAAACGTCCAGCGCATATGCTTTTGCCCCCGTACCGATCAATCGGGCGGCCGGTAATGTGAAGTAGCCCACTCCGCAGCCTATATCTGCAAAATCCATTCCTTTTTGAAGGCCGACTTTTTCAAGCGTTTCTTTAGGCGGGAGCACCGCCCGGCGCTCCGGATTATCCAGACGCGCGGCACGCTCCGCGCCCCAGCCTGTTTGTTTACTTTTATTTTCCATGCACACTCCTGTCTTTTGCATTTTGCTCAATATTCGCATATCTGTATCCGGCGTTCCGTAAAAAGACGGTAAGACAGTATAAACATCCACAGCTGCAAGGCGCCGATATTGATACGCTCCACCAGCCCGAAATAAGGAATCGCATTTGCAAAGAATATGGCTGAAAGGCTTCCAAACACCAAAATAACAACCCCGGTAATAATGGAATACAGCCCTATTCCTTCAAACCTTTCCACCCTGCGAAGGCCAAATCCGATCAGGAAGGGTGAAAGTATGGTAAGCGGAACGATCAACGCCGTAATCACAATATGCATACTGCCGGCCACCGTCACCGTGCCGCCCGGCAGATCTTCCGGAAACAATCCGTACAGGACGGATATCCCCTGCATAATCAGAAAGATCAACATACCTGCCTGTGCCAGTTTGGGCGCAAACCCTTTTAAATATATCCATGCGGAAAGGCCAAAAAGGATAGCGCACGCCCCATAGGCCCAGGTGAAGGCAGACAGCAGGCCTTGATTGGGCGCACCGGCCGCAGTCAGATCTGAAATCGGCTGCATCAGATGATTGTAGCCCTCCCACAGAACGCCGCCTAAGATCACGTGAAGCAAATATAAAAGCGCCCCGGCCATTCCGAAAACAGTCATCTTCTTCCACATAAAAGCTTCCTCTCAATCAAACGGTATTTTAATTGATCCGGTATTATGCAGTTTCAAAAACGTCTGCGGCTTTAATACTCTTTTCTGCGGCCAAATTCCGCATCTTCCACCCATTGCAGCGAGTGTCGGACCATGACCAGCAATTCCTCGATCACCGCGTAATGATCCTTTTCCTGAGAAACCAGATAGCTGAAAATTTCCTTTTGCGCCTCGTCGTCCGCTTTTTTCAGATACTCTTCATAAAGGTCTATGCTTTTTTGTTCCATTTGAAGCGCCATGGTATAAAGATCAAGCTGACTGGGTTCCGCCTTTGTCTCATCCTTAAAATCACTCATTTTGGAAAAAACATTTTTAGATTTTACCAGCGTATCCGTCTGGATCAGCGCTGTCCCGGCGGCTCTTGCCTCTAAAATCTCCGCATGCCGTTTTTCATCTTCGGCCAGCATCTCAAAAACGCTTTTTAGGCTGTTGCCGCTATTTTTGTTTGCCTGTTCCCGGTAATACTTTTCTCCGTCGTTTTCCATTTGAATCGCAAATTCAAAAATATCCATATTTTCTCTCCTTCGTGATTATTTTTTTGCCGTTTATCTCAAAGCCTTTGGCTTTTCGGTAAGAAGTTTTTCAACCGCCTGTGCGTCTGGGGGCATAAATTCATAATCCGCCACCTCTTCTTTGCAAATCCACTTGACATCTGCATGCACATTAAGCCGCAGGTCTCCGCCCGTGATTTTTGCATTAAAAAACGTGATGGGGATCTTTTTTTCATCCAGAAGATACACAACGCGCATAAAAACATCCACCGTACGGATATCCAGGTTTAATTCCTCTTTGATTTCCCGGACAATGCATTCTTCTTCCGTTTCCCCATCTTCTATTTTTCCGCCGGGAAACTCCCACATCAACGGACATTCGTCGTCCGCCGCGCGCTGCGCAATAAGTATCCGGCCGTTTTTCCATATGATTGCGCCGGTCACGCGTTTAAAAAATTTTTCCGTCATACGTCTTATTCAACCGTATTTTTAAGTTCACCGATTCCCTCAATGACAATTTTGATTTCGTCACCGCTCTTCATGGGACCGATTCCGCCCGGCGTACCCGTCGCGATCACGTCACCCGGCTCAAGGCGCATAAAGCTGCTGATATATTCGATCAGGTAGGGGACTTCAAAAAGCATACTGGACGTCCTGTCGTCCTGCACCGTTTTTCCGTTCAACACGGCCTGAAGATGCAGATCGGATGGATCCAGTTTTGTTTCGATCCACGGCCCGAAAGGGCAAAAAGTGTAAAAGCCTTTAGCCCTGAGCCACTGGCTTTCTTTATGCTGGATATCCCGCGCAGTCACATCGTTCAGGCAGGTATATCCGAAGATATATTCCCCGGCATCTTCTTTCTTTACCTTTTCACAGGTTTTTCCAATCACAACCGCAAGCTCGGCTTCATAGTCCAGCCGCACACACACAACGGGTTTGACGATTTTGCCCAAAGGATCCAATACTGCGCTCAGCGCTTTGGGAAAAAGCAGCGGTTCCGCCTGCAGGTCCATCCCAAACTCCACCGAATGCTGCCGGTAATTAAGCCCTACCGCCACAATGCTTTTCGGGCGGCTGGGCGCAAGCAGGCGCACCGATGCAAGCGGGACCTCTTTTCCCGTATATTTTATATTTTCATACGGTTCCCCGGCGATTTCCCGGATCTGTCCATCCTGCACCGCCCCATAGCTTTCCTGTCCTTCCCATACATACCTGACGATCTTCACGCACTTTCTCCCGTCTTAAATATTGCAGCTTTTCTTTATTGATTTCGGGAAAAGAAAAGCTGCCTTAAAAAACCCGTCTTTTTATTTTTTGATTACAATGCTTCCGTTTTCCGCGCCAAAATGAACTTCTGCATTATCCTGCACTTCACCGGAAATCAGCGCCCGTCCAAGCAATGTTTCTATGGTTCTTTGTATATACCGTTTCAGCGGCCGCGCACCGTACACCGGGTCGTATCCTTCCCGGATAATGATATCCTTTGCGGAATCTTCCAGTATGATGCGGATGCCGCGGTCTTCCAGCCGTTTTTGAACCGCCAGTACCATCAGATCCGCAATCTTTACGATCTCCTCCCGGCCAAGCGGCGTAAACAGCACAATATCGTCCAGCCGGTTCAAAAACTCAGGCCGGAAAAACCGGTTGAGTTCTCCCATAACGGTGTCCGCCACACCCTCTTTAAGCGCGCCTTTTTCGTCCACGCCTTCCAGCAGGTACTGGGAACCGATATTTGAAGTCATGATCAGGATGGTATTTTTAAAATCCACCGTTCTACCCTGTGAATCCGTAATCCGTCCGTCATCCAGTATCTGCAACATCACATTGAAAACGTCCGCATGCGCTTTTTCCACTTCATCAAACAATATTACGGAATAGGGCTTGCGCCGCACGGCCTCGGTCAGTTGCCCGCCCTCTTCATAGCCCACATACCCCGGAGGGGCCCCGATCATACGGGACACGGAGTGCTTCTCCATATATTCGGACATATCGATACGAATCATATTGTCTTCGCTGTCAAACAACGCTTCGGCCAGCGTTTTTGCAAGTTCGGTTTTTCCCACGCCGGTCGGTCCCAAAAACAGGAACGAGCCAATAGGCCGGTTTGGGTCTTTGATCCCCGCACGGGAACGGATGATGGCATCCACAACCTTGTCCACACCTTCATCCTGCCCGATCACACGCCGGTGCAAAATTTCCGCCAGGTGCAAAAGCTTGTCTCTCTCTCCCTGTACAATCCGCGCAACGGGGATCCCGGTCCATCTGGACACAATTTTTGCAATTTCTTCAGGCGTCACGCTCTCGCGCAGCAATGTGCGTTCAGTCTGGTTCGCAGACTCCATGGCCGCCTTCAGCTCTTTTTCAACTTCAGGCAGCCGCCCGTATTTGAGTTCGGCGGCACGATTCAGGTCGTAGCTGCTCTCAGCCATTTCGATTTCGTGGTGAATATTGTCAAGCTTTTCTTTCAGTTCGTGTATATGCTCTATAGACTCTTTTTCTTTTTCCCACCGTGCCTTCAGTTTTTTCAAGATATCCTTTTTCTCGGAAATTTCACGGCGCAGGGTTTCCAGCCGCTTTTTGCTCACCTCGTCGGTCTCCTTGACCATGGCGGCTTCCTCTATCTCCATACGCATGATATCCCGGCTCACTTCATCCAGCTCGGTCGGCATTGACTGAAGTTCAGTCTTGATCAGGGCACAGGCTTCGTCCACCAGATCAATGGCTTTGTCCGGCAGAAAACGGTCTGTAATATACCGATGGGAAAGCACGGCAGCCTGAATCAGGCTGGTGTCGGTAATCGTTACGCCATGGTATATCTCATAGCGCTCCTTAAGCCCGCGCAGAATGGATATAGTGTCTTCCACCGTGGGCTCGTCCACCAGCACGGGCTGAAACCTACGCTCCAGCGCCGAATCTTTTTCGATATATTTGCGGTACTCATCCAGTGTTGTCGCCCCGATACACCGGAGTTCTCCCCGTGCCAACAGCGGCTTGAGCATATTGCCGGCATCCATGCTGCCTTCGGTCTTGCCTGCGCCCACAATATTATGCAGTTCGTCGATAAACAGCAGGATCTCTCCATCGCTGCCCCGCACCTCGTCCAGCACCGCCTTTAAGCGTTCCTCAAACTCTCCCCGGTATTTTGCACCGGCGAGCAGCGCGCCCATATCCAAAGAATACAGCTTCTTATTTTTTAAATTTTCAGGCACATCCCCGCGCACAATACGCTGGGCAAGGCCTTCAACGATCGCCGTTTTTCCTACGCCGGGTTCGCCGATCATCACCGGATTGTTTTTTGTTTTCCTGGAAAGTATCCGTATGGAATGGCGGATCTCCTCGTCCCGTCCGATAACCGGGTCCAGCTTATTGTCCCGCGCCAGCTGCGTTAAATCGATCCCGTATTTGTTCATGGCGTCATACGTGCCTTCCGGGTTGTCCGTCGTCACGCTCTGGTTTCCCCGCACCTGCTTCAATGCGAGCAAAAAGGCATTCCTCTCTACGCCAAAACGGCTCAATAGCGCTTTGAAATCGCCCTTTGCCTGCGCCATCAGCCCCAACATAAGATGCTCTACGCTTGTATAATGGTCCCCCATTGACTGGGCTTCGCGCTCGGCCGCGTTTAAAGCCGCATCCGTCTCCCGCGCAAGATAGGGCTGGGCTTCGCCGCCGATCTTGGGTTTGTTTTCAAGATTGCGCGTGACCTGCTCGCTAAGACCGGAGACATCAATCTTCATATTGGTCAAAATAGTCGGGATCAGGTCGTTCTTCTCCCTGAGCAGCGCACTTAAAAGGTGGTCTAAGTCTACGGTCGGATTTCCGTACCGTATGCTTGCCGCCACCGCTTCCTGCACCGCTTTGAGTGCATTTTGCGTAAATTTATCTGCGTTCATATATTACACCTCCACATTACACAAAAGGTTTAAAACTTTTATTGGGCTCAAAGCGGTCCCGGACATAAAAAACAGGGCCGCCCAAATAAATACCCTACAAAATATAATACCTTTTTCCCGAGGGGTATAAACCGTTTTTTTAAGAATACAGGAGAAAAAACGCTATTTTTCCCAATCTGCTATCAAGGCCGTGAGCTGGTCTGCCAGACGTCCCAGTTCCCGGTTGGCAAGTCCTTTTTTCCTGTGAATCACTTCTACCAGGCGGTCTCCCGTCTGCTCCAGCCGTATATATGCCGGAGAGGCTTTTCTCATGGCGTCACGCCGCTCCAGGAGTTTATCTGTAGAAACGCCTTCCAAAACCATTTCTCCCGCAAGCAGATCAAAAGCCGCTTCATAATTCGGCGCCAGCGCATCATAACCCAGTCCCTGCAAATGTTCACGGTATGCAAGGCAGGTTTCTTCTTCCCCATGGACCACAAACACTTTTTTGGGCTTTTCCCGAAACGCGCCAATCCATTCCAGCAACCCGTTTTTATCCGCATGTGCCGATAACCCGGAAAAATTATGAATGGAACACTTTACCGCAATAGTCTCTCCAAACAGCTTCACCTGGTCGATGCCTTCCAACAGCATACGTCCGAGTGTTCCGTTTGCCTGATAACCGACAAAAACCACCGCGCACTCGCTGCGCCACAAATTATGCTTCAAATGATGGCGGATCCGTCCGGCTTCGCACATCCCGCTGGCGGATATGATCACTTTGGGATTCATATCCCGGTTTAGGGCAATAGATTCTTCGGTCGTCCTGCTCAAATTCAGATTGGGGAACTGCAGGGGCTTAAAACCAGATGCAAGGACGGCCAACGTTTCTTTATCCGCATAGCCGGTCAGATCCCGGCTGTATATGCCGGTTGCCTCCAACGCAAGCGGGCTGTCCACATAAACAGGAAAATCCGGAAGGCTCTTCACCAGTCCGGCTTCCTTGATCTCGCGGATACTGTATAACAACTCCTGCGTACGGCCTACCGCAAAAGACGGGATCACCACATTTCCGCCTTTTTTAAAAACGCTGTCCAGCAACGCCGCCAGTTTCTCTTTATCAAAAAGAACTTCGGTATGCAGACGGTCTCCGTAAGTAGACTCGGTCAGCACGTAATCCACCGCCGCATGGAAATACTGTGGGTTGCGTATAATGGGCTGATCTTTGTTGCCGATATCTCCGGAAAAAACAATGCTGCGGGTCTCTTTGCCTTCGGTCAGGGTCATCCGCACGGAAGCGCTGCCCAGCAGGTGCCCGGCGTCCCGGAATTCTGCAAGAATGCCTTCGTCCACCCGGACCATATCGCCGTACCGGCAGGGGACAAACAGCTTTACCGTATTTTCCGCATCCTCCATATCGTAGAGAGGATCATCCTTGCCGTCCCCGGCGCGCCGCCCTTTTCGTTTTTTCCATTCCGCTTCAAATTCCTGGATTTTGGCGCTGTCGCGCAGCATGATGCCCATCAGGTCGCAGGTCGCGCCTGTTGCGAATATTTTCCCCGAGAATCCTCTCTTTACCAACAACGGCAGCCTGCCCGAATGATCGATATGCGCATGCGTTACAATAACATAATCTATCTCATGCGCATCAAAAGGCAGAGCGTTTTCACCGATCTCGTCGCCTCCCTGCTGCATTCCACAGTCGATCAGGCATTTTTTTCCGTTCACTTCGATCTGATGGCAACTTCCCGTTACCTGTCTGTCTGCACCCAAAAAACTCAGTTTCATAAACCGGCCCTTCCTTTCGCCAAAAAACAATGTATTTATTTTTGTAATCCGGGGTTTATTTAAATATACTTTAGCACATTTGCCCTGTTCCTTCAATTGAAAAGAATAAACTCCTCAAACGAAAAAAAGCCGTTCCTAAGCGATATGCAGACGGCTTTTTCTTCTTTTTATCCGCAGGCGTCAAATACCACTGCGCCCTTCACATAACGCGGATCCCCCTCCATCATACTCTCATAGGCATGCCCGAGTTCCTCGGGTGCAAACCGGTGCGTAATGAATCCTTCCTGCGGAACGGCGCCGGAAGAATGTGCGTCGACCGCTTCGCGCATCAGTCCAGGTACGTCACGGATAAAACCGGGGTGTACAAAATGAAGTTCCGGACAACGGCACACCAGTTCAAATCCAAGGGCCGTAGGCCACACTTCCGGCCGGTCATATACCGAAGAAGCTGCAATCACGCCCCGGCCGGTTTCGTCCGGCATCTTAATCAAAGTAGCTGCGGTCAGCAGCCCTTTCAGGCTTTTGGAAAGCTCGACGACCCTGTCAAAACCCGAGCCGCCGGAGGCCTGAATCGCCGCAGGAAACGCATCCGGATCCGAAGGATCAAATACATGATCCGCGCCGCAATCTTTTGCCATCTCAAGACGCCCAGGAACAATATCGAAAGCGGCAACCTTTGCTATCCCATAGGCATGCAGCAGGCTGATGGTCGCAAGGCCCATATATCCGCAGCCCACTACCGCAATGCTTCCGCCTTCAGGCGGCCAGGCGGCATGCACAATGTTACAGCAGCACATGATCGGTTCGGCAAGACAGTTTTGTGCGGAAACATTTTGGGGCAGCTTTGCAAAAGGCGCAAATTCACTGACCGTTACCCGGGAAGCAAACGCGCCCCCGCAGGCTCCGGAAACGCGGTCGCCCGGCGCAAAACGCGTTACCGCGGATCCGACACTTTCCACAATTCCGGTCAGTTCATGGCCGAAAGCAGCCGGATAGGGCACAGAATCTACAATACAGGGAAATCCCAGCGGCCCTTCCCGCTGCATGGACGCTTCTCCCAGATAAGTCGGCATGTCCGACCGGCAAATCCCGGCAACCGTTGTTTTGATCACCATCTCATGCGGACCTGCCTCCACTACGGGCTCCAAAAACACTTCCAGCTTTCTGGGCGCGGTCACACGGATCACTTTTCTGTCCATTATTCATGCTCTCCTTTTGCGCTTGGCGCAGCAAAATTGCCAAGGGATACAGCACACGCATATCCGCTTTGCCTTCTCATCGTATATCAAAAGAAGCAGGAGCGTCAAGGCCAAGGGCTGCCTTTTGCCTGCCGGATCCCCGCAAAAGTCATTCCCCGGCTCCTCCTCTTTCTTTTCTGCCAATACGTCCATCCCGCAAAGAAAATATGATATAATACACGTAAGAGGATGTGCGCTCTCGATTCCCCCCAAATGAAACGGGGAACCGTTATCCAGAATACTGCCGGGAGGGTTTTCGCCGTGACCGTCATTACGATATCAAGACAAATGTGCAGTCTGGGAGACGAAATTGCCGAGCAGCTGGCCTTTCGGCTGGGCTGCCCTCTCATTACCCGCAGCAACTTTTTGCAAAGCAATCTTCAGGGCGTTGCCACGCCGGCCGACCTGCGTATGCTGACGGAAAGCCCAAAATATTATTTGCGCGAATCATCCCTCGGCTCCACCTTTAAACACCATTTGGAAAAACAACTGCATAAACTGCTGCAGCAAACCGACGCCGTTATTGTCGGAATGGGCGGGCAGATCATTTTTGCACATGAAAAAGAGGCGCTGCATATAAGGACCATTGCATCCATACAAAAACGGACCGCACGCCTGAGAAAAGAGTACCGTGTTTCTCCGGAAGAAGCAAAAAACATCCTTTCAAAAGCGGACAAACGCCATAAGCGTTATGTTTCTACCCTGTACGGCGCAGACAATTCGGACAGCGGCCTTTATGATTTGGTTCTCAATACCGACCGCATGGGCGTAGAAGAATGCACGCAAGCTATTTTAGCCCTGCGCGAAGAAAAACGCAGGCCGCCCGTATCCGCCGATTCTGTGAACACCGGACATACGGATCCCAAAAAGCCGCCCGTATTCAAGAATACGGCTGAAGAAGAGTTTGCGGGGATTTTGGATATGTACCAGATGGAATGGGAATATGAACCCAAAACCTTTCCCATTGAATGGGACGCCGAAGGTAATATTACCAGCGCATTCAGCCCTGATTTCTACCTGCCTAAATTCGACACCTATATCGAAATCACCACTATGAATCAAAAATACGTAACTGCAAAAAATAAAAAAGTCAAAAAATTAAGGGAGCTTTATCCCGGTACCCACGTCAGCATCGTATACAAAAACGACTTTAATTCACTTATTACCCGTTTTAAAATGAATAAAGGAGAAGGAGAATGAATACAGACCCGTCTGCCCGCAGCCCGAAAAGCAATGATCCGCATGCGGCGCATACCGGTGAAAACACGCCGGCCATCAACAGAATTGTTTTAAGCGAACAGGATATTCAAAAGAAGATAGAGGAACTGGGCGCAGAAATCACCCGTGACTATGCAGATAAAGAGCTGGTCATGGTCTGTGTGCTGAAAGGCACTCTTTATTTCTTCGCAGACCTGACCCGGCATGTCAAACTGCCCGCCGCGCTGGACTTTATGGCGGTAGGCGTATACCCCGGAACCACCAATCAGACAGGCGTGGTACGCATTACCAAAGACCTGGATATAGATATTACCGGTAAACACGTGCTGGTAGTCGAAGGTATCGTACGCACCGGCCTTACCATAGGCTATCTTGTACAAAACATGCAGGCCCGCAGACCCGCCAGCATCAAAGTCTGCACCTTGCTGGATAACCCCCGCCAGCGTCTGGTAAACGTCCCTGTCGCCTACCGGGGATTTGAAGTCCCCGGCACCTGGATGCTGGGTTACGGAATGGACATTCATGAAAAATGGCGAAACCTTCCCTACATTGCGGAAGTGGAACGTAAAGATTAAAATTCATAAACCCGCAGCCCTTTCTACCGAAAAAACATATAAAAAAACGCCGAAATCGGGCGTTTTTAGTTTCGGGCGTTTTAAAGGGCGCAATGCCCGTCATTTTTTTTGTAATTAAAAAGCTCTAGCGAACCTTTATCGACATCAACGCTACTATCTGCGGCAGCCCATTTTTACCCGCAAAAGTTTTTTCATCATTCCTTTGGATCCTGTTAGAACCGGTCACACAAGTGTCGATCTTTCATCTTCTCTTGCATGCCTTTCTAAGCGGAACCCACGTTCCTGATATAGGCGGCTTGTTTCCACTTTCGTGACTCTTGAGTCGCTCTTTTGCTTCCGCATTCGACCATGCGGCGGCATCCGCTCTCCAGTAGGAGTTATCTTAGGTATTCCCTAGAGCTTATTCAAACTATACATTATATAGCGCAATCCTGCAAACTCCTTATTGGCTTAAAGACAGGCGAATTGTCCCGATCTTATGTTATTGCTGTATCTTGCTCTTGTTATCTTAATTTTTCGCCAATTTGCATATTTTGCTTCAAAAAGAAGTCTCCGGCCGACAAAAAAACCGTTCCCGGATACACTTTTGCCTCTCAAAAAGCGTAAAACGCAAAGAGGCGTACCACCCGGGAACGGCATTTAAAGATCTTTTTTATTCTTTTTTAGTAATCGGAAGAACGCCCGACATCTCGCCAATCACATTGACCAAATCCGAATCGGTTGGCAGAACGATTTTAGCATTGTCCCGAAGCGACGTCTCCAGCGCCTCCAGGCGCCGCAAGAGCTGGGCGTTGCCCACAAAATACTGCTGCGCTGCTTCGTTCACCAGCTTAATTGCCTGCGCCTCGCCCTCGGCAGCCAGGATTTTTGCCTGCTTGATACCTTCCGCTTTTTTGATTTCGGATCTTTTAATACCATCCGCCTGCGTCTCAGCCGCAGTTGCAAAGTCAATGGCGGCGACTTTTTCGTTCTCGGCCTTTACGACTTTGTTCATGGTCTCCTGCACGTCCATAGGCGGCTCAATTTCCTTAAGTTCGGTACGCACGATATCAATTCCCCATTTGTGCGTTTCTTCCCGCAAAGTCTCATAAAGTTCGGTGTTGATCTTTCCCCGTTCGCTGTTGGCGGATTTAAGCGTCATGGTACCAATGATGTTACGCAAAGTCGTCCGCGCAAGGTTCACAATCTGGTACTGATAATTGTTTACATAATAAATCGAATTTTTTACACTTTCTTCATCCGACTCAACCTTAAAATACACCTGTGCATCCACAGTAGCGTTCAGGTTGTCGTTGGTAATGATCACCTGCGGTGTGGCATCCACCATCTGCTCGGTGATATTTACCCGATAGATTTTTTGTGCACCGGGAATAATCCAATGAAACCCGGGCATTGCAAACTTGGAATATTTTCCCAGGGTCTCCACCAGCCCGCGGGATGTCGGCCGCACGATCCGTATTCCGGCAAGCAAAAAAATAGCAACAATCACAATTATGACTGCCCAAATAATTACCATCATCTTTCTTTATCTCCTTATCCTGTTTTTTAATGAACGTAATCTCGTGGTCTTCCCGTTAAAATTATAGAACTTTTTTATAGATACCACAATAGCAAACCCCCGAAACTAAAAGTGCCGCATTGAAATTTGCACATCTCCTTGATACAATGATGATATAGCAAAGCACACAGGACCGAATATCAAAAAAAGGAGCGCTGGTTAAAATTTCGAACGTTTTGTCTTTGGTTCTTCCCCTTCTCGTAATGCTGGGCATCGGCGCCGTCTTCAGGCAAAAAAAACTTTTAACCGCCAAGGGCATTGCCGACATCAAAGCCCTCATTATTAATGTTTGCCTCCCCGCGGTAATTTTTACCGCATTTTATAACGCAGACTATAATGCCGGTACGGCCGTTATAACGGCCGTCATTTTTGCGGTTATGCTGGCAGCCCTTTTTTTAGGATTCCTTTTTAAAAAAATTTTCAAAAGCAAGATGGAGAGCATGCCTTTTTTAAACACCGGCATGGAGTCGGGCATGCTTGGCTACGCACTTTTTACCCTATTGTTCGGTGCGGAAAACCTGGGCGCGTTCGCCGTCATCGATTTTGGACAGGAAATCTTCATTTTTACTGTTTTCATGACGCTGCTGAGCCTGAAAAACGGAAAGACCCAGACGATCAAACGGGCGCTGAAAAATATTTTGACTGCTCCCCCCTTCCTTGCGATTATCGCAGGCGTGGCGGTGGGTGCCTCCGGGCTGGGAGAAATTTTGGATTCTACCGAAGCCGGAGACGTTATTTTAAGTACGGTTTCTTTTTTGAGCGCCCCGATCTCAGCGCTCATACTGCTGGTAGTCGGTTACGGGATCGAATTTTCTCCCTCCGGCCTGAAGGCCTCTTTTGCGAGCATTCTTTTGAGAATCCTTACGGTTTTTGCACTGTATTGGCTGACCCGGTCCATTTTAAACGCCATTATCCCTGCAAACCCGATCATGGACTGGGCGCTGCTCATATTCTTTATTCTCCCGCCGCCCTTCGTTATCCCGATCTTCATCCGGAAAGAAGACGAACAAAGTTATATTTCAACTACGCTGTCGGTGTATTCAATGCTTTCCATCGCAGCGTTTATCGTAATTGCTTTTTTAGCTGTCTGACTCTGTAAGTAAGGAAATCAACATGTTTATTGCCGATCTTCACATCCATTCAAGATACTCCCGCGCTACCAGCCCACAATGTGCGCCCGGCCCGCTCGATCTGTGGGCCCGCAAAAAAGGCCTGCAGCTGGTCGGGACAGGAGATTTTACGCATGCCGCTTGGCGGGAAGAGCTTAAAGAAAAACTTACGCCCGCGCAGGAAGGGCTGTATACGCTAAAAAAAGAATACCGCCTACCCGGCGCTCCGGAGGGTATTGATCCCCGCTTTATCGTTACTGGGGAAATCAGCTCTATCTACAAAAAAAACGGCAAGGTCCGCAAAGTGCACAATCTGATACTGCTCCCCGGGCTGGAAGCGGCCGAAGCCCTGTCCAAAAAGCTGGAGGAAAGGGGCTGCAACCTTCATTCGGACGGACGGCCTATCCTTGGGCTCTCCAGCCATGATCTGCTGGAAATAACGCTGGAAACCTGCCCGGAGGCTGTTTTTATTCCCGCACACATCTGGACGCCCCACTTTTCACTGTTTGGCGCATATTCCGGTTTTGATACCATTGAGGAATGTTTTGATGATCTGACCACACACATCCACGCGCTGGAAACCGGGCTGTCTTCCGATCCGCCTATGAACTGGCGCCTTTCTGCACTGGACAAATATGCCCTTGTATCCAATTCCGACGCGCATTCACCCGCCAACCTGGCCCGGGAGGCCAATCTGTTTGATACGGATCTTTCCTACCCTTCCCTTTCCCGCGCCCTCTCTACGCCGGGCAGCAGCGAATTTTACGGAACTATTGAATTTTTTCCAGAGGAAGGAAAATACCATTTTGACGGACACAGAAACTGCGGCGTCTGCCAAAAGCCCTCCGTCACCCTTGAGACGGGCGGTATCTGCCCTGTATGCGGCCGAAAAATCACGGTAGGCGTCCTTCACAGGGTAGAAGCGCTGGCAGACCGTGCGGAAGGCTTTACGCCTCCTTCCGCACGTGCCTTTGAAAGCCTGGTCCCCTTAAGGGAGGTTGTAGCGTCTTCTCTCGGATTTACGCCCGCGTCCAAAAAAGCCATGGCACGCTATGAAGAATTAATTGCAAGCCTGGGCCCGGAATTGACGATACTGCGCGAAACACCAATCAGCGACATTCAGCGCTGCGGCGGCAGCGCGATTGCAGAAGCGGTCCGCCGCCTGCGGAGAAGAGAAGTTTCTCCTGTTCCCGGCTATGACGGCGCTTATGGAAAAGTTGAAATATTAAGCAAAAAAGACCTTGACGACTTTTCTGGACAACGCTGTTTCCCGGGCTTTGAAGAAATTGCGCCGCCCCCAAAAAATACTTTTATATCCGTCCAGCCGTCCGCAGGACTGCCGGGCACAAAGGTTTCTGCAAAAAAAGGTATGCGGACCAACTCGGCGCCCTCTCTGCCCTACGGCCTTAATGAAGAGCAGTGGCAGGCCGCCTCGGCCCGCGAAGCGGCGGTCGCCGTGCTGGCCGGTCCGGGAACAGGCAAGACCAAAACGCTGGTCAGCCGGATCGCCTGTCTGGTGGAACAAATGAACGTTCCGCCGGAAAAAATTACGGCCGTTACCTTCACCAACAAGGCGGCCGGCGAAATGCGTAGCCGGCTCCAAGACCATTTCGGCGGCAAAAAAGCCGTTCGTAAGATGACCATCGGCACCTTCCATTCCATCTGTTTGAAAATGCTCAGGTCTCTTGGCCGGATCGACGGCATCGTGGACGAATTCGGCGCACAGTCCCTTCTTGCTGATATCCTTTCGGACCTCGGCATCAAGCAGTCGCCCCGGGAAGTCTTAAGGAAAATTTCAAAAGTCAAAAACGGAGCTCCGTGCAGCCTTCCGCCGGACGTAATTTCGGCCTACAACAACCAGCTTGCGGCAAACGGCTTGATGGACTTTGACGATATATTGCTGCGTGTCCTTGAATATTTTGAAACGCCGGGGCATAAAGAACTTCCCTGCCCCGACCATCTTTTGGTGGACGAATTCCAGGATGTAAGCGATTTGCAATACCGCCTGATCCATGCATGGAACAAAGGCGGGAAAGGCCTTTTTCTCATCGGTGATCCCGACCAGTCCATTTATGGGTTCCGCGGTTCCAGCGCACGCTGTTTTGAGCGTCTTCTTGCCGATCTTCCTTCCATACGTACCATCAGCCTGAACAAAAATTACCGTTCGACGCCCCAGATCATCGGCTGCGCGCTTGCCTCTCTTGCACCCGACGGAAAAGGCCGCGTTCTTTCTCCTTTTCGGCCGGATGGAAGGCTGGTGCGTGTTTTGGAAGCGCCGGATCATTTTTCCGAGGCCCTTTTCATCACCAAAGAAATCGGCCGGATGGTCGGCGGGATCGACCTGATTGCCGCCCACGCGCAGCCCGGCAGCGACGCCGCCAAGCCCAGGGGCTTTTCAGATATTGCAGTCCTCTACCGTACCCACCGGCAGGCAGAAGTAATCGGTGAATGCCTGGGGATCGAAGGCATCCCCTACACCGTTGCAGGAAGAGACGAATTCCTGGCAGATCCTTCCGTGCGCTCGGCGCAGGCATTTTTTAAATTCCTAACCGATCCCGCGGACCTTTATTCTCTCAAAATATGGCTGCAATCCGCAGGAATAAGCGCGGAAGACCGAAAGGTAATTCTTAAGAGCGGTGCGGCCCCGGGAGAGGATCTCCTCTTTTCCCTGCTCGAAAAAAGCGCGCCCGCCTCTCTCTCCGGCCATCCCCATACGTTGCTCAAGCGGTTTTCAAGCCTTATCAAAAAAGAAACGCCGGGACGGCTTATGGAAATATGGATAGAGGAAAACGCACTTTCGGGCCACCCGAACATGGAACGCTTGCTGCGTACGGCCCTGATGTACCCCGATATGTATTCTTTCTTAAGCAACCTTTCTTTGGGGCAGGAAGGCGACGTTATGCGAAGCGGCAGCAATAAAAAGCCGCCGGATGCGGTCCTGCTTACCACGCTGCACGGCGCAAAGGGCCTTGAATTCCCGGTGGTTTTCCTTGCAGGCGCTTCGGACGGGATCATCCCGCTCAAGACCGGCGCAGGCGCCACCGATGAACAGGAAGAGCGCCGCCTTTTTTACGTGGGCCTGACCCGCGCACAGGAAGAATTAAGCGTACTTTATACGCCGGCCCCTTCTCCGTTTCTTTCTTCTTTTCCCAAAGACTGCTTTGAGCTTGAAAAGCTCCACAAAAAACAATACGCCAAACAGATAAGCCTTTTCGGCGTTTAGAAAAACCGTCTTCTTATCACTGGCGGTCAAAGCCTTGAGCGCGCCGGCTTACGGATGCACGTTTCAGGCTTCTTTGCATATATGCAAACGCAAAGTTTCTGTTTTGATTTTTAAAATTGCGTTTATATAAAAAAGTTATTTATGTAAAATACTCTCTCACAACCAGACAGAAAAATAAAACCCAAAAGGCACACGAATGTGGAATAAAGTTTTTGATGTAGAAAAAATCGCAAAGCGGCGCCCTTATACCTTGCTGATTTCCTACATATTGTCCGTTTTGATCGCCATATTGGTCTATTTTACCGGCGGGACCACTCTGGTATACGCCAATCTGATGTATGTGCCCGTTGCGCTTTGCGCATCCATCAACGGCAAAAGACATGGAATCATTCTGGCGGCCACAAGCGCCCTGCTGATCGGCCCTCTTATGCCGCTGGATGTGGCTGCCGGAATCCCGCAGCCTACTCTCAACTGGGTCATCCGCCTGGCCATTTATATTTTGATTGCCTTTATTATCGGATTTTTTTCAGATTACTACCACCACGAATACGAAAACAACATTAAAAAAGACCAGGAACTTTCCGAAGCACAGATTGCCACCATTTTTTCCATGATCAAACTGGCGGAATTCAGAGATAACGACACAGGCAGCCATATTGAACGCGTCGCCACTTCCTGCCGGTTTTTAGCCGTTAAACTGCGCGAATTGCCCGGCCTTAAAAATTATATCAATGAAGATTATATAGACAACATCTTCAAAGCAAGCCCTTTGCACGACATCGGCAAAGTCGGTATTCCGGACCACATTCTTTTAAAACCCGGAAAACTGACCTGTGAAGAATTCGAGATTATGAAAACCCATACGGATCTGGGCTACGAAACCCTGCTCAAAGTATACCGGGAGTATCCGCATAACCGCTTTTTAAAACTGGGCATCAATATTGTGCGCTACCACCATGAAAAATGGAACGGGAACGGTTATCCGCTAGGACTGTCCGGGCGTGAAATTCCGTTGTCCGCCCGCATTATGGCCATTGTGGATGTATACGATGCTCTTCGCTCCAAGCGGATATATAAAGAGCCTTATTCCCATGAAGAAAGCATACGCATCATTCAGGACGGAATGGGAAAAGATTTTGACCCGGAAATCACAGACGTCTTTTTAAAAAACGAATCTGCCTTTAAACATATTTATGAAACCGCTTAAAACAAGCATACAACCTGCCCGTGCATCTTCCCATAAAAGCCGCGGCCTTTTTTTTACAAATCACGCCCGGCGGGGATGGCATTTAAAAAAAAGATCCCGTATTACGGCCCCAAAATCCCTGCGGTTTTTGGAGCGAACCATAAAAGCAGGAAGCGCATATTGACACAGACGTGTGTTGAAGGTACAATGTAGGAAACAAAAGCTTGAAGGTGCCGGCAGTCTTTGCCGGAGAATAGGAAACAGGGGTGAGAGGCCCCGGCGAACCCGTCGCCGTAAGCGGATAGAATGCTTCCGATAACGTTTTTTGCGTTATAAAAGCCACTGGGCATGTCCCGGGAAGGCGGAAGCGGACCGTGACCCGCAAGCCGGAAGACCTGCCTTTTTAAGCAATGTATACGTGGATGAAGGTAAAGTCTGCGAATACCGCAGTAAGCGGTATTTGCGGGCTTTTTTATTATTATCAATGGTATTATAAGGAGGAAATTATGAAAAAAACAACCCTGCGCATCACTCTTCTGGCCCTTTTTATCGCTCTTGCGGCCGTCGGGGCCAACATAAAGATCATGGGCTCCATCGCCTTTGACGCGCTCCCCGCATTTCTTGCGGCCATGCTGCTGGGCAGCCGGGAAGGCGCCATTGCCGGCGCAGCCGGCCACCTGTTTTCGGCCCTTCTCTCCGGTTTTCCCATGACCCTTCCCATGCATCTTGTTGTTGCCGCCGAAATGGCCGCTATCTGCTACCTGACGGGCTGGATGGTTCAAAAACGCGGCCTGCCTATCTGGGCCGCATCAATTCCCGCTTTTGCCCTGAATGCATTTGTGTCTCCGCTGATCGTAGTCGTATGGCCTGGAATGGGACCGGCCGTCTATCTGACGCTTCTCATTCCCCTCACGATCGCTTCCGCCGTTAACGTAGCCGGCGCCGCTCTTCTTGCCGGTGCGCTCAAAAAGCCGCTTGCGCCCATTTTGGAGGCCCAGCGGTGACGCAGATCTTTTCTCCCAGGGACGTCCTGATGTTTGATAGCGGCCCAGGCGGCGTGCTTGTCTCTGCGGTGGACTCCTGCGGCGGGATCGGTAATCTGCCCGGGGACGTGCTTCGGGCGGATCCACGTATCGTCGGCGAATACACCGCGCGGGTTGCATTGATGGAAGTCCTGGCTACCGGCGCTCATCCTCTTTTTGCAACGGCCGCTATATCCAGCGGCCCGCAGACGGCTTTCTTCCTGATTGAAGGCATAAAAAAAACGCTGGGGGAAGCGTTCCCTCTTTCTATGAGCACCGAAAAAAACATGGACACATCCATGACGGCGCTGGGCGTCACGGTAACGGGTTTTTGCGCTTCTCCCAATCTTCGGATTGCGCGCGCTCAAAAGGGAGATATCCTTTATTGCGCGTTTGTGCCATCCGTAGGTGCAGAAACACTCCGGGAAGGCGCCCTCCTTTTGAATCAAAAAAGCCTTCTCCAACTCCTGCAGGACGAAACCGTCCATTCCCTGCTCCCGGTGGGTTCCAAAGGCGTTGCAGCCGAGGCAAAAATTCTGGCCGACGAAAGCGCCCTTGTCTGCGTTTTTGATCCAAGTCCACCGGTAGATCTTCATAAATCTGCCGGGCCTGCCACATGCGCGGTTTTGGCCGCAAGCGGCCCTATCCTAAAAAGCGGTCTGCCTCTTTTTAAGATAGGCCTCCTTAAATAAAGCCCGTTTTAGGCACGGCCTAAGAATTCCTTCCATTCGGCAAGTTCTCTTTTTCCCTGCGCATATCCCATCCGGTAGCTTGCGGAAAGTTTTTCAAAATTTGTTTCCCTGTTTGTGACCGGCATGGTATCCGGATAGACGATATACGCCTTTCCTTCCCGCGCAAGCTGCATAAGCTCGTCGAGCGTCCGGTTGTATACCTGATAACGGCTCATCATTGCGTCCGCCATATGCGGACGCTTTTTATACAGGGTACGGATCGCGCCCTGCCACTTGGGCGGCTGCATCCGAAACCCTTTCGGGCGGCTGAGCACCGCAAAAAAGCGCTTCATTCCGTCCTGTTTGGCAATATCCAGAGCAATTCCGCCGCCCAGGCCGCCGTCCACATAGTAATTCCCGTCGTACCAGGTGGGCGGCATAAAAATAGGCATGGAAGAAGAGCAGCGGACGATTTTCATCAGTTCCCCTACATCCCGCATATCTTCTTTGGAAAAATAAATCATTTCCCCGCTTTCCCGCCGAAAAGCACCCACGCGCAGGCGGGCCGGATTCGCCTGAAAAGTTTCAAAATCAAAGGGCAGGCAGGCATCCGGATAGGGCGTTTCCTCGTAGAGGTACCTTGCTCTGAAATACCCCTCTCCTTTAAAAAAGGAACCCCATCCTCCAAACCTGGGATCCAGCACCAGGTCTACAAAGGATTTTTTTGCCCGCTGCGTATCCCTTGAAAGATAATTCACGCTATGGCTGGACCCCGCCGAGATCCCGGCTACATAGTCAAAATAAAGGCCGTTTTCCAGCAAAATATTTAAAAACCCCGCGGTATAACTGGCCCGCATACCGCCGCCTTCAAATATAAGCGCGGTATCTTTGATGTTGTTTTCAAGATGCATGCCTTTTCTTTATGCTCCTTTTCTGCTTATTGGGCTATCCATTTATATAAAGGTTTTTTTCTGTTCAAAATCCCCGGTAAAGCTGTCTGCCAGCCGCCTGAGTTCAAAAAGAGAAGCAAAAAAGCTCTCAAAGTCCTGATGCGCATGAAGATAAGCGTATAAATCAAGGATCTTCTCCCCAAACACACCGGTCAGTTTCTGCGGAAAAAACGCAGTTGAAAAACGGCTTGAAAACAAATCGTTCCACACCGAATAGCGGGCTAAAAACTGAATCAGTTCATACATATACAAAAGCGGCTCGTTTTTCCCCGCATACTCTTTTAAGCCGTCCCGCAGCATCCCGAGTTGAAAAGGGATCTCCCTCTCCGCAATATGGCGGATCTGTACTTCCGTGCTCTGTGGCCGATCCGCAACAATGAGCTGCCTGTAAATGCCGTACCCCACGCGGCGCGCGTGAAATTCGGTCCAAAAATAAAAAACCGTAAACTGCTCGTCTTTCTGCACATCCAAAGGATTGCGGTAGCCATGCTTTTGTGCAAACGCATAAAAATCCTGTATATGTGCAAACTCATGGGCCAGTGTACTGTAAAAAACACCGTCCTCTTTCCGCTGAAAGGTTGTTTTGTCAATCAGTACCACCGGCCTGTCGGCCAGGCGGACAGGCCACACGACCGTTCCCTTCAGGCCGGACAGGATTTTTCTTGATTTTTCACATCTTCTTTTTTCTTCTCCGCTTTGTGCAAGTTCTATGCACCGGCGGGAAATATTGCACGCCACTTCAACACGTACACCTGCCGGCCTTTGTCCCGTATAAGAATAATATAACCGCCCCGCCTTTGCAACGGCCGCCTCTAAATCCGTTTTCATTTGCCTGTCCCTCGTCCGTTCCGGCATTATGCGGGCACTTTCCCTTTCCGGTTTTGTCAAAGCATTTCATATAGCTCGACTTCCGTGCCGTCCGGATCCAGGCACAGCAAAGCCCGGGTACCGATTTCCGGCAGTTCGGTTGCCGGCATCCTGATCTCTACGCCGTTTTGGACAAGATGTGCCTCCCAGGCGGGCACATCTTCCACTAAAAAAGCAATATGCCGGTATCCGACAGAAGAATTATCCTTTGGCGCCCGCTGCGTGCGGTATCCGTAATCGAACAGTTCTATACGCCCGCCGTCAGGCAGCTTGAGCGTCGTCATCCGGTTGTCTTCCCAATCGGTCAGCATGATTTTGCCGCATCCCAGGATGTCTTCATAAAAATGCAGGGACTTTTTAAAATCCCCGGTATTGATGCCGATGTGTCCAATCCCTTTCATCTGCATATCGCTTCTCCTTGTATCCGTTTTTTAAAATCCCAAACGGTCCCCCATGTTATCCCCCGGCCCAAATTCACGGTCTCTCTCTTCGCCGGATAAAATAATCATATCAATATTCAGACGTAAAATCAAACGCCGGCTGCCCGGTACGTTTTAACCGCAGACGGGTCAAACTATGCGCAATAAATTCTTGCTTTCAGAGTTGACTTTTTAAGAGAAGTGCCGCATGGACGTCCGAAAAACATTTGAAAACAGGGTTCAGGTCAGAATTCATAAAAATCAAACCCGAAAAGGCATCTTGAAAAAATATGCAGACGCGCTTAAATAACTATATTCAGGCATCTTGAAAATCCACATCCAGCACAAAATTGAACGCAACTTAGCAACTTAAAACGGGAGCCCGATAAAGATCGACGCTGCGCCTTAATGGGGCGTTTTTTACGGCTTATTTTTTCTTTCTTAAAAATTTTACTCCCAGGTTTTGTCCACCAGATCATATGCGGGGATGGATTGCGCCGCGCCTTTGACAGAGACGGCCAGCGCGGCGGCCCGGGCCGCACGTTTCAGCGTTTCCCGCACCCCCATACCGCCAATGATTCCCGCAACAAAGTACCCAAGAAAAGTATCTCCCGCGGCCGTCGTATCCACCACTTTTACTTTTTCAGCCGCCTGATCATAATATTCTTTTCCATCATAATATTTTGCGCCCTCCGAACCCAAAGTCAGCAGGATTTTTGCTTTCGGATATTTTTTTGTCAAGGCGGGCAGCATCCTCTCTGTGCGCGTTTCCCCGGAAAGCTGCAGACCTTCCACTTCGTTTAAAATAAAATAATGTATTTTTTCAAGAGGGAGCAGGTTGACCGAAGCGTCGATCGGAGAAGGGTTTAATACGATCTTAAGCCCTCTTTTATAAGCGGAATCAATAAGATATCCAATATTGCAGATTTCATTTTGAAGCAATAAAAAATCTCCTTTGTCAAAAGCAGACAGCGTTTCATCTATCTGCCGTTTGGAGATCGTTTTATTGGTTCCGCCAAAATAAATAATACAGTTTTGTCCGTCAGGCTGTACCTGTATAACCGTATGTCCGCTCTGCGCTTGCTGACGGTAAACATATGTGCAGTCTACCCCCGCCTCCCGAAGAGCATCCAAAAGGATTTCTCCCCCGTCTCCAATACTTCCCGCATGAAAAACAGCTGCGCCCGCCTTGGAGAGGGCAACGGACTGGTTCAGGCCTTTGCCTCCGGCAAACGTTTTGCGCGAAGAGCTTTCTATTGTCTCTCCCGGCCGGACAAAATGCGGCACATCATATACATAGTCGATATTCATTGATCCAAAATTTAAAACTTTCATGTAACCTCCGGCACATCAAAACACGGCGTTCAGGCAAAAGCTGAGGCACGCAAAATAATGGGCTTAAATAAATTTCGGTCATGATCGGATAATTAAAATGTACCATACCTGTCTTTTCATATCAATCGTTTCGGTTCTTTTTCAATTTATTTCATCTCTTTCTTTTTATGCACGCTTTGAAGCGTCGATCCTCCTTTCAAACGCCGCAAACTTAAGAATACCGGGCATCAAAGTCCGTAAAGCAGCGCATTGATGATCGCGGCGGCCACATTGCTTCCGCCTTTTTTCCCAACCGCCACAATATAGGGTGCGCCGGATCGCATGATGATTTCTTTGGATTCCACGACATTCACGAATCCAACGGGCACGCCCACCACCAGTGCGGGCGACAGCTCTTTTTCCAAAATCAGCTCGGAAAGGCGGAGCAGGGCGGTCGGTGCGTTTCCCACCGCAAAAATCAGCGGCCCGGTAAGCTTTGCGGCTTTTTCCATGCTGGCTGCCGCGCGGGTGCTACCCGCTTCCTGCGCACGGAGGGCCACATCCGGATCGCTTATATAGCATAAGCCCTCCCCGCCGTATTCGCCAAGCTTTTTTTTATTGATTCCCGCCAACGCCATCTGCGTATCGGTTATGACCGTTGCGCCGCTTAAGAGCGCTTTTTTTCCGGCGCGGACCGCCCCGGAAGAAAAACGAAGATTACGCGCATAGTCAAAATCCGCGCTGGTATGAATGACCCGTTTGATTACCGGCTCGTTTTCCGGATCCAGGCGTATCCCGCCCAGTTCCCGGGTAATAATTGCAAAACTTTCTTCTTCAATCTCCCGGGGCAGCATTTTCCTTTTGTTTTCGCTCATAGCTCAATTCCTTTTCTTGCGCCTACGCCTCTATCAAAAGGGTGGCGTATTTTTTTGATTTCAGAAATATAGTCGGCACGCTCCATCAGCTCTTTGGCCGGGTTTCGGCCCGTTAAGACAACTTCCAGCCCTTTTGGCTTATTGTCCAAAAAATCAAGCAGGCTTTCCCGGTCCAGCAGGCCGCATCCGTAAGCGCCCACCGCCTCATCCAGAATCATAAGGTCATACCGGCCCGCATGCTTCGCCGCATACATCCATTTTTCCATATGGGCGTCATATGCCTTTCTTTTCTCTTCTTCACTCATTTCCCAAAAAAAGCGTTTCCCTTCCCGTGCGCTTATGACTGTAACGCCTTCTATCTGTGAAAGAGCGGCCAATTCCCCGGTCTGCCCGTTCTTTAAAAACTGCAGCACCAGAACTTTCATCCCGCGTCCCGCCGCCCGCAGGGCCAGCCCCATAGCCGCCGTTGTTTTTCCCTTTCCGTCCCCGCAATAAATATGCACCAGGCCTTTTCCTTTCATATTCCTTCCTCCAGTATCCTGTATATCCGGTCCATGTCCGCATTTTGCCGAAAAGAATTTGCCAGAAGGTCGTACTGTTGTTCCTTATACGCTTTTTCATCTCTGCTTTCAAATGCAAACGGAATCCCTTTGATTTCACAAAGAGCGTATACCAGGGCACGCACCGCCTCCTCACTGTCAAAAATCCCATGCACATAACTGCCCAGCACATTGCCGCATGCAAGCCCGTCCTGCGCGGAGCCAAGCGAGAGCAACGCATTCGCTCCCTCTCCTGCCTTCGTGCGCCCCATATGGATCTCGTACCCTTTCACCCGTGCACCCGAAAGCGGGGCAAGCGGACCCTTCAGATCTCCGAAAGAACCGGAAACCTGCCGGCGCTCCTTGCGCCTTTCAAACACCGTCCGGGCGGAAAGAAGGCCCATACCGGCCATTTCACCGCCATACTCTACGCCGTCCGGATCGCAAAGACGTTCGCCCAGCATTTGAAACCCGCCGCAAATCCCAAAAACAATTTTTCCACGGCTGGCCTGTTTTTTGATTTCCGCTTCCAGCCCGCTTTCCCGAAGCCATTTTAGATCTTCCATAGTGTTTTTGGTCCCGGGCAGAAAAATCATGTCCGGCTCTTTCATCTGCGCGCTTTTAGAGACATACCGCACGGAAACACCTTCTGCGGCGGATAGGCGGTTAAAGTCGGTAAAATTTGAAATACGCGGCAAGCGTACGACGGCAATATCGATCCTTCCGTCCGCTTCCGTCTTGCAAAGCCGCTCGGACAGGCTGTCCTCATCGTCCAGATCCAGATACATATAAGGAATCACGCCTGCTACCGGCTTTTGGGTTATATCTTCCAGCATGGCGATGCCCGGCTGCAGAATTTTTAGATCGCCACGGAATTTGTTGATCAGCGTGGCTTTTACCATGTCCCGCTCGCCGGCATCCAGCAGCATCAGCGTACCGGCCAGGGACGCAAACACGCCTCCCCGGTCAATATCTCCGGCCAGCAGGACGGGTGATCCGGCCATAGCCGCCATACCCATATTTACAATGTCTTCATTTTTCAGGTTGATTTCGGCCGGGCTGCCCGCGCCTTCCAGAACGATCACGTCATATGCAGCGTCAAGCTGCTGATACGCGCGAAGGACATGCGGCACCAACTGCTTTTTTTTTGCATAATATTCCGCTGCGCTCATATTGCCCAGGACCTCGCCGTCCACAATGACCTGCGATCCGCTGTCGCTGGTCGGCTTTAAAAGGATGGGATTCATCAGAACAGACGGTTTGATCCCGGCAGCCTCGGCCTGCATCACCTGTGCGCGTCCCATTTCCAGCCCTTCCTGGGTAATAAAGGAATTAAGGGCCATGTTCTGCGATTTGAAAGGGGCGACCCGGTATCCGTCCTGTTTGAAGATCCGGCAGAGCGCCGCTGCAATAAAGCTTTTTCCCGCATTTGAAGTCGTTCCCTGTATCATGATCGATTTTGCCATTTTTATCTCTCTTTCAGATGTTTTTTCAGCGTGCGGACCAACTGTTCATTTTCGTCTTGCAGGCGTACCGCTACCCGGTAATATTCTTTGCCAAGTCCCCGGTAATTTGCGCAGGAACGGATCAGAATCCCATCCTCTTTCAAGCGGTCGGCCAGTGCGCGCGACCCCCGCGCCCGGAAAAATATAAAATTTGCCGCAGAATCATAGACCTCAAATCCCATTTCTGCAAGGGCGGTTTTTAAAAATGTCCGTTGCCGGCGCACAACTTGCCGGCTTTCTTCCAGATAGCTTTTTTCCCGAACCGCAGAAACACCGGCCTGCTGTGCAACAACCGAAACGCTCCATGTCTGCCCGCATTGCGAAACTTTTTGAATAAGCGCCTCATCTGCGCAAATGCCGTATCCAAGACGGATGCCCGGCATGGCAAAAATCTTGGTGAATGCCTTAAGCAAAAAAAGGTTCGGGCAGGCATGCAGATACGGTTTTAAGGTGTGGAGGTCCGGCCTGTCCACAAAATCAATAAAACATTCATCTAAAACCAAAAGGGTTCCCCGCCTCTTGCAAACCGCCAGCAACCTGCGCAAAAGCTGCGGGTCGGCCAGAAGGCCGGTCGGATTGCTGGGGTTGCAGATAAAGATCATATCAAAACCACCGTCCGCCGCCGCGAGAAAGCCCTCATCCAGCTCAAAACCGTTTTGTGCGGACAGGTTATAAAATGTAACCCTGCAGCCCGCTTCATTGAGCGCGTCCTCATATTCCAAAAAAGCCGGAACCGCAATCAGCGCGCGCCCGGGGCGCAGCGCATGCACCAGCCGGTAGATCAGGTCTGCCGCACCGTTCCCGCATACCAGCATTTCCTTCCCCACGCCTTCAAAGCCTGAAATGCTTTGTTTTAAACGCCGGCAAAGCGGGTCCGGGTAATGCACGCAGAGATCCGCGCTGTTTTTGATAGCCTCTCTGACGCCCTCGCAAAGCCCCAGCGGATTTATGTTTGCCGAAAAGTCGAGCACGCCCTGCAGAGAATAAATGTCTCCGCCATGTTTTATATCTTCCATAGTCCACCTTCCGTAAATGCCCAAATCACCGTTGCATAAAATGCGCCCGCTACCGCCAAAAACAGAAGGGAAGTCATCGCCGAAAGCCGACAGGCGCGCTTGATATCTTCCCGCTCTATGCTTCTGCATGCATCGCCGATGTACGGCTTTTTTATTTTTTTGCCAAAATACACCGCATCTCCGGCCAGACGGACCCCCAGCGCGCCTGCGCAGGCCGCTTCGGTCTGCGCACTGTTCGGGCTTGCGTGGCAAAGGCGGTCCCGGCGGAAGATCCGCCATGCACCCCGCGCATCCATTTTGGTCAGACGGGCGGCCCAGACCATAAATATTCCGGTCAGACGGGCCGGCACAAAATTGAATACGTCGTCCATACGGGCCGCAAAACGCCCAAAATGAAGATACCGTTCATTTTTATATCCAATCATGGAATCAAGGGTATTCACTGCCTTGTACAACCAGCCGAGCGGCGCGGCGCCGATCAGAATATAAAACATAGGCGCACAAACACCGTCCGACGTATTCTCCGCCACCGTCTCTACCGCAGCGCGGATGATTTCCGGCCCGGAAAGAGCGACCGTATCCCGCCCTACGATCATGGAAAGCGCACGACGCGCCCCCTGCATGTCGCCTTTAGAAAGCGCGTGGTAAACCTTCATTGCTTCCCTGCGGAGCGATTTTCCGGCCAGTATCTGGAAGCACATGAACGTCTCCATGCCAAACCAAAACCATATCCCCGCCTTCCAGGCGGCAAAAAGCACAAGCGCGGGCACGGCCGTTCCTGCGGCCATGACCAAAATGCTGAGCAAAGTGCCGCAGGCTTGCTCGCTCTGCTGTGTCCGGCACGAACGTTTCCGTAAAAAACGCTCTCCCCCGGCGACCATTTTGCCCATCCAGCAAACCGGATGCGGCATTCCGTGCGGATCTCCAAGCAACATGTCCAATAAGAACCCGCCGAGAAGGGCCGCCAGGCCATAGATCCCCATGCGTTACTCCTTTTCCTGTGCGTGCAGAGCGCACTGCCGCAAAAAAGAAGCGGCCGCCGGAATGTTTCCATACAAATACAAGTGCGGAAATCCCGCATACATGCGCCTGTCCGCATACGCGCACCGCCACACATCCGCCCGCAGCGGTTTTTTTGCAATCAGGTCTTCTCCCGGACGGGTGGAATCCCAATAATGGAATTCGTGTCCCCGGATCGACCCGCCGTCTCCCAGCAGAAGATTCCCGCTTTCCGCGGTCAGACACAGATACCCGAACCGGCGAAGCCGTCCGGTTTTGTAGCATTCCCCTTGCAGTACCCCGGCCATTGCATGCCGTTTTCCGCTTTCATCCTGCAAATATTCATGCAGATACATAAATCCGCCGCATTCGGCAATCACAGGCATGCCTGCCCCAACCTTTTTTTTCAACGAATGCAGCATGCTTTTATTTTGGGCCAGCGCACCCGCGTAAAGTTCCGGGTATCCGCCGCCCAAAAGCAGGCCCGAGGCTTCCGCCGGGACCTCGCGATCCTCCAGCGGGCTGAACGGTATCACCGAAGCGCCCATCTCACGCAACAGGTCGATATTGTCTTCATAATAAAAGCAGAACGCGGCATCCCGCGCCACTGCCACCACGGTGCCTTCAAACTCCTTTTGTATGCCGGGTTTCCGGCAAAAAACGGGCGGCGCGCTTTGCGCCAGACGCAGCAGGGCATTGATATCAACGCTTTGCTCCATCTGTTCCGCAATCCGATTAAGCTTGCTCTTCAGGCCGCGCACTTCCCCCGCCGTCACCAAACCAAGATGCCGGCTTTCAAGTCTGTTTTCTTTCATATTGGGCAAGTATCCGAAAACGGGAACTCCCGTTTCCTCTTCCATCAGTTCTTTCATCTCATGAAAAAGGCTTTCCGGCGCTCTGTTTAAAATAATTCCCGCAATATTGCTTTCCCTGAAAGCCAGAAACCCTTTTGCAACCGCCGCTGCAGAGACGGACATGCCTTTTACATCCACCACCAGCACAACCGGAGTTCCTGTTTCCCGGGCAAGGTCGTACGAACTTGCCTGCGTGCTCCTGCCGCCAATCCCGTCGTAATATCCCATCACGCCTTCCATGACGGCCACGTCGCAGTCCCGCGCATTTTTGCAAAGCAAAAAACGCGCCGTCTCCCGATCTGCCATAAAAAGGTCCAGATTTCTGGATTTTGCGCCAATGATCTCCGAATGGAACATCGGGTCGATATAGTCGGGACCGCATTTGAAGGATGCGCATCTGACGCCACGTTTAACGAGCGCGGTCAGCAGGCCGCAGGTAACGGTTGTTTTTCCGCCGCCCGAATACGGGGCGGCAATCATAAGCCGCGGAATATTATTTTGCAAAGCCGTTCCCCTTTCCGCTTAATATAAACACCGGGTTTTCTCCCCGCATCATGTGATACGCCCCTGCCCGTACCGTCCTTGAGGCTGTGATCTGCGTGATTTCAGGTTCTATCCCGTACTTTTCATAACAACGCCCGGTCAGATGAAGCGTTTCCAGCGTTATGGCGTTCACCACCAGCCGCGCATAAGGATTTTTTGCCATCACCGCATCAAACAAGGCTTCCATGCCGCCGGTGCTTCCGCCGATAAACACGCAGTCCGGCGCAGGAAGTTCTTCCATACCTCCCGGTGCCGACACATGCAGAACCGTGAGATTCGCCGCGCCGAATTTCTTTTTGTTTTTTTGTATCAATTCTGCCGACTCTTTGTTCTTTTCCAGGGCATAGACCCGCCCGGGCGCAGAGAGCGCCGCCATCTCAATGGAGACCGCCCCTGTGCCCGCACCGATATCATATACCGTATCTCCTGCGGAAATCCTCATTTTCGCTACCGAAACGCACCGTACTTCAAATTTTGTCATAGGCGCATTCCCGCGCAAAAATTCTTCATCCGGGATCCCGCCGCGCAAAGCTTTTTTTAGCGCCGCATTGATAACCATCACCACGCTGAGCGGCGCAAAACTTTTTTTCTGAAGCCCGGCGGCACATCCGCCGGTAATCCTTTCGTCTTCATACCCAAGGTTTTCGCCCACCCATACTTTGGCTTCTCCCAGCCCTGCCTGCGCAAGGCTTGCACACACCCAGGCCGCATCCTGATCCTTCCCGGTAAGCACAAAAGTCTTCTGATTGTACAGCGCCGCCGCTCCAACATCGGCCGTACGCCCGTGCGCGCTGATGACAGCGGCATCTTCCCAGGAAGTTTTGATTTTTGCGCAAAAATATGAAAGACTGCTCACCCCGCAAAAAACAGAAATATCATACTCTGCGAGCGCCTCTGTAAGAACCTTGGCGGCGCTGAAAAATCCGGGATCACCCGAAACCAGTACGCCCACCCGTACATACTGCGTGTTTTCCCGAATGACTTTTATAATTTCTTCGTTTCGCGTGCAGGCAAACAGCGCGCCGCGTGTTTGCCCCTCCAGAAGCCGTTTGGAGCCAATCAGGCAATCGCAGCCTTCCATTGCCCGCGCCGCTTCTTCGGTCAGGGTGCGCGCACTGCCCATTCCGCACCCAATAATGGACACATGCCTTTTGTCCTCACACGGCATGTCCCGGCCCGCAAACAGCGCCTTCACCTCTCCAAGCGTCATGCCGCCGCTTTCCTGCGGACGCCCGATTACCAGCAGGACCGCCCCCGCTTTTTGTGCCGCTTCTTTTTTTTCCAGGAAGCCGCCTTCCCGTCCGGATTCCTTGGTAACAAGATACTCCGCGCCGGTCTGCCGGATCATCGCATAGTTGAGTTCCTCGCAAAAAGGTCCCTGCATGCCGATAATATGTCCGGCCGGAATCCCAAGCGCCTTTACATCCGCCACCGTCTGCGCATCGGGCAATACCCGTACATACAGCCTGTCTTCAAAATCCGGCAAACACGTGTAGCAATCAATATCCTTGCTACCGGTTGTGAGCAGGATGTTGCCCCGTGTCTTTGCAAGATATTCGGCGGCAGCACGCGCATCCGCCGTAAAAACACAGCCATCCGGTTTCTCACGGCCGCGCAAGACACGTATATATTGTTTGCCGCATTTTTGGCAGGCGGCCCGTATATTTTTTGAAACTTCGCTTGCATATGGATGCGTTGCATCCACTACCCGGCCACACCCTTCCATTTTCAGCGCCATTTCCTCCGCGCCGAGCCGGCCGGCAACGACTTCCCTCCCCGGCTCTTCGGGAATCATCTCTTTTCCGTATTCCGTTGCCACGCAGGCAAGCACCGGTATTCCCCGGTCCTGCAAATAATCGGCCAGGATACGCCCTTCCGTCGTTCCTGCAAACAAAAGCACCTTATCCATTTTTATATCCCCGCGGCGTCACCATACGGCCGCTTTGATTCCGGGTGCTTTGATTGCCGATAAAAACGGTACAAAACATATCCGCCCGGGTATCTTTCAAACGATCCAAAGTCAGCACGCTGAAATTTTCGCCCTCCCTGCCTATATTTTGTGCAATGCCGCAAACCGTTTCGGGAGAAAGATGCCGGAGCAGGATCGTGCAGGCTTTTTTTAAATGTCCGCTCCGCTGGTGGCTGGCAGGATTATAAAGGCAGAGCGCAAATCCGGCCTGCGCCGCCGCCGAGAGCCTTTTTTCTATCACCGGCCAGGGCGTAAGCAGATCGCTTAAACTCACCACGGCAAAATCATTGCCGAGCGGCGCGCCCAGCAAAGCGCTGCCGCTGGCTGCCGCGGTAATGCCCGCAACCACCTGAATTTCCACCTCCGGATTGTTTTGAGCCGTTTCCAGCATCAGGGAAGCCATTCCATAGATCCCGGCATCGCCGCTGCACACCAGGGACACGGTATGCCCGGCCTTCGCTTCACGCAAAGCCGCTACGCATCGCCCGGCTTCCTCTCTCATATTTCCTTCTACCATCCGTTTATCCGGAAAGCGCTTGCGGATGAGTTCAATGTATGCCTTATAGCCGATAATCACATCGCTTTTCAAAAGCGCAGACACCGCTTGTGCAGACATCTGTTCCGCCGATCCCGGCCCCAGTCCCACAACAAAAATCTTCACCTTTCGTCCTCCCTTGGTTTGGTTGCCGAAGATTTGAGCCCTTTTACGCATGCATGCACCGCATCCCGGGGCATTTTTCTCTTCAGTCCGTAAATCAGGCTGCTCACTGCATTTTTGGAAGCAGACTGCACAGTCCTGCGCAGCAGTTCCCGGCTTTCTTCATCCACAGCGATCCGCTTAAAAGCAATATCTGCTCTCAGCAGGGTATCTTGCGCTGTTATCCGGCTGATTTCTTCAATCTCTAAAGAAAGATCCTTAAAATAATACCAGTCCAGAAATTTATCAATATGTTCTTCAATAATCTTCTCGGCTTCTTCCCGGCCGCACCTGTTTCCCGCTTCCTGCGCGCCCAGCGCGTCCATATCAAACAACAATGTTCCCCCAGCCCGTCCAACAGAAGGCTCAATGCCTCTTGGAACTGCAAGATCCACCAAAAGCCTCCTGCGCCCGTCTTTTATATACTCGTTATTGCGCAGCGTAAAGGGTGGGCCCGGGATAGCGTTGACCACAATATCCGATTTTTCTGCACATGCATGCCGCTCCGCATAAGCAATGCCGCGGCAGGACGCAGGCAATGTCTCTACTTCTCCTTGTTCCGGCAAAACCGCCATGCAAACCTCCGCGCCTTCCCCGAACAACAAAGACGCTGCCGCAGTGCCCGCCGCGTCTTCACCGGCGCCTATGACCAGTACCCTGGTTCCGCTTAATTCTCCCCAGGTTTCTCTTAAAATGCGGACCGTCCGTTCAGCTACGGAACAGTCCAAACGGCTGAGGCGGACGTTTGTTTTTACTTTTTGGGCGGCGCCGGCCGCAGCCCAAAAAAACCTTTCCATCAAAACATCGGTGCACTTCAGCGCTTTTGCAAATGCAAGCGAATCTCTTACCTGTTCGAGTATTTTATCTTCTGCAAACACCATAGACTGAAAACCGCAGGCCAGATGAAACAGATACCGGATCGCCAAAAGGCCCTCCTGCCGGACAAAACAGGATTCCTCCGGCTTTTCTTTTACACCGGCGGCTTCGCACAGGATATCCGGCAGGCTTGCTGTGGTCTTTCCTCTCACCCACAATTCCGTACGGCTTCGCGTACAAATGAGCATACACCCGTCCGGCAAATATGTATCGCGGATCTTTTTTAAGGCCGACGCTCTCCTGCCCTGGCTAAGATAAAATTTTGCGCGTACATCTACCGGCGCTCTGCTCCAGTCTATGCCGGCCATTTCAATATTCAAAACGAATCCCCCACTCTTCAGCCGCAAACGCAACCGTCACCGGTCCAAAGACGGTTTTCCCCGCGAGAAGCCTGCCCTGTCCCGCGGATGCGCAGGCCGCGCGTTCGCAAACGCAGCCCACGCCCGTCACCTGCCTGACATACGCGGATTCGCTAAATACGCCCGGAAGGCCGAGGAGCGTTTTTGCCGGGAAAAATTTTAACGGAAGACTGTATTTTTCAGCAAACAACAGGATGCCTTCTTCTTTCTTTTTCAGTGCGATGGACGCCACCCCCGCAAGCGCGCCCGCGGGATACCCGCACTTTTCCAACGCTGCAAGGACCGCCGCTTCAATCTCCTCTTTGCCTGTCCCCCGCCGGCAGCCGAGCCCGACATGCAGTATACGCGGCGCCAGATGCAACGTTTCTTGAAACGGAGGCTCCCTGTTTGCAAGGGAAACAAAGATCCCCACCTTTGAACCACAACCGCTTAAAAATCCGGCAGGCAGAGGCCCTTTGAGAGGAAACGCACTTGCAAAACCTACTTTTTCCCCTTCGAGAAGAGCGGCCGAAACCGTTTTGATCTTCCCGGGATTGACCACGGCCATATTGTTTCTCTCCGCCCATTCATCCGCCGCAAAAACCCCCCTGATGTCCGTTGCAGTCGTGATCACCGGCTGCGCGCCCGCCGCGTGCGCAACTTTCCGGGCAAGCGCATTCGCGCCGCCGATATGCCCGGACAACAGCGCCACTGCAAAATTTCCTCCCTCATCCAAAACGACCACCGCAGGATCACTTGTCTTGTTTTGTATATAAGGCGCTACGGCCCGCACGGCAATCCCGCAGGCCGCTATAAAAACGATTCCGTCGTATGTATAAAACGCCTCTTTGCTCCATTCCCGCAAAGAGGGTGAAAGCGCCGCCAGTCCATCTGCGTATTTTAAAGGCGCAAAACCCCTGCAGCTGATTTTTTCTCCGCCGAGCGCCCGACAAACCTTTTTGCAGAGCGCCGCACCTTGCCGGGTAAACGCGGCCACCGCAATCTTCACCGGCTCCCCTTTCTGTATTCATGCGTAAAAGAAGCGTCGTACAGGCGCGATTTTTTATATCTGCCGCCCAAAAACCCGCCTACGGTAATAAGCGCCGTTTTGCGTATTCCGTTTTCTTGCGCCGTCTGGTGCAAATTGCCTATCGTGCAATAAAAAATTTTTTCGTCAGGCCAGGTTGCTTTGTACACAATTGCAGCGGGCGTATCCGCCGGATACCCGCCGGCCAGCAGCTCTTCCTGCAGCTCTTTGGTCATACCTGCGCTCAAAAATATAACCATAGTCGCCCCATGCGCAGCCAGCTTTGCAACCGATTCTTCCCCGGGCACCGGCGTTCTCCCGGCCTTGCGCGTAATAATAACCGTCTGGGAAACTCCCGGCAGTGTATACTCCGCCTTCATCGCAGCCGCCGCACCGCAAAACGAGCTTACGCCGGGCACCACTTCAAAAGGGATTCCCTCCCCCTGAAGCGCATCCATCTGCTCGCGCACCGCACCGTAAATGGAGGAATCCCCCGTATGCAGGCGAACGGTGCTCTTTCCGCCTTTTTCCGCTTCTTTCATTACCTTCAGGACACCGGGCAGTGTCATGGCGGCGCTGTCATAAATTGCACACCCGCTTTTTGCATCTTTTAAAAGCGCCGGATTAACCAGCGATCCGGCATAAATGATCACATCCGCCTGCCGCACAAGCGTTTGACCGCGCAGCGTTATCAGATCCGGATCTCCCGGACCCGCTCCCACAAAAAATACCATACTTTACTCTTCATCCTTTACTATAATAATAGAAAAATAACTTGCGTCCGCATCGGCCGACGCCATATCCTGCCATACTCTCTCTTGGCGCATTCCGCAGCGCTGAACCGCTTTCGCGGCCCTAAGCCTCCCTGTTTTTTCAAGGATTTCTTTCATTTTCACAAATGCTTTCCCGCTTTTCATAAACACCTTTGTTCCCGGAAGTTCCAGGCCGCCCTCGGCTCCGCCGTAGGAGGCGGGGATCACATGAAGGGCCTGCCCGCCCTCCGCCAGCGGGACGCCGAGCCGAGCCGCCGCCGCGCAAAAAGAAGGGACGCCGGGAATAATTTCGGCTGCATAGCCCATCCGGACAATGTTTTTATGTATATACATATAAGTGGAATAAACCGTAGGATCACCCAGCGTCAAAAAAGCTACGTCCCGGCCGCCGCTAAGATTTCCTGCAATTTCTTTAGCAGCCTGACGGTGGCAGGCTGCAAGTGCAGCCTGATCGCGCGTCATGGGCATGGATAGCGTGAGCAGCGTTTTTCCCGCCATATCAAGGCCCGCGTCCTGCGCAATCAAAAAAGCCGTTTTCTCCGCCGCACCGGTATCCGGCACGGCGATCACGCCGCATTCCTGTATTGTTTTAAAGGCTTTCAGCGTCATTAATTCCGGGTCTCCGGGCCCCACGCCTACGCCGTACAGTTTTCCCGCCATCAGTCTTTTCCTCCCGCCTGCAGATTTTGGGCCAGGACATCCGCATCCGCCGTTTTTCCCAGCAGGCCGTACCTGTCCGAAAAAACCAAAACGCCAAAGCGCACCGAATGCTCAAGCCTTGCCGCTATATGAAATTCAATCCGCTCCATTACCCGCTCCAGCGTTGCTGTAAGCAATTTTTCTTTCAAAAGAATCTCGATGGCCGCATCCACCGTTATGCATCCAATCAGTTCTTCCAACGTCTCCCGTTTTGCGCCGCAAAGCGCAGCATAGGCGGACAAGATTTCCATCCGGCAATCCGCATATTTGGAATGCGTATTCATAATGCCGCCCGCAAGCTTTACCATTTTGCCAATATGCCCCGCCAGCAAGATTTCACGCACGCCGGTATCCAGGGCATGGTCCAGCGCCTCGCCAATAAAATTACTGCATTTGAGTATCTTTTCATCCGGAATATGCGCGTATCCGGTCAAAAATGCTTCTCCGTAATTTCCGGGAGTCAGCGCAATGGTTTTGGCTCCGCGCGCATTCATCATATCCATCTCAAGAAATATGGAATCCACCAGCGCCTGCTCGCTCATCGGTTCGACCAAGCCGCTTGTTCCGAGGATGGATATGCCGCCGCGGATCCCCAAACGTCCGTTAAAAGTCCGGCGGGCAATTTTCTCACCATCCGGAACGTAAATCTCCACAGCGATCCCGCCCCCGTACCCATACGACCCGCATACATCCCGCACTTCCTTTTCTATCATAGCCCGGGGCACGGGATTGATTGCCGCGCTTCCGACGGGACAAGAAAGCCCTTTTTGTGTCACCCGGCCGACGCCGGTGCCGCCGTCAACGGAAAACACGCTGCCGTCCGTTTTGCAGACATTGGCAAAAATATAAACGCCGTCCGTTACATCCGGGTCGTCCCCGCTGTCTTTTTTTACCGCACAACGCACCGACTCGCCTTCCTTTTGCACATGTTCCACCGCAAAACAGGCCCGGCATCCCGACGGGGTCGTAACGCATACCTCCTGCAGATCTTCCTCCCCAAGCAGCATTTTTGCCGCCGCCCGCGCCGCCGCCGCCGCACAGGTGCCGGTGGTATACCCGCATCTCAGTTTTTTATGCGCTTTTATCACAAACGGCGCTTCCATACTCTTTTCCTTATCTTTCCCGGGACCGGTTTCATATGTTTTTGACACAGTTTTTTTATAAAAAAACAAAAAGCGTTTTCCACCGGAAAACGCTTTACATATATAAGTATATGCAAACTGAACACCTCAGAATCCCGTGGGGTCATCATTCAGCAATACGGCAAGTAACCTGACTTATGCGCGCAGCGCAATCACAGTAGCGGCCCTGTGCGGGATTCTCACCCGCTTCCCTTTTTAAGCCCAAAGCACCTGTATTGAACATTATTTATTTGTAGGTTCATTATAGTGCAGATCGAAAATAAAATCAACGCAAGCATGAACCCTGAAAACAAAAGGCGGCCGATTGCCACTCTCCTGTGCAAAGCCGGCCTTTTCACGTTTAATGCTACCCCGCTCCGGCGGGTTCGTCATGCATTATTTTCTATTTTTTTGTACAATCTTATACTATTGCTTTTCTGCCCAGCCTAAAAAAGTTTCAGGCGCCTTGGGCAGCCCGCATACGAAACGTTTGTCGCAAACGGGATTCAGAGAATTAGCCCAGCACTTTTTTGATTTCTTCAATGATCGCTTTCAGCTTTAAGCTGTAATCTTCCAGCGTACAAAGCCAGTTTCCAAGGCAGTCCCTGCCTGCGGCGGTAATGGCGTACACCCGCTTTGCCGCGCCCGCGCCTCCAACATCCCAATCCGAACGGATGAGGCCTTTTAACTCCATATTTTTCAGTGTACGGTATACGCCTGCATTATCCAGCGTATCCCCTTTTAAAAAACTTTTTTGCTCAAGCTGCTGGATAATTAAATATCCGTGCAGGTCGCCCTGCATCAGAATTGCCAGGATATTCGGCTGAATGAATTTTTCCAGGTTGTCTCCCCGGCAGGAACATTTGATTTTCCCGTTTTGTACCTCGATTTTTCCGGCCATCATAAGCCCTCCCTGCCTGTTTTATACCATTATATCATTTATATCACTCATTTTTAAACAAAACAGCTTTTGCCGCGTCAAAATCAAGTCCCGCCCTTTGGCCGGGGCTTAGGCCCTTTAAGTCTTCCGGCCGCAGGATGAGGCGCATAGCCGGATCATCTTTTTCCAGAAGCACTTCATAACGCTCTCCCTGGTAAGCCGCTGAGAGGATCTTAAATCCCGCGGCGTCGGCGCCCGTAATGCTGACGGCCGAGGGGCGCACCATTGCGCGGTAGGCTCCGTCCGGAAGGTCGGTTGCAAAATGCACAAACGCACTTTTAAAAACCCCATCCGAAACCCTGCCCGGCAGGTAGACAGCCTCTCCGAAATATTCGGCAACTTCCGGACAGAGAGGCTTTTCAAAAATGTTTTTGGGCGTGTCGTATTGCAGCACGTTTCCTTCCCGGATAAGCGCAATACGTTCGGAAAGCATCAGCGCTTCCTCCCGGTCATGGGTAACCAGCATGGTAGTCATGGAAAATTCACGATGCAGGTCGCGCACCAGTTCCCTCATTTCCCTACGCAAATTTTCATCAAGACTGGAAAAAGGTTCATCCAAAAGCAATACATTGGGCGCGGCTGCAAGCGCCCTCGCCAGTGCAACCCGCTGCATTTGACCGCCGGACATTTCGTGCGGCATGCGTTTTTCAAATCCTTCCAGCCGTACCCTGCTTAAAAGGCGCGAAGACACGGCCATGCGCTCCGCTCTCGGTATCCCTTTCATTTTTAAAGGAAACGCAATATTTTCGGCCGTATTCATATGCGGAAACAGCCGGATATCCTGAAACACGATCACCGCGCCTCTTTTATGCGGAGGCATGCTCTCTGTGCTCACGCCCCCCAGCAAGATCGATCCGCCCGACGGCGGGATGATTCCCGCAACCGTTTGAAGCAGCGTGCTTTTTCCACTGCCCGAAACGCCTAGCAAAGAAACAAATTCCCCGTCCTTTACCTGCATATTCACGCCGTTTAAAATGCTCTGTCCGCCAAGGCGGACAGACACGTCATTAAGAACGAGTCCCATACGCGCCTCCGTTATTTTGTCCCGTACCGCCGGGCGTAAATTTTTTAGCCAGCGTCTCAAACAAGGCAAACACCAGCAGGGAAGAAAGCACAAACACCAATGCGTAAGCAGCGGCCACGCTCCGGTCTCCGCCCTGTACCAGGGGCAACAACACCACCGCAAAGTTGACCACCTTACCGCCCCCGATCATCAACGTTAAAAAATACTGGCTGAAAGAAATAATATACCCCATACTGGCGGAAGAAAGAAGTCCCGGCAGTATCCGGGGCAAGGTTGCATACCAAAAAGCCCGTCCGGGCGTCGCCCCCAGCACCTGGGCCTGCCGCTCCAGCTTATCTCCCGCCGCCCGTGTCACGTCCAGCATAATATTCACGGTGTAGGGAAGCGCATATAAAGTGTGTACTATAATAACGCCGGCCAGCGTATCTGCCAGTCCCATACGGATAAAAAGCACGCCTGCTCCCATGGCAAAGGCAGTTGCCGGAACAATAACGGGCAGTATGCTCCCCAGCGCAAGCAGTTTTTTTCCGGGAAAATCATATAATACCAGCGCACGCGCAGTCATAGCGCCAACCAGCGCAGACAGCGCGGCAACCGCCAAAGAAAGCGCTACACTGGACAGCAACACAGCAAAAGCATCCGAATAGGGCGCAAACAATCCCGCATACGCGCGCAGCGAAAAGCTCTCGGGGAAAAGGTTCGGCCACGCCCACCTCCCGGCTATACTCCAGAAGGCCAGCACGGCCAGCGGCAATATAATGGCCAATCCGGCCAGCGGTAGAAAAACGCGAAACAGACTTCTCTTTTTGTCATACATGCAGGCCGCCCCCTTCCAGTTCTTTTTTGACCTGCCGGTAGTATACGAACGCCGCTCCAAGAGAAATAAGCAGCAAAACGCCGCTCAGAGCCATTGCATACGGCCGGTTTTGCAGATCCGGGTTCACATATTCAATATACGCCTGCACGGGCAGGGCCCGGGGCAGCGTTGCGCCCAGCAGATACGGCAATTCGTAAGCCCCCAGAGAAAATGCAAATATAATAAGAAACGCTTTCTTCACAGCAGGCATGCAAAGCGGCAGCGTAACGTTCACAAAGGTCTTAATGCGGCTTGCACCCAGGTTTTGGGCCGCCTCCCCCAGCGTTCGGCTGACCGACAGCATCAATGCCAGCGTAAAATACGCTACAAAAGGAATCTCCTTCCACGCATACGCCATAATGATGCCCGTGCTGTTCGCGCTGAACAGCACGGAGGGAAAGTCGCTTTGCCCGCCGGTCAGCCCAGCCAAAAACAATGCGCGGGATATAAGCCCGCTTTGTGAAAACAGCATGATCATAAAGAGGGCGACCACTGTGTGCGGCACCAGTATGGGCAGCCGGACCAGGCGTTCGGCCACCCGCCTGCCCCCGTTAGAGGAGACCAGGGCCGCGGCCAGCGCGGTGCCGCCCGCCGCCGCAATCAGCGAAGAGACCGCGGCAATAAAAAGACTTAAAGTGATGGAATCCACAAACTGCGGCTCCCTAAAAACCTCTGCATAATAGGAAAGCGTAACGTCGTACAGGCCCAGTGCCGGGATATACCCAAAGCTTTCAACAAGCGTGCTTCCCATACTCAAAAGGAGCAACGCGCCAAGAAAGGCCGCAGGCAAAATCAAAATAACGGGGATCTTTTTTCTCACGGACGCGCCTCCTTTCAAAACCACGGCAGGTTTTTTGATTCTACAAAAACTACCGGCCCACAACCTCTTCTTCCCATATTTCTTCAATCAGCGGAATGAGCGAAGATGGCATCTCGGGCAGACGGGCCGATAAAAGACCGCTTTGGGAAATGGTTCCCTCACCGGTATCCACCGCTTCAAAAAGCGCTTTTTCAGTATCGCTCAGCTTCGTTTCGTCCAGCACCGGCAGCGCTTTAAGATCGGTATATTGGCTTAACTGCATCCCGGCAGACAAAAGTTCGTTGATCACGATCATTGCGCCCGCCTTGTTTTGAGAATTGTCCGCAATCGCAATATAATTGGTGTTGCCGATCGTTCCGCTGTCAAACAAAAACGAACGGGCGGTATCCGGATAAATCCCTTTTTCAATGTTGACCGCCACCGAATACGGGTTGTAACTCATGCTGAGAAGAAGTTCGCCGTCTGCAAACATATTGTCCGCTTCAGTGGATGTTGCCGGAAAGGTTTTGCCTTCGTTCCATAAATACGGATTTAACGTCCTCAAATATTCCATGGCCGGCATCACTGCTTCGCGCACCGTCTCCTTATCCGCTTCCATATCCGTAAAGACTTCATACCCCACGATATCGTAAATCACATTCCGTACAAAAGCGCTCCCTGTAAAATCGGGCGGCGCGGGATAGGAAACCTGCCCCGGATACTTTTTTGCAAATTCCAGCAATTCGGCGGTATTGGCCGGCATTTCGGGCGTTTTTGCGCCGTCGGCAATCAACACCATCTGCGCTTTGCTGTAAGGCGCTTCATAACCGTCTATGGGGTACCCGAAATCCAGTTGATTTTCATCTGCGTCTGCGTCCACATACGTCTGGTAATTCGGCAGGTATTGCGCAAACGGGCCGAAAAGCAGACCGTTTTCACGCGCGGAATAAAAATTTTCCCCGTTGATCCATATCATATCTACCGATCCCTTTTCTTCCCCGGCCTGTTTTTCGGCTGTCAGTTTGGCCAGTATCTGGTCGATATCCATAGGCACGCGCACAAGCGTAATGCCGTATTTTTCTTTTACCTCCGGCGTTACCACCGTATCCAACCAGGTATTACGCTGTTCATCGCCTCCCCATCCGTAAAAAGTAACGGTGGTGCCTTCCGCCTGAGACTTGATTGCATCAAAATCGGCAGACGGATCAAACGTCTCTGCCGTTCCGGACGCTGCGCATCCGGCCAGCAATCCTGCCATCATTACGGTTGCCGTCAGCCATATCCATATTTTTTTCATCATAATCTGTCGTCCTTTCTAGATGGAATCTGTTTTTACAAGATAGTCAAAATCAATAGGGATCTTGCTTTCATCTCCGCGCCGTATGTTTGAAAATCCGCATTCAAAAAGCATTCTCCGGCAGTCTGCCATATCCATCCCCCGGTTTTTTGATGTGTCGCCCGTATTGTCGCGCGGATTTGCGCCCGTCTCGGCGGTAATAATGTTTGCACCCGCCGCATAGCTCAGTTCGTTGGGTTCATGAACGCCCATGTAAGCCATGGTGGGCACTGTGGCCGTACAAAGGGAGATCGCCGCCACAATCTGTGCAAGCCGAAGTTCGCTGATCTGCCCATACCGAGCCATGGGTGCGCCGGGCACTGCGACCCGGCGCATGGCAGCATGCTGCGTAATGCCCATCTCGACTCCGATGAAGATATTATCCACCAGTTGTTCTACCGTATGCTCCGGGCCGATCGGTTCACAGCAGGTATACAGCTCCAGCCCCGCATCCAGCGCGTTTTCCATACTTTGGATTCGGTCCTCGGGTCTAAGATCGGTATCCACTCCTTCCCCGATCCGGCAAACATGGTACACCCCGGTCACCCCGGCGCTACGCATCTCCCGGTATGCCTCTAAAGGCGAATCGCCCACATTGGCCCATATCTGCGTGGTTTTGGGCGCAATGCGCCGGGCCGTTTCAACAATTTTTAAGAAATGATCCAAATCATACTCGTGCATCGTCATCAGATACAGACCGTACAGATCGCCGTAACGGCAAAAATCCTCCATCTTCCCTTCCAGCTCTTCATGGCTCAAACGGGAAGCTGTAAAACGGGTATGCCCGTCTCCGAAGGTGCAAAACCTGCATCCGCCCGGGCAAGGCGCGATATCGACGCCGATTTGCCCTAAAATGATCGCCGAATTGTCATTTTTTCCACGCAGGATAGCGGATGCCGCCGCCCGCAGCAGTCCGGCTTCAAGCCCTTCTTCGGGGAAGGAAAGAAGGTATTTGCAGTCCGCGCGCTCCAGGGGGATACCCCTAAATGCCTTATCCATAATCTCCTCAAACTGTTTTGCTGTTTTCATTTTTCACATCCTCTTTCATCTCTACTTTAAGATACGTTTCATATACATGCTGCTCAAACACTTCCGGGTTTTGGATCACAGGAAGATTCACCGTTATTTTTTCTCCGCTGCCCAAAAGGTTCCCTTGTGCCAGCGAAGCCGCCGTCGGGGTGATGAGTGTTTCACGTTCCCAAAACAGTTCCTTTTCCGTAAGCGCCGCGGCGGCCACCACATCCCAGTTGTAAAATCCATCTGCACCGCGGCAGGCCATATGCTCGTACCAGTAGGCTGTTTTATCGTAAATATACCGGGCGATGGGCAAAAGAGATCTTTTGAGCCTCCGTTCATATACTTCCCGGGAAAAGAAGGCGGGAAGACAGTTGTTTCCGGTGGCAATCTGCAGATTCGGCGCATTTTGCAAAACGCACAGTGCCGCCGCCGGATCACTGGAAAAATTCAGTTCATCCACATCACAGCCCTCCATACACAACGGCCGGGTCACCCCGCCCATCAGGGCCGTTTCGCTTATTTTTTTAAAAAAACGCCTGTCCTGTTCGTAAGCATGCCGCAGATTGGTGAGACTGCCGGTTGCCAGCAGGCACAGATCCCCCCTATGCTTTTGTGCCTCCTGAAGAAGAAAATCAGCCGCCGCGCTGCCGCCCGGACCGGGAGACGCGCTCCCTTTCAGCACGGGCAGGCCGCAGCCCAGCCGTGCCATCATGGTTTTTGTGTTTTCATAAACCGTATCCACATTGCTGTTTCCATACGTACAGGTAATGCCCACAAGGTTCACGTCTTCCCTTCCCAGAAGGTAAAGCAGCGCCAGGCCGTCGTCTACATCGCAGCCTACAATTCCAAAGGTATTGTCGCAGTCTAAAACAATGTTTTTCATTTTCATCCCCGCAAAATAGCGTATCAAATCATATAGTAGACTATATCTACTATTCATATTTTATCCCAACGCCTCATCCCTGTATTGCACTTTTGTCTTGTTTTTTGCAAATTCTTTCTATAAAATGATCCGTACGCACATTTAAAAGACCATGCAGAAAACCTGCATGGTCTTTTAAATGTGCCAAATATAAACGCCTCCCCGGACTTTTTAAGCCGTTTTTCCCGGATCGATCCCTTCGGGAATGCCCCGCGCCTCCTCCATAATTTTTACGGCCGATTCAAGACCGATTCCAAACCGGTCAACGCCCCTCTCATACATTCGGATCACCGTATTTAAATCCTGCACGCCCCCCGCTGCTTTCAGCCCGGCTTGTTCCCCCACCGTTTTCTTCATAAGCTCTATATGCGACACGGTAGTCGGCTCTGCGCAAAACCCGGAACCGCTTTTTACAAAATCTGCGCCGCCATCCACCGCACATTTGCATGCATCCACAATCTGCTCGCTTAAGAGCATTGGCGCTTCGATAATCACTTTTAACGGCGTACGGTTACACGCCTTCTTCACCAATTGAATATCCAGTATCACATCGCCGTATTTTTTAGACTTCAGCCAGCCCAGATTCATCACCATGTCTATCTCCTGCGCGCCCATATTAAGGGCATACCTGGTCTGTGCGGTTTTGATCTCCGTCGGCTCCTGTCCGGACGGAAAACTGACCACTCCACCTACTTTTGTCTTTGTCTCTTTGAGCGCATAACATAAAAAACCCATATAGGGCGGCCAGGAAAATGCAGAAACAAATCCGTATTTTTTGCAGGCGCCGATCAGTGAATGAATATCTTCATATGATGCGTCTCTTTTTAATACGGACGCATCGATCATTTGGCTCAGATCCTTTGCAAATACCCGTCCTTCGTTTTCTTTCTTCATCGTTTATCCCCCGGTTGTATAGTTCGTCCAATATAAGCGGTAATGAAGACCCTGTTTTGATTTTTACACCTTTAATAGACCGACAGCATTCACCGCCGGTCTATCCAAAAAGTGATCTTCTTATTTTTGGGGTCTTACTGCTGGCGCCATTTTTTTGTTTTTCAGCTCCTCAGGCGTTCAGCATGAGTGCGTGCTGGCGCCTTCTCTTAAGCAAACTTGTAATAGTCACACCGACGATCAGCAACGCGCCCGTCACGATCTGTGAAATATAAGACGGTGTTCCAAGCTGTGTCAGGCCGTTCACCAGCATCGCCAGCAATATGGCCCCGACCAGCGTTCCAAATACATTTGTTTTGCCAATCTTAAACAGCATTGCACCTAAGAAAAGCTTTGTAAATGAATCCAGAAAAATGGTGGAGCCGATTGTCGGCTGGCCTGAATTCACCATCAGCATAAGCATAACGCCACCAAAAGCGGCAAACACGCCGGAAATGACAAAAACTTTGCGCAGTATGGAATTAATATTAATACCCGCAACTTCCGCAGCTTCCTTATTGTCTCCTATTGCATAGATATATTGGCCGAACTTTGTTCTTTCCTGTACGATCATCATTACGATAACCATAATCACGACGGCAATAAAGATTACCGGAACGCCGAAGAAATCTCCCCAGATAATAGAATAGAACATCGTTCCTTCGGCTTTTTGAATCGGAACCGTTGTCCCGACGCCCAAAATAAGAGCCATGGCCTTTGCGACACCCGAAACGGCAATAGTCACAATAAGAGACTTCAGCTTGAATTTTGTTACCAAAACTCCGTTCAGTATACCAAAAAGCGCCCCGCATCCAATTGAAATGAACGCCGCCACATCTATAGACATTCCGTTGTTCATCAATACCGCTGTCAGGACACTGGAAAAAGCCGCAATATCCGGGAAAGAAACATCCATCTCATCTGCGGCCAACACCCAGGTTACGCCCAGGATAATAGAGCCATAAATGCTGCCCTGGCGTAAAAATGTCATGATATTGCTTTGTGTCGGATATGTATCCTGCAATACGATGGAAAATACAATAAAGATGATCGCAAGGATAAAAAGCAATAAATAGTTTGTGAGTACCGCTTTCAGCCTGCCCTGTGATTTGCTTTTTATTACGCTGCCCATGCCGCTCATTGTCCAACACTCCCTTCCATCGAATGCTGCTTTTTAGGCGCACACCCTTTTATTCGTTTTTGTTTTCCGCCTCCCGATACGTTGATCACCGAGATTAAAAGGGCAACAATCAACATGGTGCTTGTCACCAGATCGCCGATATAATACGGCAGGTTGATGATCGTAAATCCGTTGGATAAGATCTGAACCAGCAACGCTCCTAAAAATGTCCCGAGCACGCACGGGCGTTTAAAGATCGCATTCCCTATGAACACCGCCGTATAGCAGGGCATCAGAAAGGTAAGCGCCGTCTTGACTTCTCCGTTTCCTTTGGAAGCCGTATTCACCATTCCCGCAAAAGAGGCCAGCACTACACAGATCACAAAGGCGGATACTATAATCAGGGTAACATTGATGCCGGAAAAACGTGCCGCCACGCTGTTGGATCCGGTTGCGTAAAAAAAGGTCCCTATCTTGGTCCTTTCAAGTATAAGATAGCAGACGGCAAACAATACGATCATCAAAAATACCGGCGTCGGGATCCCTCCTACCGAACCGTCGTTCAAAAAACTGATGCCCGATGTTTTGAAATTGTCATAAATCTTCATGCCCTCACTGAATAAGTACGCACATCCGAAAGCGATTGACCCGATGGCAATGGTGATAATAATATCCGGCAGTTTAGCCACGCCAACCGCTATACCCGAAGCCAGTCCAAAGGCAACCGCGCCGGCCAGCCCGATCAATATGGCCGGAATCGCACCAAACCCCAACTGAATCAGCCACGACATCAGCATTGCCGAAAAACAGGCGATCAAATAAAACGAAATATCCGTATGTCCAACCGAAATAACAAACGTAAGACCAAGCGCAGCAATCGCAACCACTGAGACATGCTTTAAAATGGTCAAAAAGTTATTCGGAGTAAAAAAATTCTGATTCAAACATGCAAAAATGATAATCACGCCGGCAAAAATAGCTGCAAAGCATATTTTTGTGATATAGCTTCTATCTTTTTGCTCCACTTTTGTAGACATTGTCTGTATTCCTCCTCAATTCATTGGTTTTAAAACGCTATACCGCAGAAACAGCATGTACCAGCATGGAGTTAAGGTCAAACTCATCGCCCTCAGCTTCCATGGTTACCTTGCCTTGATTCAATATCATAACACGGTCCGCCATGCCGAACACTTCCTCGATATCGGAAGAAATCAGAATGACTACATGTTGCTGTGAAAGCTCTCTCATGATTTCATAAATACTGTATTTGGCGCCCACGTCAACGCCCACCGTCGGCTCGCAGAAAATATAGATATCCGCATCGGAATATAACCCTTTGCCTACAACAACTTTCTGCTGGTTTCCACCCGAAAGGCAGGATGCCGCTTTCTTTTCATTTGTTGTTGCAATGGACAGACGCTCAATCATCGTAAGCGCGTCTTCCTTCTTTTTCCTCATATTCAGCAGGCCCATAAATTTATAACTGATTTTATCGATCTTTGCCATCGTGATGTTGCTGGCTATGCTTTGGTCCGCCACATACCCTTCCGTCTGCCTGTCGCCCGGTATTAAAAAAACTCCTTTTTTAATAGCGTCTTTCGGAGACTTAAACGCCACCGGCTTCCCGTTCAAAAAGACTTCGCCCTTTGTATGCTTAACCGCTCCGAACAGCACTTTTGAAAGTTCGTCGATCCCGGAACCGACCAAGCCGAAGACCCCCAGAACCTCTCCTCTTCTGGCAATAAGATCAATGCCCTCAAACCGTCCCCTTAAGGAAAGTGCTTTTGTTTCCAGCACAATTTCAGGCAGAGGATTGCATACCTTAGGCGGATACAGGGCCTCCATTCTTTTTCCCAGCATCAGTTCCGCAATATAAGAAGCGTCCAGCCCGTCTCCCACCCGCAGAGAAGTTACGTTCATTCCGTCCCTGTAAACCGTAATTTCATCACAGATTTCATTTACTTCGTCCAGCCGGTGCGTAACAAAAATGATGGAAACGCCCTTCTTTTTGAGCTGTTTAATCAAGCCAAAAAGAATTTTGGTTTCCGTTTCAGTCAGAATGGAAGTCGGCTCATCTAAAATCAATATCTTGGAATTTTTGGAAAGCGCGCTTAAAACAGCAACCATTTCCTTTTCAACCGGTTTCATATCTCCGACCATTTTTGTTATATCCAGGTGTATATCATATTCTTTAAGCAGGGCCAGAGCCCGTTTCTTCATATCTTCCCGGTCGACTTTCCCTATATTCTTTTTTCCCGGGGATTCCTGCCCCAGATAAATATTTTCATACCCGGTAAACGTATAAACCAGATGAGGGTGCTGGTATACGGTAGCAATGCCTAAATCCATCGCATCCTGTGCATCCCCGATAAAGACTTCTTCTCCATCAATAAATATCTGTCCGCTGTCTTTGGTATAAATGCCGGATAGGATTTTTATCAGAGTTGATTTTCCCGCACCGTTAATTCCCAGTACAGCATGCGCTTCGCCGGGCTTTAGCTTCAACTCGGCATCCTTCAGCGCCTTCATGGAAAAAAACGTTTTGTTTATACTTTTCATCTCCAAGCGGTATTCGCTCATATTTTTTCCCCCAATACAATTCTTTTTAAAGCCATGCCCGCTGCTTTCAATTCAAACATACAATCACCTACTTAAAAATTTCAATGGATATTGCCGCCTCTTTAAAGAGGCGGCAATATCCTCACATCAAAAGCGCCTGAATACTGTGCAGGTCTTTAGTGTTCAATTGTGGGCGCTACCGTCAGGTTCCATTTTTCAATCATGCCCGGCTTGTCATAATCATAAATTTCTTCGTCGCCTTCCAACGTAACGGCAGTCAACGTATCTTCCGTAAGAGAAACGTTGGTGGCATATGTTGTCTGCTCGACATCTTCGCCGTTCAAGTAATCGATTGCATTTAAAACAACCTGTCTTGCCTGCGAATAAATGCACGGCGCGTTGCAAATCACAAATTGAGGGTCATTCATAATCATGTTGCAGGCTTCTTCACCGCCGTCAAATCCGGCAAAAATGATTTCCGTGCGTCCGGCTGCCTGGCAGGCCTGGATGCCTTCAAAGCATCCGCCGTCCCATGCGCACCATATCGCATCCAGATCGCCTACGTTCGGGCAGGCGGTAAGGAAATTGTCTACAGCCATTCTGGGCGTCACCACGCCTGTAGAATCCCAGGACCATGTCTGCACCACTTCCATATCGGGATATTTTTCCAGCACATCGTATGCCGCCACACCACGCTGATTCCAGCTGGCGTTCGCATCTAAGACGATCATGCCGATTTTCCCTTTGTAATCCAGTTGTTCCGCCAAATATTCCATGGTAGAATAGCCGCCCGAATAATTATCGATAATTACCTGGCTGATAATCCCGTCAACGCCTTCCACGGTCCCATCCGAGCAGAACACCGGAATACCCGCATCAATTGCATGCTGCGTGGCTTCTGTAATACCCTGGGGATCAGACGGCGTGATGAACAGCAGATCCGGATTCGACTGAATGATCGCCTCAATCTGTTCAGACTGCACAACCGCGTCGTAGTTTGCATCAACAAAAGAATAATCTGTGATTCCCAGTTCGTTAAAGGTTTCTTCATAGCCCTGTTTCTGGCGCATGCCGGCCTCATTTTCCAGCCATCCCAGCGACACGGCCACCGTTAATGTTGATGGATCGACAGAGCCTTCCGCAACCGTGCTTTCAGAAGCGCCGCTGTCTGCAGATGCGGATTCTGCAACAGATTCCTCAGCGGCCTCGGATGATTCGCCGGCCGGCGATGAAGAACATGCGGCCATGGCAAATACCATTACCAGACAAAGTCCGATAATCAATAAGGTTTTTTGGATTTTCATTTGTTTTCCTCCTTAAGATTTCTCTTATTCATTCTGACCTGCAGGTCAAACATTATTCTTTTTTGATATTTATATTTATGAGATGAGAAAGTCAACGGTATTGCACATGCTATGCACAATCAGATTACAGGAAGTTGCGCCGGCATCCAGAACCCCTCTGGAGCGTTCGCCCAGGCGGCTGGCCCGTCCGACCTTTGCAACCATGTCCCGGGTGGATTCCTTGCCTGCCTCGGCGGCCTCTTGCATTGCATTAAGCGCTTCTTTGAATGTCATTTGGGCATTCAGGGCGCGCCCATAGGCCTCCACGGCCGGAATCAGCGTATCCAGCAGCGTTTTGTCGCCCACATCGGTCGGCACCAGCGCCCGGATCCCTTCCAGCCCGGATTTCATCATTTCGCCAAAGAGCTCTTTATCTATGTTTGTATGGCTGCCCAGCGTTTCGGACATTTCCAGAAAAAACGATCCATAGATCGGTCCCATTGAGCCGCCGATCTCAGTCAACAGAACATTTCCCAATACTTCCAGGGATTCGGTCAGATTTGCATTTTTTCCTTCAAGATATTCCCCGCAGATCGTAAATCCCTTGTTCATGTTGATGCCGTGATCACCGTCTCCGATCGCACCGTCTATTTCACTCAGATATGCTTTGTTTTGCTGAATGGTATCAATAAGGTCCAAAACTATCTTAGCACCTTTTTCATTCGAAAAAAAGTCCATTTTCCTACCTCCCGAACTGCTTCATGCCCATGGTGTCCACTTCCACATCCACCAGTTGTTTCAGTTCTTCATCAAGCTTCATGATGCTTAAGGTAACGCCCATCATTTCAAGGGAGGTAAAATAATTGCCAACATACGACCGGTATACCCGGATGCCTTTTTCCTTAAGAAGATCATACACTTTGTTAAAAACAATATACAGTTCCATCACCGGCGTTGCACCCAGTCCGGAAACCAGCACCACTGCATCGTCGCCTTTTTCAAACGGCTGATCGGGCAGGATGATATCCACCATCTTCTGTGCAATCACATCGGCCGGCTGCAGGGCTTCCACCTGGATTCCGGGCTCTCCGTGATGCCCGATCCCAACCTCCATTGTTCCTTCTTCAATTTTAAAATTCGGTTTGCCGACCGCCGGGATCGTGCAGGGCGTGAGTCCGATACCTACACTCTTGGTATTGTCTATCGCCTTTTGCGCCGCGGCCACCACTTCGTCCAGGCTGCCGCCCAAAGCGGCCTTTGCGCCGCCGATCTTCCACATCAAAATCTCTCCTGCTACGCCTCTTCTCTTTTCACTTTCCGTTTTTGGCGCAGAGGCCACATCATCGTTCGCCACCACGGTTTTGACCGTGATTCCGTCCTTGGCCGCCATTTTCACGGCCATCTTCACGTTCATGTTGTCGCCCGCATAGTTACCGTACAGGCAGGCGATCCCTTTGCCTGCGTCCGCCTCACGAAATGCGTCGTAAAACGCCTTGGCCGTCGGGGATGAAAATATCTCGCCTACCGCCACCGCATCAACCATGTTTTTTCCGACATACCCGATAAACGCCGGTTTATGCCCGGAGCCTCCGCCCGTTACGATCCCGACCTTATCCGCTACCGGAGCTTTTGCGTATTTCAGCACCCTTGGATTATCCGTTTTCAAAACCAGATCCGTATGATTTTTTACAAATCCCCGGAGCATGTCTTCCACCACATTGTCCGGATTGTTATACATTCTTTGCATCGTCTTTCTTCCTTTCTAGCTGTGCGCCTGTTCATAAGCCTTGATCCGCTCAACCTTTTTGGCCGAATTTCCGCCGTCAAATTCTTTATCCATCCATACGCCGACCAGCTTTAACGCCAATTCCACGCCGATTACCCGTGCGCCCATCGTCATGATCTGCGCATCATTGCTTCCGCGGGCACGTTCCGCCGAATACATGTCGTGGCATACTGCCGCCCGGATTCCGGCCACCTTGTTGGCCGCAATTGCCATCCCGATTCCCGTCCCGCAAATCAGTATCCCCCGCTCATATTCTCCACGGGCTACCGACTCCGCTACTTCAAACGCCTTGTCCGGGTACAAAACGGGGCGCTCATCATAGGCCCCGAAATCCTTTACTTCCACGCCGCTTTGCCGCAGGTACGCCGCAATCCTGTCCTTGAGCTTCACCCCTGCTTCATCGCAGCCTATTGCTATCTTCATTGCCTGTCCTCCTGTCCGTCATGGTGTAATAATCACTTTTAAACTTTCCGTCCCTTTTGACGCCAGCTCAAACGCTTTTTCCCATTCCTCCAACCGCAGCTTGTGCGTCACAACCCCTTCAGTCGGCAATTTTCCGTTTCCGATCCATTCAATCACCGTTTCATAGCAATACGGGCTTAAGTGCGCTCCCAGTACATCCAGCTCTTTGCGGTCGCTTATAATGCTCCAATCTACTGTCGCCATTTCGTTGAAAACGCTGAATTCCACAAAAGTCCCCATCTTCCGTATGGCTTCCAGCCCCTGCTGCACGCTTGCGGGATGTCCGGTCGCTTCAATATATATGTCGCAGCCGTATCCGTCTGTAAGTTCCTGGATGCTCTTCACTACGTCACATTTTTGGGGATTCAACGCCAGGTCTGCTCCAAACTTTTGCGCCATTTCCAGCCGCTCGTCATTCAAATCCAGTACGATCAGCATCTTTGGATTCCGCTGTTTGATCGCACCGACCATTCCCAGCCCCAGCGTGCCCGCCCCCGAGAGTACCACTACGTCTTCATTCCCTATATCCGCCCGGTCCACACAATGTTTAGAACACGAATACGGTTCTATCAGAACAGCCTGTTCGACAGGCAGTTCGTCCGGCACCTTAAAATTGATGGCTTCTTTTGGAAATTTCATATATTCCGCCATACCGCCGTTCACATTGTATTGAAACCCGTATACGTCATGCTTCTGACACATCCAGTACCGCCCTGTTTTGCAGAACTTGCACTCTCCGCAGGGTACGATCTGCTCTGAGATCACGCGGTCGCCGATTGCGAAATCACCTTTCACATCTTCTCCCATACCCACGATCCGCCCGATAAACTCATGTCCCGGTATCATTGGCGCTTTGATGTAAGGCGGATTTCCTTCTCCGCCCCAAAAACTCGGCGCGCCGTGATATGCCTTTAAGTCTCCCGCGCACACCCCGCATGCCTCCACCTTTACCACGATTTCCCCGCTGCCCGCCTGAGGCACCGGCACTTCTTCCAGCTTATATGCCCCCGGCGCATGGGCTACCAGGGCCTTCATTGTCTTTTTCATCCCCTATTTCTCCTTTTGCCTTACGTCTTTAATTGCATTGAATTCCGCAATAAAATTCTCAGCAGGCACGCCATATTGCAGATTATGCACGTTTCCGCCGATATACCCGCCGCCCTCCGAGAGGATAGCGGCATTCTTTTTTGTTTCTTCATAAACTTCCTCGGGCGTTCCATTGGGCAATGTGTTTTGAGGATCACATCCGCCTCCCCAGAACACCAGTTTGTCGCCAAATTTTGATTTTATGTTCTTTGCGTCCATCCCTTTTGCAGAAACCTGTACAGGATTAATAATGTCGAAACCGGCTTCAATAATATCGGGCATCAACTCGGTAATCGCTCCGCAGGAATGCATAAATGTTTTCCATTCCGTATTCTTATGAATCCAATCATTAACCGTGGCATGATAAGGCTTAAACAGCTCTCTGTATACATCCTTTGAAATCAAAAGGCCGGATTGATGCCCGAAGTCCGTTCCGGTATGGATCATTACTTCAATTTTATTGCCCACCGCTTCTTTATAAAGTTTCAGACTTTCCAAAGTGATTTCCATCTGCATCTGGAAAAAATCCCTGATATAGTCGGGTTCGGTCAGCATGGCCATCATCCAGTCCGCCAGATCCCTGATCCCTTTTGGATGTTTCAGCCACGCGCCCGGAAGATGAAGGTTGTCACCAAGTCCTCCGTTCCAGTAATTCCCGACCAGGGCGTAATCCGTATGCTTGTAAAGATCATCCGCTTTGGTTTGCAGTTCTTTTAAATCTTCGTCGCTCAGCACGGCGTATTGGTCTTTGTAATCTTCTCTTGCATTCCAGACCTCTTTTGAATCCAGGTCTTCCTGCCGTACGATATTGTCAAAATAAAGTCCGGAGGGCCTCATATACGCACTGGGCGCAACAGATGTATCTCCCTGCGGATATGCGTAAATCGTACCGTCATCATCCGTCTTGTATTGAAAGCCTCCCCCCATCAGCACACGCGTGCCGTTCGGCAGATCCCAGGGTTTGTAATTTTCATTTCTGTATCCAAGCAGATTCCCTTTGGTGAAAAGGCCTACCAAATCCACCCCCAGCGCCTGTCTTAAATCTTCATCAACTTCCGCTATAAACATCATGGGATCAATGACTTTTGGATCTCTATCTTTCATCTTCAGGTATTTCAGCACTTCCTTCAGTTCAACAGCGTGAATACCAGAACATGCCGTTGCTCCTAAATCAACAGGGATCCTGTCACTCGGCTTATGGTTCAGCGCGTTTTTCACTCTCTCTCGTGATGTCATTTTCATAACTCCTTTTTTTTAATTTACAATAAAATACTCTTTATTGTTCTTGCCGGTCTTAAGAGGTTTTCTTTTGTATGATTAATATGCTTATTTTAAAAAAATATATTTGTTGCTTTAGTTTTGTATTGTGTTTCTTTTTATTTGTTTTTGTTATGTTTTAATAATATATAAGTCTTTTTGATTTGTCAATAAGAAAATTATTTTTTTTAGAAAACAAAAAAACCTGCAATATTTTCTATTGCAGGTTTTAAAAAATCGCCGAAATCTGTTTTTATGCTTCCGGATAAATCACTTTAATCTGTGCTTTATCAAATAATTGTTTGTACTCTTCTGACAGGGGCAAGTCTGTAACCAAATAAGAAAAGTTGTCCAGATCCAGCATTTGATGAATGCCGATTTTCCCGAATTTTGTATGATCAACCAATAAAATCAGTTCTTTTGCGATTTTCGAAAGTTCGCGGGCAATCAACACATTTCCATAAAAATTGGAAGTGAATCCAAACGTAGGGTCCACCGCGTCCAGGCTCAGGATTGCATGATTGACTTTAAGTGAATCCAGGTCGTTTATCGCCCTCGTGCCCGAAGTATAGTACATATTTGCGTCACAATAGACCTCTCCGCCCAGCAAAATGTTATTGGTAGACATAGGAACCGTTTCCATAGCAGCATTTATATTATTGGTAACAATGGATATACTGTTGTTTTTGGGCAACAAAGAAGAAAAGACAAAGCAAGTACTGCCCGATGCCAAAAAAATACTGTCCCACTGATTAATCAGTTTCAATGCGGCCTGGGATATTTTTCTTTTTGCTTCATAATTGATAATGGATTCGCTTTTGCCCGCCGTTCCGCCCTTTGATTCCGCTAAAACAGCGCCGCCGTGTATCTTTTCCAAAAAGTTCTCGTCTTCAAGTTTATCCAAATCTTTGCGGATCGTAACGTCGCTGACGCCCAAAATTTCACGCAACGAATCCAGCATTACGATCTGCTTTTCATTTAATATTGACTTTATCATTTCCAGGCGCTGTTTTTGTACCAACTGAACCGACCTCTGCTTTTTATGCGTTTTAATACACTTGCTATAACATTATGTATCATTTACAGCACTTTGTTAATTATATTATACGTATTTTATTTGAATTGCAAACAATTTTTTGCTTTTCTGATAATATTTTTTCTTATATTAGAAACACTTTGAAAGTTTTTGAAACATATAGTAATTTATTTTTAGTTTCTTTTTATTATTTTTTATTTACTTTTCGTAACCATAATGGTATGATGCTTATAAATTCAACCGATTTATATCCAAAAGAAAAGGAGTGGTTTTATGACTTACAAAGAAAATTTTAGCGTGAATTTCTCACTCAGCGGCAAAGCGGCCGTTGTGACCGGCGCCGCCAGCGGAATCGGGCAGGCCATTGCCCTGATGTATGCCCAAAAGGGAGCCCGGGTGGTTCTGGTAGATTTAAGCCAAGAAGTGACAGCCGTCGAGCAAAGCATTGCGGCAGATGGCGGCCAGGCGGTTTCAGTGATTGCAGATATCACAAAGAACGAATCCATTCAGAAAATCTTATCCGTTGCAAAATCCACTTTCGGTAAAATTGATATTCTGGTAAACTGCGCTGGCGTCGTCTTTTTGGATGATGCCGAAAATCTGGCCGAAGAAAGCTGGGATAAAACGATCAACATCAACCTGAAAGCCTCCTTTATGCTGGCACAGGCTTTTGGGAATCATATGATTCAAAACAAGGGCGGAAAAATTATCAACATGGCTTCACAGGCCTCTGTCATTGCTCTTGACAAACATGTTGCATACTGTGCCAGCAAAGCCGCCATCGTATCCATGACCCAGGTTATGGCGATCGAATGGGCAGAGTTCAACATTAACGTCAACGCCATTTCTCCCACGGTTGTACTTACGGCGTTGGGAAAAAAAGCCTGGGCCGGCAAAGTAGGGGAAGATATGAAAAAGCTGATTCCGGCGGGGCGTTTTGCCTATCCGGAAGAAATTGCCGCATGCGCTGTCTATTTAGCCAGCGATGCAGCCGACATGATCACCGGCGCCAACATTGTTATCGACGGCGGCTATACCATAAAATAGCCAAAACCATACTCCCTAAAAATGCTGCAGATTTTCCATCCTCCTCCCGGCAGGCAGGCCAAAATTCTCCAAAGCGTGTTTTGGCCTGCTTTATTAATGCCAAGAAACAAAGACGGGCGGCCATCATATTTTAGCAAGCATCTCTCCCAATTCACTAAGGTGATCTGCCGCCCGTTCATATACTTCCATCATTCTTTTATAGACTACCCTATTTTCAAAAACCGGTTCGCTTATCTTGCGTCCGGTGTGCAGCGCATCTATTTTTGAAAAATCACGCCAGCACCCGCTTCCGACCAACGCGCAGGCTGCCGCGCCCAATGCCGCAGCCTGCTCATCCACATTGCTCTTCGAAACGGCGCTTCCAAAAACATCTGCAAATATCTGACGCCACACCACGCTCTTGCTTCCTCCTCCGGTCAGTAACAAGGGTTCTTCCACCCTTGACAGTGTTCGCAGTTTTGCCAGGCATTTTTCCAGGCTCATTGCCACGCCTTCCATTGCCGCGCGGATCAAATCCGCACGGGTATGCAAGAGATCCAGTCCCACAAACCCGCCACGCACTTTATAAGAACCATCTATCGGCATTCCTCCCGCCAGGCTGGGGTTGAAAACCAGCCTGTTGGCTCCGGGTGGAACAGCCGCGGCTTCTTTTACCATTTGATCATAAGCATTCCCGTCTTTCGCCTTAATATCCCGGCACAGCTGCTCCCGAATCCACCTGAAAGCCGAACCGCCGGAGGCGCTGCACAAGGCGGATACGAACATACCGGGAACCACATGTGCAAAGGTATAGGGTCTCGCCGCCACATCCGTAAGAGGAAAACGCGTGGCCAGGGCTATCCAGGGAGAAGAGCCCAGCGAGGCATATGCTCTCCCTTCCTTGAAAGCCATGGCGCCCAGCGCCATACAGGCATCGTCCACCCCGCCCGCAGCCACATAAACCCCGGGAGACAGGCCCATCTCCGCCGCAGCCCGTTTTCCCACCCGGCCAATCACAGAAGCCGACGCTACCGCTTCGGGAAACAATGCCGCATCCAGCTCTGCCGCCCGCAGTAATTCATCCGAATATTGCCATTTTTCCAGGTCCCACACACCACTGCTGGATGCATATGAATAATCGGTGCAAAAACGGCCGGTCAGTTTGAGCAAGATGTAATCTTTGGTCCCTAATACCTTAAAGGCCCGCCTGTAAACTTCCGCAGCATTTTCTTTCAGCCAATTGATTTTGAAAACCGAATAGCACATCGGGGTAAAGCCGCCTCCCGTTTTCAAATACCACTTTTTTTCGTCTGTCTTTATAAAAAAATCCAAGACCTGCTTTTCCGCGCGCATATCCGACCAAATAGGCGTACGCCGCATCAGCAGATTCCCCGCTTTATCAACGGGGACCACCCCCATACTGTGTCCCGATATACTGCAGCAAAAAATATCCTCCGCTTTTGTTTTGGACCGGGCAAGCAGCATTTGCGTACTCCCGGCCACCGCTTTCCACCAGTCTTCCGGCTCCTGCTCGTGCCACCCTCTTTGTCCATAGTATGTATTATACGGAACAAAAACTGAATCCACACAAACCCCGTCCATATCATACAAAGAAGCTTTGTTGCCACCCGTTCCAAGATCCCACGCAATAACTTTTTTCATTTTTGATCAACCTCAATTTTGGCGCTCTGAAATTATTTTGTCTTACAGGCCTCAAAACAAGAAACCCGGCCGACACGTCGGCCGGGTTTCTTGTTTATTTTTTCAAGGCACCATAACCACTTTGATGGACTCACTGCCCCGGTCCACCATTTGATAGGCTTTTTCCCATTCATCAATCGAATAAACATGCGTGACCACTCCATCCGCCGGCAGTTTCCCGTTTTCCAGCCATTCAATGACCGTAGGATACGTATACGGGCTCAAATGCGCCCCCAGAAGATTGAGCTCTTTTCCGTTTCCGATCACGGACCAGTCGATCAGTGCAGGATCGTTGAACACACTGAACTCAACAAACCTCCCCAGGCTTCGAATCATATCCAACCCCTGCCCGACCGCTTTTGGATGTCCGGTCGCCTCAATATATACATCACATCCATATCCGTCCGTCAGCTCCATAATCTCACGAACAACATCTGTGGTTGCCGGATTCCAAACCAGATCCGCTCCAAACTTCTTTGCGAGAGACAGCCTGCCGTCATTTAGATCCAAGACAATGAGCAGTTTAGGGCTTTTTTGGACAATGGCGCCCACCATGCCGAGCCCGAGCGCACCCGCGCCTGCAAGAACCACCACGTCTTCATTCTGAATCTCCGCCCGGTCCACCGTATGTTTCCCGCAGGCAAACGGTTCGATCAGTACGGCTTTTTCGAGCGGAAGGCTTTCAGGAACCCTGTATACGAGCGCCCCTTTCGGAAACTTCATATATTCGGCCATTCCCCCGTTATTATAATTTTGGAATCCATAAATATCATGCTTTTTGCACATCCAGTATTGTCCCCGATTACAGAACCTGCACGTCCGGCACGGAATAATCTGTTCGGACGTGACCCGGTCCCCTGTTTGAAATCCGCTTACGCCTTCGCCCACCTCCACAATGGTGCCCACAAATTCATGCCCGGGTATATATGGCGCTTTGATGTAAGGATTTTCTCCCTCCCACCACGCCGGGCAGCCATGGTTGGCCTTTGCATCGCCGGCACAGATGCCGCAGGCTTCCACTTTGACGACCATCTCTCCTTCGTCCGCCCGCGGCACGTCCACCATTTCAACCCTCATGTCCCCCGGTGCATAACTGACCAATGCTTTCATTTTTTCGGGTAAAACATTCATTTTACACGACCCCTTTCACACACAAATTTCAGCGTTCTTCCATGCCGGGCATTACGGGCAAATATATCCACCGTCCACCACATAATCCGCTCCGGTCGCATATTTTGATGCGTCGCTGGCCAAATAAAGGTAAATACCTACCAGATCGTCCGGAACCCCCATTCTTCCCATTGGGATCATAGGTTCCCAAATCTTGATCATATCGTCCATACACGCAATCAGCTCCGTCTTCATATATCCGGGGCTCACCGAATTAACGCGGATACCCAAATCAGCCCACTCAACCGCCAGACATTTGGTCAGCATGATCACGCCCGCCTTTGCCGCACAATAATTGGCAATTGTCTGCGGGCGGTTTACAATGTGTCCGGACATGGATGCAGTGGAAATAATAGACCCTTTTATTTTACTTTTTTTCATCATACGCGCAGCCGCCTGCGCCGTAAAAAATACACCGTTCAGATTTACGTCGATCACCTTTTTGAATTGCTCAGGCTCAATTTCCATTGCGTTTTCCGGCGTAAAGATTCCTGCATTATTTACGGCGAAGCAGATCGGCCCAAAAGCGTCCACAACCTTTTGGACCATCCTTTCCGCATCCTTTGCATCCGTTACGTCGCACCTTAAGGCCGGCACATCTTTATTGTATTTTTTTGAAAAATTGTCGGCTGTTTTTTGGGCTTCATCAATATCAATGTCTGCAATCGCAACATTCGCTCCCGCATCCAAAAAAGCGTCGGCAAGCTTTTTCCCGATCCCCCGGGCCGCCCCGGTAATAAAACCGCTTTTTCCCGCCATACTAAACACATCCAAAACACTCATCTCAATCACTCCTTTAAATTTTTATATTTTTGAAAAGCACTGCTTTAAACGTCTCTCTTAAGAAAGCCAAAGCGTCTGCAGGCATAAGTTTATTCAGTTGGATTTTTCATTGAAAAAATAAACGGTGTATTCATTATAACGTTATATTGTTTTTGAAGTCAATGGACCAATTTGGATTATTTTATACATTTTTTTTAAATATTTTGTTGTAATTTGATTTATTTTTGTATATACTTGACTTGAAATTACATTTTATTATAATGTTTAAATAAGGGGGGAGCCAAATGATATCTGATAAAATGCCGGTTTATTTAAAAGTTTATAACGTTTTGAAAAGCGAAATACAAAATTACCGTTCTGTAGGTGAACTGTTGCCGCCCGAACCCGCATTGGAAAAAAAATACGGCGTCAGCCGTATCACCATCCGCAAGGCGATCCAATTGCTTTCAGAGGAAGGATATGTTTCGGTGAAACAGGGTTACGGAACAACGGTCACCCGCCCAAAGGCAGTACACCGGATGAATTATATTTACTCGGTCACCGAAACGCTCCGCAGATCCGGTTATAAAGTGCACTCCCAAAATATATATATCGATCTGTGCGTACCCAATGAAGATATCCTCAAGCTGCTTGATGCCCCTGCAAACACAAAATTCACGCGTATGCAGCGTATTTTAATTGCCAACCATCAGCCTATCTCTATTGTAACAAACTACATTACGCCCGAATTGGTTCCCGACCTGCAGGACAATATTGAAAACTTTGATTCCCTGTACTCTCTGCTCGAAACCAAGTATCACATCAAATTCGACTATGCGACAGACTATATCACAGCCCGTTCCGCTAATTTTTTGCAAGCCCAGGTTTTGCAGATCCCCAATAAATCGCCGCTAATTTCCATCCGGCGAGTCATTTATATAAAAGACAGGCCGGTCATGCTGGACGACTTGCTCATTGAATCTTCCAGATACCAGTTTTCCGTCAACTTATCATGCAGGCCCCCAAAGGAATAAGCCTATAAAATCTCCAGCACCTTTTTTGAAACCGCCGCCGCAAGGTTTTTGTGCTGCTTTTCGTCCATATGGATCGCATCCGTTTGGGATGCTTTTGCATATAACGCGCAGTCAAAAAATTCATATCCTTTTTCGATTGCCAATTTGAAATAATGTTTTTTCAATTCCCGGCTGTATTGCAGAGCCTTGGCAGAGAAAATTTTTCCGTTTGGCGTATCGCGTATGTTTGCAGCGATCTCAACGGGAGATGCAATCAATATTCGGGGCTTTCTTTTTTTCCCGTTTAGCCACCCTTCTATTTTTTCCAAAAGATACGCAAGCCCTTTGGCGCTGATTTCCGGATTGGCATTAAAGACTTTTTTTAAATCGTTTGTTCCAAGCGCGATAATGATTAAGTCCAAAGGATCATGCGCCATTAAGCTATGGATGATATGCCCGGAGCCATTTCTGTATTCACGCAGAGGATCATCGAATACGGTCGTCCTCCCGCTGACGTTATCTTCAATAACAACATACCGTTCTCCCAGTATTTTTCCCATAATAAACGGCCAACGGTCGTCTTCCAAATACCGCCCGCCATCCCCGGGGATATATCCCCAGCTGTTCGAATCTCCGAACACCAATATTCTTTTATACACCAAAACACAAAACCTCCCGACACCGTCTTTGCGCGCTCCTCATTTGGGCAGTCTTTACAGGCAGTAGCATGATTGCCCTTACAACTCCATCCAGGTTTTAAAGGAGCAAGGTTTGCTTCCCCGTCAAACTTACGGATTTAATTATACATTAAAAGTATAAAAATGGATATCCGCACCGTATTCATCAATATCACAGATACGTTCCTTTGTCGCGGGCCCTGCCGTTGCCCCGTGGCCGGTCCGGCGCCGCTGCAGACGAAAGCTTTGGCCCCTGCATTTTCTTGATTGTGCATCATTTATATTTTTTTCAAGGCCTCTTTTACCGCTTTGAAGCACTTATTATTCCCATCCACAAAACAGCCCACGCAGGCAGGCCGGTCCACGCACACAAAAAAGGCGCCTTTCTTTAAAAAGCAAAGGCGCCCATCCGCCCGGGCAGGAAAAATGCCGCGGGTACAGGAGAAAATGCCGATGAAGCACAAACGTGTGCACCGGACAGTTTCAGGACAAAGATTGTGTTTCGGCGTTTTTAAAACGCCCGGTTTTTTTTACCGCCAATATGATAGGCGTGCATAAGATAGCCGCAACGACCGCTTCGGCAATTCCATTGGTCAGTCCAACGCCAAACAGCATCGCGTATACGCCTTGCACATCAATATCATAGTTGACCGCAATGGTATCTTTAAACATCAAAAACAACAGCCCCAGAAAAAAAACCGTATTGGTAAGCGAAGCCGCCACCGAGGCAACGCCAAGCCGCAGTACTTCACTTTTGGAGCGCACCCATTTATACACATAATACGCAATAACGGCAACCAGTATTCTTGGGACAAACAATAAAACCAGATACAAAACCGGGTCAAACCAGTTTAAGGGCTCCAAAAAAAGAGGCGTCAGCAAGACAGACGGATACAAAAGCAGCTTCACGAAGCTGATGGCGCCGAATGCCGTCCCCAAAATCACTCCCGACCGCAGGCCCAAAACAATGGCGCCAATAATGACAGGCAGGCACATAAAGGTGATGCTGATAAACCCGAAAGAAATACTGCCGATCGGCGTGAGCCCCAGCAACACCAGAACCGCGATCAGAATTGCAACAAATACATTTTTTCGGTTCATTCACTTTCTCCTTGGCTTAAATTGCCCCGCTCCAAAAATCTGCCGATTTTTTCGGGGCCGCTAAAGACTTTGCTATTCCACATCCATGGCGACGGCGCGCACAAACGAACCGCCCGCACCTTTGAGCAGAGTGGGCAGCCAACAGAAAAACCATCTCTTGTCTTCTCCAAACTCGCCGATTTCTTCCAAAAAAAGTTCTTCCACAATACAGATTTTGGCGCCCAGGATCTTTTTATGGGCTTTGGGGCCGCCTTCCGGAAAATAAAAGCTCTCGATCCCCAGCGTATCACATCCGTATACTTTCACTTTACGGTCAACCAGCCACTGCGCACCGCTTTCGTCTACCGCAGGCCAGTCTTTCAGATAATTCTGGGTAAATCCATAATATTTCTGGTACCCCGTCCGGAGCGCCACCATATCGCCTTCCCGAACGTGTTTTCCATGCTTCTCCAAATCTTCATATGTAATGGGGGCTTTGGGCTCCTTGCCCAGCATATTGATTACCACGCCTTCTCCGATCCACTGGTCCACCGGCACCTGGTCCATAGATTCTGCACATTCATGAAAATGCAGCGGTGTGTCGGCGTGTGTGGCCACATGCGTCAGACTGGTTACTTTTTCTACCTGGCACATATCCTGCGGCGAAACCATTGCATACTGCACGTCGGTCAGGGCAAATCCCGGCCAACCGGGGCAGTTATGGTAAAGCGGCCTTGTCAGATCATAAATCTTTTTCACTTTCATTTTGTCTCACCTCGTTTTATTTGCCTGCCGTAAATCCGGCATCCACCGTATAGCAGGATCCCGTTACAAAAGATGCCTCTTCGGACGCTAAAAACAACACTACCGTGGAAACTTCTTCCGAGCTGCCCAGCCGTTTCATGGGCTCTGCGTCAATAAACGCCTGCATCGTCGTATCCCGATCACCGGTAGCTGCTGCAAAATCATTGGGCATGGCTGTATCGATCGTGCCCGGGCATACTGCGTTCACACGGATATTCTGAGTTGCAAGTTCCAGCGCCAACGCCCGGGTCATATTGGCAATCGCCGCTTTGGTGCAGCAGTACAGGCTCATGTTGGGGTGTCCCACCAATCCGGACATGGATGACATGGTAACGATGCTGCCGCCGCCCTGTTTGAGCATTTGCGTAACACCGGCACGGAGGACATAATACGTCCCTTTAATATTGATGTCCACCAACCTGTCTACGTCTTCATCTTTCACATCCTGTATGGGAGACACCATAACCATAGACGCATTGGAAACCAGCACATCCAGCCGCCCGTATTTTTTGATCAGGCCGTCAAACATCTGGCTGACCCGTGCAGATTGACTGGTATCGCATGTAAAATAATCCGCCTTTCCTCCGGCTGCGCGGATTTCCCGGACCGTTTCCTCAAGCGGCGCCTCTCTTCGGCCTGCAATGACGACGGTCGCGCCTTCTTTGGCAAAATCTTTTGCACACGCACGCCCGATCCCTGTTCCGCCGCCGGTTACCAATACCACCTGATCAGAAAACCTGTCTTCTCTCATTATTTTTCCCTTCCTTCAATTTTTTTAAGGTTCAATAAACATTTTGATATACTTTTGCTTATTTTTAATATATTCGTCAAATCCGCCGTCCAGTGCATTTTTCAAATCGACTTTACAGGAGACCAGGGGGGCCACATTCGCCCGCCCGTCCGAGAGCATTTGCAGCGCCGTTTCAAAATGAACCGGATTATGCGCAACACCCCCGATCACCGTTCTTCCAAAATTGACGACTTTTTTAAAATCAAATTCCACATCTTTAAAAAACACGCTGAGAAGTGCAACTTTGCCGCCGGACTTGCAGGAATCAAACACGGTATTCAGCGCACCTGGATTTCCGGTTGCTTCCACAACAACATCCGCGCCGGATCCTCCAGTCAGCTCCATCACTCTTTTAACACAGTCTTCCTTCGCAACGTCGATAACAACATCCGCGCCCATTTCCCGGGCCGCATCCAGCCGAAGCTCTCTTCTCGCGGCCATGATCACGCGTTTCGCCCCCGCCGCTTTCGCAATCTGTATGCAGATAAGCCCTATGCCGCCCGCACCGTATATCACTACGTCATCGCCCATGGCGATATCCGTCATTGAAAACGAATTGATGCAAAATCCAATCGGCTCGGCCATTGCTGCATGTTCCATCAAAACATTGTCCGGTATTTTAAAAACCTGCCTCGCAGGCATGACGCAGTATTCTTCAAAACCGCCATCCATATGCAGGCCTACGCAGCCTACATTTTTACATATATAATTTTTTCCCTGCCTGCAATTGTCGCATTCACCGCAGGGCAATATGGGGTGCACCGCTACGCGTTCACCCTTAACAAAGCCGTCTACGCCGGCACCCGCTTCTTCAATATAACCTGAAAATTCATGCCCCAGCACGACCGGCGTCGTTTTTTTCGTAATCGGATGCGGCTTTGTCTGCGACATCCAGATCGGCCCGTACAAATATTCTTCAATATCCGTGCCGCATATACCGGCGCACGCAATTTTAATGAGCACCTCATCCGGGCCCGGCCTGGGCACGTCAACTTCCTCCAGCCGCATATCTTTCGCTTTATAATACTTTAATGCCAACATTACTAAGCCCTCCCCGTTAAACGGATAATGGTCTTGGGCGGAGGAAAACATCCTCCGCCCAAGTATGATTTGTTTAGAATCCCCAATCTGTAATATAGTTGGAAATATTGGAATAGATCAGCGGATCATCAATATTGCTCTGATCCACCACCGTATAGTTCACCTTGATCCAAATGTGGCCGTACTCTTCGGTCCTGTCAATCACTTCTGCAGGCGCCCAGCTGTCCGGAGGCGTCATGATATCCAGTTCGTCGACCGGCAGCGGCACCTGAATGTCTATATCTTCGGCCGTAATGACATCCCCGGGTTTGGGCAGGGCATCCTCGCCGTTTTCCATGTACTGAAGCAGATAGTAGCCGGCAATCGCATTGTAGGCCAGAACCGGCTGATCAATCGCAAAGTCAACCACTCCGTCCGCAATGGCCGGATTGATCACATCGGCAGCGGTATCCATTCCGGCGCAAACGATGTGGTTTTCATCTCCCTGGGGATACGCCATTCCTTCTCTTTCCAGCGCATTCACGATCCCGATGAAAGAAGACTGGCCGATCGCAACAATCGCGACCACGTCGTCCGTTGTCCTAAGCAGGTCTCCCGCTCTCTCCGTTGCCGTATCCACCATCATGTCCGTTTCAAATTCGCGCACGGTAAGGTCCGGATATTCGGCCATAACAGCTTTGATGGCATCCGCCCGCTCAACATGCTCCGGGTTTTCTATGTCACCCAGATCCAGCAGCACGGTTCCTTTCAGTTCTCCGCGCTGATCTTCCAGCGTTTCCACAACCCGCTGGCCCATATAGGTGCAGGCGTCCACGCCGTCATAACTTACGCTGAAGATTGCTTCCGGCAAATAACCGGCTTCGTTATTGGTAATCGCAAGAACTTTTCCCGCATCCGCGATCGCTTTTAATCCAACGGACACTTCTTCACCGCTGAGCGGCGCGGCGATCACGGCATCCAGATCTTCATCATTTGCCCACGTCTGGCATATCTGGTTATATTTCACCGTATCCCACTGCGCGTTTTCTACCACAACTTCGTTGCCCTTCGCTTCAAGATACCACTTGCCGCCCGCCGTGAACGGATCAAACCATGAACATCCGGTCCAAAACGGCAGGATGCCGATGGTATAAGTTCCGGAAGACGCCGCGCTCTCCCCGGCAGATTCTTCCGCGCCGGTCTCCGCCGCCTCGGATGTAGCGGCTTCCTGGCTGGTCTGTGCAGGCTCTTCCGTTTCCGTTGAGCACGCGCAAAGACATACCGCGAAAGCCATTACAATGGCCAACATTAACGCAATTTTTTTCATAATATCCCTCCTAGAATATTTGTATTTATTACACGAGATCGTCCGTGTAAATCAAATTCATTTTCTTAAAGCCGCTTCCGCTCTCTTAAGAGAATCTCTCGACAGTATCCGCGCCTTCAGCTTTGTCTGGTAGGTGTTCATAATGACGGACAGCGTCAGAATAATTCCGGTAATGCCTTCCCTCCATGTTGCGGGACTGTCCAGCATGGTAAGACCTATGCTTAAAATTCCAAGGAACAAAATGCCGCCGAATATTCCGCTCACCTTGCCCGAACCGCCGGCAATGGAAACGCCGCCCAGTATCGCGCCCGCAAACGTCATAAATAAATCGGATTTGGCAAGGTCCATTGTCACGCAGTTCATGTACCCCGTGTACAGAAGGCCGGCCACCGCGGAAAAAGCTCCGCTTAAGACATATACCTTGATCAGCGTTTTGGGAACGCTGATCCCGCAGGTTTCCGCGGCCACGCTGTTGCTGCCCACCGCATAAATCTGCCGGCCGAGCGTTGTTTTATTAAGAAGAAAAAACATCAGCGCCGTTGCCGCTATCAGCACGATCACCGCAATCGGTATACCGGTGTCGCCCACAAATCCGCCGCCCGCCAAAAAATAATCTTCGGGCAGGGTATACAGCGTTTTCCGGCCGATGATGAGCATCAGACCATAAAACAGCACATAGGATCCCAGCGTCTGCAAGAACGGGTTGATTTTCAGTTTTGCAATCAAAAATCCGTTGTAGAACCCAACGCCTATGCCGATCAGTATGGCGATCACCACCAGCAAAAACCAGGGCAGACCGGGCAGCCATTGTCCGTTCAGCACGGCAACAAACGTAGCGGAGAAGCCCGCAATGGCACCTACCGACATATCAAAGTTACCGCTGATGAGCACGATCGCCTGCGCATAAATCAGCATGCCCAGCAATGTAGCCGAATAAACCATGGAAATAATGTTTTTGGGCAGCAATAGTTTTGATTCTGCGCAGACAAAAATAATGTAAAGTGCAATATTGATGATCCAAATAAGATTGTTTACACAGAACAGTTCTGCTTTCTTTTTCATGGGGAACCCTCCAAAATAGCTTATTTCATTTCATTGGGCACCAGGTCATGGTCTTTAACCACCTGCTCCAGCGTCCTTGGATTGTTTAAAATATCCACAATATATCCGGCGCCTTTTCCCGCATACATGGAAATGGTGCACACACCTTCCGCCAAACATCCTCTTTCTTTTTCTTCTTTGGAAAAATCGGCTTTTGCTTCAGGATCCCATGAATCCCACCATTTCCCCCATCTTTTCCACGTAACATCCCTGCAGGTCAGGCCACGGAATTCATTGATAAAATCCTGGGCCACGGTTTTACCTACATTGTCAAAAGCAATCCACCGGTTGTTCCGGTCTTTAAGCTGATCGGCCCTGCCAACATTGGAAGCCAGGCTGATTGCCACCGCAGCGCCGGTAAGCGCGCCGCAGTTGCCTTTTCCCATATTGGCGTGACCGCCCGAAAGCCCTACCACACTTTTGAAAATTGCCAATTCTGCTTCTTCGGAGCAAAGGGGAATCCCTTCTTCCCGAAAAGTATCCACAATAGCCGCAAAGGTCGATTGCGCGCATCCCCAATATTTACCCGTGTTTATAAATCCCAGTTGTGTCGCACGGTTTACAATTTTTTCTTTATCCAACATAACAACTTTCCCCTTTCTTATAAATCAATGGCCGGTTCGTGTTCTTTCCACACCCAGGAAAGATCCTCGTCCGGATTGTGTACAATATCCCAGATCGCTCCGGTCGCGAGACCAGCCGCCAGAGAAATTGTGCAGCCGGCAGGATTGCGGCACCCTTTTTTCTCGGCCATATGGAACAGCTCCTTGTTCCTTCCGGGATACTGGGAGTCAAATGCCATGCCGTACTTGCTTAACAGAATATCGCGGCAGATGATGGATCCGTATTTCTCCATAAATTTGTCGCCGATCTCATTTTTGATCTTATAGTAGGATATCCACCTGGTTTGCTTGCCGTTTTTTTCCTGTTCCTCCCGTCCTACGCCGGTCGCAAGGCTCAAAGCGAAGCTGGAACCGAAAACGGCTCCGCAGGTCCCTATATGCGTGTTGCCTGCGCCGCCCGTAAGGCCGATCACCGCTTTAAACAATTCATCCTGTACCTCGGGAGAGACCAGCTCCACCCCGTATTCCCGCAGTGCGTCCAATGTTGCCGACAGGGAACAATGCGCACATCCAACCAACGAATTCTGGTATTGAAACGCAAGTTCCTTTGCCCGGTTAATGCAATCTTCTCTCTTTCCCATTTTAAATTCCTCACTTTCCAAATTATTTTCATCCTTATATCAAATTTTTTTGAAGACCGCCCCTTCGGCAGCCGACGATGCAAGTTTTGAATAATAGTACAAATATCCTTTTGTCGCTTTGGGTGCAGGCTCTCTCCACGCCTCTTTCCTCCGCGCAAGTTCGTCTTCTTCCAGATCAACTTTCAGCGTTTTTTTATAAATATCAAGTTCGATTATGTCTCCGTCTTCAAGCAGGGCAATAGGCCCGCCTTCCGCCGCCTCAGGAGATATGTGCCCGATTGCCGGGCCTCTTGTCGCACCCGAGAACCGCCCGTCCGTAATGATGGCCACATCTTTATCAAGCCCGATCCCCACCAGCGCGGAAGTCACGATCAGCATTTCCCGCATTCCCGGGCCGCCCTTCGGCCCTTCATACCGTATGACAATCACATCTCCTTTGGTGATTTTCCCGGAAAAAATAGCATCCTGGGCTTCTTCTTCCGTATCAAACACACGGGCCGGGCCTTTATGCTTCCACATTTCGCTATGAACAGCCGTCCGTTTGACCACCGCACCTTCAGGCGCCAGATTCCCTTTCAGCACGGCAATGCCGCCCATAGGGTGAAAGGCGCTTCCTGCTTCCCGGATCATATCCGCATCCAAAACGGCAGCCTGCTCAATTTGTTCTCCGATCGTCTTGCCGGATACGGTTTTTTCATCGACATGCAAAAGCCCTGTGCCGAGAACCTGCTTCATCACTGCAAAAACGCCGCCCGCATAATAAAGGTCTTCCAAATGCCGCGGTCCGGCCGGGCTCATATTACATACATGGGGGACCGCGTCGCTTATTTCATTAAACCGCTCCAAATTCAGTTTGAAACCCGCTTCATGCGCTATGGCCGGCAAATGCAGCGCCGTATTGGAAGAACCGCCCAGCGCCATATCCAGCACGATTGCATTGTCGATGCTTTTTTCCGTTATAATATCCAGCGGGCATACATTTTTTTCAACCAAGTCCATGATGCGCTTTCCGCTTTCCCGCGCAAGGCGCAGCCTGTCCGCAAACACGGCGGGGATGCTTCCATTGCCCGGCAGGGCGATCCCCAGCCCCTCCATGAGGCAGTTCATTGTATTAGCGGTAAACATTCCCGCGCATGACCCGCAGGTCGGACACCCGGCTTTTTCGATCTCACCTAACTGTTCGTCCCCGATCTGCCCGCTTGCATATTTTCCCTGGTATTCCCCTACCGTGCTGATGTCCACCGGGCTCCCGCGGTAAGCTCCTGCTAACATCGGTCCGCCGGAAACCAGTATAGCCGGAATATTCAGCCGAAGAGCGCCCATCAGCATCCCGGGAATAATTTTGTCGCAATTCGGTATCAGCACCAAACCGTCCAGCCGGTGCGCCTCCGTCATGATCTCTACCGAATCGGCAATATGCTCCCGGCTGGCCAGCGGATATTTCATTCCCTGATGGCCCATTGCAATCCCGTCGCATATCCCTATGGTTGGAAATTCCACCGGCGTGCCGCCGCACATTAAAACGCCTTCCTTGACCGCCCTCGCAATATTGTTTAAGTGGATATGCCCCGGGACAATCTCATTGAATGAATTCACAATTCCTATCATCGGTTTTTGTATATCTTCGTCCGCCAGACCCGTCGCCCGGATCAGAGCACGGTGCCACGCCCTGTACGGCCCTTTTTTAATGTCGTCGCTTCTCACTTTTTTCTCCTTACTCTGCCTTTTTGGACAGTTCATACGCAACGTCTATAATCATGTCTTCCTGTCCGCCCACCATTTTTCTTCTCCCCAGTTCAACCAATATATCCCGTGGGTTCAAATGAAAGCGTTCCGCGGCGCGCTTGGTATGCAACAAAAAGCTTGAATACACGCCCGCATATCCGATCATCAAAGATGAGGTCGTTATGGAGGAATCCTTCGCAATATCCTTCATCTCCGCTTCGGCCACATCCATCAAGCGGTATATATCTACGCCGATATCATATCCGGCTTTATCCAGCACCGCCGCCAGCTCTTCGATCGGCGCGTTGCCCGCGCCCGCACCCAGTCCCCTGAGCGTACCGTCCAGATAAGTTGCGCCCGCTTTGATCGCGGCCAAATCATTTCCGATTGCAAGGCCGAAATTATTATGCGCATGAAACCCTACCGGCACCGAAACTCCTTTGACCACCGCAGATACGCGCTCTTCAACTTCATCCGGAAGCATGGTTCCCGCGGAATCCGCCACATAGACAATGTCCGCGCCGTAACTCTCAAAAAGCCTTGCCTGCTCCACCAGTTTTTCCACGCTGGCCATATGGGCCATCATTAAAAAACCAACCGCCGTCATATCCAGTTCCTTGGCCATACGGACATGCTGCTCTCCAACATCCGCTTCCGTAATGTGCGTAGCTACACGAACCGTATTTGCGCCGCAGGACTTGGCCATTTTTAAATCTTCCACCGTGCCGATCCCCGGCAGAAGCAGTACCGTAAGATTTGAGTTTTTAACCACATCCCGGGCCGCCATGAGGCGCTGCCGGTCGCTGCACAGCCCCCATCCGTAATTCTGCGAAGAGCCGCTCAATCCGTCCCCGTGTGAAATTTCAATAAAATCCACTCCGCTGTCCGCCAGCCCTTTGGCAATAGCGCGTGTCTTTTCCTCCGAATACTGGTGGGCAACCGCGTGGCTTCCGTCGCGCAGAGTGGTGTCCACCAGATAAATCCTCTTCTTTTGTTCCATTACACTAACTCACCCGACTTTCTTTTGTTTTCGACCCATCTTTCGGCTGTCGCTACGGCCGCAGAGGTCATGATATCCAGATTTCCGGAATAGGGCGGCAGAAAATCCCCCTGCCCCTTCACCTGTACGATCACCGTCACCAGATCGTCCTGGATCAGCGGCGGAACGCGCAGCTGATATCCCGGCACATAATTTTGTATTGTTTTTACCATTTCCATCACGGAGGCTTTTATTTTTTCTTCATCCGGATGATCGACCTTCACATAAATCGTATTGGTCATCATAATCGGCGGGTCGGCGGGATTCAGTATAATAATTGCCTTTCCCTTGCGCGCACCGCCTACTTTGCAGATCGCCGAAGCGGTTGTCTGCGTAAATTCGTCAATATTCTGCCGTGTTCCCGGACCCGCGCTTTTGCTGGCAATACACGCCACAATTTCCGCATATTTGGCGCCGGCTACTCTGGAAACCGCGTAAACGATCGGCACGGTTGCCTGCCCGCCGCAGGTCACCAGATTCAGATTCGGCTCGTCCATCAGCAGATCCATATTCACGGCAGGCACCACATACGGCCCGACCGCCGCGGGCGTCAGATCCAGCGCAAGCTTGCCCGCTTTTTTCAGCAGGGGCGCGTTATGCAGATGCGGGCCTGAACTTGTCGCGTCAAATACAATTTTTGTTTCTTTGTCTTCAAGCATCGGCTCAAGGCCGGTAATGCACGTATTTATGCCGCTTTCACGCGCAATACGGATTCCGTCGGATTCCTGAATCCCCATCATCCACTTCAGCTCAAGCACCCGGCTGCGCTGAAGCTTCTTTAACAAATCGGTTCCTATATTCCCCGGGCCGATGATTGCAACCTTTACTTTATCCAATGTAATTCCTCCCAGTTTTCTTATTTAATCGAACTCAACTTCCACTTTTCCCATCCGGTCAAAATGCGCCACAAACCTGTCGCCTTTCTTTGCTTCGATCGCGGCGGCAAAAGCTCCGGAAAGGATGATCTCTCCCGCCTTTAAAGGCATGCCGAAACCGATGAGCTTGTTGGCAAGCCATGTAACCGCACGCACAGGGTGCCCCATTACTTCTATGCCGCAGGCCGAATTGCACAATTCCCCGTTTTTCAGGTTGTACATCCCCAGGTTCGCAAGGTCAAAGTCCCTCATTTCAAAGGCATTGCTTGACACTACCAGTTTGCCTGCGGAAGCATTGTCGGCAATGGTATCCGGCAGCTTGATTTTCCAGTCGAGAATCCGGCTGTCCACAATTTCAAGCGCGGGTGCTATATAAGACACGGCGTCCACAACATCCGACTCAAGAACCACCGGACCCGGCAGATCCTTTTTGAGCACAAACGCGATCTCGCATTCCACTTTTGGGCTGATCATCTTAGAAATATCAATACTTCCGCCGTTTTTGACCAGCATATCTTCCATCAGCGTGCCGTAATCCGGTTCATAAACATTCAAAAGCCGTTGCATACCCAGGCTGGTAAGCCCAATTTTTTTGCCCACTACCCGGTGGCCTTCCGCCAGCATCCTTTTCAGATTGATCATCTGTATCTGATAAGCTTCCTCGGTTCCAAGATCCGGCATCGATTCGGTCAGCGGCCCGATGCCTTCCGCACTTACAAGCGCCTCATACAAAGACCGGGCGGCTTTTTCTAAATTCATTATTTCGTTCACCCCCATTTTATGATTTTTCGTTCTCCTTAATATTTCCATCCGCATAATGCAGCAGCAGCTCTTTGGAAAACTCGCTGCGTCCAATCTCCGCAACGATCTGGCCGTCATGCAAAATGATAATGCGGTGGGCGATCATCGTGATTTCATCCAGATCGGAAGAGGTATATAAAAAAGTGGATCCTTCCTGGGCCAGACGGTCTATGAGGGCATAAATTTCATATTTTGTTCCAATATCAATTCCTCTTGTCCCCTCGTCGATCAGATACAGGTCGCTTTGTTGCGCCCGCCCTCTGGCCAACATGATTTTTTGTTTGTTTCCTCCGCTCAAATATGCAATTTCATCTTCAATGCTTTCGGCTTTTACCTGAAACTCTTCTTTCACCCGCTCATATCGTTCGTTTTCAGACCGGTAGTCAATCATTCCAAGACAATTTACAAACTTGCGGCTGGCCGAAAGAAACAGGTTGTCCCGGATGGGCCGGCAATCCATCACGCCTTCGCTCCGGTCTTCGGGCACGAATCCGATCCCCATCTCCCCGCGTTTGGTGGGAGAGAGCTTTAATATGTCCCTGCCTTTGTAAGATACTTCTCCTTCCAGCGCAGGCATCAGGCCAAAAATGGTTTTTAAAAGTTCGGTCCGACCGGACCCGCGCAGGCCGTAAACGCCCAGCACTTCACCTTTATGCAGATTAAAATTAATATTCCTGAGCTTTATATTGGAAAGTTCTCTTACCTCAAGCATGACTTCTTCATTGTTGGTCACATGCGTAAGTTCCGCAGATTCGTCAATATTTTTGCCTGCGATCGCACTTTTCAACTGGGCGGAGGTCAAATCTTTTGTTTCTCCTTCCAAAACCACCTCTCCGTCGCGCATAACACAGACCGAATCGCAAATTTTAAAGACTTCGTCTATTTCGTGGGAAATATAAATGAATGTTTTTCCCTTCATTTTTTCCTTGCGTATCAGTTCAAACATATGTTCGACTTCTTTTGTGGAAAGCGCATTTGAAACTTCGTCAAACGCAATCACCTTAGCGCCGCTTGATAAAACTTCCCGCACCGCCAAAATCATTTGTTTTTCGGACACTTTTAAAAATTTAGTCTGCAGGGTTGGGTCGATGTTCAAATCAATGACCGCGAGCTTTTTCCTGGCTTCTTCAACAAAATCGGACTGTCGGACCAGCGCCATACCTTTTTTTAAATGTTTTTCCCGAAAAGCAATGTTTTCCGCTACCGAAAGATCGTCCATCAGATACGGTTCCTGGGAAATAAAACGGAAACCAAGGTCTTCGGAATCACGCACGGTTTTGATGTGCACTTCCTTGCCGTCATAAAAGACCGTCCCCGACGTTTTGGGCAACAGTCCGCTTAAAATATTCACCAGCGTACTTTTGCCCGAACCATTTTTTCCAAGCAATCCGATCACGGTCCCGCGCCTGAACTGTACATTGATTCCATTGATGGCCAGGGTGCCCGGAAAAGCCTTCACCAGATCTTTGACTTCAATCGCAAAATCACTGTGCGCTTCCGTATCCACCGCTGCCCGCGCAGCTTCGTTCATATAATGAGACATTAGGGATGCCCTCCTAATTCTATATTTTTAATACTGTTTTCATAAAATTGATTGGATAATAAAGCAGTTATGTTCTGCATTGCTGAACATCGTTCTTTTTTAAAAAACAAAAAAATTTTTGTCTTTCTCATTTTTTCAAAGTATTCGGCTTATAATATTTAATTTTAGGAAAATAATGGGAATGTATTGACTAATTCTTTTGTTTGCATTATGATTATAATAAATAATTCCAAGAAAATCAATGGCTTTTTAAATTTTTTTTAGAATGATGTACGGTATTGCAGCACGACAGACGAAAGGAACCCATATGTTAAGAGAAAATGTAAACAACCTTCCCCCAAAAAAAGATACCGAATTCGCTACCAAACCCGTCCGTTCCGTCCAAAAGGCATTCACCATTCTCGAAGTCATTGCACAGCATAAAAATATCGGCGTGTCGGATTTGAGCCGCCATCTCGGATGGCACAAGAGCACCGTCTTCGGTATCCTGTCCACACTGGAGCAGATCGGGTATGTCGTCAAAGATCCGGACACATCACGTTACAGGCTGTCTTTAAAGCTGTTCGGCCTGGCCAGCGAAGCAATCCAGGATCTTGACCTTTACCAAATCGTCCATCCATATTTAAAACAGCTGACGGACAAAAACGGAGAAACCACACATTTTGTTCTTCCGGACACTTATGAAGTCATTTATGTAGACAAGGTGGAAAGCTCGGGCTCCATCCGCATCTGTACGCAAATCGGCAAACGCATGCCTTATTACTGCACAGGTGTCGGCAAAGCTATTCTCGCTTTTCAGCCCGAAGATGAAATCAAAAAAATCCTATCTTATTCGCGGCTGGTCAGCTACACCCAAAACACCATTACGGATTACAACGCACTTTTAAAAGAATGCGAACAGATACGCCGCGACGGATATGCCCTGGATAAGGAAGAGGTTGAGGACGGCCTTTTCTGCGTAGCGGTTCCCATCCTTTCCGAAAGCGGCAAAGCCGTCGCCGCCATGAGCATGGCCGGCCCTACGGTCCGCATGACCCCCGAACGACTTCCCGGCCTGATTGAAGATTTACTGCATAGCAGTGGAGAAATTTCAAGATGCCTGGGGTATACAAAAATATTGAAATAAATATAAAAGTAAGAGGAGAATCATGGGTAAAAAAATCGTAATCGTAGGCGGCGTTGCAGGCGGCGCGAGCACAGCAGCAAGGCTGAGAAGGTTGAGTGAAGACTATGAAATCACACTGTTTGAACGCGGCAATTACATTTCGTTTGCCAATTGCGGCCTTCCATACTATATCGGCGGCATCATAACGGACAAAGAAAAGCTGGTGGTTATGACTCCCGAGCGGATGGGAAAACGCTTCAACCTGGATATTCGCACCAACAGCGAAGTAAAAAGCATTGATCCACAGTCAAAAAAAATACAGGTCCGCGACATTGCCGGCGGCCACACTTATGAGGTTCCATACGACACGCTTGTCCTGTCTCCCGGCGCCTCTCCTATCCTCCCCGATATTCCCGGCGTTCATTCCAGCAAAGTTTTTTCGCTCCGCAATATACCGGATACCTATCAGATCTACGACTATATTCGTTTAAAGCAGCCTAAAACGGCCCTTGTGGTCGGCGGGGGGTTCATCGGCCTTGAAATGGTTGAAAACCTGAAGCGGCAGGGGCTCAAAGTCCACCTGATTGAACTTGCAGACCATTTGCTCTGCAATATGGACTATGATATGGCCGCAATCATACAAACCCACCTTAAAGAAAAAGGCGTACACATCCATTTAAAAGAATGCATCACCCAAATCGACGAAAAAGAGGATATACTTACCGCACAGCTTTTAAGCGGCAGGGAATTAAGCTGCGACATGGTAGTCATGAGTATCGGCGTCCGCCCGGAAACCGCTCTTGCGCGGCAGGCAGGCCTCCAGACCGGTCCAACCGGCGGCATCCTGGTGGACAAGCATATGCGTACCGCCGACCCGGACATTTTTGCGGTAGGCGACGCGGTGGAAACCACCGATTTTATAAGCGACTGCCCCTGCCTGGTTCCGCTGGCTGGTCCCGCCAATAAACAGGGCCGGATCGCCGCCAACAACATTCACGGCATTCCCGAAGAATACGAAGGCACACAAGGAACGGCCGTGCTCAAGATTTTTGACCTTACGGCGGCCTGCTGCGGGAACAACGAACGGGCTCTTAAGCGCCAAAAAACCGACTACATAAAATCTTTCGTTCATCCGGATTCCCACGCAGGGTACTACCCGGGCGGAAACACCATGTGCATCAAGCTGCTGTTTACCCGCGAAGGCCGAATCCTCGGAGCCTCCGCCGTCGGCAAAGACGGTGTGGATAAAAGGATCGACGTTCTTGCAACCGCTATCCGGGCCGGGCTCAGCGTGTTCGATCTTCAAAAACTGGAACTGTGCTACGCCCCGCCATTTTCTTCCGCCAAAGATCCCGTCAACATGGCCGGGTATACGGCGGCCAATATTCTGGAAGACCAAGTCAAAATTTTTCATTGGGACGACATTCCGTCCATTGATCTTAAAAACGCATTTCTCGTGGACGTGCGCACCCCGGAAGAATTTGAACAGTCAACCATCCCGGGAGCCGTCAACATCCCCTTAGACGACATACGTGACCGGATTGACGAATTTCCTTCCGATAAAGAAATTTATATATTTTGCCGCGCAGGACTCCGGGGCTATGTTGCCTCCCGAATTCTGACCTTAAAGGGATATAAGAACAACCGCAACCTAAGCGGCGGTTTTTTAACCTATACGTATTGCCGACAAGGGTGACCGTTCCCAGCGTCTACGCATAGCTCCGCCCTGCGCACTCTTTTAAAACATCAGGTAAAAAAAGGCTTTGCAGATCAATCCGCAAAGCCTTTTTTGTTTTCAAGTATTTTTTTGCTTCCGCTCTTTTACCCGGCAAGCTCGGGCAATGTCGATCCCCCGTAAGGCAAAACGCAACAGGTTGCGTCTTTCCCCATTTTTCCAAAAGCATCATCAAACGCTTTTTGCAGATCGTGGTAAGGTTTTAAAAAAATATCGCGGACAAAAGCGTCTTCCATATCCGAAACCAAGAAAATCTCCTTGGTCTGCAAAACCATACCGATCGCCGCCGCCTTGTGTCCGCCCAGTTCAAACCTGCGCGCGATCTCCTGCGCCATATCTTCGGGCCGCTTGAACCCCGTCATCCATCTCTCAAACACTTCTTCCCCCAGCCCTTCCCTGCAGCTTGCACAGAGTATGATGATCCCTCCGTCCCGGCAGGCATGTTTGGCGTTATCAAGGGCCTTTTGCGCCTGATAAAGATTGATATCCTTTGGGTATCCGCCCGGCGAAACCACAACGATATCCGCTTTTTGTTTGATCGGAATTTTATACAGGCTGTCCAAAAACCGGCAGGCCGCCCGGTGCGCTTCAATATAATGCCCGGCGCAAGCTTTCATGATTTGTTTTTTCTCATCCAGCACCACATTCAAAATAAAATCCAGCCGCACAAAATCCACCACACTGTCGATATCCTGCCGGACCGGGTTTCCGTCAATTTTTCCCGCCACAGCCGTATCGAGAACCATCATTGAATGGTTGGACTGTATCGCATTTTTGGTGGATACGCCCGGCATGATCGCCTTGGCGCCGCCGGAATACCCGGCAAAATAATGGTATTCCACATTGCCAAGCGCAATCACCCGGTCCGCTTCGGCAACCGGCCGGAATATTTCCACGGGTGTTCCCTGCTTTGTTTTACCCAAAAATACACAGTCTTCGGTATCAAGGTCAATGCTGTTTACGTTTGCGTAATTTTCTTTTCCAAGCAGATATATCTTTTCTTCGGTTGTATGTTTTCTATGATTGCCCAATGCAAATACAACGCTTACGTCTTTGAGGGAACAGCCCGCGGAAGTGATTTCTTCTAATAGCGGAGGAAGAACCACGGAGGTCGGCATTGGGCGGGTAATGTCGCTCGTTATGATAACAATTTTTTCTCCCGGCCTTACAATTTCGGAAAGTTTTGGCGTTCCTATAGGATTTGCAAGCGCGCGCTCAACTTCCCGCACACCGCCTGCGCCCGTTTCAACATGATTGGGTTTTAAAACCCCAAGCAGATTTTTATCCGGTATTTCAAGCGGCTTTTTATCTTTATAATATCCAATCTCAAGCTGCATAACGCATTTTCCTTCCCATTGCATCGGTCTGGATCTGCCGGTTTGAGGCAACAATAAACACGCGCCGTTCGTTTTTCGTTTTTTTCGGCATAACATCCTCGAAAAAACAACCGGCTCCGGCAGGCCCATCCGCCTGTTCTATACGGTTTTTAGTACAATTTTACACAGAGCGGCTTACTGATGAACGCTCAGGTTTTCTATATCATGCGCCGCTTCCATTATGATTTCGGAAACCGTCGGGTGCGGATGAATCGCCTCACCCAGCTCATCAACCGTTCCTTCCGCTTCCATCAATGTACAGATTTCTCCAATCATGTCTGTTGCGCGCGGCGCCATAATATGGCATCCGAGGATCTCACCCGTCCGCTTATCCGCAACAACTTTCACTTCTCCTTCCGAACATCCCATGATCATGGACCTGCCGTTTCCCACAACCGAAAAACGCCCGATCCGGATATCCCGTCCCGTTTCTGCCGCCGCCCGCTCGCTCAAGCCTACGCTGGCAATCTCCGGATCCGTGTAAATGCAGGAGGGAATAATATCATACTCCATTTTTTTAACGTCCCCGGCAATATTGTGCGCCGCAACCAGGCCCTGTGCAGAAGCCACATGCGCCAACTGCACTTTACCGGTCACGTCTCCGATCGCGTAAATCCCCGGGATGTTTGTGCGCATCCGCTCATCCGTTACAACGAATCCGCGCTTAAGCGCAACACCGGCCGCCTCCAGGTTGAGCCCATCCGTCACGGGCTTTCTCCCAATTGCCACCAGACAATATTCGCCGTTTACGCTTTTAGGCCCGCTTTGGTCAAAATGAACAGTCACACCCGGCTCTATCCGCTCCACTCTTGCCCCTGTATAAATCCGCACGCCTTCCGATTCCAGCTTTTTGCGCATCATACCCGCAATTTCATCATCCAGCGTCGGCAATATTCCGGGCATCATCTCAATCATAGAAACTTTTACGCCCAGCGCGGCAAACATTGTAGCAAACTCCACGCCGATAACGCCCCCGCCTATGATCACCAGGCTTTCCGGGCATCCGGTGAGAGCAAGAACCTCGTCGGAATCGATCACTCCGTCCGTATCTATTCCGCCAATAGGCGGCTTTGCCGGGACCGACCCGGTCGCTATGATGATATTGTCCGCCCCTATTTCCTTTTCACCCACAGCCAGCGTATTTGCGTTTTTAAAAGATGCGGATCCCGCCAGTACGGTCACGCCCGCTTTCTTTTCAAGGAACGCAATCCCCCTTCGCAGTTTGTCCACCACTTGATCCTTACGTTCGGCGATTTTTGCATAATCAAAAGAGGCCCCTTCCGCCCGGACACCGTACATGTCCGCTTGAAGGATCGTTTTGTATACCTCCGCGCTTTGCAGGAGGGCCTTGGTCGGGATACATCCGCGATTCAGGCAGGTCCCTCCCAGACGGTCTCTTTCTATAAGCACCACTTTTTTTCCAAGCTGCGCCAGCCGTATGGCAGCGACATATCCTCCCGGGCCGCCGCCAACTACAGCTGCATCATATCGATCACTCATTTTTTGCCGCCTTTCGCTAAAGCATCAAGCAGGGATGCTCTATAAATTTCTTTACGCAGACCAAAAATTCCGCGGCCGGCGCACCGTCTACCACGCGGTGATCATATGTAAGCGTCAGGCTCATCATTGGCCGGATCTCCACGCTGTCATTCACTACCACCGGTGTTTTTTCAATGGCGCCTACCGCCAGTATGCCCGATTCGGGCGTATTGATGATGGCAACAAAGCGCTCCAGCCCGAACATTCCCAAATTAGAAACCGTAAACGTACCATCTGCGTAATCATCCGGCGTAAGCGCGTTTTCCCGGGCTTTCACCGCCATCTCTCTCGCTTTTTTGCCGATCGCACCCAAACCCAGCGTTTCCGCCATTTTTATATTGGGGACGATCAATCCGTTTTTCACCGCAACCGCTACGCCCAGGTTTACGTGTTTTTTGAGAATCACGGCATCTTCCGCCGATCTTGAATTCATCATCGGATATTCTGTAAGCGCGCGCGCAACCGCTTTTAAAACAATATCGTTAAAAGATATCTTTACATCTTCATTTTTATAAGTCGCACGCAATTTGGCCGCATTGGTCATATCCGCCTTCACGCTGTGGGTAAGCTGCGCATGTACCCGAAGACTCTCGGACATTTTATCTGCAATCACCTTGCGCATGCCTTTTAAGGGGATCACGGTATCCTCTTTCTCATCGGACGCCGCCTGTGCCGGAAGGTCGGCGCGCATGATCTTGCCATGCGACCCCGTCCCCTTCACCGTTGCAAGATCTATCCCCTGCGCCTGTGCTTCCTTCTTTGCCAGCGGAGAAGCCGCCGGCCGGGCCGCAGCAAACGCCGCGATGTCTTTTTCAACAATCAGCCCTTCCGGACCGCTTCCCAAAACGCAGGCTATATCCACCCCTTTTTCTTTCGCGAGTTTCTTCGCCCTGGGAGATATCAAAATCTGTGCGCCCGCAGATTCCTGAGAGAAGCTTTTCTTGGGAATATTCTCTGCGGACGCACAAACCGTTTGAATTGTTTCCTGCGGAGCGGCAGATAAAGCCGTTTCGGCCAGCAAAGATGAAATATCTTCGCCTTCTTCGCCAACCACCCCGATCATTTCGGTAATGGGCACGGTCTCTCCGTCGTCTTTTACAATTTTAAGCAGGGTTCCGGAAGCAGGCGCATCGATCGTAATGGTCAGCTTGTCCGTTTCCATATCAAAAAGAGGTTCATCCTGAACACATTTTTCCCCTTCACGCACCAGCCATTTAATAATGGTTCCTTCCGTCATCTGCAGCCCCTGTTTGGGCATTATCACTTTATGGGCCATATCAGTCAGCTCCTATCTGTACAGCGTTTTCTTTACTGCCGCCTTGATCTCTTCTTTCTGCGGCATTACCGCATTTTCCAGACCCAGATTAAACGGAAGGGTGCACATTTTTGCGCCCAGCCTTTCAGGCGGCGCGTCCAGATAAGGAAACGCCTGCAAAACGACTTCCGCCGCGATCTCTGCGCCCATACCCATGGTGCGGTGCGCCTCATGGACCACGACCAGCCTGCCCGTCTTTTTTACCGACCGGACAATCGTATCCATATCCAGCGGCACCAGCGTGCGCGGATCAATGACCTCGCAGGAAATCCCCTCTTTTTCCAATTCCGCGACCGCTTCCATCGTTCGGTTCACATAGAGCAGGCTGCACACCACGGTTGCATCCGTTCCATCCCGAACAATATTCGCCTGTCCAAACGGAATGGCAAAATCTTTATCATCCGGCACTTCCCCTTTGGTGGCATACAAAGCCTTATGCTCAAAAAACATTACCGGATTATCGTCGCGTATCGCTGTTCTGAGTAATCCCGCCGCATCCGCCGGAGAAGACGGGCAAGTCACTTTCATACCGGGAATATGCATAAACAAGGCCTCTACAGACTGCGAATGCTGTCCGGCATTTCCACGGCCGATCCCCTGCTGTCCCCGGACAACCATCGGGACTTTGGCCTTTCCGCCAAACATGTACCGTATTTTTGCCGCCTGGTTAAGCAGCTGGTCCATGGCAACATACACAAAATCCATATACATCAGTTCCACGACCGGACGCAAGCCCGAACAGGCCGCGCCGACGCCCGCGCCCACCAGCGCACTTTCACTGATAGGGCTGTTTCGTACCCTTTTTACGCCAAACTGGTCTAAAAGCCCTCTCGTGCAGCCAAAGATCCCTCCCTGTTCGGCAATATCCTCGCCCATGATCAATATATTTTCGTCTCTTTCCATTTCCTGTGCCAATACGTCGCGAATGGCCTGTGCATAACTTTTTACCGACATGCCGACGCCTCCTTATCCGGATCGTAATATACATTGTCCATCACCGTTTTCGGATCCGGTTCGGGACTGTTGAGTGCAAATTCAGACGCTTCCTCAACGTCCGCTTTTGCCTTTGCTTCAATCGCATCCAGTTCCTGTTCCGTGGCCATATGCTCTTCCAGCATTTTGGCGCGCATCCGCTTGATGGGGCATTTTTCCATAATTGCTTTTACATCGCTCTTGGTCCGGTAAACTTCCGGGTCTCCCGTCCAGTGCCCCCGCCAGCGCGCCGTTTTTACCTCTATAAGCGACGGCCCTTTGCCGGCTTTAGCATGTTTAACCGCTTTTTCCATGGCATCGTTTACGGCATAAACATCATTGCCATTCACCGTTACACCCGGCATGTCATACCCTTTTGCCCGGACGCTGATATCTTTGACCGAAGTGCTCTGCCAGGCAGGAACCGTTATGGCAAAGCCGTTGTTTTCACAAACAAAAATGACCGGCAGCTTCCAGACGGAAGCCAGATTCATGCTCTCATGAAACGTACCCTGGTTGGATGCGCCGTCTCCAAAAAAAGCTACGGTAACATTTTTCTTTCCCAAATAGCTCTGCGCCAGCGCGCCGCCTACCGCAATGGGGATACCGCCGCCTACAATCGCATTGGCGCCCAGGTTTCCTTTTTTGAGATCCGCTATATGCATGGAGCCGCCCCGGCCTTTACAAAAACCGGTTTCCTTTCCCATCAGCTCAGCCATGGCAGCCTTCAGATCGCCGCTTTTGGCAATCCCGTGGCCATGCCCCCTGTGCGTGCTCGTAATGTAATCCTGGTCGCTCAGCAGCGAACACACCGTCGCCGCAACGGCCTCTTCCCCGGTATACAAGTGAACCGAGCCCCTAAGCTTATTTTCGCAAAAAAACTCATAGGCCTTTTCTTCAAAATACCGGATCTCATTCATGACCCTGTAAATCCACAACTGCCTGTCCTTATCTATTTTGCTCATATAAAATCACCTTCATTTTTTAAACTACAGTCTTGCGACCCCACTTTTACGCGCCGCCTCGGCAACCGCCCCCGCGACCGCGTCTCCGACCCGGGGGTCAAAGGGCGCGGGGATCACGTAGTCGGGGTTCATCTCGTCTTCGCCCACCAGGGCGGCCAGCGCGTACGCGGCCGCGATCTTCATGTCGTCGTTGATATCGCTGGCCCGAACGTCCAGCGCGCCCCGGAAGATCCCCGGAAAGGCCAGAACATTGTTGATCTGGTTTGGAAAATCGCTCCGTCCCGTTCCAACGACGCTCGCCCCCGCCCGAACGGCAAGGTCGGGCATGATTTCAGGCACCGGGTTGGACATGGCAAAGATGATGGGATCGTCAGACATGCTTTTCACCATTTCTTCTGAGACGATCCCGGGTGCCGACACCCCGATAAACACATCCGCGCCGGCGATCACATCTTCCAGGGTGCCTTTTTTCATTTCCCGGTTGGATATGGCGGCCATTTCCTGTTTAAAGGGATTCATTCCGTCCCGGCCTTCAAAAAGCGCGCCTTTGCTGTCGCACAATATCACATTTCTAAGGCCCATGCTCATCAGCAGTTTGGTCACGGCCACTCCGGCCGCGCCCGCGCCCGATATCACGGCCTCCTGCTCTTCCAGCCTGCGCCCGGTCAGCTTCATGGCGTTGATCATCGCCGCCGCCGTCACCACCGCCGTTCCGTGCTGGTCGTCATGAAAAATAGGAATATCGCAGCGCTCTTTTAATTTCTTTTCGATCTCAAAACACCGGGGCGCCGCAATGTCTTCCAGATTGATCCCGCCGAAACTGCCCGATATCTGGTAAACCGTCTCTACAATCGAGTCCACGTCTTTTGACTTCACACACAACGGAAACGCATCCACATCCCCAAAAGATTTAAAAAGAACACATTTTCCCTCCATGACCGGCATACCGGCTTCGGGCCCGATGTCCCCCAGCCCCAGAACCGCCGTCCCGTCGGTCACTACCGCAACCAGATTCCACCGCCGGGTCAGTTCAAAACTTTTTGATACATCCTTTTCGATCTCCAGGCAGGGCTGCGCAACGCCCGGCGTATACGCAAGGGACAAATCTTCCTTGTTTTTCACCGGTGTGGTCGCAGCCACCTCTATCTTGCCCTTCCATTCATAGTGCAGCCGTAAACTTTCCTTACTGTAATCCAAACTTTTTTACCTCTCATTGCCAAATTTTTTTGCCGCGTGTTTCAGCGCGATAATCACCGGAAGCTCCTCGCCCGATAAAAACCGGACCATGGCGCCGCCCCCGGTGCAAATGTAATTGATATATGCCGTCAGCTCATATTTATTGGTCGCCGTAATACTGTCCCCTCCGCCCAGCACGGTAAATGCGGAAGTCTGTGCCAGCGCCTGCCATACCTTTTCCGTCCCATACTCACTCTCCGGCTTTTCAAAAATACCCATGGGGCCGTTTACAAAAACCGTGCTCGCGCCCATGATCTCCCGGGAAAACAGTTCCGCCGTCCGATCACCGATATCCATCAGCAGATCGTCGGCCGGTAAATCCGCAACCGCCACGTTCCGCCGTTTCCCTTCCACGTAGGCCAGGTCTACCGGCAGCACGATCTTCTCCCCAAAATTTTTCAGTATCTTTTTGGAGCGTTCGATGAATTCGCCCAGATTCTTATTGAATATCACATTCATCGACGGTTTTCCGATATCCACTCCGGCCGCCGCCAGCATCACATTTCCCAAAAGCCCGCCGGCCAGCACCTTGTCCGCAATGCCGTCTCCCAGCACCTTGTCCATCATCAAAAACGCATCCTGGATCTTGGCGCCGCCCAGAACGAACACCAACGGCTTTTTGGGCCGCTCCAGTATCTCGGAAAGGATACCGTACTCTTTTTCAAAAAGCCGTCCCATCGCCGACGGCAGCACATGTTCAAAGGCGATCAGCGTCGGCTGCGCACGGTGCGCCGCCGCAAAGGCGTCCACAATGTACAGATCGGCCAGCGGCGCCAGTTTTTCTATCACCTGCGTTTTCACCTGCTGCTCGGGCAGCAGGTTTAACTTGGTTTCAAACAGCGTCATTTCCTCCGCCATGAACCGTACGTTATCCAGCAAAACGATCTCGCCTTCCTGAAGGGCACCGATCGCCTCCTGCGCATACGGACCGCATACATCCGGCACATAACGCACCTCTTTTCCGATCAGGTCACTTAAAACGCGGGCGTGCGGTTTTACATTGTAATAATTTTTGTACTCAATGTCGCTGCCCTGGTGCGCCAGTATTACCAGCTTCGCGCCTTTTTTGCTCAGCTCTTTTACAGTCGGCGCACATCCTTCTATGCGGGTGATATCCATCAGTTCGTCGTGCACTTTATCCACCGGTTCGTTGATATCCACCCGCAGAAGGACCGTCTTTCCCCGTATTTCGAAATCTTCGATCGTATTAATTCCGAACTTCATCTCATTTCATCCCCAGATATTTATTCGTTTCGACCGTCCCCGCTTCCCGGGTCTCCTGCATCCGCATGGCTGCGCGGATCGCATCTATGTTTTCAGGGATCACCACCGATTCCTGCGGGATATTGATGGCAAACATGATATCTTCTCCCGATTTTACAATCGACTCTTCCCACAACGCCACCTCGTACATATCTCCGCGTTTGTTGCCCAGGTCACGCGCCCAGCGGAACATGGACGCATTGCCCAAAAATCCGTCCGCCAGCCGCACCGGCATGATCCGCGGATGCGCACCGGCCATCTCCCACAATTCTTTTTTGTCTATGCTTTTTTTTGGCGTAGCTAAAACCGTAATGATATGCCCGTGCGTCACCGGCGTATGCACCAGGATTCCCGTGCACGGGATATGCGGCATAATCGTCATCAAATCCAGTGCCTGGTGGCTCGGTGCTTTTTCCACCTGCAGCGCATTGGTCAGCCCCCGGTGATAATCCCCGGGATCCGCCACCCGGCGGATGATGGTGATCGCCACTTTTTCCAGCCCTACCGCACGGTCCAGCATATCCACAGCGCGGATCAGCCCCGTCGTATTGCAGGATGTCAGCTTTAAAAACTGCCGCCCCAGCCCTTCTTCATAATTGGCATATCCGTGAAAAAACACATCCGCCACTTCGTTTTTTTCTCCACCCTGGAACACGGCTTTTTTTCCGTACTTTTCATAGATCTCTTTGTTTTTTGCGCCCACGCCGCCCGGCGAAGAATCCAGCATGATATCTACGCTTTTAACCAGTTCCTCAAAACTGCCCGATACCGGGATCCCGGCTTCCCGCATCGCCTTGTTGTCCGGCGCCACATTGAACATCCTGTAGGGCATTCCGGCGGCTTTCAGCGCACGCACCGACAGCGTCGGCGCAACATCCGCCACCCCTACCAGTTCCATATCGCCCTGCAGCGCTACACCGTCCGCCAGCCGCTGGCCAATCACGCCGTAACCCGCTACGCCCACTTTTACCTTGCTCATCTTTTAAAAACCTCCTTTAAAAAAACATCACTAAACACACCGGGATTTATTCCCGGTTTTTCGATTCTGTTATTTTTTACCCAAGGAACTGCTTCAAAGGCCTTAAGGACCTTTAAAAACCTCCCAATTCAAAAAACTCATCCGGAGACTCTCCGGTTCTCACAAACGTATTTAATTTGTTGATCGCCAGAACCTCCTCCGTTGTAAGCGCAAAATCAAATATATCCAGGTTCTGCTCCATCCGCTCTTTATGAACCGTTTTGGGCAACGTTCTAACACCCCGCTGGTAGTGCCACCTAAGCGCAATTTGTACCGGCGTTTTTCCATATTTGCGGGCCGCCGACGTAATATCATCTCTATCAAGCTTTCCCCAAACGATCGGCCGCCACGCTTCCACCAGAACCTGGTTTTTCTCGCAATAGTCAATCAGGTCGTTCGGCTGAAAAAACGGATGCATTTCCACCTGGTTTACCATAGGCCTGATCCGGCATTGTTCCAAAAGATTTTTAAGGACCAGCTTGGTAAAATTACATACGCCGATTGCCCGGATCATTCCATCCTGATAAAGTTTTTCAAAAGCTTTCCATGTCGGCACATACTCTTCATCCAGCCCCGGCCAGTGCATCAGATATTCGTCTACATACTCCAGTCCAAGCCGTTTGAGCGATTCCGAAAACGCCTTAAGCGCCTTTTCATACCCGTGCGCGTCATTCCAGAGCTTGGTGGTCACATATAACGCTTCCCGCGAAACACCGCAGTCACGGATCCCCCGGCCGACGCCTTCTTCATTCATATAAATCATAGCCGTATCAAAACTTCTGTATCCGGCCTTTACGGCGCCACAAATACTCCTGGATATTTCTGCCGGGTCTTTCATTAAAAAAGTGCCCAGTCCCGTTGCCGGGACTTCCACTCCGTTATGCAATGTAAAATTCGGAACCATATTTACCTCCACAGGCTGTGCATCAGGTAATCGCGCTGCGCACAATATCCGCCCATTCCCATAAAGCCTGCGGCTTATGCATAACCGTACTGATATCCTTAAGCAGGAATTCACAGGTACAGCCATTCTTCCGGCAGGCCGCCAGCAGCGTCTCAATATCGGCTTTAGCCGCTTCCGGATTCCAGGAGCCTGCCAAATGCGCCGGCGTCGGTTTGCTGGACAGCACATAATCTTTTCCTATTTCTTCCGCCGCCCGGTTGATGTCGGCCCAGGGGCTAATCGCAACCTTGCGGACATTCGGAAGCTTGCGAACCAGGTTCATTTTTCTGTCCAAGGGCTCACAGCATCCATAATAAACAAGCCCGAATTTTTCGTAATACCGCTTCGCATACTCTATCTCGAATTCTTCATGCGTCGCAGGAGATACGGAGGCAAAAATCTGCGCCATTCCGTAAGCCCATAAATCCTTCGCTTTAGGATGCGGGTTATAATGCTCCTGTGGCAATTCATCCGTCCACGCGCCGGAACAGTGCACAGTTGCCTGAGGCTGGCTGAGCCATCCTTTCTGTTCAAGCTGCTCCACCATATTCAGGCTGATATTTGTTATACGGTCCATCAGCTTGTGAATAAACTCAGGACGGTCCAGCAATTCGATCAGCAAACCGTCAACGCCCCGCCAAGTTACCATTTTATCCCAAATATTGAACGCCGGCGTATATCCGTCCATACGAACTTCCATGATTCCGTCAAACACTTCGTGCGCAAACTGTTCACGTTTGTCATTTTCCTCTTCATTAAGCGTAATGTTGGGGTTTTTCAGCTTTTCCAGGTCTTCTTCCGTTTTTAGCTGATCAATATATTCGTGGCTTACGATGTCATTCTCTTCATCCGTTTTTGCTAAATTTTCTTTTACTTCCACGCCATAGGTGATTCCTTCAATCGCCATTGGAATATTGATATGCGACTCGATCACCAGGTCATCCCGCATATGGTTCCACTTATATAACTGCCTGCGGAGCGTCGTTTCAATGCTCTTTGCAAACTCTCCCTCACATTGCAGCGTCAGTTCATCGTTCACATTTATTTCATGCCAGGGAATCTGATCCATGGTAAACAACGGCCGCTCAGGTTTCAAGCCATTTAAGGCAATCCATTGGCGCAATCTCTCTTTCTGCACGGGAAGCGCTGCAATTTCAGCCGTTTCTTTTGCCAGTGCCTTTAAGATTTCCTTATCTTTATTAATATTCAAAACCCTATTTCCTTTCTGCTTTTCTACTTTTTTATAATCATCGTCTGGATAAGACAGAACAAAAAACCAAGAATATATCCTTATTCCGTTTTCATTTATTTTTATGCGTAGGGATAACCGGGAGAATTGATCTGCCGCATGTAAACATCCCACTCCGCATCGCTAATACTGCCGTTTGCGCGATAAAAATTGCGCGCTTCCCATAAAATATCTTCAATCATTTTTTCCTGTCCGGCGGACAGCTCACAAATCTTATGCGCCGACAGGATTTCTTCCATACGCTGACGTCCATGGTCGATGATCGACTTTTTTCCACCTTTTATCCAGGCTTCGGCATCCAACATATCCGCAAGGTCGGGGTAGTAGGTATCTTGCCTCCACATCGTCGCCGTATGTTCCTCACCCAGATACGTGGTCGGGGCAAATCCAACTTCATCAATCACGTCCAGCGCCAAAGTTTCGTCATTCACCTCAATACCCTGAACGTTTCGTTTAATCATCCCGATGATATCATTGTCAATGATCGCCTTCACCGGATGCGCGGACAATTCCGCAGTCAGGCCGCCCCCAAAAGCGATAACCGAACCGCCCGAAAGCGCCATCATGGTCGTCCCCATGGTTGTTTCATATCCCGCCTGGTAATCAATCATTTTAGAATTTGACCATCCGCCCATATTGCAGAGTGTCGGCATGCCGTAATAAGCCCACATCTGATTGAATACACTGTCTGCCAGATGATTGGCGACGTTAGAAAAAACAGGGGCGGCGTTTCTCATGTCCACCGCCATGATCATACTGCCCGCAAGCAGGCGGGATCCGGCTTTATTCAGCTGCGCGATAACATTTGTGGCAAGAATATCCGCATTGTTCATTGCGACAACCCCCGCGATTGTCGCCGGTCCCGAAACACCCAGGACCGGGCCCGAACAAACGCTGAAAGGGATATCGTTTTTTGTAAAATGCTTGATCTGCGTGATCGTTTCATCCGCAAATGTAAGCGGCGAAGTCGGATTCGTATTTTCCCAAAGATCCACATTTAACGCCTGGGCCATTTGGGTATTGTATATAAAACTTTCTTTGATTGTCCCTTCCCAGTTCGGTTTGGTGGAAACCCTGAATTTCGCTGCGCAGGACTCCATCAGTGCCATACAGGTCGGAACGCCTTCAAAGCCTCCCCACGGAAAACCTACATGCATATCATAATTGGGCAGCGCGTCAATAATGCGCATATAATCATAGAATTCTTTGCGCGTAGGCGTTTTGGGCTCCCAGGTATCCAAATCTACCGACTGCATTCCCGGGGACGGCGCACAGATAAAAGGGCCGCCGCTCTTAACGGTACAGCTTTTCTTTTCATCCCGCGCTTTCAGCACAAACGACGAGGGGCTTTTGTCCAGGCAGTCCATCACGACCTTTTCGGGAAATCTGGCCACCTTCTTGCTGAAATCAACTTCACAGCCGGATTCGGACAACAAATCCAGCGTTTTCTCATCTCCGATGTGCACACCCGTATTTTTTAATATTTTGAGTGTCGCGCCATGGATTTTTTCCACATCCGCCCCGGAGAGAAGCGACAAAAAATTTTTATTCTCAAAGGATAACATGGTTACAACCTCCTGAAAAATGGGTTTTTCGCATCCTGTTTTTCATTACGTCTTTTTCAGCGCACCGCTTCTTACCACATCCAATGTGACGGCGGCAATCAAAACACATCCGTTGATCAGCATTTGGTAAAAAGACGGAACGCTCAGTAATGTCAATCCGTTTTGTATTGTTGCTAAAATCAGTATACCAATAATTGTCCCCGATATCCTCCCTTTTCCCCCGGAAAGGCTTATGCCGCCCAAAATGACCGCCGCTAAAACGACCATTTCCGAGCCAACGCCGGTGGAAGGAATGGCGGCCGATACCTGCGAACACAAAATCAATCCCGCCACCGCCGCAAAAACGCTTGAAACGATCATTGCGCCGAATTTGACCCTAATGATTTTTATGCCCGCTAAAAAGCTTGCGCTTTCATTGCCGCCCACAGCAAATAAATTTCTTCCGAATATTGTTTTGTTCAGTAAAAAATATACCAGTATAAAAACGCCGATCATAATAAGAACAGAAACAGGAATCACATTGAAAACCTGGCCGCTCCCAATGAAATCAAATTCCTGATTCATGATCATCACCGTATTTCCGTCCGTGATGATATAGGCAAGCCCCCTGAATATTTGCATCGTTCCCATGGTGGCAATAATGCCTGAAAGCTTGAGTATGGAAACCAGTACGCCGTTGATGGCTCCGCAGATGACCCCAATCAAAACAGCCAGCAGGATCACGACCACCAAGGGCAGCCCGCTCTCCAGGCCGTACGCCGCCACGATACCCGCAAGGGTAAGCACCGCATACTGAGAAATATCAATATTCCCTATCAGCATAGCCACCGTGACGCCCGCGCCCATTACACCCGTAATAGAAGCGACCGTAGCCATATTGATCAGATTTTTTACAGACAAAAAGTACGGCGATAATATTGCAAACACAACGCAGATCGCAATATATACAATCAGCAAACTGGCCGTGCTGTTATTTGAAGTATCCTTCAGTTTGCAGAAAAAGCTTGTGTTTTTGGCTTGGTTCCTCATCTCATCTTCCTCCTATTGCGTAATGCATTACTTTTTCCTGGTCAAACTCGCCGCGGTTCAGTTCTCCGTGTATCGCGCCTTCATGAACCACCAGTATTCTGTCGGACATACCCATAATCTCCGGCGTTTCGGAGGAAATCAATATGATTGCCATTCCGCTGCGGCACAGCTCTTCCATGAGCTTGTATATCTCCACCTTTGCGCCAATATCTATTCCCCGGGTCGGTTCATTTAAAATCAGGATCTTCGGATCGTTAAGCAGCCATTTGCTCAGTGCTACTTTTTGCTGATTGCCGCCGGAAAGCGACTCGATCGGGGTGCATATACCCGGCGTTTTAATTCTGAGTTTTTCCACCCACAATTCAGCCAGCCTTTTTTCTTCTTTTAAATTCAGACAAAACCATTTTCGAAGTTTCTTTTTAATGACGACCGTGATGTTCTCTTTTACATCCCGCATCATGAGAAGGCCTTCGCTTTTCCTTTCCCGCGGAAGATAGGCAATGCCCGCCGCAATCGCGGTAGCCGGGTCCTTGATCGCAACCCTTTCACCACCAATGTATATATCGCCCGTCTCTTTGTGCCTTTTTCCGAAAAGGCATTCGGCAATCTCGGTACGCCCGGACCCAAGCAAACCGAACAGTCCCACAATTTCGCCGGACCGCACGGAAAAATTAATATTTTTCAAGCCTTTTGCAAAAAGGTTCCTAACCTCTATCGCTACATCTCCATGCCTGACTTCTTCTTTTGGGTACATGTTTTCGATGCTTCTGCCCACCATCATGCTGACCAGCTCGTCAATATCGGTATCTTTTGTGTTCCTCGTACCGATATCACTTCCGTCTCTCAGTACCTGCACCCTGTCCGATATCTCGAATATTTCATCCATTTTATGAGAGATATATATAATGGATTTTCCCTGCGATGCAAGCTGTTTTAAAAGTTTAAAAAGCGTCTCTTCTTCTGTCAGGTTGATAGCGGAGGTCGGTTCGTCCAAAACAAGAACCTTGCTGTTTTTGGAAAGCGCCTTGGCAATTTCCATCATTTGCTTTTGCGCTACCGAGAGGCGCGACACCTCAGTCATCGGGTTTAAATCAAGCCCGACCATTTCAAGAAGCCTCTGGGTCTCGCATTTCAGCTTTTTACAATCTACGCCACCCATTTTTGTTTTCGGTAGATTGCCCAAAAATATGTTTTCCGCTATATTAAGGTCATTCAGATAATTCAGCTCCTGGTATACAACGGATATGCCTTTTGTAATCATTTCCAAAGGAGAGCGTGCCTGGATCTTCTCCCCGTCTAAAATGATCTCACCGCAATCCGCCGTTTTGGCTCCTGCCAATATCTTAATAAGCGTTGATTTCCCCGCGCCGTTTTCACCCAGCAACGCCAGTATTTCTCCTTTTTTCAGTTCAAGGCTGACATCGTTAAGTGCAATTACGCCGGGGAATTCTTTTCTGATATGATTCATTTGTAATAGGATTTCCGTATTTTCCATTTTTCCACCTGCGGCTTATTCGTTTACTTCCAAAATATAAAGCAAGCTGGTCTCTTCTTTATATTGCTACATTCAAAGACAGACTATGCTCTTACGAAGCGCTGTCGCTTGGGTAATACTGATCTATATTGTCATGGGTAATAAACACATTTTCAATAAACTGTGCCTTGTCAACATCTTTGCCGGCCAAAATATCCTGCGTCATCTGAATCAGGATTTCGCCGTATTTTTCAGGAAAGAAAGCCGTCGAACCAATCCACGCATTTGCAGATTCGTTATGGAGATTCGCCTGGGCGGTACTGTCGCATCCCACGCTTACCACGATGCAGTCATCTTCTCTGTTGGAGGTTTCCACCCCGGCCAACAGACCGGCAGCCATTTGGTCGTTCGCTCCCACAAAAACGATATGGTGGTCATCCGGATGCGCTGTCAGGAAATCTGTGGCCTGCTGTTTTCCCGCTACCGTCGCATCCGAGCTGCCCGGATCAACATACGTAACGTTTTCATCCGGAAGATCGATCCCCGCCGCATTTACAGCAACAGGCACGCCGGACACACGGGGTTTGACCCCCTCTCCAAAAGCTTCAATGTAAGAGATCAGCACCTGGTCTATCTCTCCGTCCCAATTTGCAAAAGCATAGTCAGCTACGGCCTCTCCGGTCACCAGACCGACGTTTTCATTGTCAACACCCATGTAATACGCCGAATCCACATCTACATAAATATCACTTATGATGCACGGAATATCGTTTGCTTCGCATTCTTTCGCAACCGCTTCACACGCAGAGACAACCCAGCTTGAATCAATAATGACGTCCGCCCCCTGCGTTATAAACGTTTTCGCATTACTCAGTGCTTTTACGGGATCTCCGCCCGTATCCGCTTTGAGGAGCGTTGCGCCGATTTCATCAGCCGCCGCTTCCAGTCCGCTTGTCAGGTTTTTTGAAAAATCAACCGTATCGCCGTAAGCATTATATCCAATAATGATCTCCTGTGCAGATTCGGTTGCTGATTCGGAAGCTGACGCTTCCTCGCTGACCGCTTCGGATTGCTCATCACTTGCGACGGCCGTTTCTTCCGTTCCCGTAGCCGTACACCCAGCGGCAACCAAAGCAAACACCAGCAAGAATACAACCATCAAAAAGAATAACTTTTTCATTTCTTTCCTCCTTTATTCACCAGCTTGCTAAAACATAATTCAATTTTTCATTTGCAGGGCCGTCCAAAACTGCGGCAGCAAAACCGCAGCAGGCCCGCCCTGTAATCGCAACACGTATTGGGCAGGGCGGCATGAACAGCGCGGCCCGAAATAAGACCGTATGATTTTTCATGCTGTTTTTCCCCGAATCTATAATTATGCTGTTTTAAATGTTTCACAATAGGTCACTGTTTTGGGCCGATGTTTTAAAATTCAAGTTTGCCAATGCCCCGCCCAAAAGTGACAAATTCATAAGAAAGTTCCAAATGATCGGATATACCTTCAAGACCGCATGCAACGCGTCTTGTGGTTTTCCATGTGCGTTACCGGGGCGGAAAACCCGCCCCGGTAACGCACATATTCAAGCTTTTCCGTTCTCAGACCACTCCGTACGGATAAATCCTGTCCGGAACATCGTTCAGATTGTCTTCATCTGTTATCGCGACCATTCTGACGATCGATCCGTCTCCCATATACCAGCGGATCGGGAATCCTGCAATAGTCACCCGTTTTCCGACTACCTTTGCAATGTCGCCGCCTACATTCTCCCATCCCAGTATTCCGTTTCCAAGAATAAGGTTATGGCACGGTTCCCATCCGGGAAAATCATCCGCAACCTTGCGGCCTGTTTCCGCTTCGTATTCCGCGCAGATATCCGGACGAAGGGGCCCGATGCCATGCGGTCCGATGGGCGTATGGAAAGGATGATCCAGCGCCTGCTGATCCACGCCTACCGCTTTTACCTTTTTTTCAACGAACCATTCTCCCGCAGATTTGCCCAATCCCGGTGAATAGCAGAAATATTTTTTGTTGTCGCCCCAATACTTGTTCCACCCGGTGTGAACAATCACAATGTCGCCCTGTTTTACAGGCAGTTTTTTCGAAGCTTCTTCCAGATCTTCCGCGGTGATCAGTTCCCATTTGCCTTTCGGAATATCCAAAACAACCGCCTCTCCAAAATACCTGTCCAAAGGGATTTCATGCGTAAAAGGCTTTCCTTCAATTACGTGAGCCGGTGAATCGGCATGGGTCGTGCAATGCATCACCGTGGTGATTTTCTGCGACAGTACGCCTGTCCGGGCATGGTAATGCTTCCGTTCGATCCTTACGTCCTCAAAATACGGCCAAAGCGGGCAGCCGGCTCCAAACGGATGGCTTAAATCAACTAAAACTTGTTTTCCCATGTTTTCTTCCTCCAATAACAATTTATTATTTAATCAAATTATACTTTCTTGTACGGCCTTTCTACAAACTCATATAAACAATTTATTTGTTCGTCTCTGGTGTAAAAGCAACGCCTGTAGCCTCTTTGGTCTTCCGCTTCCGCTTTAAACACGATATCCCACCCGCGCCTGGTGAAATCGTCCAGGCAATTTTCAAATTCTTCCGTATAAAAAGCAAGATGATGCAAACCGCCCGCGCCCAGAGATAAAAACGTTTTGTGCGGCGTATTGTCCGATATTGATTCTATGACTTCCAGCATCGTCCCGTTTTGCAGAATGATCATTGCAATCTTCAATTTACAGTTTTTGATCTCTTTCCCGTACGTATACGCATGTGCGGGCATAAAATCGTAAACATTCACTTCCTTTGCTACAAACAATTTTTCAAAACTTTTTAAATATTTCTCCAGATCGTTCGTTACAATCCCAATATGCGCCATATCTTTCAAATCGTATTTTTTGTGTTCCATACATTGCTCCATTTTTTTTGAATATTTTTTTGAATTGATTCAATTTTTAATTACGGCAATATATATTTTTAATATTTTGTTATAAATATGGGTTTTTTTAATGCTGTGGCTTTATTATATTTAATAATATTCTTTTTGTCAACAAAATAATTCAATTTTTATGTTTATTTATTATTTTATCGTTTCATATATTTACATTTTTTATAATATATATTATAATTGGGAAGATGACAAATAAAATCAATTCAATTTTGTTGTATTAAGGATGTGATGAACATTGGCAGTCATAAAAGATGTTGCTAAATTAGCCAACGTATCGGTAGGTACCGTTTCAAACTACTTGAACAAACCCGAAAAGCTTAAGGAATCTACACGGATCCGGGTGCAGGCCGCGATCGACGAATTGAATTTTCACGCAAACCCTTTTGCCAGCAATATCCGAACGGGCAAAACAAACTCCATTGCAGTCATCATGCCCAACATAATAAATCCTTTTTTTGCAGAACTGTACAATTCAGTAAAGCTGCATGCAATGACAAACGGCTTTTCTACAATATTATATACGACCGAAGACGATCTTGACCTGCTTGAAGATTATTTTACAAACGAAAAAATGTTTCATGTGGACGGCGCCATCTTCTGCTATGTAGACGAGGACATTGCGGCCGGTAACCTCATCAATAAACTGCAGACCAAGATCCCGGTCGCCCTGATCACGGACGACGTAAATTATTCCAAAAACAGTTCGATCGCTATTGATACGTTTCAGGGCGTTTATAAGTCGACAAGCTACCTGATATCCCTGGGCCATAAAAAAATCGCTTATCTCGGCGGACCCAAAGAGGCCCGACGCGCCAAAGAAAAATTCAACGGTTTTGCAAGGGCCATGTCCGACGCAGGTCTGGATGTGATTGGCGATTACGTATTCTCCTGCACATACGATATGCATTCGGGATATCGTGCCGTGCGTGAACTTTTTATGCAATCATCCGATCTTCCCACCGCCGTTGTAACGGCCAGCGATATCCTGGCCATCGGCGCTCTGAAATTTTTTCTTCGCAGCAAGATAGACGTCCCGGACAAAATAGCCGTCATCGGATTCGATAATATTCTGCTGGCCAGAATGTACGAACCCTCCATATCCACGATTGAGATCCCAATCAAGGAGATGGGGACGCAGGCCGTGGATCTTTTGATATCAAAACTTCAGGCTCCGGGCAGCAAAAACAAGCAGATCATTATGCCTTCCAATTTGATTATCCGGAATTCCACCGACAAGGATATGCCGCTGGAGTTTGAATTCAACGACTAAAGCAGCAACGTATACCGTTTTCCAACATAACAATGCCCGGTATTGTCTGAATACCGGGCATTGTTATGTTGGCTTCTTATGATTGTCAATATCCCGAATGGCCGATATATTCGTCCACATTCTCCATGGTGATGACCGGGCACTCAAGTTCAATATAAGAAGGAAGATACTCCCCCTTGAGCGCTTTCGCCGCGGCAAACACCCCTGCGGGCATCGGGATGGGATAGGCTACAATTGCCTGAATATCCCCCGTTTTAATGGCGCGCAGCGCAGATTCCTGCGCATCAATACTCACAATGGGGATCTCTCTTCCCGCGGCCTTCAGCGCCTGGATGATTCCCATGGTCATCACGTCGGACTGACTGTATATTGCGTCAATCTCTTCGTCCGCATAACGCTGCAGAAGGTCTTCCATTACCGAAAGCGCCGTCGCCTGCAAAAAATCCGCATACGGGGAAGCAATCACCTCTATATCCGTCCCGTCTATCGCTTCATGAAAGCCCTGATGCCGGTCGTTCGTATTGGAGGCGCTGGGAGCGCCCTGTATTTCAATTACCTTTCCCTTGCCGCCTAAAAATTCAGCCAGATATTCTCCCGCTTTGGTACCGATCTTCACATCGTCCGCCTTGATCACCAGGTTCATATCGGTCGGTACATACCGGTCAATGCAAATTACCGGAACGCCCGCCGCACGGGCCCTGTCTATGGCGGGCACCATGGCTTCCTTTTCAACCGGGTCCACCACCAGGACGTCGATCCCTTTGGCAATATAGTCGTCAATGATTTCCGACTGTGTGATGGGGTCTCCGTCCCCGTTACCGATCACATAATCGATATTGGGGAAATAGGTATCCAGCGCTTCTTTGGCCATGCTCATTGTTCCGCCGCCATACGGAAAACGCATGGAAGAGGCAATCACGCCCACCAGCCCCGTATAACTCTCAAGATCGTCCTTTGGCGTCAGCTCAAGGGCAGCCTGCTCCCCGCAGTAAATCCCAAAGTCGATCGTCCCGTCCGTCTTTTCAGAACCGGTCGGCAAAGACACGGCCACCGTATCCGATTGGTTTGCACATGCCGTTAAAAGCAACAAAAAGCATAGCATTAACGGCAATAAAAATTTTCTTTTTTTCATCTTAAAAATCCTGTTTTAAGAGATTACAGCCCACGGAGCGCCTGTTTGAAAAATATTTTTAAATCTTTTGTAGATATAAGAATGGCAATGATGATGATGATGCCGATCACAATATCCTGATTATAGGATGCGACACCCAAAAGATTCAGAATGTTGGAGATCACCGTCATCAGCATTACGCCGACGATCGTCCCCCACATGCTTCCCTTGCCGCCGGCCAGGCTGGCGCCCCCGATAACAATGGCCGCAATACTATTAAGTGCAGTATCCGCGCCCGCCGTGGGATGCCCCACATACAGCCTGCTCGCGGTAATGATTCCGCCCAGGGCGGCCAAAAGACTGCATATCATATACACAATCAATACGACCCTTGTTGTACGGACTCCCGAAAGCCTTGCGCCTTCAAAACTTCCCCCGATGCTGTATACATAACGCCCGAAAGGCAAAAACTTCAAAACGATCATGGAAGCAGCGGTGATCACTACAAACATAATGAAAGGACCGGGGATCCCTCCGTAATTTCCGTTTCCGAGAAAATCAATAACCGGGCTTACCACCTGCGTAAACTCTACCGGGATCCCCTGGCAGATCAGAAGCGCGAGCCCGTTGGTAATGGACACGGTTGCAAGCGTCATGATAAAAGGCTGTATCCCAAAGAAAAGAACCCCGAACCCGTTAATGAATCCTACCACCAAACCCGTAATCAGCGCCGCGATAATGGCAACGCCCACCCCATATCCGTTTTTTGCCAGCATGGAAAAAACAATACCGCTCAAAGCAAGCATGCCGCCCGCGGACAAGTCGATCCCGCCGGTCAGCACCACAAACATCATACCGACCGAAACGATGCCGATAATGGAAATCTGTCTTGCGACATTCATAATATTTTGCAAATAGAAAAATTGCGGAACAAAGATAATCGTAGCAACAAGGCAAATGATGAACAAAGCCAAAATAATAATGTTGTTCCGTACAAATTTTACAAAAGGATTGTAGTTTTTGTCCATCATTCGGATTCTGTTTGGATCCATTTCCTTTCTCCTGACGCCGATCGCCCTCCATTCTCTGCTATGAAAGACAATCCTTAAAGAAAATAATAGCAGATTTTACTATGGGTATGCAACCATTCATTTCATTTTTATAAAAAATCATGTATACTTTGCCGCTCTTCTTTTTACGGATGATGACACTCAAAACCAAGGAAAGTTGCTTTTTAAAGACCGCATTGTATGGAAAGCGCGCGGGGCCCGCCGCAGCCGGCCCCCGCACATGCTTTTTCAGTCTTTAAAGCTGATCCTCGGGAAATTTGTGAGCGGTTCCATTCCGTCTTTGTGTATCACAATGGGATCTTCCGTCCGAACGCCGATCAGGCTTTCATCAATTGCGCTCAGTTCATACGCAAATGTCTGGCCTTCCACCAGGATATCGCTTGAATCCGGCCCGATCAAAGGCATCTCTTCTTCAGGGTCCATCCCCGTCCCATGCGGCCCAAGCCGGCCTTCGCTGGGCGATACCAGGTACTCCGTTATATTTTCTTTTGCCGCAGCCTCCCGGATCACCGCATCCGCTTCGCTTCCGGTCATTCCGGCGCAAATGTTCACAAGCCCGGTTTCAAATACCCTGTTCAATTTTTCAAGAAGCTTGATATGTGATTTTGGCGCGTCGCCGTAAACAATCGTACGCGCGGAATCCGAACAATATCCGTTGATCCTGCATCCGTGATCCATCATCACCATATTGCCTTTTAGAATCGGCTTGTCGGTGGGACGTTTAAACAGGGAAAGAAGATTGTCGCCGGTTTGCACCATAATGTCAAACGCAATACCGTGCGCACCCGAAGCAAACATAGCAGAATAAACAAGGCTTTGCGCTTCTTTTTCCGTAATGCCTTCATCCATCACATCGTAAAGCATCTGCGCTCCGATATCGGCCACGCGGCCGGCACGGCGCATTGTGCGCAGTTCTTTTTCCGTTTTGATCGACTTAAAATATTCAATGATTGTACTTTGCACGATCTCCGTATCCGGGATTCCTTTTTTGATTTCCATGTACGTCTCCAGATCGCAGAAAGTGTACCCGCAAAGCCCTACTTTCTTCAAAGGTTTTTTTGCGGTATATTCTTTTAGGAACTTGCTCAGTTCTCCGCGGATCTCCCGGATGTCGTCTCCCAGATACTTCATGGCAGACTCTTCATGTGCAGCGCGGATCTGGCTGTCCGGCAAAAAGAATACGGGGTCACAGTCCGGCGCAATAAAAACAATCTCGGGCTGCGGATAGATCCCGTCTATCGTGCGGTAATCCACCAGCCAGCGGATATTGCTCATACGGTAACAGTCGCCGAAGACCAAAAGTCCGTCCAGGCCTTCTTCCGCAATTTTTTTCTTGGTCCTCTCGGTGCGTTCCCTGTAATCCGCGCCCGTGATCTCTTCGCCAAAGCCGTCCCATATGCTTTCATTGATCAGCGTATCGAACTTCTGAGGAAGCATTTCTCTTGTCTTTTTTGAAATCATCTTTAAACCTCCAGTAATTTTATATTTTCCGCCCGCAGCCTTAAGGCGCAGCCGCAGGCGGAAATTGTTTGCTTCTCTTTTTATAAATATGTTGTTTTGATCGGTTTTTTAATTGTAATTCTCTTCTGTCGCAAGTGCCCAATCCACATAAGCCTCCGGAACGGACACGTTATCCTTGTCTACCAGAATGGTGGGCACGTTGATGACTTTATCCAGGCTATAGCCCAGCAGTTCGTGCATGAAGATCGCTTTGATAGATTCTCTCCCCTGATCCACGCTGCCTACATCCACGGTAGCCGTGAGTCCTTCCGAGCGGATCTGTTCAAACCCGGACTTAAGGCCGTCCGCGCCTACCACAATGATGCCGTCGGTTCCGTCCCAAAGCTTCAGCCCTCTGGCTTCCACCGCCTGTACGGCGCCTTGCGCCATTTCTTCATTCTCGCCGTAGATAAAGTTTACATCCGGATTGGCCTGCAACAGATTTTCAGCCGCTTCCATGCCGGCATCCCTTACATATTCACCGCGCTGTTCTCCCACAACTTCCAGGCCGGGGTACTGGTCGATGGCTTCCATAAAGCCGTTTCTCCTGGATGTTGTCCAGTGGCCGTCGTTACCTGAAATAAAGAGGATCTTCCCTTCGCCGTTCAGTTTTTCCGCCGCATATTCACCAACCAGATATCCGGACTGGCGCGCGTTATCGTACCCGATGATCGAAGTCGCGTTGATCGAATCCGCATCCCACAGCTCGGCGGGCATATTGAAAAGGTAAATTGCAGTTCCCGCATTCATTGCTTTTTCATAAACCGCATTCATGGAATCAAAGTCGCCGGCCGTGCAAACCAGGATCGCGTCGAATTCTTTGGTCACCCAATTCTCAATGGTCGCCACCTGGGACTCAACCGCATCATGTTCGCTCGGCGCTACAAACTCGAATTCGAAGTTTACGCCGAAACGGTCGTGCAGTTCATCCATCATTGTATATGCGCCATGCATGATGATGTCATAAAATTCGGATGCCGCCGGAGGCGTAAAGCCTATTTTAAGGGTTGTTCCCTCTACCTTTTCGCGTACGGCAGCCTCCCAGGCAGCGTCTCCCCACTGCCAGCCGGACGAAGTGCTGACCTGCACGGTATCGCCGCCGTCACCCGCAGTGTTGCCTTCAGCCGTATCGCCCGACTGCGTGGTCGAATTGCCGCATCCTGTCAGCGCAACGGCCGACAGCATCACGACGCATATTGCGACCGCTAAAACTACTTTGAATTTTGATCTTTTCATGTTTTCCTCCTATGGATTATTATTTTTTATTGCGCCAAAAGCGGCGCAAATATCTATTCCTCTTTTCTGTGGCTGATGAATTCTACGCCCACTACAATCAGGATCACCATTCCCTTGATAATGGATTCCCAGTCCGGGTCAATGTTCAAAAGATTAAGCGAATTGCTGATTAAATACAAAATAAACGCGCCCAGCACCGTACCGATCAGCGTTCCTTTTCCTCCCGAAAGGCTGGTTCCGCCAATGATCGCCGCGGCAATCGCATCCAATTCATAGCCGGTCCCCATCTCCGGATGCACCGTCTCCAGCCTGGATGCAAGAACAATGCCCGCAATCGCCGCCATCAGGCCGGACAGCGCGTATACCTTAATAAGCAGTTTGTGGACCGCAATTCCCGAAATACGCACCGCCTCTTCATTGCTCCCGTATGCCAGCACATGACGCCCAAACGTTGTTTTCCGGTACACGAACTGCAAAATGATAAACGCAATCACGGCAATGATGATGGGAAACTGCAGGCCAAAAAGCGTTCCCTGGCCCAGGTATTCAAAATGCCCCACCATGTAATTACGGAAAGGGATGGAATTGGTCCAGACATACAGCACGCCCCGGCCGATACTCATGGTAGCCAGCGTTGCAATAAAAGGCGTTATTTTCAGTTTGGTAATCATGAGGCCGTTGCCCACGCCTACAAAGGTTCCCATCAAAAGTCCCGCAATGATCGCCGGCACAATATTCATATCCATGCTCAGCAAAAAAGCCGTGGTGCCGCCCGAAAGGCCCAGAATAGAACCAACTGACAGGTCGATCCCGCCGGTTGAGAGCACAAAGGTCATCCCAAACCCCAAAAGCATAATAAAAACGGATTGTCTGAAGACATTGGTGAGATTTGTGGCCGAGAGAAAACTGTCGGACAGGATGGACATCAGAACCATGAATACTGCAATGAATATAACAAGGCCAAGCAGCTGGCGGTTGACTTTCCGGTTGGTTTTGGATGCACTGAGCACCACTTCATTGTTTTTCACTGTATTTCCTCCTTATAAACAATCGTCACGCGTCAGACCCGTTCGCTTTTCAGCGATGCAAATCTCTCAAAGCCCACGGCAACCACTATGATTGCGCCCACAATGATCTGGCGGTAAAACTGGTTGACGGACAAAAGGTCAAGACCGTTTGAAATCATCCCCAGTATGACCGCGCCCACGATTGCGCCAATGATACTGCCTTTGCCTCCGGCCATGCTTGTTCCGCCGATCACGGCTGCCGCGATCGCATCCATTTCATAGCCCGCACCCATCTCGGAAGGCACCGACGTGAGACGTGCCGCCAGTAAAACGCCGGATAAGCCGGCCAAAAGCCCGGACAGCATATATACGGACAACGTTATCTTGTTGCATGAAACACCGGACAGAAAAGACGCTTCCCTGTTTGAACCGATTGAAACCGTATAGCGCCCGAAACTGGTATACTTGAACAGCAGCAGCAATATTACAAAAACGATCATCGTTATCACTACCGGGATAGGCAGCCCAAGCCAGTAGCCCTGCGCAAGATAAGCAAAGTCATCCACCGCAAATCCGCTGATCGCTCCGTTTGTTGTACTCAGCAGGACAATTCCTCTCGCAATGCTGGACATGGCAAACGTCACCAGGAAGGGAGCGATTTTCAGCCGGGTGATGATAAGGCCGTTCAGGGCGCCGAGCCCTGTGCCGGTCGCAAGTCCGGCCAGAATACCGACGGCAATGTCCCCGCCGCCCGCAATGCACATGCCGGTCACCGCGCCGGACAGGCCCAGCACCGACCCCACCGACAGGTCTATTCCGCCTATGGTCAGTACAAACATCATGCCGAAGCCCACCAGCATTACAAACACGGATTGCAGCAGCATGTTTTGAATGTTTTCCCATTTCAGAAAATACGGTGATGCCACCGAAAGAAAGATGAACAGTGCGGCCAGTGCGACCAGTATGGGCAGTTCCTCAAGCTTTCTCGTATGCTTTTTCAGCGTTTTTGTTTTTTCCATTATTCATGACCTCCCGAAGCGTATAAAGTGATATTTTCTTCCGTAGCTTCCTCCTGCCTGAACTCGTGAACAAACCGGCCCTGATGCATCACATAAATGCGGTCGGCCAACCCCATCAATTCGGGAAGTTCGGACGAAATCAGCAATATCCCCCCGCCTTCCCGAACAAATTCGGCAATCAGGCTATATATCTCATGCTTCGCGCCAATATCAATCCCCTGCGTAGGCTCATCAAATATCAGCAGTTTAGGCTGTGTAAACAGCCATTTTGCCAGAATAACTTTCTGCTGGTTCCCTCCGCTTAAAGACTTTACCTTCTGATAAACGGAAGGCGTTTTAACGCCCAGTTTCTGAACGTAGCGCTCGGCCGTTTCTTTTTCGTTTTTCTTTCTGAGTATGAATTTCCCGGCCAGCACTTCTTTCAGATTGGCCAATGTGATATTATCTTTCACGCTCAAATCGACCACTGCGCCCTGCAGTTTTCTGTTTTCGGGCAGCATGCCGATCCCGGCTTGAATGGCGTTCTTGGGGGTGGATATCTTCACCGCCCGGCCTTCTACCCGTACGTTCCCCGAATCGATCATATCTGCGCCGACAATAGCCCGCACCAGCTCGGTACGCCCCGCACCGGCCAGCCCCGCAACTCCGACGATCTCCCCTTTGTTTACATGAAGGCTGATATCCTCGATCACGCCCTTGCGGGTCAGATTTTCCACTCTGAGCACCTCATCGCCCAAAGGCACTTTTTCTTTTACAATGTAGTTGGTGATCGTCCGTCCGACCATCAGCGAAACCAAGTGGTCAATATTTGTATCCTGCGGCCCCACCACTGCCATGTTCTTGCCGTCTCGCATTACACTGATGCGGTCCACCAGGCCGAACAGCTCGCGCAAATGATGCGTAATATAAATCACGGCTACGTTATGTTCTTTCAGCATATGTACAAAATCAAACAAGACCTGCCGTTCATTTTCAGCCAGCGCAGCTGTCGGTTCATCCATGATTACCAAAGAAGACTGTATGGAAAGCGCCTTCACGATCTCAATTACGCGGTTCTTAAGCGCGCCGAGCTGGCTCACCGGCACCTTTACGTCTTCTACGCTTGGAAAAAATTTAGAATACAGCGCCTGCGTTTCTTCCAGCATCTTCTTTTCATCCAGCGTATGGATGGCTTTTCCCAAAACCGTTTTTGTGATCTCCCGGCCCAGATAAACGTTTTGCACGGCATTTAAGTGCGGCGCCAGGGAAGGCTCCTGAAAAATCGTGCTGATACCCAGTTCCTGGGCGTTTTTAGGATCTTTGATCTCGATCTCCTTGCCGTCCATAAGGATCTGCCCTTCGTCCGGATGATACAGACCGGACAAAATTTTGATCAACGTAGATTTTCCAGCCCCGTTTTCGCCTACCAGTGCCAGAACCTCGCCTCTGTATACGTCCAAAGACACGTCGTTTAGCGCAACAACTCCGGGAAATTTTTTGGTAATGCCTTTCATACTGATAAATAATTTTTCATTTCCGTATGCCATCCAAGGTACTCCTTCCAAAGACATTGGTTTAAACCAAACCTCAAAATAAAACAAAAATATTGCCTGTTCTTTGTAACACTTTACCCCCTCGCCCTTTTTACAACTAGGAATATTCTTGTGCGAAAACTACAGATTCTTGCGTATGTCTTCAATCATTCCTTTTATTTTTTGCAAACAAAAAACGCCCGATCCGCTCAGGCGTTTTTGCAAATTCCCTGTTTAAACCGGGCTGCCGGCTCAGAACAGGGCCATATTTTCCAGTTCCCCGCCCGTCAGCTCCGACGTCAGATACCCTTTTTTCATGATCAATACGCGGTTGCAGATGCCCGCAAGCTCATCCATATCTTTGGATACAATAATGATGCCTTTACCGTTGCTGGCCAATTCCCGCAGCAGAACATATATTTCACTCCGCGAGACAATGTCTATCCCTTTTGTAGGTTCGTCCAGCAAAAAAATGTTTGCTTTGGCTACCAGCGAACGGCTGACCATCACTTTCTGCTGGTTGCCGCCGCTTAAAAACTTTGTTTTCTGCTTAATCGAATCCACCTTGATATTCAAATCGATCGTCTGATCGACCACCTCGCGCATTTCCTGTTTTAGATCAAGAAAAACGCCCATTCTCAAGTCGTTCAAAGCGGAAATCGTCATGTTTTCATCCACGCCCATTTCCATAAACAGTCCCGCTTCCAGGCGGTCTTCGTTCACATACCCGAATCCGTGGTTTATGGCATCCATGGGGCTTTTAAAGTCCACCTTTTTTCCTTTAAAATAAATAATGCCGGAATCCTTTGCAAGTTCCCCGTAAATCGTCCGGATCAACAAGGAACGGCCCGACCCCGTCAGCCCGGTAATGCCCAGGATCTCACCCGCGTGCAGGACCATGTTGACATTATGCAGATATGGCTCCACGTTTAAATCGCATATTTTAAGCAATTCCTTGTCAAAATAATCCTGTTTTGGAGGATATAAAACCAAAGACTGGTTCCCGGAAATCATATAGCTTAACTGCTCGGTCGTAATCCCTTTCAGATCACAGGAAGCAACTTTTTTACCGTCCCGCAATATGGTCACCTTGTCACACAGAGCCAGGATCTCCTGTATGCTGTGCGAAATATAAACAATAGACGTCCCCCTCGCCTTCATTTCGTTCATAAAACGTATAAGGATCTTCTTTTCTTCATGCGCCAGATTGATCATCGGCTCGTCCAGTATCAGAATTTTTGGGTTGCAATAATATGCGCGGGCCACAGACACCATGTAGCGTTCGCTCATGCTCAAAGAGCGTATCTTCCTTTTGGGGTCGATCGCATAACCGATGGCTTCAAAAATTTCACCCGCCTGGCTGTACATTTTTTTATAGTTGACAAACACACCGCTTTTGGGTATCCTGTCCAAAAAAACCGCTTCCGCCACTGTAATAGAAGGCACCAGCATTTGCTCCTGAAAAATTGTGTAGATGCCGCTGTTAAGGGTTTCCCGCGGGTTTTCAACTTCAAAGCGCCTGTCCTCAAAAATGATTTCTCCACTGTCAAAAGGGATCGCCCCGGCCAGGATTTTTATTAAAGTCGACTTTCCGGCGCCATTGAGACCCACCAGCGCATGGATTTCCGCCTCATCAAGATCAAAATCTACATTCTTTAAGACCCGGTTGCCCGAGAAAGACTTATTGATATTTCTCATACTTAAAAACATGGGCCTAAACCTACTTTCCTGTAATCAGTTTATAAGAATCCCTGTCCGGCATACATTAACAAACTTGCGAAAAACAATCTCATTATTGCGGAAAAACAATTTCAACTTGATTGATTAGTATAGCACATGTTAGAGTATAATGTAAGACTATTAGGGGTATATTCCATGAATTCTGATCAACAAACGAATTCAAATCGCCCGATATTGATCAAGCCGCCAAAAGTTTCTTCGGAACAAATAAATATACACAGCAATCATTCCAGCGAAAGAAATCCAGAAGACAGTTTTGAAATCGTTTTGATCGATAACGGAAGTGCCAATATTTTTGTAGAGAGTATCAGCTATTCCGTTGGCTATGGCGATATTTTTATACCCAAAAACCACTATTCCATCAAATCTCAGGACTTATGCGGAGTCGTTATCCTAAATTTTTCTAATTTTCTGTTTTCAGGGCTTGCGGACAACCATGTGCCTTTTGCAGACAACGAGTTGGTTCTTTCTTATAATAATACTACGATACCGATTATAAATACAATTAAAGAGCTCGATACCGAGCTTCAGGAAAAAAAAGACCAGTACAAAGTTGCCGCCGAAAAGCTTTCAGAATATCTTTTTATTCTTCTCGAAAGAAAACTCGGCAACTGGAATAACTTTTCCACTTCTTTTGATATTATTGAGGGCATTAAGGAATATGTTGAAAAAAATTACGAAAAACCCCTTACCTTAAGCAGCCTTTCAGATACGTTCTTCTTAAGCCCGTTTCACATTTCACATATGTTCAAAGACCGCTACGGGATTTCCCCCATTCAATACCTGATCAACACACGAATCAAGGTCTCCAAGGAATTACTGTCCAAAACAGACTACAGTATTGTGGAAATTTCAAGTCTGGTCGGATATCCCAACGCAAATTATTATAACGTTATCTTCAAACGTTTTGAGGGAATAAGCCCGGGGAAATTCCGGAAAAAGAATAGAAAAAAAGACTGACGAATCGTTCAGCCCTCCGAAAAACATTTTTTAAGGTAAGCCTTTTTTATTTCTTCAAGACGATCTCTTCAAGCTTTTCAAGGCTGCTTTCCGAAAGGTCGCACAAACAGGTAATTGCATCGTTCCTCGCATCGTCTTTTGGAACTTTAAGATAATTTAAAAAAAATTCATTTAAAATCAAATACTGTGTAAAAAGCCGGCTTGCAATACGCGCGCCTTCCTTGCTCAGCCCTACCTTGCCGTAATATTCTTTACAAAAAAATCCCTCCGTTTCCATAGACTTCAGCATTTTCGCCACGCTCGGGCGTTTTACGCGCAAAACCCCGGCGATATCTTTAGAAAAGACTTCGTTCCCGCTTTCACTTAATTCATAAATTGCAAGCAAATACCTTTTTTTTGCAGAGGACAGCAAAACTAATCTCCCTTCACGGTGTACCGCACGTCTTTATTGATCTTTTTTCTCTTCTATGCCTTGTTTCTGCACGCACTGGCCGCCGCATGCGCTACAGCCGCCCGAACATTTGGAATGGCAGGCATCCTTGTCTGCACAGCCCGCACATGTGCCGTTGCGCACAAGATAACGGATCGCAAACCCAAAAGCCGCAGCCAGCCCGATGCAGATCAGGATTGTTGCCGGTGTCATATCAATGAAACCTCCTTATATCATTGCCCTAAAAACCAGTCGATTTTTACAATATATGGACCCGGCGGACAAAAGCTGCCGCCGGGTCTTTGAGCATACCCGTCAGCCGGCGTGCGCACGCGCTTGGCCGACATCCATTTCCTTATGCGTCGGCATAGGACGCAACAGCAGATACAGTATAACAATCAGAACGGCAAAGGCTACGCCCGTTCCAATGCCAAAGGGCCCGCCTGCAAAAAACGTACCCAGCTGGAATACCAGCAAGGCGATCGCGTAGGCAAACACGGTCTGGTAGGCAATAGCAAAGAACGTCCACTTTCCGCTTGCCATTTCGCGCCGCATTGCGCCGATTGCCGCAAAACAGGGCGCGCACAGCAAATTGAAAACCAGAAAAGACATGGCTGCGATTGCACTTGGGAACATGGCCATGACCGCGTTCCACAGGCCCGGGTCGCTTTCACCTGCATCTGCAATCCCGGCCAGCACGCCAAAGGTGCCAACCACGTTTTCTTTGGCCACCAGTCCAGAAATTGTGGCGACCGCAGACTGCCAGTTGTCAAACCCAAGCGGGCTGAACACAGGCGCGATTGCGTTTCCTACGCCGGCCAGAAGGCTGGCATCCGCTTCCACCATGCCGAACGAACCGCCGGAAAACCCGAAGCTCGATAAAAACCAGATCACGCCGCAGGCCACAAAAATCACCGTTCCGGCCTTTACAATAAACGCACGGCTGCGTTCCCACATATGAATCAGCACGCTCTTGGCGGCCGGCAAATGGTATTGGGGCAGTTCCATTACAAAGGGTGCGGGCCGTCCCGCAAACATTTTTGTTTTCTTTAAAATAATGCCCGAAACGATCACCGCCAAAATACCAAGGAAATACATGGCCGGCGCCATCCACCATGCGCCGCCCATAATCGCGCCTGCAATCAGCGCAATAACCGGCAGCTTTGCTCCGCACGGGATAAACGTGGTCGTCATAACGGTCATCCGCCTGTCCCGTTCATTCTCGATTGTTTTTGTAGCCATAATACCCGGAACGCCGCATCCCGATGAAATCAGCATGGGAATAAAACTTTTTCCCGAAAGGCCGAATTTCCTGAATATCCTGTCCATAATAAATGCCACGCGCGCCATATATCCGCAGTCTTCCAGAACGGAAAGAAAGAAAAACAGGATAAACATTTGGGGCACAAATCCCAAAACAGCGCCAACCCCGCCTATGATTCCATCTACGACCAGTCCGGTAAGCCATTCGGCTGCCCCCGCGCTTTCCATAAGCGAAGCCACCCCCGGCTGAATCCATTCGCCAAACAGGGTGTCATTGGTCCAGTCGGTCACCAACGCACCGACGGTCGTCACCGACACAAAATAAACCAGAAACATCACCGCCGCAAAAATGGGCAGCGCCAGCGCGCGGTTGGTAACAATGCGGTCGATCTTATCGGTAGTGGTCATGGAAAGTTTGCGCTTTTGAATGCATTTTTCCATCAGGCGGCCAATGTAGCCGTACCGTTCATTGGTAATAATGCTTTCGCTGTCATCGTCCATTTTTTCTTCCAGCGGACGGATGATCTCTTCGATCTTTTCTTTCATACCGGGACTCATTTTCAGGCCGGACAGGACCCCTTCGTCCCGTTCAAACAATTTAATGGCGTACCATCGCACACGCTCCGGCCCGGTCACTTCCCGGCTGATCCGGCTGATTTTCTCTATTGCTTCCTCTACCGGCGCACTGAAAATGCGTTGTTCCGGCGCAATTTTTTTCTCCTGCGCCAGCCGGATCGCTTTTTCGGCCGCTTCTTTGGAACCATGCCCTTTCAGCGCACAGGTCTCGACAATCTCGCATCCCAGCGCCGCCGCCAGCTTTTCTGCGTCTATATTGTCCCCCGACTTGTTCACAATGTCCATCATATTAAGGGCAATCACAACCGGCAGGCCGAGTTCTGCAATTTGCGTTGTCAGGTAAAGGTTGCGTTCCAGATTGGTGGCGTCCACCAGATTAATGACAGCGTCCGGGTGCTCGGATAAAAGATAATTGCGGCTGACAACCTCTTCCAGCGTGTAAGGAGACAAAGAATAGATTCCAGGCAGGTCTGTTATGACAACATCCCTGTGCCCTTTGAGCCGTCCCTCTTTTTTCTCCACCGTAACGCCCGGCCAGTTCCCGACGTATTGACTGCTGCCGGTCAGGTTGTTGAACATGGTTGTTTTTCCACAGTTCGGGTTGCCGGCAAGAGCAATTTTGATACTCATTTTTATACGTCCCTCCTTTTCTTTTGGTTAGCAATTGCTAACCCAGATATAAAATAAAATGTATTTCTAGACCTCTATGTTCTGCGCTTCTTCTTTACGGATAGAAAGTTCATAGCCACGCACCGTTACTTCCAGCGGATCACCCAGCGGAGCCACTTTGCGCACAAAGATATCGGTTCCTTTGGTAATCCCCATATCCATAATGCGGCGTTTAATGCCGCCATTCCCCCTAAGCGCTTTCACTGATACGGTTTCTCCGCATTTCGTCTCTTTAAGCGTTCTCATATTCTTCTCCTCTCTTTATCTCTCAACCGTCCATACCAGGCTTGCGACCGCTTTACTGACCGCGATCCGTGCGCCCTTAATATGAACGATGACGTTCCCGCCAAGTTCTGTAACCACCGTAGCCTCCGCTTCCTGTACAAAACCCAGATTCTTTAAAAAACGGCGAGTCTCCTCCTTGCCGCGCAGCCGTTTCACCCGGACCGTTTCCCCCATCCGGACGGCGCTTAGAGGCATAAGCCATTCTCCCGCTTTGATTTGCGGCTCTTTGCCCCGGCCAACCGCATGCGGCAATTGTTCCGTCTTGGCAAACGACATTTCAATCCCTCCTTTTTAAGTTAGCCACGGCTAACTTAAAACTTTAAAATTAGGAGTTAGCGGCTGCTAATTCCTTTTGGTTATTGTAAACCAGTCACGCCTTCTTGTCAATTCTTTTTTAAAACTTTGTGCTCACGCAGGCACCGTGAGCTGCAGCGCCGACTTTCCCCGCCGGAAAAGATCCATATAAACCGACTTGCATTTTTTGAAACGCGCAAATTTTTTTTGAGCGGCGCAGCGATCCGCATATACTTTCCAATAACCGCAGCAGCAAAAATTCTTACCCTTATTTTCTATAAATCCAATGACATCCTCCAGCGGATATCCCAAGAACAGCCCTATTTCATGTGGAAAACCTCCGGTTTTTTTCATACGCCGCTTTAAGAAAAAAATACACTTTTGAAGCGAGGATACGTCATAGCCAATCGTATTTAAAAAAGCCGAACTTAAAGAATCTCCCAAACAGGCCTCAATCTTTTTCTCTCTGTAAACATAAATCAAAAAGCGTTTCCTGCATCTTCTTAAAAGCACAATATGGATCCCTCTCGGCCAAAGCTTTCGGTTCCACTTTTCTATGTTCCTTTGCGTGGCCTCTTGCCCATCCGCCTGATACGTAAATAAACTTCCGGTTTTCATGCCCGCCAGTGTTGGCGCGCATTGCTCTATCAGCAGCCGTTCAAATGTCTTGTCCATTTCGATTTCCCCCACGGTTTTTTGATCGTTTCTAAAAACTCTTCTTTGCGTATATCCACAATGCGTTTTCCAATAAAAAAGCTTCCCCGGGTATTATTTTTTTAATTATATAAAGAAAAGGAGACAGCGCCCAAACCAGGCAGCATTATTTATCGAGGCAACTCTGCCCGCCGCCTCCCGGCAGCAACAATACCCGGGGAACCTTTATTCGGCCACTGTTAGCCAAACCTAACAACGGCTTCCAAAAAAAGATCTTCTTCGATCTTTTTTTAGTTAGCATACGCTAACTACATCTAATTTATCATATCCGGGCCCTTTCGTCAAGCAATAAATTATATTTTTTAAAACCGCTTCAATGTTTGATCCCGGCGAACACATCCATAAACCCTAAAAGTTTTCCCATACACAAAGCCCTTTATCAGGGCTAAAAGATAGGGTATACTGGATACAGCGGCGCAGGCTTTCAGGTTCCGCCCGCACAAGATTTTTCTGCTTAAACCATGAAACGGAGGGATACATATGGATAAACTCTCGTTCGCAATGGAAAACTATCTTGAAACCATATACGAGCTTTCCGGGGGCGGCGCGGGCGCGCGCATCTCCGACATTGCGCAACGGCTGGGGGTGGCCAAAGCCAGCGCAAACAACGCCATGTCCACACTGGCACAAAAGGGACTCATAACAAACGAGAAATATAAAGAAGTTTTTCTAACGGAAAAAGGCCGGCAGATTGCCGAACTCACTTCAAAAAAGCACCATGTCATAAGGCGGTATTTTACCGAGATTCTTAATATAGATCCCGCTATTGCAGATGAAGACGCCTGCGCGATCGAGCATGTCATCAGCGACCGTTCGATCGAAGCCATGCAGACACATTTGCAAAACAAAAAAGATGGCCCCGTACCTAAATAAAACCGCCTAATACAAAATCCGGCCGGGATCATCTCCATGACCCCAACCGGATTTTTTGTTGCCGTTTTTCGTCAGGAAGCCCGCATGCGCCAGCCCGCAGATTTCTGCTGCGCCTCCCAAAGCCGGCTATACAGCCCCCGACCGGCCATAAGCTGGTCATGGGTCCCCTGTTCTTTTACTTTTCCATTTTCCAGCACAATTATATTGTCGGCCCCCCGGACCGTTTTCAACCGATGCGCAATAATCACCACCGTTTTTTCGCTGACCAGTGCGCTTATGGCTTTTTGCACCTGTGTTTCATTCTCCGGATCCAACGAAGCAGTCGCTTCATCCAGCAATATGATAGGCGCATCTTTCAAAAAAGCGCGCGCAATAGAGACGCGCTGCCTTTCTCCGCCCGAAAGGGTGCATCCGCCCTCCCCGACCGGCGTATCATACCCCTCAGGCAGCCGGACAATAAAATCATGACAGCAGGCCCGTTTTGCCGCCCGTTCTATTTCTTCCTGGGTAGCATCCATTTTCCCCACCCGAATATTGTTCCGTATGGTATCACGGAAAAGGTATACCTCCTGAAAAACCATGGAGACACGCTCCAGGATCTTTTGGCCGTCCATCGTTTTTATGTTCTTCCCATCCAGCAGGATACGTCCGCCCTGAACATCCCAAAAACGCGCAATCAAACGCGTGATTGTACTTTTTCCGCTTCCGGACGGCCCCACCAGCGCAGTAATACTTTGAGGCGGTATGCAAAAAGAAACATCCTGCAAAACATTTTCTTGTGCGTAAGCAAAGCTCACGCTTTCAAATTCAATCTTGTTGCCCGCAGGCGGAACCGTCTCTCCTGAAAGAGGCTTTTTCTTCCGGATATCCATGATGCGCTCCGCACTCAAAACCGAGTAACGGATCTCCGCATAGTTAGTCAGAATACTGGTCAGCGGTTCAAACACACGGGTACCGATCAACAAAAATGCCAGAAAGACCGGCAGGGTCAATTCCCCGCCTGCCAGCAGATAGGCGCCTACAAAAACCATCAGTGTCGTTCCGGCCCGCATAATTGCAATTGCAAGCATCATTACCGGCCCGACCAGTCCTTCCAGACGGATAGATTCTCTCCGCAGGCGCGCAAACGCCTCCTGAAGCCTGCCAAAACGTTCCCCGCTCAGATTATGTGATTTGATTTCCCGCATACCCAACAGGTATTCCTGCAATCGGCTTGCCGTATCTATTTTTGCGCGGATCTGTTTCTGGCTCAGCCTGAGCTGCAGTCCGGTGGAAAGCCACACTACCAAAAGGGAGATCGGCAGCGCAACAAACATGGCGAGCGCCATGCGCCAGTCCACAAAACTGAGCGCAACAAACGCAAAAACCGGAAACACCGCAGCACTCACCAATTGAGGCAGATAATGCGAAATGGTGGTTTCAACCATCGCATAGTCCCCAAGAATCATACTCGTCAGGTCTCCCGGGTCACGGTTGCTTAAAAATCCAAGGGATAGCTTTCTTAAATGTTCCGCCAGCTGGACACGCCCGCGCGCGGACGCGTCATAAGCGGCCATGAAAGTTTTATTGTAGGCAAAACGGGATGCAAAATACTGCACCACCATCCAGCCGATCAGAATAACGCTCAGCACCCACAGCATTGCAATATTGACCGGCCTGCCGGTGGCAAAAGCGACATATATCGTATTAAACACGCCAAATACCATCACTGCAGGCAAAATCCGGCAAAGCCCCTCTATAAAAGAAGCAAAACAGGGCATGACAAGAGACTTCGGGTCACCGCTTGAAATATTATAAAAAAACTTTTTCATTTAAGCATATTCCGTCCTTTCCACTTGTTCGCCGGCAAGGGTCCATGTTCCCGCATCCACATGCGCCATCCACATGCGCCGGTACAGCCCGCCTGTCTTAAGAAGTTCTTCATGCGTACCCGTTTCGGCAAGACGCCCTTGGTCCATCACCAGGATCTGTCCGGCCTCCCGGATCGTGGACAGCCGATGCGCAATCACGATCACTGTCTTTCCCTGGATCAGGCCGCTTAAAGCCTGTTGGATCCTGATCTCATTTTCCGGATCCGCAAAAGCTGTGGCTTCGTCCAGAACGAGCACCGGGGCGTTCTTTAAAATCGCCCGTGCAATGGAAACACGCTGCGCCTCCCCGCCTGAAAGATAGGTCCCTCCTTCGCCGATTTTTGTTTGATACCCTTTGGGCAACCGGGTAATAAATTCATGGCAGCAGGCAGCCTGAGCGGCCCGTATCACTTCTTCACGGGTGGCATCCGCCCTGCCCATCCGTATATTTTCTTCAATAGTATCGTAGAACAGATGCACGTCCTGGAAAACAAAAGACACAGCCCGCATCAACCGCTCGGTGCCCATTTCCCGTATATCCACCCCGCCGATACGCACGGCCCCGCCGTCCACATCCCAAAACCGGGGGATCAGATTGGCGATCGTTGTTTTCCCGCTGCCCGAAGGCCCTACCAGCGCAGTGATTTCTTTTTCCCTTGCGCAAAAAGAAACGTTGCCAACCGCCAGACTGCGCGTTGCGCTTTCAATACTGTCATAAGAAAAAAACACACTGTCAAATTCCACGTCAAACACGTCCGGCTCTTTCGGGTTTTCTGGCTCAGGCATGGGCTTTTGTGCAAAAATTTTGTCCATACGCACCACGCCTTCGGATATCTGCCGCATATTTCCGCCCAGATACATCAGCTTCATCACGGGCACGGAAAGCCCGGGGGCGATCACCAAAAACAGCATCAGCGTAAGTGCAAACGCCTGGTTTTCAGGCTGTCCGCTCAACAGAAAGACCCCCACCGGAAGAATAAAAGACAACAGGGAAGTTATCAGCGTCATAAACAGCAAATACGGCCGTTCGCACTGCTTTGAGATCCTAAGCGCAAAATTCCGGAAATTCTTTATGGAACTGTGGAAGCTCAAAAATTTTTTTACCGTAATGCCAAAAACCTTTACCGCCGGCATTCCCCGCACATATTCAACACCGGCCGCATTCATCTCCTCCAGGGCATCGTGATAATCTTTTGTACTGTTTCCGATCTTCGGGCCGTAGAATGCAACCGTCTGCATAATATACGCTATAACAATGGGAATCGCACAGGCCAGGGCCAATCGCCAGTCCAATGCGAACATTGCAGCGATCATGAGCGCCGGCAGCGCGACCGCCCCGGCCATATCAGGCAATTGATGCGCAACAAACCCTTCTATTTTTTCCACGCTGAATTCCAGTGTTTTTTTGATGGTTCCCGAAGCTTGCCGCGTATGGTAGCCCATCGGCAGTGTTGCCAAATGCCTTGCCAGGCGTATGCGCAGATTATAAAGGATCCTGAAAGCCGATACATGCGACATCATGGTGCTCGCATATAAGAATGCCAACGCGGCCAGCAGAGACAAAAGCGCCCATACGCCCCAGCTTTGGATCAGCGTCATATTGCTCATCGCCGGATCAGCCGCGTTTGCAAACAGTTCTGAAACAATAAAATAGATTGCCACAAAGGGCACAAACATCAACGCCGCGCTTATAACGGAAAGAACACAGGAAAACGCAAGCAGGCCGCGTTTTTCCCCCGCAATCTCCATAAGACGTCCAAATCCCGTTTTCTTTTTCATAAATATCCTCCTTACGAGCGCAAAGCCGCTCTCAGGCCAGCGACAGGGGCAAAACACATTGGTATTTCTCCTGTTCCACCGCTATGTCACAGATTTTTACATTTACGCCAAAAGCGCTGCGTAAATATTTCTCGGTCACAATATCCTGCGTGTTTCCGCACAGGCAGCTTCCATCTCCACGAAGAAGAAGCGTCAGGTCGGATACGGCCAGCGCATGCTCGGGATAATGGGTGTTTACGATAGAAGATATCCCTTTTTCCCGGCTTAAATTTTTGATGGCCTCCAGCACAATGATCTGGTTTTTAAAATCCAGATTGGATTCCGGTTCGTCCAAAACCAGTAAAGCGGGACAGGCTGCCAGTGCCCGGGCAATCAAAACCATCTGCAGCTCTCCGCCGCTGATTTTGCTGCACAGCTTATGTCGCAGATGCGCAATGCCAATCACGCTCAGGCTTTCCTTTATAACAGCTATATCCTGTTCTTTGGGCGTCTCCGTCATCTTAAGATGGGAGTTCCTGCCGAGCAGAACCATCTCTTCCACCGTATAGGCAAACGCGGACTGCTTCGCCTGCGGCACATACCCTATTTTTTTCCAAAAATCTTTCTGGTTCCATTCGTTTGCCGGCCGGCCGTCCAAAGCCGTATGCCCGCGTGTCCACTTCAGCAGGCCCATCATGCATTTTAAAAGCGTTGTTTTCCCCACGCCGTTTGAGCCCAGTATAGTGAGTATTGTGTTCTCCCGAAGGGAAAAGCTTATATCCGTAAGGATCTCCCGGGTCCTTTCATAGCCAAAACATCCGTTTTTTACTTCAAAAATCATGTTTTAATTCCTCCTGTTCTCCGAAGAAGAATAATAAAGAAAGGCGCGCCGATCACTGCCGTCAGTATGGATACCGGTATTTCGGCCGCAGAAACGGACCGCGCGACCGTATCGATCACCAGCATGAAAAGCGCGCCGATGCTGATACTGGCGGGAATCACATTTTTATTGTCGTTTCCAAAAATCATCCGGGCAATATGCGGAATCAGGAGCCCCACCCATCCGATCAGCCCGCACATGGACACAATGGAAGCCGTGATCATGGTGGAGGCCACCACCACCAGGCTCCTCACCAGCACTACGTTCACCCCCAGCGATTTCGCCTCGTCTTCATGCAGGGACATTGCGTTTAGCTTCCACCTCAATAAAAATATGACCGTGATTCCGATGAGGATAAAAGGTGATCCAATGGCCAGCGTATCATAACTTGTTCCCGAAAGGCTGCCCATCAACCAAAAGGTGATGGCGGGCAGCACATCCTGCGGGTCGGCGGTATATTTTACCAAAGACACCAGGGCCGAAAAAAGCGCGCCCACCACCATGCCCGCCAGAATGATCATGATCAGGGAAGATGTGTTTTTTATCCGGCTGATTGCATAGACCACGGTCACGGCGATAATACCGAACCCAACGGAAATAAACTGCACCCATACCATATCCAGGCCCATCAGTATTCCAAGCGCCGCGCCGAACGAAGCGCCCGTGGCAACGCCCAGTGTATCGGGCGTTGCCAGCGGGTTTGAAAACAACCCTTGAAAAGACGCTCCCGCCACGCTCAATCCCGCCCCTGCCAGAAGGGCAAGCAAAATACGGGGAATCCGGATATTCAGCAGTACCGTCTGCATATTAGATGTGACCTCCACCTCCGGAAAGCTGCCTGGAAAAAGTGTTTGCATGATCTCAGTAAAGCCAAGCGTAAACCGGCCCGATCCGACCGCCACCATGCTCATCACCAAAATCCCGGCAATAATCAGCATATTCCATATCCATATCTTTTTTTTTGTGCGTGCAAGCTCCATGGTTTCCTCCACTGTCAGGACAAGGTGATATCTCCGGCCGCGCTGGACGGATCATACATAGCCGTCACGTCTTCGTCGGTCAGTTCCACACCAAATACTTCGCTGTAATAGTCTTTGACCTGCTGGTTCATATCTATATCCTCAAACAAATCCGGATACATTGTCTTTGCCATCCAAAGCAGCGTAAGCGGGGTGTCTACGCCGGGCGTGTAGCTCCGGTAGGATCCCAGCGGCATTTTGTACACCTGCTCATTCTTCACTGCTGCAACCTCGCTCCAGTCGTCGGAAGCAATGCTGTTTGTATAAAGGTCTTCGGGCTGAGCGGCCGTAAAATTGGTGATATAGATCACATCCGGGTCCCATTCATACACCTGTTCCATATTAATGGTTACACTCTGCTCTTCGTCTAGCACTTCGCCCACATTGATTCCACCGGAAGCATCCGCCCAATACTGTCCGAAAAAGTGCTCTCCGGAAACGGTAAGCGCCGTTTCATCATAAGTAAAGATGAGCATTGATCGAGTCCGCTCCTCTTCCGGAATATCGGCTACCCGCTCCTGCACCAGGTCGTAAATTTCCTGGCTGAACCGGGATACTTCTTCCGTCTTGTCCTGTTCGGGGAACATCTGGCTTAAAATATCTATCCATTGATCATATGTTTCGATCACATCATAATCCCAGTTGGTAGCCGATATCCCAACGGCAGGAATTCCCGTGCTTTTGAGCAGTTCCTTTTCGGCCGCATTGTTGGCATGATAAATGATCACGTCCGGGTCCAGTTTCATCAGTTCTTCCAGATTGATCTCGCTTCCCTGTATAAAATCAGTGGAGGCGTCAAGTATTTCAGGAAACATTTTGCTAAGCACGCTGTTTTGCGCGGCCGCCATGGATACCGGATGGATTCCCACCAGTTTTTCTGCCGATCCCATAAACATGGTAAATACCGACGGAAGCGGATACATGGATGTGCTGACCACCCTGTTGATCTCTTTGGGCACTTCGACCCTGTCGCCGTTATGATCGATCACGGTAATCGTTTCGCTGTCCTCCGATACGGCATCCGCCTCTTCGTCCGTTTCCGTCTGCCCGGTCTGAACGGCCGCGGCAGAACTTTCCTCCGTGGACGCGCTTTCTTCCTGCGCAGCAGTACTTGCACACCCCGCCACAAACACGGTGAGCATCAACACGCTCATCACTGTCGCCACCCATTTTTTGAAGAAGTGGCCCAAAACCATTTTTTTCATCTTTTCATCCCTCTTTTCTCATATAATTCAAGTCTTTTGATATATATAAAACCTCATTTTCGCCGCCGCATTTACTGGACACCGAATAATGAGCTATATCAACCAATTTCTTTGCATCTTTATCCTCTACCAGCCGGTTGATCAGCGGATCGGCAATAATCATTTTGTACCTGGGGTCATTGACTGCTTCGCAAATAGCCTGTTCGCTTTCAAAATGCGCGGTTTCGGTATATGGATCTCCAAACTTCCCAAAAAGGCTTCCCGCAGCCGCGCCGCCGATCCCAAGGTCGCTTTCGAGCGCGCTTTTTACGGAATGAGCAAAGACCGCATCGCCGATCACCAGCGTATCCGCTCCGTCCGCAGCCTGCTCCCTATGCGCATTTGCGCTGTTTTGCTCTTGTGCGCTTTTAAGATCCGAAAGCAGCTTTTTTCCGTATTTCCGTCCGATGGGAAGTCCCGCCACATAAGGCGTCCCAAAACGTTTTTCCATATACTTTGCAATCTCGACCCCGGCCTGGGAAACCGCCAGATTTACAGCGGCTCCCCCTGCGTTACGTATGTCCTGCATCGTAAGCCCCAGAGAAAAATTGGCTGCCGGTTCAAACCCGCCTTCCCGCAGAAGCCCTTCCAGGCAACGGTTGTTTTTGATAGAAATATCAAGAGGCGTGGCGCCCAGTATATTCACCGTTCCTTTTTTCACCTTCCGTCCTTCATGCGTAAAGCGTTCCACCAGAGCAATGCTCGCCATAGCAACTCCCCGGTTGTAATATGCAGTTCCATTGGTATCGAATCCAAAGGACGGGACGCCGGTACGCCGCTCCAGTTCAAAGGCCATTCCCTCAAAGTCCGTGCCGATCACCATCGGTACCGGGCTTCCCACCACTGCAATAAAATCCGGTCGAATTTCTTTTGCGGCCGCCGCAATACGGCTGATTGTCTTTTCTTCGTCTCCCAGCACCACATCCGTTTTCCGGATACCCGAACAATAGATTGCCCGGGAAGAGCCATACCAGCGCGGTTCGTCAAACCCGGTATAATTGCCGGTACAACCGGCGGCATCATGGATCACCAGCAGTCCGTTCAGCTCAAACAGGGCGGAACAGACGCCTGAATAATCCGGCGCAAAAGGAGGGAGATACATCCAAAGGCTGTTCATTTAAATCACCACCCCGTATTCTTTGATCAGTTCTTTCAAATCAGACTGCCGTCCGGCGGCTTGCCGGATCCCGTCCATCAGGATACGCGCCCCACCGTACCCGAACATCCTCATATCCCCGGACAAATTCACAATATAACGGCTTCCTGTGATATATGCCGCGTCAAACCCTATGGCAACGGCATCCGTCATGCGGTCCGCAAAACGGATCACCTCCGGATGTTCGGGCTGTATCAGCTTCATGCGGGGCTTCATCGCAGTCACCCGATCAAACGCCGGCCGGTCTATCGGTAATACTTCCTGCGCCACCACAGCCGCCACACGAAAACCGTATATGGTCAGCGCCTCGGCCAGGGAAAACGGACGGACCGCCGCACCGGACGATATAACGACCGGCCTTTTTCCCACCGCCCGCAACGCTTCACGGATGGAACTTACCAGCATTTCTTCCTCTTTTGAAAAATCAAACGGCGCCGGGGAATCCATAAACGCACAAAAACGTTCATACTGGTTTTTAATTTCACTGAAATTGTAGGATACCGGCAAAAACAGGTAGGGAATACCGTGTTTTTTCTTCATATTCTGCGCGGCAAGCAGCCCCGCGGGCGCAAGTACCAGGTTGTGACTGCTTTGCGCCATACTTTGAAAATCTTCAAAAGTTTCAAAATCCGATATATGACGAACCGCTTCTGCCCCGGCCGCCTCAGCGGCCCGCCAAAATTCACTGCCCGAATCCACATTCTCCAGATTGCCGATCAGATTGATGCTTTTGCTTTTTTTGTCCGACGGCATCAGAAAACTGAACATTGCGTCCTGGGTGGTCACCGGCGGCGGCGTTTTGCTTTCCAGGGAAATCGGATTCATGTGCCCCGCCCGAAATTCAATATCCCTATATATTGCATGCAATTCGTCCATTAACGCATCCATATCCGTTCCAATCAGGTCGTCTAAGCAGCTTACGTATACCATTACGGCCCGGGGCCGCTTTATAAGCCTTTCAAGCGCTTCTTTTACTCCCTGAATCAGCTTTTGGTCATAACCTTCAATGATGTCTTTTTGAGTTATGTATACATAGCCTACCCGTTCCTTGAAGCCCTGTTCAATGGCCCCCAGCGCGCCGTGCCGGCCGCATGCAAACGGGCAGACAAAAAGAATAAAGCTTTCGGGAACAAGCGATGCGATCCTCACGACGCCCCAGTCTCCGTGGCTGGGTGCGGTATAGCGGACTGTTTGTTCAAAAATTGGTTCCATCCAACAGCGCCTCCTTTCCGCCGGCTACGCACATAGATATCATTTTGTCTGCCAAAGAAAAATAATCTTCCGAAATATCGCTCTTCGGATACGCTTCTATAACCGTTTTATTTTCATCTTCCGCTCTCTGTACAAACGCACTGCGCCGGATGCGCTGAACAACACGCGATCCGGTCTGCGCCGCCAGGCGGCGTACGTTTGATTCTTCGTCGGCCACCTTTCTCTCATTTAAAATGATTCCGGCATATTTTGCGTAATTGCGGCCTTTAAAGTTTTCAATTGCCCGCACAATGTTTTCCGCCGCAAAAAGCGACATCATCTCGCCGGATGTCACAATAAACACATAGTCCGCATACCCTTGCCTGAGCGGCATGGCAAATCCTCCACAAACCACATCCCCCAAAACGTCGTATAAAATAATATCCGGCCGGTAAATTTCATACGCATGCAATTCTTCAAGCTTTTTAAAGGCTGAAATGATACCCAGTCCGGCGCAGCCGATCCCCGGTGTGGGACCGCCGGATTCCACGCACAAAACCCCGCCCCAGCCTTCAAAAACAATATCTTTTAAGCAAACGTCTCCTTTTTCACGTATCTGGTCCAAAACAGTCGGTATTTTTCTGCCTTGTGTCAGATTTCGGGTTGAGTCCGCTTTCGGATCGCAGCCGATCTGCATCACCTTATACCTTTCGGACAGCGCGGCCGCAAGATTGGACGTGGTTGTGGATTTTCCGATCCCGCCTTTTCCGTAAATCGCTATTTTGATCATAATGCCTCCTTGTTGATCATCCGCATGAGTTAGCATATGCTAACTCATGCGGAAAAATGAAGGGCTTAAAAAGCCCGTATCAATAATTCTTCAACCTGACAATCCGTTCGCATTGTTAGGCCTTTCTAACAATCATCATAACATATTATTTTTTTTTGTCAATAAGATTTTTCCTTTATTTATTCCCCGCAAAGATTTAAATGGACTGCGCACATAAAGAAACAGCTGCAACCAGCCAAAGAGTCAACCGGCAATCAATAGATTTAATGCAAAACAATTGACTTTTATTCTATATATGCTATAAAGCTGCAGCAAATACTTTCATACGATAATTTAAATATTAATAAAACTAACAATCGATAGTATAATGAAAAAGAGGGATAAAGGATATGGATACCGCAAAAACCATGAACATTCAGAAACGAAAAAAAGGCCTCGAAACAACTCGCCGGATTTTGGATATATCCGCTGATTTGTTTGCCAGGAATGGGTATGATGGCGTTTCCATGCGTGCGATTGCAAAAAAAACCGGGATTAAGGAAAGTTCATTATATAATCATTTCAAAAGCAAAGCAGATATCCTTGAAACCCTTTTTAACGAATTTATAAAATATGTTCCGGGGACAAGACCCTCCGATGAAGAAATTGATAAAATGCTTATGTTCATGGAGCCGGAAGAAATATTTAAAAACATTCTTTTTCATGTTGGAAAAAATGTCTGTGGAACACTCTCAAACACAGCAATGATTATTAACTTTGAAAAATACAGGAATCCACGGGCCGCCGAAATGTATTACACATATGTCATCAAAGAACCTGCGGATTATTATGAACGGCTTATCAATAAAATGATGAAGCGGAAAATGGTAAAATCCGTTGATGCGCGCACCATTGCGGAACAGTATAACTATATTTCAACTGCTTTGACCAAAGAATACATCATGGCACAATACGGACTTGCCGACGTACAATCTGTTGTGCGGTACATGATTAAAACGCTTCATTTTTTTTGCGGAATAATGGCGAACGATCACGGTGAACATGATGAAAAAAAAGAAAAAATGTAATTCCCTGAAAGAAAAATATCCGCCGTCCGAGCCATGCAGTTGTAAAATATGCAGATCATATTGCATTCGTCCGGGTTGGTGGACTGTTGAGGAAGCATCACGGGCAATCAAAGCGGGGTACGGAAAGCGTATGATGCTGGAGATTGCACCGGAAATGACTTTTGGGGTCCTTTCCCCCGCATTTAAGGGATGCGAAGGCAACTACGCTTTGCAAGAATGCGCAAACAACGGATGCAATTTTTTAAAAAACGACCTTTGTGAACTTCATGGAACAAGGTACGAACCGCTTGAATGTCTTTACTGCCATCATCTTAGAAAAGGCCTTGGCCAGAAATGCCATGCAGCTATTGAAAGGGATTGGCGGACGCGATCCGGGCAAGATTTAGTCAAAAGTTGGCTTGAACAGACCATAAAGGAAAATGTTTACTTTAAATCCCCTATATAAAAAAGCCTCCCATAAGAAGGCTTTTTGTTTTGAGCCGTATACTAAATTTTTACGCTTTTGCGGCCGACCCAAACAATTCCATCTTCCGGACAGCCTCTCCCTTTACCGCAAGAACAACATCCATGCAGCGGGGCAGATAATCTTTTCCCGCGCTTTTCTCCATGCTTTTCATGGCGGCGAGGGTCAGGTCCGTAAAAATATTTGTTTTGGTGATCCCAAGGCGGATGGCGGAACGAAAATCATCGTCTGAAAGCCCGCTCCCCCCATGCATGACCAGCGGGGTCTTGACCGCTTCCTTCAATTCCGCTAAACGCTTCAGGTTCAGCTTGGGTTCGCTTTTGTAGACGCCGTGCACAGTCCCTATGGCGACTGCAAGCGCATCGATTCCTGTGACCGCAGAAAATTCTGCCGCCTGAGATACGCGCGTCAGCCCTTCTTCCGCATCCTGTTCACCGGCGCTGTAGCTGTATCCTTCCAGTCCGCCAACATGCCCCAATTCCGATTCCACCGATACGTCAAAGGGCCTGCACAATTCAACGACTGTTTTTGTGATTTCAATGTTCTCCTCAAAAAGTTTATCCGAAGAATCGATCATCACCGACGTAAATCCATTATCAAGCGCCTTTTTGATGTATTCCACACTTCTTGAATGGTCCAAATGAATCGCGACCGGGACAGAAGCCTCCGCCGCCGCCGCCCGCAGCATCGGCGCAAATTCCCGCATCGGGCACACAGATTCAAAGACTTCCGCATATGCCAAAATAACCGGCGCCCCTGTTTCTTCCGCGGCCAGCATGACTCCTCGCAGCATCTCCGAGCTTAATACGTCAAAATTTCCAACCGCATACCCGTGTTCCTTCGCCTTTTGCAGCATCTCTTTCATGTTTACTAAAGCCATTTTGTTCCTCCTTTTTGGATCTATAAAAGTGGACCGTCCCCCGCTTTTATGCGTGTTCCGGTAACAAATGATTCCTCTGCTATCATAAGGGCTCCATATCTTTAAGTCAATTTTTATTCGGCAAAAATCAAAAAAAGCCCTGCTTGTATTTGGGCAGAACTTTTTGATTCTCTTTCGGGCAAATTAAGATTACGCACGTTTTAAAAACTGCGGCGGCCCTTCAGGGGGCCGGCACAGCCTTCTTGCCATGCCGCGGATTTTCCGCTACCACCCGGGCGGCTTGTGCAATCAGCGCCAGTATGTCCGCCGTATATTGTGCACTAAGCGTATCCAGTTTGGAAAAAACATCTCCTTTGGTGGTCGTAACATATTTGGGGGGCAGGCGGTTTAAGACATACGTTGCAATATCCAGCATGCACACGTCGCACCGGCAGCAGGTAAGGTTGTCTTTTATGTCCTCAATCTTGCTTGTGACAACAACTTCCATCAGGTTTTTAGAAATCATCTTTTCCGGATTCGTTTGTTTTTTTTCCATCCGTTGCCTCCCTCAAACGCGAAATCGCGGTCAAATCGGCCTGTCCCGCCGCCAGGCGGTTTTCCCGCCTGAGTTTTTCCATGCTCTCATACCGCAGGATCCTCATATGGCGCGGCGCGTCGATACCAATCTTTACCCGGTCGGCATCGATTTGCAAAAGTTTTATCTTAATATCCTCTCCGACAAGTATGCTTTCATCAGCCTTCCGCGTCAAAACCAGCAATGCCCTCTACCTCCTCAGCATTATTCTTATAGTAATCCATCAAAAGTTCAAATGCGGGAAGATGCAACGGAACATCCCGGTAATCCATAATCACCTGGCATCCGATCATATCCCTGATATTGATAACAAGCGGCGCCATCAGATTCACGCTCATATCTTCAAGATTCTCGGGCAGAACCATCACGCTCAAAACAAGAAGGTCTTCCTCTTCATGTGTACGGATGCTTTCCAGGTCTTCATCCGCTATTTCTATACCGTAATCCGGCTTAATTAAAAACGGATTGATCACGGGCAGGGTTACATGGCCGTCTTCCACACTCTGCAGCCATTGTATGGGTTCTGTCTGCATGCATTTTACGACTGCAAAAGTTCTCAGTTTTTCAAAGCCCGGTATTCCGTCCGGGAAATGGATAATGCTATTGTCATCAATATCCACCGGACCGAATCTGTCCGAAAGTATTTGCATATGATTTTCCTCCAGATCAAACTTGTTTGTTGATTTTTTTTCCTTTTTTAAAAGTCAGTTTTTCTTCATTCACGCGTATCTTTACGCCTTTGTCTCCCTTCACGCGGATCACCACTTCATGAGGCGTCACCGTAATCCGGGGGGCGAAGTCTTCTTCCCATTCTATAAGCACTTCTCCCTCCGTCCAGTCAATTTTCATCCGTTCCGGCTGGATTAAGTCCATACCGCCGTAAGCCGCCTCGTCCATCTCTTCCCGAATTTTTTTTGCGGCCGAATCTGTTGCCCCATGGGCAGCGAAAAGGCTATCTTCCTCTTCCCATACGGAACCGTTTTTTATAATTTCGTTGGGATCAAGAAGTTTTTTAAGTTCACTGTCCGAAAGATACTGAATGAAATACGCAAGCGGCTTTTGCCCCATGCGCGCCCCGGTTTTGACCCAGTTTTTACGCAGTTGCGTAATGTTTTTCTCCACCGTCATCCGCGGACGGACGGTTTTGATATTCATCCTGCGCGTATGACGGCTTTTGATTTCCAGCATTGCCTTCTTTGAACAGATTTCAATTGTGGGTCTTGATGTTTGAATGGTTAAATGATCCATCTTTTAAACCCTTTTACGGGAACCCGGCCTTTTTTAACTTAAAAAGTCCATCAGCGTAGGCACAATGATCTCGGCGCCTGAAGCCAGCGCCTGCTGATATATGGATTCGCTTAATTTATAATTTAAGATTACCTCCGCCTGGTCGATGTCTTCCACATCCGAACGAATCGCCTCATAATTGATCAGATCCTGGGCATACCGGTTTTCCAGCGTCTCAATTTTTTGCGAACGTGTTCCAACCTCCACCGTTCGGAGCAGCAGCCTGTCCTGTATCCCCTGCAGCGGCTCTAAAAACGAAGAGATCTCCTCAGAAGAAGCGCCGCTGTTCAAAGCCTCTTCTAAATCGCTTAATATTTTGAACATATTGTCTTCGCCTTTTCCCACGATATCCACGCCCGTAAAGGAGACATCCATCGTCAGATTGAAACCGATTACAAAATTTATGTTTTGCGCCGCTTCGAGGCCCGTTTCCGTAGATACCGTTCCCGCAGAAGCAATGGCCGCCGCTACTTCGTCTGCCGTTGCACTCCCGCCGTCCGTCCAGGATATTGTTCCCAGTCCCTGTGCGGTCAGATCCAGCACATTGCTGCCGGCCGAAGTTGTTATTGTGCCGGAAAACACCACCGATCCGCTTTCTCCGGTTACCGTAAGCGTATCGCCCGCTGCAGTGATCGAATACTCTCCCGGCAATCCAATTGGACCGTCCCAGGTAAAACCGCTTGCATTCGCCGTATCCGCAATCGCGCTGCCAAGTACCGGGGCCGTGTCGTCAACGGTAAGGTCGATCCCGTTGTAAAGCACATTCCCGCTGGAATCCACGGAAAACGGCGCCTTGGTAGAATTATACCCGGCAAAAATGTATTTATCTCCCACCGTAGAATTGCACATCTGCAAAAGATGGTCCTTGAGCTCACCCACCAAAATGCCGATATTCGCTTTGTCACTGTCCGTTTTTGTTCCGCTGGCAGCGTCTATCACATTTTCTTTTATTTTGATAACCACGTCTTCCATATCCATAAGTGCGGATTCGCTCTGGTCCACCCAATTGCGTGCGGAAGTCAGATTATCCTTAAACTGGTTGCACATATTCAGTTTCTGACGCGCATTCATACTGTTCAGCACGCCCACCGGATCATCGGACAGCCTGGTGATCTTCCGATTGGTGGAAAGCTGAGAATTATACTTGTTCAGCCGTGTAAGGCCGCCGTTTATATTACTCAGCAAATTGTCAATCATCATTGAATTCGTAATTCTCACTGTCTCAATTCCCCCATCCCGTACCTTTCCAAAAAGACCGGACCTGCCTATGGATTTCGGTTTCTAAGCCCGTCCGACCAGGCCTGTTTTGTTGATCAGTACGTCCATTTGTTCGTCCATTGCGTTGATCACGCGGGAAGCCGCGGTATAGGCGTGCTGAAAACGGATCATATTGGTCATTTCCTCATCCAGCGATACCCCACTGACCGATTGCCTTTGTTCATCCAGATGCTCCTGCATGACCGTTTGCGCACTGGCGGTAACCGAAATATGATTCATTTCGATTCCGATGCCCGTAACAATGCTCTTGTATACGCTGTCAAAATTGTCCGGATTGCCCGAAGCGTCCGTCTGGTTCACCAGTTCAGCCAAAGCAAGCGCGATTTCGCCGTTTCCTCTTTGCTCATTTTCTTCTCCGGCCAGCGCCACCAGGCTGTCCGACGCCGCGATATTGTATACGTCTTCTAAAACAGCACTGCTTAATTTAAAATTCTGCGCCGTCACCTCGCTCCCGTCCCGGGCCGCGGAAGTATCTTCAAAAAAGTCTATGTCCGTCTGGCTTGTATTCCCGTTTGTATCGTTTGGGATATTGTATCCCGTCCGGTGGATTGCGTTCACGTCGCTCGTAATTTTCTGGCAAAGCGTATTGAGCTGGCCGATAATATACGGCAGCCCGATATTGCTTTCGTCATTTCCATCCCTGATTTCCATATAAGCGCACAGCGCTCCGTTTTGTATATCGACTTTTCCTGACGTCGGATTTCCGTCCTCGTCCGCCCAGTATACTTCGTAAAGCCTGTTCTCTGCACCCGATTTTACCGGATTGTCCAGTGTAGCCGAAACAGCCAGTTCGTGCACGGTCGTTTGACGGACCAGATATTTCCCATCAAGTTCTATATTGATGTTTCCACCGCTGTCCTCGCTGTATTCAAACTCAATAATACCGGAAAGCTCGTCCAGCAGAAGCCCCCGCTGGTCCCGCAGATCGTTTGCACGTTCTCCCGACAGTTCATACCCGAATATTTTCTCATTCAGTTCCGCAATCTGCTGCGCGTAATCATTGACCTCGCTTACCGCAACACGCACACTTTCGTTTAATGTGCTCTGCTGCTCGGTCAGCCGGTCATAATAATAATTCATGGTCTCGGTCAGCTTCAGCGCATTTTGCTGAACATTTGCGCGGATCTCGCTGTCCGCCGGCGCTTCCACCAGATCGTACAGGCTGCTGTAGAAATTAGAGAGCTGGCTGGAAATCCCGGAGGAAATTTCCATGTCCTCCAGTTCATTGTTAAAAAGCGCCTCTATGTATTCAAAATACTGTTCTTTTGTCTGCCACTTTGTAGAAGTGGAATTTTCATTTCGGTACTGGTAATCCAGAAAAGGACTTCTGATCTGTTCCACCGTGACGGCAGCAACGCCCCGTCCGGCAGAAGACGAACCCGAAGCAAACTGAACATTTGAACTGGCGGGCGGTATGGCTGACGTATAAAGCCTTTGCCGCGTAAACCCTGTCGTGTCCACATTTGCAATGTTATGCGCCGTTATATTCAGTTCGTTCTGGCTGATCAAAAGGCCGGTTTTTCCTATTTCGAGCCCGGCAAAAGAAGATCCCATTGTTTATCCCTCACACATGACTGTCAATGATGGAAGCGCCTCCCGCACTCATCTCCTGCATAACGCCCGAATGCCCGTAAATGTTATTTCCGGCATCGGCGCCTTTAAGGGTTTCCATCATAAAATACATATACTCAAAATGCAGGTTTAAAAGCGCCATATTTTGGTCGTTTATTTCCCGCTGCATCAAAATGGTTTCTTTCAAATCGGCGCCCGCCCGCGCAATTTCCGCCCGCGGCCCGTCTCCGACTCTTTTTTCTATTTCAGCCAGCGTGGCTTCCCCGCCGGGAATGTCCCATTCGCTGCAGATGCCCTTAACCACCTCTATACGGTTTTCTTCCAGACCGACAATCTCCTGAAACAGCGCCCATTCTTCCTGCGCGATCTTTCCTACGGCCTGCGCATCCCCGCGCACGATACAGTCTTTCTTGTTTTCCGACAGTCCGGTCATCCGGGCGTAGGCATTCCTGATTTCTTTCAGCAGGCAGATAAGGCTTTCAATATTTTGTTCCATGTAAAATCCCTCCGAAAATCAAATCATTTGTCCAGTAAAATGTCGTCTGCAAGGTCCCGGCTCTCCACGCCGTATTCGTCCCGGTCAACCTTTTCTTTGATGTTTGAAAAATCAGAAGCGGGTTTGTCCATTCTTTCCTGAATACTTTTTTTCGCCTCTATCAACGCGTCGGAAAACATTTTTGCGTCGCCTGATATTTCAACTTTATCCGTCTTTTGAACAGGATCCGTTTTGATGGCCGCTACATTTTGGCTTGTGATTTTATATTGGTTTACCGGACGTATGGAATTTACATCGATCTTCATACCACTCATCTCCTACAATTATTTCCTGCGGGTTTCCGTATACATTTTCCCTTTGTTTGCCGCCTTGTCCGCGCTTCCTGCCGTCCTTGTTTTTCCAATAACGCTCTCAAACGCCGAAGAAAGTTTTTTTGCACATGCTTCGCATATGGTCCCGGAACGGATCGGGCTTCCACAGTTCCTGCATGTAAGATAGCCTGAAGCCTCTTTCATTTCCAGCCTTCCTTCTTTCAGCAAATAAAACACCGTCTTCTCCTCCACGTTTGTCGCTTCAACAACCTGCGCAATGGAAGCGTCCGGATTCTCATACAGAAACTCTTTTATTTGTTTAAACTCTCCGTCCAGCTTCAAAACGCACGCGCTGCAAAACGGCTGGCCGCTGCTCCGGTAGATCTGTCCGCAGGATCTGCACTTTTTGAATTCGCCTTGCATCGTCTGTCTGTTTTCTCCTTATTATCTCAAAGAATTGGCCATGCCGTCCATATCGTCTGCGGTAGTCAGCGCCCTGGAAGAAAGGCTGAACAACCGCTGTGCGCGGATCAGTTTTGCAAATTCCGCAGCCATATCCACGTTGGAACCCTCCAGCGCTTTTTGCCGCACGAACGTTTCCTGCCCGGCCGCCTGTGCCGCTCCCGAAGCGTCAGACGCCGCAAACAGGCTGTCCGACACCGCAGTCAGGTCTTTTTCATTTGCAAAAGTAAATATCCCGATCGTTGCGTAAGGTTCTCCGTCTTCACCCGCGGATATCTGACCTAAGGAAGAAACAACCATCTGGCCTTCCTCAAGACGTATCTTTTGGCCGCTCTGATCCAGCACATAGTTTCCCTGCGCCGTTGTAAGATAAATGCCGTCCGCCTCCACGCTTTTTTCAAAGCTCCCGTCGCGCGTATATTGCGTTTCCCCCGTCGGCGTGCGGACCGCAAAAAAACCCTCCCCGTCAATATACAGGTCGGTCTCTCTTCCCGTCTCCAGATAAGCTCCCTGGCTGAACACGCGGTTCATACCCGAAAGCAATACGCCATGCCCGAGCTGCAAATTTTCGTCGCCCGGCTCTGCCGGATTTTCCATGGCCGAATACAGCGCGTCTTTAAAATCTACCCGCGTGTATTTGTACGCGACCGTATTGATATTGGCAATATTGGCTGCGATTGCATCCACCCTCTGTTGCTGGGTTTTGATACCCAGCGCTGCCGTATAACATGACTGCGACATAAAAATCTCCTTAATCCGTTTTAAAACCTTGCCAGCTCGTTCACTGCTTTATCCAGGGTGCCGTCCACCATTTTGATAACGCGCTGGTTGCTTTCATACGCACGGCTTACGGTTAACATATCGACCATTTCGGTTGCAATATCCACATTGGAGCTCTCCAGAAATCCCTGCCTGACAACCGGAGCTTCCACCTGCGTCGGCTGCTCATTGTTGTAGGATACGTAAAGGTTATCCCCCGTTTTCCGAAGCGCTGCCGTATCGTTAAATTGTACAATCCGCAGGCTGCCGGCCATATTTCCATCCACCCAGAAAGTACCGTCTTCGCTTACCGTAAAGCTTGCCGTTCCCGTATGAATGCGGCCGCCGTTTTTTCCGAGAACATAATACCCTTCCTGGGTCACCACGTCCCCTTCGGCATTCACATAAAAATTCCCGCTGCGGGTATAAGCTACGCCCTGGGGCGTTTGAATGCAAAAAAACCCGTCTCCCTGTATAGCCAGGTCCGTCGTCTCGCCCGTTTCTTCCAAAGAACCGCCGGAAAAATCAGTCATAATCTCGTCGATATGGGTGCCGGTATTGAGCGGCCCCACCTCCGGCCGCAGGCTGACCACAGACGGATCTCCTATCCGCTCGAGCAGCATGTCTTCAAAAGAGCGGGAAATCATCCGGTCCGATTTATACCCGGTTGTATCTGCGTTCGCAACATTGTTGGTGATCACATCCATTTTAGAACGCTGGGTTATCATTCCTGTTGCGGCAATGTACAAACTTCTTATCATAAAGATGCTCCCGAATCGTATTTTATACTAATATTATCGTCACCCGGGCCCACAAACTTTAGTTTATATTTCACAACTTTTCCAAGGCCCGTCCTTCTTCAGGAAAGCCCGCGCCCTCCTAAAGCCAGCACCAGATTTACTTCCCCTCTGGAGACTTTGCATTGCTCCGCGATTTCCCCGGCGGAAAGCCCCTTTATGCTGAGGGCTGCCGCCCGTTCATACAAATCGTCCCGGCCGCTGTCCGCATCCTCCGACTCCTTTTCTTCTGTTTTGTGCTGTGTGCGGGGCAAAACGGCGGCGGATAATACGTCTTCGTGCGCACGACGCACCGCGCGGTCGATTTCTGCCTTGCTGTCCTCTACATAACTTTCCAGCGCTCCCAGAAGTCCGCTTAATTCATCATACATTCTTGTAAGCTTTTTTTCCTGTCTCTCTCTCTCTCCGGCTTCCTCGGCCCTGTTCTTTCGTATGCTTTTTACAATGATAAAGGCAAGCGCCGCGCCCAGTCCGAAAACAAAAGCCGCAAACAAATAATATTCGATTCCCATGCATATCTCCTCATATTGTAATATCTATTTCTGTCCCCAGAACGTCCGGAGGCGGCGCCGGCTGCTGTTCAGGTTCGCCCGTTTCTTTTTGTTCCCGATTCTCTTCATCTTTTTGCGAATGTCCGCCGCCTTCACGAGAAACACTCTTTTGCTCAGCCTGCTTTGCCTTCATGACCGTTTTCCCGTCATGCAGGGCGCGCTGCTGCTCCAGTTGCGCCGCAAACTGCTTTTCATTTTCCGCCGCATCATTGCGGGCGGCCATCTGGCGCGCATATTCTGCCGTACGATGGATCATGACCTGGTTATCGATCCCTTTGACCATAAACGCCTTCTTTTAAAAGCTTACGCCCTTATCCCGGCAGTTGCATGGCTCCGCAGTAATTCGGCCCTCCCGGCAGCAAAGCGTGACGGCCGATTCTTCAGTCCGCACCTGATACACATTGTTGCCGATGGATACCCTTGTCCCCGGAAAAATTTTCTCCAGTACGTGTACGCATTCTTCCGCCGTATGGGCGATCTCCATTCTCAGTTCTTCATATTCCTCCGCCATGCGCTTCTCCTCTTTTTTGAGCGCCAGCAATTTTTTTGTGATCTCCATCCTGACTTCCATATTGGCTGCGGACAGCGTGCCCACCGTGGATTTCAAGGCCGTATCCAGACGCTCCACATTGTTCCTGGCCTGCTGAAGCATTTCTTTTAATTTCAGATACCGCTCTCTTTTTTTTGGTGAAGCCCCGATGTTCACAATAGTCTGTATCCCGGATTCCGCACCTATTATGCGAGCCCTGAGCCCTTTTCCCGCATCGGTTACGCCGCCGACCAGCATTCCTTTTTCGTCAGTCAGTTCCACAGTTCCTTCGCAGCTCACCTTACTGTGCAGTATGTATCCGGCACATATTTTTACTTCGGCCTGCGCATCCGCCCGCTGAATAAAAAGCGCATATATACTCCCGCCTGCGTGAAGCGTCCCCTTGTCCGCTCCCTGGATGCCCCGTTTCAGCACGATATCTCCTCCGCTTTCAATGTGCGCGTCTTCCACAACGCCGTTTACCGTTACCGATCCGTCCGCGCGCACAAAAAAACCCGAATTGACGTTTCCCGTTATCAGGACGTCCCCGTCAAAATCGATATTTCCCACCGCCATATCCACATCCCCGTTTACGGTATATACCGGCGATACGACCACTTTCCCGAACTGCAGGCTGGCGACTCCGCCCATCTTGGCATAAAGAGCATTTTTGTCTTCGGATAAAACGACATTCTTGCCGGAGGGCATGGCCGCTTCTTTCCCTTTTTTGGCCGTAATCTTTTTGCCCCGTACATCCATCCCGTCTGTGCCCGCTCCGGCCAATTTTCGGCTTACCAAGAGCTGTCCTTCCAGCACATTTTCAATCTTACATGCATCCCTGAAATCGATCCGCCCGTCTTCTTTTTCCCGGAGCACGTTCCGGATGTTTTTTTTAATTGAAAAATGAAACGTTATCTCCCCGTCTTCTCCATTTTTGGCCTCCCGCCCGCAGGCGATCAGCGCCGGCCGGCCGTATTCCCTGTTTTCAAGCAGACGGCCGATTGTGTCCTCATCCGCCCCGAAAACAATGCCGTATTCTTCACGCACCACCGCAAGCAGCTTTTCTTTTGACAGCAGTGCCCCGCCCGGGTCTGGCGGCAGGAGGGTCAGGGTTGCTTTCATATTGGATTCTTCCAGCAAAACCCGCGCTTCTTCATCCAATATTTTTTCGCTGCAGGGCTCTGAAATTCTGACCGGCTCTCCGCCGCCGGATTCCATAAACGTTTGTGCAACACCTATTGCAGAAGCGTCAAACCCTTTTCTTTTTAGCTGCATCAGGCACAGCCCTTTATTGAAACCTTCATTTTGGGAGCAAAACGAAAAAAACACGCCTTCCTCATGGTATTCCAGGCAATAGCCTGCGCCGTTTTTCTCTGGAAAGTCTTCGCTGTCCATATTTTCTTTTTGGAAACGTTCTTCTTCAAAATGATCCATACCATACCTCAAATAACCGCTTTATGCCTCTTTTATCGCAATTGCCGTTTCATCAATTCCTGTATCCGCTTTAAAGCTTTGGAATGGATTTGCGAAACCCTGGATTCGGTCACTTGCAGGACCTCTGCAATTTCGCGCAAAAGCAACTCTTCACTGTAATAAAGTTCAATCACCATCCGTTCGTTTTTTGGAAGCATATCCAAAACGCCCGAAAGAATAGCGGACATTTCTTTTTTTTCATACTGCATTTCAGGATCCGCATCCCGGTCCGGGTCCTGAACCGTGTCCATCAGTTTCAGTCCCTCCTCGCCTGTGCTTCCCGCTATCACACTTTCAAAATAAATGATATTGTGGATATATTCGTTATCCAGCGCTTCACGTACCTGCCGGACCTTCATTCCGAGATGATCGGCAACTTCCTGTTCGGTCGCTTCCCTCCCAAACCGTACGGAGAGATGGTCAAAGGCATTTTGAACCGTCTTTATTTTGGAACGCATACTGCTGGATACCCAGTCCTGCCTGCGCATGTAATCCAGAATTTCGCCACGGATCCGCTTGCACGCATATGTTTCAAATTTTACGTTCCGCACCCGGTCGTACCTGCCGATCGCATCCATCAACCCAAGCACGCCGCTGCTTATAAGGTCGTCATAATCATTGAAACTCTTATATTTGGGCATCATTCTGAGTACCAGTTTGCGAACCAAATGCAAATAGTGCAGAAGCAGGTCGTTTTTAGCCTCCACCGAAGGATCTTCTAAATACGCTTCCCAAAGCGCGTCTGCATTTCGGACTTTTTCGGATGTTTGCAAAGCTGCCTCCTTTTCAAGCCGTTTTCAAAGTTACCTGTGACCGATCTGTTTTTTATAAATGAACCGCCGTATAAAGCGCACCTGTTTATCCTTTTCGACATTAAACTTTATTCCCAGACAATAGCAGTCGTTTATAACATCCGTCCTCCGGACGATGGTTGCCGGAAAATAATATTCCGATCCGTCCAGTTCAAAAAGGCAATCAACCGCATCGCCCATTTTGAACTCCCCGCAAACGGTCTGCACGCCGATTCCCGCTTCCGAAATGTTAATCCCCTGGCATTTTTTGTATGCGCCCCGGGTATCTCTTGAGCGCAGTTGAACATCAAAAAACATCTTCAGGCGATACGTTTTTCTGCGCTGCAGCCTTTCTATTTTGGATATCCTCTCTATTTTAGTCATTTTCATGCCCTGCAGGACATCATTTTTTTGTATTGTTGCTTTAAAATGAAGGCACAGGTCATTATAGTACTGAAACTTGTCCGTATTATAATCTTCATTTTCCCCCAGATATTTGGGTACCCATATCTGCTTGTCGCGTATGATCTGGACATCCATCTGCTTTCCTTCCCATCCGGCGGACGACTCAATAAACTGCTGTGTCCAAATTTCCCGGTCGCGCACAAATTGGACGACCGTCTTGCATTTGCGGCCGTCGGCAAATTCAATATGCAGCAATTCACCTAAATTCAACTGAAAATTATTATTCAATTTTCGTACCTCTTCAATTTAAATCTTTCTAAAAACAGCTTGAATCCCCGCGCCTTTGGGCAAATTTCCCCGCCCCGGACAATCTGCTCCGCGATCCGCTTAACCTGCTTTGACGCCGAGCTGCCCGGATGTTTCAAAACATAAGGAACCAGTTCGTAAACGCTTTTTGTGATCAGTTCGTCAGACTGTACATAACCCATCAGCGTGGTCGGATAATTCAAAAACTTATCCACCACCTGTTTGAAGTTTTCGCTCGTAGCAAGTGCCTGTTTTTCACTGTCCGCTTTATTGACAATCAGATGGACCGCAGGCTTTTCTTTCAGTTTTGCAGCCGTTTTCAAAACCACAAAGGCATCGGTGATGGACGTAGGCTCAGGCGTCAGGACCAACAGGGTTTCATCGCTCGCATCCATCAGGCGAAGAATGTTTCCGTCCATCCCCGCTCCGGTGTCAAATAAAATATAATCTACATCCCTCTCCAGGCTTTCCATCTGCAACAGAACATCTTCCAGCCGTTCGGGCGCTATGTTCATGAGTTCGGCCACGCCGGGCCCTCCCGAAATAAACTGTACGCCTTCAAAACAGGCTTCTATCACTTCCTGCAGGTTTTTTTCGCCCCGGACAACATGACCGATGTCATAAGCCGCATTTGCACCAAGCAGGATATTGACGTTGGAAAATCCGAAATCCGCATCTATAATGACCGTTTTTTTTCCTATTTTAGCCAGCGCCAGCGCCAGGTTGACCGTCAGGCTGGTTTTGCCCACTCCGCCTTTTCCGCTGGTCACCGTAATGATTTTCGCTTTGCCCTGCTCTTTTTTCTGCCGGATATTGGCCAGTATCTCGCGCAGACGTTTTGCCTGATCTTCCATAGCTATCTCCCCATGACCCTGCGGATCACCTGGTCCGGATCCATTTTGGCAATATCGTCCGGCACATTCTGTCCGGCCGTTACATAAGAAAGAGGACGCCTGCTGGTATCCGCAATATAAAACAGGATTCCGCTGCCGCTCACTTCATCCATTTTTGTAACAATCAAATTATAATTTTTTAAAAAGCCGTAATCCGAAAAAATCGTCCGCAGTACATTCGCAGATGTGGAAGCGCTCACCGTCAGGTAGACTTCATCCACCTTGCCGGATTCCATAAGGGAGATCAGTTCTTTTTTGTGATTTTTATCCCCCGAAACCTTTCCCGCGGTATCTATCAGCACGATATCCATTTTTTCCATGGAATCAAGCGCGTCGCCGATTTCTTCCGGATGATAAATCGTTAAGTACGGCGTTTTGAGTATCTCGCTGTATGCTTTCAGGTGTTCTTGTGCGCCCACCCGGTAAACGTCTGTATTGATAATCCCAACGCTTAGTTTTTCCTTGCAGATCATGCTGGAAGCAAGCTTCACCAGGGTGGTCGTTTTTCCCACGCCGGTAGGCCCGGCGAGCATCACAACCTTCTGCCTGAATTTTGTACAGCGGATAAACTGGGGCATCCGCAGCATATCCGTCAGGATGCTGCGCATCACATCTTTGGGATTCGCTTCCATTTTAGATGCGATTTTCTGCGTATCCAGACAGATCTGCCGGGCCAGCTGCGCTTCAAAATCCTGCGCGATCAATTGGTCGTGCAAAAGACCTATTTCCGGCGGAAAAGAAGGCTCAGCCATCTTTCCGTACAAGCCCATCCGGTCGGAAAACTGCTGCATCATGGTTTTGATTTCAGCAATCTGGTCTCCCAGAACCTGTTCGTTCCCGCCGCCCGCAGACTGGGCAGCAGATATCTTTTCCGCAAAACTTTCAATAGAGGCCCTCTCCATCCGGGGCGCTGTTTTGCTCATATAGACCGGCTTTTTCAAATAGGCCGCATCATCAAAACTGACCACTACTTCGATAATCTTTTTGGAAAAAATCCCCCGGATTCCTTTTTTGGGGCGCACCATCTTACTGCTTATGATCACCGCATCCGGTCCCAGCTCTGTCTTGATTTTTTTTAAGGCTTCCTGCATATTGTCGGCATAAAATTTTTTCAGTTCCATAAGCGCCTCCATCCGGCCATATTCATTCGTTTCATAAAATACTCTGTTCGCCTCAGGCGGTCTGTGCCGTTTCAATAGACAGCATCCCGTCCGAAACGACCTCAACATTCGGATCCAGCTCATTGTAGGAAAGCACAACCAGATCGGGGATCATTTGGCTGGTCAGATTTTTAAAATGCCTCCTGACCAGCGGCGAAGTCAGGACAATGGGCGTAAGCCCCAGCCTGTTGATCTTTTCGATCGCCGCTTTTAAGCTGAAATAGATTTTTTGGATTTTTTCCTGTTCAAGAGCAACATACGCTCCGTGCTCGGTCTGCTTTACATGCTCGCTAATCGTCTTTTCAAGCATCGGATCCAGCGTTATGACACGCGCCTTATTGTCCGGAATAAAACGTTTTGATATAGAGCGGCTTAAATTTTTGCGTACATATTCGGTCAGCAGATCTATATCCCGCACCGTGCCCCCATAATCGGCCAGGGTTTCCAGAATTGTGCCCATGTCCCGTATGGAGATATTTTCCTTTAAAAGGTTTGCGAGCACTTTTTGTATTTCGCCAAGAGAAAACATTTTGGGCAGCACCTCATCTACCAGTGCCGGCTGCGTTTTCTTTAAGTTTTCCACCAAAGTCAGGACCTGTTGACGGTCCAGAAGCTCAAAACTATGCCGCTTGATCGTTTCCGTCAGATGCGTTGCAATGACCGAAGGCGCATCCACCGTTGTATACCCTAAAAGTTCGGCTTTCTCCTTGTCGCTTTCAGGCACCCAGGTCGCATTCAGTCCGAAAGTCGGTTCCACCGTTTCAATGCCCTGTATTTTTTCTTTTGCTTCGCCCGTCTCAAGGGCCAGGATATACCCAAGCATCACCTTTCCGCGCGCCACTTCTATATCTTTGATCTTTACCACATACTCACTGGTTTTGAGCTGTATATTGTCCCGGATCCGGATCACCGGAACGATCAGCCCCAAATCAAGGGCACATTGCCTTCGGATCATGACCACCCTCTCCAGCAGATCACCGCCCTGGCTGGCATCCACCAGCGGTACCAGCCCATATCCGAGCTCCATTTCGATCAGTTCCACCTGCAGAAGGGAAGTAACGTTTTCCGGTTTTCTTTTTTCTTTTGCACGGGCGGCTTCTTCGTTCACCGCCACCGGCTCTGGCTTTTTGGCTTTTTGGCTGAGCATATAACCGATCAGCATCATCAAACCCGCAATTGCAAAAAAAGGCACTTTGGGCAAGCCGGGAATCAGGCTGATGCATATAAGCATCACGGACAACACGTAAAAGATATACGGATGCCTTGCAAACTGCTCTAAAATGTCGCGGCCCAGATGGTTCTCCGATTCTGCGCGCGTTACAATGATGCCGGTTGCGGTAGAAATCATCAACGCCGGTATCTGGCTGACCAGTCCGTCTCCGATGGTCGCGATGGTATAAACGTTCAAAATTTCCGTAAATCCCATGTCTGTGCTGGACATCATCCCGATGACCAGTCCGCCCACAATATTGATGACCGTGATCAGGATGCCGACGATAGCGTCTCCTTTTACAAATTTGCTGGATCCGTCCATTGCCCCGTAGAACTCGGCTTCCTTGCGTATTGCGTCCCGGCGGATCCGGGCGCCCTGTTCGTCAATAAGCCCGGAATTAAGGTCCGCATCCACTGCCATCTGCTTGCCCGGCATGGCGTCCAGGGTAAACCGCGCGGAAACTTCGGCCACGCGTTCCGCGCCTTTGGTAATCACGACAAACTGGATCACAATGATGATCAGAAAAATGATAACGCCGACCACCAGATTGTTTCCGGTCACAAAAGAACCAAAGGCCTGGATGACGCTTCCGGCATACCCGCCGTTTCCAAGGATCAGCCGGGTGGAAGATATGTTCAGCCCCAGCCTGAAAAGAGTCAGGATCAGCAAAAGAGACGGATACGCTGAAAATTCCAGCGGATTATGTACATACAGGGTCATCAGAAGCACCAGAAGGGACGTGGAAATGTTGATGACCAAAAAAACGTCCATCAACATGGGCGGCAGGGGCAATATGATCAGTAAAACCACCAGCAGTACAACAACCGCTATAAACGCGTCCTTTAATTTCATGGGCATTCTCTTTGGGCCTTCATCTGCCTGCACCTTTCATCTTTTTTCATACTTCCGGTCTTTGTTTTTCATTCTGTAGATATGCGCCAATATCTCGGCTACCGCCTGATACAGGGATGCCGGGATCAGATCTCCTACCTCGCAGGCAGCATACAGCGCCTGGGCCAAAGGCTTGTCCTCCACAATTTCCACTTTGTTTTCCCGCGCGATCTCCTTGATCTTCTGGGCAATCAGATCCTTTCCGCGCGCCACCACTCTGGGCGCGGCGGCGCTTTTTTCCTCATATTTGAGCGCGACTGCATAATGCGTCGGGTTGGTAATAATTACATCCGCATCCGGCACGCTGTTCATCATGCGCATTGCAGCCATCTGCCGCTGCTTTTGTCGGATGCGCCCTTTGATCTGCGGATCTCCTTCCGTCTGTTTGTATTCCATCTTGACTTCATACTTGGTCATGCGGAGATCTTTTTCATATTTACGCCATTGATAAAAATAATCCATCACTGCTACCGCAGCCAGCACGCCGCAAACTTTAAACGCCGCCCCAAATATGATGTCCATGGCCTTCATGACGGATGCCTGCGGTCCCGATGTCATCATCATGGAAAAAGCCGTCGCGTTCGCCGTGATTTCGAGATACAGCACCAGGCAGACCAGGCCTACTTTCATAGCCGTCTTAAGCGTTTCATACACCGTCCGCACAGAAAAGATTCTTTTAAAGCCCTCCAAAGGGTTCAAACGCTCTATTTTAAACCCCATTGCCTTGGTGCTGAACAAAAATCCCGTCTGCATCACATTCATAAGGATACCGCCGGCCAGGGCCACCGCCAGAACAGGAAGCATCACCGTTGCAAAGCCCGTAACGGCACTGCGCACCACCGGAAACACCAGTCCGGGGGTCAACGCTTCGGAGATATGCGCAGCGTTCGCAAAATATCCGGCGGAAAGGTTCGCAAGCTGTCCGCCGATGGTAGGCAATAGCGCCTTGAGCGTTCCAAACATCAAAAGCAGCGCGCCCGCGCTCACCAGCTCCATGCTTTTGAGTACCTGCCCGCGCTCCCGGGCTTCTTTTCGTTTTTTAGGGGTTGCGCTTTCAGTGCGTTCCCCGCTGCTCGTGTTATCCGCCATTTTTTATGGACCCATCATCGCCGCAAAAATATTGTCCACCCCCACATACATCTTGTCGAATATCTGCGGCAGAAAATTCACATATACCGGGAGCATAGCCAGCAGTACTACAAATCCGGTCATTACTTTGAGCGGCAGCCCCACGGCAAACGGATTGATCTGCGGCACCGACCGGATCACTACGCCCATCAGCGCTTCTCCGAGAAGCCCGGAAGCAATCACGGGCAACGCCACACTGACCGCCAGCGCAAATGTCTGTATGAAAACCTCCACGGCAACCAGCGCAATTCCCGGTGAGAAAACTACCGATCCCACGGGAATGCGTTCCACCGTCATGGAAAGGATCTGAATCAACCGGTGATGCCCGTCCACCGCAAAAAAGACCAGCAGCATGATAATATTTAAAAAATTCCCCACCATCGGAATATTCAGGTTGCTCTGCGGATCAAATACATTGACGAGCCCAAAGCCCATCTGCATATCAATCATCTGGCCGGCAGTGAATACCAATGTGAAAAAAGCGTTCAGCACATATCCCAGCGCCAGCCCAAATAAAAGCTCTTTTACGCACAACAGTATGAAAATCAAGACATCGTTGTTGTAATCAAGACTCTGGCTGCTTTTTACCGTAGTAAAAAGCAAATAAGCAATGCAGGCGCAATAACCGATTTTGGCCATTGCCGGAATGTTTTTCCGCCCGAAAACAGGCGAGGAAAATATGAGTCCGGATACCCGCAAAAGCAAAAGAAGCAGATAATCCCAATGAAAAATCCAGTCGTTTACGTAGCCCATATCAAAGTTAACCCGAAACCATCACTGCCAAAGAAAACATGCGGTTTGTAAATTCGGTCAGATTGCTCAAAATATATCCGCCGCAAATCAGCAGTACCAGCAGGATCCCTATGATTTTCGGGATAAAAGTCATGGTTTGCTCATTGATCTGGGTCGCAGCCTGAAAAATAGATATAATAAGGCCGATTGCAAGCCCGATCCCAAGCATGGGCAGCGACACCATGAGAACTGTTTTTACCGCATCCTGCATTACAGTAATGATCGTATTTTGATCGATTTTCACTCAGCTCCTTTCATTTTAAAGTTGCCGTCAAGAAAAACTCGAGATCAGCGATTGGATCATAAGCCCCCATCCGTCCACCAGAATAAAAAGCAGAACCTTGAAAGGCAGGGATATCACGGTTGGGGGCAACATCATCATTCCCATAGCCATCAGGGTGCTTGCCACCACCATATCGATTACAATAAACGGGATATATATAAAAAACCCAATCTGAAATCCCCGTTTGATCTCACTTGTAATATAAGCCGGAACAATCGTACTCATGGGTACCGCATCCAAACTCTCTGCGCTTTGCTGGTCCGATACGTCCAAAAATAAATTCAGGTCCGATTTATATGTCTGTTTCAGCATAAATTCTCGAAGCGGCCCTTCGGCCGCCTCTACCGCCTCATCTGCCGTGATCTCCTGGTTCATATACGGTTCCAGCGCATCTGTTTTGATTTGGTCGACAACCGGCATCATCACAAAAAAAGTAAGGAACAGCGCAAGTGCGACAATCACCTGATTCGGCGGCGTCTGCTGCAGCCCCATCGCATTTCTTGCAAGAGACAAAACGATCACGATCCGCGTAAATCCGGTCATCATAAGCAGAATGGACGGCGCCAGACTAAGTACGGTCAGCAGGCCGACAATCTTCAGGCTCTGGGAACGGCTGCCCAAAATCTGGGCCAAGGGGTCCGCACCTTCGTCCACCGTCGTCTGTTCGCTTCCGACAGAGGCGCTTCCGCTTTGATCATCCAAAGATGTCGAGCATCCGCTTAATAAAACAACCAATAGCGTGATGACGATCACAAGCAATATAATCTTTGTCCGTTTCACACCTAACCCATAGCCTTTCTTGTATGCTTGCCTGTCGCCCGGATGAGGCGCGTATCCGGCAGAAGATGTGCATTTAAGCCTTCTGTCACTTACGGTCGCCTTGCCCGCTCTCTTTTGTTTTCTTTATTTCATCTTGCAGGCGGACTCCGAACGGAAGCGAATCTTTCTTATAGTAATTTTTAAAAACCACCTTGAAACTGTCAAAAAAGCGTGCAGAAAAACGGCCTTCCCTGCCCCGCTGCGCCTGATACGCCTCCGGGCGGGAGGGTTCGTCTCCGGGCTCCTCCGTTTCGGCCTCGGACTCTTTTGCATATTCTTTTTTTAATTTATCCAAAAGTTTGATATCTTGTCCCGTTGTTGCCATGAGGTAACGTTTTCCCTCAAACTCAACAACCATAATGCTTTTATCGCGGTCGACCGGCACCCTGTCCAGCACGGATATATACCGGCCTTCCTTCCACTTGAATTTTGTGCCCGTTTTTTTGTTGTCCGGCTTCCTGACGCCTTTTTTCATAGCGCGCTTCGAAACGTACCTGGTCAGGAAATACGCGCCGAGCACCAAAAGAACCAAATAAAAGATCAGTATAATTACGTCCTGCGCATGAATCTCCGTAGCCATCTCAGATGTCCAGTCTCCCGTCTTTTAGCCGCTAAACCTGCATATTCATGATCTGGTTGTATGCGTCCACTACCTTGTTTCGAACCTCCACGACCAAATTCAAAGACAGCTCCGCTTTCTCCATATCAACCATCACCTGGGCAATATCGTCCGTCTGTCCGCTTAAAAGCGCATCCGTTCCATCCTGCGAAACCGTTTGCATATCCTCCGCAGTTTTTATTGCATCCGAAAGCATGTCTTTAAAGGAAGCCGTCAGATTTTCGTTCTTACTTCCGCTGCTGCCTGAAAGCTGCAGTCCCGCAGCAGCATCCAAACCCGTGATATTCATATTTTCCCTCCTTGCATTGCATTTATTTTCCGATATCCATGGCGGCCATTGCCATGCTTTTTGTTGCATTTACCGCCGTAACATTGGCTTCATAAGAACGCGTTGCAGACATCATGTCCACCATTTCGGTCGCAAGGTCTACATTCGGCATGCTTACATAACCGTATTCATCCGCATCCGGATGCGTCGGATCATATTTTAATTGAAATTCGCTCTCATCCTCCGCAATCTCAGAAACCCTGACGCCGCCGCCCGCCGCTCCCGCGGAACTGCTGTCAAAATAAAAGGAAAAAGGTTGCGCTTCTTTTTCCTGAAATATTACATACCGCCTGCGGTAAGGCTGGCCGTCCGCAGTGCGGGTCGTATCGATATTCGCAATGTTTTCGGAGATCACATCCATTCTCAGACGCTGCGCCGTTAAGGCCGACGCGCTTACGTCAAGCGACTCTAAAAATGCCATACTCTTACCTCCCTTCCGTTATCGCAAGGCGCAGCTGCGTGAATTCCCCGGAAATCTTTCGCGTCAGCGCATTGTAGTAGATCACATTCTTTGCAAGGTCCGTCATCTCTTTATCAATATCCACATTGTTTCCGTCCATGCGTGCAGTCGTATCCTCGTTTACCTGAACGACCGGCTTGACGTCTTCCAGGGACGAAGTCCCTATATCCATATGGGTAGGACGGGTTTTCTTTAAAGCAATCCCCTCTTTCTCGCTCTGAAGAGACTGCCTGTACAGGTCTTCAAATTCAACGGAAGATGTTTTGAAATCCGGCGTGTCCGCATTTGCCACGTTGTTCATGATAACCGAATTCCGGGTCCATGATGCCGAAAGACCCTTTTGCAGAGTATTCACATCTTTAAAAATATCCATAGATAGAACCCTCCTCTTATGTTTTTTTGTTGTGTTTTTATTACTTTTTTTACATTTATTTCTTGATATCAGACAACAAAAAAGCGCTAACTCCACCCCGAATTAGCTCTTTACTTCATTCATTAGAATTTCTATGTTCTACTTTATTGCATTTTAGTCAAAAAATCAAGGCTTTTTTCTAAAAATTCGACAATTTGTGACTTTTTTATAAATTAAGTACTTTTTGTACGGTTATATTGAGAGTACCCCTGTCATTTTTAAGATCAATATATTCTTTGGTGGTCTTGCCGCCCTCAATAACCTGCACTTTGGGCCGCATACCCGCGGATTCAAAATTCTTAGCAACAATCCCTTCCACGCCGTTGCTCAGCTGAACGCACGTTCCCACAGGATAGGGCGCTACTTTTTGAATAAAAGCTTCCACCACGGCCGGATCAAACATCTCATTAAACCCGCTCATGATATATTCGACAGCATCGGACGGCAGCATCGCTTTTCTGTAAGGACGGTTGGAAGTAAGTGCGTCGTACACGTCCGCTACAGCGCTGATCCGTCCAAATATATGGATATCTTTGCCGGAAATCCCACCGGGGTATCCGCCGCCGCCAAACTTTTCATGATGCTCAAGGACGGTTTTTAAAGCGTTTTCCGTCAGGTCGTTGGAATTTTTTAAATACTCAAATCCTTTTATGACATGCCCTTTTACAATTTCAAACTCTTCCGCGGTCAATTTTCCATTTTTATTTAAAATGCTCTTTTCAATGAAGATTTTCCCAATATCATGCACCATGGCCCCCATTGCAAGTTCCTGCAAACTTGCTCTGTCCAGCTTCATCACGGTGCCCAAAACCACCGACAGAACGGCAACGTTCAGGCAATGGGAAAAGGTATAGTCATCATACGTACGTAAATCGACAATATTGACCATGACTTTCCTGTTTTGAAGGATTTCATCTACAATATTCCCAATCACGTAGCGCATGGTCTTTAAGTGGGAAGAAACCTTTTTCTTTTTCGCTCTTTCCGAATCAATAAAAACAGAACGGATTTCCTCCTTTGCTTTATACATCAGTTCATCGCCTACAATATTGGCAACCTTAAGATCTTTTGAAATATCGTCGTCAACATACGCCCCCTGAAATCCTATCGTGCGCAGCCGGCTGATAAGCTGGTCGCTTAAAACCACCCCATGACGGAGAAAGACCCTGTTGCCATAAAGTTTTAAATCCATTGCAATCTTTTGTCCGTCGTGAAGGCAACCGGCAGGAACAAATCTCATTTGATGATCCTCCTTTTCTGTCTGGGCCCATATCCGCTATAGATTTCGGCTGCGCGGACCTTCAATGATCCGCGCAGCCTTTTCCCCATGCCTCTTACATTCTCAATGCATAAAACTGCAAAGACACATGCTTATATTTTTTAGGTCAATATTTTTCGTCGCTGCTTTCTTCCATTTCAAACGTCTGCGCCGCATAATCTGTATTCCGGGAAAGCTTCTGCCCGTCAAACTGTTCGGCCACGCTATCCCTCAATTTGAAGTTTGCAACTTTTTCCTTAAGCATTTCGGCTTGTCCGGATAACTCTTCGCTTGCCGCCGCACCTTCCTCAGCCGTAGCGGAGTTAGTCTGCACCACCTGCGACATCTGTTCGATCCCCTGATTGACCTGCGTGATCCCGGCTGCCTGTTCGTTGGACGCCACGGCAATCTCTTCACCCAGCTTAACCGTGTTATCGACACTGGCCACAATGTTTTCCAGCGCTTGCGCGGTCCCCTGTGCAATCTTGGTCCCGACGCCCACCTTTTTGATGGAACCCTCGATCAGTTCGGTTGTTTCCCGGGCCGCATTTGCGCTTCGCGCAGCCAGATTCCTGACTTCTTCGGCCACCACTGCAAAGCCTTTCCCGTGAACGCCCGCCCGGGCCGCTTCTACCGCGGCATTCAGGGCCAGTATATTTGTCTGGAATGCAATGTCGTCTATCACTTTAATGATCTTGGAAATATTTTCGGAAGATTCATTAATCTCTTCCATGGATTTGAGCATTTCCTTCATCTGCTCATTGCCTTCCATCGCCGCTTTCTTGGCTTCCAGCGCCATTTCGTTGGATTTGTTCGAATTTTCGGCATTTTCACGGGTTTGCTGAGCGATCTGCGTTATGGATGCGGTCAACTCCTCTATGGAGCTTGCCTGTTCGGTCGCCCCCTGTGATATCGCCTGGTTTCCTTCCGAAACCTGCGCGCTTCCCAGCGCTACCTGCCCGGCCGCCGTATTGATCTCATAGATCAGTTCGTTAAAAGTATCTATGATATGATTGATGGATTCTTTCAGCTCAATATAATCGCCTTTATACTCGGAAGTGATATTGACCCGAAGGTTTCCTTTTTCGATCTCGCCTAAGATATCGGATATTTGGCTGATATAGCCTTTCACCGAATTAATGGTTTCATTAAGCGCATCTTTGATCTTCGCGTGGTCTCCCATATAATTCCCGGTCACATTGACCTGCAGGTTGCCTTTGGCCATTTCGCCCAGAACCGCGGACGCCTCGTTCACCGGCCCGATCACCGCATCCAGCGTCGCATTGAATCCTTCCACGATGTGGCGGAATTCTCCCTGATGCTTTTCGGCGTCCGCCCGCGAGGTTAAGTTGCCCTGAACAGCTTCTTCTCCAAGTTTATTGGAATCCTTCACCAGCGCACGGATAGCGTCCAGGCAAACATTGAAGCTTTGGCTCATCTGCGCAAACTGTTCATAAAGATGTTTTGTATCTTCATCCGGCTCGGCAACTTCAAACGCACAGTTCAGTTCACCGCGTGAAAGTTTTTCTAAATTCACAACCATTTTTTCTACAAAATCGCCGGCATATTCGCTATTTTTCTTTGCAACGATCTGCGCGTGCTCCACATCTTTAAAGGCGCTCCGCACTTCTCCGTCAATAATGCCGGCCAACTGTCCCGCTTCATCACCCGAATTCACCTGCAAAGGCGCATCTAAGTCTCCGCTTGCAATCGCTTTTGCGCATTTTGCCGTTGCAACGATCGGCTTGCTGACGATCCGGCTGATGACGATTCCTAAGATTATGGAAGTCGCCACGCCGCCCGCGATGAAGATAAGTATCATCCACAAGGCCTGCTCGGACGTCTCTTCCGCAACCTGCTGGTTCATATCCACCGCCTGCAGTACCAGATCATTGGCAGTTAAAAAGCTGCTTCGCGCAGTCATGCTCGCATCCAGCGTCTGTTCATCCAGCGAAGTGACCTGCGAATCATCTTCTGAAACACCCGAAGCAAGCAGATCGTCCTTTTGCTTGGAAAGGTTTACAACCGTCGTATCATCTACCTTCCACGCCGCAAGCGCTACCTTGGTCTGATTCCAAAGCTCTTCTTCTTCCGGTGTTTTGGCAATCTCGCTGTAGATGTCAATAGCCTCCTGCTGCTGAACAAACGCCTCGTCAATATAATCATATTGCGCCTGGCGCAGTTCGGGATCCATCATCCGCCTGTTTATAAGTCCTCTTTCTCCCACCATTACCTGCTGCTGCGTATCGCTGATGGTCAAAAGCTGCATCACCGAAGGCATCCGGACATCTGCAATTTCCTGCATGGAAGTCAGCCCCACAAACCCGATCACACCTGCAATCACAGCTACTATCACAAACCCAAAGATCAGTTTGGAAGCGATTTTCATATTTAAAAACCATTTCATAATCAATTCTCCCCTATAGCCCGTACTTCTTCGTCTGAAAAAAGTTTTTCACAAGACAACAATAGTTTTACGTCTTCTCCGACTTTTCCGATACCGGCCAGATACCTGTTTTGCAGACCCGTCCGGTAATCGGGCGGCGGAACGATATTGTCGTCGTCAATCTTCAGCACTTCGGCAACTTTGTCGACAATCAACCCCACCGTGATATCGTTCGTTTCGATCACAATGATGCATGTCCGGTCGTTGTAAGCCACCGTTTCCTTTTCAAACTTCAGCCGGACGTCCACCACGGGGATAATCTTTCCCCTCAGATTGATGATTCCTTTGATGTAATTGGGAGCTTCGGGCAGAGGCGTAATAGGCTGCATTCCGATGATCTCCGTCACGAAGCGTATCTCTATCCCAAACACTTCTTCTCCCAGCGCAAATGTCAAAAAACGGCCGTGCTGCGTATCTTCAGTTTCGTTAAGCTCTTCTCTGCTGAGTGTCATTTTCTTCCTCCTATCTGTAATTCATTCAATCAAACGGCCGGTTTTGCCGCCCTGCCGCCTTTTAAACCAGCTGTTATCGGCCTTTCTTTAGGCTTTTTTGTAAATAGACGGGCTTACATACTTAAAATTCGTTTTGCTGCTCGCCAGCGTTTCGGACATTCCGATAAACAGGTACCCGCCCGGATGCATACAGTCATAAAATCTTCCCGCCAGCTCTTCCCGCGTTTTTGCGTCAAAATAAATCATCACATTCCTGCAAAAAATAATATGAAACTTTTTTTTGAATGCAAACGTTTTTTCCATCAGGTTGAAATTTCGAAAAATCACTTCTTTTTGCACGGCACTGCTTATCCGGTAATTGCCCTCTTCCGCAGGCACAAAATGCTTTTTTATCCAAGATGCGGGAATTTTATTCATCCTGTCCAAAGAATAGGTCCCCGTGCGCGCGGCCGTCAAAACTTTTGCTGATATGTCCGTTGCCAGAATGCGGGTGTCCATATTTTTTCTGACGCCCGAAAAATAATCGTTTAGCGTCATGACAATGGAATACGGTTCCTCGCCGGAAGAGCAGCCTGCGCTCCATATGCACAGATTATTGTCGCGGATACGCGCAAGCACTTCGGGCAAAGCAACGCTTTTCATAAACGTAAAATGCTGCTCTTCGCGCATAAAATATGTAAAATTCGTCGTCAGCCTGGATACCAGCAATGAGATCTCTTTGCCGGTGATATCGTTTAAAATGTAATCAATATAAGCGGAAAAGGTTTCAAACCCTTTTTGGGAAACCAGCGCGCTCAGCCGCGTTTCAATAAGTTTTTGTTTATGCGCAAGATTAATGCCAAAAGAATCATACATCAAATCGCGCAGGCGTATAAAATCCCTCTCCTCCAGATACATTCTTTTTCCCCATCCAAGCTTTCCGGCCGTCTTTTTCCCGGCCTTTAAAAATACAAGTCCACCAACAGCCCTCTTATATCGTCCACATCGTCCAGCAGATCAAGGTTTTTTTCTTCTTTTTTCAAGATCTTCTGCGTCATTGCATCCAGCTTTTCATTGACCCTCCGTATAACGGCAAAGACCCGTCCCCTGCCGTTTCCGCCAAACTTTTCTTCTTTGGAAAAGGCATATCCGTTGCTCACCGTTTCATTTATCAACTGGGTGATCATCCCGCGGTATTTCTGCATTTCCCCCATATCTGCCCGGCGGCACAGCGTCGCACCCTGCTGTTCTATGTCGCGGATCAGCGCCAAAACCTGTTTTTCCAGGGCTGCGCCGCTCTCACGGGAAAGATGCCTCTCAAAAGAAAGCACTTTTCCGGTTTCTTCTGCGCCGTCGTCCAAAGAATTTTGCACTTTGCGCTCCACTAATGACGGGGCGATAGTTTCAACAAGCATAAACTCTTTCCTTAAACCCTTTTAATAAACCCCGTCATCCATCGACTGGGCTGCATAAGCGCTGACCGCCCGCATGGACTGTCTGGATGAGCGGACCTGATCCATGAACCGGCCCATCACTTCATTCATGATCCGAACATTTTCCTGATCCGCCCGGCTGATTTTCTTTGCTACTTCCCGGCAAAGCCACCGGTACTTTTCATATGCCGCTCCCGGTTCTCCCTCCTCGGATGAGGCCTCCCCGGTTTCAAGGGCCTTGATCGCCGTGATCAGGGCGTCCCTCCTGCGCAGCTTGGCCGCCACAGCCTGCAAATCCTCCATGGATTCGGCGCTTTTCAAGTCTGCCGATATTTCTTCCGTCACCTCAAGCAGCTGCCTGAAGGCGCGTTCTGTTTTTTTGATCAGAATCAATTTATTTTCCACCGGTTAAACCTCTTCTTATAAAAGTTCCTCGGCAATAAAGCTGCTGTCTGTCTGCATTTTTACATCCACCCATGCTTCTTTCAGGGAAGAGAGGATCCCAAGAACAGCTTCTGCATTTTTAAAATCTTTGTGTATGTTCATCTGCCTCAGCTCATGCAGAATATACTCATAGATCTGCATGAGCTGCCCGGCAATCTGAAACTTAAGGTCCAGGCTCGCAATCAGTTCGATTATGATATCCTGCGCCCGCATCAGTGCGGCGCCTGTTTTTTCCACCGAGCCGCTTTTCAAATGGATTTGCGCCAGTTTAACCTGTTTGATGCAGCCTTCATACAAAAAAATAATCAAATCTACGGGGGAGGCGGTCGCCACATAATCCTGCCGGTAACGTTCCTTCAAATTTGCCGTTGCGTACATATACGTTCTCTCCTAAAAATCTTTCTTTGTCCTACAGCGTTCCGAGCTGCTGAGACAACCACTCCGACTGGGCCGTATACTGGGACAACAGTGTTTCCATGGTTGCAAACTTCAGATAATATTCATCTTCCTGATCCGCCATTTTTTCAACCAGCTCGTCATATTTGTCACTCGCATCCGAGATAGCGTCGTTTGTGTTTTGGAGCGACCCGGTGGTAACGGCGTTCTGGTAATCCGTCATGGATTTGAAAAAGCTCGTAATAATACCGGATTCCTGCTCAATAACGTCCGGGTCGGTCGAATCGGTCGAGCCCACAAAAACCTTGGTAACGGCCTCTATATCGTCGGCCAAAGCAGCGCGCAGCGTATCTTCATCCAGCGTGATCTGTCCTTTGTCATACCACGCTCCGGTGGAAAGGCCGATATCGCTGGCCGAAAGGTTCGTGTCCGATACTTTTTTAAACAGATCCGCCCGCATGTCGGCCAGCAGATTGCTGATATTGCTGTCGTTGCGCAGAATTCCGCTTTTGGCTTTCTCGTCCCATTTTTCAAGGTCGCTGTCGTCCATCTCGTCCCGCTGCGCTTCGGTCAGGATCGAATAATCATAGTCCGTTTTCTCGCTGATCTTCTCATTGAGCATCTCCACAATACTGTTGTACTCTTCTATAAAGGCCTTCACTTTTTCCACAACACCGTCAATATCCTGAGAAACGCTAAACGAGATCGCTTCCTGGGTGCTTTCGGGGTCTGTGGAATCAAACGACGCTTTTAAATCAAACTGCATTCCATCAATCTCAAAACTGTTTGAATCCCGGGTAATGGTCTCGCCGTCTATCACGATCTGTGCGTCGCTGCCCTGCGCACTTAAAGCCGTTATGCCAAAAAATCCGTCTGCCCCAAAAGCATTTGAGCCATCTGCATTTGAAAGCTCAATCACGGCTTCATCCCCTGTATCGTCGCTTCGGAAGATAAACGAATCGGTAATGCTGCTGTAGATAAGGTTAACGTCCGCATCCTGCGTGACCTTTGCAACCATGGCCGAAACGCTGGTCTGCGTCGGATCAAAAGAGAAGTCTGTTCCGTTTACGGTAAAGCTGAAGTTTCCTTCCGAATCCAAGGCAAGGTACACCCCCATTTTAAGGGCCGCCTCACGGATGGAGTCGTTTTGCGGATCAATGGCATCCAGTTCACCGCTGGTGCCTTCCTCTGTCGCCACCGGGCTGTCCGCGCTGAAAAACAGGCTTCCGTCCGTGTTTAAAATCTCTATTGAGGATCCGTCGCCCAAAACCGTACTGCGGATAACAAATTGATCCGCCTGTTCATCATAAGTCATCGTGACGTTTGCGGAAGCATCGGCATTCACCGTGCTTATCACATCCCCCAGTGTCTGCGTTTTGGCAAAAGAAAATTCCTGTCCGTTGATGCTGAAAGATACGTTTCCGGACGTGTCTTCCCCAAATGTTTTCCCGGTTGCGGCTTCGATTTCCGCAAGTGTCATACTTTCACTGATCAGACTGACCTTCGTAATGTCTCCTTCGGCGATGCCCAGTGCGCCTTCGTCCCCAAAAAGATCGCAGGAACCGGCTATGTTCTTCAAGCTGAGCGTAGCCTCAATCCCAACAAGGTCGCTGTTGATGGAAATAGTGCCGTCTCCGTTTAAGATCATTGTTGCGCCCGCCGTTTCCCCGGCGTTCACCGCATCTATGACATCGCCCAGCGTCTCATCCTGGTTAAAAACAAAGGATTCCCCGTTAATGGAAAACGTCAGCTTTTCATTATCGTCTCCAAAATCAAAGACCTGCGTGCCGTCCTCATAGGTTAAGTCCTTTAACGCTACGCTCTGTGCGCCATCCTGCAATGTCTTTGTCCCGGTTACGCGCGCGGCGCTGTTGGTTTCCTGCGTCCCCCAGAACCCCGCGGAACGGCTCCGGTATTTTTCGCCGGCGCTCACCGCCGAAGCGGCCAGCTGCACACTGCTGATTTCATGTGAGTCCGTATACGCGGCCGACGTAGCCGTCACGTCCACATACTTGTTCTCGTCTATCTGTACGGCATACGCCTTATATGCGGAAGATGTAAACATATTGGATTCGCTGGTAGCGCTCATATACTTGGTCCTGAACGCTTTTAACTGGGTGTTGATATCGGTATATGCGTCCCGCTTCCATTCCAGCTTTGTTTTCTGCTGGTAAATCTTATCCAGTTTTGCCTGTTGTGTCGCCATAAGGTTTTCAACCAGTGAATCGGTATCAAGGCCGGAATAAAGGCCGGTGATCCGGGTTGTTGAATAAGAACTGATCGAACTGACGGATGACATGAAAAAACACCTCTTTTATCGTTATTTCAAGGGGAGCTTAAATATGCGCAAAATATTGCACCTGCCCCAGCGTCCCCTGCCCGTATACGGAAGTAATATAGTTGTAGTTATATAAATGCCGCCCTGCCTGCGCGATCGCAACGCCGCGCTCCGCGTCGTACGTTCCGCTTTCCGACGGACTCACTACCTGCATATGCCCGTGCCCCCCGGAATTCTTCCAGGAAGTCACTGCGGGTTTTCCGGCATTGGCGTATTCCTGCGCCTGCTCGGCGGATACTTCCACCCATCCGTACTGCCTGCCGTATGTGTTCAGCCAGTCGTTGGTCGCGTTTGCGTCCAACTCCGTTGCGCCGGCGTCTCCCTGCGCTGCCGGCTCGCCGGTGGCAGCGTTTACATAGTGCGGTATTTCCGCGCCCATCGCGCGCGTAACATCCCAGGAAAAAATATTGCAGTACGTATCTCCCACGCCATTCTTATTGACACGGTAACGTTCGCTTGTCTCTACGCCAAACTGGCTGATCACTTCCCTGTATGTCCCCGGATCCCTTTCGCCCATATGGTTCACCACCAGCGGATTTGCCGTTTCCCACGCATTCGCGGGGACAGCTCCGGCCACGGTGGAAGCCTGGTTTGTATATGCAAGAAGGTTGGAAGCCTGCAGGGTACTCTGCGTTCCTTCGGAATTTATATCCGTTTCTTCCTGTTCCGTGTCTGTGCCAAGCGTACTTAAAAATGAAGAGCTTGCGTTCTCTTGGCTGCCGCTGCCCAGCAATGCGGAAATCAGGGCAATCCCCGCGTCCGATCCTCCGAAAAGCATTCCCGCAAACATCAATGCCAGCATGTTCTCCATAAAGCCGGAAGCGTCCTGCGTATTGCCGAAAAGAGAACTCCCCTGCTCCAAAAGGCTGGTTCCATACATTGAGGACGTCTCGCTGCTCTCTTCGGAAAATTCTCCTATACTGCGGGCGGATTCATTCAATACGGATGAAAGGATGGTGGCGAACAGCGTAGCGCTTTCACCACTCTGTGCAGTGCCTGTGGTGCCGTTTTGTCCCTGCGCCATGCCGACGGAATCGATCTGCAAAGCATTTCTCCTTTTAATGGAATATTTTAGGTAAAAAACTCTATAGCATATATCGCGCCTTTCCGGCCCAACTTTAGCCCAAGTACGCAAATTCCGGTGAAAATTTAATTTCCAGGCGTTTATGTCCGATATAATGATCATGGAATAAAGAAAGGAAAATCAAAATGCGCGCACATCCTTCCGTCGAAATACAATGTACGCCCCAAAACAGCGCTTCCGATCTCTTTTTGAACCTGCGGACCGGCGATACGCTGACCGCACGCCTTGTATCCACGAGCGGCGGCAGCGCCCTTCTTAAGGTGCGCGAAACATCTCTTAAAGCCCAATTGCCCCCCGGTGTGCATTTGCTTAAGGGCGACGTCCTGGCGCTTTCCCCGGACGGATGCAAAAGCGGGCGGTTCTCTTTTAAACTTCTCTCGGTTAACGGCCAAAGCGTTCTTCCCGAAGCGACCCATACGGAGCAAAGCCTTCTTGCCCTTGGCATTCCGCCCACCGCCCGCAACATCCGTTTGGCCCAGCTTTTAAGCCAGAGCGGGCACGCTCCCACCCGGGAAATTGTAGACTCTTTTGGCAAGATCCTCTCAAAGGTCCCCGGCCTTCCCGTGTCCGTTTCTTCTTTTATGGCTGCCCGCGGCCTGATGCCGAATGAAGAAGGAATCCGGCTTTTTTCCAAACCCGGGCCTCTTTTGGATCAAAGCGGAGAAATCACGCAAAACCTTTTGTATTATCCGTTCCCGTTCCGGCCGCATGACAAGCTTTTACGGTCCGCCCTGTTTGTTTTTCGGGACAAAAACGCGCCGGAGGCGGAAAAACAACAAACGGTCATCTTTATTTCTCTGCAAACACAGCATCTGGGAACGGTACAGGCTTCTCTTTGCGCCGGCAGCGGCGGCCTGAAAGTAGATCTTACCCTAAGCTCCACCCCTGTCCAAATGTTTTTTCTTCAGCATCTGGACACGCTGCAAGAGGCCTTGTCCCAAACCGGCCTCCCCCTCCGCGCCCTGCACGCATCCGCAGCTCCCTGCCCTGCCTGTGCCTCTGTGGATGAACGTCCCCGGGGTGAAATAGACATACATGTATAAAGGATACGCCCATGAAAAAAAATATAAAAAAGGCCGCCGCCTTAAAATATGATCCTGAAAAAAACAACGCGCCCGTTCTGACAGCAGCCGGAGAAGGGCTGCTTGCGCAGCGTATCGTTGATAGTGCGCATGAGCACAACGTTCCGGTGACCTGCGACCCGGCGCTTGCCGGGCTGCTTTCCCGCATGCCGACCGGCCGGGAAATTCCTCCCGAACTGTACCGGGCGGTCGCGGAGATCCTTGTGTTTGTAAGCCGTTTGGACCAGGAATATAAATAGGCGCCGCCCCCGCATCTTTCAAAAAACGAGTCCCGGTATTTCTGCTTTTTTTAAAATTCGCCCATAAAAAAAGGGCTTTTGCCCTTCTTGTTTTTTTAATTCTATTTTCTCTCAAAATACTCTAAAATAATGTCCGCAATCTTCTCCAGCGGCGCCTGTCGCGCCACAGCGCCCGCCCTGAAGGCTGCGGCCGGCATTCCGTATACCACGCAGCTTTTTTCATCCTGGCCGACCGTAAAAGCATTTCTGTTCCGCATGGCCAGCAATCCTTTCGCCCCATCCTGCCCCATTCCGGTAAGTATGATCCCCACCGTATCTTTGTCCGCAAACTTAGCCACCGAATGAAACAGCACATCCACCGACGGACAATGCCCGTTCACTTTTTCACCCGCCTGACAACGGATCTGCATAACGGAGCCGCTTTTCACAACGGACATATGCCTGTCCCCGGGCGCAATATATACGTGGCCCGGGCGCAGTGTTTCTCCATCTTCCGCTTCCTTGACTTCCAGTGCGCACTCTCCGTTCAGGCGGTTTGCATACATCTTTGTGAAAACCGGAGGCATATGCTGCGTAATGACCATTCCCGGAAGGCTGGCCGGCAGCCTTTTTAATATTTTGCTGGTTGCTTCCGTCCCGCCGGTCGAGGCGCCCAGGGCGATCAGCCCGCCTGTCCGGCGCATGTTCCCCCACAGCCTCTGCCCGGATCCGGCATCCGGTCCCTCCGCGCCTCCGGCGCGCAGTTTTGCTTTGGACGCAATCCTTATTTTGCCCGCAAGGTCGCCTAAAAATTTATCCATATTGGCCGGCTCAGCCATCGACGGTTTTACTACAAAATCCACGGCGCCGGCTTTGAAAGCCTCAAATACGATACCGTTGACCGCGCTTACCACTACCACCGGCATCGGCGTTTTGGGCATCAGTTCTTTTAAAAAATCAATCCCGTTCATGCCCGGCATCTCCACGTCCAGCGTCATGACGTCGGGGGCCAGTTCTTTCAGTTTCTCTTTCGCCTGAAGCGCGCTGGCTGCTGTTCCCACAACCCGTATATACGGATGTCCTGTCAATGCCCGCATGATGACCGTTCTGAAAAAAAGAGAGTCGTCCACTACCAGAACCGTGATCTTCCCGCTTGCGTTATCCATGTTTTGCCCCTCCCTTCAGGCCGAAAGTTTTCCGGCCGCTGTCCTCTATGAAATTTTGGCCGTGGGAAGATTGATCTCGGTAATCCGTACGCCGTAGTTGTCGTCGATCACCACGACCTCCCCTTTGCCAATGCTTTTACCGTTTACCAGGATATCCACAGCTTCTCCCGCAATTTTATCCAGCACGATCACAAATCCCGTGTTGAAATCCAATATGTCTTTTATCTTCTTTTTCGTCCGTCCAAGCTCCACCGTTACCTTCATGGGCACGTCCTGGATCATATCTATATTTTTGAGCAGCGGGCCGCCTTCTCTTTGCTCAAGCGAATCAAAAGAAGGAAGACGGGCCGACTTCACCTTTATATCTTCATCTTTTGCGCCGGATGCGGCTCCCACAGTCATGGGCTCGGGCGGATTTTCCACTTCGGCTTTTGCCTCCTCGACCTGCTGTGTTCCGCCAATAACGCTTTCCGCCATATTTTTGGCAAACGGAAGAGGCAGGATCTGCATAATTTCGCTGGTAAGGAGCCCTTCTATCTCCATTTTAAAATTAATTTTTACGATCGGTTCGTCACTATCCGCAAAGGCGTGCAGGATTCCCTCTTCCTCCAGTTGTATCTTTCTGGCCTCCGGCGTAGAAATATTGATAGGCGTTCCCAATATATCCGCAAGGGAAGTTGCCGAAGATCCGACCATCTGGTTCATTACCTCCCGGATCGCGCTTAAATGTGTTTCATCCAGTTCAATATGGTCGGCGTCTATTTCTCCTTCCTCTCCCAAAAGAAGATTGGTGATCAACGCCACGTCATAATCCTTTAAGACCAGGAGGTTCTTTCCGGTGAGTCCCTGCGTATAGTTTACTTCCACCACCACAATAGGCGCGGAATACTCATCGCTTAAGGATTTTAAAGTATGCACCGAAACAGCCGGGGTTGTTATGGTCACCTTTCTTCCAAGAAGGGTAAACATGGTTGTGGCCGCAGTGCCCATGCAGATATTTCCCACTTCTCCCAGAACGTCCTGTTCATCTTTGGAAAGAAAATCATCTGTAGTAAGCGCGCTGCCGTCTTTGACCTGTCCTGCGTCGCTCAGCATTTTTTCGATCTGTTCCTGGCTCAAAAAATCATTGTTACTCAACTTGTTCATTCTCCTTGATTATCTTTGCTATTTGCACCGCATACTTCTGCTTCTCAACGCCGATCACGCCTTCAAATTTAGGCATTTTTTCAAGATAGACCTTGATATATTCATTGATATTGTGGTCCAGCTTGAGATAATCCCCCACCTTGATGCCAAGGATCTCCCCCAGTGTTGTCTGTGTTTCATTAAACGATGCCCGCAGGGTTACGCTCGCAGCGCCCACATGTTCCTGCATCATATCTTTCTTTTCTGCCTGCGCCGTTGCCGTGCCCGAAGCAATGGACCAGCTTGCCGTATTCAGTTCTTTGGAAACGGGCTGGATAGCCAAATGCGGGATACATATGGAGATAAGGCCCTGCGTACCATCTATTTTTACGCTCAAAGTAATAATGGCCGCCGGTTCGTTCATCGCGGCGATCTGCGCAAACTGCGAACTGGTTTCCATTCGTGTAAGGGTCGGCTCCACTTTAAGGATCTTTTTCCAGGAATCTTTTAAGATGCCCATTGTCTGATGCATAATATTTTCAACGATATAAATTTCAATTTCGGTAAAAGGTTTGGTGGTCAGCGTATAGTCCGCCGCGCCCCCAAAAAGCCGGCTGATGATCCCGTAGGCAAGTACGGGGGATATTTCCATCAGCAGCGAACCCTGCAGCGGAAGCATTTCAATGATGCCCAGCAATACGGGGGCGGAAAGCGAATTGTTGAACTCCCCAAAGCTTTGCTCTTCCACCGAAACGACTTCCACTTCACACAGCGTATGCAAAAGCCCCGTCAGTTTGTTGGAAAGAAGATAGGCAAAGGTATCAAATATAATACTCAGCGTCCGCATCTGTTCTTTGTAAAATTTATTTGCCGTCCGAAAATCATACGGACGTACGCTCAAGCCGCTTTCATCGGCCTGGTCGCTCAGCGCCAGGTCCTCTCCCGCGTTTAAGGCGTTTAAAAGGTTGTCGATCTCATTTTGTGAAAGTATGTTTGCCAAAGGGCTTCCTCCCGTTTGCCGTGGACAGGCTGTCTTTGCTTACTGGATGACAAAATCGCTGATATAAACATTTACAACATCGTTTATATTGAGCGCCCGGTTCACCGAATCCGTAATTTCCTTTGCAATCTCGCCCGTAATGCTTTCATCGCGCAGTTCGGCTTCGGTATGGCCCCGCATGATATCTACGATACAGGCGCGGATCACCGGATTGCTCTCTGTTAAAAAATCCGTCTGGTCTTTTCCCGTAAGGGCAAGAGACACCGAGACCTTGGAAAGCGAATTGCTGTCTTTGATGTTCGTCACAAAATAATCTCCCGGCGAATAATAATAAACATCCTGCAAGCTCGCCTCTTCCGCAGTTCCTTCGTCCGCCGGATTCAGCCGTCCGTTGAGTACCACAAAAGCAACCGCCACCACCGCCACTACCAAGATAATCAGAATGACTTTTTTGTTCATATCAATCAGGTTCCCCCTCTGCTGTATAAATTTTTGCTGGCAATCACAAATTTCACACGCCGGTTCTGCCTGCGTCCTTCCTCTGTATCGTTTGGCTGCACGGGTTCCCACTCCCCTTTGCCCACCGCGGTAAACATGGGCATAGAGAGGTCACACTGTGCATTCAGGTAACGCACCACATTGGTCGCGCGCTTGGTGGACAGATCCCAGTTGTCCACATATTGTGCGTTCGAGATGGGCACGTTGTCCGTATGCCCTTCCACCGTAATATTTAAAATACCGTCCAACGAAGAATGCAGCATATCGCCAATATCCTTCAGGATCGTCTGTGCCGTCCCGATCAGCTCTGCCTGCCCGGATTCAAACAATGTTCCTTCAATCACCGTCAGGTAAATATATTCTCCGTCCCGCTCGGCCACCAGTGAATCCTCCAGGCCGTTTTCATGTATATATGCCTGGATCCGTTCAAAGAGATCGGAAAAATAAGCTTCCACCTTATAGTCGTAATCGCTTGCCTCCCGGGTGTCGCCTCCGCTCTGCTCCCCTTGATTGGGCGCCGCTTCTTCCATGTCTGTTTCGTCTGCAATACTTACGCCCTCCACATAGTCCTCCTTTGTAAAACCCTGCACCGGATTCACCGGGTCAATCGGATCCATCATCACGGTGGCGGGCTGGCCCGAGAACGATTCTATAAGTGCGGCAAACTTTTGTTTGTCCACATTGGAAAACGCAAAAAGCAAAACAAAGAATGTCAGCAGCAGCGTTACCAAGTCTCCGTAGGTATTCATCCACGCCGAAGAACCCCCCTGGCTTTCCTCCTTTTTCTTGCGGCCTTTCCTATTCATGCGCCAGTTCCTCGTTTTTTTGCGCCGTGTCTTTCTCCGGCTCTTCCCCGGCTTCTTCTTTAGAGATGAACGCCATCAGCTTATCCTTGATCACCCGCGGATTTTCTCCGTCCTGTATGGATAAGATCCCTTCAATAATGATCTCTTTTTGCAGCTGTTCCCTTTTGCTCCTCAGAGCCAGCTGATTGGCCATAGGCGTAAAAACAAGGTTCGCAAGGATAACGCCGTAAAAAGTGGTCACCAGCGCGATTGCCATAGCCGGCCCAAGCGCATCCGAATCGTTTAAGTTCACCAGCATATTTATAAGGCCGATCAGCGTTCCGATCATCCCGTAAGCGGGCGCGTAGCTTGCCATAGATTCAAAAATTTTCCGCGCGCCCGTATGCCTTTCTTCCATAAAAAAGATTTCCGTTTCAAGAACGCTCTTTATGAGCTCCGGGTCCGTTCCGTCCAAAATAAGCAGGATACCGTTTTTCATAAAGGGGTCTTTCATATCGCCGATCGCGTCTTCCAGAGCCAACAGACCTTCCTTACGTGCCAAATTAGCCAGCTTTATGATGGTTTCGATATCCTCTTTGATGTCCACCTTGTCTTTGGTAATGACAAACTTGGTCAGGGCAAAAATTTTTTTCAATTCCTTTGCCGGATAAGATATCATGGTGGAAGCAATCGTTCCTCCAAGAACAATAAAGATGGAAGCAATATTAAAGAAATTACTAAGATTCCCCTCCATCATGATCGAAATCACAATGGCGGCAATCCCAAAAGCAAACCCCGCTAACGTTGATATTACCAATGCCCATCACCTCTCTTAAAGTTGCATCCTCAACTCTGGCTTATTTCTTTGTCTTCCGGCTCTCTTTTGCCTGTCCTGGGCAATTCGGAAAAAACCTTTCGCCGGTATTCAATGACTCTTTGTACAACTTCTTCCACTGTTTCCAGCACTACTAATTTTTTTCCGGAAGCAAGAGTAATCAACGTATCGGGCGTCGCTTCAATAAATTCAATGATATCCGCATTGATGTAATACTCTGTTCCGTTCAGCTTGGAAACCTTAATCATGCAGCCTCCTTCCGGCCGGCATCTTTATGCCGCGCTTTTGTTCTACCGTTTCAGGTTCACCAGTTCCTCCAGCATTTGGTCGGTGGTGGTGATCACCCTTGAATTTGCCTGGAACCCTCTTTGGGTAACGATCATATTGACCATCTCTTCCGAAAGGTCCACATTGGACATTTCAAGCGAAGACGGCGATATGGACCCCATGCCGCCTTCTCCCGCGGCGCCTACCCTGGGGTTTCCCGAATTGGGCGTTACCATATACATGTTTTCTCCCGCTTTTTCAAGGCCTTCCGCATTATTGAACGCCGCCAGCGAAACATACCCCAGCACGATGTTCTCTCCCGCTTTGACGGTCCCGCTGCCTGCAATGGGGTTCAGCGTCGTTTCTTTGATCTGCCCTACGATCGCTCCCTGTTCATTAATGGAGACATTGTAGTATTTATCAAGATCGATCTCCATGTCGCCTAAGTTCGGCCCTTTCGTAAAGCCGTCGTTATTCGTAACTTCAATGCTCATGTTGTTAACCACATCAGCCAGATCCTCAAACCGGTTCACGCCGGTAGCGGCCGCCACATCCGCGGAAGCCGTAAAGGAAACGCTGCCCAGCCCGGGAAGGGAGAGCGTATACGTCTGGCCTGCGCTGAGCGCGCCGTCCTCACTAAGCGGCGGGGTCAGCACGCCGGTTTGCGGCGCCGTAGGCGTCCCCAGCGTCAGTCCGTCCGCAGGCGTTATATCCACCTCGTCTTTATACAGTTTCAGTTCGCCGGTCGTGGTGTCCACCGCAAAACTGTAAATGCCCGAGGCCTGCGTTTTAATGGACGTTGCGTCTTCGGTAAAAGCAAAATTATCAAAGTAAGTGGAAGATTCCCCTTCAACGTTCGTTGCTTTGGATTCTCCCGAATCTCCCGCCTTCCACATGGAATCATAACACTGCACATAATAACCGTTCGGATTCACCAGATATCCGCTGCTGGAAACGGTAAAATTACCCGCCCTGGAATACTGGTTCCCGTCGGGGGTGCGCAAAATGAAGAAGCCGTCTCCGTCAATGGTCAGATCCAGCGGATTGCCGGTGTATTGCGCCGCGCCCGAAGAATGCTTTACCACCACCGAAGCGACCGATACGCCAAGCCCCACCTGTTTTGCATTGGTTCCTCCGTTATTGCCCGAAGGCGCGGACGAGGGGCTGATCGTTTCACTGTATAGATCCGCAAAAGTCGTTGTGCTTTTTTTAAAGCCCAATGTATTCACGTTTGCAATATTATTGCCTATCACATCCATGCGTGTCTGGTGGCTCCTAAGCCCCGTCACGCCGGAAAACAAAGCTCGCATCATAACTGATATCCTCCAAAGATTTTAGATATTTATATAAATTTCGTTGATTTCAGCACTATTGTCCCTGCAATCCTTTGCAAAATACTGCTGAGGCCGCCCGTGTTCAGCTTATTTTGCTGATATAGGCAACAGGGACTTCCTTGTCCTCAATGGCCGCGTACAGCAGCCCGTTTTTCACCAAAACCGCGTCTACCGTTCCCGTAACCGTTTCGGTTCCATCCTCTGAATCTTCAGACGGTACGGTTGCTTCAACCTGTTTTCCCACCAGATTCGCGGACTGCGCGATCACCGCATCCATAGCGTCGTCGTCATAGATTGCGCTTACCGCAGACTGTGGTACCAGGTATTCGCCGATCTGCAGATAATCCGTATCGTTCTCGCGGACAATTCCCGTTACTTCGCCGTAGATCTGAGAAACGGCCCCCGTATCGTCGGTAACGGTGCCCAGTACATTTTTCCCCATCAGGCTGTATGCCTGGTAGCTGGAAAACGCACTGTTCAGCGCCTGCATCTGTTCCAGGGCGGAAAACTGCGCCATCTGGGCTATGAAATCCGTATCCTCCATCGGTTCTAAGGGGTCCTGGTTGGAAAGCTGCATCGCCAGGATCTGCAAAAATTCATCCTGGCCCAGCTCCTGGCTGGTCGTCCTTTGCGTCGTATCCGTGGTCTGTGTCGTTGTTACGTTCGTTACTGCACTTGTAGACATAACATTTATCACCTTTCTGTTAAAGTCGCTATGCGCCTCTCATGCGCTGAACTCCACAGAACCTCCGTGCTCTGCCAAAACTTCGTAATTGGATAACGTGTAATAAAAATTTGCGGCGTCTTCCACGCCCGCCTCGTTTAATACGCCCTTGATCCGGGGCATATTGTCCCGGTACCTTCCGTCGCCGGACGCGTCTCTGTCCGGCGCCTGCTGGCCGGCCTCATACGCCACTTCCATATGCGCTACGGAAATCCCTTTTTCCCGCAGGGCTTCCTGCAGTCCGGGCAGGTCGCCTGCCAGCATATTATGGACGGATTGGCGGTCTGTCAGTATTTTTGCACTCAGCCCGTCTTCTCCCATGGAAAGAGAAATTTCAAGCCCGCCCAAATGCTCGGGCCGAAGCTGGATATGCAGTTCGCTTTTTCCTTCCTGCACCGCCGCCGCCACCCGGCTTACGATCCTGAAAACAGTTTCTTCCCCGGCGGGCGCCGAAGGCGTCGGCTTTACCTCCGCAACTGTATCTTCCTGCTGCGCCACGGCTTTTGTTTCTCCGGCGTACGCCGAAGGGGTTGTCATTTCCTGTGCTTTCGGCTCTTCCCGCATCCCTGCCGCATCCGTGTTTTCCCCGGGCTGCCGCCCGCCCGCTTCACCGTTTGTCTCCTCCCGGCCGGATATCGCCCCGGCAGTTTGCGGCGTATTCGCCTCTTTTTCACCGGTTTGTTGCGGCTCCTGCATATCTTTTGCCTCATTTTGAAACGGCTGCGTTCCGCTTTGGCCTTTTTGCCCGACCATGGCCTGAACGTTTCCTTCCGCCAGCTTTTGCCCTATCTCCCGCACGGCAGTCTGCGCAAATTCCTGCGCTGCGGCAGATTCATTTGCGCCTTCGGGCAGGGCCTGAAAGACCGTAAAAGCCTCCGCCTGCGTTTTTCCCTCCGCCGCAAAAGCGTTCTTCTCAGAATCATTTAGGCTGTTTTGCTCCGGCCCTGCCGCCGGCCGTTCCTTCTCTCCTTCAGGGATAAGCGGCGCAACATCCGGCTGGGAACCCGCCTTCTCCCCGCCTTGTACGCAGGGTGTCCCGGCCGCCATAAAAATTTCCACATTTTCTTCTTCAGCCGTTTCCCCGCACGTGCCGACCGGCGTTTTTTCTTCTTTTTTTGCCTCTTTGAGCTGATCTGCAAACTTGCACGGATCTCTTCCGCTTCCTTCCTGTGCCTGCACAGGAGGAGCTGTATCCATCTGCACTACTGCGTTTACTTCCATTTTTTCACCCCCTCTCTTTTCTGTTTTTTATTTCGGGGCCATTTTCATCGTGATGTCCACCGCCAGCGCAGGGTCCAACGCCTCTAAAATGGCCGCCGCTTTTTTTTCACTCATCTGGGCCAGCAAATCCGCAACATACTGCCGGTCCGTAAAATTGCCCATGATCCCCGCTGCGGCTGCGCTGTCCATTCCTTCATAAATTTTAGCCATTTTTTCAAGACCGGCCTGCTTTTCTTCCTCTGCCGCCTGCGTATCTGCCGCTTCGTCTTCCTGATAAGAAATTGCATTTTCCCGTTCATTGAGTTCTGATTCCCGCCGGTCCAGCGCGCCTTGCTGCTCTTCCATTTCAGTTTGCTGCTGGCTTAAAAGATCGCTTTGCGCCTGCTGGCTGGCCATTGCCTGCGCATACTGCTCATCCTGGCTGATAAAAAAAGCGACTACCCGCGTTTTCAGATCTAAAATATTAAAATAGTAACATACGCCTGCCGTAACGGCCAGGGCCACCAGCACAAGCACTGCCGCGCCCTTCGCGCTTTTCTTTTTTGGGGCCGGCTTTTGAGCCGGGTGTTTTGAAACCGTTTTTCTTCCGGACGCCGCCTGGGCAGGTCTGCCCTCCGCCGGTCCGGCCGTCATATCCTGCCGCATAAGAAATCCTCTAACATCTTATCGTCATTTTTCTGTAATTCTTTATTGTATTGTTCCAGTTGCTCTTCCCTTATTTTTTCCATCACTTTTATTTCGTTTAAGACGCGCAGGAGCACACCGGCGTTTTCTTCCATTTTGGCAAACAGCTTTTCAATTTGCGCCTCCTGCTTTTGCATATCGCGCAAAGCGCCGGCAATGTATTCCCCGTACGGGCTCATCTGCGACGCCCGCATGCCTTGCCTGCATCCTTCGCTCATACACTGTCCCTGTTCTTTCATGCCGCGCAGCATTTCTTCTTTGCGGCGCAAAAGCGCATCCCTTTGTTTTTTCAGCCGCTCCCGCCCCGCAATGAGCTGCCGGTAGACGTTTTGTTTGATCTCATAGGGTTTTTGAAGCGTAAAAACAAATTTTTTCATTCGCCCTGCGCCCCCAGCGCCTGCTGCATTTTGCGGATAGACGCATCAAAACCCGATTCCTCTTCCACATCCTGTTTGATCAATTCCAATATGGGGCCGTGCAACGCCAGCGCCTGATCGATCCTTGCGTCCGATCCTTCCTTATACGCACCGATACTCACCAGATCTTTCACCTCTTCGTAAGTCATCATCATATCCTTGATCCGCCCCGCCGCCTGCTTGTGCCCGGGCGCCGCAATGTCCGCCATCAGGCGGCTCACACTTGCCAAAATATCGATCGCCGGATACTGGTTGCTGTTTGCAAGCTTCCGGGAAAGCACGATATGCCCGTCCAGTATGCCGCGCACCGTATCGGAAATAGGTTCGTTCAAATCGTCCCCTTCCACCAAAACGGTATAAATGCCGGTAATGCTTCCCTTGTCCGACGTTCCCGACCGCTCCAAAAGCCGGGGAAGCATGGCATAAACCGATGGCGTGAACCCCCTGGAAACAGGCGGCTCGCCCACCGTCATGCCGATTTCACGCTGCGCCATTGCAAAGCGCGTGAGGGAATCCATCATCAGCATCACGCTGCATCCAAGATCCCGGAAATATTCCGCGATCGCAGTGCCGACCATCGCAGATTTCAGACGGAGAAGGGCCGGCTGGTCGGATGTCGCCACGACCAGAACAGATTTTTTAAGCCCTTCTTCTTTTAAGTCTTTTTCTATAAAATCTTTTACTTCCCTGCCGCGCTCCCCCACCAGTGTGATCACGTTGATGTCCGCGCTCGCCCGCCGGGCAATCATCCCGAGCAATGTGCTCTTCCCAACGCCGCTGCCCGCAAAAATGCCCACCCTTTGCCCCTTTCCCAGGGTCAGCAGGCTGTCAATTGCCCGCACGCCGGTGGGCAGAACTTCGCTGATCCGGCTGCGCCTGAGCGGATTCGGCGGCCGGTTGTCCACCGGATAGCTGCTTTCGGGGATAAATGCGCCAAGGCCGTCAATCGGATGTCCGAGCGCATCCAATATCCTGCCCTTCAGGCCCTGTCCGACCCCTACCCGGTACTCTGTTCCTGTGGCGGTAACCTTGTTTCCCGCGCCGATCCCCGCAACGTCTCCAAAAGGCATCAGCAGGACATGCTGGTCATTGAACCCAACGACCTCCGCATAAACGAACCCTGTCCCGCGGTTCGGATATATTTTGCAGATATCCCCCATCCGGACCAGCGGCCCTTTGGACTCCACCGTCATCCCGATCACCTTGGTGATCGTACCGCTCAATTCCACGGTGTCAATCTCCCGTATCCGGCGTTTCATGCCGTCTATTTTTTCACCAAAGGCGTTCGTCATTGCCCGGTCCCGAACTGCTTCATGGAATACTCAAGACGCTTAAGCTGCGTTAAGATGCCCGCGTCGATATAGCCGAACTCGGTTTCCACCAGGCAGTCTCCGGGCTGAAGCGAGATGTCCTGCACTACTTTGATGCCTGAATTCTTTAAAACGTCTCCCAGTTCGTCCTGCGCGTCTGCAAAAAATTGTTCGTATTCGTCGCTTCCCACCTTTAATACAATATTGCTCTGGTTTCTGATGCCCATCAGCACCTCGCGGATCATATTTTTATAAGCGCTTTTGCCGCCGCTGATTTCTGTTTTTATAATATGCTCCGCTATATACAGCGCAAGATCCAGCACGCCTTCTTCCATTTCCGCATAAAGGCTTTCTTCTGCAGAGGCAAGCCTCTCAAGCGCGCCTGCCAGAGATTTCTGCGCAGCTTCCGTCTGCGCCCGGGCCTCCTGCTCTGCGCGCGCGGCTCCCGCTTCATACCCTTCTTTTTCGGCTTTCTCCCTGAGTTCCGCCGCCTGCTTTTCCGCCACCCGGAGGGTTTCTTCCGCCTCCCGGCGCAGCTGCTTTATCCGTGCCTCCATGGCATTAAGTTCGCTTTGCCTGCTTTCCGCCTCTTCCCGGACGCTCCCCTCTTTCTCTGAAAAGCCGGGGCTTTCCGCGCCCCTTTCCTCCGGCGGTTCTTCTTCCCCGGTACGTCGCATCATTTCCTTCAGGTCGGGCAGAACTACAAATCCGGCCGCATGGCTCTCTTCCGCAGTTACCGAATGACTGTCAATCCTAAACAACGAATTCTTCATCCGCACTCCCTCTTGATATTTCTATTTCTCCTTCATCTTCCAGCTTGCGTATCACATTCACAATTTTCTGCTGCGCCTGTTCAACGTCGCGTACCCGCACCGGGCCCATGTATTCCATATTTTCCTTAATAAGCTCCTGCAGGCGTTTGGAAATATTGCCGTATATTTTCTCCGCTATTTCTTCGCTTGTGCCTTTGAGCGCCAGCGTCAGAACGTCGTTGTCCACATCCTTCAATGTGCGCTGCAACGCAATGTTGGACAGCTTTACAATATCCTCAAAGACAAACATCCGCCTGCGTATCTCATTGGCCAGTTCCGGATTGTCCATTTCAATATTTTCCAGTATGCCTTTCTCGGTGCTCCGGTCAATGGAATTTAAGATATCCACAATCACGCTGATGCCGCCCACCGAAGTGTTTTCTTCCTGTCCCAGGCTGGAAAGCTTTCTCTCCAGTACCCGCTCCGCCTCCCTGATATATTCGGGAGAAGAGGTGCTCATGGTCGCGATTCGCTGCACCACCTGCGGCTGGATCTCCTCGGGCAGGGAAGACATCACCATAGCGGCTTTCTGCGGCTGCATATAAGACAATATGAGTGCAATGGTCTGGGGATGCTCGTTTTGGATAAAATTAAAGATTTGTGCGGGATCGGCCTTGCGGATCATATCGAACGGCCGGACCTGCAGGGAAGCGGACAGCCGGCCGATCAATTCATCCGCATGATCCGCGCCATAGGCTTTCACCAGTATATCCCGCGCGGCCTCAATGCCGCCTTCCGAAATATACTTCTGTGCCACGCACATTTCATGAAATTCAGACAAAACGGAATTCTTCATTTCACTGTCAAAACTGCCCAGGCTGGTAATGCTTAAAGTGAGCTGTTCGATCTCTTCTTCCGAAAGATGCCGGTATATATTTGCGGAATACTCTTTTCCGAGCGCAATCATCAAAATGCCTGCTTTTTCTTTTGAAGTCAACGTTTTGTTCATTGTAAAGCTCTACCTCATATAATCGTCGGACAGCCAGTTTTTTAAAAGCTGGGCAATCAGTTCGGAGTCTCTTTTTACCAGGTTTTGTATCTGCTGAAGCGTTCCGTCTTCCTGCGGCATCAGATCTTCCACCGAGATCTCCTCGTCTGCGGAGACATCCAGGGTGCCGCCCGTCCCCCAGTCTTCCTCTTCCTCTTCTTCCTTTTTCCGCTTGTTTCTTGAAAGAAGGGATAAGATAACAATCAGCGCCGCACCGATGATGGCGCCTGCAATAATGAGGGTATAAATGAGCTTGTTTTTTTCCACCCGCTCGAGTATCTCGGTTTGTTCGCTTACGGCCTGCGCATACTGCGCATTTTGTTCAAAAGGCATATTGGATACGGTGATTTTGTCTTCCGGTACCCCTATGGCCGTCGCAATCTGTTTACGGACATCCGGCAGGATGTCTGCAATCTCATCTCCGCCGTCGATGATCAGCGTCGCAGAAAGATCTTTGATCTGTCCCTGTGCGCGTTCAAGCTGCTGGTTGATTTCGTTTACTTCGGCGTTCACTTCACGGGTCACTTTATAATAGTCTCCGTCCGTCCCGCCGTCTTCCGCCTGATACACGGCCGCGCCTCCGTTTTCGTCCAGGCCCGGCTCGCCTTCGGCCGCCGCCGTATCCCCCGCAACCTTTTCCTCCATTTCCTGCATGCTTACAATGATGCCCATATTCTCATCATTCTCCACCGGCGGGGAAAGCGTGATCGAACTGGTTACCGATTTGTCAAAATCAAGGATCACGTTCACACTGGCCGAGAGCCTGTCCGCCCCGAAAACGGGCGACAGCAGATTGATGATCTGTGTCTTAAGCTGCTCCGCAACCTTGTTTTGCAGGTCGATCTGTTCGCCCACCGCGCCGGACCCGCCTCCGTCCATGGAGCCTGTGCTGTAAATGTTCATTTTGGAATCGGCTATGGTGATATTTTCCGGCGGCAGGGAAGACACGCTTTTTGAAACCACCGCACGAATGGTATCCGCGTCGCTTGCAGTCAGGGTCGCCCCGTCTCTTAATTCCAGAACGACCGAAGCGGTCGCCGCCTTCTCGTTGCTGTCCGACAGAACAAAAGCGCTGTCCTCCGGCAGGGTGATCATCACGGTACTGCTTTTAATTTTATCCATCCGGTTGATTGTCTGGGAAATGTTCTGTTCCAGCTGAAACTGCAGGTACAGTTGTTTATCCGCATCGGTCAACCCGAAGCTGGTTGCGTTTTCCGTATAAATGTCATAATTAAGCCCGCTTTTCGGATATCCCTGGGCGTTCAGCTTGTAGCGCAGTTCATCCACCTGATCACTTGGAACCATAATGCTCCCGTTTGACCCCGCCTTCACCGGAACATCCATTTCTTCCAGCACCGAATACACTTCTCCCGCTTCTCCGGCTTCCATATCCGAAAACAAAACGGCGTATTCCGTCTGGTTGCTCAAAGATACCACCACGCTAAGGACAATGATCGTAATTACGATAACAAGGACCGCCAGCACCAGCTGCGTCTTTTTCATCTTCTTTAAATGTTCTGCCATTTTCGCAAAAGCGCCGGAAAAATTCAGTTCCTTCTTCCCCCTTCTTACCTTTCACCTTCATGCCCGGATGATTGTTCCGGCCGGCAGACAAGCCCGCCCGGCGTCTGCCTGCGCAAAAGTTGATCCACACCCTCAAAAGACCGGCTTTTTGGGCCCCGTATTAAACCAGCAGGCTGCTTACGTCCAGCACCCGCGCGATGGACCCGTCTCCCAGTATGGTACAGCCCGCTATCCCTTTCATCCTTCCCAGTTTGCGGATAATAAAATTCGGCATGGGTTTTACCACCGCCTGCTGTTCTCCCAGCAGTTTGTCCGCAAACAGGCAGGCCGTCTTTTCTTCGCTTTCCACCAATACCATGATCCCGTCGTTTAGATCACGCGCCGCCTCCTCTTCCCCAAAAACATTGTGCAGGCGTATAATAGGGAAACATTTGCCTCGTATCATGATCATTTCGTTTTCATCCGGATCACTTATGATGCGGTACTTGCGCGGCTCCAAAGATTCCCGTATGGTCTGGATGGGTATAATGTACATGGAATCGTTTACCATGATCTTCATTCCGTCCAGGATCGCAAGGGTCAGCGGAATATGCATTATAATGGTTGTCCCGCGTCCTTCCTCGCTCTCCACCGACACACTGCCGCCTATGCTGTTTATATTGCTGCACACAACGTCCATCCCAACGCCCCGCCCGGAAAATTCGGTGACTTCTTCCTTGGTTGAAAATCCGGGCGAAAGGATCAGCGAAAAGGCTTCCTTATCCGTTATCTCTTCCGGATTTTTGTTGGTAAGGCCTTTTTGGATGGCCTTTTCAATGATCCGGTCGCGCCGAAGTCCCCGTCCGTCGTCCGAAACCCTGACGATCACGTCCCCGCCGGAATTACGCGCTTCCAGTATGATCTGCCCTCTTTCGCGCTTGCCCATTGCCATGCGCTCTCCCGGGGTTTCCAGCCCGTGGTCCATCGCATTGCGTATAAGATGCATCAGCGGATCGGACAGGTTGTCCAGCACGTTTTTGTCCACCTCGGTCTCTTCTCCAATAATCACCAGATCGGCCGCTTTGCCGATCTTTTTGTTCATATCCCGCACAATACGCTGCATTTTGCGGAAAACGGAAGAAACGGGAACCATACGGATGGACATCACAACGTCCTGCAGTTCGTCTGTAAGCTTTTTTAAAAGCCGCGCCTGCTTTTCAAAATTTTCAAGTTCCAGCCCGCTTAGATCCGGGTTTTTGATCACCATGGATTCGGTAGTCACAATTTCGCCCACCAGATCCATCAATGCGTCTATTTTATTGATATTCACGCTCAAAAAACTCTGGCGTATCTCTTTTTCCGAAGCCGGAACTTCTTTTTTCTGCACCGGATTCAAATTTGCTTTTGCGTCCGCGCCGGGCGTTTTGGCCTCTCCAAATTCCAGGCTCTGCAAAAACATGGTCTCTTCCAGTTTCTCTCGGATCTCCTGCTCTGCCTGGGCCGGAGCGGTCAGAAAAAGGGTAAAACCGTCTTCTATGATCTGATTGTCGCAGTTTTGATCCAGGTCGGAAGGGAAATGCGCCAAATCGGTATACAGGTCTTTAAGGGCGACCACTGCGCCCAGCGCGCGCACCGTTTCCATCTGGCACCCGCCAAAAAACCGTATATGCGCGCGGTAGTACCTGTCGTCCGGATTTTTTTTCAGTTTGGAGATGTCCCCCTCCCGCTCCGTCGGCGGGGCATCGGGGATTTTTTCTTTTTTACCGTCCCCGCCCCCGCTGATCTGCTCCGCAGCCTTCCGCAAAGACGCAAGCAGTTCTTCCGGGTTCCCGTCCGGTACGTTTCCTTCCTGCAGGCCCGCGATTTCACCTTTAAAAAAATCTATGGAATGCAAAACGCTGTCAAAAATCGTTTCCCAGTACGAATCGTCCGGCGGGTTTTCACGAATAATAGAAAAAAGGTCTTCCACCGCATGGGCAAGCGAGGCCATCGCCTCATATCCCATCATGGCCGAAGAACCTTTGATCGTGTGCATCACGCGGAACGTTTCGTTGATCTGGCCTTCTTCTAGCGCCGCGCTTCGCTCCCCGCTCAAAAGCAGCTCTTCAAGCTGTTCCAAAAGTTGTCCGTTCTCAAATATAAATGCTTCCAGTAAAATATCATTTTCCGCCATAACAAACCCCTGTCCTTTTTGTTTGGATACCCGGTCCTTTTTTACTTGAACTTGCTTAAAGCCGCCATGATGACCTCTTCTTTAAACGGTTTTACCACAAACCCTTTTGCTCCCAGCATAACGGCTTCTTTCACCATGCTTTCCTGCCCCATCGCCGAAACCATGATCACCGCTGTTTGAGGGTTTATTTTCATGATCTCCCGGAGCGCGTCTATTCCCGAAACTTCGGGCATCGTAATATCAAGCGTAATAATGTCCGGTTTGAGTTCGGAACATTTCTGGATTGCCTGCAGGCCGTTTTCGGCTTCGCCCGCAATCTCAAATCCGTTCTTGGAAAGCATGTTCTTGATTGTGATCCGCATAAAAGCGGCGTCGTCCACCACCAGTACTTTTTTCATTTTTCCTCCTTTTTTCACATCTTCTCCCGGTCAAAACGATGTGTCATATTGTTTTTATGTCTACACCCATTGTTTTTATCTTCAGGCTACCGTCCAGCGCATCAAGCTCTATCGTCCTGCCGCTGGAACCGCCCAGGTCTTCCGCTACCACGGGAATATTCAGTTTTTTCAAAAAAAATTTGCATCCGGCCGCATTGCGCTGCCCGACATTTAAAATATCGTCTGCGGGCCCGCCAAACATTCGGGCCCCGCCTGCCAGTTTGGCGACGATCGCAGTCCGCACCGCGCCGGCGTCCAGCATTTTTCCAAGCAGGCCCGCCACCGCCGTATCCGCAAATTTGGCGGGGTTGCATCCCCGCTCGCCGCGCGAATCCGGCAACACAATATGGACCATCCCCCCCGTTTTGCTGATCCTGTCCCACATAGTCACCCCTACGCAGGAGCCGAGTCCTATGGTGGTTATTTTTCCGGGCTGGGAAACTATGTTCCATTCGGCCATGCCGATAATCACGGATTTCATAGGCCTACGCTCACCAGGCGTTCTTTGAGGCGCCGGAAAGAATCAATGGTGGGGATCAAAAAAAAGTGGCCCTTCACGCCCGCGGCCTTTCCGCCGAACCTTGTATCCAGCATAAGCACATATTCCCCGGCTTCCCCGTATACCAGGGCCGGCACGTTCATAATTGCCATTGCCATATCCACGGTCATTTCGGGCACAGCCGCGGATATCTTAAGCCCGGTCATGGCGGATATGGCCGTAATATAAGACCCCGCCAGAATATTGCAGACTTCTTTCATGGGCTCAAGGGCCTGCATTCCCGCATCCGGCCAGTCGGGCAGATCCGTATCCATAAAAACGTTCAGGGTTTCCACCGCGTCCGCCGGTTCCTGCATCATCAGGATAAAGCCGTCTATATCGCCGGAAAACTGAACCAGGATGCCCAGCATGACCCGCTCGGGCCCGCCCAGCATATCGGCAATGCCTGAAAATCCCACCAGCGAACAATCTGGCACGCTGATATCCACCTGCGCGCCTATCATTGCGGAGAGCGCGCCCGCCGCATTGCCCGCGCCTATGTTGCTGATTTCTTTTAGTAAATCTAAGTCAGAATCGTTAAATATCATCATTTTATCCAATATTTATCTAATTTTGGGCATAAAAAATAGCCATAATCCTCCTAAAGCGGATTAGGCATTCTCTTCTTTATATAACGCAGAGTCTGTAATTGCTACTAATATGTTATTCTATATTTCGACAAAATGCAAGAGGCTATTTAGTAAATTTTTATTATTTCAGCTAAATTCACTAAAGTTTTGAAAATTTTTCCCGAAGATGTTAGCAGAATCTGCAAAGGCCTTTTCCAGTTTACCCGGGTAATCCTTTCACGTGAAGGTATTTTAAAAACAAAAGAGGGCCGGCGCATTTTCTAAAAAGGCAAAGATGTCAAAAAAAAATCATGGAGGATTAAACAAATGAGAATTGCAAACAACATTATGGCTATGAACACACATCGCCAGTACACCATCAACAACGACAACGTGGCCAAATCATCCGAAAAACTTTCGTCCGGCTACAGGATCAACCGCGCGGGCGACGATGCCGCCGGCCTGGCCATTTCGGAAAAAATGCGGGCGCAGGTGCGCGGCCTGGACATGGCCGCCAAAAACTCTCAGGACGCCATCTCGCTGGTGCAGACCGCTGAAGGCGCGCTGCAGGAAGTTCATTCCATGCTTCAGCGCATGAATGAACTTGCCGTGCAGTCTTCTACCGGCACCAACGAATCTTTTGACCGCAGCGCGATTGCCGCCGAATTTGACCAGCTCAAAGATGAAATCGACCAGATCTCGTCCCAGACCACCTTCAACAACATGAACATCCTGGACGGTTCACTGGGAAGCAGCGGCACGGCCGTTCTGAAAGATTCAAATTTCGACAACAAACTGGTAGCCGACGCGACCACTAACTCCTTTGTAGTGGGCGACGCCATCAAAGGCACTGCGACCGACTACACCGTGAAATCCCAGACGGGCATCACGACCAGCGATATCGGCACCTTTACGCTGGAAGCGGGCAGCCTGAGCGATGCGGGCGTATGGACTTCCAACGCGGACGCGGATACCACGCATCTGCGCATCAACTTTACCAGCGCGGACGGTGCGACCAAAGAATACACCGTTGCGATGGAAGACGTCCTGCAGGGCAATACCTTCCTTGAGACCGACCAAACCTTCACGCTGGATCTTTCGGCCGCCGGGCTGGGTACGCAGACCATTGTATATGACGGCGCGGCAGCAAGCAACACCATGGCCAGCATGGCCGCAACACTGGACGGCGCGGTCATGACCACCACCACCGGGAACATCAAAGAATCAACAACCGGCACATTTGCCGCAGCGGGCATCACCGATGTTTCAGGAGCGGAAACCGGAACCTACAGCGTAAGCAATTCGGGCGCGGACGTCACCTTTACCAATACGGAAACCGGCGCGTCCATTACGGCCACTTTGGCGCAAAACGATACCGAACTGGATCTGTCAGATATCGGCCTTGGAACGTGGACATTCAACGCAATCTCCGCCACACCGGCTACGGATGCCGCCAACTTCGGTGCCATCGGCAGCTTTACGGTAGAAGGCGGTTCTTCCAGCGAAGGATCGGGCGTTATGAAGATCCAGGTAGGCGCGCTTGCGGGCGAGCAGCTTGAAGTATCCATAGACAAAATGGACGCGGAAGGCCTGGGCGTGGAAACGCAGGACATCTCCACGCAGGACGGCGCCTCGGCGGCCATCACGGCCACACGCAACGCCATCAACACGGTATCCGACCAGCGGGCGCTTCTGGGCGCCATGCAGAACAGGCTGGAGCACAAAATCAGCAATCTGAACGTTTCTTCGGAAAACCTGTCTGCAGCCGAAAGCCGTATCCGCGACGTGGATATCGCGGCAGAAATGACCAATTACACCAAGAACAATATTCTGGCGCAGGCTGCGACCGCCATGCTGGCGCAGGCCAATGCGGCGCCGCAGAACGTACTTTCTCTTCTCAAATAAAGGCCTTAAAAAAGGCAGACAAAAAGGGCCGGTATATCCGGCCCTTTTTGCATCTTACGGATCAAAACTCTCTTTGCATTGCATAACCCCGCTTGCCCTTTGATTCCCACGCACCCGCAAGGGGTGCGACACATCAAATAATTTGGGGATGCAATTATTATTCTGTTTCAATCCACGCACCCGCAAGGGGTGCGACATGGGATTCCGCTCATAAACGGCCTTCCGGTGTCGTTTCAATCCACGCACCCGCAAGGGGTGCGACGCTCACTGGTAAAATCCAAAATCAGATATTTGTGTTTCAATCCACGCACCCGCAAGGGGTGCGACTTAGAGGGGTTTAGAGCAATGCTCGAAGATATGATGTTTCAATCCACGCACCCGCAAGGGGTGCGACATTTTTGGTATGGGACGACGGTAACGGGCAATGAGTTTCAATCCACGCACCCGCAAGGGGTGCGACGTAGCCGTAATTGTTTTAAGCTTTGATTATGGCGTTTCAATCCACGCACCCGCAAGGGGTGCGACGTGACAGCTTGCATTATTACGGCATGGATCAGACAACGTTTCAATCCACGCACCCGCAAGGGGTGCGACGTGGGGTGCGACGATAGGTGCCCGTTCGCGTTTACACAAGATATTGTTTCAATCCACGCACCCGCAAGGGGTGCGACCAGCACACCCCGCGAAAACGCCCTTATATTTTTGTTTCAATCCACGCACCCGCAAGGGGTGCGACAAACTACAAGAGTATCAAATAGGCCGATTGCGGGTTTCAATCCACGCACCCGCAAGGGGTGCGACATTCAGACTCGGGTATTTCGCCGTTTTTATTGCCGTTTCAATCCACGCACCCGCAAGGGGTGCGACGTTTTCTATAGAATTGTTGTAATACCCGTAAAAGTTTCAATCCACGCACCCGCAAGGGGTGCGACTTTCTCGGTTTTTGATCCATTCCTCCGATATAACAGTTTCAATCCACGCACCCGCAAGGGGTGCGACGCTGGACCTGATTGAAAAAGTGCGCGAACTCTTTGTTTCAATCCACGCACCCGCAAGGGGTGCGACCTTACGATCCTTACTGACCTCCGATAGCCTGGTGTTTCAATCCACGCACCCGCAAGGGGTGCGACAAGATTAAAACAAATCCGGATGAAATCTGGAACGTTTCAATCCACGCACCCGCAAGGGGTGCGACCTGACACAATCGTTTTGCATGAAAAAATAGACCTGTTTCAATCCACGCACCCGCAAGGGGTGCGACTCATCCAGTCCCGGTTTCTGTACTCGTCGTTGCCCGTTTCAATCCACGCACCCGCAAGGGGTGCGACCAACTGCTGGGCATAGCTTGAAACCGCGTTCGCTGTTTCAATCCACGCACCCGCAAGGGGTGCGACCGGCGCATAAATTCATTATTTTTACATCAAGATCGGTTTCAATCCACGCACCCGCAAGGGGTGCGACGGCTTTTTCGCGCACAGTTTTATCCGTCATACCAGTTTCAATCCACGCACCCGCAAGGGGTGCGACTCAAGCTGCTGGTCTATTTCGTCTGCATATATTGTTTCAATCCACGCACCCGCAAGGGGTGCGACAGCATTGCTTGCGCGTAAACTACGACGGGTTATGTGTTTCAATCCACGCACCCGCAAGGGGTGCGACGAGGTTCCGCCGGAAGAAGAACCCAAGAAAGAAACGTTTCAATCCACGCACCCGCAAGGGGTGCGACGCTTGCACTCGAAAAAAACAAAGCTGAAATCTCAGTTTCAATCCACGCACCCGCAAGGGGTGCGACTAATGCCGGGTAGATTGCTTTCGTTTCACTGCAGTTTCAATCCACGCACCCGCAAGGGGTGCGACATTTCTTTTGGTATGGATGGCCCTTCCGTAATTTCGTTTCAATCCACGCACCCGCAAGGGGTGCGACCGCTACGGTCGTTCCAAGCCGCTTGTCAAGCACTGTTTCAATCCACGCACCCGCAAGGGGTGCGACCAAATGAGCAGTGACGCGAAGGCTGTACAGGAGGTTTCAATCCACGCACCCGCAAGGGGTGCGACTAAAAAAAGCAACCGGAAGCGATAAGCCGCTTGTGTTTCAATCCACGCACCCGCAAGGGGTGCGACCGAAGGTCATACGCAGCGGTGTTGTCGGTAAAATGTTTCAATCCACGCACCCGCAAGGGGTGCGACGAAGGACGCGAATCAGCAAAAGCGGCCGCCAAAGTTTCAATCCACGCACCCGCAAGGGGTGCGACTATCTACTTAAATTCAACCTTGATATCACAAGACTGTTTCAATCCACGCACCCGCAAGGGGTGCGACTCGGGCAATTGCAATTTCAGCTTCTGCTTTTGTTGTTTCAATCCACGCACCCGCAAGGGGTGCGACATAAAGCGCTTCAACGCTGGACGCTGGACAAGGTTGTTTCAATCCACGCACCCGCAAGGGGTGCGACAGATACATGACGGCATTTGGTATGATTTTGTTTTGTTTCAATCCACGCACCCGCAAGGGGTGCGACGGGCGGCGGAGGTATGACCGCCCGGCTCTTGAACTGTTTCAATCCACGCACCCGCAAGGGGTGCGACGTTCATCAAAACATCTATTTCAGCCCATGTACCCTGTTTCAATCCACGCACCCGCAAGGGGTGCGACTTAGCGGTGAATACTACGTTGAGTTGATCGACGTTGTTTCAATCCACGCACCCGCAAGGGGTGCGACTCGTACGTGGAGCATTTGGCATAGGGGTGCATATGTTTCAATCCACGCACCCGCAAGGGGTGCGACCTCAAAGCCGAGGGGTTTACGTGCGACTACTACAAGTTTCAATCCACGCACCCGCAAGGGGTGCGACCGACATACACGCCGCGATTGCCGCCTTTATCCCGTTTCAATCCACGCACCCGCAAGGGGTGCGACGTCGCCGGCGTTTGGTGTGGACGTGTCCCCGGCAGTTTCAATCCACGCACCCGCAAGGGGTGCGACTGAAGCCTTGCACGGGGTTTTTGACGGAGTCGTTGTTTCAATCCACGCACCCGCAAGGGGTGCGACGCAAAAAAATCATCCCGGACGCGACTACCTACCTTGTTTCAATCCACGCACCCGCAAGGGGTGCGACTCAAGAATATCGAACATAAGGGGTGGAAAGTATGGTTTCAATCCACGCACCCGCAAGGGGTGCGACCAACAAGAGGGTAAAAGCCTTGATAGAGGCATTTGTTTCAATCCACGCACCCGCAAGGGGTGCGACTGGAATCGTTATGGAGTATTACGGCATAGGAAAAGGTTTCAATCCACGCACCCGCAAGGGGTGCGACATATGCCGGGAGGCAAAAAAATATTTTAGTGGAGGGTTTCAATCCACGCACCCGCAAGGGGTGCGACGTATGAATCCGTAATTGCGATCACAGACCCGTTTCGTTTCAATCCACGCACCCGCAAGGGGTGCGACTGTATATATTATAAAGCTTATCATAATGCGGCTTTCCACCGCATTTTTTTAGAACCCACAAATAAGCTTATCTAATATTTCTGTAAAATGTCTGCAAAGTTGCAAAAATCGGCATAATAACCATAGCTGCGAATCCGCCTGCAAAATCATGGGCACTTACGGTTCGCAAACGTTCTTTTTTAGGTAATAATAACCCCCTCCGGGTCATAAGACGCCTTCGCACCGTAATGTTCCACACGCTTTTTCCAATTTGCACCTAAAAAATAATACCGCAGACTGTCCGCATCAGGATCTGCAATTTTCTCAAGCGCCGCTTTCAGCGCAAGGAACTGTTCCGGGTCTACCAAACATTCAAACACGGAATTCTGCACCCGCTGTCCTTTATTGACGCATTGTTTTGCAATACGCCGCAGGCGGCTTTTCCCCTCGCTTGTTTCCGTATTGACGTCATACGTAACCAAAACCATCATACTTTATCACCTACTCCCAGATAAATGGAGGGTACGCCTCTATATCGCCCCGCAGATGTCGGGCAAGCAGCAAAGATTGCGCATACGGCACCAAGCCGATTTCAATTTTTTCATTTAAAAACGGATGAGTTGTTTTTTCCTGTTTCCTGCTTTGCCATGCGGTAATCACGTTTTTTCTTGTTTCATCGTCCATCAGAATTCCCCCGCTCTCCTTTACGGAAAATCCTTTTTCACTGATTTGTTTCCTGTTAACCAAGGAAAGCGCCAGCCTGTCTGCCAAAAACGGCCTTAGTTCTTCCATAAGGTCCAAAGCCAGCGATGCCCGGCCCGGCCTGTCCCTGTGCAAAAAGCCTACATAAGGGTCCAGGCCCACCGTCTCCAAAGCGGATTGAACGTCATGTGCAAGCAACGTGTACAAAAAAGACAGCAGTGCATTCATGTGGTCCAAAGGCGGCCGCTTGCTGCGCCCACTTAAATAAAATACATCTTTTTGCTGCAAAATCAGTTGATCCAGCGCACAAAAATACCGCTTTGCACAATCTCCTTCAATGCCTCTTATTTCTTCAAGGCTCGTGCACTTCTGCAGGTTGCCTGCCCCCTTCTTTAATGCAGCAGAAGTTTCTTTTAAAAAATTTATGTCCAGTTTGCCTCCATGGTCTCTTATGCCACGCTGAAGCAAAAATCTTGCATTTAATATCTTTCCGGTAATGCAATTGACAGCAACCGGAACACAGTCCGCCTCCTGATCCGCCAACCTGTATTGTTTTTTTCTAAGCAGCACATTTCCGTACGTGCCCCCCGTCACGCGCGCCAAAAATCTTCCGCTGGGCGTCACAAAGCTCAAGCCTATACACCTGTCTGCGCAATAGCCCATCAGGGCCGGGCTGGCGCCCATATAACCAAAGCAAACAATTCCTTCAATATTATGAAGCGGTATCCTGAACTTTTCTGTTCCATCAGCCAATATGACAATATTGTCTCCCTCCAGCGCCAGATAAGATTCCGGAGTGGTGACATACAAAACATTTAATAGTTTTCTCATAATTATTCCTGCTCCAAATACTTTTGCAAATAACCCTTTACGCTCTTTTTCTTTTTATACAATTTAGGAAGGCACACGTCAACAAGAGAACACGCCCTGCAATTTTTATATTCCGGGTCCGGGCCGGGCGTAATTCTGCTTTCATAAAGCGCATGCATCCGCCCTGCAAAAGACACCACCTGCTCTCTCAGAGCGCTGCTGAAAACAACTTTGGTCCGGTGGCGGGTCTCACCGTAATATAAATACCCGCAGCCGATGTGTATACGCAGCATTTCTTCAAGACAAAGGCCCTGCGCGCACAGCTGTAGTTCGTCCATAATATCTTTTTTGGGGCTCCCGCGTTTGTATTCAACAGGCACGGGGGCCCACCTTCCCGTCCTTCCGGGAATTTTGGTCCCTCCCTTATCCGCCCGGTTAAATTCAACGGCATCCGAAACGCCGTAAAGCCCAAGCGTATAAGAAGACAGGGGAACAGAGCGGGCTGTCAGAACGTCCCCCCGCGCTTCAAAATAGTCCGCATCGTGAACGCGCTCATGCAAAAGCCGCCCTTCCATTGTGCGCAAATTCTCATTCCATTGTTTTTCCAGATGAATCAACGCCCACTGCCGCCTGCAAAACGCAAAATGCTGAATGCCGGAAAGCGCTAAAAGGTCATCGTCTGTATAAATTTAGAGCACCTCCTTGTCCTGAATTAATTATAATATTTTTCACTATATAATCATTACTTTCCCATCGAATTTTTTTAATTGAATAACACCTGCCATATACCCTAAAAAATCATCATAATGCAAATTCCAACTATATATATCTTTCAGCACTTGCGGAATCTTAAGTTCATCCAACTTATATTTCGCAATCTGAACCGAGTTCTTCTGAAGTTCTGTCCAATCAACTGTCCCATAACAAATTTTATCTGCTAAATTATGATCTGTCACAACAATTCTGGTATCAGCATCAATTACTTTAAAACCTTTTTCCACTAAAGGAAAATCCATAAGACTTTCAGCGTTAGTCAATTTTTTGTATTTATCAGATAAACCGTGCAGTTGAATTTCTTCTGCTATTGATTTTGTACTCAACTCGGGGCTAATTTCTAAATTGCATTCAATATACGTTCTCAGAACAGCTGCTGATTCCTTCATCCCAGGATTAATTTTTAACATTTTGCTTTCAGCAAGACAAAATGTCCATATTTCTGCACCCTGAAAGCGTCCTTCACGATTTATCCGTCCAGCTGCTTGCAACAACGAAACAAGCGAGCCCAACTCGCGAAACCCTGTTCTAAAAGATAAATCGACACCAGCTTCAACACAAGACGTAGCAATAAGCGTCCAATCTGAATCCTCTAAATTCCGTAATCTCTTTTTAACTCGTCCAAATGTTTTATCACGATCATTTGGGGTGAGTGCGGTAGATAAATGCTCAATATGCGCTTTACCAAAGCGAGTCTTAAAGTGATCTGCCAAGACAGCAGCACTTTGTACTGTATTTAATATTACCAATCGTGGCCCCTTGAAACTAACAATCCAACTCGCCAATTCATCCTCATTTTTAGGGTGCAAATCGCTCTTATATGAAATCCGATTGTTTTCGTAACAAGACAAACGTGAACGCAATTTATTATTAATAATTTCGGGCACTTTTTCGATATTTTCGTTATCGAATATCTCCTTGATTTCCCAAAATTTATTAAGCGACCCTGACGCTAAAACCCAATAGCAGTTCCATTCATTTGCGTAGACATTAATCCACCTCCACACTAAAGGCAAAAGCTTTGCCGGTACGGCAGCATGAGATTCATCTACAAATATTGCACTTCCCGGCAATTCATGCAGACGACGCAAGGTAGCTGTGGAATTAGACGCTAATGTTTCAAAAAAAGCAACTGCAGTGGTTACAATAATAGGAGCCCTCCAAAGTGCAGTTAAATATCTTGCATCTTTGCTTTCAAAATCAGCGCGGTGATGCAATTCTACTACTACTTCTTCAGCATTTTCGCCTGGTAAAACCAAAGCTTTTCGATATGTGTCAACTGATTGTTTAATAATATTTGTAAATGGCAATATTACAAATATTCGGCGCAATCCTCGTTTTTCCGCCTGCATAAGTAGATGTGCCATAATCGCTGTTGTCTTGCCAGAACCAACTGGACTATCACAAGAACTAACATTAGCATTGATAACGGCCTGTTTACAGGCAGAATACATTTCACTGCGTAAAATATTCCTTCTTGGATTTTCACCCTTTAGTCTCGCAACATATTGATCCATTTTTGCTAAGCGCGCCGCTGAGCGCAAACATATTTGATTTGATTGGATAAGAGAGCCTTGATAATGTATGGCAGTATCTGTATGATCAGCATCCACGACACAGGATAGAAGCAATCGCAAAAAAACAGCAGTATCACCTTTAATATCTTCATTTCCATAAATAAAATTTGACCCAATAAGGTTTTTGTGTATTATTTCTAAGTCTGGTAACATTTTGTTCACTTCATGCATTATGCTGACATCACGGAAGATTGATTCGCCCTTATTCTGTTCTGCATTAAAGTCCGGAAAGCCAACATGATGTGCCTGAACAATGGCAGCGGCGATAACTGATAAATTTTTTTTATTTAAGAAATATGCAGCCCCTGCATCAACATGGTTTTTGGGTAAAGAGTTAGATAGTTTTTTCCCCGACAATACTATTTGATTATCTCTATCCAACTTGCCTAAATCATGAAAAACAGCAACCTTGTCTACAATTTCGGAAAGTAGTACTCCATCAAGCTTGGCATACTGAGATATATTGTCAACATATTCTAAAGCTCGCTTCCTTACGCCATTGATATGTGACAAGTATGTCTGTGCAGGAATATTGTTCTTAGGACTATGTGCATAATATGTCATTGCATCGTCAAGTCAATAATTGATTCTACTCTTACTCTTAATTCCTCTGGCAATTTGGTTTTATCTTCATATTCATTCCACGCTACTGATGGAATAGTAATATCGCCAAGACGTTTAGGGGTAAGAGCCTCTAATAAAAGGTACTCTGGACAACTACCCAAACTGTGTTTATGTTCTATATACCACGCGTGGCGAATACGCACATCTGGGCGAATAGCGGACCTATTTAAATCATAAGCCTGTGGAATCAAAATTTTCATTAACTCAATATCATCCACAGTACAACCCGTTTTACCTGCAAAATTAGGATTTACATAGAACGGCATACAATACACTCCATGCTCCACAATTCGAAATGCTAATGGAGCCATGCCAGCTTGCTTTCCTTCTTGCACACCGGATTTGTTCGTGTTTGTATGCCTAATGATATTGACCGGAGAAATAGATATCCCTACACCGAATTGAACAACTCCTGTTTTAATGAATCCTTTGTCGGCCTTTTCTTCAAGAAATGTATTGCCAAAAACTCTGGCATCCCAATACTTTCTAACAAACTGACTTTTAAGGAATTTTTCTTGATCAAAATTTTTTAAGTCTTCTGACATTTCCTTTTTTATCGCTTCTCTATCCCTTCCTCTGGATTCCAAAATATTATAACAATCGGAATTTCCCAAATAATTTTTTGGCAACCCTTTAAAAAATGGACTTTGCTTGTCTTCCAATAAATCCCGAAGCTTACGCTTAAATGAAACGGGAGAAATTTCCCCTCTGCCGTTTGGGCGCTGGCGAGGATCACTCTCCCTGTCGGGGTCACCATTTGGATTTGAATTAACAACTTCAATCACCAAAAGTCCGGTTGCACGCTTAATCTCCTTACTCATTACAATCTCCTTCCACATCATTTGTATTTTTTTCAACATCAATATCATTCATAATTTTCTTTTCTCTTTTTGGAAACGCAGCGAGATAACCGACAAAGAATTGTGCTTTTCCAAAATCATCAAACCGCGTTATATCACTTAACAATGAATACAGCTTATTAGCGACATCCTCATATAAATCCAGATACCAACCTGCCCGCCAACTTTCTTTATCTTTATCTTGAATATTTTTTTTACGATATTGTTTTGCCCATGCTATATATGGACTCATCCTAATACCTAACTGAGCAAGAGCCTGATTAGGCGTTTCCGACGCCATTACAAACATAGAATTGCCAACCAGCTGACGAGGTACATCTCCATTTCGAACAATCTTGCAATAAAACTCATGTAGTTCATCAGATATTTTCAATATTTGGCCGACTAAATAGGCAATATTATCCATATAATCCTCCTTTTTATAGCCGCATTTATAAAGCAGCAAACCCAGCACAGACAATACCAGAGCGATTTCTTTTTTTTCATTATTCAAATTTTTTTCTTTAAAAGAGATATCTTTTTTAATATACGTTTGTATGCCAGAATGTTTTATCAAACCGGATGAATTCAATAACAGTATTCCTAAATAATAGCGGCTCATACTTTCTTGTACAGGATCAAGAAACAATTCGATACCTTGATAATATTGTACTCTTCTGACCAGAGTTTTGCCCGTATTTGCCAATCGGCCGTCTTGCTTCCAAACATTATTAATAATCCGAGCCACTTGCAATGGAAAAGGAATTTCTTTTTCAAATTCTAAATCAGGTATATTATTACATCCCGTTTCCCACTCTTTTGCTGAGCCAACAAACCCATCGGTGGAATAATTCCGAGTAAAAACGATCTTTGAACGGGCCTTATCCATTTTTCGAATTGAAAAAACTTGAATATAGTCAGGCTTTTCCTTTGGTGGAAGTCCTTTTAGTGCTTTAATAAAATCTTGAGCCACGTTAGCAAACCTCGCTTCTGTTTTCTTCTCTTTATCTCCCTGTTGCACACTGAATAAAGATACAAAGTTTAACGGCACCGCAGGTATTTGCGACGGATAAACAAAAACAATTTCATTTTTATCAACTTGTTTCCATGTGATTCCTTCCTTGTCTGTCTGTGCAATCCATCCAAACGCGCCCCTTATAAGGTAGCGATTCGCTTTTGAAATCGGATAAGAAGTGTCATCAATTTTCTGATAACGGTACTGGCAAGGCTGTCCGCGAAACATAGACCTCAACACCACGTCAAAGCCCTTAAGCCTTATAGTCGGCATCGGTTCCCCAACATGGTTAAAGGGCATTCCAAATGCGTCAAATTCTCCATCTCCAGACACTGTTTTATCATCTGATAAATCTGATTTTAAAAGCATATCGTTAATCCATCTCGTCGTATACTCACTCGCAATCGGATATCCATATTGCTGCCACTCGAACAAATCTAGAACAACAGACAGTGTGCCTCTGTCTTCTTTCGGCGCTTTCTTGGGATTCCCACGATGAAAGAGAAAAGTGAGTGCTGTTTTTACGTCTTCTCCTCTTCGTAGTCTTTCAAGCACATAATTTTCCAAAGCAATCCTAAAGCTTCCTTTCGAATTGTCAAGAGTATCTGAAAAACTATTTGCTGATTCTACTAGTTTTACGATCGCTTTCTCTTCCCACAACCCCTGTTTTTCAATTTTCTTTAAGAGTATATCCGAAACTTTATGGAGGCAATTGTTAACTTTTAGCGTTAAGCTATCATTCCAGTTATCATTAGCACACCATAATTTCACTTTGTCAAAAGCAAGCAACGAATAATTGTTTTTCATCTGTTCAAGATCACTAATTTGTTGCTTATCAATTAAACGATACAGTGCTGCAATATTAAAAGCGGGAAAAGAGGCTTGCTTATTGCCAAACTTTCTCAGCTCTTGTACAAGTTCAGATTTCAACTCTTCAATACCATAAATTTTCCCATCATTTGAAATCCATATCCGGTAACATTGAGCCTTGGAAAGAGGAGTATATTCCCTGTATTCCTTTCCTGCACTAATTCCCATGTTATTTAGAACACTTGACAGACTGTATAATTCATTCAACATGTCCTCCCCTCCTCTTTTGGATATTTTAATATTCCATTATGAATAATAAGATTATTATCATAAACAAAGGAAACCGGTGAGTTATATCCTTTCGAAAAAACTTGTCGCAACATAGATGGAATTACAATCGGCGGTAAGTCCGACAACACCTGCGTATCATTGCGAAACTCTCCAAAATATGATGGAGTAAACTCTCTCCAGCCTAAAAAGGGTATTGAAAAGCACTGGCCTCGTTTCAGCCGTCTAACAAATATATCTTGATATGCATGACCGGGCGAGGTCGTTTTTCCATCCCACACCAATGCTTTTTTTGGTAATTCATCTTTTGTAACATTTGGAATAACGTCTGCATATAATCGGTAACATACATCAATAAGTACAGTGGCAAGTAATTGATAATTGTTGCCTTTTTTAATGGATGTGTGATTACGTAATGGACCGCCATAATTCGTGCAATAGGAATGGCATTGAATAGGCGAACATATTTCGACTTTTGTTGGAATAATTTCTACAGCAGGACCCCACAAAATAGATTCAAAAATTGCTTTTACCGCAGAATATGTAGGTACCGGATAACTGACTGGACAATCTCCCGTATCCGGCCTTGTCCACATCGCGGTGTTACCTGCAATTTCCATTGTAATTTGATACGATAATCGCGACATATCTATTCTCCTTAACTGTAAAATTTTTTAGTTGAACGGTATTGTTTAAATAATTATAAAAAAGAACTTGTGCAAAAATATGTACTGCTGTTTAAGACAAATTTACCTGCTAGTATGTAACAAATTTTACATAATATTATTTTACGCCCTTATTTTTTAATTTTCAACCGGAGATTTTTATTTTTGCGTACAAAGCCCGCCTGTATCACACAAATAAAGGCCTTAAAAAAGGCAGACAAAAAGGGCCGGTATATCCGGCCCTTTTTGCGCTTAAATTCTTTTCAAGCCAACATACACTGCGATGCAAAGCGCATACCGGCATACCCTCCGTCAAACTTTGGCTAAAAACCCTTACTCCCGCATTGTATTGCTGCATCCTGAAAAACTGCGCCTGCAATACTCGGTCGCGCTGAATTTTTCCTTGACATCGGGCGCGATCATATGAACAACCCTGGACGTGCGCTTATAGCTTTTACCGCGCGTATCTGCGCCGCGGCATCTTGCCCAGGGAAGGCGCCCGGTTTTTGCAAACGTTACAAAATCCGTGCGTATTTCATTTGATACCCGCCGGATCCCTCCTTTATAAGGGGATAAAAGAAACATCCAGCGCGCCATGCCCGCACGGTTGTTGCCAAAAACAAACGGGACGTCGCAGGAATGAAAGGCATGGAGCCGCGTAAGCTTCATTGCGAAAGTTTCATAGTCAAAACGGTACATCCAGGTATCCGCAAAGGCGCTGTAGACTTCCGCATACCACGCGCTGCCCACCCTGAAAACAATATCCGACATCATCAGCATCCCGCCTCTTCTTCCGTAGCGTTCGTAAAGCCTGGGGATCTCTTTACAGCTGCTGTCATCCTCTGTTTGAACCATCACATCCATAATACTGTTTACGTCCAGTATTTCGGCCAGCGGTTTGATAAAAAGGCAGGACATTTCCTCGCGGGTGGTCCCTATAAGGATGGGGATGTCCCTGGCCGCGCCTTTTGCCGCGGCGGGGATGGGGTATTCCGGTATCAGTTCTCCGTCTATCTCCAGCATAAATGTGCCCGCCCCCAGGCCGCACCATTTGGAAAATTCCTTTTGCCGCGCGGTCAGTTTTTCCGCCGGCATGGTAAGCAGGCTTTCCGGCCGGTCAATATGCATAAACCGCAAAAAGCCGCGGGCAGTCGCCTGGTATTGCTGTTGCGTATGCGGCAGAGTGGGGCCTCCGCTCATCATGATAACCTTGGAAAAATACGGACGCGCGGACGGAATCACGGGCAGGACGGAAGCTACGATCGCCCCGGCCGACTGGCCGAAAACCGTAATGTTTTGAGGGTCCCCCCCGAACGCTTCAATATTTTTGTGCGTCCACTTAAGCGCTTCTATAATATCGGTCAGGCCGCAGTTCGGGTAAAAATCTCCGCCCAAAAAAGAAAAATCTAAAAATCCCAGCACTCCCAGCCGGTAATTCGCGGTAACGACAACCACGTCGCCGAAGGCCGCAAGTTTTGCACCGTCTATATCTCCGTCGCTTCCCGACCCGGCGCAGAACGAACCGCCGTGTATAAAAAACATGACCGCCCGCTTTTTTAAATCATTTTTTTCTCCCTGCACCGGCGACCATATATTCAGCGTTAAACAGTCTTCGGACATCACGGCGTTCTTTCTGTTTTGAAAACAAATGGGCCCGCAGGCGGAAGCGTCTTTCACGCCCTCCCAGTCGCAAACGGGCCGGGCCGGTTTAAAGCGCAGGGCGCCCACCGGGGGCTTTGCATAGGGGATCCCCATCCATGCGTATGCGCCTTTTGTTTTGATTCCCTTTACCTCTCCGTTTTTTGTCCGTACAACATACATGTTTTTAGCGCCCCCTTTTCGCCGAATTGCACGGTCCATGAAACGCAAAACTTTCGGCCGGCCTCGGCAACCGGATTGCCGTCCGGACGTTTTGTCCCTGAAAAAAGGCATCTGCCTTTCCTTAATTTTTTCACTAAATTTCCAATTGTGTGTTGATAACTGTAAACATTTCGTTTAAACTATATTATTATCTGAAAACAAACCTTTGTCAAGACATTGAGGTGCTGATATGGATACATTTGTTCGGTTTGAAAAGGTATCAAAAGTATACCAATCCGGGGATGTGCGGATAAACGCCCTTCATGACGTTTCCTTTGAAATAGCAGAAAATGAGATCTGCCTCATCGTCGGCCAGTCCGGCGCCGGCAAAACGACGCTTTTGAATATCCTTGGCGGAATGGACACGCTGACCGGTGGAAAAGTTTTCCTCGCGGGCGATGAAATTTCGGCATACCCTGCGCGCCGCCTGACCGCGTACCGCCGGGAGGATATTGGTTTTGTTTTTCAGTTTTACAACCTGATCCCCAACCTGACCGCTCTGGAAAACGTAGAGATCGCTTCCATGCTGACCAAAGCGCCTCTGCCTGCCGGAAAGGTGCTGGAGGACGTCGGCCTTGGCGACCGCAAAGATAATTTTCCCTCCCAGCTCTCGGGCGGAGAACAGCAGCGCGTGGCTATTGCGCGCGCGCTCGCCAAAAACCCCAAACTTCTGCTGTGCGACGAACCGACAGGCGCGCTTGACTACAGCACCGGTAAGTCGATCCTCAAACTTTTGCAGGACCAGTGCAGGCACAACGGGATGACGGTGGTCATCATTACCCACAATACTGCGCTTAAGGCAATGGCCGACCGGGTCGTCAACATCAAAAGCGGCACGATTTCATCCGTGCAGATCAACAAAAACGCGACGCCGATCGAAGAGATCGAGTGGTGATAAAAATGAATTCGGCATGGCAAAAAAACAGGCGCAGGGAAGTTTTTTCTACCCTTGGCCGTTATTTTGCAATTCTTGCAATCATAGCGCTGGGCGTTGGATTCTTTTCCGGGCTCAAGGTAACCAAAAGCGCCATGCTCCATACCGGGGACGAATATGTCCTCTCTTCCAACCTGTACGACTTCCGCCTGGTCTCCACTTTGGGCCTGACGGAAGAAGACGTCGCATATTTCAGCGGCCTTCCGGATATTGAATATGCGCAGGGGGCCGTTTCGGTAGATTTTTTTGCAAATCTTGAAGACGGGAAAGAACTGGCTCTCGGTGCGCATTCCATTACGGACCACATGAACGTCTTAAGCCTCACCGACGGCAGGATGCCGGAAAAAGCGGACGAATGCGTGGCCGATTCTCTTTATTTTTCCAAGGAAGACATCGGCCAGACCCTTACGGTATCCGACGCCAACGACCCGGATACGATTGAAGCGTTCACCTACAGGCAATATACCATTGTAGGGCTCGCAAACTCGGTGACTTACTTAAACCGGGAACGCGGTACAACCAAGCTCGCAGGCGGGACCCTCTTTGGTTTTCTTTATATCCCGGCCGCCGGATTCTCTACAGATTACTATACGGAGGCCTACCTCACGCTGAAAGAAAAATACAGCCTGTTCAGCGAAGCGTACGACGACGCCGTCGAATCCGTCAGGCCGGAAGTTGAAAGCGCGCTTCAAAAGCGGGCGGATATACGGTTTGATCAAATTGTGGGCGACGCCAAAAAAGAGCTAAGCGATGCGCAGGCCGAATATGATTCTTCCCTGGCAGATTACGAATCCCAGAAATCAGACGCGCAGACCGAATTTGCAGACGCAGAGGCGCAGCTGGAAGATGCAAAACAAAAAATCGACGAAAGCGAATCTGCGCTTTCAGAAAACAAAAATCAGGCAGCGGACGCGCAAAGCGAATACGAAAGCGGCCTTGCTGCATATAATAATTCTCTCGCGGCATTCAACGCCGCCAAAGGCGAAGCTTCCGCCCGGTTTTCAGCCGCCCAAAACGAGATAGACACAAACCGCGCAGCTGCGCAAAGCGCAATGCAGCAAATAGAAGCCAGCGGCGTCCTGGAACAATACAGCCAGCTTCAAAATACCATAACCGCGCTTAAAGCCCAGATTGCCGCAACCGATCCCTCCGACCCGTCTTATGCCGTCCTGACCGCACAGCTTGAAGAGGCGCAGGCCGGCCTTAACCAGATTGAGCAGTCGGGCGTTATTCAGCAATACCAGTCCCTTCAATCATCCCTCGGCCAATTGGACACCGCGCAGCAGGAACTGGATACCCAAAAACAGCAGGCAGAAGGACAATCCACCGCAACCTGGTGGCAGCTTGCCCAGGCAAAAGACCGTCTGGATACTTCCAAACAGCAAATTGAAAAGGCGCAGGCCGAAATCAGCCAAGGCGAAAAAAAGCTTGCCGACGCGCAAGCGGAATATGACCGTAATCTTGAGGATTACAACACGCAAAAAGCCGATACAGATCAAAAACTGGATGATGCCGAACAGGAACTGGCGGATGCACAGGTGGAAATTGACGACGCCAAAAAAGAAATAGCAGATATTGAACCGGCCGACTGCTACACGCTGGACCGCACGCTTAACGTGGGGTATTCTTCCTTTGAAAACGATTCCTCCATTGTGGAAGGGATTGCCAAGGTTTTTCCGGTCTTCTTCTTTCTAGTGGCGGCGCTCGTCTGCATAACCACCATGACCCGGATGGTGGAAGAGCAGCGCACGCAAATCGGCACCTTAAAGGCCCTGGGGTACAGCAACGCAATCATCATATGGAAATACATTTCATACGCGGGCAGCGCCGCTCTCATCGGCTGCATCATAGGATTCTGGGGCGGCTCCATCCTTTTCCCATGGGCTATCTGGAAAGCCTACGGCATGCTGTATAATTTTGCGCCCATCCTTTATGTGTTTGACGGGGGGCTTGCCGCCATATCCCTTGCCGCATCCCTGCTTTGTTCGGCGGGCGCAACCTACGTTGCATGCCGGGCCGAACTGCTTTTGATGCCTGCCGAACTGATGCGTCCCCGGGCGCCCAAGGCGGGCCGGCGCATCCTCCTTGAAAAAATGCCGCTCTTCTGGAACCGGTTAAGTTTTCTAAGAAAGGTATCCATCCGCAATATCATGCGCTACAAAAAGCGGCTTATTATGATGATCCTGGGTATTGCGGGCTGCACCGCACTGCTGCTGACCGGGCTTGGGCTTCGGGATTCCATCAGTAATATTGCAAACGACCAGTTCGACAACATCTGGAAATACGATTATGCCATCACGTTTACCGACGAAAAAACCCCTGAGCAGATAGACGCTTTTATTTCGGACACATCCGGCCTTTTGTCTAAGTGCGTATTTGTATGCAGCGAATCCATGGATGCCGTTTGTCCGGATGGAGTAAAATCCGTAAACATCATAGCAACCGATGACAGCGCCATCACCAATCTTATAGACCTGCATAACCAGGACGCCTCCATCCCTTACCCGCCGGAAGGCAGCGTGGTGATCACTGCAAAACTGGCCCGGTTGGCGGGCGTGGGGGCAGGCGGCCAAATCACGCTGCAAACAGACGACGCCGGCACCTATACGTTCAACGTAAGCGGCGTCTGCGACAACTACGTATACAACTATATCTACATGACGGCACAGACATATGAAAACGTGTTTCAGAAAGAATGCGTCTGCAAAAACGCAATTGCCCGTTCGGCCGGCGAAGACGTGCACGGAACAGCGGCACGGCTGATGGACGCGTACGGCGCCGCGGACGTTTCTGTAATGCAGGATATCCGCGACCGTGTCGCGGATATGATGACCAGCCTGAATTCCATTGTTATGCTGGTCATTTCCTGTGCGGGTGCGCTTGCGTTTGTTGTACTGTTCAACTTAAGCAATATTAATATCACCGAACGCGCAAGAGAAATTGCAACCATCAAAGTACTTGGGTTTTACCCGCGTGAAGTAAGGGCATACGTTTTTCGCGAAAACATTATCCTGACCACGCTGGGCACACTGGCCGGACTGCCCTTCGGCGTACTGCTGCACCGTTTTGTCATGAGCCAGATACAGATAGACATGGTAAACTTTCAGGTGAAGATCCTGCCGGCCAGTTTTGCTTTGGCTTTGGCTATGACCTTCGCCTTTACCTTTGCGGTAGAATTTATGCTGCGCGGAAAACTAAGCAACATCAATATGGTGGATTCCCTTAAATCGGTGGAATGATCCGGCCGGGCGGCTTTGCGCATACCATGATTTTTTTGCAAAAAAGCTCAAAAAGGATTGGGCAAAGCAGTGTCCAAAGCTTTTTTGAGCTTTTATAAAATCTTATAAAACAATTGAGATACCTGAAAACCAGGCTCTATTGATCCTTGAAATTTTCTTTTTCTATTTCTTTTATGGCCTGCACTTTCGGCGTAGAGCTTCCGTCTGCAAATTCCAGGCCCAGCCATTCGGCTGCGATTTTTTTTGCCAGCTCCGGGCCGACTACCCGCGCGCCCATACAAAGCACGTTTCCGTCATTGCTGAGCTTGGCGCGTTCCGCCGAATAATTGTCATGGCAGACGGCTGCGCGGATGCCGGGACATTTGTTCGCCGTCATCGCCATCCCGATCCCCGTCCCGCAAATCAACACGCCTTCCTTGCGGTAACCGCTTTCCATGATGCTGTTGCACACTTTTTGTGCTATATAGGGGTAGTATGTCTCGTCTTTTGAAGAAAAACACCCCTGATCTTCAACCGGATACCCCAGCGATTCAATATATTGTTTTATTTCATCTTTAAGTGAAACGGCGGCGTTATCGCAGCCTATCACGATCGTTTTTTTTGCCATATCATTTTCTCCTGCATTTCAACGTTTAACAAACCATTATCCGTATCCCGGCATCCATATATTTTTGGATCACGGCGGGATCCGCTTTCTCATCCGTAATAATAAGGTCAATGTCCTTCGCTCCCGCAAAACTGGAAACGGAAGTCGTCTCCAATTTTGAATGGTCCAAAAGGGCAATCTTCTTTTTGGCGCACCGCATCATTTCTTTTTTCAGCTCACAGCCTAGAATATTGAAATCTGTAAGGCCTTCTTCCAAAGAAAATCCCCGGGCGGAAACAAAGGCGATATCCGCATTAATATCCTCCAGCATTCCTTTTCCGAGCAATCCTTCCAGCGACGCAGTCCCTTTGGCTACCATGCCCCCAACAAGTATCTGCTTAACGTTCGGCTTGTTGTCAAGGGCCATAGCGGTATTGATGCCGTTGGTCACAACAATCAGTTTTCTGCTTTCTTCAATTTCTTTTGCAAGCGTCAAAACGGTTGTGCTTGCATCAAAAATAAGACATTGGTTGTTTTCAATAAAATCCAAAGCCTTTTGGGCAATCCGCTCTTTTTCTTCCCCGTGGGCAAAAAACCTGGATTGAAACGAAAAGGCCTGGTTTAAATTGTTGATGGTTCTTGCGCCTCCATGGGTACGTTCCAGCAGCCCCTCTTTTTCCATTTTAATAATGTCATTGCGCAGCGTTCCCACCGAAACATTAAACCGGCGGGACAAATCTTCCGTCCGGACTTCTGTTTGCTGGTTCACATATTCCAATATTTCTTTGCGTCGTTCTAAAGATGACATACAATCCCCCCTTTTTGCCGGACAGGCTTTTTTGGGAAAGCCGCTTTCAGCAAATGCGGATATCCGGTATCTATCCGCAAACCATGATTATTTCTCATTCAATAACGATATAAACGTATCTCCCATAGATTGCAAAATCAAATTGCAGGAGGTTGCGCCCGCATCCAGAATTCCCCTTGAGCGCTCCCCCAATCGACTTGCCCTGCCTACTTTGGCAACAAGGTCACGCGTGGATTCTTTCCCCGTCTCGGCAGCTTCACACATTTTCTCCAGGCATTCTGTAAAGCTTGCTCCTTTTAAGAGCGTTTCCTGGTAAGCATTGTTTGCCGGAATCAGAACATCCATAAGCGTTTTGTCCCCGACGTCCGCCCCGCTGATTTCTTTTAAACTTTCATAAGCCGATTGCAGCATGCTGCCGAAAACTTTCTTGTCAATCTTTGCCTCGTTTGAAGACGCTTCATAAAAGCCTTCAAACAGCATTCCATAAAGCGGCCCCATGGAACCTCCAATTTCCATCATAAGCACTTGGCTCAAAACTTCCAGCGCTTTGCTCATAGAAAGTTCTTTTCCATCAATGCGCTGCCCGCAAATTGTGAATCCCTTATTCATATTGATCCCGTGGTCGCCGTCGCCGATCGCGCCGTCCACTTCGCTTAAATAATCTTTATTTTCCTGTATGCATTTCACCAAGTTATATACAACAACCGTAGCATCTTTATTCAGAACATACTCCATAGTGTTATTCTCCTGTTTTTATTGACGGATTAATTAACTTATTATACCATAAAAAATTCTATTTGGTCTTTTTGTTTCTGGCGTAAGCAATCAAAAGCGCCACCAATATTGAGCCGTAAACAATCTGTCTTCCCGCTTCTCCCATTTTCAGGGTAGCCAACATGCTGTTGAGCGCTATCAGGACAATAACGCCCGTTACGGTCCCCAAATAATTGCCCGACCCGCCTGCGAGAGAAACGCCCCCGATGACCACTGCGGCAATAGCCGGCATTAGATAAGTAGAACCGATATCCAAATAAGAGGTCCCCGTATATCCAAGAATCAGAATACCTGCAAAGCCGCAAATCATTGCGCTTGCCACATATGCGGAAGTCCGGATACGTTTGGTCCTTACCCCTGAAAGTTCGGCTGCCAAACTATTGGCGCCTACGCCGTACAGCAGCCTCCCCCATCTGGTTTTTCGCAATACCAGTTCGGCTATAACGATCACTATAATCCAAACAATGACAATGTACGGAATGGTATCTCCAAGCCGGGCGTTGCCAAGGTCGCTTAAAAGCGGTGCGGCGCTTCCCTTTGGCTGGCCCTGCGTATAAATCATCACCATTCCCTGGACAACCGTAGACATGGCCAGCGTCATGATCAGCGGCGGAATCCTCAAATGGGAAATAGCCAGACCGTTTGCAAGGCCAATGATAAAGGTAATGCCCAGGACCGCCAGGACCGCCAGCGGAATATTGGCATTCTCTCCGCCCATAATTTGTGAAGCCATAACCGCACTCAGTGAAATTACAGACGCCGCCGTCAGATCCAGCCCGTCTCCACCCGAAATGATGACAATGGTTTCTCCAAGCGCAACCACGCCCAAGAACGAAGAGAGGCTCAATATGTTCATGATATTTGAAAAAGAGGCAAATCCAGGCGCCAGTATCCCCCCGGCGGCAATCAGTCCTGTTGCGATATACAACGCAATAATAGACTTGTTTTTATATAATACCTTAATCGAATTCATCTTGCGATTCTTCCTTTCGTATCCGCTTATCACCAACACGGTTTAAAATCTCATCCTGCAAACTTCCGCATCTCTCTCATTCTCGGAATCGTTGCCAGTATCAGCGCGCCTACAATAACCAGCCCTTTTATAAAATCCTGATAAATTGAAGGAACATTTGCAAAAAATATGATATTTGTGATCAATGCCAAGACAACCGCGCCCATAGCGGCTCCGGCAAAAGTTCCCTTGCCTCCCTGCATTGCTACGCCGCCAACAACAGCGGCAGCAATAGAGTTAAGCGGAAATCCGGTTCCCAAACTTGGGTCTCCCGACGCAGTTGAAGCTGTCAGAACGATCCCGGCCAGCACTGTGAATATCCCACTCACCAGATATGCTTCAAAGCGCACCTTGGAAACACTGATGCCACTGGCAGCCGCCGAATCTTCGCTTCCGCCCACGGCAAGGATATGCGTATACATGCGCCTTCTTTTGAAAAAATACCAAAACCCGTAAGCTGCAATCACAAATAACAGCGCAACCGGTATAAAGCCCCCCAGGCTGTCTTTGTACATCCTGTAAAACATAGCGGGAACATAACCGCCCGGTTGCGGCATAATCATTAAAGACACGCCAAACCACACGGCAGAAGTTCCAAAGGTGGCTACCATTGCCGGCAACCGGAGCACGCCTACCAGCAAGCCGTTAAGCGCACTGGCTCCCAGGCCAACTGCCGTCGCCACCAGCAATGCCAGCACAACGCTTTGCGCAGAATCATTCATTAAACTTGCCAAAATAACATTGACCAGCGTAACGATGCCGCCTATCGAAAGATCAATCCCGCCCGACATAATAACAACTGCCTGTGCCACCGCCATTAAGATCAGCGGCGCCATAGTCATCAGGTTTGATTTGATTACGGAATACTCAAAAAACCCCTGCTGCATAATTGCATTTAAAACGATCAGTCCGGCTAAAACGTAAAAAGTCATAGACAAATCGTTTTTTAATATATTCGTTTTTATTTTGATCCTATTCATACCACTCACCCAATCAGCCTTCTTACTCGGCGTCTCCAAAAGATGCGGCAACCAGACACTCCTCCGTCAATTGCTCTTCATCCAGCTCATTTATGATTCTGCCTTCAAACATGATGTATACCCTGTCGCAGATTTTTGTGAATTCGTCGTTATCTGTCGCAAAAAGAATTACCGACGTTCCTTTTTCTGCCAAGCGGGCAACAACCTGATACATCTCGCGTTTTGCTTCAATATCAACGCCTTTCGCCGGATCGCTTAAAAGCAGAACTTTCGGTGCCAGCTCCAGCCATTTTCCCACAACAACCTTCTGCTGATTTCCCCCGCTCATTTGGCTGACAATCATATCCGGATCAGGCGGATATATCTTCATCTTTTCAATGGCTTCTTTGCATTGGCGCAGCATCTCTTTTTTGCCCAATCTGGAATTTGGGCCGCCCAAAGCAATTCTCGGGTAAACAATGTTGTCCACAACTTTCCGGCCTAAAAACAGTCCTTCTTTATGCCGGTCTCCCGGGACCAGAACAATTCCCTTTTTTATAGCGTCGCTGGGATGCTTGAGCTTCATGCGTTTTCCGTCGGCCATGATCGTGCCTTCATAATGCTTTATAAAACCCGCCAGCAAAAGCAGCAATTCTTCCTGCCCCTGCTCATTTAGGCCGCCAATGCCTATGATCTCTCCCTTTTTTACCGAAAAAGAAATATTATGCAAAACATTTTTTAAATTTATATTTTGAAGTTCAAGGACACAGGAACTCTCTTCACACTCTTTTCGCGTGATTTTTTCCTGATAAAGCTCACATTTTCCGGTGATCAATTCCACAATTTTTTCTTCTTTTCTGCCGTCCACATCAAAATTGAGTTCGCCAACCGTTTGCCCATTCCTAAAAACCACCACCGCATCGCAGATGCGCATCACTTCCCACATCCTGTGTGAAATAAAAATGATGCCCACGCCTTTTTTCTTTAAATCATCAATCACCTGTATTAATCTTTCCACCTGCGAATGTTCAAGCGAAGCGGTCGGTTCGTCTAAAATCAATATTTTGGGGTTTTGGGAAAGCGCTTTCGCGATCTCCGCCATTTGCTTCTGCGCCGGTGCCAGGCTGGCCACCCGGGCGTTTATGTCAAATCCGGGCCATAAATATTCCAATATTTCATGAGCCTTTTTGTATTCCGCTTCTCTATCTAAAAATCCGCCTGAAACAAGAGATTCATGCCCGAGGTTAATATTTTCCCAAACCGTTAGTTCGGGTACCAGGCTCAAATTCTGATGAACCATGATAATCCCGTGTTTCTTTGCATCAGACGGCGAATTAATATCCGTTTTTTGGCCGTTTATATACAGTTCGCCGCCATTTTTTCTGAAAATACCAGAAATGATTTTGGAAAAAGTGCTTTTCCCGGACCCGTTTGCTCCAAGCAGTCCAACCACTTTTCCCTCTTTGCATGTCAGGCATCCGTTCGTCAGGGCTTTTATTCCCCCAAACGATTTTTGCATGCCTTTTGCTTCCAATAGCTCCACAGCCGCGTCCTCCTATGGCATCCGACATATGCCTTTCTTTTTTCCAGGGGGATACCCGGCGGGCATCCCCCTGTTTTACCTGTTTTATTGATTATTCAAAATAAGAATCAATCTCTTCCTCAGACAATCTTTCATCCGGGAAATATGTATCTTCAGCATCCTTATATTCTTCTAAGTATTCATCCAGATTGTCATTATCAATGATAACCTGCACCGGATAGTAAAAATAATTTCCATCCAGAGTCCCTTCTTTAGGCGTCTTCCCCTGGAGCAGCCGGATCCCTATGCTGAGCGCAGCCGTGCTGACCGACGGCGGATCATTGATTCCCCAGGTGTTGAATCCTTCCGATTCCTCAAGTTCTTTCCAAAGGCGAAGGAATCCTACCATTGTTTCACCAGACACAACCGGAATGTCTCTTCCCGCCGCCTGGAAAGCTTTGATCGTTCCAAGCGACATACCGTCCTGCGTCAAAACGCCGTCTATATTCGGATAAGAAGCGATCACGTTTGACATAACTGTCTGCGCAGTCCCCTGGTCCCAGTCTCCGTTTACTTCAGTCAACACATTGATGTCGGGATACTGCTCTAAAACATCATACTGTCCTTCTAATCTCGAAACATTGGAAGGTCCGCCTGCAACGCCGGCTAAAACCACGATATCGCCTTTTCCGCCTATTTCCTGTACAAACCATTCCGCAATCTGTTTTCCCCAATCATACTGATCCATAGCTACATTGATCGCATACTCGGAAGTTACGGGCTGGTCAATGCAGACAACCAGAATCCCCGCGTCATAAGCTTCTTCAATGACCGGATTCAGCGCAGTCTGTGAGTTTGGAACAATCATGATCATGTCCGGTTTGGTCGCAATCATATTACGGAAAATCTGGATCTGCTCATTTACGTCGTCGCCAGCATTTTGTACATTCAACTCTTTCATAATGCCGGCATCAATATATTCCTGCGCCAAATCTTCTACTGCGTCTGAAAGCTGTGTTCTCCACCCGTTGCCCATGTATCCATTGATCATTCCAACGGTGAACCCTTCACCTGCAGACTCTTGTACGGCTTCCGACTCCTGTTCTGATGCGGGCGCGCTTTCCGACTGTTCGGATGCCTGTGTTTCCGCAGCCGGGGTTGTAGAACATGCCGAAAAAGCAAAAACAACAACCAACGCGAGCATCAAAACGATACTCAATTTTCTTTTCATTCATTTTTCCTCCATCTTGTATTTTTAAATTGCCGCTTAACGGGCAAATTGTTTTAATCCCATTGAATTGACTTCCATATCCAGTAATTCTTTCAGCTCATCATCCAGCTTCATCAGGCACAACTGCACACCCATCATATCCAATGAAGAAAAATAGGTCCCAACGTAAGAACGGTAAAGTTGAATGCCTTTTTGTGATAAAACTTCTTCTACGCGGTTAAAAAATATATATTGCTCCATCAGGGGCGTTGCGCCCAGCCCGGATACCATAACCGCTACTTCATCCCCTGACTGAATAGGCTGGTCAGGCAAAATAATCTCCAAAAGGAGCTGTGCCATTTCATTTGCGCTTTTCAGCTCGCAAACCTCTATGCCCGGCTCTCCATGCAAGCCTATCCCTACTTCCATAGTTCCTTCCTTCACTTCAAAATTCGGATGCCCGACAGCGGGGATCGTACAGGCCGTTATCCCGATACCGGCAGTGCTGGTATGATCCACCGCTTTCTGTGCCGCCCGGATCACCTCGTCAAGATCTGCGCCTTGCGCCGCCTTTGCCGCGCCGATTTTCCACATAAAGATCTCTCCAATAACGCCCCGCCTTTTTTCCTTCTCACTTTTAGGTGCAGAAGCAACATCATCATTGGCTGCCACCGCTTTGACGGTTATTCCCTCCGCCTTCGCCATTTTAATGGCCATCTTTACATTCATATTATCGCCCGCATAATTTCCATACAGGCAGGCAACGCCCCGTCCGGCATCCGCTTCCTTAAACGCATTGCAGAAATCTTTTAACGTAGGGGAAGAAAAAACCTCGCCCACTGCAACCGCATCAATCATATTTCGGCCAATATAGCCTATAAACGCGGGCTTATGCCCGGACCCGCCCCCTGTTACAATGCCTACTTTGTTTTTGACCGGGGCGTCCTTATATTTGATTACCCGGGGACTTGACGTGGGCGCCACGATATCTTTATGGTTTTTTATAAAACCCTGGAGCATATCTTCTACCACCCGGTCCGGATCATTAATAATTCTCTGCATTTTTCAAACCTCCAAAAAGACAAATTGCGTGTATCAGCTTTCCTCTTTTAAGCCAGACAAATTCAATTATAATCTCTATGCTTTAAAAGTACATCCAGCATCCTGCGCAAATTTTCAACCGGAACACCATGCTGAATGTTATGGACCACCGCAAAAACAAATCCGCCGCCCGGTCCGAAAACCTTAAGCCTTTCCCGTACCTGCTGTTCCACATCATCGGGTGTCCCGTAAGGAAGGACCGTCTGGCTTTCCACGCCGCCGCCCCAAAACACAATTTTACCGCCGAACTCTTTTTTTAACTCAACGGGATCCATTCCTCCCGCGTTTGTCTGCACGGGATTCAGAATGTCTATCCCCGCCTCAATAAAATGCGGAATCAGATTCCGCACCGATCCGCAGGAATGCAGAAATGTTTTCGCGCCGCTGTGTTTATGCACGTATTCCGTCATTTTTTCGTAGCGCGGTACATACAGTTCCTCAAACACATCCGGACTGAAAATCTCGCTTTTTTGAGACCCGTAATCGGTAGAAGCAATCAATATTGTATCTAAATATTTGCCCACCGCTTGGAGATAAAGTTCAAGATTTTCGAGCGTCCGCTCAGTGCTGGCGTCTAAAATATCTCCCGCATATTCGGGTTCCATCATCAGAATACAAAGCCAGTCCGTCATGGTGTGCCCTGCCATCAATCCGGTTGTAAAAAGTTTTCCTCTTCCAAATCCTCCGTGAACCGAATAGGTCGTTTCTTCATGTAAAAATTTTGCGTTTTCTTCCATCTCCCGCAGTTCTTCCTGCGTATACAACGCAATCGACTTCTTCCATTCAGCAGGATCCATATGCTCGATTTCGGCCGACATCTGGGTCGAACAACACCGGTCAAAATATTTTCCGCCGCGGGGCATGGAAGCCTGGGCGCCGCCTTTTTCATCCAAAATAATCAATTCTCCATTGTCGCCTTCCACAGGATCAAAATCTCCCGGCATCAATACCGTATTGCCGGCAAATGTTGTCCACTGCTTCCAGTTCCGGTTGTAAAACCCCCATCTGAAAACAGGGTTCTCCACCTGTACCACATCTGTATGGAGATATTCACGCATTTTACCTTCCACCCGCGCCAACATCTGAAACTGGTCGTACACCTTTGGAACAGGATCTACAATGCCCGCATAGCGCATCAAATCACAATATTCATCTATATGAATGCCCGTGTCTTCAGTACCGCCTATATCAATGGGGACTTTGTCTCCCTCCTCAAAGCTGATTGCCTTCATCACTCGTTCTCTTGATGTCATAATATCCGTCCTTTTCGAATTTTAAATTATTGTTATGTAATATTGTTCAATATTGGTTGTTCCGGCACGGTTATTTGGGTATTTTGAATAAATTTTTGAAATATTTTGTTATTTCAATTTATATTATAATTATTTTGTTGAATTTTTCAAGTTTTTTTATAGTTTTTTTATAATTTATTTTTTTTCTATATTTATTCTACAATTATTATCAATTATTCTACAATTATTTCCAGTCCGATCCTTTTAAAATTTTCATTTTATCCTTTTTGAAAATGTGATGTTTATCCCGGGAACGATCGCCCTGCAAAAAAAGTTTGTCCCTTTCTAAAACAGTGAAAATAAAAAGGCTTTGCCCATCGTTTTGCAAAGCCTTTTATAAAAAATTAGCAAGTTTTATTTTTACAGATCAAAAACCGGCCTGCTTTTTAGGGCGCAACGGAGGCTTTCTTTTCTTTGCAACAAATATTTCTGCAATAAAAAAGGTCCGGATATCCGTCCAGGCCGATCCAAGGTATCTGTTTATCCATACCTTGCAGGGCCTCTTCGTTATCCGAACCATATCCGGGGTCACCCCCGGGTCTTTTATTATACAGGTTATCCCGGCAATTTTTTCAAGCGCCTTAAAACATCATTTTCTCCTCTGCCAAAATAATCGTGCAGCGTTACATATTCTTTATACAGCATATCATACTTGCGGGCATTATCCGCCTCCGGCAGAAATAATTTCACGCACGGTTTGCCCATGTTTTTCGCCGCATCCTGTATTGCATCATACCCGCCCTTATCCTTGCCGGCAGCAACCGCGCCGAATATTGCAGAACCCAAAGCCGGCGCCTGCGGGGAATCCACTACCCGTATTTCCCGGTTCAGGACATCTGCGTAAATTTGCATCAAAAAATCATTTTTCATGGCAATACCGCCGCATGCGACAATACGTTTTACGGCAATGTTATGTTTTTCAAAATTTTTCAATATCACACGGGTTCCGTAAGCCGTTCCTTCAATTAAAGCACGGTAAATATCTTCCGGTTTTGTTGCAAGCGTACATCCGATTAAAACGCCGCTTAAAGATGAATCCATCAAAACCGAACGATTGCCGTTCCACCAATCCAGAGCCAGCAGCCCGTTTTGCCCCGGCTTTTGCTTTGCGGCCTTTTGGCTCAGCAATTCATGGATCCCCATTTTGGCTGTTTTTGCTTCCCGCTCATACGCCTCGGGCACACAATTTTCTACAAACCAGCTAAAATGGTCTCCTGCACAGGCCTGCCCTGCTTCATATCCAAAATATCCCGGGATCATGCCGTCTTCAACCACACCGCATATCCCCGCGACAGGTTTTTCCTTTTTTTCTAAGAGCATATGACATGTAGATGTCCCCATGATCATCAGCATAGTCCCTTCCCGGACAACGCCTGAACCTGGCATGGCCGCATGCGCGTCAATCATTCCTACACTGACGGCAGTCCCTTCCATCAGAGAAAACATTTCCGCCGCCGCCTTTGTCACGAACCCCGCCCTGTTTCCTATTGAATAGATCCGGCCGGACAATTTATCCTGCACAAGATTGGAAAGTCTTTCATCAAACGCGCTTAAAATTTTTTGGGGCAAATAACCTTCTTTTTTTGACCATGTGCCTTTGTATCCCGCACAACAGCTGTTTCTTTTTTCCTCACCGGTCAGTTGATATACAATCCAATCCGCTGCTTCAATAAATTTGTACGTTTCTAAATACAGTGCTTCATCTTCCTCAAGGACCTGCCAAATCTTGGGGATCAAATACTCTGAAGAAATTTTGCCTCCAAACCGGTCCAGCAGATCCTGCCTGCCCATCTCTTTTAAAATACGTGTCATCGCATCCGCCTTATCCTGCGCCGCATGATGTTTCCAAAGTTTCACATAAGCATGCGGACGCTCCGGATATTTTACGCATAAAGGAACATAATCTTCATCAACGGGCAGTACCGTACAGGCAGTGAAATCCACTCCAATCCCTACAATGTCCTTTGGATCGATATTCGTATTGCGAACGATTTCATCAATAACCGTTCGCATACCGTCAATATAATCCTGCGGATGCTGCAGCGCCCATCCTGTACCCAGCCGGCTGCCATCCGGTAAAGCGTCATCCATTACGCCATACCTGTACTTGCACTCGGAAACAAAGACTTCTTCTCCGGTCCCTACATCGGCAAGCAGCGCCCGCACGGATAATGTTCCAAAATCCAGTCCCAATGAATATTTAACCATCACGATCTCCCAAATAGCCCTTTCAACCGTACAGCGGTCCGAAGTTTTTGCAGGCGCGGTAGTCGGCGCCCTCCAGGCCCTCCGTTCCAAAAGCGTTCCACGCGCTCGGCCGGTAAACCTTCTCTGCGGGCACGTTGTGCATGTTCACCGGGATCCGCAGCATGGACGCTAAAGTGATCA
>JAVBVZ010000035.1:0-16181 GCA_036679405.1 Christensenellaceae bacterium
TGGACGGAAGCGGCTCTCAGACAGGCCGCGGCTATGCAAGAAGCCAGAACTAAAAAGCTCCCCCTCCGATTTCCCCGAAAACTTTAACATGGTTTTTGGGGAAATCTTTTTTTGCTTACAAAACCGTTTTTTCAAAGTCCAAATCCTCATTCCGGAGGTATGCAAATTCCCAAAAACCCCTGCAACAAAAACAGGAGGCTTTTTAAACCTCCTGTTTTATTTGTCTGGGTGTTTTTATTATCATGGTATGGTAAGCGTATATGCAGCCTATCATCTCCTTTTGGAAATATTATTTGAGCAAATTCAAGATTGCCTGCTTGGGCATCGCACCGATAGCCTTGTTTACAATCTTTCCGTCTTTCATGACAACAAGCGTTGGAATGCTCATTACGCCAAACTGCTGTGCCAGTTCGGGCTGGTAATCAACATTGACCTTGCCTACCTTCACACCAGGTTGTTCGTTTCCGATTTCCTCCAGCACCGGGGAAACCATCCGGCAAGGGCCGCACCATTCCGCCCAAAAATCAAGCAGAACGGGTACATTTGAATCTAACACCTCTGATTTGAAATTGTTTTTTGTAATCTGTACTGACATATCATCTACCCCTTTCTTTTATTTTATTATACTGTCTAAAGATTGTTTGTTCTGTAACAAAGTCACATATATTAAAAAATGCCGCGCCGATCGATTTGCCGTGATTTTTGCAGTTGCAAAAAAAAGCTTCTTTTCCACAGGGCAGCAAAAAAGCGCCCGGAAACGGACGCTTTTTCCAAGAGAGGAGAGAGCTACTGATTGCCTTTTTGCTGGCCGCCGGTATCCTGGCCTCCGGCTTGCCCTCCCTGCTGTGTTTCGTTTTGAGATTCCACTTCTTCCTCCGCTTCATCAGAGGTGGAGGAACCGCTGTTTGCCTGCTCCTGTTGGGCTGCTTCGCCTTCATTTTGGTTTTGCACTGCACTCCCCGTAGGTTCACAGGAAGCTTGCGTTTCATCCTGGGTCCTGATCCTGTCCTGCTGCTGTGTTTGCGTTCCACTCTGTTCTTCTTCGGATGTCTCAGAGGCCTGCGCAGAGGACTGCGTATTGTTTTGCTCCTGCTGGCGCGTTTGTTCTTCGTTTTGCTGTCCCTCTTCCGGTTGCTCTATTCTTTCCTGCTGCCTGATCTGCACCGCTATCTGCTGCATACTTTGGATGGTCTGAGCAAATTCGGCCGCCGCTTCGTTCGTTCCGTCTAAAGCTCCGGCCCGGAGCATGATCTGCGTCATGGTTTGATTTTTCAGAGAATCAAGATCCAGCGAAGGATCCATAGCCTGAAGGGCGAGCATCAGCTTATATTTACCCGCAGAAACGCCCATCTCCTGGGCCCGGGTCCGAAGGCCGAGATCTGCCGTATCGCCATACAGGATAGCCAGGGCATTTTGCTGCTGCAGGGCTTCCCCTACTCCCAAGGCGCTTTGAGCGCCCAATTCTTCCGCCTGCTCCCCGCTGTCGGACTGTACGCTTAAAACGACCACCGTGCTCCCGTCTTCTGAAATATAATCCTGCTGACAGGCCTGCACGACCAACAGACGTACGGCTTCCTGCGCCGACATGTTATGGAGATCCAAATTTTCGATCAGATCAGCGCCATCCTGATTGATTCCATGGGCACGTACAACCTTTTGGAATGCGTTGATGCCGAGTTCCACACTGGGATTGATATCCAGGCTTAAATAGTCTACCGGTGTTTCATAATAGGCGTAGGCTGCTCCGCCGACAACCAGGAAAGCGGCCAGCGCGGCCAAAGATGCCGCCATCGCTTTTGTACCCGAGCGTTTGCGTCTCATACTTCTTTTTTGATCCGGTACAACTTGCCTTAGAACTTGAGCCACTGTCTTTTTTGTATTTTCTTTGATTTCCGGATTTGTGTGAACCCGGTCCATATACTCTTTAAAATTTTCCATCACAGGATATCGCCCACTTTCTTTTTGAGTCTCATCCTTGCCCGGCGAAGCCGGGAGTAAACCGTATTTATGTTTTTTTCCAGGAGCGGCGCAATTTCCGGTACAGAGTACCCTTCGTAATAATGCAGGTAAATGAGCTGCCGGTCTAAAAGCGGCAACGCAAGGACGGCCTGCATCACTTCACCTTCCTGTGGCGTTTGGCAGGGTATCTCCATTTCTTCTATGCTGACAACATTCTTCCGCCAGAAGTTTTTTACCATGTCTTTGCACCGATTGAACGCAACCCTGCAAAGCCAGGCTTTCTGGTGCGATTCGCCGCTCAGCGAGTCTGCATTCAAAAAAAACTGTAAAAACACTTCCTGCATGACGTCTTCCACATCCGCCGGATTTTTCAAATAAAGCGTGCAGATGCGCCTGAGCATATCTGCATATTTTTCCACCACTGCGGAAACGGAAGCGTCCAATTCTGTTTGCTGATCCAAACGCTGCTCCTCCTGTTCACTATAAATACGATCGACCGGGGTCAATCCGTTCATTTTTTTTAAGCTTTTTAAATTTTTTTGGGTCTTTTCAAAAAGAACAAAGGGGGATGCCCCCCTTTGTTTTCCTTTTATTCTGCCAGCGCATTCAACCGGTCTTTGATTTCAGAAAAAGTAAGCCCCTGCGCGATGCAGTAATCCTTAACAGTTTGGTTGGTGGGCGGAAGTGGATTCCCTATAATATTTTCTATATCTTCCTTTGCAATTCCTGCATCCAGCAGCCCTCCAAACGTAGTGGAACCGTTCACCAGCGCATCTTCGTTTTCTCCGTCCCCGCTCCCGTCTTTTAGCGGGCTGGCGGTAGGCGAAGGCTGGGACGTCTCTCCCGTGTTCTCGGACGGCGCCGGGCTTTCACTTTCCTGCACTCCGACCGTATGGAAAGCGATATAGGCCTTCTGTTCTTCCGTAAGCGCCGGGTTGTCCCTCAGCAGCACTTCTGCTGCCGTCTGGGGCAGAAAGGCATCCTCCAAAGTGATGGGCAGGTTTTTATATAATCCCACAAACACCTGCATGGATTCGTTGCCGACCCCTGACTCTTCACCATAAATGCCTTCCAGATCTTTGGATTTCATGCCGCTTGTGCCCTCCGGGACCCCAAAAGCTTCATACAACACTTGTAAATCGATTTTGAACAGGCCGGATATATCTTCAAAAGTATATGAGCCCCGAATGTCCGCCGGATTATATTCTCCCGCATAGTCGCCGCCTGTATACACCGCCGGCTGCTTATCCGTTTCTGTAGACCATACGCCCACAGCCATTGCAAGTGCGATTCCTCCGAAAAGAATAACCGGCACCAAAATCGCCAAAAGTTTTAATCTGATCTTCATACGGACGCCTCCTTCGCTTCTCCATTCAACCCATCTTCCCTGTATCCGCCTGTTTGCATTTCTACCGTTCCCTGAACCGGGCAGCTCTTTTCAGACGTGCATTCAAGACAACTGATGCACTGCATATCCCTAACCGTTTCCTTGTGCGCCACATCAATATTCATTGGACAACTGGCGCTGCACTTTCCACAGGCGATACATGTACTTGTATTCCGCCTAATCTTAAAGATCCTGAATTTATTGAACACTCCCAAAAGCGCGCCATACGGACAAGCGTATTTACACCACGGACGTCCTATGAAAAGCGAGCCCCCTACCGTTGCGACCAGGATAATGATGGAGGGCAAAGCTGCCTCGGCCGTCCAGAAATTATACAGCGCGTAATATGGGTCCGCATTCGCAAACAGCAATGTGCCGGACATGGCCGTTACATAAACCACCCACCCAAGTACAGCAAAACGCGCATAGCGAAGAACGCGGTCCAGCTTTTGGGGGACAAAGCGGTTATAACGTTTTTTGAAAATCTTTTTCCCTATTTTGCCCGTCCATTCCTGCAAAGACCCCAGCGGGCAGACCCATCCGCAGAAAACCGGCCCAAACAATACCGCCATACCAAATATGATACCCATCAATATAACCGAAGACATATGAATCTTCTGAATAAAAACGCCCAGCGTGGAAAGATTGTACAGCGTAACCACCCCGCCGAACGGACACAGCGCATGCAGAGATGCGTCCGATACAAACGGCAGTCCCGCTCCGGCTTCCGCCGCCGCTTTATTGATTGCAATTATGCCGATCAGTGCAAAAAAGAATATTTGCACATACAGGCGTATCTTTCTTTTTTTTCTGGCTCTCAAATCCATAACCCCATCCTCCTTTATTTATAAAACCTATCCCTGCGGCCTCCAAAAAAAGCCGCCTTATGAGGCGGCTTTTCCGCTGCCGTCGCGCAGTCCGCTGCCCGAGCCGTTTCCGGCTCCCTGCCCCTGGCCCCCGCCGCTGCCCGCATTACCGGACAGAGCATTTTCAAAAGCTGAAAGATGGCTCTTTGAAGCGGACATCAGATTTTCAAAAACCGCCTGTACATCTGCAGGAAGCGCCTCTGCAAGAAAGGCTTCATACATGGAGATGTTGGCAATTTCCGCATCTACGCCAACCTGGTATGCTTCCTGCAAAGACGCCGGAAGTACGATACGGGACGCCGCGTCATCAACCGGCACATCAAACCCGTTCGCGTCAAACAATGGCAAAAGCTGGCTGATATGGGACTCTTCCGCCTTGATAATATTTGAGAAAGGGGCAACGTCTCCGTATTCAGCTAAAATAGCGTCATATTCTGCATATGCCATATATTCGTCCTGGATCGCATAAGTCAGCATTTCTTCAAGCGTCAGATTCTCATTTTGAGCCGCGCCGGCCGAACCGTATTCCTCTGTTCCCGCTTCTTTGGCATCCGTATCCTGAACCGTTTCCGCTTCCCCGGACTGCACCGAAACCGCCTCTTTTGGGGTTTCGCTAACCGCCGCGGTGCTGCTGCAGGCAAACACGCTGAACATCAGAAGCGCGGAGATTGATAATACTATGATTTTTTTCATATTTTTCATCTTCTTTCATATAAAAAGTTTCTTGATAGGTATAAGATAACCAAAGGATATGGCAAAACTGTGTTTTTATTTTGATAAAACAAATGAATCCCCCTAAGTTTTCTTCTTAAAATGATTGGCCACCGCAAAACAAAAAGAACGCCGCAACGCCAAAGAAGTGCGCCGGCGTTCTTCCGATATTTGGATAGGACCCTGTGTTTATTTTTTTTGTAAATTCAAGATTTCCCGTAAATGTCCGCCTTTGGCAAGCAATATCCCGCTGGCCACCGCTGTAAGGGGCGCAACCGCTACCAGGCCGAAACTCCCCACAATTGTGTGAACGATTTCCGCAGCGACATACTTATAATTGAAAATAGCATATATAGGCGTTCCCTGCGCCATAAAAACCATAATAAGCGCTATAAAGCCGCCCGAATACGCCAGCAGGAGCGTGGTGGTGATGGTTCCCATCACAGCCCTTCCCACCGTGAATCCGGATTTAATGGCTTCCCGCACACTGATATCCGGTTTTTTGGCCACCACTTCGCTCACGGCTGAAGTGATATCCACAGCCACATCCATAACTGCTCCGGACGACCCGATAAAAATACTTGCCATAAATATCTCGGTCAGATTAAGGTACTGGTAACCGCTGTACAACAGGCTTTCCGAATATTGCATAACTGCGCCGTGTATTTTAAACAAATCCGTAAATATGATGCCCAGCACACAAGTGACTATCATGCCCGTTATACAGCCCGTGATGGCGGATAAAAACCTCCGGTCGAACCCGTATACCAAAGATATAATAATAAAGGTCATCAGCGCGGTCAGGGCAAGACCCGTGTAAATGGGATTGGCTCCATTCAAATACAAGGGTACCAGCAGTTTCCAGATCACGAGGATTGTGACCCCGAAAGACAAGACGGCCCGAATGCCCGTCCTGCCCGCAAACAAAACCAGAAATCCCACAAATATCGCGGCCAGGACCACTTCCCAGGCGATCCGGTAGTGGTCGATCATGGTGACGGAAAGTATCTCGCTGTCCGAGTAATTGATGACCACCATGGCGGTATCGCCCGGTTCAAAAAATTTGTCGTTTTCCAGCGACCCGTTCATCATATTGACGCCCTGCGCACTTTGTCCTTCAAATTTCCCTTCCATAAACAGCAGCGTGCAGCGCTGTTCACCCGAGCGTACCAGCCCGGTGTCTATGATGGCGCTGTTATCCGTTTCAAGGACACGGGCGCGGCAATGTTCCGCCCCCTGATAAATGACCGCGTCTTCAAACCCGGTGGGAAGGAACAGCAATGTGACGATTAAAACGGCCGATACCAGCACGGGCGCAAAATACCTCATTTTTTCTTTTGAAATCTTTTTCATGCAAAACCTTTCTTTGACTACGCTTAAATTCCCGAAAACCCCATGAAACAAAAGATACAACCGGAAGGGCGGCTGCATCTTTTGCATTTGAGTATGGTTTGGGGGAAATTTTATACAACACCCATGATGGAAGCTGTTCTGTCAAAAATACCCGTATTGTCATAATACCCTTTGAACTGATCTTCTCCTACACCCATGGCAAACACCGGAACGGGCAGTCCCGTGTGCGAATAAGAGGAGAAGCTGATACCCGATTTATTGTTGAGGATATGGGTAACCGTTACGGTAAGGGGCTCATACGAACCGTACATCACATATTCTTCTTGGGTCATATCCGTCTGCACTTCTTCGCCCGCCATGGATTTCTCATAGGCCGCCTGAATCTGGCCGAGTTCGTAATCCGTTAAAACAAGCGTGCTGTCTTCGGTCGCTTCCGGATCATCGGACGTCATCAGACCGAAATTGGCCTTGATATCCGCCAGGACATCTTCAAACGGGGTCTGGTTCTCTTTATAGCCCGATACATACTCCGAGTCGAACTTCGCATAAGAAATTTTTTGATTGGCCAAATTGGTCAGATATGTGTCGTAATTCGTGCCGGCATAGCCGATGGTAAGTCCGCCTGTTTCATGGTCCCCGGTCACGATGATCAGCGTTTCCGTAGGATGTTCATTGTAAAAAGCGATCGCTTCGTCCACGGCATTGCTGAGCGCAACGGTATCCGCAATGGTTGATCCCGCGTCATTTGCGTGGCACGCCCAGTCTATTTTACCGCCTTCCACCATCATGAAGAAACCGTTATCGTTATCCAGGACTTCAATCCCTTTTTTTACGTAATCCGCAAGTCCCCATTCGCCCTGTGCACGGTCGTTTTCATAGGACATGGAAAGGCTGTCCGCGAGGGCATCCGAAATCACAATCGCTTTGCCGTCTTCCGCCGTAAGCGCCTCTGCATCCGCCTGGTCGAAAACAACTTTATATCCGGCTTCCCGCGCCTGCGTATAAATGTCTTTTCCCGTAATGCCGCCTCCGTTCACTTTTTTGGGCGCGCCGCCCGCAAAATAATCGAACCCGCTTGCAACCATCTCTTCCCCGATTTCATAATAGTCGTTCCTGCTGGCCTGATGTGCATAAAAGGCCGCCGGGGTCGCATGGTTTAAGTTCACGGTAGACACAACGCCTATCTTGTATCCAAGTTGATCTTTAAGTTTTTCTGCAATCGTTTCATACTGAACGCTCGCAGTCTCATCAACATTGATCATTCCGCTGTGGGTTTTATGTCCCGATGCAATGGAAGTTGCGGTAGACGCGGAATCCGGGCAGAAAGATGTGGAGTCATACGTGGTTGCCGATCCGGCGACCGGAAAGCTCATAAAGGAGAGTTCTTCACCGCCTTGCAGGATATCCGCATCCGGATCTGCTACAGCTCCCAGGTAATCGGACGCGGTCTGAAACTGAACGTAACTCATACCGTCGCCGATGAAAAGGAAAACATATTTGGGCACGGATGTTTCGGCCTGTACCGAAACGGGCTCGGCGCTCATTGCGGCCTCAGCGGCCTGTGCCTGCGTGGATGCCGGCGTCTCACTGGCGGGGGACTGCTGCGTTGCGCAGCCGGCGAGCGATGCGGCAGCCACCGCTCCCGCAATTACTGCGGCGAATTGTTTTTTGAACTTCATAGGTTCCTCCTCCGTAAAAATAAATAATAAAACAGACGTGCGCTGTTTTTTAAATTGTTACATTATATATATACCAATAAGTTGTTAAATCCATTTCGAATATTTGTTAAAAGTTTTTTGAATCCATGTAAAAAAAAGGTTAAGCCCTCCTGCCTTCCCAAAATTACGCACAATAAAAGAGCCCCCGGTTCTGGGCGCTCTTTTATTCAGGAGGATGGTGTTTAGTTAGATGTTCTATATCCGACTTGCTTTTTCCCTTTTGGTACGAATGATATAATCCACCATCATAACCGCAACCAAAACGCTTCCCCAGATCAGGCTCTTGATGTAAGGCGCAAAGCTGAGCAGTGTAAACCCGCTCTGGAGCATCTGCAAAACAATGATCGCAATTACAACGCCCAGCACTTTTCCGCGTCCACCGTTGGGGTTGACGCCACCCAGTGCGCAAACCAGTATGGCCTGCAACTGATATGTGTCTCCATATCCCACCCGGGCCGAATTGACCCTGGCCATCATAATAATGGCGGCAATCCCGCACAAGAATCCAGAAAGCGTATATGTGGTCATAATAACCTTATTGTTATTGATACCCGAGAACAGTGCAACTGTGCTGTTTTCTCCGTAAAGATAAACTTTTCTTCCAAATTTTGACCAGCTTATCACAATGCCCATTACAATGGCGGCAATAATAAACAATATAAACGTAAGCGGTGCCTGCGCCACCTTCTCCGTTGCAAATTTTATAAATTCATCCGGAAATCCCGTCACGCCCGCACCGGCGGTGATGGCCAGCGAAATACCGGAATACAGGATCATGGTGGTCAGCGTGACCAAAATAGGCAGAATAGAAAGCTTGGCGATCAAAATCCCGTTAAAAAGGCCGCACAGGATAGATATTCCAAGCACAATTAAAACCGTTAAAAATATCGCGGTGCCCGTTTCCATCCCCGCCGCAACCGAATTATTCATAAAGATCGCACCCAGGATGGCGGACAGGAGCGTCGTTGAAACCACCGAAAGGTCGATCCCGCCCGTCAGCATGCAAACCATCATCGCCAGCGATATAAAACCGAATTCCGGTATCTGATAAGCCATAGACTGAAAGTTGGTTGCCGAAAAGTATTTACTGCCCAACAGAAAAAACAGAATCAGTATGGTGCCGATAACCGTGCATATCAAAATCAATAAATTGACATCTTTGAACACGGATCCCCTTCTTAACATTTTGTTTTCCATTTTAGTATTTCTCCTCACATTACTAGTTGAAAAGCAGAAGTTTTTTCCGCATGTAACGAGTATTAAGCGCCGTTATAACAATACAACCGAGCAACACCAGCCCCGTAAACAAGTTGTTCCAGGAGGTAGACAGGCCCAGAAAGATCAATGTTGTTGAAAACAGCTTAATTAAAATAACACCCAAAACAGTTCCGCCGACAGTACCGTAACCGCCCGTCAGTTTTGTACCGCCGATCACAACCGCCGCAATCGTTAAAAGTTCGGTACCTCCGACCAAATTATTGGTCAGCGGAGAAACCCACGCCGCTTCCGATACATAAATCACGCCTGCAACCGAGGCCAGTACACCAACCGTAACAAATATGAAAAGCCGGGTTTTAAAAAGGTCATACCCTGCCCTCTTGGCCGCCTCCACCGAATTTCCTATTGCAATGACGCTTCGGCCGATTCTGGTCCGGTTTAATATAAACCATATGGCGACCCCTATGATGATCACCGGAATAATAAAAACCGAAAGTCCATATTGCTGACCGTTCTCAAGTTGCACCGTTATTAATTTGGCTGTACCAAAGTCAACGAAACAACTGGGCATCTGGGGCGTATTGATTACTTCGGTACCCAGGGTGATCGCCATCAGGCCAATCAGCATACTTTGCGTTCCCAGGGTCGCAATGAAAACGGGCAGTTTGAAAAAATGAATGATCGTAACGTTAAGCAGGCCGAGCAGCGCACCCACAGCCGCCGAAACAATGAAGGCAACAACCAGGTTGTCAAGCCCGGTCGCCTTAATAAACATAATGGAAGCATACGCTGAAAAGACCGCTACGATCGCAAAAGAAACATCAATGCCGCCCGAAATCAGCACCAACATGACGCCGAAAGCAAGAATCATGGTCACAGATGCTGCCCGGGCGATATCAAAAGCATTCTGTACCGTCGCAAAAGCCGGGTTTGTCGCCGCGACAACAATGGAATACACAATAATGATCAACAGTACATAAAACTGTGTTTTGGATAACAATGTTTTGAACGTTTTCATACCTCTTCTCCTCAACTCACTTCGGCCCCATCGTCTGACGTCATGATTCTGTTTATGTCTTCCTTGATGTTTTCAGCTTCAAAATCTTTTTCATCGATTTCCCCGACAACCCTGCCTTCTTTCAGCAGCATAATACGGTTACAGTTTGCCAGCAGCTCGGGAAGTTCGTCCGAAATCAAAATAATGGCCATACCGCCTCCCGCCAGTTTTTTGATGCATTCATAGATCTCCGCTTTGGACCCTATGTCCACACCGACCGTCGGGGAATCCAAAATCAATATTTCAGGGCTCGTTTCAATCCACTTGCCCAGCACAACTTTCTGCTGGTTTCCGCCGGACAATTCCTGCACATCCGCTTCAATCCCACTTGTCTTCACATTTAAATTTTTGACAACGCCCAAAGCAATCTGATCCTGTTTTGATTTTTTTAAGAGGCCCAGTTTGTTGGACAGCCGGTCCAGTATGGATGCGCTTATATTATCGCTAATGCTTTTTGTTAAATAGATTCCCTGCGTTTGCCGGTCTTCCGGTACCAGTGATATCCTGTTTTTTATTGCCTGTTCCGGACTGGTGGGCGTATACGGATTCCCTTTGATAAAAATCTTTCCGCTGTCCGGCGGGTTCAGTCCAAAAAGAGACAGGGCAAATTCTGTCCGCCCGGAACCCAAAAGGCCGGTAAGGCCCAGTATCTCTCCTTTATTAAGGGACACGTTCAAATCATAGTAGTGGGGCTCGCGCGTTAAATTTTCCACTTTCAGTACTTCTTCATTGCTTTCATTTAAACGCTGGTACCTGGAATACATAACGTTTTTGCCCGTCATATAAAATATCAGCTTCTTCTCATCCAGTTCTCCGCTCGGGAAATCACCCACTTTTTGTCCGTCTCTAAATATCGCAACCCTGTCGGCTACTTCCATGATTTCATCCAACTTGTGGCTGATAAAAACAATGGACATCCCTTTATTCTTGAGCTCCATAACGATGGAAAGAAGCTTGTCAACCTCCGTGCTTGTAAGTGCAGTGGTCGGTTCGTCCATAAAAAGGATTTTTGCATCCAGGCTCAGAGCTCTGCAGATAGCGACCAACTGCATATTGGAAATAGAGAGTTTTTCGACCGGCGCTTTCAAATCCAGCGAAACGCCTATGCGGGAAAGCTGCTCTTCCGCAATACCGTATATTTCCTTCCAATTGATATAGCGTTTGTTTTGACTGATCAACTTATTTGTTGCAATATTTTCCGCAACGTTCATGTGCAGAAAAAGGGAAAGGTCCTGATAAATGACCTGAACACCTTCATGGATCGCGTTAATGACGGACATTTTCTGATATGAATGGCCGTTTAAGACAATCGTACCACTGTCCGCCTGATGGACACCGGAAATGACTTTTACCAGAGTGGATTTTCCGGATCCGTTTTCACCAACAAGACAATGGATCTCCGCGGGAGACACTTCAAAATTAACATTCTGCAATGCCTTTACGCCGCCAAAATTTTTGCAAATATCCTGAGCAACCAGTATTTGAGATCCCATTTTCAATCACCTCATTTTTTTGCATGAAGCAAAGGCCGGCTGGCCTTTGCTTCATTTGTTTTTTTTAGAAAGGATAGCTGTCTACATTATCAGCCGTAAAGATAATCGGAGCATTCCCGTATACGATCCCGTCTGTTACCGTACAATCTTCATACCCGTCTTTGTCCAAATTAATTCCGGTTTCAATTGCTTCACCTTTCAGCATGTTGTAGGCAATATTGACCGTTACATATCCCGCGTCGGCCGGCCTCCAGCACTGTCCGTAAGAGATCCATCCGTCTTTGATATACTGTCCGCTGGCCGAAGGCAGCGCCAGGCAGGATATCTTTACATCCGTATTGTTTGTCTCTTCCAAAAGTTTTGCAAAAGAAATACCGGATTCCACCGTCATCCCAAGAACGCCGCCCAGATCCGGGTACGCTTTCATGATTTCCTGTGCCACCGTATACGCAACGGTCGCGTCTATTTTGTCCTCATACGGCTGTTCTGATACCAGCTCCATATCCGGATAGTTTTCTTTTATATAATTGACCGCCGCATTATACCACTGCATATGCGTTTCCATGGTGAGTCCTCCAACGATGCCGACATACTTGCCTTTTCCGCCCATTGCTTTTGCAAGGTTCTCTCCATACAAAGCGCCAAAGTCTTCATTGTTGAACGCTTCCATGTCGTAATCCACCGTTCCCTGAAGGGTAGACGCTTCATGCGTGATGACAATTATGCCCGCTTCCTTGGCCTTTTGAATCGCAGGAATCAGCGACTGAGGGTCATTCGGGACGATACAAATAGCATCCACGCCGCGGGCGATAGAATCTTCAACCAGCGCAGCCTGTTTGGCCGGATCCCCGCCTTCAGGTGCAATCTGGCTCACCGTAACATCCGGATGCTCTTCGCCAAATTCATCCACCCCGGTCCGCATGTCGTCAAACCAGGCAATGCCTTCTGTTTTAGCAACCAGGACGATCTCAAAGTCCCCGGAAGCCGCTTCATCGGACGCAGAAGATTCCTGCACCGCCTCGGTTGCCTCCTCGCCGGTCTGTGTATCGGCCTCGGTCGTCTGCGCACAGCCCGTGAAAACAAGCGCAAATACCAATACCGCTACAATCATGATGAGAGTCTTCTTTTTCATTTTTCTTTCCTCCATTTTTATTATTTCAGTGTATGGAGCTTCCTCCACCAACTGCAAGAGATACACCGGTTATATAGTCGGCATACTTGGACAAAAGCAACACAACGCCGTTGCCGATATCTTCCGGCAACCCGCCTCTTCCAAGCGGTATCTTTGCGACAGCATCTTTCCATGAATCACCGACTTTCTTCCCGGTTATTTCCCCTAAAAGCTTGTCTGTCGTAACCCAGATATCCGTTTCGATGATACCCGGACAGATACAATTAACATTGATGTTGTATTTCCCAAGTTCTTTTGCAAGCGACTGTGTAAGTCCCCGCACACCAAACTTTGCAGCGGAATAGGAACTTAAATATTCCCAACCTTCCAGTGCGCAGTCCGAACCCGTATTTACAATTTTTCCGCCGCCGTTTTCCTTTAAATAGGGCAGCGCATACCAATCTGCCAGATACACTCCCCGCAGATTAATACGAATCATCCTATCAAAGCGCTCCGGAGTCATATCTTCAAAATTGCACATGTCGGTAATACCGGCGTTGGCGACCAGCGCGTCTATCCTGCCGTATTTGGCATGGACGGTTTTCATAAGATTTTCCACATCTTTCTCTTTGGTTACATCACACTGAACGAAGGATGCTTCCTTAAAACCCATCTCTTTGATTTCCCGCGGCAGTACCTCTTGAATCAGGTCTTCTTCGAATCCGCTGAAAACCGGAATTCCTCCCTCTTCTGCCACTTTCATTGCGATTCCTTTACCGATTCCTTTGGTTGATCCCGTTACTACTACCACCTTGTCTTTTAACAGCATTTTGTTTCCTCCTTTTTTTGAATGCTTTTTTCATCATTTTTCATCATATTTTTTAAATTTTTATATAATTCAAGGTACTTTTTGTAGACCTGGTCATATGTTTTAAAGTTTTCCGCGGACGGATCAATCTTTCCGGTCACATGCACCATGCTTGTAATGGCTTCATGAAAACTCCTGTAACGCCTTGCGCCGACTGCCGAAATAATCGCACAGCCCAAAACACCGGCGTAAAAGGACTGTTCTGTCAACAAAATCGGTTTGCCGGTCACATCACTGATAATCTGGAGCCAAAGCGTATTCAGTGTGACACCGCCGCATCCGCGAATCACATCTATCTCCACTTCCTTTGTCTGCATGGTTTCCAGTATATTGCGCATCCCAAAGGCAATTCCCTCTAAAATAGCACGGTAGATATGGGCTTTCGAGTGCTTAAGGGTAAGTCCGTAAATAACACCTTTGGCCATCGGATCTTTATAGGGCGTCCTGTTTCCCTGGAAATAATCAAGAAGCAGCAGCCCTTCGCTTCCGATCAGGATATCCGAGGCCGCATTTTCCATTATTTTATAAGGATTTTCGCCCTTCACGTCAAATTCCTGTAAAAACCATTTTGTGATCGACCCCGCCGATACCTGTCCGCCTTCCAGACAATACAGGTCCGGAATAATAGCATCCTTATAAGGGCCCCAAATACCGTCTTTGAAAACCGGCCGGTCCACCACCGCAAGATGCACAAAACTGGTGCCCATGACCGCGCCCATGTCGCCGGGCCTGCATACGCCAAGGCCGATCATACAGGTATGTGCGTCAATGCCGCCTTGGTATACTGTTAAATTTTCCGGCAGGAAGAAACGCCGGCTGATTTGTGCGGATACCTTTCCGACTTCTTCGCCCTGCCTAATAATGTCCAGATTGATCTTGTCCCGGTAATCCTGTAAACCGATCCTGCTGAAGAACGCATCCGAAAACCCGCCCTTTTCTTCCACATAATTGCCCTTACAGGTAGACTGGCTGATTGAAGAACACCATCTGTTTGTTAAGTAATGATTGATGTAATCCTGAAGTTCAACAATCCTGTCCGCCTTCTCATAAATATCCGGGCGCTTTTCCTTGATCCATAAAAGTTTTGGAATAAACCATTCCACCGATTCTTCATTGCCGCAATACCTCAAAATATCGTCATGCGTCTCATTGATCTTTTCCGCCTGCTGTTTTGCACGATTGTCCATCCATATGATTGCATGTCCCAAAGGCGTGCCGCTTTCATCCACGGCTATTACCGTGGACGCCGTGCTGCAGACGGACACCCCTCTGATTTTTTTAAAATCTTCCGGGCCAATTTTGTTGTAGCATTCTTCAACGGCACACGCCATGGCGGTGATCCAATGTTCCGGATCCTGTTCAGCCCATCCAAGACAAGGATAAAACGTTTCATACCCCTCTTCTCCAATAGCTGCAACATTGCCGGTTTCATCAAAAATGCCGCATCTGACCCCCTGCGTCCCAAAATCCAAACCCATATACAAGCTGCTAAACATATTCTGATTCTCCTTATTTACTTTAAAGCATTCCCTGCTTTAAAAAATGATTGCTTTTTTTAAGGGACGTCTGATCAAACAGATGGTTACAGGCTGTTTTGAAAAAACCCGTTTTCATCTCCACAGCCTTTTTAAGGCTTTTGCATTCCCTTGCCGTACTTTTTATGAAATTATTCTTATATATTTGAGAAAATTCTTATAATAATATATATTCGACGCTATATAGCCTTCTCCTGCATATTTTATGCGATATTTTTGCTTATTTTTTTATTTTTTATGAAATTATTTTCACAATCAGATAAAACAAAAGGACGATTAGCCTGACCTGACCCCAATTTTCGCAAATCAGAAATGTTAGGAATCACCCGAAATCTTCAAAGCATATTCATTCGGGGTCAAATTATTCAGGGACATATGCGGCCTGATATGGTTATATGTAAGCCGCCAGTCCTCAATGAGCTCCTTTGCTTCGGACAGATTACGGAACCAATGCTGGTTAAGGCACTCTGTTCGGAATTTTCCATTGAAGCTTTCTATATATCCATTTTGCATCGGCTTTCCCGGATCAATAAATATATGATCTACTTTGTGGTCATAAGCCCATTCATTCATGATATTACTTGTAAATTCCGAACCGTTATCCGTAAGGATTTCTTTGGGCATACCACGGAAAATAGCCAACCGATTCAATACTGCAGTTACTTTTCGCCCGGTAATGGAACTGTCTGTTTCCAAAGCCAGGCATTCTCTGGTGACTTCATCAATCACTGTCAGCACACGAATATTGGATCCGAAGCGCGTCTTATCACTCACAAAATCCATCGACCATCGTTCATTGGCTTTAGATATTTCCCGATTCGGCATACCGCGTTTCTCGTATTTTTTCTTTTTGCTTCTCTTGGGCAGTGCCAGTCCTGCGGCTTTGTACAGTCGATACGTCCTTT
>JAVBVZ010000036.1:0-54871 GCA_036679405.1 Christensenellaceae bacterium
TGGACGGAAGCGGCTCTCAGACAGGCCGCGGCTATGCAAGAAGCCAGAACTAAAAAGCTCCCCCTCCGATTTCCCCGAAAACTTTAACATGGTTTTTGGGGAAATCTTTTTTTGCCTTAGAAAAGTACAAATATGATTGCGTGATATTTCAAATTTTTAAACAACAAAAAAATGACTGCCTTAATAAATTTTCCAAAAAACAAAAGAGGCTTACAAATCGCTTTGTAATGCCTCTTTGTGGTCTGGGTGACAGGAATTGAACCTGCGACCTCTTGAACCCCATTCAAGCACGCTACCAAACTGCGCTACACCCAGATAAACTTTACAACTAGTGAATTATACAAGATATCTAATGTTTTTTCAAGTATATTTTTATGTCTCTGCCTCTTCTTTCTCAAATCGGCATAGTCTGTAAAATACTTTTATCCCAAATCAAAAAATGCTTTTTAAAAAACAAAAAACGTTAAAATCAATTGCCTTCCGTTGCTGCCTGGCATATAATAATTAAAGTCAATATAGTAAAAAATTCTATAAAATTATCTTATGCAGGAAAATGCCATGGTATTACAAGATCGAAAATTAAAACAATTCGTAGCATTGCTTTTTTTGTCATTCATTTGCTATGCTCTTTTCACGGTTCTTTTAGGTTCTCAGGCGCCTCTCATGATGCGCTATTACAACATTACCGAAACCGAACAGGGATTTCTGACCAGTATGCTCAGTATCGGCGGTATAACCGCAGCAGCTGTCTGCGCTTTATTCGGTGAAAGTTTCAAAAAGTTCAAAACGCTATGGCTAGGGCTGGCCATCCTGTCCGCGGCGACACTCCTTATTGTTTTTGCTCCTCCATACACTGTCGTTGTCATCTGTGCGCTTTTTGCCGGCATTGCCTACACATTGATCGATATCATGGTCAACTCCAGTTTTACACAATATTTTTCATCCAATGCAAAAACACTGCTGCCTATGGCCCACATGTTTTTCGGGATAGGCGCCATGATCGGTCCTTATCTGATGACCACCATCATTAATCCGGATATTCCAAAAACCTTCACCCGTCCATTCCTTCTTGTCGGCCTTATGACCGCCGTTATTTTTATACTGTACAGTTTTTCCGCCCCCAAAGCTGCGCCCCTCCTCCAAAAGGGCGCGCCCCCAAAAACCAAAAGCAAACCGGCGGATGTTTTTAAAACCGGCCGCTTTTGGAGTGTTCTTGCCGGCGGTATATTGTTCTGCTGCTTCAGTACCGGCATCATTGCCTGGCTCCCTACTTATTTCAATCAGACACGTGGTTTTTCTTTGGAAATGTCGGGGCTCATGCTGACGCTGTTTTTTTCAGGCGCCCTGCTTATGCGTTTTTTAGGTCCCTTCTTTTTTTCAAGGATCAAACCGCAGCGTATCTTTGTAGTGTTCAGCATACTGTCCATTTTATTTATGATCGCAGCCTTCTTATCCAACATTCTCCTTCTGACCGTAATCTTCATAATCATCGGCGGCGCTTTCCAGTCCCTGAATATGGCAGCGCTTATTTTTATTGGATGCGCTCTTTTTCCGGACCGCCACGCTTCCGCAACATCCATCGCTATATTCGCTTACAATATCGGAGGAATTATTGCGCCCGTTTTGCTTGGAGCCCTTGCCCAATCAACCGGTTTTCAGATTCCTATGCTTCTTTCCTGCATCCTCTTCGCTGCAGGCGTTGCTGTAATAAGCATTATATCAATCAAATACAAGCAAGCGCTGAAGAACGCCTGACCGCATATAAAAAAGCCGACGCACGCCGGCTTTTGTGTCTTTTATCTTTTATAATGCTTCCAATGTTTTTTTTACCTGCATCAAATTTTCCTCAGGAGTAAATTTAGGAATCTCGCATCCCGCAGCGCTGATATAGCGCTCTTTTCCAACTGCTGCACATGCACGTACCGCCGCATCAATTTCAGGTGGCGATCCCTGAAGCATCACGGCTACAGGGTCATAGTTTCCGCTTACGCATGTTTTGTCCCCAAAAATCCGCACCACTTCTTCTAAATCAACCATCCAGTCCACATCCACAATATCACAGAACTCTGCCGGTATACACTCTAAAAACGGGCCAATATCTCCGCAGATATGCAACTTGGTTTTGGCGCCCATATCGCGGATCGCTTTTAAAATTTTTATTTCATACTCTGCCGCAAGCTCGCGGTAAAGCTTTGCCCCCGCAACCGAAGCAATCGCATCGCCCACGCCAATAAGGTCCGCTCCCGCATCAATCTGTTCACGCGCATATAGCAATTCCTGTTCCAGGCAAAAATCCAGCAAATCTTTTGCGAAATCGGGATCATCCATAAGATCAAACAAAAATTCATTTACGCCCCGCAGGTCCGCAGCTTGCGCAAAACAGCCTTCCACCCATCCAAATACCGGGTACTCTTCACCCAGTTCCCGCTTATACATTCTGATTGCGGCCAAAGTCTCAAATTTTCTTGTTCCCCTTCCGCATCCGGCGGGTTTAAGCTTCATCAAATCCTGTTTTTTTAAAACCAGCACCTTTTTCGAATACGGAACATCATCATCCGGAAAGATCACTTCCATTCCCAGATCTGCGCCCTCACGCATAGGATCGGACATTGTTGTTACGCAATCAATACCATACTTTTTTGCGCAGGCAATATTGCCCTTGACCAGCAGTTCGTGTTTTTTGCAGAAATCAGAGTACTGCACACCGATTTCCCGCGCCGCAAACTGCATCATAATGTTCAAATTGGGAAGCCGGTCGGTCTTTTTTCCGGCCAGCTTTGCAAACAGCCTTTCTTTACTGTTCATACGAGCTCCTCTCCTTAAACCCGGCGCTTTACAGGTTATGTACCAATCCATCGGCAAGCGACGCTTTTGCGGCAATTACAGAAGACAATACCGTCAGAATGCTTTTTTGAGAGACCGTCTCCGTCGGGCTTCCTTTTGCAATGCAATCAAGAAAATACTGGATTTCTCTTCCGTATGCGTCGTAGCTTTTTACTTCCACTTTTTTGCCGCCGTCATCCGGCTTATACATAATAAGAGAAGAAGTACTCTCCGGGCCAATATTTTCTCCCGATATAAAAGTAAATTCCAGCGTTCCTTTCGTTCCCAGTACACGCATCCTCATGGTGAAAGGATATCCCGCCGTCATGCTGAAACTTCCATCCACCATTGCGTTTACACCATTTTGAAACTTAAAAATATTCATTACATCGTTATAATTGTTTTTTTCACCTTTACGTCCTGCACTATAAACCGATTTTGGTTTGCCAAGCATATAATGCAAAAAATCAATATCGTGAAGGGTCAGATTCATCAGGGTTTCCCCGGATTTTTCCGGATCTTTATACCATTCGCCCCATGTCACCATCTGGCCGAGCCGTGCAGCATAAATAGTCACAATATCGCCAATTTCACCTGCTTCATAAATTTCCTTAATTTTAAGATACTCCGGCCAAAAACGAAGAACCTGCGCCACCATAATCCTTACGCCATTTTTTTCGGCTGCATCATAAATATTTTGGGCAGCCTCTACTGTAAACGCAATCGGCTTTTCTACTAAAATATGTTTCTTGGCCGCAGCAATTTTTACGGCAAATTCTTCATGCATAAAACTTGGCAGGCAAATATCCACCATTTCAATCTCAGGGTTATGCAACATTTCATACAGGTCAAAATAAGTTTTTAGTCCATATTTTTCTCCAAATGCCCTGCATCTTGCCTCATCAATGTCGCAGATTGCAGCATACTCCCCGTTCTGACGCTCCATCGAACGGAATCCGTTTATATGCGCGTTTCCCATCGCGCCGGCTCCCAATATGCCGATCTTCATACTTCATTTCCCCTTTCTTCTTATTCAACAATTCCAAACATCTCTTCCAGTGCCGCCTTATACTCTTCTTTCGTCCTCGGCACAAACCGTCCAACACTGCCATCAGGCATCGTTGCTCTGAATTCGCGCACCTTGACGGCTGCCACCGGGTCAAAAATATCTCCAATCGTATTTCTTCCGTAACGGGTAGGCAAGTGCACCATGGTACTGTTTAAAAACATAGAATCCGCGCTGGTGGTGCACCAGTAATGCGCATAATAAAAATCAATCGGCTGGACAGCCTCTTCCGTGAAAGAATAAAAATTTTCCCATTCTCCATCGCGCATTTTCCTCTGCACCATGAAACCCAGCAATTCATCCTTCAAAATACGAAAAGATATCCCGTATTGCTCCTGCACAAGTCCCGGTTCAAAAATCAGCGGGCGCACGTTTGTTGCCGTACCAACGCCCACATCACATATATAAGGCGTTCCGCCCACAATTACTTTTGATATTCTGTGCCGCTTCATTGGAATCGGCAGGGGCTCTCTCCACACCCAGCGTCCAAAATATTCTTTTGGAGCGTATCCGAGCCTGGCAAGCAGCCATGAAAACATTCCGTTCAGTTCAAAACAATATCCTCCCCGCCTTCGAACAACAACTTTGTCATATAAAGATTCGGCAGCCAAACTAAGCGGTTTGCGGTCCATGATTTCCAGATTTTCATATGGAACAGTAAATGAATGCGCTTCATGGATATCAAACAATACCGTTTCCGTTTTTTCAAGAGATCCTGCATAGCCTATTCTCTCCATATACCGGTCTATAGATAGTTCCTTATTCAAAAAATTTTCCAACATAGAAGTTTTTCCACCGTTCTCCCATAAATTTTTATATTATTTTTTCTGCTAATACAGATCGATAAAGCTGCCGGTTGCAGCGGACAGATAAGCGGCCTCCGCCACTTTTTGTACAAATACGGCATCCCGTGCAGGACATTCAAGCGGTCTTTTATTTAAAACAGACGCGCTGAAGGATTCAATTTCTTTGGTATACATATTTCCGAATTCTACTTTTGCATCTTGCTTTCCTGCAGTTCTTTTATCCTGTGCAGCATCGTATGCGGCATCTCCGCCCACAAAAAGAGCGTCCACTTCTCCACCCTCTGCCTGGCCGATGGTTTCATCACCTATAATCCGTCCCTTTGTCCCATAAAACTCTATCCGCCATTTCGACGCCTCATCAGGAATATTAAAATTTGCATGTATGCAGCCGTTCGCACCATTCTCAAACTGTACCAGCAAAGAAGCGGAATCATCCACCTCATAGTTAAAAGTTTTTGTGTTGCAAAATGCGCCTACGCGTTTGATCCTGCTATCCATCGCATATTGCAGCAAATCGATCACATGAACGCCCATATCCATTAAAGCACCGCCGCCTGCAAGATCTTTTTTCTGGCGCCACGCTCCCTCAATATCAGGATACCAGCAGGTAAACTGGCCGGATGCATTCACAATATCACCCAACCGGCCTTCAATAATCCATTGCTTAATTTTTTGGTGGTAAGCTGCAAATCGCATCATAAACCCTGCCGCCAGCAAAACGCCTTTCTGATCACAGTATTCAACTGCTTCCTGTGCGTCTTTGGAAGTAAGCGCGACCGGTTTTTCAACAAGAATATGTTTGCCCGCATCAGCCGCAGCCAATATCTGGTCCTTGTGATAAACAACAGGCGAAGCAATGTAGACCGCCTCACAGTCACCGGCCATGAGTTCCTCCACAGTCGTGTAGGCTTTCACCTGGTATTTTTGCTCCAGTTGACGCGCCAGCGCTTCATTTACTTCCATGATGCCTGCAAGTTCGGCGTTCTGTGCCAAAAGCATTCCCGGAATCGTTCTGCGGTCCGCAATGCCTCCGCCTCCGATAACACCCCATTTGATCTTCATGGTATCCCTCCTATTTCAGATGATCCCCAATCACGCTTTTCATCCCCTCTATGCAGTAACGTATATGTTCCTGCTCCCATGTCGGGTGCAAAAACAGGCATACCGTTTTTGCACGGAGCGATTTTGCAACCGGGCACACTTGCTTTGAGTAATCCAGATTTTCGCGGGTATATTCCTTGGACGCAAACGGAAATTTGCTGCTTCCGAATCCATGCTTTTCTTTGTATGCAATTTCCTCGTATGCTTCGGGCCACTGGATCCCATAGCAGGGAACCTTTAAGTCGTGCAGCTTTTCAACAACACCCGGCGCGTCAATATCCAGTGTATTCAAATCCAGAAGGATCGGATACCACCAATACGCATTTTTGCGTTCATCGTCATTATAAGGGAGTTTTTGTATTCCCGCCATTCCTTCAAATGCCTTATCATACATGGCAGCATACCGAAGTCTGCGCTTTAAATTCCAGCTGTCAAAACGTTTTAATTCATTAATGCCAATAATGGACTGCATTTCAGTCATACGGTAATTGAATCCGACCCGGTTGTGGATATAAGGCAATTTTTCTTCCAAGGCCAGCATGTTCATACGCTTTTTCACATCATAGCCATGATCACGGAAGGATCTGCACTCCCAGCCGACATCCTCGCTTTTGGAAACTACCATACCGCCTTCGCCTCCGGTAGTAAAATGCTTGCTCTGGCAAAAACTAAAGCAACCCACATCCCCTATTGTTCCGGCTTTTTTTCCCTTATATTCTCCACCGATACATTGTGCGGCATCCTCAATCACATACAAGGCATTTTCTTCTGCAATCCTCATAATAGAATCCATATCGGCAACCACGCCATATAAATGGACCACTACAATCCCCCGTGTTTTTGAAGTGATTTTACGTTTAATATCTTCCGGGTCAATCGTATGATCTTCGGTAACATCGCAAAAAATCGGCACGGCTCCCGCCTGCGCAATTGCAAAAGAGGACGCAATAAATGAATAGGAAGGAACTAAAACTTCGTCCCCCGGTCCTATTCCCAAACTGGCAATCCCTACATGCAGGGCCGCCGTTCCGTTGGTAGTGGAAACTGCCATGGCTGCCCCGCTCCACTTTCGAAACATTTCTTCAAATTCCAATCCTCTTTTTCCGGTCCAATAATTCACCAGTCCGCTTTTAATTGGTTTTTGAATATCAGCAAGGGTCTCCTCGGCAAACTGTGGCCACATGGGAAAACCAAGTTCTGTAATCCCGGCCGCATTCATTACAATTTCCTGTTTCTTTTCCATACAATATCCCTCCCTTATAACTGTAACAATAACCATAAATTACATTTTATCTGTGTACATAAACTCTTATTTAGAAATATACAGGTTTCTTAAAGACAGGTTTGAATTCGTAAAGTCCCGGTAAAAAGAAATGAAGGAACAAGTCCGGTCCCCATGCGTCCGAAAAGAAAATATAAGACGCTTTCTTCCGGCTATTTTTCCATTCTCAGAGCAAAAATATCGTCCATCATCATAGCGATGCAACCTCTCAGGCGCTCTTCGCCGTCCAGATGTGAATAATTAATGATGTTCGGAAAATCCGTATGCTTTAAATTGAGTTTTTTCATTTTTGCACGGATCATATTCAAAAAATTTTCTCCCAGATAACGAATAGTTCCACCAATAAATATGTACCCGGGATCAATTATGTTGTTCATATTTGTGAGAGCAAGCGCAATCCACTCGGCCGCTTCGTCCAGTATACGAATCACATCCTCATTTCCGCTGTCCGCCATATCTTTAACTTTTTTCATGGCTTCCACATTTTGGCTATGATTGAATTCGTCTGTATAATCAAGGTTAATACCGGTTGCCTGCTCTACTCTTTTAAAAAGAGCGCATATTCCCACCAGCGCTTCCAGGCATCCTCTGTTTCCGCATTTGCAAACCGGCCCGTTTCTGTCCATCATCATATGACCCAGTTCAATTGAAAAATCAACTGTCTTTTCGCCTTTTTCATTTACAAAAATCGCACCTGCGCCTACCGCCTCAAAAATATTTACGGCAACCAAGCTTCTGTTATAGTCGTAGTCATTGATTATGTATTCCCCATAAGCACTTACGCTGGAATAATTATTGAGCATAAATACAGCATTCGGATATAGGTCTTGCAGTTGTTTCATCTCACTCTCGTTCAGCAGATCACGGGTTGGAACGATAACGGAATAAACCATTTTTTTTGCCGCCCTGTCCACAATACCCGGATAAATCACATTGATACCCATAAGCATGGAAAGGGGGATTCCTTTTTTATACAGCATCTGGCCAATAAAATCAGAAGTAACATTTGGTTTCAAATCACCGCTGATTCTGTACTGCATAAAATCAAGATGCCTGTTTTTCAAATCAAACAAATGGCATATCAGCCCCGTATTGATCATTTCAACTACAATAAAATATCCGCCGGTCGCGTTTACTTCCAGCATTATAGGACGCCTGCCCCTTGCAATCGGTTCAGCCTCACCCAACTCCCTCACCAGATTATTAGCAATCAGGTCCTCAATCAGCATAGACACCGTGGTAGCGGAAAGTCCGGTAGCCTCGGCGAGCATGATTCTGGATATCGGGCTGTTTTTTCTGATAAGGTTGAACAGCAATATTGTGTTGTTCCTTTTGGTCTGCTGTTGTGAGAATCCGGTTTTCACTCGGTTTCTTGTGCTGCTAATCTCAAACATAGGCACCTCTTAGGCTTTTCAATCAAACAGTTTATAATATAACAAAAACTAACATCGCATGCAATATAGCCTACTTAAAATTTATAAAATAGTTATTTATAATGCTGCACGGTCCATTTTATCAAACCGCATCCCCGCTCGTTTTATTTGGTCTATTCCATTCAAAAACAGGACGCGCGCATCATTCTATATTTAATATGGCATCCAGAGAATACCGGGCATTTATAATAGATTGATATGGAAAGCGCTTGTAATTAGGCAAAAACTCTACAATCGCCCAATCGTCATATCCGATATCCCTTGCGGCATGCATCACTGCTTCAAAATCAACATCACCTTCCAAAAGATCCACAAACATGGAAAGGCCGCAACCGTCAAACCTGCAATCACAGAAATGAAGTTTTTTGATCCTGTCACCCAAAATCCGTATCCATTGCTCTGGATAGCCGATATAAATAATGTTCCCTACGTCGAAATAAACGCCGACATATTCGGAATCAATTTCATCTACAAATCGCCGCATCTCCAGAGGAGAAAGCAGGAACTTGTTCCAGACGTTCTCAACGCCAATCGAAACCCGAACGCTTGCGGCATGTTTTGCGAGCGACGAGATCGCCTCCTGTGAACGTTCATAGGCTACATCGTAAGGAACAACCCCGGGGGCGAACGGCGTGCCCACATATCCCGGAATCACCAATATTGTATCCGCACCAAGGATAGCAGCGGAATCCAACTGCTTTTTTATAATATCCCTGGCATAAGAAGCTGTTTTAGGGTCATCACTTACCAAATTTGTTGTCCAAAGATTCCACGCGCCTACGCTGCTTATTTCAAGGCCCATGTCTTCAGCCATAGCGCGCATATCACGGATCTCTTTTTCTGTTGTTTTCATATTCAAGGCGCCCGTTTCGCTTAAAATGGGCTCAACTCCGTCATATCCTGCTTTCTTTGACTGTTCCATTGCCTCGCGAAAATCTACCTTTTCTTCAAAAGTAAAAAAGCTGACCGCCGTTTTCATTTTCTCCTCCTTACCCCTCAAAGGCTCACTACTTCGCCCGTCTCCAGCGATTTCTGAATTGCCAGTATGATCCTGACCACATCTCTGGATTCAGATACAGGCACTTCAGCCGCCGGATTTCCGTTTTCAACACAACCCGCAAAATATTCCAATTCTGCCTGGTAGGCGTCTACCGAAGTGTCAACAGGGATTTTTTTTGGTTCTTTGCCCGTTTCAAATAACATTGCCTCACGGATAGAGCTTCCGACATCCTCAAGATTTAATCCTGCAATCAACTTATAATCAGCCGTCCGGCTCTCCCCTACAATTCTAAAAGACATGGTAAAAGGATAATTTTCGGTCATATCGAACGCACCTTCAGCCACAGCACGAACGCCATTTTTGAATTTCAGTGAAGTCGTTACATGGTTCCAGCATCCTGTATCACTCTGCCATCCGACCGCGTAAACATTTTCAACTTCTCCAAATATATATCGCAAAAAATCTATATCATGCAAATGCAGATCAAACAGTCCGCCCCCGCTGTTTTTCGGATCTTTATGCCATTCGGTCCAATTTGGATGCTGTGCCAACCGGCTTGCATACACCATTTTGATGTCTCCAAATTTCCCTTGGTCATATAATTTTTTTATTTTCACATATTCGGGCCAAAAACGTATCACCTGCGCCACCATAAACAGTACGCCTGCTTCGGACGTTGCGCTGATCATTTTGTCCATCGACTCTGTGCTTAACGTAATGGGTTTTTCACAGATAACGTTTTTCTTATATTTTGCTGCCAGCAAAACAAACTTTTCATGCAGAAAGGTGGGCAAGCAGATATCCACAATGCCAATTTCTTCTTCTTTAAGCATCTCTTCTGCATCCTTGTAATAGGCGCAGCTATATTCTTCTGCGGCTTTTTTCCCTGCCGTTTCGTTTACATCGCAGATTGCAGTCAGGTTCAGAGTTTTTGAATTGCGGCAGGCGGCAGCGTGCGCATTTCCAATAAAACCTGTTCCAATAATCGCCACATTCACCATAATGAATCACCTTTCCTTTCGCTTGTGAAACGCAGTCATGTTTTTCTATTCTTTTTTGCGGTGCGTCCAAAACCAATCCGGACGCACCGCAAATTGTCGTTTCCCTTTTATTTTCTTTTAAAACCCAAGTGCTCCTTTAACATCTAGCGGCAGATCATCCATCAATGCTCCATTCGGATTTTTAATATAATGTTCCGGGTTAAGATGCAGAATAAACGAAGCGCCTTCCTTAATTGCAGCATGAAGGTTTCTCGGGCTCTTTGCATCGCCTACGGTCACCACAGGCACGCCGGCCTTCTCAAGTTTTTCATAAAGCTCGGCCATTTCAACATTGGGTTTAATGTTGCAGGTAACTATGTCGTCTGCGGGAATGGTGGTGATATTCATCGCGTTATCAATGATTTTCACTTCTTTCTCGCCAATGTTATACAGCCTTGCGCTTTGGAAGACTTTCACAGGATATTTGTATGGTTTGGACGAAAGAGCTTCAGCGTCACCCTGTGCCATACGTTTCCGCAATACATACATATGAATCACTTCAACGCTCGATCCAAATTCTTTCCGGTCGGTTACTACCGTCACATCCTTGCCAATAGCACCCAGGTAAGCTACCAAGTCGGCTGCACCGTAATGATCGCCCCAGACAACCACTTTGTCACCCAGTTTGGCGGGTTTGCGGCCGCTGTCTTTCGGATAAAACTCACAATTGACCTTCGGACAGGCGAAAGCGTCTTCCATAGATACAACTTTTTCTTTTAGGCCGTTCACTTCAGGCACATAGCTTACTGCTCCGGTTGCATTCAGAACCACATCGTATCCCTTCAGTTCTTCAAAAGTAGGTACATGGTTCATCTTTACTTCTACGCCCAGATCGCGAATTTCATTGCGAAGCCAATCGGCCTCCCACTTCATTTTGTCTTTGCCCGGCACCAGACAGCATCCAAGGATTGCTCCGCCCATTTCAGCTTTTTTCTCAAAAATGGTGGGTTTATGGCCTTTCATAATCGCCCATCGGGCTGCTTCCATACCGGCCGGTCCCCCGCCAACAATACCAATCTTGAGCGGATGCGTTGTTTTACTTTTATCCATTTTATAAAATTCAAGATCGCCACAGATCGGATTTACGGCACAGGCAATATTTTTCTTGGCCATTAAAGATTCCTGCCAGCATCCGGTGAGGCAGGATATGCACTTGCGTATTTTCTCTTCTTTGCCCTGCTGCACTTTGAGCGGCCAATACGGATCTGCCAGTGCCTGGCGGCACTGTCCTACCATATCCGCTTTTCCTTCCGCAATCACGCTTTCCATAAACGCAGGCGATCTCAGCTGATGGCTGATAATAACCGGTATATTCACGAGCGGTTTAATTGCTTCCGCGGAATAAATTGTCCAGCCCTCCTGATATTGCATGGGATCAAAGCCTGCACCCGGCGTTTCCTGAATGCATTGGCTCAAATCGAGTGCATCAGCGCCGCCCTGTTCAAAGGCAACCGCGATCTTCTTAGCTTCTTCAGTATCAATGCCGTCCGGAACCCATTCATTCGCGGAAAAGCGCACCATAACCGGAAAATCTTTCCCGCATTTATCTTTGATTTCTTTAATAACAGACAGCGGATAGCGCATCCGGTTTTCAAAATCACCGCCAAAACGGTCTATCCTGCGGTTTAAGTAAGGGCTTAAAAACGCCGACATCAAATATCCATGCGCCGCATGCAGGCAAACACCGTCAAATCCGGCCTGCTGGCACCGCCACGCGGCCAGGGACCACATCTCAATGTTATCAAGTATCTCGGAAGTCGTCATTGCCTTGATCTCTTTGCCTTTTTCTTCTGCATTCGCAAATACGATCTCATGCCCCGCCGACCAGGGAAGCTTTACCACCATATCATTGGTAGACATATAACTTCCTTTAGGCATCGGGCACTGCCGTCCCGGATGCTGGATTTGTGGGATTGCCAGCGCCCCATATTTATGAATAGCATTTGCAAGCGTAGTCATACCGGGAATCATATTGTCTTCATCCACAATTACGCCGGTCACGGTCACGCGGCCGGTTTTGGAATCAGGCGTACAACCACCTATATTGATCATGCTGTAGCCACCTTTGGCAAGCTCAGAATATACTTCTATATCCAGCTCGCTCACTGAACCGTCAGCATTGGAACAGCTGATAGCAGTCGGCTCAAAATTGATCCTGTTTTTCGCAACAATAGAACCAATTCTCAGCGGTTTAAATAGATTGGGATATTTTTCAGACATTTTTTCTCTCCTTTCAAATTTTTAAAATCATTTGTTTCATTTTTTTCCAAAGGTTCATCTTGCCTCCCCTGTTGCAATCCTGTCATCCTATTTCTCTCACCCCCCTGCAATAGCGGTACCGTTACTATAGTAAACTATCTCAAAACAAGTCTCTAACTGAAAGGTGGCCTACTAAAAAGTGCAACAAACATGCCTGTAAAAAATCAGCTTTTTTACAGGAACTTCCGGCAGATGTTCAATGTCTGCCCGCCCCTATGTTTTCAAATGGATGTCGTTTATTTAATTGCAATCCGCATCCAGCGGTCCTGCCAAATCCTTAATAAAGAACAATTTGCCCGGCAGCGTGGGCATAAAGCTGGCAGGAACCCACATATCGGGTCCATAACGCAATGTTGCCCAAAAAGACATTCCCTGCCACATCATACCCCTATTGTATGTACCGTCACATCCGCCTATGATCCAGTCTGATTTCAAAAACAGTCCCGGACCAATTGTATTTGCAAAAGCGGGAACCAGTGTTGTTCTGCTCTTAAAGCTGTGCAGGGCGTTTTGTTCAATTGTCATTGGATTTAATTTTGCGCCCAGACGGTGCGTTTGGTTTTTCCATTCATCAACACTTGCAAATTCACCCGCAAAATGCGGCTCCCAAAAAGCAATATGGAAACAGCGCCCCACGCCAAATACCGTCACTAACTCAGCGCCCTGTGTGCGCAAATCCTCAATCTTTTTTTCATAAGTCGGCAGATTTGCTTTTGTCGCAAAATTCCGCTGAGATACCGGAACGGTCAGATTTCCCAGAGGTCCGTAAAACGCATCCTCCATAGCATTTTGGAAAGAACCCTTTTCATTGGGATCAAGGGTGTTGCCTTCGGCGTCCGCCCATTCATCCATATTGAACCCATAGACATGTTTGGCATCCACATTCCATTCTTTCAAAAAATAAACTGCCCATTTATACATGCCCATAGGTCCTACCGGCAAAATCATTGCCAGTTTTTTCCCTGCATCTTTGGCCTTTTTAATCGTCAGCGCGATCTCATGCCCCATTTTCATGCCAAAAACCGTATCATCTTCGCATGAAACCGGCCTGAAATCTTTGTTCCAAAAACTCTGCGGTTCCATAACCTCTCCCGGGCCATGCGAACAGCACTCATCCAGCTTCTTTAGGTCCCATCCTTTTGGAAAATAGTTTTCCATATTTGAACCTTTGATCGTAGATAATAAATCCATTTTTTCACCATCCTATCTGCAAGACATACCCTATCCCTTTTACGGCAAAATCCGTTGTGTTCTGAAGCGCGGCCAGCCCGCATACTGCCGGAAACCCTCCGCATAAGGAACGGAACATTGCAATCCCCTAAACTTATTACAGGTCCGCACAAAGTCCAGAAAATCAATATGATCGTGATCGAGCATCCATTTCACCTGGCTTTCATGACAATCCAGGGCTTCCAGTTTTATCTCAATTTCATCCGTGATATCTACATATTCGGTTGGTACAAATCCAATTCCCGCCAGTGTATCCATATAAAATACAGGAGGAAAACTCTTCATATATGGTGACTCCGTCAATATATGCGGAAGAGTCGTGCAAAATGAAACATCATATGCAAATCGGCTCGCTTCCATATGGTCCCGCATATAATCATCCGGATTATGCGTGATGATCACGTCCGCCTTGGTATAGCGTACCACCTCGATCAGTTTATCCCGAATCACCTTATCAGAAGATTCAAGATGTGTATCTCCTACATCCAGGCTGATAGCTTCCGCTCCAAGGATTTCCGCAGAACGCTGAGCTTCCCTATTGCGTATCTTTGCCAGTTCATCAGGTAAAATAACAACATGCCCCATATTTCCATTGGCAATGTGGCACATAAATACCTTATGGCCAAGCTTGGCATATTTCGCCAGCGTTCCGCCGCATCCAATTTCCAAATCATCGGGATGACTCCCGATTCCCAATATATTCATGATCATTCCGCCTTTTTCATTTTGTTAATTATTCTTTTCTCATACTCGTCCAAGTGATTTAAGATACGCAAACGAATCCGCCATTTCCTTGTCCGCTCTATCAATATCTCCGGGCTGATCCTTGTCGCGCATACAATAATCCTGCGTATACTCAATTTCAACAGAATATGGTCCGGTATAGCCCTGTGCGTCCATATAGTCCATAAAGTCCGCAAGCGGCAACTCTCCGTTTCCGACACCCGGGAAATTCCATTCTTTCTGCTCCCCTTTTTTATCTTTTAAATGAACATATTTCACGCCGGAAGCACAGATTTTGATATCATCGGTTGGTATTTTCCCGCCAAAATAGTAGACGTTTGCCGTATCATAGTTGATCGCCACCAAAGGGGAATCAACTTTTTTTGTCAACGCAAACATTTTTTCGCCGGTATTATGTTCTCCGTGGATTTCCAGAACCATGGTCAGTCCGTATTTTTCCAACGACGGAATCAGCTTTTTAATATTCCTGACCAACCCGTCGTCTGTAAACACTTCGTCCTTTCCAAAATGAGCCTCTCCGGTCGAAGACACAATGTATTTGCATCCAAACTCGGCTGCAAGCGCAATATTTTCCTCAAAATCCGCCAACCTGGCTTCATCCATCAAATTGCAGTGTCCCGAAAGGCCGATAGGTGTGAGTCCATATTTTTTCAGCAGCGCTTTTGCATTAGCTTTTTCCTCAGCGCTCATATCCGGCATCACATGCTCGGTCCAACCCCGCACCGCGGAAAGTTCGACATACTTAAAACCTGCTCTGGAAATGCCGGAAAGCGCTTGCTCCAGCGTAAATCCGTGATAAGAATTTGTGTGCCCTGCAAAAACATTTTTCATATAAACCCCTCCTTCTTATGAGATTTATTTCTGACGCAAATTGTCCAGGTTGCTTATAATAACGGCTACCACAACAATGACGCCCGATATACTGATCTGCACATAAGAATCAATTCCCAATATGTTCATCGCATTAGCCACCAGCCCCATAAAGACCATGCCTAAAAATGCGCCGATGATCGTTCCCTTTCCGCCGTCAAACGTTACGCCACCAATGATGGCCGCCGAAAGAGCTGTCAATTCATATCCTGTACCGCCGCCTGCCGTAATGGAATCCAGGCGCGACGCATACAATATGGAAGCAATTCCGCAGAAAACGCCGCTGATCATATACGTAAGAATTTTGTATTTATCTACTTTTATACCCGACAGGCGTGCATTCTCCTCGTTGCCGCCTATCGCCACAATCCTTCGTCCGTATTTTGTGCGATTAATAAGCATCCATGCAAAGAAGACCAACGCAATAAATATAATAAGTGTCATGGGAATGACTTCTGCAATTTTTAATACACGCAGCGGTTCAAATGCCAGATTAAAGGATAAATATTGCCCGCCTGTCATCAGCAACGCCAATCCATAATATACATTGCTCATCCCCAGTGTAATGATAAGAGGCATGCATTTGCTCTTTGCAACAATAAAGCCATTCAGTGCTCCCGCTCCTATTGCAACGCCAAATCCGGCAAGTATTGCCAAGGGCAATGAAACCATTGTCGCCGATATGGCTTCTTCTCCGGCAATCGCGGAATCAGGCGCATAAGAAGCCGTCTGTCCTCCGCCCGTTAAAAGCATAGACATCGTGCATCCGGCAAGTATCATAATATTGCCTATGGATAAATCCAGCCCGCCGCTTAAAAGCAGCATAGCCATGGACATTGTCAAAACACCGCCAACCGCAATCGACTGAAATATGGACAACAAGTTTTTCACATCGAAAAAGCGATTATTGATAAGACCTACAACCACCGAAATCAATATGATCAGAATAAACAGTATGACCCTCTGATCCCGAAATAATTCTTTTGTGTTATGCGTTTGGTTAAGCGCAAGGCTGTCATCCGGCTTTCTCATCTTCTTTTACCTCCAAAGCGTGTCTTATGATCGAATTTTCAGTAATTTGATCTTTTTCAAGAATTGCGGTAATCGCTCCTTTGCGTATGACCGCCACCCGGTCACTCATTGATATAAGTTCGGGCATGTCTGAAGAAATCATCAGTATGGATTTCCCTTCACTGGCCAGACGCGTCATTATCTTATAGAACTCAGATTTTGCATTTACGTCAATTCCGCGTGTAGGTTCATCAAAGATAAAGACATCACAGTCTGTAAACAACCATTTTCCCAAAACTACCTTTTGCTGGTTTCCACCTGAGAGATTTTTTACCTCCTGCATGGGAGAAGCCATCTTGATCTGTAGCCCTTCTATGACGCCTTTGAGCATAGGAATAATATTCCTAACATTTAAGAATGCTCCCTTAATTTTGGTCTGCAACCCAACCACAGCCAGATTTTCCGCAATAGGCGCGCCCAGCATCAACCCTCTGTGCTGCCGGTCTTCCGTAATATATCCGATTCCGTATTGAACTGAATCTACCGGGCTGTTAATATTGAGTTCCTTTCCATTATAAACAATTTTTCCGCCATATTTTCTGCTTGCACCTACGATGGCGTTCGCAATCTCGGTTCTGCCCGACCCCACCATACCGGCCATTCCAAGGATTTCTCCCCTCTTAATATAAAAGCTTACCGGTTCCGCGTCCGGCGACATCTTGAGGTCAACCACCTCAAATGCTCTTTCACCTATGGCATGATATTCCTTTTCATAAAACATAGATGCTTCACGGCCGACCATATCACTTACCACACGGTCAAGATCCACATCTTTTTTTGAATTATCATATGTGCGGATCGGACTGCCGTCCCGGATTACTGTGATTCTGTCGGCAATCTGTTTCACTTCTTTTAGAAAATGGGATATATACAAGACGCTCACGCCATTCTTGGCAATATGCTCCACCATCTCCAAAACCTTACCCGCATCTTCTACATTGAACATGGATGTCGGTTCGTCCATAATCAAAACCTTGGGTTTCGTGCTCAGCGCCTTTATAATCTTGACATACTGCTGCTCTGCCACACTCAGTTTGTCAACTGTTTTATTCAGGTTCAGATTCAAATGTATTGAATCACAAAGCTCTTTCGAAATCTCAAATTCCTTATTGAAATCTACAAAACCGTTTTTTGTGATTTCCTGTCCGATGAATATGTTTTCCACAATATTCATCCATGGCACCAAAAGATTTTCCTGATATATAATATTGATCCCCAGCTCTCTTGAGAGCGCAGCGGTCATATGATTATATTCTTTTTCGTTGATAATTATTTTCCCGCTATCCGGCCTGTACGCGCCGGACAAAATTTTCATCAGCGTAGACTTGCCTGCACCGTTTTCGCCTACCAGGCAATGAATCTCACCTGGAAAAAGATCTACAGACATATTATCGAGCGCTTTCACTCCGGGAAACGTCTTGACGATATCGATCATTTCAATGACCGGCGTTTGATTCATCCAGTATCACCTGACCTTTATTAGAGTGGATAAAGATTTATTGCAGGCAGGCTGCCTGCATCGGCCGCCTGCCTGCCAAGTTTATGTCTGACTTTTCTTACGGTTCAATTCCGCCTATGTAATCATAAGCTGCCTGATAATCATCCCAGGAAATCCATTCATCCAGATTATTCTGGTCAATAGGAATGATGGGCAACGGAATCTTGGTTTCTTCAATTTCAACGCCATTTACGGTCTGCCACAGGAACCTGAATCCGATCTCACCCTGAATATTAACGGGAGCCGTCATATTCGCAGACTCTATCTTATCAACCATCATTTGATAGTCATCCGGAGAACCGCCGGTAGAGATGATCGGAATATCTTCCATCCCGTTATCTTTTAAAGCGTTGTATACGCCCTTGGCCTCAAGACCGTTATTGGCAAATACCACGTCAAAATCAGACTGTCCGGAAGTGATAAAGTCCTGCGTAACATTCTGAGCAGCCTCAGTCTCCCATTTGCCGTCGATCAATCCAACCATTTCCACGTCGGCCGCATAATCTTCCAAGGCCTGGTCTACGCCGATTTTATAATCTTCGTAAACGCCCATGCCTGCGCCGCCGTGTACATACAGCAATTTGCATCCGGGATAGGTCGTAGCTGCATACTCAATAGCGGCATAACCAATATCTCTGTACTGACATGCCACCTGGCCTACAACGCCTTCAGCCGCCGTATCGGACAGGAAGATGTTCTCAATAGCAACCGGGATGCCCGCCTCATTCGCCATACGGACGATAGTCGCAGCACTCTCGGGCGTGCAGGGGAATACCAGCATACCGTCAACACCTTCGTTGATAAACTGCTCTGCCTGAGAAACCTGTTTTTCCGGATCGTTCTGCGCATCAGCAACTTTCACTTCTACGCCTTTCTGCTCGGCTGCCCATGTAAAGGCTTCTACGCTGTATGCGTTCCAGATATCAGCCATGTTGTAAGCCAAGTCTGCAAAAACATAGCTTTCTGCCGGAGCAGCGGAGCTCTCCTCAGCCGAAGCTTCCGAAGCCGATTCCGATGCAGAAGCGGATTCACTTGCCGGTGCGGAAGATTCCTCCGTCGTTGTGGTTGTACAAGCGGCAAATACCACTACAACCATCAAAACCGCAACTACAATCGCTACAATCTTTTTCGTCATCTTTTTTCCTCCTCTGGTTTTTTTTTATGTTACCCGGCTCCTTCGCCGGATCCATACAATCTTAATGCACTTTTAAGCGCTTAGGGGTCAAATCTCTTTCTTTCAGCCGCACCATTGCCTGATAAAATCACACAATGTATTCGTCGTCTTTTTTAAACTGTCTATCTCTACCCATTCATCCGGTCCATGTAAATTTCCACCTGAAGGGCCAAAGATAACACCCGGCGTATCCCCGTACTTTTGAAAAGCGAACAAATCACACGGAAAGGGCGCACAGGTGATCCGTGCATCCTCAATATGGTTTTTTGCGCAACTTTCCAAAGCTACCACTCCCGGATGATCCGTTGCAGTGTCCGCCGGGGCCACATAGTGATAAAGCGGTTTAACCGTAACCTTTGCCTCTTCTCCCAGCCTTCCGCCAATAAAAGATACAACTTCATCAATTGCCGATTGCATCGTCTCCCCAGGATATGTCTGAACCGAAACTTCTAGCCAGGCATCTATGGGAGAGCTTAACTGTCCATGCGGCTTTATCTCTCCTGCTTTAACCTTTGTAATTACCATTTTTCGTTTTTGAACCGCCTCTTCCCAAAGAGGCGGATAGGCTTCGTTTTCACGCTTTTCTTCCAGGTCGCGTATTGCCAAAAGCAACTCCCCGAGCGCATAGGACACGTTAAATATTTTTTCTTTTGTATACGGCATACCGGGATTGCCGGCAATAGATATGTTAAGCATCACGCTGCCGACATTCGCAGGACATATCATCATTCCGCTTGGTTCCAGTACAACAGCAAAATCCGCATTATATCCTTTCAGCCGGGATGCAATCGTTCCGTTTCCGCTGGCATACTCTTCATCGACAACACTTTCTAAGATAATATCACCCTGTGGGATAAACCCGCTTTCTTTAAGCGTCATCACTGCCGTTGCCGCACAGGCAAGGCCTCCCTTCATATCGCTGGATCCTCGGCCGTATACTTTTCCGTCCCGCACCACACTGGAAAAAGGTTCGCATACCGTCCAGGGCAGCGGTTCTTTTGGGGCTACGTCCATATGCCCGGAGAGCACCAATGATTTTCCTTTGCCCGTACCTTTCCAAACGCCAACTACATTTTTGCGTCCGGCCAAATCTCTTTCATGAAGAAACGCGGGATTCCCAGCAAAACCGCTGATCTCGGAAGGAGCAAATTCCTCTACGGTAAGCCCCATCTTTTCATATATTTCTTTTATATATGCCTGCCCTGACGCTTCATCCCCTTTTGGCGGATGATTTTCTGTCGGAATATCCACCAATGAACGGACCAGCCCGACCAGCCGTTCTTCAATCACATTGTCTCTTTTATCCATCTTTTGCCTACCTGTAAAGAATTTCTCTTCCGTATGTCGAAAGCTGTTCCAGTCCGGTCTGCGTTACCAAAACACCGTCCTCATAACGAATCCCAAATTCACTGTCCGCAACCCAGATATCAATATTAAAAACCATATTCGGCTCGAACACCATGCCCCCTCGGTTATCCACCCACGGGCCGTCTACTTCCTGCATACCGGTACCATGGGCAGGTCCGTATAAATTTAACCCTTCAAATCCATTTTTCTTAAGCTTTGCCATAAACTTATCATAAACTTCCGCAAATTCCACGCCGGGCCGCATCATGGCAGCCGTATCATTTAAGCTTTCAATGCAAACCTTCATCATATGCAAATGCCGGTCCGGAATTTTTCCAAGCACAATGCCTCGGCACATATTTCCGCAATAGCCCTGGTATTTTGCCCCCAAAGACAACTGCACCATGCTGTCTTTTTCAATCACACGGTCGGTTGACTTGCACAGGCTCTGATAAGTGGAAGGCCCGGATGTCACCCATACGGAATAACTGGTTCCTTCCGCGCCCAGCTTGTATATCTCTCCTCGCCATGCCGCCTCTACTTCCCACTCCCGAATGCCTGGACGGATAAATTCCACTGCGGCCTTGATTCCTTCTTCCGTAATCCGATATGCCTCTTTCAAAAGAGCAACTTCGCCTTCACTTTTGTGCCAGCGGCAACGCATGATCGTATCCTGCGCATCCACATACCGGACACCTGCGCCTGCTCCTTTTTTGATATCTTCCACAATTTTTTCAGGAATAATATTGGGATTAGCCATCCCGATCGTACGGATCGGCAAACGCTTCCTTAACTCCTCTAAGATCATCGTAAAATCAAACGCTTCTGCCGGCTTGTCAAACGCCGGCGCACTGGTTTCAACATAAAGCGGATGAACGCGTATATCGTCAATCTGGGCAAATTCTTTTGCAAAATCGTAAGATTCTGGACCGCCGGTTAATAAGATCGGCTTCCCTTCGCGCGGAACAAGCACGCCCACAAAATCAAAGACTGCCCAAAAATTGGTCAGATAACGAACATTTGCGGATTCGCACTCGCAGGCATGCGCCACCAGCAGGTCTATCCCTTCTTTTTGCATTTCTTTTTGCACACAAGCGACCCTCTGGTCGTATTCGTTTCGGGAAATAGTAAGCCTAGCGTCCATTTTTTACCTCTCCTTTATGATTCAAAAAAGCTTCTGCTTCTAAAGTTCAATAACTTTTCCTGACCGGGCCGATTTTTCAGCCGCACTGCAGATTCTAATCACTTCCCGTGACTCATCCAGCGTAGTAATTGTGGGTTTCACGCCTTTATGGATACAGTCTACAAAATATTGCAGTTCAGCATGCAGGGCGCCGGCGCGCTCCCCATGAACCAGCGGCCAATAAACCGTATCCGGAATATCCCGGCGTTCTCCGTCGTCAATAATCAGCGGCTGTGAAGGATCACAAATATAAATCACACCTTTTGTGCCCATAATTTCCATTTTTACATCAATGGCAAAAGGAGAACCGTTTGGCAGTGTCCATTGACTTTCGGCCATACCCAGTGTACCGTCGGCGTATTTAATATTCACATACCCTATATCCGGGTTGGGAACATCGGCGGCCGTACGTGCCATTGCGTAAACTGTCTTCGCTTTTTCTCCCACCATCCAGTTCATAATGTCAATATCATGCACCGCATCTCCTGTAATGGAAGATACAACAAATAAATGAGAGTTGGCTCTGGCCGCTCCCACATTTCTGCGGCTGTAAATGGAAAGTATATCGCCAATGCGCCCGCTTTTAATTTCATCTCTCGCCACGGCGTAATTGTTCTCAAAGCGGCAAATGTGCCCAACCATCAAATTTTGTTTGCATTGCTCAGATGCTTTTAATATCTGGTCGCATTCATCCAGGCTGACAGACATTGGCTTTTCCAACAAGACATGTTTTCCCGATTTCATAGCAGCCAACATGGGCGCAAGATGGTCTTTCGCATGTGTACAGATGGAAACCGCATCAATCTCCGGGTCCAAAAGCAGATCATTGTAATCCTGGTACGTCTTTGTAACACCGTATTTTTTTGCGATTTCTGCTAACCGGCCCGGCCTTCGGGTACAAACTGCCGTTACCTGTGCACCGTGCACGCCCCGGTAGGTTTCTACATGCATCTCGCCAAACCACCCAAGGCCGATTACGCCTATCCTAACCTTTTCCATTTCAAACAACCTTCCTTTTTTAATTGTCCAGTTTTTTGGAATGTTCTCTATTAAGTTTGTATTCTACGTCTTTGTAATAATGTGTCTTAAAGAAGTTGCTTTATTAAAAATATTTGAAATATTTAATTATTTCATCGGATTGAATAAATACTAACACATTAAAAATTGGATGTCAATAATAAATCCCTAAAATTCAAAATATAATTTTTAATGGAATTTCCGTCGTGTTTTCGCACCGGGCAAATGCTAATATGATGTCCGTTCCCGTTACTTTTCTTTTAATGTATTTTTTATTATATCATATTCTAATTATAAATTATACCACTGTTTAAAAAGAAAAACATTCATATCGCCTTTTCCAAATCTATAAAAAGTCAAAATAACCGCCAGGCTTTTGCATTCCTCCCCTTCTCCTTTCTTTTCCCCGTATGCTATATTTAAAAAGGGCCGCTCAACAATTCTGAATACGGCCCTTTCTTTAGCAGGTCATTTGTTATTTGCTCCTGTCCGTATAAGATGTATGTAGCAGATGGTGAGATTTCTCGCCCAAAGGTTCAATTAAATAGTCACTGTAAAGCTGTTTGATAGCGGGATTCTCATGAGACTTCCGTAGCGGAAGATCTTCATCGACATGATAGGTTGAAACGATACGTTTCATACGAATATCATCTGTTGTATGATAAGGTTGTCCGCCGCCGCCGATACAGCCGCCCGGGCAGCACATCACTTCAATAAATTGATAATCCGCCCTTCCCTCTCTGATCCTCTCCATCATTTCGCGCGCATTTGAAAGCGAATGCGCAACCGCTACCTTGACCGTTGTTCCATCCAAATTTATTTCAGCTTCCTTAATTCCTCCGAGCCCCCTTATTGTATGAAAATTAATGCGTAACAGAGGTTTTCCCGTCACCACTTCATATACCGTCCTAAGTGCAGCTTCCATTACGCCGCCGCTTGCGCCAAATATTACAGCCGCTCCGGTAGTGATACCAAAAGGATCGTCATATTCTTCATCTTCCAGTTGCGCAAAATCTATACCTGCCTGTTTAAGCATCCGTCCCAGTTCCCGGGTCGTCAGCACGGCGTCCACATCTCTGTGTTCTCCATCTACCCGCATTTCACTGCGTCCCGCTTCATATTTTTTTGCGGTGCAGGGCATTATTGAAACACAAAAAATGTTTTCTGCATCAATGCCGGATTTCTCTGCATAGTAAGTTTTTGCCAATGCTCCAAACATTTGCTGCGGCGATTTGCACGTAGAAACATGCGGCAAAAGGTCAGGGTAATACTGTTCAATAAAATTGATCCACCCCGGGCTACAGGAAGTCAGCATAGGCAGTACCCCTCCCTTCTTTATGCGTTGCAAAAGTTCATTGCCTTCCTCAATAATCGTAAGATCAGCCGTGAAATCCGTATCAAAAACTTTGTCAAAACCCAGCCTTCGCAAAGCGGAAACCATCCGTCCGGTCGCAACGCTGCCCGGTTCCATCCCAAACTCTTCCCCAATCGAGACCCGTACGGCAGGTGCGGTCTGAACAATTACATGCTTTTCAGGATCATTGATCGCCTCCCACACTTCTTCAATTTCTTCTTTTTCATAAATTGCTGCTACCGGACATACCGTGGAACATTGTCCGCAGGCTACGCACGCCACATCGGACAAGTATTTTCCAAAGGTAGGTTTTACTTCGATTTCACCGCTGCGTCCTATTTTTTCTACAATATTGAGCCCTTGCACGTCCCGGCAAATATCTACGCACCGGCCGCATTTCACACACTTGTTGGAATTACGCACGATGGAAGGGCTGCTTGTATCCACCGGCAATTTTTCAAGCACATTTTCAAATCGGTTCACCCTTACGCCCGCCTGGTTCGCAATCTGCTGCAATTCGCAATTCAGATTCCGGTGGCAGGTAAGGCATTCCGCATCATGGTTTGCAAGCAGCAATTCCAAAATAACTTTCCGTGCTTCCAGTACACGGGAAGAATTGGTATGGATAACCATGCCCTGTCTTACTTCGGTAGAACAGGAACTGGGCAAACTCTTATCTCCTTCCACTTCTACTATGCATACCCGGCAATTTGCCTTTACAAACTGGTCCGGATGGTAACAAAGCGTAGGAATATCTATTCCGGCCATTTTGGCCGCCTTTAGTATCGTGATTCCATGTGGAACCGTCATTTGTTTCCCATTAATCGTAATATCAATCATTATGCGTTCATCTCCTCTACTATTCTGGATGTATATTCCTCCCGGAAATATTTCAAAGTAGACAAAAGGGCTGTCGGTGCCGCCTGTCCCAGGCCACAAAAAGATGTCTGCGCCATTACATTACAAACGGACTCAAGCAAGTCCAAATCATGATGCGTCGCGGTAAAAGAAATAAATTTATACAGTATCCTTAGAATCTGCCTGTTTCCTTCCCGGCATGGTGTACATTTTCCACAAGATTCATGGCGAAAAAATTTCATAATCTGCCGCACAATTTCCAGGACATCAAACCGCTCGTCTATCACAATGATTGCACCTGCTCCCATTGAAAGCCCGTTATGTGCAAACACTTCGTAATCCAAACGTATATCCAGCATGCCGTCCGGAAGGCACGGCCCCGAAGCTCCGCCTACCTGCACCATTTTTATATCTCGGCCATCGTTCACGCCTTCGCCCAACTCTTCTATGACCTCGCGCACAGAAATACCAAACGGGACTTCAAAAACGCCTTTTTTATTAACGTTTCCGGAAAGGCTCACCAGCCGGGTACCCGTAGAAGATTCTGTTCCTATTTTTGAAAAGGCTTCTCCCCCTTCTTTGAGAATATACGGTAAATTGGAAAAGGTCTCAACGTTATTAATAAGTGTCGGCTTATTGTAGATTCCGGATATCGTTGGATACGGCGGTTTGTTCCGGGGACGTCCGGCTTTTCCTTCCAAAGATTCAATCAAAGCAAATTCTTCACCACAAATATACGCGCCCGCTCCCGACCGCACCTCAACTTCAAAGCTGAAATCCGTTCCCAAAATATTTTGTCCCAAAAAATGATGCTCTTCGGCCTTCTTCAAAGCACGGGATACCAGGGCAATCGGCCGGTTGTATTCCCCGCGGATATAAATAAATCCCTTATCCATCCCCATGGCATACGCTGCAATCGTAAGTCCTTCTATTAATTGATACGGATCATGTTCCATCAAATACCTGTCTTTAAAATTTCCGGGTTCCCCTTCATCCGCATTACACACCAAAAATTTAGGAGATTCTTCAGTATTCAGCACCGCTTCCATTTTGGCCCCGCTGGGAAATCCCGCGCCGCCCCTTCCGCGCAACTTGGAAATTTTCACTTCTTCCACAATACTTTGCGGGGTCACCTCAAGCGCTTTTTTGAGAGCCTGGTATCCGCCCGCCTGAATGTAAGCGTCAATAGATGCCGGATCAATCTTTCCGCACCGGGCCGTTACAATTGTTTTCGTAAGTTCATTCTTTGTCTGCATTGTATTTCCTCCTGTAAAACGAAATCGTTTTTGCTATGCTCTCCGGTGTCAAATTGCCATACAGTTCTTCACCAATACGCATGGCAGGCGCAATATCGCAGCACCCTATACAACTGGTACGTTCCACGGTAAATATTCGGTCCGGAGTCGTTTCTCCCGGAGATACCCCTAAAAGATTTTCCAATTCCCGCACAACATCCACCGAGCCGTTCACATAACAGGGAACATCGCTGCAAACTTGAATCACATACTTTCCACGCGGCGTGGTAGAAAACATAGAATAAAACGTTATAATGCTGTAAACGCGGCTCTGCGTAACGTTTAACTCTTTTGCCACTCTTTTTACTTCTTCCTCAGAAATAAAGTTAGATTCTTTACCCTCCTGGTATTCAAGCAAAATATGAATCAAATTTTCCGAAGACCTTCCGTATTTTTCAATGATAGATTTCAATTGCATAAAATCACCCAACTCCTTTTTCACTTATTATAAAAACCAAATAGTTTCTCCCGAGCCGGACTTCACTCCTGCATCGTTTTTCTTAAAGGGTATAAGAAATAAGCCTGCAAAAAGCTGATTTTTTGCCGCTTTCTTATTCTCTCATTCCCGTGCCGCAAATCCGGCTGTTGTGAAAAACAATATTTGATTGTTCGCCCGGCTCAAACTGCAAAGATGTTTTACGTTTCAGTAAATGGATGCAATAAAAATATGTTTAAAAAAAGAAGTAACCTTTTGCGTAAACATTTTAAATTAAATTATTCTGCTTTTAAAACGCTTAAGATGTCAAAGAGATGAAACATTATATAGTCCCACTAATTTTAAGTATATTCTATCAAAATCGAAAATGCAACCACTTTTGTTAATTTTTTATCAAATTTCATAAATGGATTTGCGTTTCCTGTCACAAGGGGTTTGTTCACTTAATATTTTATGATCAGATCAGGCTATTTTGCATGGCATTTGGACTTTAAAAGAAAAAGATACCCGCCCTCTGCCGCAGGTATCTTCAAAATAGGATTGTTACAAAATTTCACAGAATCCATTTATAATAAATGAAATAGCCGATCATCCAGACAATAAATCCGGTATACGCCCCCAACAATACCCACTTTAATATATAAAACCGGTCGCCAGCCCGGATGCGAATGGCTATTTTATAGATCGTGTGGTATCCAAATGCAATTAAAGCAGGCAAAACAAACCATTCCAAATGGATAAGCGATGAAATCTGCGGAAACATAAAGCGTTGTTGGATATCAAACCCGGTCAGAATAAATAAAATGAAAAATACACCGAGCACCCAATTTAAAATTTTATCTATTCTACACATCAGCTTCATTGCTAAAGCCCCTGCTTTCCCAATAGCCTTCGTAAGATGGATCGTTTGAAAGTTCGATTTTATTGATCCACTTGATCCACTTATATCCCAGTTTGTCCTGCGCAACAAGTTGGAATGGATAGCCTCGTTCAGGCGGAAGAACGACGTCGTTCATTTTATACGCCATCAAAATATCATTATTTAAAATAAAGTCCAAAGGCAAAGACGTCGTATATCCGTCTACCGCATAAAAAATCACTGTATTCGCATTTTCCTGCACACCGGCCCGGTCAAGAACATCTGCCACTTTTACGCCTTCCCAAAGGATATCAACGCTCCAGCCTTCCACACAGTTGAGGGTCACAACTTTTTGATAAAGATCTTCCCCGAGCACATCGTCATACGTCAGGGAAAGCGGCATGTCCACCAGGCCCCCTACTTCCAGGCGGTAGGTATCAATGTCCACATCCTGTGGACCGGAAATAGAATTCTCCCTAAAATCGGCAATAGATGAAAGATCCTGTCCCTCATATTCCTTTACTTCTGCCAAAGGCAATGTCTGCGCTTCTCCGTCGGTATTCGAACTGCATCCGAAAACTAAGAATGCGCTGGCAATAATAAGCAAAATAAGTACGGTTTTTTTCAATTAAACCCCCCCTTTATTGTGATCTATCACATTTATAAACAGCCGGGGGCGCAACAAAACAATTGCTTCATGTTATAAAAACAATCTGTTTCCATCAATTTTTCATACTTGCCTGCATGATTCAGGCAGCCTAGCTGCTCTCCTGTATATAGATCAGTTCCGGTTTCAGCGCCCTCTCCCTCTTAGGCTTACTCTCAAAGCCCGTATCCAAATTGTCTGCCGAATATCATCCCGAGCTTCATTGCCATTTCCCATATGAAAAGGATGCGCAGAGTGTATAAAAATCAATTGCTAAATTTAAATAACCGGATAAACGCTCATATTTTGCAAAATAGCTGCAAATAACTTTTTGATTTGCACGCATAGAAAAAAGATCTGCACGCTCTATTTAAAAATTTTAATATTATTATAAAAATACTTAATATATTATTGTATTTATTTAAAATATTTATTTACTATTACGATTATGATACTATAACTTAAAAGGAACGTTTAAAATGGATGCAATTGATTGTGCTATTCTTAATGAGCTTAAGGAAAACGGAAGGGCTTCCGCCTCTGAGATCAGTAAAAAAGTCAGCCTGTCGATTCCCGCTGTTGCTGAGCGGATTCGAAAGTTGGAACAGGCAGAAATCATTCAGCAATATACGATTAAAATAAATCGAAAAAAAACAGAAAAAAATCTTTTGGCTTTTATCTTTGTGAATATAAAAGGTCCGGAAAATATTGATAATTTTCGAAACACTATCACGCAGCATAATTGCGTTTTAGAATGTCATCACATTGTGGGTGTATATGATTATTTATTAAAGGTTGTCATTGAGGATACGCAAGCCCTCGAAGATTTTTTATCAAATAAACTAAAAAAAATCCCGGGCGTTTCAAGCTCAAATACCGTTATTGCACTGAAGACTTTAAAAGAAGAAATCAATTTTTAGGAAAGCAGCATTATGATCCTGAGAGGCCCTAAATTTGGAATGCTGTTACAATTTTCTATTGGGCCAATGTGCTTAATGGTGTTTAACGCTTCCGCTACATATGGTTTTGTTCGCAGCCTGCATCTTGTTTTTGCCATTGCAATTATTGATGCTTTATATATTGCTTTATCCAGCGTTGGCATAGTTTCTGTCATCAATAAGACAAAGGTAACGGCAACTATAAAACTGATAGGATGCTCAGTGCTGATCTTATTTGGAGCAAACATACTATCAGGCGTCTTCAACGTATCTTTTATCCCAAGCACTGCGTTGCTATCAAATGCGGCAAACGGGAACCTCTTTATTCAAGGATTGCTGCTTGCGGCATCAAATCCCTTGACCATTGTTTTTTGGAGCGGTATGTTCTCTGCACAAATGATGGAAAACCAGTGGAATACGAATCAGCTTTTCTTATTTGCCGCAGGTTGCGTGATGGCAACGATAATTTTCTTAACAGCGGTCGCATTTCTGGGAACCATATGCAGCGGCTTTTTGCCACAAATCATTATGAACTTTTTGAATATGGCTGTAGGTATTTTTTTGATAGTCTTCGGGCTAAGGCTGCTGTGTAAAAAAGACAAAAGTGAAACAACCGCCCAATAAGCACACCCAAAAGGCGCCATGCCTTTTTAAAGTCCCAGCCTTCTCATGCCCGCCTCGGGGTAGCGCATACCGGCTACCTCTGCCCACGGGACGGCCGATTCAATACGTTCTTTTTCCTCTTTTGAAAGCGTAATGCCTGCGGCGAGAATGTTTTCTTCTAAATACGCCGAATGACGCGTACCCGGGATAGGAACAATATCGTCCCCCTGTGCAAGAAGCCACGCCAGAGCAAGCTGGGCGGGCCGCACGCCTATTTCACGGGCAATCTCTTGAAGCCTTTCTACCAGGACAAGGTTTCTCCGGATATTTTCTTCTGCAAAGCGCGGCGCGATCCGCCGAAAGTCTTTTTGATCCAGCCCATTTGTGTTTTGGATCTTCCCGGTCAGAAATCCGCGCCCAAGCGGGCTGTACGGCACAAAACCGATCCCGAGTTCCCGGCAAACGGGAAGTATCTCTTTTTCCACATCCCGCGTCCAAAGCGAATATTCGGTTTGCAGGGCCGCAATAGGATGCACTTTGTGCGCCCGCCGGATGGTTTGGGCTGCTGCTTCAGAAAGGCCTAAGAAGCGCACCTTTCCCGCACGTACCAGATCGGCCATCGCACCCACCGTTTCCTCTATGGGCACGGCAGGATCCACCCTGTGCTGGTAATAAAGGTCTATCACATCCACGTTCAGGCGTGCAAGGCTGGATTCACAGGCGCTCTTTACATAATCGGGCCGGCCGTTCACCCGCACAAACTGCCCGTTGAAATTTTTCTCATTTCCAAACTTGGTCGCGATCACCACACCCTTCCTGCGGCCCTGCACGACTTTGCCCACCAGTTCCTCATTGCGTCCTAAGCCGTACACATCCGCCGTATCCAGCAATGTTACCCCCATATCAATGGCCTCACGAATCACACACACCGAGGCCGCGTCATCTCCCGGGCCGTAGTAGTCGGACATACCCATACATCCAAGCCCTATTTCAGACACTTCAAGTGCGCCAAGTTTTCTTTTTTTCATATCAAAACACTCTTTCTTCTTATTTTGTAAACATCAGTGGGATGGCCGCTTCCTCAAACATACATACGGAGCGTATATTTGCTATGGCCTTTTCAATGCCCTCGTCCAAAGACATCAACGCGTCTTCGTGCTCAATGCTTACATAGTCGTCATACCCCATCATGCGGAGCGTGCTGACTATATTGGCCCAAACGTTCATATCATGACCGTAGCCAATGGTTCTGAACTGCCACGCACGTTCGGATACATTCGCATAAGACTGCATATCCGTAAGTCCGTAATAATCCACGTTCTTTTGTTCGATGCGGGTATCCTTTGCGTGGAAATAAAACAGGCAATCCGCCTGCGCGATATGGCGTATGGCCATAGCCGGGTCTATGCCCTGCCACCACAAATGGCTGGGATCCACATTCGCGCCCAGGGAGCGCATGCCTGTTTCCTCCCTTAAACGGATCATAGTAGCCGGTGTATGAACGGAAAATCCTCCATGCAGCTCCAAAGCAATTTTTACGCCCTTGTCCAGAGCATAGCGCCCCGTCTTTTTCCAATATGGAATAAGCTTCTTTTCCCACTGGAATTTTAAAACGTCCTGGAAATCCAGCGGCCAGGGCGATACCGGCCAATTGGGATATTTCCCGTCTTCGCTGTCTCCCGGGCATCCGGAAAAAGTAATGATCCTCCCGATCCCCAATTTAGCGGCCAGGTCGATCGCATCTTTAATATCCTGGTCGTGCTGCGCAGCTATCAAGCGATCGGGATGAAGCGGATTTCCGTGTGCACTCAACGCGGATATCTCCATCCCGCGGATTGAAAGCGCTTCTAAAAAGCGTTTTTCAAGATCACCGTCATCAAGCAGCGCCCTTGGGTCGCAATGGTTTTTCCCGGTCAGTCCGCCGGCCCCTACTTCCACCGCATCCAGGCCTTTGGCCTTAACAATATCCAGCATCTCGGCAAACGGTTTGTCCATGTAAGAATGCGCAAATAAAGAAAGTTTCATGCCCCATCTCCCACTATTTTATTTTAAAAATGAAAATGAAAAAATAGGTTTATATTAACATAAACCTATTTTAACAGACAAATCATATAGAATCAAATTATGAAACGCCGCTCAAAAGCAATCCTACCGGGCAATGGTCGCTTCCTAAAATATCCGAATAAATAATACTGTCCTCAATGCGGCCTTTTATGGATTCCGATACAATAAAATAATCAATTCGCCATCCGGCGTTCGTATTGCGCGCATGATGCATATAGGACCACCATGTATAGGCTTCCGTTTTATCCGGATATAAATATCTGAAGCTGTCTACATATCCGGAATCCAGCAGTTCGCTCATCTTGGCCCTTTCTTCGTCAGAAAATCCTGCATTCTTCCTGTTTGTTTTGGGATGCCGTAAATCAATCTCATGGTGTGCCACATTCATGTCGCCGCAGATCACCACCGGTTTTTTCTGATTCAGTCCACCCACATATGCGCGAAAAGCATCCTCCCACTCCATACGGTAAGAAAGCCGTGCCAGTTCATTTTGGGAATTCGGCGTATATACATTTACCAAATAAAAAGATTCAAATTCCAGCGTAATCACACGCCCTTCTCCTGAATGTTCCTCTCTGCCGATATCATAAGCAACATTCAAAGGATGCACTTTCGTAAAAACCGCCGTTCCGGAATATCCTTTACGCACAGCACTGTTCCAATATTGCTCATACCCGTCGAATTCCAATTTCATCTGTTCCGGCTGCATCTTTGTTTCCTGAATACAAAAAACGTCCGCTTCGGATCCTCTGAAAAAATCTGCAAAACCTTTTTGCACACAGGCCCGTATCCCATTTACATTCCAAGATATCATTTTCATATCAGCAACCCTCCGTTATTGTTGCGCTCTGTTGTTTCCATTTTGGAGCCTGTAAAGGCGCATCGCCGTAACCACGGCACCTGCCGCACAAATCAGGCATGCCGTAATATAAGCAAGGCGCATGCCGTATAAAAAAGCGTCGTCGGCGCCCGGCTCAAAATTATTCACGGAATACCCAAGACGGCTGCTCATTCCGCCATACAGGAGCATATTGGCCAAAGATATTCCCACCACCATGCCAATGTTGCGCACCAGCGCGTTCACACTTCCCCCAATACCCAAATTCTTTTTTTCAAGGGAAGACATGACCAATGAATTGTTGGGAGACTGAAAAAGTCCGTTTCCGAAAGCCATCACCGCAATGAACAGCCCAAGCACCCAAAATGATGGAGTGGCGTCCAGCAAAGACATCAGGAACAAACCCGCGGCAGCAACCAACAAACCGAGCATTGTTAGTAATTCACTACCCCGTTTATCTGACAAATGTCCGCTTGCAGGCGAAACAATCCCCAAAACAAGAGGGTAAATCGCCATCATCAAACCCGCCATGGCCGGAGATAAATTCAAAAGATCCTGAAGGTAAAAAGGAAGGATAATGTTGGAAACAAATAACGCAACAAAAGATAAAAAAGCGCAAAACAGGCTTATTGAAAACCATTTATTTTTAAATATTTCAAGCGGAATCAAGGGAGTGGCTTGTTTTTTTTCCACATGAATAAACAATAAAAAGCAGACAGCCGAAACCGCTATGCAAATCAATATCCATATATTTGTAAATCCTACGTTTACACTCTCCTGCAGCGCAATAAAAAGCGGTAAAATAGCCGCAATAAAAAGCAAAGCACCGCGAATATCCAGTTTTTCTTTGGTTCGTTCTCTTTTTATTTTTGAAAAAACCTTCAGCCCGATCACAAAAACAACCACACCGATAGGAACATTAATCCAAAACAGGTACTCCCAGGTAGTTACAGATACAATAAATCCGCCCAAAGGAGGCCCGGTCAAAGTCCCCAGCGCCACAAATGCGCCATTGATCCCAAGAGCCCTTCCCCGTCCTTCCTGGGGAAAGGTGCGCGTAATAATGCCCTGGCTGTTTGCCATGGTTGCTCCCGCCCCCACTGCCTGTATGACTCGGGCAACGAGCAGCCAGACAAATGAGTCGGTAACTCCGCAAAGGAAAGAGCCAATTGTAAAAATAACCAGCCCAATCTGGAATATTTTTGTCTGCCCCCATATATCTCCAAGTTTTCCAAAAATCAAAATGGTTGCCGAAATAGCAATCAGATATGCGCTTACCACCCATGCAATGGCCGACGAAGTAACGCCCAGCGCATCAGACATAACGGGCAATGCAACATTCACAATGCTTGAATCCAAAGTAGCCATAAATGTTGCCATAACAGCGACAATTAAAATCGCCCAGCGGCCCGAATCCTGTTTTGTTTCATGTGCTTCCATATGTTGCCTTCCTTCAGTTTTCAGCCTTCAAATCCAGTCTCAATGCCCACAACGCATTTTTTAAACCGTATAATGATCATAACAGACAACCTCACCCATACTCTTTCTTGGACGCGGATCGGGTGATTCATCCGCATAACCCAAAGGCGTTACCGCAACAACACGGATTTCTTGAGGAATCTCAAGAATTTCCCGCACTAATTCTTCGTCAAAGCGTCCCAGCCAGCAGGTCCCAAGTCCCTGCTCATATGCTTCCAATATCATATAAGCCATGGCAATGGAAAGGTCAATACTATGTTTGTGCTGCCCGCACCGCATCACTCCGTCCGGGTCCGTTCCGCAGGCAACCAGAACGACCAAAGCTTCACCTACAAAAGGTTGGTGATAAGCCGCTTCCATCATTTTTTTAATCTTCGCAGCGTCGCGCACCACAACAAATTTCCAGTTCTGCAGATTGCTTGCAGAAGGCGAAAGCCTGGCCGCTTCCAGCACCATTTGCAGTTTTTCTTCTTCTACCGGTTTGCTGCTGTATTTTCTAATGCTTCTTCGGCCTTTTATCGCAGTTAAAACATCCATTTTTCAATACACCTTCCTTTTGTTTATTCCTATCCATTTTATTATACCAAAAATACTGTCTTTTGCGGCATCTCATAAAAATCTCTTTTTTATATACCGCTGATCTAATTTTATTAAATCTTAAAACAAAAAAAGAAACCGCCTTTGCTGCAGTCCCTTTTTTTCAATATATTTATATACCTTTGTTTTAATTATCAAATAATGCGGTCAAGCGGTCCCAAAATGTTTCTTCTTGGGCCTGCTGTGTATCTTTCTCCTCGGTCTGGTCTTCTTTCGCAATTCCATTTGTCTGCATTACAAATTGAACATAGCCGGTATCCGTATTTTTAGGGGATGTAAAAGAGACCGGGTCAAAATCTGCCGGCAAATATTCCTCTTTCATTTTGTCTATCTCTGCCTGCATCTGATCCGGCAGATCGGCCGTTTCGTTACTGAATTCGGTTGTTCCTTCATACAGTTCGTCTATTCCGTCACTGAAAGTCGTTATGCCGCCTTCAAGGGAAGCCACGCCATAATGGAACGCGCTGTAATTGCCGGCCAGGCTTTTTACGCCGTTCATATACTCAGTGAGCCCCGAATCAAAACTTGCATATTGCCCCGACAATTCGCTCAAACCGCTGACCAGTTCATCCAACTGGTCCAGACCGTCCATCCCGTCCATACTACCGCTGATTTGGGTAGACATATCGCTCAGAGAGCCCGCCATACCGTCGATAGAAGGTATCAGGGTATCAATTGTGCTTCCAACAGCATCAAATGCCCCCCTCACCTGTGAATATGTTCCCTTTACAGTCTGCGCCGCCGTATAAGAAGCCACCAAATTCAAAAAATCATTCTCTAAAGTAGGATCCGCAGAGCTTGCCAGGGCTGTCTTCATTGCCTCAATCCGCTCCTGTGTTACACCAGCCTCCGGAATTCCCTGTATGGCGGAATCCAGCGCAGCATACGCCGGCACAAAGCCGTCTTTTAAGTCGGAAAGTCCCCCTGACACTCCGCCCAATCCTTCAGAAAGCTGTGTAAGTGCCTGCGGCAGCGCTGCCAGAGAACTCAAATCAATATCCCCTATAGATTCGCCGTTTAAAGAAGCGGCAATTGAAGACAAAGCGCCGTTTATTTGTGCGGAGGCATCAGTCAGGTTTGTTGCATTACCGCTCAGCGTATTCAATCCCCTTTGGATCGATCCCGATCCGCTGGTCAGTTCAGCTGCCCCCTCCTTTAATGCGTGCGCGCCTTCCGCAAGATCGCTCACCCCGTCGTTCAAATCAGAAACCGCATCCGGCAATTGCTCTAAGTCTCCAAATTCTTCATCCGTATCGGGAAATTCAACATTCATGGAATACGGCACAGCGGAAATCTGAATGCCATCCATTTCAAAATCACTCACTGTTGCATGCAAAGTAAAATCAGCGTCTTTTTGGGGAAACACAGTGTAAACAATCGTTTTATTTCCACCGGCGTCGGCAATAGTGGCATCGGGCGCATCAATATTGCTGCTTGTCCCTGCATTCAGCGTTACCGTAATCTGCAGCATATAATTCTCATAAAAGGTGGGATCTACTTTCTCATTCTGCCAGCTGGCAAGTCTGATCTCCAGATCTCCGCTCTGTCCGGCCAGTGTTTCGGCATCTGTCTTTTTTCCATCCAAAAAGTATTCGATTCCAATATTCCAGGGAAGATTCTCAGAAGTCATATTCCCCTGGTAATAAAAATTACCCGGCTCTGCCGAAAAAGATACTTTATCTCCATCCTGCGCAATCGGATCGGTATTTGTCAGGTTCTGTACGGAATCATATTCTCCCCAATCAACCACTACACCCGCCGTGTCCACTTCAAACTGGTTGACAACATAAATGGAACCAGGCGTTCCATCATTTTGGAGTGTGGCATAAATAATCTCATCTTTTGTTCTTACATCCGTAACATTCGCTGTCGTTTCCGCCACAGCCACTGTGCTTCCTTCTCCCTCCTGCGCAGCAGCAGGCATTCCGGCCGGAATGACCAGCAGAGCAACGGCAGCAAGACCGAATGCAACGATTTGTTTAAATTTCATTTTCTTTCTCCTTCAATTCAGGGTTCTTTTTCGGCATGTGCTTTCCTGTTCCAAACAAAAAATTTGCCCTGTAAGTAGTTTTCGCAATCGGTTTATCCAATATTTTCAGCAATGCCGGGAGCAGGCACACAACCATCGCAAAGGAAAGCAGCGTTCCGCGCCCAAGCAAAAGTCCAATATCCGATATAGACGGGCTGGTCGAAGTCGCATACAGGGTGAATCCCGCTGTGGAAAGGATCAGAGCGGATACCAGTATGGATTTAAACGTTTGTCCGAGCGACCTTCGAATCGCGTCCCGCTGGCACAGTTTTTTTCTGTTTTTCATATAATATGTAGTCAGCAATATGGCATAATCAACCGTTGCTCCAAGCTGCACGGTACTGAGGACAAGATACCCCATATAATTGATGGTCGTCCCCATAAAATAGGGTATGGCAAGATTGATCCAAATACCCGCTTCAATGGTAAGCAATAAAATAAACGGCAAAGTGGCCGACCGGAAAGTAATCAGCAATACCAGAAAAATCGCGGCGATAGCAATCATATTGACCATCGTGTTATCGTGTTCAATAACATTTTTCATATCATAAAGGTTGGCGCTTTGTCCCAATGAATAGGCGTCGTCCCCATAATAAGACTGAGCGGTCTGGTTGATTTCTTCCACGGTAGCGAATGCTGCATCCCCCTCCTCAGAAGTATCGGTATACACCACAATACGCGCGTAATCGTCTGAATAAAACTGTCCGGTAATATCCTCGCTTAAAAAACCGGCGGGGATGGCGGTCCCAACGCGGTTGGCATAAGATACGACACTTGTCACATGATCCAGCTTCTCAAGCTCTCCGCTCAAAGCTTCTTCTTTTGCAATATCGCCTCTCGGCACCAAAAGAGCCACCACCGTCGACTGTCCGAATTCTTCCTGGATTTCGTTTTTGCTTATAACATTGAGATTGTTCGGATTAATATTTCCGCTGCCATACATAAAATTTGTCTGGCTTTGCCCGAGAACACTTGGAATGATCATAAAAGCTACCAAAACCAAAACGGGAATGGCCAGTTTGGAAAGATAGCGGTTCACATTTCTGAAACTCGGCATAAGGGGGCGATGTTTTGCCTTGTCGATCGCTTTATATGTCAGCAGCGTTAACGCAGGCAGAAAGACCATCGTTGTCAAAAAGCTGAAACCAATACCTTTCACCAGGTTTAATCCCAAATCCATCCCGATTCCAAAATCCATAAAGACAAGCGCCAAAAATCCAAACAACGTCGTCGCCGCGCTGGCGGCTACCGTGGTTACGGAAGATTTTATGGCATGGCGCATAGCTTCGTTTACATCATGATACTTTTTTCGGTTATCTGCAAAACTGTGCATCAGGAATATGGCGTAATCCAAAGAAACTGCGAGCTGTAAAATAGGGCTTACCGAGCTGGTCATAAAAGAAATCTCGCCAAAAAAGAAATTGGTCCCCATATTCAGCAAAATAGAAATCCCGATCGCAATAAAGAAAAACAACGGCTCCACCCACGACGCAGTGGAAAGAACCAGAATGGCCACAATAATGGGCAGGAGGATCGCAAACGCGTTTGCCACCTCAGATCCGGTGGATTGTTGCATATCCGCCAAATCGGGCGCTTCGCCTGCCAGAGCGTTCTCAGAGCCTATGTATTCGCGTATGGCATTGGAAGTCTCAAGTTCTTTCCCTTTCTCAATCGTAACCGTAAAAAGTGCGTTTCCGTCTTTATAAAACCCCTCAACCGTATCGGCATCGGCTACCTCCAGCGGCTGTTTAACATCTATCACATCATCGAGCCAGAGTACTTCACTGACGCCGTCTATCGCTCCCAGTTCTTTTTTATACTGAAGTGCTTCCTGTACGGATACATCTTTAACCATAACGCTTGCGTTGGGCATGGCGCTTCCAAACTCTTCGCTCATAATGCTCAGCGCTTTGGTTGACTGTGCGTCAGCCGGCAGATAATCTACCATATTATAATTTACGCCTACAAACATTTGAAGCAATAAACTGACTGCGGCCAGCGCAATGAATATAGTAACGATCAATTTTTTTCTGTTTATAATAAAATCCGCAAATCTATTCATAATCTCCCTCTGCACAACGCACTGTTGCAAAAATATATATTATGTATTATAATCAACACAATGTTGGAAAACAACCAACAAATGCAGACCAAATGTTTTTTTTCCAACACAGTTTTCTAAAATGTTGGATATTAAAAAAATTAAAAACCGGAGGCCCTCTATGAAGCAACAAAAGACGGACCGGCGCGTTAAATACACCCAGAAGCTTCTCTGGGAGGCAATGGTTCAGGCTCTTCAGGAAAATCACATTTCAAACATCACCGTTAAGTCCCTTTGCGAAACGGCAGATGTAAACCGCAGCACCTTTTACGCGCATTATAAAGATCCTTACGACCTTCTTTACCAAATCGAACGCGAAGTGCTGGACAACATAACCAAGCATCTGGAAAAACAGGACTATAACCCGGACCAGCGCCCCATCACCTTTCAGGTGCTAAACCGCATCTTGGAATATGTTCGGGAAAAATCCGATTTATTTAAGGCATTACTCAGTGAAAACAGCGACGCGAGTTTTCAAATGGAAATCATGAAACTGGCGCAGCTGGACTTGTTTCAGTCCAAAAATAGATTCAGTAAAAGAATGCAGGGTTACCTCACCGTTTTCGGCGCCACCGGGTGCATCAGCATCCTTCATAAATGGCTTATGGACGGAATGATAGAATCCACTACCGAAATATCCGAATTCATTTTAAAAATTCTTTTTTACGGGACGGCGGGCTTTGAATCCGGCGGCAATAAAATTTAAGACTTCACGTTTTTTTCCTCTCAGCTTCGGTCCGCCGGATTTACGAAAAAAATCAAAAAACGGCCCGCTAAACCGCGATCGCCGTTTTTTATTGTATTACCACCCTAATAAACTTTGTCTTTATCTTTTTTCCTAAATCTTCTTCAAGGTTATGAATACCTGGGTACCGTCCTCAAATCCAGAAATGGTCAGGCCGTTAATATGCACCTTGCCCCCATCAATATCAAAGTTTTCAAAATACGCTTCATCCTCTCCAATATACGATTCATCCAAGCCCCTGATGGTTTGCCTGTAAAAATCCACAACATCGCTGTATCCGTCGTCCACCTGGTATACAACCGTATATCCGTTATCTCCGTAAGGTTCAGCTTCCAGTATTACCGCTCCGGCATAAATCGGAACACTATTTGGAAATCCATCAGGGAGCGCAGTATTGTTGTTTGCCATCTCTTCCGCTTCCGCTCCCAAATCGGCAGCTTTCGCCGCATCCATTTTTTCTCCGTTAATGTACGCTTCTGTATTATCTTCGTTCACCGTACTTATTTCCTCGTCGGAAAACAATGCTTCTTTAAGAACTGCTTCTGCATTTTTCTGCTCTATGCCGCTCTCTGCCCCGCTCTCTTCCACATCGTTAGATGTACAGGCGGTCACAACGCCAACCATCAAAACTACTGCTAAAACAGCTGCCAACATCTTTTTCATCCTTAAGCCCTCTCAAACATATAAAATTTTGCGTCTTTTCCATTCAAGAACCAGCCGCCTTATATGCATGATTATAGTCGAGCGCTAAATTCTTTTCTGTTGTCTCCTTGCTTGTTTATGTCGGGATATTGCTCATCTAAAACAAAGCTCAAGATCGTCCAAGCCTCTCTCCAAAAAACCTCACAAAAAAACGCCGCAAGGGCGTTTTGCAGTTCAAAAACTAAAAATCAAGCATATCGCGCCTGTATTCTTTTGGGCTAAGCCCTGTCTTCTTTCTGAAAACCTGTGAAAAATGGCTGTGGTTTTTAAAACCACACATCAATGCCACGTCAATAACCTTAAATTTCGGATTGCTTAAATATTCAAGCGCGTTCATCACCCTTATATCCAAATAATAGTCATAAGGTGTTTTGCCTGTCATATCTTTGAACTTACGGCTAAAATTAAATTTACTCATACTTGCGATATTTGAAAGTTCGTCCAAAGAAAAATCTTCCAAAAAATGATCTTTAAGGTGCTGCGCCGCTTTTTCTATATAAGTATCGTTTTTTGCGCCTTCGCTTTGAAGGCTGCCGGCTATCCCGCTCCTGCGGAAAATACAGATTGCAATCTGTACGCTTAAATTGCTTAATATATACAGGTATCCTTCTCTTTTCTGCTCATATTCGCTTATATACATTTCCGTCAGCTTTACTATTTCTTCTCCGCAGGGAACGGGTGTATTGTCAAATTTTAAAGTTTTAACCCCGTATATGTTTTCCGCCAAATCCTCCAAAAAACATTTATCAAATTGAATATTCATAAAAGATACGTCCGATATCAAAAAGTTGGTACCGTGCATCTGTCCGGAATTTACGGCCACCAGCATTTCCGGCTCCACATCTATTTGGGTGCCGCCGAGGGTCATTCCCAAAACAGGAGAACATGTCACTACAAACTCATAATTACCGTGCGCAAATTCACCCTTTAAGATCGGGCAGGACTTTTTCGTCAAGAAAACCGTCATTTTATTACCTGGATACACGGCAAAAAAACCGTTTTCTTTAACAAAATCCGGCAGCGGCTGTTTATGGAGGCCAGTGCTTTTGTCCGCACATTTCAATTTGCTCATCTGCGTTGTCCCAGCTCCTGTTCTGTTCTTTTAAGGCACTATCTAGTATATCTTTCCGCCGTTTAAAAAACAATCCTTGGTTTGCAGCAGGGCACTTTGAACGGGAATATCTTCCCTGCCGGTTTTAGGCATAAAAAAACCGCATAAATGCGGTTTTTAGTGGTGCGATCGATGGGACTTGAACCCATACGGTTTCCCACACGCCCCTCAAACGTGCGCGTCTGCCTGTTCCGCCACGATCGCAAAAAATACCCTTTGTTGTTTGATCTTCTTATTTTCAATTATGAAAACCGAGGGCTATAAAATGCTGCCTTGATTTTTACAGCAGAATTTATTATATACATTATTATTTTAAAAGTCAATAATTTTGTGCCACGCTCCACTCAGAAACTTTGGCATAAATGCGATTTTCAAACACACCCGTAATCCCGGTTACAGACGTATCCGCCACAATGCTGTTCATTCTGAAATACAGGCCGATCTGGGGAACCTTCTCCATAAAATACTGCTCTAAAACGGCATAAGCGTCAATCATCTCTGTTTCCGTCACCGCCTGGTTGCAGGTGGAAATCGCATCCATTAAATCGGTACTGGATACATGTCCGTAATTGTCTTCTCCGTCCGGCTGAAACAGAAAACTTATATCCATATTTTGGTCCAGGTAGTAACTTGCATAAGCCAACGTGTAATTTCCGTTTTCCAGGCGCGAAAAATATTCATCGGAAGAAAGCTCCTCCAAAGTACACACGATCCCGACATCAGCCAATTGCTTTACAATCTCCCGTGCAGCTTCCACCCGGTATTCTTCCCCTATCTCGGTCGGAACAATCAGGGTTATGTTAAGCGCATTGCCCGCCTCGTTTTCATTTGTCCGGTATCCTGCCGCCGCCAGATACTTTTTTGCCATGCTCTTGTCATATTCATAAAGATTGTACTCCGCGTCAAAAGCAAAGAACGAAGGAAACACGGGCATTTCCGCCGCCACCGCATGATTCAGCAATACGTTGGAAATAATATCCCGTCGGTCAATTGCATAAGAAATAGCTTTGCGGATATTATCATTTTTCATAGATTCATCAAAAAGGTTTGGGACAAGGCAATCATAGTAATTCGTCAAATAATCTACCGTCTGCGTCTTCCCTTCAGCCTTGAGCTTGTTTGCCGAAATACTGTCGGTCGTAATCAAGTCTAAAATGCCGGACTCATAACCCTCCAGCTTTGCATTCTGATCCGCGACCGGTTTTGCAACAATGGTCTCAATATAAGGCGCCACCTTCCACCAGTTTTCGTTTACCGCCAGCTGTATCTCTTCTCCCATGCCGGTAACCTTATAAGGCCCGCTGCCCACCGGCTGACCAAAATCCGTCATTCCCTGCGGCCGTACCGGAAAAGTCATAAAATAAAGCGCAGAGCGGCCCGGCGTTTTCATTTTTAAACGGATCGTATAATCATCTACCAACGTAACGCTTTCAATATCGCTGTTATATATCGTATACCGGTTAACCTCGTTGTCCGTTGTTTCGGCGGTCTGCTGCGCGCCTGTTTCTCCGGCTGCACTCTCACTGCCGGCAGTATCCCCGCCTACGGTCGTCCACATTTCAACATAGGTTGCCGCGCCCACGTTCGTCTCATCCGTATTCCCGGCATTGGCATCCTGCCCGTCTGTGCCTTCCTGCGTTGCAGATGCCGTATCGCCTGTTGCTTCAGTGCCGGCGGCGGAATCAATTGAGCGTACTGTATGCCCTGTACTGCGCGTACCGTCCAAATCAAGTATATCCAATATGGTTGCATACAAATCGGCCGCTGTCAGAGGCTGGCCGTTGTGAAAACTTACGCCGCTGCGCACGGTAAACGTAAATTCGGTCTTTGTATCATCAGTCTGCCAGTTTTCCACCAGACCGGGTCCGATCTTTCCGGTATCATCCACAACCAGCGGTGTTTCATATATCAGTGAAAGCAAATTGATCAAGTCTTCATTTTGGGCCAGCAAAGGATCAAAAGACTGCGCATCGCCGGGATAGGCAATAAACATTTCTCCGCCCCGAACCGGTTCTTCCGTTGTCTGCGGAGAAGCTGTAACTGTAACTTCTGCCGTTTCGGTCGCCAGCATCGTCTCTATGTTTGAACATGCGCTCAATAAAAAAACGGCACATGTCACCAGGGCAATCAATACTTTAACCGATTTCATATAATTCTTTATATTCTTCATAAGCTTTGCTTACCTTATCAACATATTTTTTTGTTTCTTCGTAAGGAATTTCATCCAAAGTATTTCCGTCTTCGGAATATCCTTCCGCCAGCCACTGTTCCACTTTATTGTGCCCGGCATTATACGCGGCGATCATCAACTGTTCACTGCCCGAAAATTTTTCTTTCAGAAAATTCAAATACCAGCATCCGAACATAATATTGGTCTCGGGGTCAAAAATGTCATAGTCGGTAACGCCAATTTTGCCCGCAATCCATTCAGCTGTCTCCGGCATCACCTGCATCAGTCCCTGTGCGCCGTCTTTTGAGACTGCCTCTTCATCAAACCCGCTTTCGGTATCGATCATCGCGCAAACAAAATACGGATCGAGCCCATATTGATTTGCATACTTAACAATCGTACTTTCATATTTCAAAGGATACTGCCGCTTAAGAAGAGTGTCCCTCAAATAAAAAGACCCTGCCACCGCCGCGATTGCGGCCAATGAAACCAGTACGATCAACAAAATTTTTTTAGCCATCTAAAACCTCGTCAATTTGCCCATACAGGCTTTCAATGGGACCGTCATTTTTTAAAACGGTGTCCGCTCTGTCTTCCATTTCATCCGGCGGCATCTGGTTATTCAGCCGTGCACGCGCCTCTTCTTCTGTAATGCCATCCCGTTCAATGATCCTTTCAATGCGCATCTTTTCAGGCGCGCTAACCACCCATACCTCGTCACACAGGTTATGGAGCCCCGTCTTGTGCAGCAGCGGTGCGTCAATCACAACCGTTTCTTTGGCACATTCCAGTTCTTCCTGTGTCCGCGCAACAATAAGCGGATGCAATATTTCTTCCAGACACGCCAGGCGCGCCGGATCCGCAAAGACGCATTGTCCAAGCGCACGCCGGTTCAAAGATCCGTCTTCGCTCACAAAATCTTGTCCGAATGCTTCTACAACAGCTTCATATCCCGGTTGCCCGGTTCGCGTAATCTCTCTTGAGATTTCGTCGGCGTCTATGACCTGTATGCCCTTCTCCCGCAAGTATGCGCTTACCGTGCTTTTCCCGGCTCCCATAGAGCCGGTGAGCCCAATAACCCGTTTCATTTCGCCTCCGCCCAGGTGTTTCCCCGGGACACATGCACAGCCAACGGAACAGATATCTCAACCGCATGTTCCATGCAATCTTTTAAAATATCCTGCACCGTATCTTCTTCGCCTTTGCGTGCATATACAATCAGTTCGTCATGCACCTGCAAAACCATTCTGGAAGAAGTCGCTTCCAGTTTCTTTTGGGCTTTGATCATAGCAAGCTTGATAATATCGGCCGCACTGCCCTGAATGGGCGAATTAAGCGCCGCCCTTTCGCCAAAGGAACGTATATTGTAATTGCGGGAAGAAAGTTCCTTAAGGTAGCGGATGCGTCCCCACAAAGACCGTACAAATCCGTCTTCGTGGGCCTGCTCAATAATATTGTCCATGTAGCGTTTTACGCCGGAAAACTCGGCAAAATACCGGCTGATATAATCTGCGGCCCGCTTACGGGAAATACCAATATTGCGTGCGAGCCCAAAATCGCTGATCCCATACACAATGCCAAAATTTACAGCCTTGGCATTGCTTCTTTCTTCCGGCGTCACTTCACTGATGTCTTTTCCCAATATCTCCGCCGCCGTACGCGCATGGATGTCCTGTCCCTTTTTAAAGGCATCCATCAAATGCTCGTCGTGCGCAATGTGAGCCAGTATCCGAAGCTCGATCTGCGAATAATCGGCAGACACAATGGTGTACCCTTCCGGCGCAACAAAGGCCCGACGTATATCCTGCGCCATTTCGGTCCTGATGGGAATATTCTGCAAATTGGGTTCCACGCTTGAAAGCCTTCCCGTAGCGGCAGCCGTTTGCAAAAAAGTAGTATGCACATAACCATTTTTGACCAAAGAAAGCAATCCGTCCACATAAGTGCTTTTCAGCTTGGAAACCTGACGGAATTCAATAACCAACCGGACAATTTCATGCGAATCCGCTAGTTTCTCCAGCACTTCGATATCGGTAGAATATCCTGTCTTTTTCTTTTTTCCTGCTTTTAAGCCCAAATCTTCAAACAATACTTTTCCAAGCTGCTTGGGAGAATTTATATTGAACTCACTTCCGGCAGCTTCGTATATTTTTTTTGTAAGCGCGTCTATCTGCGCTTCATACTTTTCCTTTAGCCCGGCAAGTGCATCCGCGCTTACATAAAATCCGGCCTTCTCCATCCCATACAGCACGGTAGCCAGAGGTAATTCCACTTCATCATAAATAAATGAAAGCTCGTTTTGATCCAATGCCTTGCGCTGCCTGTTTGAAAGCTTAAGCAATGACGCCGCGCAGGGCGGCAGATTTTCACGGGACAAGACCGACGCCAGGTCATACTTTGAAAAAGAAGGATCCAAGACCCATGCCGCCAGCATGATGTCAAAAGCATTCTGTATATCCCGTCCAAACAGATGCATCAATCCTTTTATATCAAAGGCCACCATCCTTTCATCCGTCAGCGGCAGCAACACATCCAGGATTTCCTGCAGATCATACCCTTCGTCCAGAAGCGTTTTTTTCAGCGGAACAACCAAGTCTTCATCTTCTCCAAGAGCTATTCTCACATCGTTTTCTCCAATAAGCAACGCAAACCTGCTCCTGCCTATTTCCTCCTGCAGGGTATCGGGAGAAACCGGCCGTGTGGCGATAGTAATCTCCGGCTGTGCCGCATCAAAACGCTTTAAAAAAGACTTGAAGTCATATTCTTCACACATTTTCTGAAGACGTTTATGGTCAAAACCACTGAACTGCGCCGCTTGCATGTCCAAATCAAGGGGAACTCTGGTATCAATTTCAGCCAGACGGCGGGACATTATTGCGCCTTCCTTATTTGTTTCCAATTTTTCGCGCAGCTTGTTTGGAGGCATCTCCCCTATATGCTCATACAAATTGTCGAGTGTACCGTATTCGCCAATTAATTTCAGAGCGGTCTTTTCTCCCACGCCGGGCACACCCGGTATATTATCGGAAGAATCTCCCATCAGCGATTTCAAATCTACAATCTGCGCAGGTGAAAGACCGTATTCTTCTTTCAGCGCGGCCGTATCATACTGCTTTACCTCGGTCACACCTTTTTTCGTGAGCACAACAAATGCGCTGTCAGATATCAGCTGCAGCGCATCCTTATCCCCGGTCACAATGTATTTTTCGGTATCAGGCAAAAGAGAAAGTGTCCCAAGTATATCGTCCGCTTCAAAAGATTCCATTTCCGTATAATAAATACCCAATATAGAAAGCGCGTCTTTCATCAACGGAATCTGCGCCTTTAAGTCTTCGGGAGTTGGCTTTCTTCCTGCTTTATATGCATCAAACATCGCATGGCGGAAAGTTGGTCCTTTTTTATCAAAAGCCACAACAATATGGGTCGGTTCATATATCTCTGCCATTTTAAAAAGCATAGATAAAAATCCGTAAACCGCATTAGTTGGCCGGCCTTCTTTATCAGACATGTGCGGCAACGCCCAATACGCCCGGTGAATTAAGCTGTTTCCATCTATAGCAAGCAGTTTTTTATGCAAAACCGTCTTCCTCTTTTCTAAAGCTTAGCCCCTAAAAGCTCCATCTGCTTTCCGGGGAAGCCATTAATAAAAAATATCACACTTTTGCATGTTAAACAAAAGTGCATATTCATAACAATAATATTGTATCATACAGGGTTATTAAAATCAATTTTATGAATTCTACAAAAGCTGCCGTTTTTCCATGAGTTTGCGTAATTTTTCGCGCGCACGAAAAAGCCTGGATTTAACTGTCCCTTCTGAAATTTCAAGAATGCCTGCAATTTCTTCATATTTTCTATGTTCCAAATCCTTCAAAATCAGCACATTTTTAAAATCCGGTGGCAGATCGGCCACAGCGGCTTTCAACCCTGCCATAAATTCAGCAGAAATGACAGCTTCATCCGGCTGGGCCGAGCTTGCGGCAGCTTCATATTCTTCTATCGGAACATCATTTTTCTTTTTCCGCAAGAGGTCGATACAGGTGTTCACCACAATCCGGTAGACCCAGGTAGAAAAGGCGGAATCAAACCTGAACTTTTCCAAATTTAAAAAAATTTTAATAATGGCATCCTGTGCGGCGTCAGATGCATCATGTGTGTTTTGCATGTATTTAAAGCTAAGCGCATAAATTTTAGCTTCATGCGCCTCCATCAATGTGCAAAATGCATCTCTGTTTCCGCTTTGGGCCTTTTGAATTAAATCTCTTTCTTCAACCATTAAATCCTATTATACTTTTGCCTGTATTTCGCGTCAACCAAATCATATCTCCACGCATTTCAAACGACTCTTTTTTCACCCTTATTTTACCACATTTCATGTTGACATTACATAGGGAGTATGCTATTATTTTTTAGCAAACAACCCCGAATCTTTTTTGTCCAAACCAAGCCGGTGTGATGGAATTGGCAGACGTGATGGACTCAAAATCCATTGGTAGCAATACCGTGTCGGTTCGAGTCCGACCACCGGTACCAGCCTTAAAACCGCATTCCAATGCGGTTTTTTGCTTGCTTTAAATTTGGAATTATTTTACTTTCGCCTCATTTTTTTGCCGCATCCCTCCTAATATCCCTCCAAAATTTCTGCATAATATTTTGTTTCATCATTTGAAGGCCATTGAAAGCTCCAAATGCAAGGCGTTTTGAGCATTGTGACGGAAGCGTAGTTCATCCTACGCTGAGGAGCAAGCGGAAAAACAACGCAGGAGTTGGGGGTTCTCAAGGGTCTGAATTATTTGGGATACGCCCCAATGATCGCATTGGCCGCGGCAACTTTTGAGCTGAAATCAAGGTGCGTATAGATATTGGATGTCGTCGCAATGTCGCTGTGCCCAAGCCACTCCTGGATTTCTTTCAGGCTGACGCCGTTTGCATACAGCAACGTTGCGCAGCTGTGCCGCAAATCATGGAACCGGATTTTCTTAAGGCCGTTGTTTTTCAGCAGTATCTCAAAATGTTGCGTAATGTAATTCGGGCTGACCCGCACGCCGCACTCGTCCACATAAACATAGTCCAAATAATCATTGCAATAGCCCCGGCCGCATACTTTTTTATTCCGCTCCTGGTCCTTTTTCATTTTCAAGAGCAGCTTTTCAAACGGCTCAACGATCGGAAGCATGCGGCAGCTCGACTTGGTTTTGGTGCGGTCTTTTACTATGGTTACGACTTTTCCGTCCAATAAGGCATCGGTCACAATATGCCTGATCATGAACGTCTTCTTCTTTAAGTCTATCGCATCCCATTTAAGCCCTACAATCTCGCTCCTGCGCAACCCATAAAATGCTCCCATAATCACCGCAAATTCCAACCTGTCGCCTTTGGCGGCTTCAAACAGGGCCTGCAGTTCCTCCTTGTTGTAGGTACTCCCGACAAATTTTACTTTTCTGGGGCGTTCCGTCCGGTCTGCAGGGTTGTAATCGATCAGACCAAGTTTCAATGCATGCTGCAGCGCCTTCCGGATGTTAGCGTGCCGGTGGATGATCGTGTTGGCGCTTAGGCCTTTTTCGTTCAATTCATAATCGTAGTAGTCCTGTATATCCTTTGGCGTTAAATCCCTCAATCTGATTTTCTTAGGTTTAAAATAAGGGACTATACGGCTTTTGATCATTACGGAATATGCCGCATAGCTGGTCGCCTCAACATTGTTTTTCATCATCTTAAGCCAGCTTAAAAGAAAATCAGTAAATAGAATATCGTTATCATCCTCCTTTTGTTTATGTTCAAAAGTTACTCTCTCCTCCGTCAGCATATCCTCGGCTTTCTTCTTGTTTCCCTTGACAGTCAGCCCTGTGCTGATGGATTTTGTCTGACGGTTACCATTGATATCCTTATAATTCAGAATGATATGATAATAACCGTTCTTTTCCCGTAGATGTCCTGCTACCATTAAAATACCTCCTTAATGTAACAGTCAAATCCACCTACCATTGACAATATAAAGTGTAGCAGGCTTATATGAATATCTCAATGATGTCAAGTTGTCTATCCTGTTTCTAAAATCTTTAGATATTCGAGAATATAAAGTTTTGGGATTTTATAAGTCCTTCCGATTTTAAAATGTTTTATTTTGTTTTCATGCAACATGCGATATCCGCTTTTAATGCTGATACCGCCTAGCATTCTGCACATCTGATCTACGTTTACGACATCCGGATATTCCTTAAACACCATGATGTAAGCCTTATTGCTTTTTAGCAAGATATCCACCTCTTTAACAATAAAAAACTGCCTTTAAGCAGTAGAAATTTCGTAATATTGATCATAACGTATATATATTAAATTAAAAAAAGCAATGCTTGGCAATAGATATTAAAAGTATTGTCATTCACTGCTAACATTGCAGTAAAAACTGGCATACGATTTTGATAGAAAAACAATAAATATAATACGGCTTTATAGTCTTTCTTTTTAACTGCATTTAGTATTTGTTTCTTTAAAATTTGTCTGGCTTCTTTATTAAGTATTTTTTTTAACCTAACGACGTCCAATTTTGCTTGCTCGATAATACCATTAATATTCATTGAACCATTTTCATCATATAAATCTGTCTGAGCGATATATCCCTTAAATCTTTCATTATTATCTATCATATAACTATCAACAGCTTCTTCAAAATCAGTATTCATAATCTTACCTCCGTAGTTCAAACATTAAAAGTTATAGGGTTCAAATCCCTCCTCCTAGCCAAAATCAAATAAAGCACCCTAGGCTAGCAAAACAGATTACCCTTTTTTAGATTCATGTCAACGCTGTGTTAAGGCGCGAGGGTTCAAATCCCTCTTTCTCCGCCAATATGCCAGGTTACTTGTTCGAGAAGTGCCTGACAATTAACACCGATGAGGGCATCGTTTAGGAGACTAAGCGATGTCTTCTTTTATATCTTCGAGTAGATTTCCAATGAAACGGTACTGTATCGTTATCTCCTGCGTGCGTTTGCCGTTTTCTTTTCTCGCCTCGCCGATAGTGATCGTATCGATCAGCCCCATCACGGTCGTCCTGTCAAGCTCTTTGATATCCATGTGCTCCGCAATCAAGGCCAGCCACTCGTCCACACTGTTCTGCGCCTCTCTTTTTTCGGCTGCCTTCTTCCACAGGTCCGTTTGCCTCTCGGTCAATGCGGCCTGCTCGTTTGTGTAATTCGCCAGCAGGTCCTGAAAAACGGATTCGGAGAGCTTTCCGGTGCATTTATCTTCATACAGGCTCTTGACCGTGGAGGCAATAACCGCCTGCCGGTCATCAATTTCTTTTTGCTGTGCCTCCAATTGCCTCATCCCTCCGTCCTGATTGCGGCACATGCCCAAAGCCAACTGGCGGCTGATACGCTCCCGGTCTGAACTTGCCAGTCTCGCATGCATACGGATATCGCTTAGAACAAAATTCACAAGCGCGGCTTCCTGAATATAATGCTGCGAGCATGCCGTCTTCCCGGCATTGTTATACCGGCTGCAGCGGTATGCACCGTAACTTGATCCGTCTTTCAGGTATTTGATCGCATAAGCCAGGCGCGAACCGCAATCGGCACAAATCACGCAACCGGAGAACAAACCGATCACCCCTTCCTTTCTGGATCGTTTGATACGATGGCCGCCTCTGTCCAGACGTTTTTGCGTTGCGTTCCAAATCTCACGGCTGATGATCGGTTCATGGGTGTTTTCTACTATGATCCAGTTGTCCGGGTCCACACACCGCCGTTTTTTTGTTTTGAAAGAAGTGACCTGCCGTTTCCCCTGCACCATATTTCCGATATAAGCCTGATTGCGAAGCATTTGGGTGATCGATGCATTGCCCCAGTTGTTTTTCTCCGTCGGCTTGGGCGTTTGTCCTCCCGGATATCGGGAATGATAAAACCTTGGCGAATCAATTCCCTCCTGATTCAGACGCTCTCCGATCATCCGTATGCTGTCTCCGGCTACAAACTCGGCGAATATCCGACGCATGATGGCTGCGGCCGGCTCGTCAATGATCAGAATATGCTTATCTTCCGGAGATTTCTTATAACCATAGGGTGCTTGGCTTCCCATAAATTTTCCCTGCATGGCATTAACCTTTTTTACCTGCCGCACTTTCTTGGATATATCACGGGGATACCACTCGTTCAGAACATTTTTAAAAGGTGCAATATCGTTTTCTTCCTCTTTTAACGAATCAAAGCTGTCGTTGATCGCGATAAACCGTACGCCTTGCTCTAAAAAGTATTCTTCGGTGTAATAGCCTACCTTAGCATAATTTCTGCCCAACCGTGATAAGTCTTTTGTGATCACGCAGTCTATTCTTCCGCTTTCAATATCCTGTATCATCCGTTTAAATTCGGGCCGCTCAAAGTTCGTTCCGGAGAACCCGTCGTCAATATAGATTTCTCTTAAATTCCACCCCTTTTCCTTCACATAATCCGTAAGCATATGCCGCTGGTTTGCAATGCTCATGCTCTCCAGATTTGTATTCTTGTCGTCTCTTGACAGGCGGCAATAGATTCCCACATCATAATTGTTTTGCGTTTTCATAAAATCCTCCTAAAATCGCAAAACAGCATGATTCCTGATTGAACTGTTCCCCTGTATTATATCAGAGCAGCAATACAACTCCAAAAAATCATGCCGTCATTGCGACTTAACAATATTCAGTTTTCTTTGCACAACGCGGGATAGGGCATCAGAGTAATTTTCATTTCCGAATATACTTTTAACTTTAACAATGCTGTGGCCAATATGATAAATACTTACCATGGTATTTTCATCAAACCTTCTGCGTTCCAGTTCCAAAGATAAAATATTTTTTTCATCATCCATAAAGAAACCTCCCTGTCTTTCATCGACAACGCAGGAATAGGCTGGCCTTACGTAAAAAACACAAAGCCAGCCCATGGTCTCCGCTGTCGATTTTACGCCGTATTTGCCACGCACCCCCGGCAAGTAGTAGGGATATCCAGGCTGCGGGCAGCTTTGCCGCATCATAGCTCCGCTTTAATTGCAGAGTCTCCCCCCTAGTCTTTAGGGGGCCGTGAGGAAGTATCATTGTCCCCCGCACGTTGTCATCGCGCCGGCCTGCCACAGCCGGGTCTAAGAGTTGCGTTGATCGCTCTGGCTCTTGTTTTTAAGCCGTCGTTGCGCCGCCTCTTATGCCGCTTGCCCTTTCGGAGCCGTGCGGGTAATGTACCTGAATACCGTATATGAAGTTTTCAAGGTTCAACTGCGAGAGAAAAAAGTACTCTCTATAAACCATTTCATTTTTTCAACAAAATCGCGGGACATCAGCAAAATTTATTTATATGTTTTTTGATATTCCGAAGGCCCCGCTTCATGCAATCACGAACAGCACTTTCACTAATACCCTCGGCCTTGGCGATTGCCGTTTTGCTCATATTGAGAAAATAATAGGCATAGATTCGCCTGGCCTGTTTTTCCGGCAAAGATGTAACGGCAGTATTAAGTTCTTCATATAAAATCTTCCGCTCATATATTTCACAAGGTGAAAGTGCAACAAACAAGATGTTTCGTTCTATGCCGTCGCCCCGATCCAGGGAATAATAAGCTTTGTGGCGGTAAGCACGCAACCGGTAGGCCGCCTCCCGCAATTTAAAGTTATGCAGTAGCATAGCTACTTCGTCCGGCACTTCAATAAAGCAATCGGTTTTATAACATGGGTAATATTCCTTCAGATTAATTTTTTTCATTTTTCAAACCTCCGTTTTTGAATTTTTTTTAAAAATCAAAGCGGAGATTTGGCGGCGACCGGCATCCAACAGAAAATAAAATAATCAAATATAAAAAGCCCGGCCCGAAAAATTCTAATCGGGAACATGAGTAAATAGATCCTATTATGTAGTTTATAAAAGTACATTGCAGGCGATGATTATGCTCTATCCAATTTATTATTTTAACTTTTTTGAATAGGCTGCCAATTAAAGCGACATATAGGAAATTGATGCCGGCTTCATCATGCTTGGCCGCTGCTCAGCAGCGACCGCCTGACGTTCATGGCATATCGAATACACATAAAGAAACCCTCCAAACCGATGAACTTGGAGGGCTACAACATTACTTTTTTAGATATGGAAATAGACCCGCCAAATTCACGTTTTTTTTATTTGGCGGACAGCGCCTATGCGCTAGCTAAACGACAAAAAAAACCTGCCGTATCAGGGCAGGTCAATATGATCCTTTGGCGGCGGCCAGGCTGTCATAATGCATTGCACATCGTAGACCCTATGGCTTTGCGTCCTTGCCTTTCGGCAAGTTTGCCCTTGGCTTTAATACTGCTTAATTATCAGCACCATTTTTATTCACTATTCAATTACTCGTATTATCTTAAAATCCTTTCCGCTTTCCCCTGCGTCATATTTCCGGCTTTAACCTGTTCGTCGCAATACCCTTTAACCGCTGCATAGCATTCTCCTTCTGTATCATATGAACCTAAGACTACGTCCTCACCGTTTTCAAGTGTGATCCCCGCACTACAACTAACAGAAACGTTATAAGAATTACACCTACCTCATCTACCTGAGTGTCAATAGTAGCGGTTTTAGAAAAGGCAGCGGTCAACGGATCAACTTCCGACCCGCATAGCTTCCAGCGGACTTATTTTTGTCGCCTTATACGCAGGGTATACGCCTGAAAGGATTCCTACTCCGGCCGCAATACCCAGGGCCATCAAGGAAAGCCATACAGGGATCTGCACGGTCGTTCCCGCAGAAAAATACATTCCCAAAAACATGGTCTCTTCTCCGCCCGAACTGATAATAAAGGCTGCAACATAACTTACGGCAATACCGATCGCGCCGCCGATCAACCCGATAAACGCGGATTCCGTAAGAAACAAAAGCCGTATCTTGGCAATCCGCATCCCCACCACCTTCATAATGCCAATGTCCCTCCTGCGCTCTAAGATGCTTGCATACATCGTGTTTGCAATCCCGATGGCGGATACGATCAGTGAAATAAACCCAATCGCAAAAAGCTGTCCCTGCTGGCGGGACTGTTCTTCCTGCATCTGGGTGATCCATTCGGTCGGGCTGTAGGTCTCAAACCCAAACTGCTTCACCTGGTCCA
>JAVBVZ010000037.1:0-85229 GCA_036679405.1 Christensenellaceae bacterium
GCAGTTGCCAGACCGCATCCTTATTTTAAATCAAAAGGAGTTTTTCTGTTATGTCTCACCGCTAAAGCTCTACCGAACCCCACGTCTAACGTGGGGTTTTCTATACAACAAAAAAGCGCTTGCCCGGCAGGCAAGCGCTTTAAAAACTTCAACAACACTCCCTACCACGGTATTAGCCGTCAGGTTCAAAGGGTCAGGTTTTACCTTCTCAACTGCCAATGCAGTCCCCCCGTGAATCTTATTTTCTTTTTACTCCGTTATCTTACCTCATTATCGGCAGCAAGTCAACCGCCACGCCCGTTTTATCCTTTTAAGGCCGTAAAAACATGCTACAGCACTTCTTTGAGCATTTTATACAACACGTTTAAGGGCAGCCCCACCACATTATAATAATCCCCGTCTATACGGGTGATGTGTTTACCCGCCGCGCCCTGTATGGCGTACGCCCCGGCTTTGTCCGCCCAGTCGCCTGCCGCAATATATTCGTCCGCTTCTTCATCGGTCAGATTGTCAAAAGTCACGGCCGTTTTCGCGCTTACCGTACGGCTGAACCCTTCGGCCAGCACGCACACACCGGTATATACGGTATGGGTCCGTCCTGCCATCGCCCGCAGCATTTCCCGCGCGTCAGCTTCGTCCTTTGGTTTTCCGAGTATCTTCCCCGCGCAATATACCACCGTATCTGCGCCAATGACCACCGCGTCCGGGTTTCGGACAAACACATCGCCGGCTTTTTCCTTGGCCAGAGAGCGTACCAGCGTTCCGGGATCGGTTTCCCCTCCCGTCTCCTCTATACGGATTTCTTCAATGTCAAAGCTGTCTGCCAGCCGCCCAAGCAGTTCGGCCCGCCGAGGCGATTTGGAAGCTAAGACAATCCGTTTCATTCTTCGCCCTTCTGCATGGTGATGGCGCCGCTTTCACACTCTTCTAAACAATATCCGCAACCGCGGCATTTGTCAAAGACCGTGTAAATACCGTTCTCTTCGTCAATAGCGCCGAACGGGCATACCTCCATGCACTTGCCGCACTGCGCGCATTTATCATTATCAATCTTTGCTCTTTTTACAGGTTTTGTACGTACAATGGTATTCCGCGGACATTTTTCCATACAAACACCGCACTCACGGCATTTATCATAATCAAACACCGGCAGATTCTCCACCATGGTAATCGCGCCGAACGGGCAGCTTTTTGCACAGATTCCGCAACTGATGCAACCCAGCGAACATACGGAAGTAACCGCCTTGCCCTTTTCCGGATTGCGGCAGGCCGCAAAATAGTCGATATCCAGATCAAGAACTTTAATGGTATCCTGCGGACAGATTTCCTCGCACGCGCCGCAGCCCGTGCACTTCATCAGATCGATTGCCGCGATCCCCTGCTCATCCATACTGATAGCGTCAAATTTGCACGTATCCGCACAAGTGCCAAGACCGATGCAGGCATACTTGCAATTTTTAAAGCCTCCGGCCACCGCGAGTGCTGCGCGGCAGTCTCTTGCGCCGTTATATTCAAACTTGTCTTTGCAGCCTTCTTTTCCGAGGCACATGATACGTGCAGCCTTGGGGCGCAAATCCCCGGCGGAAACACCCAGCAATTCGGCAATATCTCCGGCCGCAGGAATGCCCAGCACCGCGCATCCGTTTATTTTGGCTTCCCCGCGGACCAGCGCTTCCGCAAAACCGTCGCATCCCGGATAGCCGCAGCCGCCGCAGTTTGCACTGGGCAGCAGTTCACGCACCGCCACCACTTTTTCATCTTTTTTGACGGCCAGCTTTTTAGATGCGATGGCCAGCAAAAAGCCGAATGCAGCGCCGATGCCTCCCAGCGCGATGATTGACCACCATACTGTCTCCATAAAACTCCTCCTAGACCAGTCCTGTAAATCCCATAAAGGCAATACTCATCAGCGATGCGGAAATCAGCGCAATGGGAAAACCCTGCATGGGTTTTGGTATCTGCCGAATCGCAAAGCGCTCCCGGATTCCCGCAAACAGCACGATGGCCAGCGTGAAGCCGACAGCCGCTCCAAACCCGTTGATAACCGATTCGATGAGCGTATAATTTTCAGAAATATTGATAAGCGCAACACCCAGCACCGCGCAGTTGGTTGTTATAAGCGGCAGGTAAACGCCCAGCCCCTGGTAAAGGGCGGGACTGGATTTCTGGATTACCATTTCCACCAGCTGCACCAGCGCAGCAATAACCAGTATGAACGCAATGGTCTGCATAAATTCCAGGCCCAGCGGCACCAGGATAAAATACTGCACCAAATAAGTAATCAGAGAAGCCAGCGTCATTACAAATATAACCGCCATGCCCATTCCGGTGGCCGTTTCCAGTTTTTTGGAGACGCCCAAAAACGGACAAATGCCTAAAAACTTTGCCAGCACATAGTTGTTTACCAGTATCGCGCTGAGCATCATCAGCAATATCTTTACAAAGTAATCCATTTATTGCGCCTCCCCTTTTTTTGCAATTTCTTCAGGCGCTTCACAGCAGGCAACCTCTTCCGGCGGCTTCACCGGCCGTTTCCGTTTTAAGCCGATCTGGTTAATCAGGGCCATCAGCAGCCCCAAAACCAAAAATCCGCCCGGAGCCAGCACAAACAGCAAGGCCGGCTGGTATCCGTCTCCAAACACCTGCATGCCCATCAGGGTTCCGTTGCCCACCAGTTCGCGTACCGCCGAAATCATGATCAGCGCAATGGTAAAGCCCGCGCCCATGCCAATGCCGTCCACAATGGAAGCCCGAACCGAATGTTTGGAAGCAAACGCTTCTGCGCGTCCCAGTATGATACAGTTTACCACGATAAGGGGAATAAATATGCCGAGCGATTTGTCAAGCTCAGGCAAATATGCTTTTAACGCCAACTGGACAATGGTCACAAACATGGCGATGATCACCACAAAAGACGGGATCCTCACCTTGGAAGGAATAAAGTCCCGGATCAGGGAAATGATCGCGTTGGAACAGATTAAAACAAAAGTCGCCGCGGCGCCCATGCCAAAAGCATTGGTAAGGGAGGTCGTGATTGCAATGGTCGGGCACATTCCCAAAACCATTCTGAAAATGGGGTTCTCATTGAATATTCCGTTAATGAATATTCCTCTCATATTGGTTTTCATTGCGCCCCCTCCTTCACATAATTGTCAAAGAGATCCACCGCCATATTAACCGCATTTGCAACAGCTGTGGACGTAATGGTCGCTCCCGTTACCGCCTGTACTTCCCCCGGGGAAGCGGGGGTGGTTTTCACTACTGTTGCGGGCGGCGTTAGGCCTGCGTACTGTGCAAGATAACTTGCGTCCGCAGCCTTTGCACCCAGGCCGGGCGTCTCGGAATGCGAGCCGATCACCACGCCGGACACCGTTCCGTCTTCATTCACACCAACCGTAATATTCAGTCCGGCAGAATACCCTTTTACAATCATATATACCGTAATGCCGACTTTTTCGCCGCCATTAAGTCCCCAATACGCTTCCTGCACCACCGAATAATCTTCGGGCAGGGAAAGCGCGGATAAATCAATTTCTTCAAAATCCGTCGCATCTGCAAGCACCTGCCTGCGCGACTCGCTGGCAGCGGCCGCCTGCTGCTGTTCGATCGGGCCGGCAGTCGCGCTGTAAGTAAGGCCTAAAAGCAGGCCCGCTACTGCGGTAATCAGTACCAGCCGGAGCGCAATGTTAAAAACGCTCTTCATTTGGCAGCCACCTCCCCAAACTTTTTAGGCGCAAATACTTTATCCAAAAGCGGGGTCAACAGATTCATAAACAAAATGGAAAAAGAAACGCCTTCCGGATAACCGCCGAAAAGCCGGATCACCATAGTGATGCCCCCGCACCCGATACCAAACAATATCTGCGCTTTGGGCGCAACCGGAGAAGTAACATAATCCGTCGCCATAAAAAAGGCGCCCAGCATAAGTCCGCCGGCCAGCACATGGAAAGGCACATTTGCAATATCCCCGGTCGCAAGCGCAATCAGCGCCACCGTTCCAATAAAAGAAACCGGAACGTGCCAAGTGATCACCCGCCGTACAAGCAGGTAAATACCACCGGCAATCAGCGCAAGCGCACTGGTTTCACCAATACATCCCGCAATATTTCCGGTAAACATATCCATCAGAGAAGGCACCGTTCCGCCGCTCGCCGCTACCGCGAGCGGGCTGGCCGTTGCCACCGCGTCCACACCGCCCGGCGCAAACCATGTGGTCATGGCCACCGGCCAGGAAATCAGCAAAAACGCGCGCGCCGTCAGCGCCGGGTTGATAAAGTTGTTTCCAAGTCCACCAAACGACTGTTTCACGACCGCTACGGCAAAAATACTGCCTACGATCGGAATATACACCGGCACGGCCGGCGGCAGGTTCAGCGCCAGCAGCACGCCGGTCACCGCTGCCGAAAGGTCGTACACCGTTACCGGTTTTTTTACCAGAAACTGAATGACCGCTTCGGTGCCCACCGCGGTGCCCACGCATAAAAGTATGATAACAAAAGCGTTTATGCCGAAGAAATAAACAGCGGCTACGCAGGCGGGCAGAAGCGCAATCAGCACATCCAGCATGATACGCTGCACAGATTCGGTTGCCCTGACGTGCGGCGCACTTGATAGAATTCTCTGCATTTTAAAACCCCTTTAAGACTTTTTGTTAAAAAGATTCTTTATTTTTTCGCGGCCTTTTTGGCTGCGATCTCATCCTTCGCCAGTTTGATATATTGTGCAATATGCTTTTTGGCCGGACACACGTAGGTGCAGGACCCGCAGCTGATGCAGTCCAGCGCGCCGAGCTCGGCGCAGGTGTCAAAATCTCCAAGTTTTGAGTAAGCCAAAAGCTGCATGGGCATCAGGTAGATCGGACAGGCCTGCGCACATTTTCCGCAGTAAATGCATTCGGTCTCCCTCTCCTTTTTTGCCAGATACCGCTCATCCAGCACTACAATACCGGAAGTCCCTTTGACCACTGCGCAGGAGAGGTCCGGAATGGAATTGCCCATCATGGGACCACCCATCATGATCTTCATGGGTTCGCCGTCAAAACCGCCCGCCGCATCAATCAGCTCCTGTATGCTCATGCCTACCGGCGCCGAAAAATTGGAAGGATGCCCCACCGCGCCGGTCACCGTAACCACCCGCCGGATCAAGGGTTCTCCGTCCAGCAGACGGTCGGCCAAAGCTTTGACCGAACCGACATTGGAAACCACCACGCCCACGTCCATGGGAAGTCCGCCGGAAGGCACCACTCTGCCCGTGATCGCGTCGATCATCTGCTTTTCAGACCCCTGTGGATATTTGGATTTCAAGACCGCCACCCGTATCCCGTGCGTGTCCACCGCTTTTTGCATGGCCTCAATGGCCGCGGGCTTATTATCTTCAATCCCTATAATGGCTTTCTGTACGCCCAGCGCACGCATCACCGCCTTGGTTCCGTAAACGATGCGCTCAGGGCTTTCCAGCATCAGCCGGTAGTCCGCCGTTAAAAACGGCTCGCATTCGGCTGCGTTGATCAAAAGGAGGTTTATCTTTTTCTCGGGCGGGGGCATCAACTTTACATGCTGCGGGAAGGCGGCGCCGCCCATACCCACGATGCCCGCGTCTTTGATAAGGTCTATAATCTCCTTGGGCTCAAGTTTTTCATAATCCACCGGATCGGCAAACGCTTTTTTATACTGTCCGTCGTTTTCAATGACAATCGCGTCGACCGGCCTTCCAAAAACAGTAGGGATCTGCTCTATCCCCAGCACTTTGCCGGATACGCTCGCATGCGCGGGCACACTGACAAATCCGCCTGCTTCCGCAATTTTCTGCCCCATCAGCACTTCGTCTCCCGCTTTTACCAGCGGTACGCTCGGCGCGCCTATATGCTGGCTCAACGGAATTTTAACCACCGCGCCGGCGGGCAGCTGTGTTATTTCACTGTTTTCACTTAAAGATTTCCCGTAATGAATGTCTTTCAGCGGATGGATTCCGCCTTTGAATGTAAGAGCGTCTCTCATTGCAAAGCCCTACCTCCTCCATCTTTACCAAACGATATTATAACATACATGCTAAAAATACAAAAGTCAAATCTAAAAAAACTGTACACAAAATTGTTACATTTAATGGGTTTTTAACATTATTTGTTTTAAAAATTGAAAACCGGCAGCTTTTATCCCCTTTCGATGCGTTCTGAAATAAAAAGGAAGCATTTTCATGCTCCCTTGCCTTTCATGTCAAACAAAAGATCTTCCCTTTGCTAAACCCTCTCCTTAAGTTCCTCCACCATTTCCTTTATCTCGGGAATGCAGTCTTCCATCAGGTCTTTAAAATATCCTTCATACACAAACGTCTGTTTTTCAACCGGGCGTTCCATTCCTTTGATATACCCTTCCAGCCTCTCAAAATCTTTTTCATAACAATGGAAGCTGTTGGCGCGGTGCGTATAGCTGCCCACGGGAATGCCCAGCGTTTTTGCAATCTGCTCCTGCAGCATGATGAAAGCAAACGCGTTCATAAAGGTGGCTTCCGCCGCGTCGTTGGAGCGCATCATTACCTTCTGGTGCAGCTTTCCTCCGCGGATAAAAAACTGCATACTCTGCAAACATGCGGGATGCGTGTTGGAAGAGTCCACTTCAAAGTCGCGTATATTCATGATCGCCCTGCGTGTGTCCGGATTTCGCCTGAGTTCTTCTATAACAAAAGGAAGCTGGTTTACAAAACGCGCGTGATACGTATATTCCCACTTGTTCTCATAGCCGATCTCAAAATCCAGTATACCATCCAGTATTTCCATCTTATACTGCTGCATCTCCCGCGGCCCGCCGATCCAGAACATGCTGATCATCGGCTCGCCCATGGCTTCTTCTGCGTAAAAGGTCATGGAAACTTCCTTTTGCCGCGTATCCCAGTCGTTGCAGGAGAGCACGTCTCCTTTTTCAAAAAGCTCTTTCAGCGCTTTGTGGTACGCTTCCGGCAATGTCTTTCCCCGTACAAAACATTCTTCCATTTCACACGTCCCCCTTTTGTTCTGTTTTTTAATAATATTATATCATATTCTTTTTTAAAATACGCAAATCATAAAGTCTTAAAAAAAATGAATTTTACAATGAAACGGTTTTAAAAAATCCCCCGCCGTGTATAATAATAACCAAAGACCCAAAACAAATAATATGAATCAAACACTCTTTTTAAGGAGGATATCTTTATGGATTTATTTTTAGTCTGGCTGTTTATCATTGCCCAGGTGGTTATTTCTCTTGTTTATTGTTTCTGGGGCTACCGCTATTTTAGGGTGATCATTGCTTTTTACGCATTCATTTTTGTGTTTCCCCTTATGTACTCAATGCTGGCCGGTTCCATGAGCCAGCCTGTTGCCATCCTCATCTCGCTGGCGGTGGCTGCTGTGGCCGCGCTTCTTGCGTGGTTCATCTACCGGCTGGGGATTTTTCTGGCAGGCGGCCTCGCGGGCATTATGATTGCGCGCTTCATTTATAATATGCTGGGCAGCAGTTACCAGACGCTCAGCATTATTTTGGGCATTATCCTTTTCATCCTTCTGGGCGTACTGGCCCTGAAGTTCCAAAAGGCCATCATTATTTTGGTTTCTTCCATCTCCGGCGGATTTAACCTGGTTATATACGGCCTGTTCATCGCCATGAACGCTTCGCTCATCTCCAGTTTTTCTATTTTAAAACTGAACGAAATTACCAGCACCATTTCCAGCACCTATCAGGCGGAAAGCACCTGGATTATTCCTTCTATTATCCTGGCTGTTGCAGGTATATTTGTACAGGCGCTCGTTACCGCCAAAGGAAAAGAGTAAGGTCCCTCTTTTTAAAAAAATCACCCCCGGCGCGCAATTTACCGTACCGGGGATTTTTATGTAAAACACATATCCAAAAAAACAAAAAACAGCAACAGCCAAGTCTTAAAACTTGGCTGTTGCAAAAACAATAAAAGGGTGGGGATTGACAATGTCCAAAGAACCGTTGTTCCTTAGACGAAATGTATTATACACCACTCTTTTTGAAAATGCAAGCCGTAATCAATATTTTTATATGCCTTGCAGTTGAGCTATTTTTGGTTTTTTGGTAGTATTATATACAGAAAAGGAATGGTTTTACAACTTCTTCAAATCATATGCAACAAAGAAAGGAAATTACATTGCTTCAGGAAGAAAATAACTGGTTTTTTGAAAAACACGACGCACACACAAAATTCGGTATGCAGTATAAATCTCATATTGTTTCCCTTAAAAGTGAATTCCAGAAAATAGATTTTTACGAAACATACGACTTCGGTATTATCTTTACCCTGGACGATATCTTAATGCTTACCCAGCGGGACGAGTTCATCTACCATGAAATGCTCATCCATCCGGCAATGGCAGTTCATCCGGACATCCGCCGCGTACTCATGATTGGCGGCGGCGACGGCTGCGGGGTACGTGAACTTCTCCGCTACCCCGGCGTTGCGCATATCGACCTTGCTGAAATCGACGGCCAGGTGGTAGAGCTTTGCCAAAAGTATCTTCCCGGCGCAGCGCAGGCGCTTGCAGACCCAAAGGTGCACATCCACATTTGTGACGGCGTGGAATTTGTAAATAACGCGCCCGGCCCGTACGACCTTATTATTGTAGATTCCACCGACCCCATCAGCGTAGGCGCCGGCCTCTTCACCCGCACCTTTTATTCAGACTGCCTGAAAGCGCTCAAACCGGACGGTATTCTGATCAATCAGCATGAAAGTCCTTTTTATGCCGGCGATGCAAAAGAAATGGTCCGTACGCACGAAAAGCTGCAAAAAGTCTTTCCCATCTCCATGGTATACCAGTTCCACATGCCCACCTATGCGTCCGGCCACTGGCTTTTTGGCTTTTCCTCCAAAACCCGCCATCCGCTTTCCGGCATGCAGGCAAAACGCTGGCAATCGCTAAAAATCCCGACGCGGTACTATACTCCCGCGCTGCATACGGGCGCTTTTGCCCTTCCGGGCTATGTTCTTACATTGCTTGGAGAACCCCTGTAACATCCTAACAAAAAAGCGCCGCTACAAAGCGGCGCTTTTTATTTTTTGTGCCCGTCAGTCCCGTGCGCCGTTCCGCACGATCAACGTCGGCTCCAGCCCCCGTGCCTGAGCAATCTGCATCAGCTGGGTCACCGTTACCAGCTTATACCCCTGATCGGTCAGATCCCGAATGATTCTCACGGCGGCATCGGCCGTCGGCTGGTAGATGTCATGCATCAGTACAATATCTCCATCCCGAACCACGCTCATTACGTTGTCATAGTCAATCTCCGTATCCTTGTACTTCCAGTCTTCCGGATCTACCGTCCATAAAATACACGCTCTTCCGATTTCTTCGGCCATGCTGTCGGTAATATTTCCGTAAGGCGGCCTTACAATAATGGGCCGCGCTCCCACGATGTCGTAAATAATCTGGTTGGTGCTGTCCACTTCATCCATCATTGCATCCGTAGATATCTGCTTAAAATCGGCATGGTCATAGCTGTGATTGCCGATCTCGTTCCCGCTTTCATAAATTCTCTGAACCGTTTCCGGATATTCTTCCGCAAGCTGACCCAGAAGAAAGAATGTTGCCACCCCGCCGTACTGTTCCAGCGCGTCCAGTATTTGTCCGGTTGTGGAAGGATTCGGGCCGTCGTCAAATGTCAGCGCAACCACTTTGTCGTCCGGATCGATCCCTTCAATACTAAAGGCGCTCATATCTCCGTCCCCGGCCAGCATATACTCCGGCAGGTCCTCCCCGGTAGCGGCGTTCACGCTTACCGGCGCGTACGGATGGATCACATCCTGCACCATAACGTCATTTAGCTCGTCAAACGTAAGTGAGACCTCAAAACTTCCCGCCTCGGACGGCGCGATCTGGTTTGCGTTAAAATAGAAAACCACAACGCCGTCACCAACTACAAAATCAGAAAAATTGCTTTCGGCGGGCGCGGTGCCCTCCTCAAAAAGTGCGGCGTCATAATTGCCTTCAAGCGCCGTATCGCCTTCCAGTTTACTGCGTACCAGGCCTGAAATGACATTTAAATAATCTGTAGAGCTGTCAAAAACATCTCCCAGGGAAAGCCTGTCTTCATTGCCCATGCTATACACAAAAGTATTGATAAATCCGTTTGTACGCGTAAGGCCGGAATCGGCGTCGGTTACCACTTTAAAACTGATCACCGCGTCTTCATAGGCAAAAGGTTCATAGGTAACATTTAAATAGGGCTTGTCCCCGTCCACCGTCTGTCCTTTTCCGCCGGCGACTTCCTCTTTGAACTGATCTATTTTATCCTGAACAAACCCAGCCATGTCCGAAGAAACAGCTTCCTTCTCGTCCACACTTGGATAAACAGCATAAATCAGGTAGCTTTCATCCCACTCCATGACCGGAACACTTTGAATGCCCTCCATCTGCGGAAGGGACTTTAAATCCATCGTGGCCATCCATGTTTCTTCATCCAGCTGGGAGGCGGTGGCCGAAGGCTGTACCTCCGGGTCAAAGGTTTCCTTAAGTACGTCGCACCCGGAAAAAAGCATTGCCGCCGTCAAAATCGCTAAAAGTATCGCCGTTGTTTTTTTTGCCATTTTTTTAACCTTACCGTATTTATTTGCATACTGCCTTAAGTTGCTTTCCATAAAAACGGGCATGCTTCTTATCCTTTAAAAAAATGTCCCGTTTTCCTATGTCATACTACCATAAAACAGGGCCGCAGGCAATATCGGCTAAAAGCCGCTTTTAAGGCAATATGCCCAAAAGCCCTTTCCTTTTTATAACGCAAAGCATTTCCTTTTAAACATGCAAATGCCTGCCTCACCCTTCGGAATAGGCGGCGTCCACCGCCGTAAGGAGTTCGTCGATCCATATGCCCGCTTGTTTCGCATCTTTGGTAAGCGTTCTGAGCCTTTCCATCATTTCTTTTTTTTTCATAAACTGCAGGTCATGGATGTCCTCCGCCACAAAATTGCCCCGGCCCTTTGCGGAGACCAGTACCCCATCCTCCAAAAGTTTTGCATATGATTTTTGAATGGTGTTCGGATTCACGGCAAGCTGCCTTGCTAATTTCCGTACGGAAACAATGCGGTCGCCCGGTTGCAGTGTCCCGCTCAAAACCAGGGATATAATGTTTTGTATAACCTGTTCGTAAATAGGCATCCTGGAATCTTTATCTATTCGGATCAAAAAAAACACCTCTTGTACTATCCTGTATAGTACACCTTAAGTATATCGTATTGAACGATTTTGTCAACTTTTGCAAAAGCGATAGTTTTTTTTTATATTTTCTCTTTTAAAATAACAATAAACATACTATAATATACTCCGTGGGCAATTTTGTCCGCCCATAAATCCGCTTGGGTTTTAATTAATTTTTTTAATTAAAATAAACATTTTTACGAGGAGGGTTTCTCACATGGATTTAACCTACTTGGCTTTGATTGGTGCGATTGTCGGTCTTGTTTTTGCGCTGATCCAAACCAGATCCATCATGAAGAAAAGTGAAGGATCTGAGAAGGTCAAGAAAATCGCAGCGCTCATACGCAGAGGCGCAAACGCCTATCTAAAACGGCAGTACAGAGGTGTTATTATATTTTTTGTCATAGTAACCATTATACTGGCCGTATTGGCAGCTGCGGGTTTCACCACTTTCTTTGTTCCCGTCGCTTTTGTTACGGGCGGAGTTTTCAGCGCTCTTTCAGGCTTCATCGGCATGAAGATCGCAACTTACTCCAACTCCAGAACGGTTACGGCTGCCAAATCAAGCCTTAACCAGGGCCTGCGCGTATCTTTTTCCAGCGGTACCGTTATGGGCATGACGGTAGTAGGCCTCGGCCTGTTGCTGCTCACCGTTTGGTACTTTATTCTAAAAGGCGTGTTTGGCGATGATCTTGGACAAATCACCACAACGCTTTTGACCTGCGGAATGGGCGCATCCAGCATGGCGCTGTTTGCCCGCGTAGGCGGCGGCATATTCACCAAAGCTGCCGATGTCGGTGCGGATCTGGTCGGTAAAGTTGAAGCCGGCATTCCCGAAGATGATCCCCGCAATCCCGCTGTTATTGCGGACAATGTCGGCGACAATGTCGGCGATGTTGCCGGAATGGGCGCAGACTTGTATGAGTCTTACATCGGCTCCATTATTTCTTCTGCGGCTCTTGCGGTTGCGGCAGGGCTTGGAACCGCAGGCATCATGATTCCGCTTATCATGGCGGCTGTCGGCATCGTGGCCAGTGTGATCGGTACTTTCTTTGTTCATACCAAAGAAAACGCTACGCAGAAATCTTTGCTTGCCGCGCTGCGCAAAGGCGTGTATATCAGTTCCGTTCTGATCGCCATTGTCAGCTTCTTTGTGGTTCGAAACGTACTTGGCCCGGAACACATAGGCGTGTTTGCGGCCATCATCAGCGGCCTGGTTGCCGGAATGCTGATCGGATTTTATACGGAATATACTACAAGTGATACTTATAAACCAACACAGAAACTTGCAGAATCCACCAGCGGCGGTCCCGCAACGGTTATCATCAGCGGCCTTTCTTTGGGCATGCGCAGCACCTTCTTTCCCATCATTATTGTTGCGGTCAGCGTGCTGGTCAGCTTTTTCTCGGCGGGCGGCGCTGAAAACTTTAACATCGGCCTTTATGCCGTCGGCATCTCGGCCGTTGGCATGCTGAGTACTCTCGGCATTACGCTGGCCACAGACGCATACGGTCCTGTTGCAGACAATGCAGGCGGTATTGCCGAAATGGCGGGCGAGCCCCCGGAAGTGCGCGAACGCACGGATGCCCTGGATTCTCTGGGCAACACAACCGCAGCTTCCGGAAAGGGTTTTGCCATTGGTTCCGCTGCGCTCACAGCTCTTGCGCTGATTGCAACATTTGTCACACAGGCGCAGACGCTTGGAGCCGAACTGGAGCTGTCGCTCTTAAATCCCCCCCTGCTCATGGGCCTGTTCATCGGCGTAATGATGCCTTTCCTGTTCTCCTCTATGACTATGTCTGCCGTCGGCAACGCCGCGCAGAAAATCGTTACAGAGGTCCGCAGACAGTTTAGAGAAATCAAAGGCCTTATGGAGGGAAAAGCTGAGCCGGATTATGAAGCCTGTGTGGATATCTGCACACGGTCGGCACAGAAATTGATGATCCTGCCCGCAATCGTTACCATCATTGCTCCCATCATTGTCGGCATCGTCCTGGGCGTCAACGCCGTGGTCGGCATGCTGGCAGGCGCAACCGCATCCGGATTTGTGCTCGCCATTATGATGGCAAACTCGGGCGGTGCATGGGATAACGCCAAAAAATATATTGAAGGCGGCGCACACGGCGGCAAGGGCTCTGACGCCCACAAGGCAGCTGTCGTAGGCGATACGGTAGGTGATCCCTTTAAGGATACTTCCGGCCCTTCCATCAATATTCTGATCAAACTTTTAAGCATTGTTTCTGTTGTGTTCGCTTCATTCATCATTGCGGCCAACAGCGGTTTATCCTTATTCTAAAAGTAAAAAAAGAGAACCGCCTTCGGTGGGCGGTTCTTTTTTTTATTTTATGGGCAATCAAAGCATCTTCCGGCTCTCCGGAAGGGAATTTAAAACTTTTGCAAAACAAATATTCAATTGACTTTTCTTAGCATGATGATAGAATAAGAATGACTATTTTTGTATATTGGAGATCATAATGCCGGCAAAAAATAAAATAGCATACATTATTATCAAAACGGCTGTCGATTATATCGCCGCAATTATATTAATCATTGTTTTATCTCCTTTATTTCTGGTTATCAGCATATGCATCGCGTGTGATTCAAAGGGTCCCGTCATATACAAGCAGGAACGGCTTGGGAAAAACGGCCGCCCTTTTATGCTGTATAAATTTCGGACCATGTGTCTGGATGCCGAGAAAGACGGAGCCCAGTGGGCGGATATGGATGATCCGCGAGCCACCCGTTTTGGAAAATTCTTACGCCAAAAACGTTTGGACGAACTTCCGCAGTTTATAAATGTTCTGCGGCATGAAATGTCTTTTGTTGGACCGCGCCCCGAACGCGATATTTTTCACCAGGAATTTATAAAAACCATCCCTGCCTTCGACAAGCGTTTGTCTGTTCTTCCGGGCATTACCGGTTTTGCACAAATCAGCGGCGGCTACGACCTTTCCCCGGGAGAAAAACTGGTTTATGATCTTGCCTATATAGAAAAGCGTTCCTTAAAACTGGACGTTTATATTGTCCTTCGCACAATACGGGTTATGTTTTCACACGAAGGCGCAAGATAACACACAAAACAAAAAAGGCTGTGCGCCAAAGCGCACAGCCTTTTTTTCTTCTTTTAAAAAGCAATCTCATAGATCTTGCGGATATCGCTTTCCAGAAGCACGGAAAAGCTTCCCACGCTTCCTCCAGAATGGTCCGCAGCCGCTTTTGCCATTGCATCGAGCCGCGTTTTATCCGGTATGCCAAGCTCCCGCAGGGTCGTGGGCATCCCTATGCTTCCAAGAAACACCTTAAGCCTGGCAATTCCTTCCAAAACCGTCCATTCCGGATCTTCCGGACGGTATTCGACATCAAACATACGGATCGCAAACTGCACGAATCTCCCGATATTTTTTTTATATACGTACTGCATCCACGCGGGAAAGACTGCAGACAGACCGGCCCCGTGGGAAATATCATATTCGGCGGAAAGTTCGTGCTCAATCATGTGAGACCCCCAGTCCTGCTCCCTGCCGATTCCTACCGTATTGTCGTGCGCCAATTTGCAGGCCCACATAATCTCTGAACGCGCATCATAATTTTCCGGCTCTTTTAAAACGACGGGCGCATAGCGCATAAGCGAACGCACCAGTCCTTCACACATCCTGTCGGAGACGTCTACTGCTTTTGTATTTGTAAAATACCGTTCAAACACATGTGCAATGGCATCCGCAATGCCCGCAGCAGTATGGTAAGCCGGTACGGTAAAAGTCAGTTCAGGATTCAATATTGAAAAAACCGGACGCAGAAGATCACTGTTGCAGGCAAGTTTTTCACTGGTTTCATCATGTGTGATCACGCTGCCCACCGAAGATTCGCTTCCCGCGCCGGGAATGGTCAGCACCGTTGCCACCGGCAGAGCCTCTTTGAGTTCCGCCTGCTGTACATAAAAGCGCTCCCATATATCTCCGTCATTCACAGCGCCTATCGCAACCGCTTTTGCGGAATCGATCACACTTCCTCCGCCTACCGCCAATACAAAACCTATACCATTGTCGCGGCAGATTTTTGCACCCTCTTTCGCCAGAAAATACCGGGGATTGGCCTGTACGCCGCCCAGTTCAAAGGCCTGTACGCCGGCTGCACCGAGGGATTTCAGAACCCGGTCGATCAAGCCCGATTTTTTGGCAGACTGGCTTCCGTAATGCAGCAGAACTTTTTTTGAATAATGCGCTATTTCCTGCCCAACCTGGTTTTCCGTATCCTGCCCAAAAATCACTTTTGTCGGATTGTAGTAAACGTCATTTAACATGGAATATGCCTCCTATACTATTTTTAAAAGTTTCTTTGCATTTAAAAAAAAGATTTTGTCCATATCGCTTTCGGAAAGTCCGAGCGAGCGGATCATTGTCCTTTCCTCTCCCGCATGGCTCCAGGGCAAGTCGCTCCCAAACAATATTTTATCTGTGCCGTGCGCCTCAATCACCTTTGCCGCTATCCTGGGCGGGATGGCGCCGGCCGCATACGCGGTGTCCAGATAAACGTCCTTCCCGCAAAGATCATCAATTGCCTGTTCCCACATCATATATCCGCCGAAGTGGGCTGCAACTACGTTTGCCCCTTTAAGCGGCTCCAATGCGTTTACAAGACGGCGGGGCGTCATATGCGCCGGCGGATAAAGACCGATATCCACGCCGCAATGAAAAACAACCGTCATCCCCTTCCTGGCAATCTTTTCATAAATTTTTGTCATTTTTTTGTCATCGCCGTAAAAATCCTGGTAGTCGGGATGCAGCTTTATGCCGTGCAGTCCAAGGTCGCAGATCCTGTCTATCTCCGTCAGCGCATCCGGCGCATCCGGATGCACCGACCCGAATGAAAAAAGCCGCCCGCCGTTGACACGCGCTGCAAAGTCGTTTACCGATTTTTGCTGATCCGGGTTGGTCGCAATTCCAAGCACCACGGCCATATCAATGCCTTGCATGTCCATAAAGCGCATAAGTCCGTTTTTTGTGCCGTCATAAAAAGGCTGCGTACCGCCCGCGTTTTGTGAAAGTTTGTGGATCGCCTTTGGCGCAACGGAATCCGGAAAAATATGCGTATGAAAATCGATCAGCATAGTTGCCTCCGAAAGAACATTTTTTGATGTCTTCTATCATATTATCCTGCAAAAAAAATAATGTCAACCTGTCTGCCGCCGCCCGGGACGTCATAATAAGCACAAAAAAGCCCCCGCACATGTGCGGGGGCTTTTTATAAGGAAAAGCATCAGGTATGTTTTTCTTTGAGGTTTCCTTTTTCTTTTCTGATCTCGACCATGCGCTTGGAATACGGTTTGTTGAATACCGCACATCCGACAGGCTCCTGTCTGATCAGGAATTCTATGCAGTTATCGCAGGCAGTACACCATTTAATATCCGATTCTCTGCCTTCAATAAATTTCTGCGGCAGGTAGGGGTCTGCAAAAGATTGCCTGCCCAGCCCGATCATATCCACAACGCCTTCATTGATATTTTTATTTCCCCAGAATTTCAGTGTGTTGTTCTCGGGTTTAACAGCCTGGAAGGGTTGTTTTCCATCCCGGTAGATTGAATAGTCGGAACCGATAACAACCGTATCTTTTTTCAGGTTGTCGCGGCAGACTTTCTGGAAATAGAAGTGGAAATATCCGTGATCCGGGATTTTCCTGTCTGTCTGAGACAGTGCCAGCGTATGCGACGGGGATCCTGCGGACTGCCAGATGTATTTTGCGCCGCGTTCTTCAAGGCCTTTGATCAGCGAAATGGATTCTGTCAGGTCCATCAGCGCAGTGTCCGGGCCTGCCGTTCCCTGCCCGCCCGGGAATCCTTCAAAAATGGATACCTTGGAACCGATCAGGAAGTTCGGATCGTTTACCTCTTTTTTCACTCTTTCCGTAACGGTGAAAGCAAACCGGCTTCTGTTGTCCCAAGAGCCGCCATATTTCCAGTTTTCTTTGTTGAACGGACGAAGGATCTGTGACCCCAGATATCCATGGCAGAATTTCAGGTCAACGCCGTCCGCGCCGACTTCGTGGGCGATTTTTGAAGCCAGTACCATTTTATCAATGACATCGTCCACTTCTTCTTCAGACATCTGTCTTGAATTTTCGTAACCATACAGGGGCTCTTTGGTCACACGAACACGCTCGGAAAAATCGGGGTGGCTGATTTCGCCCGAATGGGTCAGCTGGAAAATAAACACATTGTTTTTGTTAAGGCTCTTCAGATGCTCAACAAACTTTTTCAGCGCGGCCACGTTTCTGGGCATAATGCTCAGCTGATTTTTTCTGGAACGGCTCTCATACTGGATCGTTATTGCTTCCAGATTAATAAGGCCCGCCTGGCCTTTGAACAGGTTTTCATAACGTTCGTATGTTTTTTCACTCGGATTGCCGTTTTCATCTGCATCGCAGCATTCCATGGCATTGATGGCAAAACGGTTGGGTGCCACCTTGTTGCCTATTTTTATAGGCGTCAACAATACATTTTCTTCACTCATTTTAAGAGTACCTCCCTACATAATAGAATGTGATAAATAATGCTGAAACATATTTTTATATTTATATAATAATTGAACATATTGCAAGAGACAACCCCAACGATACCCCTAGTTTACCCCAGGTAAAAACTAGGGTTTTGGTTGACAGGCCTCCGGTCTCCCGCTATACTGTTAACAGGGGGTGCCGCATGGAAGACCAAAAAAAGAATCATACGGACTGGGTGTTTACGCCCGACATCAATACAACCATATCGGTAAAGGATGAAGAACAGTTCCTTTCCAGTAATCAGCTTTTCAAAACCATACTGGAAAGCATTCAGGACGGCGTCAGCGTGCTGGATACGCATCTTACCATTAAATACATCAACACGTCCATGCAATACTGGTACGACGGCAAAGAAGACGCCATAGGCAGAAAGTGCTACGAAATATATCACAACCGCACATCGCCCTGCACCGCCTGCCCCACTTTGCATGCCATCCAGACGGGTCAGCCCCAGATGGAAAAAGTTCAGTATTCGGCCAAAGGGAAAAACCAGGGCTGGCAGCAGCTTTATGCCGTTCCGGTGGTCGACCAGCAACATAATGTTATTTTAGTGATCGAATATATCCGCGACATTACTTTCCAGCGGCGTGTCGAATATAATCTGCAGGAACTGGAGCACCGCTTTGAAGCAATGGAAAAACAAAACGAAATGCTTATGCAGATTCTTGCGCAGCGCGAGCAGTACCGGGAAGAACTGGAAGCCACCATTACCAGCAATGTGGAAAAGTTCATCAAACCTTCCCTCAATTATTTAAAAAAAAGCGTGCGCGAACAGGATGTAAATATGGTGAACGGCCTGATTGACGAGATCGTCTACCCGATCACCAAAAAACGCCCTTCCGCTATCTCCACCCTGACACCGAGAGAGCTGCAGGTCTGCGCGCTGATCAAGGAAGGAAACGTCAGCAAAGAGATTGCGGATAAGCTGTTCATTACACAAAAAACGGTGGACTACCACCGTATCAATATACGCAAAAAACTGGGTATCAAGCGTTCGACCAGCCTGCGTGCCTATCTGGAAGCGCACCTGTAACCCGTTTGCACTTACAACTTATAACTTATTAGGAGGTTTTTTAAATGTCTGAATTCAAACAAATCATTCCGGAAAATTTTAAAGGAAACCCTTTTACCATGATCGGCACCGACTGTATGCTGATTTGCGGAAAAAAGAAAGACGGCAGCGTCAACGCCATGACGGCAGCCTGGGGCGGCATGGGCGTCATGTGGGGCAAAAACGTCGCTTTTGCCGTGATTCGTCCACAACGCTTCACCAAAAAATTTGTAGACGGTTCCGCCGGCTTTTCCCTCACCTTCTACGGGGGCGGTTACAAAAAAATGCTCAGCTACATGGGTTCTGTCTCCGGGCGTGATGAAGATAAGATAAACAAAATGGGGCTCACCGTTTTAAGCGACGGAGATACGCCTTATTTTGAAGAGGCCGAAACCGTCTTCATATGCAAAAAATTATACGCACAGGACATGAAGTCTGATTGCTTTACAGAAAAAGAACCGGATGAAAAATGGTATCCGGCCAAAGATTACCATACCATGTATATCGCAGAGATCGAGAAAATCCTTATAAAAAAATAGCCGATAACTTTATTTAAAAAGGGCGTGCCGCTGTGCACGCCTTTTTTAAGCGCTCTGTTTTTTTGCATGGAGTTTGTGCGCCAGTGCAATCAGAGCTGCGCTTCCTATCAGCATCAAAGAAACAATCAGCAGCGGTACCGTGTATCCTCCCAGCTGGTCTTTCATCCATCCCATCCACAGGGGAGAAGTTATCCCGCCCAGATTGATCGCAATCATCACCACACCCGACGCAGATGCGGATTGTCCCGGGAACAGGTCGCAAATCAGATAAACATAGGATGCTACAAAAATGCCCTGCAATACGCCGGCAATTACCACCAGTACCACTGCGAAAGCAAGCGCTACAGGCGCAATCACGACCGACGCGATCATGCACAGGGCACTGAAAATCGTCATCCATACCGACATTTTTAAAATACTGAACCGGTTGAACAACGCCGGCGAAAAGATCCTGCAGGCCAGCGATCCCAAAAAGAAAAGGGTTGTTGCCAGTCCGGAAAATTCAAACGTGGTACTGATATCCTCATACAGATAAGAGGGATACCAGGTCATAATCCCCCTTTGAAAAGAAAAATACAGTACGCCGGCTGCAATCATTACCCACGCAGACGGATATTTGAAAATTTCACCGGGATGCTTTTTTTCTTTTGCCAAACCGGCGGATTGAGCATTTTTTGGCGCCGACGGTATTTTTATTTTTCTTGAAGCAACCAAAAAGAAGGCCAGCACGACGACTCCGGCCACGGCGACAAAGAAAAAAGGACGTCCAAAGCTGGAAGGCATGTCCGGATCCACCACGGCTGTAGCAAAAAACGGGCCGATCACCGCTCCTACCCCGTATGTCATATGAAGCAAAGGCAGCGCCGTTTTTTTTCGCTCCGGAAAAATATCCACGACCGCCGCATTCTCCATAATATCCATAAAGGTATATCCGACGCCCGCAACCAGAGCAAACAGCATCATCTGCATATAATTTGCCCCAAAAGCGGTGGCCAGACTTCCGAAGGCAAGCAAGGCGATTCCTACACCGATCATGCCCAGCTTGTTCATTTTTTCTCCAAAAAACACACAAAGCAGGGAAACCGCCATTCCGCCTATACACTGGATCGTTATAAGCAGCCCCTGCTCGGCACTGTTGATGTCGAAAAAGTTCATTATTACGGCGGCTTCAGACCCGTACAGGCTTGAAAAGATTGCATAAAGAATCCAGGCAGAAAAAAAAGTACCAAGTAAAAACTTTTCTTTTCCGCTGAACTTCTCCATGATTATCCTCACTTGTTTTTCTATAATTGTTTCATATTCAAAAGAAACGGGCCTGCACGCCGCACACCGCCCAAACAGGCGGAATGCATCAGAGGCCCGCAATCATATTCTTGATCCCTGTATCAGGAACTTTATAAAAGGCGCCAAAACATGCGCCTTGCATTCTTATTCCTCGTCTTCAATATACGCTTTTTCAATCACAACCGCAACAACCGGCTTGTCTGAAAAATCCGTTTTATAATTTGCAATGGTGTCTACGATTTCCATGCCTGAAACGACTTTTCCAAAAGCAGCGTACTGCCCGTCCAAATGCGGCGAATCGGCATGCATAATAAAGAACTGGGAACCTGCCGAATTCGGATCCATGCTGCGCGCCATGGAAACAACGCCTCTTTTATGGCTTATGGGGTTTTCAAAGCCATTAGCGGCAAATTCGCCTTCAATGGTATACCCCGGGCCGCCTGTTCCCGTTCCCTTGGGACAGCCCCCCTGAATCATAAAACCGCGGATGACCCGATGGAATGTAAGGCCGTCATAAAAGCCTTCTTTGACCAGTTTTTCAAAATTTTCCGCCGTCTTGGGCGCTGCCTTTTTGTTCAGACGGATCGTTATGTCCCCTTCACCTTTGATATTCAATACAACCATTCAATTGTACCTCCTCACCCGGTTGATAAGAATCCGGCTGAATCCGCCCTGAATCAGCACCCGGATCCTACTGTCAACTATACTAAAAAATTGCCCGAAAGGCAACCTCGGTCCGACATTATTTAAGGAGACCTGCAATTGCACACCCCTTCAACACGGCATTTTCCACTTCCAGCACATCCGCTGAAAGATCAAACTTCTCCAGGCAGGGGTGCAGGGTTGCAAGCACTTCTTCTCGAAGGCCGTACATTTTGTAATAGGTGCTGCCTTCCGCTGTGATACATACCCGGCTTGACCCTCTCTTTTTCGCTTTTACGGCCATGGCCGCCATCTGCATAGCGCAAAACCTTGCCGCACGCAACACCGTATTTTCCACAATTGCATAGGCCCGCTCAACATCTTTCGGTTTCATGCACAGCTCGGCAATCTTTCCTTCACCGTCACGCAAAAATTTATCCGCATCCGCCGAAGTTACATTGTGCAGTTTATGCATATACGCCCCAAAAACATCTTCCTTGGCGGCTTTTTTTAAAAGGAACTCGCACAAAGGACCGATATAGGCGCCGCTAACCATTTTTTCGCAGATATGGTATCCCGGGTCCAGTGTCGTTTGGTCAAATTCCATATCCAGACTCGTTCTGGGCACAAGCGCATATCCTCCGCCTTCCGTATTGATCATCATAGACCCTTCGGTGGACAAGCCTCCCAGTTTTCCGATATTGCCGTTAGATTCTATATAGCACCCGTTGTTTCCCGTTCCAAGGATCACGCCCAAAAAGCTCCCATATCCTGCACAGGGTTTTTCCGCCATGCCGGCCAAAGCACTTGCCACGGCATCATTGGTCACCACAACTCTGCTGGAACGCGCTCCTTTCTGTTCAAGAGCGTCTTCCAGCCTCCTGCCCAACAACTGGCCCTCCATGCCGGAAATAGAGACTTCTTTCACCATTCGTACGATCCGTCCGTCCAAATCCGGCAAAATTTCTGTTGGATAGGCAAACGAAACGGATACGCCGCACGCTTCTTTCATATATGGCAGCAGCCAGGCGGACAGGCGGTCGAAAAACTCTTCCGCCTCTATCTTCTCTCCTACACCCGGCATTTTCATTCTTTTTATATCGCTTAAAAAACGGCATTTGCCCGAAATATCAAAGTCGATCAGGGCGATCCTTAAGTTTGTCCCCCCCGCATCCACTGCTACCAACGGTTTTTTCCGCTGAACGGTTCCGGCGGTATTCACAAAAGACGGCAGCATCAAAAGAGAGCTTTCTTCACCGTCAAGCCCCCGCTGCATCTCGCGCAAATAGGTATCCAGCAACTCCTCAATATGGATGTCCCGGTAGTCCATTTCATGCCTTTTAATAAACGCAAAACCCAAATTAACGTCGTCCACTTCATCCCTCCGCACTTCTGACTGTACTCATTATAACAAGTTGCCTTCCCCCTTGCAATTATGATATTATGAGTTTGTTTTAAATAATATTAAGGAAGGGCTTTTCTTATGATACAGGATCTGCTGAACAAAAAAAATTGTACCTGCGGGCGTGACCATACGCTTTCTACCCGGGACTTTGTGATTGAAGAAGACGCCTACCGCCGCTTCCCTTCCCTGCTTAAAAAACTGGGCGCAGGCAAACGTGTACTGGCCGTCTATGATTCCAATACATGGGCTGCGGCGCACGAAAAAATAAAAGCGCATCTCCCCGGTATTCAAATCCATATTCTGGAAGGATCCTCCATCCATGCGGACGAATCCCGGGTAGATGAAATCACGGGTGTTATAAAAACGTTATCCCCGGATATACTTTTGGCAGTCGGAGGCGGCGTTGTATGCGACATTGTCCGCTACTCAGCTTTCAAAGCGGATCTTCCGTTTATTGCTGTCCCCACCGCGGCCAGCGTAGACGGATTTGTTTCCAGTTCGGCCGCGATGACGTTCGGCGGCACAAAAGTCTCCATAGAAACCCGTGCGCCCATCGCGGTGGTCGCGGACCTTTCCGTCATTGCAGCCGCTCCCAAAAAACTGGCTGCTTCGGGCGTAGGAGATATGCTTTCAAAATTTATCAGTATAGCGGACTGGAGAATCAGCCGGCTCATTTCAGAAGAATATTATTGCCCTTTTATTGCAGATTTTGAACTGAAAAGCGTTGAAGATATCACCCGGGCAATCCCGGACATCAAAAAAGGCGGCATCGACGGAACCCGCAAGCTGGTGGAAGGGCTTGTGATTTCGGGCCTCTCCATGCAGATGGCCAAAATCACCCGGCCGGCCAGCAGTTTTGAACACCATTTCTCTCATTATCTGGAAGTGGTTCCGGTACCGGGCGTCAACAAAGAGGCTCTCCATGGAGAAAAAGTAGGCGTCGGTACCGTTATCGCGGCAAAATACTATCCCCTTTTTGTTCAGTCGCTTCAAAAAATCTTTAATGAAAATCTCCAGAATAAATTTGACATTGAAAAAATAAAATCATATTATTCCAAGTATCCGCAAAACCTTATAGACCGTATTGTCGCTGAAAATACGCCTACTTGCACGGATGCCCTGAATCCGGAGATGCTCCGGGAAAATTTCCCGGAAGTGGTCGAAATCGCAAAATCTATCCCTTCCTCCGGGCAAATGGTCGCCTGGCTCTCCGAGCTGGACGGATACTGCGATTACCGCCAGCTTGGATTGACCTATGAATCCTGCCTTGAAGCGCTGCGTGTCTGTTGCTACATCCGCAACCGTTTCACTATGCTGCGCATCGTCTGCGATTTTGAAACTTACTCATTTGATGCTTTACTAATTTAATTGAGTAAACTATAATTGTTCTATCATTAATTTTAAAATTTTTTGGAGGAACATTTATGAAAAAAGTACTTATTACCGTACTGGCGGTCCTTCTTGCGCTTTCCGTGCTGGCAGGCTGCTCTTCGTCCGCGTCCCAATCCGCAGACGAGTCCCTTAATTACATTACGGACAAAGGCACCATCGTCCTGGGGCTGGACGCCAGCTTCCCGCCCATGGGCTTTAAGGATGACAGCGGAAACATCGTTGGTTTTGATATCGACCTTGCAAAAGAAGTTGCGTCCCGCATGGGCGTTGAACTTGAACTGCAGCCCATCGACTGGTCGGCAAAAGAACTTGAGCTTAACAACAAAAATATAGACCTGATCTGGAACGGCCTTACCATCACGCCCGAACGGCAGGAATCCATGCTCATGAGTGAGCCGTATATGGAAAACAAACAGATTGTTGTCGTACTGAAAGACAGCGACATCCAGTCGCTTAGCGATCTGGAAGGAAAAGACGTTGCCGTTCAGGATGGTTCCAGCGCGCAGGACGCGCTGGCTGCAGACGGCGATCTTCTCTCCAAGATCAACCAGATCGATTTCAAGGATAACGTGACAGCACTGCTGGACCTTAAAAACGGACAGGTAGACGCGCTGGCGGTGGATTCCATTGTTGCTGATTACTATACCAGCCAGGAACCGGACACCTACCGCATCCTGGATGAAGCGCTTGCGCCCGAAGAATACGGAATCGGTTTCCGCAAGGGCGAACAGGCTTTTGCCGACGCGGTGCAAAAAGCACTGGATGAAATGAAGGAAGACGGCACCTTTGAAAAAATCAGCATGGAATGGTTTGGTAAGAACGTAGCGCTGTAACTCTTTTGTAACCGGTGTGCCCGCACTGCGGGCACACCTTTTTTTCAGGATTTTCACGGTACTCCGGGTCCCTTATGCATACGCCCCGGGAAACCAGGCGCAAAACCCCACAAAAAGATCAAGCCAAACCTGATTCAAAACCAACCGAATCACAAAAAGCCGGTACCCGGGTGGGTCAGGCAATTTAAGACGGAGAAAAAAAATGGAAGTATTTTTAAGCCTGATCCGCGAAATCGTATCCGGGCTGGGCACAACACTATGGCTTTTTGCCGTTACCTTGGTGGTTTCCATACCACTTGGATTTTTAGGTTCGCAAATCAGCTTGTCAAAAAAAACCGGCGCACGCCGGGCATATAATACTTATGTTTATGTAATGCGGGGCACGCCTCTTATCCTGCAGGTACTGTTTTTATATTTTGGCGTCGGCCTGCTCATTAACATGGTCAATACAAATCTCGGCCTGCAAATCAGGTATCCCCGGGAACTGTCCGCACTTATATCCTTTATTTTAAATTATACGGCTTATTTCAGTGAAATTTTCCGCGGCGGCATCCAGTCCATCAACCGGGGACAATACGAAGCGGCTTCGGTACTGGGCCTTCCAAAATCGGTCACCATGCGCCGCATCGTGGTTCCGCAGGTATTCAAAATTGTGATGCCTTCTTTGGGCAATGAAGTGATCAACCTGGTCAAAGACACGGCGCTGGTCAGCATTATTGCCATTGCGGACATCACCAAAAATGCCAATTCCGCGGCAATGCGGGTCGGAAACATTGCCCCTTTTGCAGTAGCGATGCTGTTTTATCTGGCCATTACGGCGGCCGTTACGCTCGCCCTTAAAAAAATTGAAAACAAAATGGATTATTATAAATTTTAAGGAGGGACTAAAATACATATGAACGTGCTGGAAGTAAAAGATGCATGCAAATCCTTTGGCGCTTTCAAGGCGCTGCAAGACGTGTCCCTCATGATGGAAAAAGGGGAAGTCCTGGCGATCATCGGCCCCTCGGGCAGTGGAAAATCCACCCTGCTCAGATGCATCAACTGTCTGGAACACCTGGACTTTGGAAGCATTAAGATACTGGATACATACCTTGCGCAAAATAAAAACGGTGTAAGCGAATATTTAAAAGAAGACGAACTGCGCCGCGCACGGCTCAACCTTGGAATGGTTTTTCAAAATTTCAACCTTTTCCCCCACCTTTCCGTTCTGGAAAACCTTACGCTTGCCCCCATCCACACCCAGGGGCTCTCCAAAGAGGAAGCGGACGAAAAGGCTATGGGCCTGCTTTCCAAGGTGGGGCTTCTTGGAAAAGAAAAAAACTATCCGTGCGAACTTTCGGGCGGACAGGCGCAGCGGGTTGCGATTGCCCGGGCGCTTGCCCTTTCTCCAAAGATATTGTGCTTTGACGAGCCTACCTCCGCCCTCGACCCGGAACTGACCGGAGAGGTGCTGTCCGTCATCAAAGAGCTCGCCGGAGAACATATGACCATGTTAATTGTTACGCACGAAATGGGGTTCGCCAAAGAAGTCGCAAGTCAGGTTGCCTTTATGGATTCGGGACGCATCTTAACGTCCGGGCCTCCCGAAGAACTGCTGGTCAACCCGAAAGAAGAACGTATCCGCGCTTTCTTAAATAAGCTGATCAGCGTTTAAACTTTCCCTGCCGTCTCTTTGCAGGCAACATAACGGTCCGCAAATAAAATACATACAGTGCTATTCATTTGCAAATTTTCCTCTGTAGATTTACAATAAATACGGAATTATGTTTAATACCGTACAACATGGAGGACAAATGATAGGAGAATTAACCCATAACGTAAATCTTCGAGCTTTTGAATCGGATTTTAACGGCAGGTGGAAACCTTCCGGTATCATGGTCCGTATGCAGGAGATTGCTGAAGACCACGCAACCGCAATTGGATGCGGACGCCGGGATATGGTGGAAGAAACCGGAATGGTGTGGATGCTGACCCGTTTACACCTCGAAATGAAGAAATATCCGACCATTGCCCAGGATATCCGGGTGAAGACCTGGCACGGCCCGGTCCCCCGCCTTGTTTTTCCAAGACACTTCAGTTTTGCGTATCCTAACGGAGAGTACTTAGGCTGCGCCACTTCCGACTGGGTTCTTTTTAATATCAACGGCCGCCGCCTGATGCGCCCTTCTGCGCTCCGCGTGCCTTATGAAGCCGACGAATCACTTGCGCCGCCCGCACGGCTGCCTTTGCGTATACGGCTGCCGGAAAATATGCGTACGGTTGAAATACGCCAGGTGCGCTACAGTGATACTGATATGAATATCCATATGAACAATGCAAGCTATGTGGACTGGATCTGCGACCTGTTTTCCACCGAATGGCTGGCCAAACATATGTTGTCCGAACTTGACATCACCTATTCGGCCGAAGCATCCATGGATCAGGATATCGAACTCAAAATGGCGGAAGAAGACGGCCGGTTTTATATCTCAGGAGAAACAAAAGGTAAAAACGTATTCAGCGCTGTCATTATCTGGACCAGCGATTCACCTTAAGGGGACAGCGCCCTTCGGCCACCACCCACACCCCACCATTCAAAAGGAGGATAACTATGGCACGCAGGATCGGCATATTAACCAGCGGAGGAGACTGCCCCGGGCTGAACGCAGCCATTCGCGGCGTCGCGAAAGCAGCCTACCGCCAAATTGAAAACGTAGAAATCATCGGGATCGCCAGCGGCTTTCACGGTCTCATACACGGAGACCATAAGCTGATGAACCAATCGGACTTCTCAGGAATTCTCACACTGGGCGGTACTATTTTAGGCACCCGCCGTACCCCCTTTAAAAACATGCATGTGGTGGAAGAAGACAACATAGATAAAATTGCCAACATGAAGGCCAATTATAAAAAAATGCAACTGGATTGCCTGCTCACACTGGGCGGAAACGGTACGCACAAAACCGCCAATCTTCTTTCAAACGAAGGGCTTAACGTCATTGGCCTGCCTAAGACCATAGACAACGACATCTGGGGAACAGACGTGACCTTTGGCTTTCATACCGCTGTGGACATCGCGACCGATGTGATCGACCGCGTCCATACCACCGCGGCCAGCCATGGCCGGGTCATGGTAGTGGAGCTGATGGGCAACCGGGCCGGATGGCTGACCCTTTACTCAGGGATTGCCGGCGGCGCGGATGTTATTCTGATTCCTGAAATTGCGTACGACGGCGAAAAAGTCATTCAAAGCGTAGGGCAACGGGCACAGAACGGCAAGGCCTTCTCCATTATTGCCATTGCGGAAGGCGCGGTCAATTTGCAAGAAGAGGGCATGAAGCGCAAATCCATCAAAGAACAGCGTTCCCAAAACGGGTTTATATCAGCCTCACAGCGCCTGGCCGGAAAAATTGAAGCGGCTACCGGCATCGAAACACGGGTCGTTGTTCCCGGCTACATTCAGCGTGGCGGCATTCCGTCCGCTTACGACCGGCTTCTCTCCACCCAGTTCGGCGTTCAGGCCGCCAAATTAATTGCAGACGGGCATTTCGGCGTGACCGTTGCCCTGAAAAATAACCAGCTCTCCTACAACGCCCTCAAAGACGTTGCTTTTAAATTAAAATCGGTCCCAATTCCGTCTCCAATGGTGGATGCTGCAAAAGATATGGGGCTTTCTTTCGGCGTATAACTTTTTTTAAAACGCCTGATGGGTTTTTCGCGGTTCTAAACAAATTTGAGCGCGCCTAACGCCGCATCATAACCACGCATAAAAATTGCCTTTTCAGAACAATCAAAAAAAGCACCTTGCCGGGTGCTTTTTTTTCATAAAACATTATTTTCAAATATAACGGTATCACAGTACCGGTTTGCTTTTTTAAGCTGTTCTTCCGTACGGATTGTCCATCCCAGTATGGGCAGTCCTTTTTTCCTTAGCCGTGACACCACTTTCCTTGGAAGATCGTCTATTTCGTAGCTGATAAAATTCGGACGCGCCATAAAGTTGGTAAGCAAATGTTTCAGCCCAAATACCTGATAGGCGGGCAGCGGCTCGGACAGGTCTCTAAATGCGGAAGAAAGCTGTCCGCGGAGCACCTCCGGCGCATGCGCAGAAAACCATCCAAGCGAATACGGTGAAAAAGACTGCACCGCAAACAGGCCGTCATATTGTTTTAGAAGCGCCCATGTTTTTTCTTCCAGTTCACCTGCTTTTCCCCTGCTTTTTATTTCGATCAGCAAAGGGACCCGTCCGTTTACCATGTGCAAAACATCTTCAAAAAGCGGAACGCCCTCTTTGCTCCCCGCCAAAAAAAGATTTGACAGCGTTTTTGCATCAAGCGCAGATACCGCCCGGTCCATTCCCGTCATCCTTTTCAAATTGTCGTCATGGATCACAACCGGAACCCCGTCGGATGAAAGATGGACATCCAGTTCGATGCCATATCCGCTTTCGGCCGCCCGCCGGAAAGCATACATGGAATTCTCCGGAACGCCCTCTCCGTGCAGCCCCCGATGCGCATAGCGGTAAGCCGCTATCCAGCTTTCCGCCCTTTCTCCTTTGGTAATCAAAAAATATCCTGCCCACACCGCCACAAAAACCAAAGCAACTGTCAAAATCCAAAACAGCATAATTATGTGCCTCTTTTCCTTTTAAACTATACCTTTTTTTGTTTTTCATTTCAACCGCCCGTTTTTGACTTTTCAAACATTTTACATACCCCGCCCCCCTATACATATTGTATAATTTCAAACGATTTGTTATACTATACGGTAGTCGCTTTGGAGGAACATATGCAAAAATACAAATTAGGTTTAGATGTTGGCTCAACTACGGTTAAGCTTGTTATTATAGACGATCAGGATCAGATCATTTTCAGTGAATATATGCGCCACTTTTCAGACATGCGCGGCGTTCTGACGGATCTATTTAAACTGGCCAAGGAAAAATGCGGAGAGCTTTCGGTCGTGACGGCGGTTACCGGATCGGGCGGCCTTACGGTTTCCCGTCTTTTAAATTTGCCCTTTGTCCAGGAGGTTGTCGCCGGCGCAAGGGCCACGCAAAAATTTATACCCGAAGCGGATGTCGTGCTTGAATTCGGCGGTGAAGACGCAAAAATCACTTACATGAAACCCAGCCTGGAACAGCGCATGAACGGAACCTGTGCGGGCGGTACCGGCGCGTTTATCGACCAGATGGCCATGCTTTTAAACACAACGCCCTCCGGCCTTAATGAACTGGCTGCCAAACACGGCGCCATTCATCAGATTGCTTCCCGTTGCGGCGTATTTGCCAAAAGCGATATTCAATCTTTGCTGAACGACGGCGTATCCAAAGCGGATATCGCGGTTTCAATATTCCAGTCGGTCGTCAACCAGACAATATCAGGCCTGGCTTGCGGAAGACCTATTCGTGGGAATGTCGCCTTTTTGGGTGGTCCGCTCCATTACCTGCCCGAATTGCGCGTCCGTTTTCGTGAGACGCTTAACCTTACGGACGAAAGCATGATCCACCCGGAAAACTCCCATCTTTTTGTTGCACTGGGCGCCGCGCTGATGGCGGAAAGCGGCGAAACCACTGTCTCCGAACTCTATGACCGTCTGATCCATGCAGGCGACATTGAGCACGAAACCCGGCGGCTTGATCCCTTGTTCTCTTCTCCGGAAGAAGCAGCTTCTTTTAAAGAGCGCCACGCCCAAAACAAGGCACAGCGCAAAGATTTGTCCGTCCACTCCGGGCCTTGCTATCTGGGTATTGACGCGGGCAGCACCACCATTAAGGCGGTCCTGATAGACGGCGACGCAAATATTCTTTTTTCTCATTATTCAAGCAACCACGGCAGTCCGCTCAGAGCGGCGGCCGGTATTTTAAAAAAGCTGTACGAACAGCTGCCTTCCGGTGCCGAAATAGCCGGTGCGTGCGTAACAGGTTACGGAGAAGCGCTGATCAGGGAAGCCCTGACTCTCGATTACGGAGAAGTTGAGACGATCGCCCACTACCGTGCGGCGGCTTACTTCAACCCAGATGTTGACTTCATCATAGACATCGGCGGGCAGGACATGAAAGCTTTGCGCATCCGGGACGGCGTTATTGAAACTATTATGCTGAACGAAGCCTGCTCTTCAGGCTGCGGCAGTTTTCTTGAAACGTTTGCCCATTCGCTGGATTTTGATATCCAGTCTTTTGCCGGGCAGGCGCAAACCGCCTCACATCCGGTAGACCTGGGCACACGTTGCACGGTGTTTATGAACAGCCGCGTGAAACAGGCGCAAAAGGAAGGCGCCTCGGTAGGCGATATCTCCGCCGGCCTTTCCTATTCCGTTGTAAAAAATGCCATCTATAAGGTGATCAAAATAAAAGACCCCGAGCAGCTTGGAGAACACATCGTTGTCCAGGGCGGCACTTTCCAAAACGACGCTATCCTCCGGGCCTTTGAAATGGTCCTCGGGCGCAAAGTGATCCGGCCGGACATTGCCGGACTGATGGGTGCTTTTGGCTGCGCGCTGATTGCACGTAAAAAATCCGCCGGCGGCCATTCTTCCATCATCACACCCGAAGAACTGGCAGACTTTTCTTTGAAAAGCAAAAACCGGCGCTGCGGCGGCTGTGAAAATCATTGCATGCTCAATATCATAACGTTTGCGGACGGACGCAAATTTATTGCGGGAAACCGCTGTGAGTTCGGCGCCGGGTTTGAAAAACGCAAGGATATTCCCGATCTTTTTGAATACAAATATATCCGTACGTTTGACTATCCGTCCCTGGGCGAGAGAGCACCTTTGGGTACAATTGGGATTCCCCGCTGCCTGAATATGTATGAAAATTATCCGTTCTGGCATACGCTGCTGACCAAGTTCGGTTTTAACGTTGCGCTTTCCTCCCGTTCGGACCGTAAACTGTTTGAACTTGGGATGGATACGATTCCAAGCGACACCGTATGTTATCCGGCCAAACTGGCCCACGGGCATATTGCAGATCTTTTAAAGCAGGGCGTCAAAACAATTTTTTATCCTTCCATCCCTTACCAGCCTAAGGAATACGAAGGCGCAAACAATCGCTTTAATTGTCCGATCGTTACATCCTATCCGGATACGGTAAAAAATAATATGGACGACATCCGCGAAGACGGCATCACCTTCCTGCACCCATTTTTTAACCTAGACAACCGAAAATCCATGCCGGGCCGGGTTTATGCAGAATTCAAAAGTTACGGCATCACCCGCAAACAGGCGGAAGAAGCCGTTAATGCCGCTTATGCCGCTCAGGAGCAGTACCGTGCGGACATCTGCAAAAAAGGCGAAGAAACACTCGCGTGGATGAAAAAAACAGGAACCCGTGGAATCGTACTGGCCGGGCGTCCTTATCATATTGATCCTGAGATCAACCATGGTATCCCTTCGCTAATCACCAGCTACGGCCTGGCAGTCCTTACAGAGGACAGCGTCGCCCACCTGGGCCACGTGGCGCGCCCTCTGCGTGTGCTTGACCAATGGGCCTTCCATACCCGGCTGTATGAAAGCGCGGGGTTGGTTGCCAAGACCCCGAACCTGGACATGATCCAGTTGAATTCCTTTGGCTGCGGCCTGGACGCTATTACGACCGACCAGGTAGAAGAGATCTTAAAAGCCGCGGGAAAAATTTACACGGTTTTAAAAATTGATGAAATCAATAACCTTGGCGCGGCCAAAATCCGCATCCGCTCTCTCATTGCGGCCCTGGAGGAAAAAACATTCGACCCGGAAAAATATAAAGAAGCGGGGCATGTTTTCCACCGCAGAATGTTTACCAAGGAAATGCGGGAACAGCATACTCTGGTATGTCCGCAGATGGCGCCGATTCACTGGCAGTTTTTACCCGACGCTTTCAATCCTACGGGGTACAACTTCGCCGTTATCAATGAGGTGACCAAAGAAGACATTGATGTTGGATTAAAATATGTAAATAACGACGCCTGTTACCCCACCATCATCGTAGTCGGGCAAATTGTCAACGCCTTTATCAAAGGCGACCTGGACCCTGACAACACTTCGGTAATGCTTACGCAAACCGGCGGCGGCTGCCGTGCGTCCAACTACATTGCCTTTTTGCGCAAAGCACTCAGGGAAGCAGGTTTCCCGCAGGTGCCTGTTGTTTCGATCAACTTTTCGCGTCTGGAACCCAATCCGGGATTTAAATTTACCGTCAAATTTGCAATGCGCATCATGATGGCCGTTTTATTTGGGGATCTTCTTATGAACGTGCTTTTGCGGACCCGTCCATACGAAACCAAAAAAGGTTCCACCAACGCTCTTTATTCTTCCTGGGTCAAAAAATGCAGCGCAATCATCCGGCGGGGCAAAAAAAGCGAATTCAAGCGTGCAGTGCGTGAGATCGTATCCGATTTTGAGGCGCTGCCCATTAACGATATTCCCAAGCCAAAAGTCGGCATTGTGGGCGAGATCCTGGTAAAATATCACCCGGTCGCCAACAATTTTGCCGCTGAAACCATAGAGGCCGAGGGCGGCGAATGCATTATGCCCGGGCTTATGGATTTTGGCCTGTATTCGTTTTACAACACGCAATTCTCCAGCAGCCATCTCGGCTCGAACAAGCTGCTTGGATTTGGAGGCCGGGTCGGTATTTCGGTCATAGAAAGTTACCGCAAATATTTAACGCGCGTCCTTGAAAAAAGCAAGCGCTTTTATACGCCCCAGCATATCCGGGATATTGCAAACCGTGCGGAAAGCGTGCTTTCGGTAGGTAACTGTACGGGTGAAGGCTGGCTTCTAACGGCGGAAATGCTGGAGCTTATTGAAATGGGCGCGCCCAATATTATTTGTGTGCAGCCCTTCGCCTGCCTGCCCAACCACGTTATGGGCAAAGGCATGATCCGAGAGATCCGGCGCCAGCACCCGCAGGCAAATATTATTCCGGTAGACTACGACCCCGGCGCCAGCGAGGTCAACCAGATCAACCGTATCAAGCTTATGATCTATGCCGCTTTTGAAAACATGCGCAAAGAACTGGACAACCAGGAAGAGTCGCTGAAAAAGGCGGAATAAATATTTCAAACAAAAAAGGCATAAAACGCGCCGCCGCGCAAAGTTTTATGCCTTTTTTATTGCAGTCCGAATTTATGGACTTTTTCTTCAAGCCTTTTGGCCCGGCAGCCCGTTAAAACGCCCAATGTGATCTTAAAAGCTTTGACCGGCGAATGAATGAATTTGCCAACCCCCCTCTGCATCCAGGCGGCAGGTAAAAAAAACGGCCTCTTTTTTAAATAAGCATATCGCTTTGACATCGCGCTGCACGGCGGGAACAGCACGGAACGCAAACGTGAAAACTGCGTTTGACCGCCGGTACTCTTTAACGTGCGGCTGTTTAAATTTTTTTTTGCCAATTCCCTGTCATAATGCAAAAACAAAGGATGCTCCCGCCCAAAGGCACCGTTCTCGAGTATCAATTCTCCCAGCTCGGCGCATATATCCGCCTCGGTGGCCCTGCCGATATCCACAGGCGCCTTCACACCAAACCAGTCTTCACATAAAGCAAATATATGCCGTGAAAATTGCAGGATTCCGCATTCATTCAATAATTCAGCCATCTTGCACGCATCTAAATCCCCTCCGTATCGCTTTTGCCATAAAGCGACATCCAGAAGCATCCTGACGCCAAATCCGTCCACCATATGTTTTGCCATATGGAACAACATAATTATAAGATGATACTCCGGCTTTGGCCGCCTGCATCCCAAACCGCCGGAAGAAACCGTATTTTCCCAAATATCCGAAAAAATCCGGCTGTCTATCTTTAAAGATCCCGTTGAGTAAAACAAGGTGTCATGGATCTCAATACATACTCCTTTTTCATTACGATAGGTCCATTCACTGTCTTTTTTAAAACGGACGTAGCCCGATTCCATCAAGATTGCATGGCACCGGGACCGGTCTTTTGGATATACCAGTATATCTATGTCCCCCATCGTTCTGAGTTCCGGGTTCGGATAAACGTCACGGACCACAACCCCTTTAAAAGGCATATACGGCATGCTCTCTTTATCGGCTCTTTGGCTGAAGTCCAAAAGCGCCCGTTCCTGCAGTACGGAACTGCAGATGGAGGCGAAATACCCTTTTTTCAGCAACGCGCTTTCATTTGAGGGCAGCGGAACGTTCACCTTTTTTAAAACGGCATACGCAATCCCTTCCACATTATGAATTCTGCAAAGGCGGCAAAAATCTTTCCAGTCCGTATCCGCCGCCTCCAAGGCCCCCTTACCGGCCAGATAATAGCCGAGGAGTTTTATAAAAAAATGCTGCGTCCTGTTCATACGGCTCCTTTTTTGCTGGATTCTTTTTTGTTTTCAAGCGGCAATTCCCTGACCGTTCCGCCCTTGATTTCCAGGGCCCGGGTGCAATAATCCAGCATTGAACGCCGGTGGGTAATAATAAAGCCGGTATGCAGCAAATTCGACTCCCGCATCCGCCGTATCACGCGTTCTTCGGTATCTTCATCCAACGCAGAGGTTGCCTCGTCCAGAATCAATATGGGCGCATCTTTCAGGACTGCTCGTGCAATCGCAATCCTTTGGGCCTGTCCCTCGGATAATCCGAGCCCGTTTTCGCCTATATTTGTTTTAACGCCCTCTTCAAGGCTTTCGACAAAAGAGAGGCAATCGGCTATTTCGAGCGCGCGGCGCATTTGTTCGGGTGTAACATCCTCTTTTCCGGCCCGCAGATTATCCTCCAGCGTCCCGGAAAGCAGCGTGTTTCCCTGGGGTACATAAGATATAAATCGCCGCGCCTCAGCGGAAGCATCCTCCAGCGCTCCAAAATCACCCGAAAACTCAATTTTTCCCTCTTGCGCTTCTACCAGCGACAACATCAAGCGTACCATTGTTGTTTTTCCGCATCCGCTTTCCCCGACAATGCCCACAACCTCATTTGGCTCAATCCGGAGACCGACGTCCCGCAAAACATGATCTCGTCCATAGCCGAAGGAAAGATTTTTGATTTTTACTCCAATATTCTGCACACACGGCCCCGGCATTTTTATGCCTCTCTTTTCTTCCTGCACCGCATCCAGTTCCATCACGCGCCCCGCGGAAGCCAGTACCGTAATAAACCTTGGTATAATGGTCCCCAGATTGATGATCGGTCCCTGTACCTGCGCAACCAGAGATAAAAATATCGTCATGGTCCCATAGGTTATACTGCCGCTGGAAAGCCTGTATATCCCCCAGCCGAACGCCAGCAGGTATCCAATGCTGAAAACAGAGCGTATGCAGAGATTCATCATGGTGTTCAGCCTGTTCCTCTTCAAAATGACCGCCAGGCGCTTTTCTTTGTATTCCAGCATTTTTTCGTTGCAAAAAACTTCCTGCTCAAATGTCTTGGTAACGGCAATATTTTCAATGGTTTCCTGCATGAACGCGCGATATTCCGATTCTGTTTTGTTCAGTTCCACCTGATATGTTTTCAATTTTCCACTAAAGGCCAAACTTAAAACCACGCCGACCGGCCCTATCATGAGGGCGGCCATGGCCAAAAAGTGGTCATAATGGAACAAAACAAAAAAAGCGCTCACCAATTGAAAAAGCAGCAAGAATATATTAGGGATCATGGAAGAAATGCCATTTGAAATTTTTTCAACATCACTGGTCAGGCGGGTCACGATATCTCCGCTGTGATAAGACATGACTTTCTGCCATACGCCACGCAGAATGCTGTTATATACTTTTGTACGGATCCCAAAAGCATACCGTTCGCTGATATAAGAAGTCAAAATGCCCACTACCGCACTGATGCCGATTCCAAGGGCGGTCAGGCCTATCAGAAGCGCAAGGCCCTGCGTAGAAAACACAGGGCCTTCACCGGTTGCACCGTCAATAATATATTTGGTCACAACCGTGCTTCCGATGCCCGCAATGGTTATAACCAGGTTCAAAGTCAGAATCAGTATAAACGAGCCCATGAAAGGCCGGGTTTTATCCATCATCCACTTCAGGCAGGAGGAGTTGTTTTTTCGGTCCTTCAAAAACCGAATCAGTTTTTTTAAAGTTTCCCGCATATTCGCAGCTCCCGCTAGAGAAAAACAGTTTTTTAAAGTTCCGCTTAAACAGCCTCTTTTTAAAAGCTGCGTCTTGCCTGTGATCCAAATTTTTTCACGATGCGGCAATCCGTCCGTATCCGCCGCCTTAGCCAGGGGCGGCGCGCAAATAAGGAAGCCTTCTTAAAAAAGGGTATATAAACGGCCTGCGCGTTACCTGTACCCACAGGCAAATCAGGTTTCCGCCCTTTTGAAAATTTTTTTTAAAATCCACGGAAAGCCACGCGGCTTTCAGCCCCGTCAGTTATCCGGCTTTGATCATCTATTAGTTATTTACCGAAACCAGTTCCGGAGTGCCTGATGTGCAGCTGCTCGTGCCTACATTGGTCCAAACTGAAAAACACGAACTTCCCGATGCGGCAATATGTTCTGAAAAACAGAATTCGGTAACTTCCAAACGCGGTGTTTCATATTCTTTTTTCATATAAGACTTCTCCTTATAAATATAAATGAACAGCAATGCTTTCTTTGCGCATTACAGTTTTCTGATACCCTCCAGCGCCATTCGCTTTCCTTCGGCGCACACCCGCGGATTTGCCCGCCCTTCTCCCACAGCCAGCCAATGCACGGCAGGACACAGGACGCACACTCTGTTATAAAGGCACCCGTCACACTCTTCCGGCATACGGTATTCACACGAACGTTTATAAACGGTATCCCAGGCGGCCGCAAAACCGGATTCAAGGGGAAACGCCTGCACAAAATCAAACGCGTTGCACGGCGTCATTTTCCCATCCCAGCTTATGGAGAATCGAATCCGCCCCGCCGTGCAGCGAACGCCCTTTACGTTTTGAAATGGCCTGTCCTCCGCCGTCCCGGCTCTGTCCAGCAAATCCGCTTCACAGGAATAAGGTGCCGGGGTTTTCCCTTCCATTTTCAGCCTTATCCCGGCTATTTTAACCATATCATCCAGTGTGACCGAATAATTGTCATATTTCCGCCCCGTTTCTACGCGCGGTTCAAAGGGGAACGCCGTCACATTGCAGCCAAATGGCTCTTTTGAGCGGCAGTACCTTAAAACCGCTTCAAAATCATTCACAATCTGCCTTGACAGGGTGATTGCAAGATTAAACGGCAGATCCGCGTCCTTTACAAGATCAATGGCCCTGTCCACTTCCAAGAAAGCTTCGGCGCTTCCGGTCACCGCCCTGTAGCCTTCGGGCGAACTTCCGTAAACTGAAATCTGGATCTGTTCAGGAGGGCGTTCACGCATCCAGGCAACGGTTTTTTCATCGAGCAGCGTCCCGTTTGTCAAAACGGTGACCAGTATGCCCCTTGCCTGCAGATGTTCGTAAATTTCTTTAAACCCGGGATGCATCAAACATTCTCCGCCGGTCAGGGTGGCATGCATCATGCCCGCTTCACAGGACTGGTCTATCAGATCAATCCACTGCCCTGCGGAAAGCTCATCACAATGCATCTGCCCGGGTTTTAGATGCACATAGCACATGGCGCAGTTCAGCGTGCATCTGGGCGTCAGTTCAAAGCAGCCTATCAGAGGGATTCCCCGCTCCCAGGCTTTTTTTCTCATATAATTATAAAACGCATCCGCTTTTTCGATGCCTTTTTTCTGTTCAAGACATTCAAGAAGCTTTGACATTCCTCTTTGTTCCTCAGCTTTCCTGCAAAATTTCAAGCTCTCTTAATTGGCCCAAAACCGCGCTCAGATCACCTTTTGCCGTTTTTTCATCCGTTTCATACTCGTCCAAAACGGATTGGAGGACATCTTCTTCGGAAACCGGCTGTTCCATCTGCTTCCATATAAAAGCAGCCACTTCGTTTAATACGATCGCGCCCTCAAAGTTTTTTATATTTCTTCCGGTAGGCATGACTACCCATTCGTCCATTACATTCTTCAAGAGAAATCCTTCCTTGATCTTCATATCTGGCTGCTCCTTTTCCAATCGATCGATTTCATCATCAAACAATATCCTGCGCATCACCTCGGCGCTTGAGGGATCAGGCAGGCAAAAAAAACGGTAACACGGAACGCGCCCGGATATCTGCCGGATCGTCTTTAAAACTTCAAACTTGGCCGTATCGTCCCACATTGGAATCAGGCACTGTTGGGCCAACAGCTTAAAGGCCTGTTTGCTGTTCAGCTTGCGCACAAGATTGCGTTTTCCTCTCCGCACTTCTACGATTGCCGACACGGGATATTCTTTTTGTAAAAAAACCCGTTCCTTGCCGTCCCAGGGTACGCCGGATGCATATAACGCTTCATCCCGCATATGCAAAAAAGGCCGGTCACCGCTTAACATATCCGCTCCCAAACATTTTTCCCACAAAGCGGCCTGCGTGCTTTTTCCCGTTCCGGCCGGCGCCGAAAAAAGCACCGCCCGCCCGTTCAGGCATACGCAAGAAGCATGTATCCCCAGCCCATGATCTGCTGCCATGCGGCATTCCGCGGCCAGCCTCAGCAATTTTATAAAATTTTCCTGTAATACGCCTCTGTTTGAATTCTGTCCCGCCTCAACATATCCTTGCAGTTTCTCATAGTTATCCGACGCTTCAAGGCTACAGCGGTTTTTCGTATCTGTACTCAAAAAAAGCCATCTTCCCCCACCCAGATCGGCAATTCTGACTCCCATTCCTTCCGATACATAAGTCGATCCGGTATATTCAGGCAAGATGCCAAAATACAGCTCAAGAAACGCATCACAGCTGTAAGGTATTTTGCTTTTAAAAAAAGATAACGGGCTGTCCAGTAAAAAATCACTCTTATCCAACACCCGCAAACAATATCCGGCAAAAAAGAATTTTTGCATTATATATGTTATGTACCTTCCCTTTCGTCAGCAAAATACCATATTTTATCCAAAGCGCATTATAAAATAATTATGAAGAACTGTAAATATGATTTTGTTTAAATCACTATTCTTTTGCCTTAAATGTACGAAATGTTATTTGTGCCGCACCGACCTGCCCAACCGCTTTGCAAAAACCAAAATCTTCAGGATATGCTTTTTTATAAAAGATTTAAAATGATAAAGAGGCGTAACACGAAAAATCTTATTTTTCCGCCGGACCTGCCGGGCGATTCCAATGATATCGGATGTCAAAAAAGGCCCTTCGCATGTTTTTTGTGCATCTCCCCGGTAATACAAAAAATCGCTGCGGCACTTCACCACCCTATGCAGCAGGCAGTGTTCTCCCGCCTGCGTCAGAAGGATGTCTCCTTTTACAGGTTTACGCTCCAATGGAACAATAAATACGCTGTCGCGCATATCCCGCAACGTCGGTGCCATGCTTTCGCCCGTTACAGTAAGCCAAAACCCCTGCCGGGCGGCAATTTTTTCCCGCATTTGCGGTACAAGTACTTTTGGATCTCCAATATGAACCATACAATCCCATTCCACTTACAGCAAATCTCTTTTCCTTTGCTATTTTAGCATGCTCCGCGCCGTTCGAACAGGCTTTCGCTGTTTAAAAATAAATTAAAAGGGGACGCTTTACACTGATTCTAGGCATCCCCCTTCATCTTAAAAAATTATTTGTCCTCTTACTCTGCAATTACTTTTCTGAGCCAGGCCACACTGTTTGCAATGTTTTCATCGCTGCCGTTGCATTCAATGGAAACATCTCCCTCCCAGCCAGTTTCTTTCCAGTAATGAATGCAATCACGTATATTCTCCGCATTCACGCCCTGCCCTATGTAGACCGGCGAACAGGGAATTCCCGTTTCCTCGCCGCGAACAGCCGCAGCGAGGCCTGCGTCAACATCTTTTATATGAGAAGAAACAACATATTTTCCCAGGAACTTGAGGTATTCAAGCGGCGTATGTCCCTGTATGAACGTATTTCCCGTATCAAAATTCACGCGCAGATATTCGCTTTCAAAATGCTTCATCAGTCTCATCATAAATTCAGGATCGCCGGTATACGGCCCATGCGGTTCCACGCAAACGATAATGTTATAATCCTCAGCCCATTTGAGTATCTCGGTATAATTCATCACCGTGATTTTATAAACTTCGTCCCGCGGGATATCCAGTTCTTTCCCCGAATCCGTGCTGTCCACTTTGGGGCAGCCCAGATCATGCGCAAACCGGATTGACTGGCAGCAATACTGAACCCCGTAAAAAGCACCGCGCGGTCCCATCATAGGATAAGACCCGTCTACCATTGAAATACGGACACCGGCTTTTTCAAGCATCCGGCGAATCTCCATTGGATTCTGTTCGGTAGAGAGGCTGGGTTCGTACCCCATTGCACTGATAAAATAATTTCCGTGGATCATTCCCGCCTCAATATGCTCCAATTTATGAAGCACAGCGGAAGCCAGTGCCTGATCAAACCCTCCCGACCGCTCTCTCCAGTTATCCGCATGCATGCCAAGATGAATTGCCATTTTTCATTCCTCCTTATTTTATTTTATTAAATGGATATATAATCGCTTAACCGTTTAAGTTGTTTATATTTAAAATTCGACAGCTTTTGTAAAATTCCTTTTTTTCTAAAAAAATACCGGGAAGGCTTGCCGGGCTTCCCTGTTCTCTTGGCCATATTATTGTAAACGGCCCATAAATGTTCTATACTTAAAAAAAGGGGGCGATTTTATTGAAAGTAGCAAAAAACGAACAAATAGACCAGGTCCGCGAGCACATGAGGGACGGAGACGGTTGCGCCGTTCTGCACCATATTCTCGTGGAAGACGCCCTGCCCGGCAACTGCAGGCTTTTTTCCCGAATCACGCTTATGCCGGGATGCTCCATCGGAGAACACGAGCATATGGATGAAACGGAAATATTTTATATCCTTTCCGGCCGTGCACAAATGACAGACAACGGAAAACCGATCGAGCTTGAAGCCGGCGATTCCTGCCTGACAACAAAGGGCAGCCATTCTATCCGCTGCCTGGGCGAAGAACCGCTGGAAATTCTTGCGGTGATCATAAGAGGCTGAAAAATGCTGAACGAATTCATATCAGGCCTCGGAATCCAGCACTACGGCATGGCAAAAATTCCGGCGGAATACCGGCCGTTTAAACATCTTCCCTATGCCGTCAGCCTGGGGATCCCGCTTTCCAAAACAGTAGTTTCTTCTATCCGCAGCGGGCCTACCCATACCTATTTCCATCATTACCGTACAACCAATGCATATTTGGATAACGCGGCAATCCGGCTGATGCTTTTTATAGAAAATCAGGGCTACAACGCCGTATACGTACCAGCCTCCCAAACAGTCGATCAAACAGGCATCCGGGGGCTTTTTTCGCACAAAATGGCAGCTACCCTGGCAGGCCTTGGGGGGATCGGTCAAAATGCGCTTTTCCTTTCAAACGAATACGGCCCGGCCCTCCGCCTTTCCACCGTCCTGACCGATTATCCGCTTCAAACCGGTTTTATGGAAATAAACCCCTGCACAAACTGCGGAATCTGTGTCAAAGCATGCCCCTCCGGCGCGCTCACCGGCACACAATGGTATCCCGGTATTGCACGCGAAGAGCTTGTAGACGCCCGCAAATGCAGCGTCTATATGAAAAAGGCCTACCAAACCATCGGCCGCGGCGCTGTATGCGGCATCTGCATGGCGGTATGCCCTCTGTGTAAAACCTGCTGAGTTTGTGATCTTGCTTATTCTTCCTGCAAAACCTCCATTGCATGGTCGTAATCTTTTTTATTTACATATACATAATACAAATTCATATATTCGGTCCGCTTATCCATGTCGTTGACCATAGACCTGGAAAAACTGGTCGCGCCGCCCATACCAAACCGGCTCATGGCACGGATATCATAAGGGATATGTGCGGCCGCAAGCTTTTTGCGCACCTCTGTATATTCTTTTACCGAAGGTCCCATAAACACTTCTTTGCGTTTAAAAAACAGCATCGTGTACCCTTTCTTGGCATATACATAAATTTTTTAAGTTGTCTGCCCGGATATATTTATCATAATATATAATGGTGTTTTTTGCAATTCTTCTGTATAAGCGCCTCTATTTTCAGGATGGCTGCAAAAAAACCGTTTCTGCCCTGTGCTTCATTTTTGCAACGTTCACGTTAGTTCGCGTTGCATTTTTGGACCAAAAGTAGTATGATTATACTACGGAAGAAACAATTACGCCGGATTAAAAACCCGTCCCCCGGTTTTTTCAAACACGGCGCTTATTCTGCCCGGTATTTTTGCAAGATGCCGGGATGCTGTAAACAATATATATAAATACCTGCCAAAGCAAATGATATGAAAAACAATCCTGCCCCAAAAGAACGAATCATATTTCATATAGACTGCAACGCCTTTTATGCCAGTGTGGAAGAAGTCTCCCATCCTGAATTTAAAAAGGTTCCCATGGCCATCTGCGGGGATCCCGAAAGCCGCCGCGGAATCATACTCGCAAAAAATCAGATTGCAAAAAACTTTGGCGTCAAGACGGCCGAAACAATCTGGCAGGCGAAAAAAAAATGCCCTTCCCTGGTTTTAAGGCCCGCAAGGCACCATGTATACCGGCAATACTGTGAACAGATTAATGCTATCTATGAGCAATATACCGACAGAGTGGAACGTTTCGGTATAGATGAAAGCTATCTTGACCTGACCGAAAGCCTTCATCTGTTTGGAGGCGATGCTTTAAAGCTCGCCCATGATATCCGCATGCGCGTTGCGCGCGAAACCGGCATCACTGTCTCTGTGGGCGTCTCTTTCAATAAAATATTTGCCAAATTGGCCAGCGACATGAAAAAGCCCAATGCGGTAACCCTTATTTCACACGACAACTATAGAAAGGTCGCCTGGCCGCTGCCTTCCTCCGCTCTTTTAATGGTTGGAAAATCTACCGAAAAAGCTTTGCAGAATATGTATATCCATACCATAGGCGACCTTGCCCACGCCCATCCCGCCGCTCTTAAGAAACGTCTTGGAAAATCCGGCGAGCTCCTCCATATATATGCCAACGGACTGGATGACAGCCGTGTCCTTTGCATAGGCGATTCGCTACCTCCCCATTCCGTCGGCAACGGGATCACGTTCAGGCGGGATCTGGTTTCCGCCAAAGACATCCAAACGGCGTTGACCGCGCTTGCAGACAGGGTTGCTTCCCGTTTGCGCAAAGCCAATATGAAATGTGCAACGCTGCAACTCACTATTAAAGATACCAATCTCAAGGTTATAACCCGGCAAAGGCCTGCCCCTTTTCCCCTTTGGTTGTCTTCAGATATCGCAGCGGAAGCCTTTGAAATCCTGCAATCTTCCTGGAAGATCGGCGTTCCGATACGCATGATGGCCGTGACCGGGCAAAACCTTATTCCTTCGGGCGAAGCTAAAGAACAGCTTTCTTTTTTTCTTCAGGACGAGCAAATGAAAAGCCGCAATAAACGGGAAAAAATAGAACAAACGGTCGATCATATCCGTGATCTTTTCGGCAGCGGCAGCATCCTGCCCGGAAGCATCCTTCAAAACGGACTGGGCATCTATGAAAAGCATGAAAAAGAAGATGAATGAACAATCCCGAAAAAAGGCGGCTTCTTTGAAACGCGCAACGCATATAAAGCCACACCTCCAAGATTTTCTTAGCTTCTCGGATACGCTTGGCCCTTTGCATTGCTTCTTTGGACGGCTTGTAGTATAGTAGGTGAATAAGGGAGCCGTATGCTCCCTTTTCGAAGCAGATACGGCGGTTCCGGTTGCGGACTTTCTTGATTCGGTATCGGATTTCTCCCCTGCTTCTTTTGATAAGCAAAAGGCGCCTTGGGTGCCTTTTGCGCTTGTGCGCTCCCTCTTTTCTCCCGGTCCGGCAGCGCATGCAGGGCTTTTATTAAATTGATATAGGATTCGCGGGAAAAATATGTTATTCTTTAAATATATAAACTTTATAAATTATTGGAGAAATATATGAGCAGACAAATAAAACGCAAAAGAGGTTCCGCAGCGCTTGCGGTCATATCCATTGTTCTCATCATCGGGTTGAGCGTTTTTTCAGTTTCGCAGGTTTTAAGGGCAGGCGCCCTTTCCAAAGACCTAGAACAGACGCAGGCCGACAGCGAACAAATAAAAACCGATCTTGCCGCCCTGCAAAGTCAGAACGATACTCTTAAGAGCGACAATGATTCACTTAAAAGCCAGCTTCAGTCCCTGCAGGATGCATACAGTGAACTTGAAAATCAATCGTCTGCCAGCCAGACCTCCGTACAGGATGACACTGCAGGCAGCGACACAGGCAGCGGCAACAGCGGAGAAAAGGTCGCCTACCTCACATTTGACGACGGCCCTTCAAAAGTTACTTCCGATCTGCTAAGCGTACTGGATGATCTGGACGTAAAAGCAACCTTCTTCGTCTCCTTTGCAGGTTCGGACTCAGCTGAAAAAAGAGCCCTTTTGAAACAGGAATCCGACGCCGGACACGTAGTCGGCGTACACACATGGACGCATGATTATTATACGATCTATGCAAACGAAGAAAATTTTCTTGAAGACTTCAACAAAATGAAAGAAGTAATTACGGAATCCACCGGAAAAACGCCTAACGTCTGCAGATTTCCGGGGGGCGCAAGCAACACCGTTTCCATTACCGCTTCGGGCGGAGAAATCATCATGCCCCAGCTTGCCAAACTTGTCCAGGATATGGGCTTCCAGTTTTTTGACTGGAACGCAGGCGGCTATGATGCCGAGAAACCTTATCCCACAGCAAGCGAACTCGCTTCCAAGGTGATCAACGACGCGGAAGGCCGGGATACGGTGGTCATTTTGCTGCACGACACACACGATTTTACCGTAGATGCTGTACCGGAGATCGTAAACGAGCTTCGCAGCCAGGGATATACCTTTAAAACGCTGACGCCCGACTCGCCTGCGGTCCAGCAGGCCTTTGCGCAGGGTAAAAATAGCTGACAACGTTTTGCTTTCCATGTACCTAAAAGCCTCTTTGAGGCTTTTTTGTTTTTTCCGGCACTTTAAGTTTCTGATTAAGCCATATACATCCGGTTTATATTTAGTTAAATGTTGATTCAACAAATAAAGAAACGGAGAAAAGCATGAAAGACATAACCTATTTCAGGCTGTCCCTCTGCCCGTACTGCAGAAGGGCGGAAAAATATATAAAAGAACTTAAGCAGGAAAATCCGCAATACGCAGACATCCATATCAATATGATAGATGAAAATAAAAACCGGCATATTTCCGACAAATACGATTACTGGTATGTCCCCTGTTTTTATCTGGGAGGCAAAAAATTGCATGAGGGCGCCGCGTCCAAAGAAAACATCAAACAGGTGCTGGATGCTGCGCTGCGTTCCGCATGTTGAGCAGGCCTGCCAGATAAAATGGTTCCGTCAACTTAAAAGGCCCTGTCACTAAAGTGACATGGCCTTTTTTTGCTGGTCGGGGTGGTGATACAGGCTTTATCGCAGAAACCCAATGAAATTAATGGTTTTGAGCAGTTAATAGGCAGTATTTATAAATATTTTTTAACCAAGAAGATAATGGAACGGTTTAAGCGCCATCCCCTTGTCGTTTAATCTTGTTTTTGTTTGTTTTGCCTTTTCTTTTTTACCTTAATAAAAATAATTACGATAACAACAATTATTATTGGGATAGTCAAAAATCCTAATAGTTCAAAAAAATTGCCCAATACAGCTACTCCATTACTTCCCATATTATCTTCCATTATCCTTAATTTCTCAGCAGGGATTTTCTTAACTTCATCAAAATGAATACTATCAATTATATTTTTCATTATTGTGCGTTGATTATCTGTTATAGGGGCTCCAATACTACTTAAATCAATTGCAACCATGTTTCCATTTATTATTGTTATATATCTTAATAAATTGTATTGTTGTCCTTGATTCTCCATAGAACCATCAACCTGAAAGAACAATGCTTGGGGATGTTCATAAATCGTATAAGATGTATATTCCACAGGAATATCTTGAGCTGCGCCGCCATCTTTAAAAGATTGAAAAATAGTATCGGTCTCATCTGAAAAAATTTTATTTATTTCTGAATACTTGTCTCTAACTTGCTTTAAATCATATACGTCAGTCGTATCTACGCCTTGACTAAAACCAACTTCTGCAAATGTATCCCCTTTCAAGATAACATCTAAATAAGCATTTTTTTGTATAAATATTTGCCTTAATGTATCGCCATCAACGCCCAAGAGAGCTAAGTTAGGGTCATTAATATCAATATTTCTTGTAAAAACAATACTATCATCCGGTATTGATACTGACAGTCCCATCTCCTTAATAGTATATATATTAGAATCGAAGTCAGAAGCTAATGCTTTTGTGTTATTGAATATGAATAATATACTCATTAGGATTACTATTATTGACAATTTTTTCATAATAATACCTCCGGAAAAGACACGGGACGGTTCATTTGGCTTATCCGTTTCTCGTTCCTCTCACTGTTAAAAATCCTTAACACATACATTATATCACAATTGTTAAAACATGAAAATTTAGCCAATAAAAAACATTGTTGAAAAATAAAGCGAATCCTTTTTCCCCGCTCTCAAGCCATTAAAAAAACTCAGCCATCACTGACCTGGTCGGCGTAAAGTGATAGGACTTAGAGAAATCCAGTCATACCAATAATTTGAAGGTGGTCAGCAAGCAATATTTATACAGGAAAACAAGTATGCCCATCGTATTTAAGAACATTTCTTGAAACGGAATAAAAAAAGTGCGCTCATTTGAACGCCCCTTGCTGTTGAATACTTCGATTTTGCTATTTTGGACTGATCGCTTCTATCGGACACATTTGTGCACACTCTCCGCAATCAATACATATATCAGGATTAATTTCATAATGCGCCGGCCCTTCCGAAATACAACCGATAGGGCATTCGCCCTCACAGGTACCGCAAGAAATACACGCATCTGAAATAACATATGCCATAAAGCTCATCTCCTTTTTTCTTCAATGATAGTTCTATGTATGAATAATGTCAACCAAAAAGTACCCGCCATACATATGTTCTTGGATTTCTCCTTTATTGTTAGCATAAAAAGACCATCGACATAAATCGATGGTCTTTTTGCTGGTCGGGGTGACAAGATTTGAACTTGCGACCTCTTACTCCCGAAGCAAGCGCGCTACCAAACTGCGCTACACCCCGAACTCGCGATATCAATTTTATCATAGATAAAAAACTTACACAAGCATAAAAATAGATTTGTTGTATTTTTTTATTTACATTTAAAAAAGCGGCGCGGCCCTTAAGGCTGCATTGTTCATTTTAAAAAAAGAGCGGCCCTAAGGGCCGCTCAAAAACAATATCGGACGTTTTTACATCATCATGCCTAAGGCCCCGAAAGCTGCTCCGAAAATAACCGCAACAACAATCCACCAAATCAAATAGATGATGCCGATAATCAATCCAATGATGCCCAGGATAAATCCTGCGAGCGCCATTCCCCGCTTGCCGTCCGGGAGCTCTTTTCTGCCTTTTCCGCCCAACACCATGGCTACGATCGCCAGAATCAGGCCAACAATAGGCACCCAGCACAAAACCAAACCAAGAATACCACAAATAAGCGCGCCAATGCCAATCCCGGAAGAAGGCTCGGCAGGCTGTGCTGTCGCCGCCGGTTGGCTGTACGCCTGTTGCTGTGGCTGGCTGTATGTTTGCTGCTGCTGCTCCGGCTGAGGTTGTTCCGGCTGAGGTTGTTCCGCCGCCGGCTGTTCGGACATTGTTTCCCCTGATGTGTCCGCCCCGCAAGAAGGGCAGAATTTCGCGCTGTCATCCATTTCTTTTCCACACTTTGCACAGTACATAACTTATACCCCTTTTTTCATATTTGGTTCATATTTATATTACCATTTACAGACGCGCAAAATCAATCTTTTTAATAAATTTTGTTCACAAATAGTTCATCTTTGTACGCAATTTCCCCAGTTGCCTCACATGGAATATACCGGCATATCTGTAAAATCCGGTATCATTGAAAAGCCCCAGGCAATCAATGCAATCACAAATGCGCTCAAAGCCAAAGCCACTATCCCGAGTACAACACCGGCAATCGCCTGTCCCTTCCCGCGGACACCCGCCTGTTTTTGTATTCCCAGGCCTAAAGCAAGCGCAACCGCTCCCAACACAATTCCAGGAATCACCGTCCAAAAAAACACGACGCCCAAAATACCACAAACCATTGCGGCAATGCCCGTTCCTCCATAAGTATCTTCCCGGTTTACTGCCTGCGGCTTTTCAACATAATCACCGCTGACCGGCCGGCCGCAAAAGGAACAAAATTTTGAATCTGACCGGATTGGTTGTCCGCAATTCCTGCAAAACATATTCTGTGGCCTCCCTCTTCTTTGCTATACAGGTAAACCCTTTTTTGAGGGTCATAAGATCATAACTGTCACTATTATTATAAATAACAATATTTTCTATTTCAATATCATTCTATACTATCCTTACGCATTTTTACAAAATCCGTCTTTACAAAACACACTTTTTACGCTCCGTATATAGACGGGAACGGCATTATAAATCAGCTGTACCTGCTGGGCTTCGGTTTTATCATGCAAACCACATAATCTTTTGCGCGCGCGGGGATTTCCCGCAAGCTGCGAACCCACTGGTTTTTTTCACTCGTTTGAGCCGCGGTTCCACGGGCATCCAGGCCAAGGGCGCGCGCGTCGTAAAGAGCCCGGGGCATATGATATGCCTGCGTCACAATGATCACGCTCTGAAAGCCATAAACCTTCCCTGCCCGGTATACGGAAGAATACGTATCAAATCCTTCCCGGTCAACAATGATATCTTCTTTTGGAACGCCGGCCTCCAGTGCATACCGCTGCATTACGCTTACCTCATCATAGCGGTGCTCTCCGCCGTCCCCCGTCAAAAAAAGTTTTGGCGCGGCTCCCTGTTTATATAAATCAATCCCTGTTTCCAGGCGTTTCTTCAAAATATCCCCGGGTACGTCTCCGTTTACACGCGCACCCAGCACAAGTATACATTGCGCATTTAAATTTTCCATATCCTGCTCCGCTGCAGTCTCTTCGTCCGCACTGCATAAGATGGCCGCGTTCGTAAAAGCCAAAGCTGACACAAACAACAAAACCAATGCGGCAGCAACTACAGCCCACTTTTTTAACGGTTTTTTCAATTCTGTCCCGGACTTTTTTAACATGCGGATCCTCTTTTTGCTTTATCATAACACAATCCGCTTTTTTTTCCCATGTATTTCGGGGAGCTTTAAAATAAGGGCCCTGTAAGTTTACAGATGTTCCTGTGCTAAATAAAAAGGGCTGCAAAACGCAACTGCCGCCGCCTCTTTTACTTTTTTGCCTGCGTGCAGGCTACCCGCTGCTCATATTGCCGTAAGGCCATACACGTATGCCTCCGAAATCCAGAATATTGGTATATCCCAATTCAGCAAGTGTTCGGGAAGCTTCTTTACTCCGCGTTCCATTGCATCCGTAAACCAGTATCATCGCATTTTTATCCGGCAATTTTTCCGGTGCCATTGATTCTATTTGTGTATCCGGAATAGATATACTGCCCTTAATACGGCTTTTTTGATATTCCGACGCCGGCCGCACATCCAGTATAATGAAGGGGTCATTCCCATCCATGATTTCTTTTGCCCTCTCCGGTGAAATCTGCTCATAATCCGCCGCCGGATCATTGATTCCGCAGCCCGTAAGCAGCACAAGCGCAGCCAGTAAAACGGCTGCCAATCTTTTCATATTACCCTCCTTCCTGCATATCCCTATGAAAAGCGCCTGGGAACCCTATAAAAAACCGGCAAAGCAGGTTGCCGCTTTGCCGGAAATCATTACGCTCCGCAAAGAATATTTTTTGGAAGCCTTATAATGCACTCTTCAAAAAGCGCTGCTTTTTAAAGAGCCTGCGGGCATTTCCGCCCGCCGCTTTACTTATCTTCATCTTCTTCAAATTCAACCGTCTTACAGGATTCACCCGTAAAAGGATGTGAATAGGTGTTTTCGCTTTCCGTATCCGTATTTTCCTCATCCACATCAAATTGTGCACGGATTACGTGTCCGCTCTCCAGATGGCATACGCCTTTCTTCTTTTTCATGTTTTACGCCTCCTCGCCTAAGTTACCCGGTCACCAAACCGCCATAAGGCCAGTCCTGGATTCCGCCCATATCTGAAACATGGGTATATCCCATGTCTGCCAACGCCTGTGACGCAATTGCGCTCCGTCTCCCGGACCGGCAATAAACAAGTATAGTTGCATCCTTGTCCGGCAATTTTTCCGGCGCCAATTGTTCAATTTCCGTATAGGGGATCAATATGCTGCCTTCAATATGCCCCGAATCATATTCTTCCTGCGTACGCACATCCAAAAGGATATACGAATCACCGCTTTCAATAATCTCCTTTGCCTCTAAGGCCGATATCTTTGCATATGCGGCGGCAGTTCCGGCGCCTGCACACCCTGTCAGCAACAATATTGATGCTAACATTATTGTAAAAAATTTTTTCATAGGCCCCCCGTTTGTATCTTTGGGCTTATTGCCGCTTGTATATTATGATAAACCCAAAACAGCTGCCGCAAACGGGCTGTACGCACCTAAAACATATATTACCGGTCCTGTTCGGCCCAAAAGATATCTTCCCCCATTTCAGGCATCTGGCCGCGGCTGCAAACGACACAATTTCCGCCCATAAGCTTTGCTTCATACAGCGCACCGTCTGCCATCCGGTAAATCTTTTTAAGATCGGTTTCTTTTGTGGGGATGATTGTCACAATACCAATGCAGATCGTTATTCTGATTTTTGCATGTTCGTAAATCGCTTTTATTTCTATCGTCCGCCGCATTCGCTCGGCCACCAGACTAGCTTCTTCTTCATTTGCGTCGGGCAGCAGTATAGCAAACTCATCCCCTCCATACCGTCCAAAAAGATCATATGAACGCAGCCCTTCCTGCACAATTAAAGCTACTTCTTTCAGCGCGGTATCTCCAACATAGTGTCCGTAAGTGTCATTCACTTTTTTAAAATCGTCTATATCAAACAACAAAAAGGAGACCGGCCCCTTCTTCCGTTCGAAATAGCGAAGGGAACGTTTTCCCTGTTCGGCAAATGCCCTGCGGTTTAAAATACCGGTCAGGCTATCCGTATTGGCTCTCTTAAGCAGCCGTATATCGGCCTGTTCCTTGGCCAGCAGAAAGTATCCGGTCCCGGACAAGATCATCATGACAAACAGGGCAAAGTTTATCCACGAATATATCTCTTCCACGGACGCAAAAGAAGCATGAAACAAGCCGACCGCAACCAGCATTCTTGATAAGAACCCCCCGATCACCAGCAAATACAAGATGCCCACAATCCTCTGCAAATATGATTTCTGATGATTGAATAAAAGATGCAGCGCCGGGTATAAAATAAACAGCATACAAAAAGCGGATACTAAAACAATTCTTGCTTCCTGTCCGCTTACGGCAAAATAGAGAAAAGAATATGCCGCCGCAAAAGCGGCCGTCGCCAGCGGAAGAATTTTCTTTGCCCATAGCCGTCCGGCGCCAAAAAGCGCCAGTACAGCCAGCCCTTCCAGAGCGATTGCAGAAACAAACAATACGTTTTCCACAATCAAATAAAAAAAATCCATAGAAGAAGTATCTATGGCTCCGGTCATCAAAACACCAAGGCCCCATAAGATAAAATTTGTCATCTGACAAATTTTCGCAGCCAAAAAGATCTTCAAAGACCTGTCTTTGAGTATGTTTTTATAGCTTATAATCAGAACGATCATAAAGATGTCAACCAGAATGACCGCCAAGACGATTGTAGTGCTGTCGATAGACACCGTCATCTTTTCACCAAATCCAATGATATTTTATTTATGAAAAACACGTCAGGCAGTAGATTATTATACACTAAATACGCTTACTTTTAAAGTTGTTTTCAAAATTCAGCTGCAAAATGCAGCCGCTTGCGCCGCCACCGCATCTTCATCCGCCTTATCCTTAGGAATGCCGAATTTAAATGGAATAGGGCCTATCTTTTCTTCCAGCTTTTTGAATACGGGATCCGTATCTCCTCCTCCGCTCGATAAAACCAGGCAAACCTTCTGAAGGTTTGATTTTTCTTTTTCCAAAAGAGAATAGACCGCAGGCGCAGCATTTCCTGCCCAAACGGGTCCTACAATCAAAATATGGTCCAGTTCATTAAAATCAACTTCAGGGTCGATTACGGGCGTGGTTTTTTTAAAACGCAACGCATAAAATCCGCCGCGCAGAAATCCAAATATGCCTTTCCAGTTCTTATCGTCCGTGATTTGCGAGAGGCCACATCCCCCCTGCGCCGCAATTTTTTCAGCTATGCGTTTTGAATTCCCGCTTAATGAAAAATATAACACCCTGCAATTCATACTTTTTCTCCTCTACCTTATATTTGGCAAAACTTCCAGCCGGTTCTTCTGTAATACAGTTTCTATATAAAAACAAAAAATCCTTTTTGTACTTTCCGTATTTTTGTTTTCTCCATCCATCTTAAAAAGAAAGACACCGGCGACGCACGCCGGTGTCTTTAGATTTAAAACAGGCTATTCAATCCTGATCGCTTCAGAAGGGCAGCTGTCTGCGGCTTCTTTGGCGCTGTCCTCCACGCCGGCCGGTATTTCATCCACCAGGACCGTCGCAACATCTTCAAGTCCAAATTCAAATACTTCCGGACAAATATTAGGGCACAGCCCACACCCGATACACAAATCTTTGTCAACATACGCCTTCATAAATTGCAATCCCCTCTTTCATGATAGAATATTTGCCTTTATTATATACCCGGCGCAGAGCTCCCGCAAGCCCAAAACTTTTCTAATATGTACTCATTTGGAAAAGCGCCTGCCCGGCATTTAAATCACAAAAAAAGAAGCGGCTTTTGCCGTTTCTTTTATCTATATAAACTCCTCTTTGCGCAGAAAGCGTTGCAATGAATCGCATGCGCTTTCTACAGGAGGAATCGTTATAAAAAAAAGCTGTACAATGTTTCTCTTTTATTTATGTCCTAATCATAATCCCTGTTTGTGAACTATAAACGTAAAAATTATGAAGAATCCATGAACATTCTGCCTGAGACAAAAAAGACAGCCCTGCGTCTGAAAATATTGTTTTGGGCGGTGCTTTATACAAAGTGCAAAGAGCGGGCACCCTGGTGCTCCGCTCTTTGCGCGTGAGGAATCTTTTATGATGAACTTTAAAGTAAGCCTTATATTCTGTTGCTATTAATATAATTCCAACCGCGCCTTCTTAAACCGCAAATGTGTGTTTTTCATAATTTTATTTAAAAGCGCATTCTTGTTTCATAACGCCGGGTTTTCCAAAAACAAAAAGCCGCTTTTAAGCGGCTTTTCCATTTAATCATTTTTCAATTCAAACTTGCACCTTTGAGGTTCCCCAGCATTTTTAATGTATCCGGCCTCGCGCCGCCCATTTTCCACAACGCAGCCCTTCCGCATCCAAGCGATTTTGAAAGGTCAAACCATCCTGCCAAAGTTTCCGCATCCGCATACCATACAGTGTGCACGGTTCCGTCCTCAGCAGTATATTCAAAATACAGGGCGCCGCTGTTTTTATCCCGCTGGATATTCCCACTGAAAAGGGAAAGTTCGTACGCCTCTGTTTCGGTAATTTCCCGCGCATTTCCGGAAGCATCCCAGTCAATGCCGCCTGTCGCAAAGGCCATCCGCGCATTTCCCGGCAAACCGTCCATTTGTTTTGCAGTATCGCTTATGGATGCCGCATCCGTCCTTGGCCCGGGAATGGCTCCCGTCCCATTCAAATCATAAGCCGCCACCACATACTCCGGGCCTTCCGGAAGTGCAGCGGCATCCCAGCCGCCTCCCTGTTCCAAAACGACCCTGAGTTTCATATCCAATCCGGTAAGGCGATCATACAGTTCATCTAAAAAAAGTATAAATCCCTCCCGGGCAGTGCCGCTGATATTGGCATAATTGATTTCCACACCGTTAAATCCGTTTGTCCGCGCCAGAATCACAAGATCATCAATATGACGGGCGCGCGCCTTTTCAGTGGTCAGTAACCGTTTAAGCAGCGCCCCGTCCCTGTATATCCATTCGCCGTTCTCCCTTGCCCGGTTATTTACCAGCGTTAGATACACCGGCAGGTCATTGGCGCCTTCCCTGATCCCCAGCGCTAAAATCATTTGGGAAGCATCTTCTGTAAAAAAGATCCCGTCCTCCTCATTGAAGGCGGCGGAATAAGCCTGTATACTATCCGGCATGCCGGCAACCGCGTTGACTTCTTCCAAGCCCTCCTGCCAGTCCGACGAATCAACCCATACCGAAAGATCAAACCGTGCAGAATCAGCCTCAGACTGCGCCGCACCGTATGCAGAAGAATCTGCCCCGGGGTCTTCTTCCAGTTCGGCCATCCGCCCGAAATGCTTGGTCCAGAGGCCGGCTAAAAGAATAAGGGCTGCGGCCGCACAAACCAATAGTCCTATTAATATTGCTTTATAATTTATTTTTTTGGGTTTTGCCATATCTCAGTCCTTAAAACTGCCGTCGGCCACACTCCGCTTTTTATAGTATTTACTAAGGGCCCGGCTGCTGCGCTTTCCATGTATTCGGATCGGCAGCAATCCCTGCCATTCAAAAGTAATGTTACCACATCTCTTCTTTTTATTCAACCAATCCACTCATAAAGCAGGTCCTTTGGTTCCGCATAAGCCGTATTATTGGGGAAGCATTCATAAATTCTTTTCAGGCAATCCTGAAGCCGGACATTTAGAAATCACAGGCCGCTTCTTCTTTTGTTTTGTTTTTCTTTATACGGTACATCTCCCTGTCGGCCCTTTCCTCCAATGAGTAAAGTGTATCGTCCGTCTTCATTTCCGAAATCCCTGCACTGAAGGTAATGGCGACCGCTTTTTCGTCCGGCCGGTTTTGACTTCCCATCTGACCTTTCACCCTTTTTAAAACGGCTTTTGCTTCAGCTTTGTTTGTATCAGGCAACAAAATCACAAATTCGTCTCCTCCATACCTTCCCAAAATATCAAATTCACGAATGCTGGCTTGCAGGTTTGCCGCAAAATCCTGTAGGATCCGATCTCCGGCCGGATGGCCTTTTTCATCATTTATTTTCTTAAAGCAATCTATGTCTGCCATCACTACACAAAGATTTTTTTTGTACCGCTTCGCTTTTTCCACCTCAACGGCTGCCATCTGTTCAAAATATTGCCGGTTGTTTATACCGGTCAATCCATCCGTTTGGGCCATTTCACGCAATCGTTCGCCCAATACCTTTTCGGTTATATCCATACAACTGCCGATATAACCCATAAAAATGCCGGCGTCATCAAAAAAAGGCACCCCCCGGTCATTAATCCATCTGTAGTCTCCGTCGAACCGTTTTAAACGGTACACCATTTCAAACGGCTCTCTTTGCGCAAAAGCTTTCATATAAGTGTTCACACAGCGTTCCATATCCTCAGGGTGTACGCCCTCGGCCCACCCGTTTCCCATTTCCTGCTGCATGGTGCGTCCCGTGAACTGCAGCCATCGCGTATTAAAATAATTACACAGGCCATCCGTGCCCGCACGCCATAAAAGATTCGGAGAATTCTCCACAATCATTTTATACTGCCCGCCATCCAGTTCCATACATACACCTTCCTCCTATTGTTCTATTATCATAGATAACGCGCTGTTCCTCCACAAAACATTATTTTGTTTTTCTGTATTATTCTCCATTTAAAATCCTGAAATTCACCGCTCAAGATCCTTATATCTTATTTAAGTTCTTTTACCGGTAAGAAGCCTCGCCTTCCAAGGGCTTCGTATCGTAGGGGGAAAACTTAAGATTCAATTCGGGTGTTTCATCCATACCGATGTCCGCCTGCGTCAGTGTCAGGCTGAGAACATGCCCTCCTCTGGTTTTATTTTCAGAAACAAAATGCAGGTGATATCCCGCAGCATTTGTATTCCCCATAAAATCAGGAAACCAGAACCCCACCAGCGTTCCGCTGATATCGGTATAATCAAATACGGCCTGGTTTTCTACCGCCACGGCCAGAGGCGGATATGGCTTATCATATGTTCCTACACTTCGAACCTCGATTTTTGAAAGCGTACAGGGGATCCTTATGGCATACGGCAAATCATTCCTGGGCCGCAGGCTGTCCAAAAGCGCTTTGAGACTGTCATAATCCATATCCGCGTCCGTCACCTGTTTTTGGATATCTTTATCAAAAGTTGTTACCGCATAAAACGGGCTTCCTTCTTCGTCCCCCTGCACGGTTACTTCCCCCGTCCGGGATGCCTTATACACAACCCCGTCCAAAACTATCATCTCACCGTCCAGCCGGTCAAATGTCCCAAGACCGGTATCCCCCTCTAAACGTATATCGCATACCGTCGCAACCGCATCATAATTTCCCGCCAAAAGCGCTTCCATGGCTGCGCCCTGATAAATTGTTTCTTCATTTGCTTTTTGCGCCGAGCACCCGGCCAGCAAAATAACGCCTGCAACTGCAGCAACCCATATCTTCTTCACTTTCTCCCCCCGATTCATTATGATGATATAATAAAAAATCAAATCCCGTTTCTTTTTGGTTTTTAAAAAAAGGCCCTGCCTCCCGGCATTTTTTCCTTATCCGCATAGTATGGAGCTCATAGGGTCATAGCTTTTGATATTTTTTGCAACCTGTCCCAAGTTGTAATTCGCGTAACAGTATTTGCATCCGCCCGGGCAGGTATTATATGCGCCGATATCAACGCTTGCCGCACAGCCGCATCCTGGACGCTGATACCTGTCTTTTTCCGCGTTGGGATTTTTTCCGGTAATTCTTTCAATCAGCGCCGCATCAACGCAACTGGCATGGCCAACCCCGACCCCCGAAAGATCAATCTCTTCCGCACAGGTCTCCATGCCTATTCCGTAAGACATGGCGATTATTGCCAGTTGTTCTGCCGCTTGCCTCATCGTTTCTTCTCTCCATTGCCCGGGCGCTACCTCGCTCATTCGTTTTTGTGTATTGCGGTAAAAATCCATAAAACTTATAACGCACTTTTCCGTGTACCCTTTCAGCGCCCGGGCTATCTCTTCAAAATGTTCCCGGTGCCGCTCCAGCGTATACTTTTCACTTAAAAAAATCGGATCGTAACGCCAAATCACCCGCTCGGGACCGATTCTGTCCGCCAAATTTAAAAATGAAGAAATTAAATCTTCATCTTTTGAAGGAATCCCCGGCTCAACATCTTTCCCATATCCCGTAAGGGTAAACAAAAAATAGTACGCAAAGCCGGAAAGCCGGTCCAACTGTTTTAGCATAGGCTCTGGATTTTTTGTCCAAAACACCATGCAATCCACATCCGTCCTTCGCAAAGATATCCGCCGGATCTGTTTTGCATTAAAGGGGTTTTTCACTTCCACATATCCCTGCCGCAGCCGTTCGAAAAACCAGTCTGAAAAAAAAGCAGGGATGTCCGTCCGCCTGCTTGCGCTGATAATCATTCTTTTTTGCTCCTTTGCCTTCAAGACTCCCCCGGCTGCAGACACTTAAACGTTTCCAATATAAACATAATTTAAAAATTCACGCGCCGCCATTGCAAGCTCTTCTAAGCTTTGCCTGGATGTCTGTGCCCGGTCACGCATTTCATACCTTGGAAAAAAACGGGATAAATGCAAAGGCAGGTCGGGCGTAAGACGGGCCAGCCATTCGGCCATCCGCCGCATTTCATCTACCGAATCATTGAGCCCGGGTACTACCAAAGTGGTTATCTCAACATGGCAGCCTTTCACGGAAGCCGCAATCGTATTCTTTACTTCGTCCAGGCCGCCCCGCATGACTTCTCTGTAAACTTTTGGGTCATATGTTTTGAGGTCAATATTCATTGCGTCAATATAGGGCAACAAATCCTCCAGCGGCTCTTTTGAAATATACCCATTGGTCACAAGAACATTCTTCATGTTCTTCCGGCGTACCGCTTTAGCGGCATCCAGCACGTATTCAAACCAAATGACGGGTTCATTGTACGTATAAGCGACACCAATATTTCCACGGTCCGCAAGCGCTTCTGAATTTTCGGCAAGCGCTTCCGGCGGGATATAACGGGTCTCCGCCTGTTCGGGCCGGATACGTGCAATATTATGATTCTGGCAAAACGGGCAGGCGAAATTGCACCCTACCGAGCCGACGGAAAGGATCCTGCTGCCCGGATAGAAACGGTTCAACGGCTTTTTTTCGATTGGGTCCAGCGCCAAAGCCGATACCAGGCCGTAACTTATTGCATAAAGCTTTCCTCCGTGATTTTCCCTAACCCCGCATACGCCCCAGTTTCCCGGAGCAATCAAACAGCGATGCGGGCATAGGCGGCACCGTACTTTACCGTTTTCAGCCGCTTCTGAATAAAGCGCCTCCTTTATTTTTTCCATTTTTCCCTCACCTGAACCGTTCAACTTTGAAACGCTCCATCGAATATTGCTCATTCGGGCCGATCCCGGCTTTTCTAAGGGCAATCTCCACCTGATCTTCAGGCGTATCCACCCCTTCAAGGTCGGGAAGCAGCAACCCTCTTTTGTATCCGGATGTCACAATAACACCATATTTTTTCACGTCCAGTTCATCCATAGAAGCAATTTTCTCAGGTTCAAAAAGCACATCCACCGAATATGTCAGATTGGGAAGTTCTTCTTCTGAAACCGCCTCAAAACGCGGATCCTGTGTCCCTGCGCTTACAGCGTTTTCTATGATCTCTTCCGCCATACTATGACGTACCGGACTGATCGTGCCGATACAGCCCCTCAAAGCGCCCCTTATCTTAAGAGAAACAAATACGCCTGCGCGGGTATCCCTGAATTCTTCCGGAACCCATGCAGGCACATCAATTGTTTTCCCTTTCCGCACATAGGTTTCCAGCGTTTCTCTGGCCAAACGCACATGCGGGCTTTCATCCGCTTCCGTATACGTTTCTTCTTTTTCCTCTCCGCCCGCTTCCGACACGCTCAGTTTCGCAACCATATATCCGACGCCAAACGGTCCTTCATAGGAATATACGTCCGTATGAAAACTCTGTCCGGACATCGCCCCCAGCATCATCATAACAGACCGGGTTCCGCATTCCCCGGCCTCTTCCATAAACACCGGGTCGGTTAAGAGAATCCCCTGGGCGTCGGCCGCCTGCAGTTTCTCAATTAATTGCCGGTCATATTCCGCACCTTTTGGGCTGTACCCCGCAGGCGCATCTCTGGTCAACCGGTGCGACAGATCCGCACTCGCCACATAAACAACTTCTTCATTCGACTCGCTTACCGCCTGTGCGATGCACCTGCCCATTTCATACAAATCATCCGCCGGCAAAAAGGGCGTTGAGATATGCACCAGCCTGAAATCCCGGTAAGCCTGCGCAATATAATACAAAGGCACCAACGCTCCATGGTCCAAATGGTCCGACAGGCGAAGCCGCGCACGCGTATCTTCATCCAGGCTTCCCGCGGCGATTCCCTTTTCCTGTGCCAGTGTCCGTATCCGTTCGGCCAACGGGATATCATTATCCGCTTCTACCCTCACTTCCGGACTTCTAAATGCAGCAAAGTCGCCCGAGAGGCGCTCTCCTCCCGAAATATAAAAATAATCCAAAAAGCACGGAGCATGCGGAGAGGATACAATAATCGTATCCGGCGCTTCCCGCGCAATTTCATCCGCCGCGCGCTTCATTGCGTCAATAGTAGCCCGTGCGTCCTTTTCCGCCCCTCTGCCTACCCTGGGTACAATAATGGGCGGATGGGGCATAACATAACTTGCAACAATCCTTCCCATAATTACTTTCTCCTTTTATCGGTTAGCGAAGTTCTAAATCCACTCAAACACGCTTTCTAAATCCCTGCGTTTTTTCTCTGTTTGCGGATGCTTCCTGTATCCAAAAGCCGCCATACAGCAAATGCCGTAAACCTTACGGTCCATAGCCCCTTCCCGGCTTAATATTTCCTCCACCTCATCCCGTACGAACCCCTCGATCGGGCAGGAATCGATTCCCAAAAAAGCCGCTGCCGTCATCATGTTTGCAAGGGCAATATATACCTGCCTGGAAGCCCAGTAAAACATTGCGGTCTCATCGTTGTAAATTTTAAAGTCATCCGTAAAAAAATTTTTGATCCGCTTTTTCTTTGCTTCAAGTGTTTCTCCCGAAAGATGCTGTACATCTTTTAATATTGCTTCAACATAGTCCGATCCGGGCAGCAATTCAGAGCGCCTGCAGCCAAGTAAGATCACAAAATGGCTTGCGGTCGGCAATTGTTTTTTCGCCCCCCAACAAGCCGGACGTATTTTTTCCCTCAGCGCCGGGTTCTGCAAAACAAGAAACTTCCATGGTTCCAGCCCAAAAGAACTGGGCGAAAGACGCGCTGTATCGCAAATAACTTTAAAATTTTCATCAGAAATTTTTTTGCCTGTGTCAAATTCCTTGCAGGCGTGTCGAAAGTGCATGACCTTTAAAATTTCTCTTCCGCTTATCTGCATTTCCCACCTCGCACAAACTTTTACATTATGTTTTTATTATAACACCAAAGCTTTCTGATTTGTATTCTGCGAAAACCAGAGCATATCCCCGCTTTTAAAGGCCAAAATGCCCGTTTAAACATTCCGGATCAAGACATGCGTTTTCTATACCGTTTTTCCAGCAAAAACAAAATACCGGCGGCCAGCGGCGGCGCAGATATCATCAAAAAGCTTTCCATGCGGACATACGTATTAAACCAAACCGTTAGAATTACCGCAATCCCGATAAAGATCCATCCCAAAAATAAAGGACGGCTCCAAAAAATCCCCAGGATCACCGCCATGGCAATGGAGGGTATAGAATGAATCAAAAAGCCGCCTATTTGTTCTAAGACTCCCGACCCCATAGAAAAAACATCAAATGCAAAAAGCATCAAAAACAACAAGTACGCAATTACAATGATCCGGGGTGCCCAAAAAAGCCTTGTGGAATTTTTTTTCATCAGCACACCATCTCCTCTTTATACCCGTTTGTCACACTTTTCAGAAAAACACCGGGTCCCTCAAACCGGTTTGAATTCCTTCTTTTCTTTTTTGCATATAAGCTGCGCCAAATCCCGCGCACTCTTAAAAGCCATGGGGATACCGCTCCCCGGCTGGACCCATTGCCCGGCCATGTAAAAATTACGGAGTTCGGGCAACTCCCTGTAAAATGGATCGTCCGTAATGATGTTTTTGCTGTTCCATCCCTTTACCGCTCCCCTCCAGTTGCCGGTAAGGTGAATATAAGTTGCGGGTGTTGTCACGTTCATCATTTCAATATCGCTTTTAATTGGAGAGACACGGCTGTCAAGCACGTCGGCCACCCAGGCGGCCACCTCTCTTTTTTCTTTTTTATACCGCTCTTTTTCCGCCTTTTTAAGCATCCACCAGTAAGAAGCAAACTTTGTATCCATCTGCACTCTGAAAAGTGTTTTCTTTTGCCCATGTACCGTCTGTGTAAAACGCATCACTTCAATAAAAGACTGTACACTGCCGTCATGCAGCTCATGCGGAACATCCAAAATGATCCTGCGCATGGGAAATTCGTCTTCAAACGCCTGCCTAACGCCAATGGCGACCTGTATGACCGAGGGAGTCAAATCAGGTTTTTCATAAAGTGAACGTATCTGGTCATTCATAAATTTTCCGCCTAAAAGATCAAACAGCGTCCCTCTTCCGTCCATTGCGGAAACAATAATATCTCCATGCGCGCTTTTTCCGTTTTCAAACAGTATCCCTTTTGCAATCCTGTTTTCTACGCGAATCTTTTGTGCACGGCAAAAGTAATGCAGCGTACCGCCCAAAGATTCGTATTGTTCCGCCAGTTTTTCTGCCAATGCGCTTGCACCTCCGGACGGATATCCGTTTGCCCCTACGCCAAGACCGGCAAGATAAAACATTTCCATCAAAACAGGCGTTCTGAATTGCTCGGTGATCTGCGAAATCATAGGATTTTTAAATTGCCTGGAAAAATCATGCGAAGTCATTCTGCTCCATTTTTTCAAAAGAAGAACTTCTTTGCCTTTTTTGATCCGCATCCGTTCCGATAACCCGTACAATTCTTTTGGTTTTTCAATAGGCAGATAGATCTTTGTGATTTTGCGTGTATCGGCAATCCATTCCCGGATGAGCCCTTCGTCTTCAGGCGATATTTCAATCATTTCCTGCTCAAGACGGCCCAGATCCGCATATTCCTCAAAGCGTTTTCCATCCGGAAAATCGTATACCGTTTTGATTGCCGGGCTGGAAAACGCAAGCGCTTCCATATCCAGAAGTTCACTGTATAATTTATAAAAAGGATGCTTGGGACCAGAACCCCACAGGCCCGTCAGTCCTCCCTCAATGCGGTATCCGTCTCTCTCCCAGCCTGTACAGAGGCCGCCCGGTTTTCCGTTTGCCTCATAGATCTCAGTGGAAAACCCGCTTTTTTGCAAATAGCACCCAAGCGAAAGCCCGGCAATTCCCGCACCGATAATTGCAACTTTTTTACTCCCCATCTTATGCCTCCTTCAATACATTGTCGCCGCCAGCGAAGCGTCTGAAAGCCTGTTTTTATCAGGGAGCCATTCTCCCTGGTTTCGGGTTGTCTTTTTTTCTTTTTTGTTCAATATAAAACAATATAAAGACGGGTGCCTGATTTTAAAGGCCTGTTAAAAATAGTAAGTTCTTCCTGACTTCATTGTATGAAAGTTCCGTGCGCTTGTCAATCTGTCTCTTGCAAACACATTCCTTTTTCAGGCAGTTTTGGGCAAAATATCTTTAGCCCTCCTCTGCAATCCTGAGCATTTCCTTGGCAAACGCTTCCGCATCCTGCAGATCATCTTCATCCGGGTATCCTTTGGACAATCCGCCCACCACCTTAAACAACGGGTAGGTATCATACCCACGGCAATGAAAACTGCCCAGGTTGTCCGCCCCTTTTTCTAAAAGAAGCCCAAGCGTGTCGCTATTATACCGTTCAGCGCCGAATCCGCTGGTAGAAAAAACAAACGTCTTTTTCCGCTCCAAAACCGCCTGCTTCATAAAAAAGAGCATTTTTTTATGAAATTTGCCATAATAAATACCGGATCCCAACCCAATCAGCTCATAAGAAGCTATCTCCTCCGGTTGCGCCTCGTTAATCAGTACCGGCTCAGCGCCTATCGCCTGCGCCATTGCAAGGGCTATTTTTTGTGTATTCATATGATGATAAGAAGCATAAACAATGAGCACTTTCATATAAAATTCCTCACACTGTATCCATATAACCGCCGGTTTGCATCCAAACCGTCCCGCGGTTCTTTAAGCTTCCGCCTTACTTATTATATAACCTTTTTTTCAACCATGTCGATCTCAAAGAAATTTGTAACTTCTTTGTTCCATACCTCTTTTACATACTCTTGATGCGGTTCATATTCAAAGCTGTAGCGGTCGTAATCCTCTTCGCTTTCAAAATACATAGAAAACCCGTAGTCATAGTTGTTTTTTTTACTCACTTCAAAAAACACTTTAAAATCTTTTGCATAGGGCGTATTCTCTAAAACATTCCTGCTTTTCTCAAAAAAGCGTTTCTCTTCCGGCGAATCTTTCTCATGCTTTAAATTAAATATTACGCTATGAATAATTTTCATAAACAATTCTCCTTTTTTAATCTACCGTACAGCGTTTGCCGCATCATTCCCTAAAAAAGTTTCTGTCCTTTCACCTGCACTTTTTGCGGTATCTGCGGCCGAATCTCCTATTTTCTCTCTGATTTCGGTTGTCTTGGAGGCGATAGACGGCAAAACGGTATATTCTCCTCCGGCCCGGTAAAAGTAAGTGGGAAGATACCGTGCTCCCTCAACACGCGCGCCCTGCGCATCTTTGACAATATCTACATACGCAACCACGCTGCGCGCACAGTCGTCTCCGTCCATATTTGAGATGAAATTCCCCAGGGAATAGGCTACAAAACCCTGCCGCTCATCGGTGCCGTCCCCGGCCGTCACCCATTCCATCGGCTGAAGCACATGCGGATGCGCATAAAAAATCACATCCGCTCCCGCAGCAACAAAATCTTCCGCCCACTGTTTTTGATTCCAGGTAGGTTCGCTCGTCCGCTCTTCTCCCGTATGCAAACAAAGCACCACAATATCCGCACCGGATTGTTTTGCCAAACGAATATCCCCGGCAACCGTATCTTCATCTATAAAATTGACCGCATGAGAAAGCTCATCACCCGCATACCCTCCGCTGTTGCCGTTCACGCTGTTTGTATAGGCCAAAAAGGCAATAGATATGCCGTTCACTTCTTTGATGAGCGCACTCTTCTCCTCATCCGGGAGGTTTGTTCCCATGCTTTCAAGTCCGGCCGCCCGAATCGCGCGGATCGTATTTTCCAGCCCTTCTTTATTTTTGTCGAGCGCATGATTGTTTGCTGTTCCCAATATATCAAATCCTGCATTTTTAAGAGCATCCAAAATCTCGGGCGGAGCATTGAAATACGAATATCCCCTCGTCCCGTCCTCACGTAATTCCCCACTCACCGAAAATCCCATTTCATTTCCGGCTACCGGTGTCTCCAGATTGGCCACGGCGATATCTGCTTCCTTGATATACGGCTCAACCAGAGAAAATACCGGATCAAAATCAAAACCGCTTTCTGTTTTTGCGTCGTAGATCTGAGTAGCCATCAGCATTACGTCTCCCACTGCTGCAATGGTCACGGTCTTTACCTCAGGAGAAGGGGATGGAGAAGGTTCCTCTGCCCTTTTCAAAGCGCCCGGCGATACATCAACATAAGCGGAAACACCCCCGTCATTCTCTACAGCGAGGGCGCTTCCGCTTTCCTGCGTTCCGTATTGGGCCATGCAGCCGGCAGTCCACAGGCAAAGAAGAAGGACTATCCCGGCCGCAAAGATTCTTTTCATAACAACCTCTGTTCAGCGCTTATTCAAATACGCTTTTATCAAAAACAATGTTTACCATTCTCTGCCCGGATCACCGGCCATCTGATTCACCGTCGCCTGCGGATCAAACACAGAATAATGGTCTAAATTCGGGTCTTGCGAATCGGTCGTCATATCAAAAACCAAAAGCATTTTGTAATTGTCGTTTACAACATATCCATACACTTCCTGATTTAAGCTGTTGATTTCAGCGGTATGGTCCGGTTCCCCATACGCAGCCGTCACCTCCGAAAGCTTTATTGTTTTCAATTCCGGATCAAAAGAGCGCACTTCAAAGATCTGTTCTCCCTTGTTGACGCCAAACGCAATATTTTCCGCATCATATGTCTCATATATACCGCTCGCAACATCTTCCGCATCATCTGTTTTATTCGGCTCGCCCCACTGATCATTTACATTGCCGATATCGCTATCCACTGCAAAATCACAATTGATGACCAACCCTTCCTTCGCCTTTTCCATCATGGTTTTTAAAAGATCCGTCCCGGCAGTTTCACTGGCCGAAGGCGATTCGCTTGCGCTGGCCTCGGGTGTTTGCGAGGGATCCAGCTCTGCAGAACCGGTCACTTCCGATGCTGTTTCCTGCGGCGTTCCCGTACACCCTGCTGCAACCGCCATCAGCAACAACACGGACAATACGATTCCTGCTATTTTTAAAATCTTTGCTTTCATTCTCTTCCTCCTGTAATCAGTCTGCTTTCCGCGACTGAAGCTAAGACCCTCCCGGGGCCTTCACTATTTATTTGATTATACCAGTTTTTGGAGATTTTTTCACTCCAAAAAATCCGGTTATCAAAGAATCGGGGAAAAAAGCTCTTATATTTCCGTATTTCTTTTTACATCAAAAGAAAAATAATTTTTGCGTAAAATATCCATCTCGTTTGTACGATAGCATTGAATATTTTTTTTGCTCATAAACCACAACGCGTCCGACCGTCCTTTAAAATTTCCAAAAAAAACATAATCCAGATCGGGCGAACGCTCAAACAGATCCAAGAACTGTTTTACATAAAAAAGAACCAGCTCATCCATCCCGTCCGGATTTAATATGTATGAACCCAGCGGCGTTATATCTTCCATAAAAAAGCAGGTTTTTATTCCCCCGGAAGCAAGACATACGCCTTCCTCTCTCAAAGCCGTTCTATATTCGTTCAATAGTGCATAATGCTGCCTGAATGCCAGTGCACAATTCATCAGATACCCTCTCGCACTGCCGGGGCCTCTGAATACGGGCGGAAGCATTTTAAAATTTCCCGTCATGTTTTTTTTTGCCTTTCTTAAACGCCGCTGTTTTTTTAAAAACATATCGGAAAAATTTTTTTCCTGCCCGGACAGGTTCACTGCCGAATCAAAAGTCACATGGTCTATAATCAATATGCTGTGGTTCGTTTTAGAATAATAAAAAGGCAGTCCGCTTTCGCAAAGCATGCCCAGTTGACGGCAAAGAAAAAAAAGCTCATCCTGTGGACACGCTTCACAGCCATCACCTGTATAAATGGGATGCTCACCGGACAAAACACGTTTTTCAATAATCTTTTTGAGTTCTTTTTTTCCCATACGACTTCCCCCAAACGGCAGAACCGTACTGATCCATCATTGACTGATATGAAACACCGTTTCGACCTCAACATTGCCCCGTATCATCGCCCATACCGGACAGTATTTTTTTTCGGTCATAATATTCGCCTTTTCAAAATCTTCTATTACTGCATCGGGAGATTTTACATGGATGTCCATATGGATAAAAGAAAAACTTTTAGGATGCTCTCCTCTTTCTTCCCCCGTCATCTGCACTTCATACGACTCGATCGTGCGTCCAAATTTCCTGACCAGAGAAAGGATTGTTCCTCCCGCACATGTGCCCAGAGCGACCAAAAACAATTCCATAGGATAATAGCCGTCCCCTTCGCCATATGGCGGAAGATAATCTGTAATGATTTCATATTTTCCCGGAGCGGCAGAAGAAAACCGCAATTTGTCATTCAGAAGTTTTATGTTCGCTTTTAAAATTCCACTCATTGTTTCATCCTTACTTTGGCTCATAATCCCAGTAAAAACCTGGGGTTCTATTGTTTTTCAGGGGAATATATTCGCATTCCCGTCATAAAACATTCACAAAATACTGGCTCTATACTGGTAATATTCTATATATACAGTCCAAAATCCTTTTTTAAAAAAGAAACCCTCCCGCTAAAGCCCCGCTTTGTCCCTGCATACGCGGTTTTATTTGCAAAAGCCTTTTTCCGCCGGCATAATCGCCGGTACTTCCCGTATTTTTTACATCGCGTAATCCTCCACATAAAAAAGCCGCCCGGAAATACTCCGGGCAGCCTTAAAAAGGCGGAAGCTCCGCGGGGATTCGTGCATTCCCCGTGAATGGGCCGCCGTTCCCACAGGTTCAGAAAGCGTTCACCGGCAGCGCCGCATCTTTCTTCTTTAATTATATTATATACCATTCCCTGCAAAAATAAACATATCAAAAAGCAAGATCTGCATGCGAAAGTCCTTTTTATTCTTCCGTGCCTCCCAGGCGTGAAGGCGTTGCTTTGGCCAATGCCATCCCCAGCAGTCCGGCTGCCATAATCGCCGCTCCCGAAATAACAAACCAAACCGCAATGCCCAGCGTTTCCGCAAAGGGAGCTGCCAGAAAAAGGCCAAACGGAATAGTCAGAGACATCAGGCTGGCCATCAGGGAAAGCACCCGGCCCATAATCCCGGGGGAAACCGTTGTTTGAACATGCACAATATACGCCAGCCAAAAAAAGCTGCCCATAAGCCCAAGAATTGCAGAAAAAACAACAAACCAGTAAAACCCTCCGGGCGGCAGCAACCCGGAAAACAACAAAAACATTCCCAACGCAAATATCGCAAGTGACATTTGCATAAACTTGTTTTTCATGCCCCCCCATATTCCTATGATCAAAGAGGCGCCCAGCATTCCGCTGGCAAATACGGCCTCAACCATACTTGAATGCCATGCGGTTTTTCCAAAATATCCGCTTACCATTAACGGATACAGCGAACTCACGGGAAAATAAAACAGCATGGCAATAATAAGCGGCCACGTCATTCGGCTTAGAATGCGGTTATGACGTATTGCCGCGATACCAGCCTTCATTTCGGCCCATATATGTTTTCGGGGCTCAGGCGGCGGATCCGGTATGCGGACCGCCAAAAGGGTCGCAACAGCAAACGCGGCGCCCACAACATCCAGCAGCATTGCCCCGGAAACAGAATACATGGAATACAGCAGCGCGCCCAATACGGGCCCCAGCATATTGGATCCTGAGAAAACAAACTGGTTGATCCCCGAAGCCCGCTCTATATATTGCTCCGGAACAATCATGGGGATAGAGGCCTGAAGCGCAGGTGCATGAAAGACGCCTCCTGCCGCGCGAAGAAAAAGAGCCAGAAAAACCATCCATACCGGCGGTTCTCCGTGGAGCGCCGCCAGCATCAAGACCAGCGAAACCGCTGCAATAAACGAATCGGCGGCGATCATGACTTTTCTGCGGCTTGTCCTGTCTATCCATGTTCCGGCAAAAGGGCCCAAAACTGCCTGTGGTAAAAAAGCGCATATGCCGGCGCCTGCCAATACGGCCGCAGATCCGGTCCGGACGGTCAGATACCAAACCAGCGCAAATTGTGCGGCCGCGCTCCCCACCAGGGAAAACACCTGTCCCCCCAATATAATTTTGAAGGTATGTTTCCAATTGTTCAAAGCTTGCCCTCCAAAATAAAAGCATTCCGGCATTTAGGTTATCATACCTTTACCTCCGGTATCTTGTCAATTCAACCGGAGTTTTCTTCTGTTTTGTACAAAACAGTACAAACACCTTAAAAGACCCTTTATCAAAAAAAAAGCCCCGGACAAGTGCCCAAGGCTTTTTTAATGATTTTTTTATTAATGCGGCCTCCCCTTATGGGAAGGCTGCCGCTGTTGCGGCGTGCGGGGTTTTTCCCCGTTAATATTCTGTTTTTTTAAGCGTTGCACTCGCCCACCAACTCATGCATGAGGGACTTCACCTGCGGGATCCACCCGCCTGTTGCGCAGTATACGCGCCCTATTTCGTCTATGGTGTCCCGTCCCTTACTGATATACAGTCTGTCTAAAAGATCAAACATATAAGCAATGCATTCTTCCTTGGATGCAAACGCTCGGTAGGCGTCTCCGCTGCCTTTTATCCCGCCCAAATTGTTTTTGTTTTGAGCCAGATAGCTGGTCCCGTTCCCGCTTTCCAGCCGGACGATCGCGAGCACAAACAGTGCGTTTATATTGTGTTTTTCTTCCCCGTCGCAGAACGCTTGGCCCAGGCCTTTTAAATCCTCAGGCAGCAACGTTTCGATCATATCGGGAACCAGATTTGATTTTTGGGTAATATCTTCGGATACGTTGAGCTTCACACTAGATGTCATGACATACCCGTCGTCCAGGTCGGAAGTATATTCCAGTGCAAACGCAGTCGATGTCTGTGCAATAATTACAAAAGCAGCAACCATTGCAATGATGAACCTTTTTAGAATACGCTTCTACCTCCTGTAAAAAGATTCTCGTCTTCCATGTTTCACGCTCCTTAAATCTTTTGCCCATTCTTTTAAAGGCAGTCTTTTTCGGCCTGCACAGGCGGCGTTTTTTTGTCATCTTTAAGAGGGCGTTATTCCGTCCTTAAAGGCTGCCCGGCGAGACCCAAGAAAGGAATATAGCATCAAAATATTTACTTGTCAACTCTTTAGCCCTCTTAAGCTTCTGCTTTTCATCCTTTTTCTTCCAGACATCTCATTTTTTATTTCATCTTCTTTTTAAACAGAATTTTTTTGAACTTCGCTTAAAAATCGCTTTAGAAAAGGATTTTTCGCATTTCACCATCGTTTGTTCCCATACCTGTGGTTTCTTTAAATAATTATTTATGAAATTTTTTTAAATTTTTTTTACTGAAAAACGGTTTTTACCTATTTTATTCCTTTTTATTACATATTCTGCATCCCGGTTCATCCCGCTTTTTTGATTGCACAAGCGCCTTGTTTTTTGTATTCTTCTTTTAAAATAACTTTCTGATTTTAAATCAAAAAAAAGTGTCTTTATACATATAAAAATTTTTCTTTGTCGGTCTCTCAAAGCAAAAAACGCAAGATTTACAAAATTGCGAAGGCAAAAGCATTTTTCCGCAGATGCCTTTTTTTTGCGGCGCAGCCTTAATTTTGGTACTGGACAAAAACAAGCGTAATGGGTATAATACGTTTATTGGCAAAATTCCACACCTTATATGGAGGCATAGCTCAGCTGGTTAGAGTACTTGCTTGACATGCAAGGGGTCACTGGTTCAAGTCCAGTTGTCTCCACCAAAAAAACCGCATTTTGGTGCGGTTTTTTGTTTGCAAAAAATTGAGCGCAGCCCTCTTAACGCCGTACAGATCTCCCGCCGCATATTACAGGGCACGCAATAGCGGATATGCGGGGGATCCACATAAATCCAGTAATAATTCCAAAGCACGGAGAAGATAAAACCAAGGCTCAAAAAGCCTTGGTTTTATCACGTTTCTTTTTTGTGGCTCTGATCAAATTTAAATTCTGCTATAACATCCAGAACCGCATTTTTCAATATTGTGCTGGTTTCAATGCCGCGGGTGCCTTGATAAGGATTGATCTCCCGTTTGCCTATTTCCCGGACCGCTTCCACAATCCACTGCACAGCCGTTTCGGAAGAAATCTGGCCCGTATTGATAACAAGATCAAATAATTTATATTCCTTTCCATTGACTGCGTAAAACGTCCCCAGAAAACTCTCTCTCGCCTTATCTTTCTGGGCGACCAGCTTTTCTGCTTCTGAATAATTCTCCAGTTTTTGAGAATTCAATATGTTGTTTACACGCTTCTCAAAAGGAGAGCTGATACAGACATTCAAAACATTCGGATACTGGCTTAAAACCACATACCCACCCCGGCCCAATATAACGCTGTCATCAAGACTGGCAAATGTAAGAATTGTTTTATTCAACATTTCTATCATATAATCATAGGTTATGTTGTACCGGTCCCAAATATTATGTTTTTCTTCAATGGTTTCTTTGAGCTGGCCCATTCCATATTGATTAAGCACTTTGCCTATCAGGTTGATATCCACCAAAAAATAGCCAAGTGATTTTGCAGCCTGCTGGGCAATCAAGTCTCCGGCACTCCCAAATTCACGTGATATCGTAACAACGGCCATTTTACACATCTCCTTCCAAATAATTGAATAAAATTTATGGAAAAGACGAGATGCAAAAATATAAAAATGAAGAACTGATGGTATTTTTATTATAATGCAGTTCACTGCTTCGGTCAACTTTCGTGCCGCTTCCTTCTTTACGCAATCAAAATTTAAATTGATACGATTCATTCTTAATTTGCCATACCATGCAGGAGTCGCTTTGATTCAGCCGTATTATGCAGAGTATCAGGGCGCCTGCCATCCCATACGTTCGTTATCTCCGCATGTGCTCCCGGAATAATTTGTATAATGGTTTCCTTTCCTTTCACGAAAATAACACCATATTTTTACTTTTTGTTCAATAATCTGTCACGCTGCATGTTTACGATATAGTAAAAGGAGGCAACGGCAATGACAAAATCAAAAAAATTATTGGCTTTAGGATGCGTAATTGCACTCATTCTTACCATAGCAACAAGTTGCAGCACAACGGCTGCAACGGATACGGCATCCTCATCAGCCACATCCACAGCAGCCGAAACAACGCAAACGGAACAGGCGGACGCCATGTCCCAGGACGCACCGCCCGACGGCGGCGGTTCGAGCACAGTGGCTACCGGGTCGGGGGCTTATGTGCTTTCTGATGAAGAAACTCTCAGCGGTGACACATATACTTCCACCAATGAGGATGAAAACGCTATCCGCGCCGAAGGCGATGTAACGGCTACTCTGGAAGACGTTGCGGTCGAGAAAACGGGCGGAGATGCTTCCAGTAGCGATGCAAGCAGTTTTTACGGCCTCAACGCGGCCATACTAGCTTTGGACGGTGCCACGCTCAATATCACCGGCGGTACGGTCACCGCAACGGCAGAAGGAGCAAACGGCGTATTTGCATATGACGGTGCGACCATCAACATTGCCGGAACAACAATAAGCGTTTCCGGCGGAAATGCAGGCGGTATCGAAGTCGCCGGCGGCGGCACCATGGTTGCAACAGACCTGACCGTCAATTCGGTCGTAAAAGCCGCTATACGAAGTGACCGCGGCGGCGGCACAATGATTGTGGACGGCGGAACCTATACAACCGGCGGCAGTTCAGGCGCCCCGGCCGTTTACAGCACTGCGGATATTACCGTCAGCAATGCGACCCTGACCGCCAATGATTCCGAAGCAATCGTTGTGGAAGGTCTGAATTCCGTGACCCTGACCGACTGTGATGTTATGGGAAATATGTCCGGCACTTACGGGGATGAAAGCGGAGAGAACATCCACAACGTCATGCTGTATCAAAGCATGTCGGGTGACGCGGAAAAAGGCACCAGCTCTTTCACCATGACGGGCGGCACCTTGGTATCCCAAAACGGCGACATGTTCTATATCACCAATACCGACAGCATCGTCACACTGAGCGGCGTGGAAATGACGATGGCCGACGGCACTAATCTGCTCGTAGTGGCAGGCAATGACGGTGAACGGGGTTGGGGAACAGCCGGTTCCAATGGCGGCATCTGCAGCTTCAATCTCTCGGCCCAGACCGCAGAAGGCGACATTACGGTAGACGATATCTCGCAGCTCTCCATGTCCATCGCGGATTCTTCTTCCTACACCGGCGCGATCAATACGGACGGCACCACAGCGGCAGCCCTCTCTGTCACATTGGATTCCAGCAGCACCTGGACCCTCACCGGAGACAGCTATATCACAGAATTCAACGGCAGCATGGATAATGTTGTAACCAACGGCTATACATTATATGTAGGCGGCACGGCAATGAACTGACAAATGATGAAACATTCTTTTACAGAGTGTTTCTGAAAATAAAAAGAGACCTAATAGGTCTCTTTTTATTTTTTATGTTTTAAACTTTCAGAAATTTCTTATACGCCAGAGTACTTTCTTGATTTTTTAAAAAAATCATGTTAGAATATACCCCACCGGGGTATATATAGGATATGATAGAGAAAGGATCCATATACATATGCACTCAACAATACAAAAAAGATACTCGCAATCCAGCGTTCAAAGCGATGCCCTGAGCTGCGGGGCAAATGTCGAGCATCTCAAAATCAAATCTGGTGAAACCGTTTTGGATCTGGGCTGCGGCGGTGGCGCGGAAACAATTCTTGCCGCCCGGACTGCCGGTCCGGCCGGGCTGGCTGTCGGACTGGATCTAACGCCTTCTATGGTTGAGCTGGCCAAGAAAAACGCCAAAAAAGCCGGTGTATTCAACGCAGAATTTATTACCGGAGATATTGAAAACCTTCCCTTCGCAGATGAAATGTTTGACGCCGTCATCAGCAACTGCGTTATCAACCATGCAAAAAACAAAGAAAAAGTTTACCGGGAAATCATGCGCGTGCTGAAAAGCGGCGGGCGGTTTGTCGTGTCGGACGCCGTCACAAAATACCCCCTCCCCCCAGAAGTAAAAAACGACCCGGAAGCCTGGGCGCAGTGCTTTGGCGGTTCGATTACCAAGGAAGAATATTTTGCAAGCATCCGGGCAGCCGGCTTTTCCAGGGTCGATTTGGTCAACAGCAGAGAATATATTAAAAACGGTTATGACTTTCTAAGTCTGACTATAAAAGCAACCAAAGGCTTACAGAAGGAGGTGAAATAATGAAGAAAGTAACAAAAAAAGAAGGCGCAAAATGCTGCCAGGCAACGTTTACAACGGCGCAATGCTGTTCTAAATCCTCAAAAATCGTAGCAGGTTGCCACAATTAATTTGCACTCTAAAAAACCTTACGGCTTTTAGGGTAACCCTGAAAAAGGAGGCGGCGCAAAATGCCGCCTCCAAAAAAATATTTGGGAGAATACAATGATACAGGCAAAAAACAATATCATTATAAAAATAGAAGAAAAAAATGAATACGCCATTTTAAACCCCGTGTCCGGCAGTTTTGACCTTATGGGGCAAAAAGAATATGATTCTTTGCAAAAAACCGAATCCCTTCCAAAATCAGACCCTGCGCTTGCAGAATATCTTTTGGAACGCGGTTATGCGTATAACACACCGGATGAACAGGAAATGGCCATTGCCCGTGCATACGAAGAATTTCAGAAAGAAACGGCGGCCTCTCCCGTGCAGCTGATGCTGGTACCTACCTACGGATGCAACCTGGCCTGCACGTATTGCTTTCAGCATGGAATAGAAGAACAACGCGCCCTTATATCCAAAGATACCGTTGACGCTTTCTTTGCCTACGCCAAAGATAATTTTTCACTGGCCGCGCAAAAGCCGTTTGTCACCCTGTTCGGCGGTGAACCGCTGGTAAGCGCGCCTGCCCAAAGGGAAATCATCTCATATATTGTTGATGGATGTGCAAAAGCGGGATATGAAATTGCCGCCGTGACCAACGGGTACGACTTTGCGGACTATATAGATATTCTTAAAAAAGCAAAAATCAAGGAGATCCAGTTTACCCTGGACGGCAGCCGGCCGGTACATGACAGCCGCAGGGCCACCGTCAACCATAAAGGTACGTTTGACCGGGTTGTTGCGGGCATTGAAGCTGCTGTCCAAAACGGAATTCCTGTAAATCTGCGTACAGTGGTGGATATCGACAATATTGAAGATCTGGTGAACCTTGCCGAATTTTTGGATAACAAAGGGTGGCTTGACCTTCCGCCCGAATTATTTAAAACCCAAATCGGACGAAATTATGAACTTTTTGAGTGCTATGCCAAACCCCAGCACCTGCTGTCCGAGGTTGAACTTTGGAGCCGTATTTCCGCACTCTCAAAAACGCATACCATTCTCGCCAAATTTCACCGTCCTGATTTCAAAGGGATACGGCATATTGTAGATACCGGTGAAATGTACATGGCTTCATTTGATACCTGTCCTGCAGCAAAAACGGAATGGGTTTTTGACCTTCACGGAAAAATATACGGTTGTACCGCAAGCTGCGGACGTGAAGAGTATCTGCTGGGCACCTATTGGCCCAAAGTACAGCTGAACAAAGAAGTGATTGAAAGCTGGCAATGCCGGGATGTGCATTCGATCGCAGCATGCAAAGACTGTAAATACGACGTGATCTGCGGAGGCGGCTGCGGAGTGGTAGCAGCCAATCATCATGGTGGAGACCCTCTGACGCCGGACTGCCGTCCTATTCAGGAACTTCTTGAAATCGGTGTCAACCATTACAGCGAAGACCTTACTTCCATGGCCGAGGGAACCGCTCCCACTGAAATCCCGTCTTGCGACTGTGGCGCCTCTGCGGCCCATACATCCGGGTGTGCAATCTGCGGAAAAGAACTGGTTTATTCAGATACGCCCGCCGAACAGGTCTGCATGATCTGCGGAAAAAAGCAACGCGCATATATCTCCTGCCCCTCCGGACATTACGTATGTGACGAATGTCACGGCGCGGATATTATAACGCAGGCACAGAATCTTTTGGCGGCAAGCCGGGACCAAGATCCCGTCAGCCTTGCACAAAAGGTGTTCTCGCTGCCCGCTCTTAAAATGCATGGTCCGGAATACCACAGCCTGGTGCCTGCCATTTTGGTTACAGCCGCACAAAACGCCTCCGGGGAAAAGAACATCCCGCAAATTGCGGAAGCGCTCTCGCGCGGCCGCGACTTTAAGGGAGGAAGCTGTGGCCTGTACGGCGTATGCGGCGCAGCCGCGGGCGCAGGGATCGCTTATTCCGTTTTAAGCCGCGCCACCTCCATGAAAGGACGGGAACGCAGCGGCGCGAACGAAATTGCCGGCAAGGCACTGATTGCAATCAGCGCGAATGTCGGCCCAAGATGCTGCAAACGCGAAGCCGTTACTACCATCCAATCATTCGCCCAAAGCACGCCGTATTTTGAAGATGTGCAAATAACAGATTATGTCTGCAGCCAATCAGCGCAAAACAGGGACTGTATCGGCACAGCCTGCCCTTTCTTTCAGGCAGTATCTGCCGCCGTTTCCCAAGAAGATGCCTTGAAAGCCGCAGTCTGAAATATTTAAGATAAAGAAAGGATCAAAACTATGAGCGACAAAATCACCTATATAGACGGCGCAGAATTTGAAAACGCCGTCCTGAAATCCAATCTTCCGGTTATTGTGGATTTTTTTTCAGACGAATGCCCTCCCTGCGAAGTGCTTGCGCCTATTTTTGAAAAAATGGCCGAAAAATACGGAGAGCATATCCGGTTCATAAAAATCAAGCGGGAAGAAAATAAGGAATTCGCCAAATCCCTGAATGTTTCAGGCAGTCCGACCGTCCTGTTTTTCAAAAACGGCCGGGAGATCGGCTCACGCCTCAGCGGATTTATGTCCAAACCGCAGGTGCGGCAGGCTATTGAGGATATTTTGGGCGACATTCTTCCCAAAGAACCCATTTCACGCATTGATTGCGACGTCCTCATTCTGGGCGCCGGCGCAGCCGGCCTCTCTGCTGCAATTTATGCCGCCCGCGCAAAGATGAACACCGTGATCGTAGATGAAAGCGTTCCGGGCGGCCAAACCGCCTCCACCTACCACATCGCAAACTATCCCGGCACTCCGGGCATGGTGCGCGGCCGGGAAATTATAGAAAACATGCGCAAGCAGGCTCTTTCCTTTGGCACACGGATAGACGACCTGAAAGAAATTGCAAAAGTAGACCTGAAAAGCAAAATTAAATATGTACTGACCGAAGACACGGAATACTATTCCAAATCCGTTATTATCGCTTCCGGCGCCAAGCCGCGCGCGCTGCCCGCAATGGGCGCCGACGAATGCAAAGGCCGCGGCGTTCATTACTGCGCTACCTGCGACGGTTCCATGTATCAGGATCGGTGTATCGTTGTAGTCGGCGGCGGAAATTCTGCGGTGGAAGAAGCCGTATTTTTAAGTAAATACGCAAAAGAACTAACGCTAATTCATCAGTTCGATAATTTTCAGGCCTCACAAACCGCACAGGAAGCCCTCTTCAACAACCCAAAAATCAAAGTGGTCTGGGATTCGGAAGTCCGTAAAGTCAACGGCATAGGGCACGCTCTGGACAGCGTTGAAATAGAGAATATAAAAACAAAAGAATGTTCTGTCCTTCCTACCGAAGGCGCGTTTGTTTACATCGGCACCCAGCCCATGTCGGATATGTTTGCCGGTCAGGTTGAACTGGACAAATACGGTTATGTGAAGGCGTCCGAAGATACACAGACAAATCTTGAGGGCGTATTCGCTGCCGGCGATATCCGCACCAAACCCATTCGCCAGGTTGTTACCGCCGCTTCAGACGGCGCCGTTGCAGGGATTATGGCAGAACGGTATGTAGCCGGACTGTAAGAGGACCCCTTCTTTTAATCCCGGGCAGCCTTAAAAGCTGTCCAATAAAAAAGGAGCAAAAGCTCCTTTTTTTATTGGAAAAATCCAAAAATTATACCGATTAAAAAATTCTTTTTATCGTATCACTCTGAAAATTTCATAAAACTTTTCATTGCATTTGCAAAATCCGCCAGGGATTTATCTTTATCATCACTTAAAGCCGCGTTCTGAATACACGTCATCGAATATTTTTCCAGTATCAGGCTGCCCACCTTCCCTATGGCTGCGCGGACTGCCGAAACCTGCGTCAGAATATCTATACACGTTTTGTCGTCACCTATCATCCTTTGAATCCCCTTGACCTGCCCTTCAATGCGCCGCAGACGCCGCAAGAGGTCTTCTTTGGTTTCCAAGCTTTGTTTATCCACTTTGTCTCACCTCCCATACCACACAGGGGTATATGTTTATTATATACAAAACATACTTTCAAATCAACCGTTCCTCCCTTTTGCACATGTCTTTAATCAGCAAAATCACACCCAAACTCCGTCCTGAAAAAAAAGCGCCCGCAGAAATATCTGCGGACGCTTTTTGCTTCTTAAAATGAAGTCCTGTTATTCCGTAGGCTCAAACTGATCTTTGTCCGCAAAACAAACCGGGCAGGTCCAGTCTTCGGGCAGCTTTTCAAAAGGCGTGCCCGCCTCTATCCCGTTATCCGGATCTCCTTCGGCTGGATCATAGACATAACCACATGGCACACAAACATATTTTTGCATCTTATTTTCCTCCTTGATTTTCTATACCATTTTTGAAGGAGACGGCGCCTTCACAATAATAAGCTCGAGCGCTGTATTTCCTTCATTTCTGACGTTCATTTTTGTTTTATACGGAATCGCAAGGACACTCCCCGCTTCATATGTATGGATTTCCTGGCTTCCAAGCCCTATATAAAGAGTTCCACGCACCACCGTCATATACACGTTTGAATTGGAATCATGCAGTGGAAAACCATCTCCCGGTTCAAAAACAACATGGATATATTGTATGTTTTCATCCAAAATAAGCTTGTCGACCGCTTTTTTATCACCCAAGGTGTAATGGAAAACTTTTTCAATCATATGCAGTGCCTCTTTCTTTCATATTTATTATATATACACCGCAGCGCGCTTCATAAAACCATGGATGCTTTTTTATTTTTTACAAAAAAAGGCGGGGCGCACCGCCCCGCCTGTGTCTTTTTTTACCGGCTTTTAGAGCCCATATTACTCACAAACACCGCACCTACGATAATTGCCCCAAGGACAATATACTGATAGAAGGATGCCACGTTCAAAAGATTAAGCGAGTTTGAAATCACACCGATCAACACGGTTCCCAAAAAGACGCCCCAGATGCTTCCGCGGCCGCCGGCCATGGAAACACCGCCGATAACGGCAGCAGCAATCGCCTGCATCAGGAGGGAATCTCCCATTACCGAGTTGCCCGAACTCAAACGGGACAAAAGGATCATCGCGGCAACGCCCAGAAGGCCGCCGTTCAGCATGTACACGTAAATCTTGTTCCTTTTGATTTTAATACCGGACAAATAAGCGGCTTCGGTATTATTGCCGATTGCATAGGCTCTCCGTCCAAACTTGGTAAACTTCAGTACCAGGAACATGATCACAAAAATCGAAATCAGAAAAATTACGGGAATCGGAACCACTTCAAGGACTTTGTCACGTCCAAAAGTAAAATCAGAAGCCGCCGGCAGATTCTGCCCGCCGGTTACCAGCAGCGTAAATCCCTGATAAACGCTCATCATTCCCAGCGTGATAATGAACGGTTCCGCTTTGCTCAAGACGATCAGCGTTCCATTCAATGCACCGCATCCAATGGCGACCACAAGGCCTACAATAACGGCAAATTCCATACTGTATCCAAGCCCCATCAGAGCAGCTGTTGAACAGCCCGCAAAAGATATTACGTTGCCCAAAGTTAAATCAATGCCGCCGGATATCATAACCACCGCAGCACCTGCCGCAGCAATCCCCAACGCAGTGATCTGCGTTAAGATATTCATAATGTTTTTTGTCTGATAAAACCGGTCGGTAGCAATACACATGACAACAATGATTGCCGCCAGTGCGATACCCAGGAGCAAGATCTGTGATTTTGACTTGTTCCTTAAAATATTTTGAAATCCTCTTGTAGAATTAATTGAACACGCTTTTTCGCTCATGTTTTTATCCCCCTATCGATACGGCTATAATAGATTCTTCGTTTATTTCAGGACCGGACAGTTCTGCGACCAGCTTTTTGTCTTTCATGACCGCTACTCTGTCACTCATCGCAATAAGTTCAGGCATATCAGAGGATATCATGATGATGAACTTCCCCATCTTTGCGAGTTCCAACATCAGTTTATAAACATCTTCTTTCGCACCAATGTCGATTCCTTTAGTCGGCTCGTCAAAGATGATCACATCTGCATCTGTATGCATCCATTTTGCCAAAACTACTTTTTGCTGATTGCCGCCCGAAAGGTATTTGATTTCCTGATCGGGGCCTTGCGTCTTGATTTGTATTTTATCAATATAATCGCTTAAAACTTTATTCTCTCTCTGTTGGTGCAGCAGCATACCCTTGTTCTTATTGATCGCCGCCGAAACAAAATTCCAGCCCACGCTGTGGTCCAAAAACATTCCCGTTAATTGCCGGTCTTCGGTAATGAGGCAAATTCCGTTTTTGATTGCGGTATACGGATCTTTGGCGGTCACTTCTCTTCCGTCGATCCACACGCTTCCGCAATCCGGCCGTACCGCACCAAAAATAAGATTTGCAAGCTCGGAGCGCCCGGAACCAACCATTCCGCCAAAACCCAGAATTTCTCCCCGCCGCATCTTAAAGGACGTCTTTTCCAAATAGCCTTTCTTATAAAGGTCTTTCACTTCAAAGATCCCGTCGCCTTTTTCCACTTCGGAACGGTTAAAGAACATTCCCATATCCCGGCCGACCATGTCCTGAAGCAGACATTGTTCGTTCACTTCATCCCGTGAGTAACACGAAATTTTCTGTCCGTCCCGCAGTACGGTCACACGGTCCGCCAGTTCAAACACTTCATCTAAATGATGGGAGATGTAAATCACACCGATCCCTTTGGCCGCCACCTTTTTTACCAGCTTCAAGAGACTGGTTTTTTCCCGCTTTCCATAAGAAGCGGTCGGCTCATCCAGTATCAGCACTTTAGCCTCCTGTGCCAGGGCCCTTGCAATCTGAACCGCTTGCCGCTCAGTAATATCAAGATCCCCCAGCCGCGCAGCCGGATCAATATCAACTTCCGTATCCTTTAATATTTCCGCAGCTTTTTTCATGAGTTTTTTATAACTCATGAAACCGGTCTTATTGGTCACGTAATCGCCCATGAAAACGTTTTCCGCCACGGTCAGATCATGCATCAGGAACTGATTCTGATAGATTGTCTGCACGCCCATTTTTTTCAGGACATCCGGGTTAAAATGCTTTACTTCTTTTCCATTAATGAAAACCCTGCCGGAATCGGGGACATATGCGCCGGACAATATCTTGATAAACGTGGATTTACCCGCGCCGTTTTCGCCGACCAGGCAATGAATCTCGCCTTCCAGCAAATCGAAGGATACGTCATTAAACACCGTTATGCCCGAGAAGCACTTGCTGACACCTTCAACATGAACCACGACCCGAGGATTTTTTTTATTCATCATGTAAACTCCTCATTCCTTTTCTATAATGTATTGAACTTCATTTGGGCAAAAGTATATATATTTGCAATATACACTGAAAATTCATTGATTATTATATACATTTACCCGCAAAAATGTCTTTCGATATAGTATAGAAATAAACTTTTTTGTTTGTTTGACTCAAATAAATTATACGCACTGCGTTTTTCTGTATTCTTTGGGCGTCATATCCGTATATTTTTTAAACAAAACAGAAAAATACTGTGAATTCGGAATACCGACATCCACTGCAATTTCTGATATTTTCTTTCCCTTTTCAGCCAGCATGGATTTGCTTTTTTCAATTCTTTGCCTGTATATGAATTCCATAATAGACGTATCCATGTGATTTTTAAAAAGCATCATCAGATAACCGGAAGAAAGATGAACAGCGTCGGCCACATCTTTCGGGGTGATTGGATCGTCCAAATGACCATTGATAAAACTGATCGCAGCTTTCAGATATTCCAAAACATTTTTATTGTTCTCTGCAGCCCGAGAAAGTTTGATAAAAGTCGTTTTATCTGCGTCGTCCCGCGTAAGATTAAGGCATACGGACATGGTTTCATCATAGCCCACCATCTCACGTATCAAAACCTGCGTATCAAAAGATTTACGTTCCTCCACACAGACCCGCTTTCCTTCACGCAACACCGTGACCCTGTCCGAAATTCGAAGAGCGTCTTCCAGCATATGCGTGAAATACACAATGCCGATTCCGGAAGCTGCCATTTCTTTTAAGATATCAAATATTTTTTGCTTCTGTCCGTTGGTAAAACTAAAGGCAATATTATCGGCTAAAACAATTTTTGCCTCATTTGCATATACGCGTGCAAGCTGCACGACCTGCTTTTCAAAATCTGTCAGGTTGACGGGCAATGTATCCGGATCCATAGGCACATTCATACGGATCAGTATATCTTCCGCCTTTTTCCTTAGTTTTTTATAGTTCACAAAACCAACGCTGTTGGCAATATACTCTCCCATAAAAACATTTTCAGCAACCGTCAGGTCCTGCATCAAATACTGGCTTTCATATAAAGACTGCAGGCCTATCTGTCTGGCCAAAGCCGGCGTGAAGCGTCGGTATCGTTTTCCGAATATCTCAAAGTATCCCCTGTCCGCCGGCATTGCTCCCGAAAGGATGCGCATCATAGTGGATTTTCCCGCGCCTTTGGAACCCAGCACCGTATGCACCTCTCCGCCGCACAAGGAAAAATCGATATCGGCAAGAGCCACCGAATTGTTATAATTTTTGGATATACCAATTGCTTTCAAATAAACCGTATCAAAAGACATTGTGTTCCCCCGCATAATTTTAAGAGATATCCTGCAAAGATGACAGACAATTATTTCACTTAAAAAGAATTGAAATATTTTGCACTAAATTAAACATATTATATAAAAAATATTTCTAAATTACTAACAGGACAATAATATATTATAAAAATTTGTTTGTCAAAGCAAAATGTTTGTCTGAATCAGATGGCTGACACTTGTTTTTTTTGGAATATACACGCCTGATACCGCAAAATAATACAATCGCCCAAGGCGGCGAAACCACAAAGCTCCTTGGATGCACCGCATGCCCAGGGGCGCCGTTTACATAAGAAATCTTTATTTTTTTAAATTCCTTCATTATATTATAAACGGCAGATAAAAAAGCCGCGGGCTGATGCCCGCGGCTTTTTGTAATCTTTAACTTGTAAGTATGGACTATTTGGAGGCCAGATACTCGTCAACCCGAGCAATCGCCCATTTTTTATCCCAAGTTACCAGATCAGGATCATTCACATTAGAAGCATCAATCATGAATACCGGGGAATCAAACACTTCAGGGATCTCTTCGCCGTCAAAATATTTCATGATCTGCACAACCACATCGCCGCCTACCTGGGAAGGAGGATTGGCGCAGGTTGCAAGAACTTTGCCGTCCTGGATCAGCTCAATGCCAACGTCCGAACCATTCTGGGTGATTACGCTGATGGTACCCAGCATATCGTTTTCTTCCAAAACATTGATAACGCCGGCACACATATCTTCGTTATGCACAAAGATTACATTGAAATCCAAACCGGAGGACAGTGCGTCTTCGGTAAGAGAAATCGCCTCGTCCCGTTTCCAGTTGGCCGTATTTTGCGAAACAATCTCAAAATCGCTGTTAGCGGCAATACCGTCTGCAAAACCTCTGGAAATTTCTTCAGCAATACCCTGTCCAAGCTGTCCCTGAATCTCCAGGATTTTGGCAGAACCTTCAAAGTTGTCATTCAGCCAGTCGCCGTCCAGTTTGCCCATGTCATAAAAAGAGTTTCCAATTGTGCAGGCAGGTACGCCCTCGCCTTCAGCAGCAGTAGAGCTCATCAGGAAAAGCGGAATATTCGCTTCGTTGCACAACTGCGCGTCAATCTGGGCGGTATCGCTGGAAGTTGAGAAGCAGGCAATTGCATCTACGCCGCGGGAAATCAAATCTTCAACATTGGCGATTTCCGTTTCTGCGCTGTACTGGGAAAGCAGTGTGGTCACCGTCATTCCAACAGACTCAGCCGCCGCGGTTACGCTGTCGGCATAATTTTGATAATACGCCTCCGGGCCGGGCTGGATAACACCCAACTCATACGCATAGTCGCCTGTGGAACCTGTGTCCTCCGATGCAGCTGCTTCGGATTCGGTTGCAGCCGGTGCTTCAGAAGAAGCTGTTTCTGACGCAGAAGCGGACTCTTCAGCAGTCTGCGAAGAACATGCCGTGAAAAGCGCAACCGCCATCAATACTGTCAAAATGATCGCAATAGTTTTTTTCATATTTTTCCTCCTCTAATATTAATGAATGTCCAAGCTAATTTTGGACAAATTGTTTTTAGAAATCAACGGGTAAAATTTGTTTCATGTTATTTTCCCATTATAACGCTTTTTTAAAATTAGTCTTTTAGACCAAACATATAACGCAAAAAAATGTTTGTTGGACACATATATTTAAAAATCATCAAAACAGGATTTTTACATAAAAAAAAGAAAAAATTCAAAAATGTTTGCACCCGTGATATGTTGTTCAGGTACGTTTGCATTTTTTTTGTTTTTCAGTATGATGAAAATATCCCATTATAATCAGTAGAGCGATTGGAGGTAATCGAATGGCGGATATACAAAAACAATATGACGCAAGACTGAAACGGGTGACGGACGCAGTGAAACTGGTGGAACCGGACCGGGTGCCGCTGGTGCCGGTGTTCCAGGCGTTTCCCATTTATTACGCAAACACCTG
>JAVBVZ010000038.1:0-63755 GCA_036679405.1 Christensenellaceae bacterium
AATTCGGGAAGGCGGCAGAACGGTAGGCGCAGGCGCGGTTACGGATATGCTGACCGACTGAGCATAAAAAAGAGACTTGGAAAAGCGCTGCCCTGCAAGGCGGCGCTTTTTTTGCCTGGCTTGAAGTAAGGAAGAGGATAAAACCTTTTTATAAAGCCAAAATTTTATTGACATCACAAATTGAATATGATAGAATCAACCAGTATTGAATAGTAAAAGGCGGAAGGCCTTTTTTTAAACTGGAGGAATGAATAAAATGCGTGTAAAAATAACGCTGGCGTGTCAGGAATGCAAACAGCGCAACTATGACACCATGAAGAACAAAAAGAATGATCCGGATCGCATTGAACTGAACAAATATTGCAAATTCTGCAAGAAGCATACCGTTCATAAAGAAACAAAATAGGGGTGTTTTAAGATGGCGAAGACCAAGTTGCTCGGCAAGGAGAAGGATCGGCAATTAAAGGAACAGCAAAAAATTGCCAAACAGAAAAACAAAAAGAAAAAAAGAAGCCCGATCCGCTTCCTGAAAGACGTTGGAGGCGAACTGAAAAAGACAACCTGGCCTACCGGAAGAGAACTGATGAAGACCTCGCTTGCCGTTATTGTTTTTATTGGTATTTTTGCGGTCATCATCGGATTCATGGATTGGGGTCTCGGGTCGTTGTTCCAGTTAATCATATCCTAAGGGAGAGTTTAAATTGAGCGAAGAAGATAAGAGTGTAGAAAATAATATTCGCGACGACGATACACTTGACAATAAAATAAATGAAAATGCCGAAGATGCCGAAAATACTGTTGAAGAAAAGGCTGACGATAAGGTTTTCATAAAGCAGGAAAAAACGGATAAGCCTTATTGGTATGTTGTTTATACCTATTCCGGTTATGAAAACAAGGTAATGGACAACCTTAAAAAAACGGTTGAGAACCATAGCCTTCAGGATGTGATTTTAGACATCAAAGTGCCTATGGAGGAAACGATCGAGACGAAAAACGGCAAAAAACGTCATGTCTCTAAAAAAATGTTTCCCGGCTATGTAATGGTAAAAATGTTCTTAACGGATGATTCATGGTATGTTGTGCGTAACACCCGTGGCGTTACAGGATTTGTAGGGCCCTCCAGTAAACCTATCCCTCTGACGGATGCGGAGGTCAGGACGATGGGCATTGAAAATGTCCGCGTATCCATCGATGTAGAGGTTGGCGACAACGTGATTGTTGTTTCCGGGCCGCTGGAAAGTTTTGTGGGTGTTGTGGAAGAGGTCAATATGGAGCGTCAGAAAGTGAAAGTCTTGGTCTCCATGTTTGGAAGAGACACTTCCGTTGAACTTGACTTCGTACAGATTAAACGGATATAACTTGTAAGTTGATATATGGATTGTTTTTGAGTGGGAGGAGAAATCCGCTGGTACCACATCATATATTTAGGAGGTAAACTTAAAATGGCAAAAAAGGTGGCAGGTTTCATAAAATTGCAGATACCTGCGGGCAAAGCGACCCCGGCTCCTCCGGTTGGTCCTGCGCTCGGACAGCATGGTGTCAATATTATGGAATTCTGTAAACAGTATAATGAAAAGACGGCCGCTCAGGCAGGTTTGGTCATCCCGGTGATCATTACGGTATATGCCGACCGTTCGTTTACGTTTGTTACAAAGACACCGCCGGCGCCTGTGCTGATCAAACGTGCCTGCAAGCTGGAAAAAGCGTCCGGCGTGCCCAACAAGCAGAAAGTGGCTACGATCACGCGCGAGCAGCTTAAGGAAATTGCTGAGATTAAAATGCCTGATTTAAATACAACCAGTATTGAGTCGGCCATCAGCATGATTGCAGGAACGGCGCGTTCCATGGGGATTGAAGTTTCAGAGTAAAAATAAGCAAGTGGGAGGGTCATTCCCGGTTACCACAGGAGGTTTTTTAAATGAAAAGAGGAAAAAAATATACTGACAGTTTAAAGCTGTATGATAAATCAGCGTTATATGATCCGAAAGAGGCGATTGAGCTTTGCCTCAAGACCGCTCAGGCTAAATTTGACGAGACCATTGAGCTGTCTGTGAAATTGGGCGTAGATCCCCGTCATGCGGACCAGCAGGTACGCGGTGCGGTTGTGCTTCCTCACGGCACCGGTAAAGTGGTGCGCGTCTTGGTTTTTGCCAAAGGTGATAAAGCCAAAGAAGCGGAAGGCGCCGGCGCAGATTATGTAGGCGCGGAAGAATTGATTGAAAAAATCCAGAAAGAAAACTGGTTTGATTTTGATGTATGTGTTGCCACGCCGGACATGATGGGCCTGGTTGGCCGTATCGGCCGTGTGCTCGGGCCTAAAGGCCTTATGCCGAATCCTAAGTCGGGTACGGTGACTATGGATGTGGAAAAAGCTATTTCCGACATCAAAGCCGGTAAGGTTGAGTACCGTGTAGACAAGACGGCGATCATCCATGTTCCTATCGGGAAAAAGAGTTTCGATGCTGAGAAGCTGTCTGAGAACCTGCAGGTGCTGATGGAAGCGGTTATAAAGGCTAAACCTTCGGCTGCCAAAGGGACTTATCTAAAAAGCGTTGTGCTGGCCTCCACCATGGGCCCCGGCGTAAAAATCAATCCGGTCCGCTTTGTCTAAAAACAAAGCTTGACTTTACGCCAAGTTGCGTGGTAAACTGAAATCTGTAAATTTGCCAAAGACAGCAGGGGCGGCATCAGGCCGCTTAAATGTAAACCCTGCCGAGGTTAAAAACGAGGAAATGTTTTTCTAAGCCTCTTTTTGCCTTTGGCAAGAGAGGCTTTTTTTGAACTCCGGAGAGCCGCAATACCTTTTGTGAGCGGCTTGCGAATGAGTTTTGAAAACTGTAAGGTTTGCAAATAAGGAATCAACTCTTTTTAGGGAGGTGAAATGAGTGAAAGAAAAAAAGCTGCATGAAAAAGAAGCGCTGGTAGAAGGCATTAAAGAAAAAATGGATAAAGCGCAAAGCGTTGTGTTTTTGGATTACCGTGGTCTTACGGTGGAAGAAGTGACCGGACTGCGTGACCAAATGCGTGCGGCGGGTGTGGAATATAAGGTGCTTAAAAACACCATGATGACCCGTGCGGCGAGCGAACTGGGAATTGAAGGCGCTGAAGAGATGTTCAAAGGACCTACGGCCGTTGCTTTTGGATTTGACGATCCGGTGGCGCCTGCAAAAATTCTGGTCGACTTTGTTAAAAAAACAAAGAAGACAGAAATCAAGGGCGGAATGCTGGAGAGCAAAGTGATCGGCCTGGATCAGATCAAATATTTATCTGAACTGCCGTCCAAGGAAGTGCTGATTGCCAAGCTGCTGGGCACATTGAACGCGCCGGTTACCAACTTTGTTGGCGTACTCGCAGGAGTGCCCCGTGCGCTGGTATGCACCTTGGCTGCAATACAGGAACAAAAACAAGCTTAATTGGAAAATGAATTAATTATTTGGAGGTATATTATAATGGATAAAGCACAGATTATAGAAGCCATTGAGAGCATGAGCGTTCTCGAACTGGCGGAACTGGTAAAAGAACTGGAAGAAAAATTCGGCGTGTCGGCTGCGGCTCCGGTTGCTGTGGCTGCTGCCGCTGCTCCTGCTGCGGGCGGAGCGGAAGCCGCTGAAGAAAAGACCGAATTCGATGTTGTATTGACGGCGGTGGGTCAGGAGAAGATCAAGGTAATCAAAGTGGTTCGCGAAGCGACCGGCTTGGGCCTGAAAGAAGCCAAGGATCTGGTGGACGGCGCGCCTTCCACCATCAAAGAAGCGCTTGCCAAGGCAGATGCCGAAAAACTTGTGGCTTCCTTAAAGGATGTTGGCGCGGACGTAGAAATGAAATAGTTTTTTAAGTCCCAAAAAGGCCCGCTGTACAGCGGGCCTTTTTTTATTCTTTAAAAAAATCTTCCGTTTGGATAACGGAAATGATATGGCAAAGGGCTGCAAGAGTAAAGAGCAGCTTTTTTAAAGGGAGAATCAAAAAGAAAGGCCTTTTGCCGCAGAAAACCGTTTATCGGAGGACGAACCAAGGTATATATAGTACATGGAAAAAATATGAAAGGGAAGGATGATGAAGTATGACAAACTTTGAACAAGCGGGCAAAAAAGCGGATGATTTTGTAAAAGATACGGTTGACAAAGCAAAAGATCTTGCCGAAAAGTCAAAAAACAAAGCGGAAGAATTAAAAAACAGAGCGGAAGAAGTAAAAAAAGAGACAATCCGCAGGTCCGGGGTTGCCGCAGATAATGCGGAAAAAATGCACCGGGATGTAAGGGAAAAAGCGGAACAGGCCGGAAAAGCCGTGGAGGAAGGCGCCGCGCAGGTCGGTAAGTACACGGAGGAGATGGCCAAAGAGATTGCTGATACGGTCAAGAAAAGCGTATATGGCGAGAAAAACTAGATAATGCTCTCATGGGCTTGTGTGCGGGAAAGCGCAAGATGCGCTTTCCCGCTTCGCTCTTTACGGGGCTTTTTAGGCGCAATTGTTTTTTTAAAATCCGCGCTGTATAATGGGAATGTATTTTATTTTTGAAACTTCAAAGAGTATAAGGAGAGAAAAAATTGGTTGACGAGAGAATTAAAAAGCTTGCGCACAATCTGGTAAATTATTCATGCCGGGTGAAAAAAGGCGAAAAGGTATTGATCGATACTTCCTGCACAGATGATATGGTGGTGGAAGAATTGATCCGGGCGGTATATGACGCGGGCGGACTGCCTTATGTGGACGCTTCGCGCCCCGCAGTTTCGCGCGAACTTTTAAATCAGATTACAGAGCAGCAGGTCCGGGATATGACCGAATGGGATTCGGCGCGTATGCGCTGTATGCAGGCGTATATTGCGATCCGCGGTTCGGAAAACGCAGTTGAATCGGTTGATGTGCCGCAGGACAAAAAAGATATGTGGCAAATGATTTATTCCAAACAGGTGCATCATGACCTGCGCGTTAAAAACACAAAATGGGTCGTGCTGCGGTATCCTACGCCTTCCATGGCACAGATGGCGGGCATGAGTACCCGTGCGTTTGAAGATTTTTATTTTGATGTCTGCAATCTTGACTATGCCAAGATGAATAAGGCTATGGATGCGCTGGTCGCGCGGTTTGACCGGACGGACAAAGTGCGCCTCTTGGCCCGGGGTACGGATATATCTTTTTCAGTCAAAGGGATTCCGGCTATAAAATGCGCGGGACATATGAATATTCCGGACGGAGAGGTTTACACTGCGCCCGTACTTGATTCGGCGAACGGAAAAATCACTTTTAATACCCCTTCTCTTACGCAGGGCTTTAAGTTTGAGAACGTGAGTCTTGTCATGAAGGACGGGGTGATCATAGAAGAATCTGCAAATGATACGGAACGTCTGAAAAAGATTTTGGATACGGACGAAGGAGCAAGGCGGATCGGGGAATTTTCTTTGGGCCTCAATCCGTATATTACCAAGCCTATGACCGATATCCTGTTCGACGAAAAAATAGCGGGTTCCATCCATTTCACCCCGGGCAATGCCTATGACGATGCGGATAACGGGAACCGCAGCGCGGTGCACTGGGACATGGTGCTCATTCAGACGCCTGAGTTCGGCGGCGGGGAAATATGGTTTGACGGAGAGCTCATTCGAAAGGACGGGCGGTTCGTAGCCCCCGATCTTAAAGGCCTTAACCCGGAGAACCTGAAATAAAAGAAAATAAAAAAACAGCCCTGCGGCTGTTTTTTTATTTTAAATCTTACATAAGAGCAGAGAGAGCGGAGCCGACCAGCACCAGAGCAACAATACCCACGATGATGGAAATAATTCCAAGAATCATGAAAATCAGACCAAGGATTTTGCCGACTTTGGATTTTGTGTCGGTGGGATCCGCTTTGACGGCCTTGCTGCCGATAACGAAGGCAACAATCGCAAGAACAAAACCGGCGATTCCTACAAACGGGACAGCAAAACCTACTACATCAAGAACAACAGCGATAATAGCTAAAATAAGCGCAACCATTTAAGTTCCTCCTTTCTTTATTGATAAACTTAAAAATTTTCAGGCAAAGCGCTGCGCCACGCAGGCAGGAAACATACCGACATTTTTGTGTTCCCCTTTTCCCGGGAAAGGTATGTTTCTGTTGGTATAAAGGCGCAAAAATGCGCATTGCTTTTTAGTTTACCCTGGAAGGGTCATATTATCGAAGATAAGATCGGCCCCAGTATAAACTGGGACAGCACGATAACGATCAAATATACTGCGCCCATAATCATCATGGCGAGCGAAAAATATTTACCGATGGTCAAATATATATTGTCCAAAGAAAGGTTTTTGCATTTGGAATAAGAAAAAATGGATAAAGCAAAGCCGATAACGGCCATATATATCACTAAACTTGGAGAAAAAAATCCTATAATGTACAGTATAAAAGATAAAATGGGAAGTATTAAAAATGCCATGCAACGTAAATCTCCTTCATACCACTCCTATTATTGTAAGGGAATGTCACCCGTTTGTCAACTAAAAACGCAGACGGAAACAGCACATACGGCCCGGGAATAGCAGGCGCCAGCCAACAAGCGTCAGAGTTTTTGAACGGATGCAAGGCCAAGCTCTTTGAAGTGGGCGATTCTTTTTTTCAAATCGGGAAAGGCTTTTTTTGTTTTGGCGGAAGTAATGCCGTCCTCGATATCGTGTCCGGCGGCCGTTTCGTGGCCGACCAAAGCCCAGGTGGAATCGGCAAGATGCGCAAAGGTATCTTCGCGAAGCTTTTCACACACAAAACTTTGCCGGGGCTGGTTGATATCCTCGCCGCTGATTTGTATGAATTCATACCGCTCGCAAAGATCCATCACCCTTTTGAGCTGCTCAGGCGTATTGCGCGACGGCATGTATGCGATCGCTTCAAAGCCTATGTCTTTCAGGAAAGGGAAAAGCGTGTCCAGATAATCATCTTCAAATTTCTGCGCTTTTTTATCACCGGTGGGAGATTCGCCTACGTCGCCCAAATAGCAATAACTTGGGATGCCGCCGGCGGCCCGTATGGCCGAAATGACCTGTTCAACAGGAAGGGCATCGGGCGCAAGGGTGGGATCCCCGAAGCTTGGATGAAATATTTTGGGTATAAAATCTCCCTTTAAGACGTTGATGACGTCGTATTCGTATTGCGGGTAGGAAGTGTCCATCAAAATTGCCTGCGTCTTTGCATTTATCGAAATATGGAGCTGGTCGCGCAGAAAAGAAATCAGCCCTTCGCCGCGCCCGAATTTGCGGGTCATACGGCGTGCAATGGCAAAAAGAAGGTGGCGTTCGGTGGCGCTGCCGCTCATCAGGGTGCGGCCGTTATCGGCGGTGCCGGTTCCAAAACAATACATTGAATAATCAATTGCCTCATTCCAAAAGTCCGGCTGAAGGTCGCTTGCAGGCAGCAGTGCATGCGCATTTTTGGTTTCAAGCGCGGTTCGTTCGTTACGGTTATAACGGATACCTGCAAGCAGGCGGTTGTCCAGCTCTTCCGTTTTATTATGGGGGATACCGTGGATCGCAATGTAACCGACCGAAAGTTCATCCGGGCTGTTGATGCGTTTGCCTTCCATGGGCGTGCCTGCAAAACTGGCGCGGACTTCAGCGCCTACCGTAACTGCGATCTGCATAATCTGTCCCGCGCGTACAAATTCGTTCGCGCCGCCCACGGAATCATGGTCTACAATACCCACTGTGCAAAGCCCGCTCATTTTGGCCATCCAGACCGCCATGGTGGGAGAATACGGAGAAAAAGAATACCAGGTGTGCACGTGGTTGTTGGTATCTTTGGTCTCGTAAGGGGCGGGAATATCGCCTGTGTCCATCAGATGTTTTAAGATGATAAGGGCGTCCTGCCGTTTTTGAAGGTCTGCATTCCCAAGGTCGGCTACCAGTGCGTGAAACGCCGGATCAATGCCGAAAGTCATACCGGAATCAAGATTAAAAAGCTGGTCAGCGTTCATATTGTTCATTGTGTATCCGCCTTTGGTTTTTTAAGATAATTCTATTCTACTAGGAGACTTTATGCTTGTCAATAAACGGGCCCTATAGTATAATATAAGAAAATTCCAGGGAGGAAAAAATGAAAAATCTGATCGATATTGCGGATATTTCAATCCAAGAGGTGCAAGAGCTGATAGACCTTGCAAAAGATATCCTTCAAAATCCCGGGCAATATTGTGAGGCGTGCCGAAGAAAAAAACTGGCAACGCTTTTTTTTGAGCCTTCGACCCGTACCCGCCTGTCTTTTGAAGCGGCAATGCTTGAACTGGGCGGCAGCGTGATCGGCTTTTCTACCGCAGACGCGAGTTCGGCAGCAAAAGGGGAAAGCGTATCCGATACCGTGAGGACGGTAGAGAATTATGCGGATATCATTGCGATGCGGCATCCCAAAGAAGGTTCCGCCTTTGTTGCAGCCAGAAATTTAAACATTCCGCTGATCAATGCGGGGGATGGCGGGCATCAGCATCCGACACAGACGCTCACCGATCTTTTGACCATCAGCCAGCTCAAAGGGCGGCTTTCCAATCTGACCGTCGGATTCTGCGGCGACCTTAAGTTCGGCCGAACGGTCCACTCGCTGATCCGGGCGCTCTCCCGGTATTCGGGGATACGGTTTGTGCTGATTTCCCCAAACGAACTCAAAGTTCCAAGATACGTAAAAGAAGATATTCTGGCCCAGGGCGGCTCTTATCTGCAGGTTGAGAAACTGGAAGAAGTCATCGGCACTTTGGATGTGCTGTATATGACCCGTGTGCAGAGGGAGCGCTTTTTTAATGAGGAAGAATATGTGCGCTTAAAAGACAGCTATATCTTAAATAAAGAGAAAATGGATATGGCCAAAAAAGACATGATCGTCATGCATCCGCTCCCCAGGGTGAATGAAATATCCGTAGAGGTGGATGCCGATGAGCGTGCGGTGTATTTTAAGCAGGCGATGTACGGAAAAATCATCCGCATGGCGCTGATCTTAAAACTATTGGGGGTGAAATAAGTGCTGAGCGTAGACAGTATCAGCCGCGGTGTGGTGATCGACCATATCAAGGCGGGAAAAAGCATGGAGATATACCAGTATCTGAATTTGGGTGAACTGGATTGTTCGGTAGCGATCATCAAAAGCGTGAAGTCCAGCAAAATGGGCAAAAAAGATATTATTAAGATCGAAGACGTTATCGATGCAGATTTGGAAGCCCTGGGTTTTATTGATGAAAATATTACCGTGAACATCATAGATGATGGAAAGATCATTGAAAAAAAGAAACTTTCACTGCCCAAGCGGGTGGTAGGAATCATCAAATGTAAAAATCCACGGTGCATTACCGCGACAGAGCAGGAACTGGTACATGAATTCAAGCTGGTGGACGAAAAGAAAAAACTCTACCGCTGCGTTTATTGCGAGCAGGAGTTTGACAAGACCTGATACTATATATATGCACATCCTCCCTTTTCCGCGCGGAAAGGGAGGACGTGCGCATAAAATGCAGCCGCTTTCATTTTTAATATAAAACAGAGCAGTCGGTTTTTAAAAACAGGGGAAGACTATGAAAATACTGGGAATGGCTATTGTTATAATCGCCATATTTTTGAGCGTGATGCTGGCACAGCCTCTGGCTGTCGCCTGAAGCTTATTTACCTGTGGCTATCAGCGCGGCCCCCAGTGCGCCGCAAAGCTGCGGATGATCCGGCAGGATGATGTCTTCGCCCAGTTTTTTGCAGAGCGCAAGGACGACCCCTTTGTTTTTGGCTACGCCGCCGGTCATCATATATTTGGGCTGGCAGGCCAGCCGGGTGATCATGGCATGGATACGCGTAGTGATGGAATTGTTGATGCCGTGAATGATATCCGGCTTTTTTTTATTTTGGGCAATCAGGCTGATCACTTCAGATTCCGCAAATACGCTGCACATGCTGGAAATATGGATATCCTCTTCCCATTTAAGCCCGGTGAGCGCAAAATCATCAAGTTGCATGCCCAGCGTGTTTGACATCATTTCCAAAAAACGCCCCGTTCCGGCCGCACATTTGTCATTCATGGAAAAATCAATAATGTCACCCGAATCGTCCAGTTTTATAATTTTGCTGTCCTGTCCGCCAATGTCTATAATCGTGCGGACGGACGGATCAAGAAAATATGCGCCTTTGGCGTGACAGGTGATTTCGGTCACCGGCCGGCCCATATGGATCGTGTTGCGGCCATATCCGGTAGCGACAATTCCGGTCAGGTCTTCTTTTTTGGCGCCTATCTGTGCCAGTGCATTTTCGAGAGCTGCATTGGCTCCGTCCAGCGAGCGTCCGCCGGTCGGCAGAATACTGGTGGCAAGAATGTGAAGATTTTCATCTAAGATGACCGCATCGGTAGAGGTTGATCCCGAGTCCACCCCCGCAAACAGTTTGCTGCCGGTTGCGGGTTTTATATTATCAGGAGGTAGCGTATCCGCCTTTTTCGTTCCCAAAGATTCAAAAAATGCCTCCATTCGGGTAGAAAGCTGTCCGTCTGCAGCACCGGTGTAGTCTGTCTCCAGTTTCAGCACCGGAAGAGAGGTTTCGTTTTTTAAAGCGGCGTATTCGAATCCGTAGTAATCACAGAATTTTATAGTATGATAGACGATGCCCCGGGTATGCGAACCCTGCCAGAAATCACGGCGACGCTCAACATCCTGCATCCGCATGCAGGGAGGCTGAGATAAAAGCGCCGGGGCATACCATTTGATCAGTGCGGATAAATCGTCCGTTTCGGGCGGCCTTCCCAAAAAGCGGGTTTGTCCCGTGCAGGTCAGGTCACGCACGGGAAGCGGAGAGCGGCTGCGTAAGGAATCCAGCAAATGTCCGGGCAGGCGTGCGCCGATCAACGCAATGTGATCCGTGCTTTCTGCTCTGTCCGGTTCGGCGGCCGCAAGGGCCTGTCTGAAGGCAGCCGGATCGAAACGAACGGCATAAGATGCTTCGTATTCGCGGATGAAGCGAAGGAGTTCAGCCGCAAACAAATCGGCGGCAGCGGCAGAGGTAACACGCGGCAGGCTGAGCATAACGCAAAAATCGATCTCCTCACCCAGCACATCGGACACCCGCTTGATGGAATCGCAGCAATTGGTAAACACAATTTTTTTGATTTTTTCTTTTTGGGCGACACTGCATACTGCTTTGGCGTAGCTGCACAGATTCGGATGCAGGGAGGCCGTCTGTTCTTCGCCGGGCAGGGGCGTCAGCAGCAAGGGCGTTTCATGAAATCCGTAAAACAGTTCTATAGGGGTGTATTTGCAAAGTGTTCCGATCATTTTTTTCTCTCCAATATTTCTAAAAATGCCTGCAGACGGGTTTCCATCTGACCGGTTTGTGAATGGCGGCGGTCGCATGCGTCTCCGTCCAGAATGAGTACGGGGATCCCGGTTTCTTCCAGCGCGTGTTTCAGCAGAAAAACGCCTCCGGACGACTGTTTGCAGCCCCAGTGGCAAAAAAGAACCGCACCGTCCGCATGCAGCTTTTGGCTCATACGGACCACAGAATCAGATTTCCGGGAAAATTCGCCGTTCATAGTGTTGCGCAGCAGGCGGCGTGCCATGCCCGTATAGGGGTCGGCCGGGTCTATTTCTTCCAGGGCGTCAAAGCACAAGTCGTTGATCAGCAGTTCGTAGTCCGCATGAAAATCAAAAACAGTTTTCAGCGGGTCTGCGTAATACGGAAGCACATGGCTCCAGAGAATGCGTTTTGCACCCGAAGGGCGGCAGTTTTTGATGTCGGAAAGCTGCATCTCAAAGAATATTCTGGCAGGGTCTGTACCCATTAAAATATGAGTGGGCAGCAAATTGAACATCTGCAGGCTCACGCTGGTGGGAAAACTTTTAGTCTTCAGTTCATCCAAAAATGCACGGTAAGCGCCAAGGGAGCGGTTGGTGTTGTAAACGGCCTGTACAAATCGGGCAGGATCCATTTTCCGGTGCAGGGTGTCCTGTGCGTATTGCACCATTTCTTTCAGCTGTTCGGCAACATAGGAAGTGGCGTCTTTTGAATCGCTGTGCGGAACGTCTATCAAAAATTCGTCTATACCAAAGTAGCGGGCGATTCTCCGGAATGAGCTGATATTGGCGTCGCATACTGTAGAAGTAGTGATCATCAGGCCCGGGGCAGGCAAAACCCCGGATTCTGCTGCGCCGATCATGGCCTTGTGGTAAGAGCAGAATGTTTCGGGAACGCCTTTTTGTTCGGCGTATTCCAAAAACCCTTTTTCACTGTAGCCGCCTGTCAGGTAGGAGGAAAATCCCTCTGCGCAAAGCGGGTGGATACCCAAGGCATGCAACGGCTCGCAAGGGGTAAATATATTGACCAGAGCGCTGTTCTTTGGGCTTTTCAGAGTATTCAGGATAGAGCGCATGCTGATTTGCGTTAAGTAGCGCTGGGAGGGCAGGTGGCGTTCATCGGGTTTTCGTTTCAGAAGCGTATTTTGAATACCGAACCCAAAGGCAATAAGGTTTCGTGTAAAGAGCGGATGCTCCGCATAGGTTTTATTTACGATCTTGCCAAATATTTCAGCACCGCTCATATCAACTCTCCCGGACAGGTCTATTTCATGATATCAAAAATTTCGTCAGGTTCGCTCAAAACATATTTAGCGGAAAGGCTTTCGACAGCGCCCCACCCGGCCAGGGCAAAATCCACACCCGCCGCACGTGCGCAGAGCTGGTCGTTTGCCGAATCGCCTATGTAAAGGGAAGTCTCGGCGCGCTGTCCCGAACGCGCAAAAAATTCAAAAAGAGGTTCGGGTTCGGGTTTATGGCGCGGCGTATCTTCCACGCAGATTGCTGTTTTAAAATATTTCTCAAGCTCAAAAAGCCTGAAATCATGCTGATATTCCCAAATTGTTTTGGAGGTAACAATTCCGAGAACGGTGTTTTGTGCATAAAGGTCGCTGATCGCTTTTTTCATTCCCGGAAAAATACGGTTTTTATACGAAAGATGGTGATAATGTTCGTCGATCCGGTTTGTAAACGCCACTGCATCGGCCACGTGCAGTCTTTTAGCCGTATTTTGGGTTGTAATGCCAAAAGCAAAGCTGAGTTCTGCAAGCGGAAGCAGGTTTCCGCTCTCTTCAAAATAGGCCTTTTGCACCGCCAGAAGGGAAACTTCCCGGGTGTCCAGTATGGTGCCGTCAATATCAAAAATTATACAATCGTACATAGCAAGCCTCCCGGCAAAGTTTATCATAAAAAAACACCTCTTTCAATATAAAAGCCGATATGTTATAAATACTGTGAGGTGTTTTTAATGACAGTGCGCAAAAAAGTTCTTATGATTTTTGAAAACAATAAAGGAAAAACCCTTTCGGGCGAAGAAATCGCGCGGGACCTTGATTGTTCGCGCGCTTCGGTATGGAAGGCGGTCCGTGCGCTGCGTGCCGAAGGCTACCCTATTGAAAGCGCGACCAACCGGGGATATACGTTTTTAAAAAATGATATCCTGTCTGCCGAAGGCGTGAAGCCTTATCTTAAGCAGGCATGGCATATCAGCGTTATGGAATCTGTAGATTCTACCAACGACGAGGCGCGCCGCCGTGCGCAGACCGGAGCGCCCGACCATACCGTTGTTGCAGCCGAACGGCAGACCGGCGGGAAAGGACGGCGTGGCAAGAGCTTTTATTCCCCACGTGGCAGCGGCCTTTATATGAGCGTCCTGATCCGCCCTAAAATCAATCTTACGGATGCGACGCTTGTTACCTGCCGGGTGGCGGTGGCGGTGGCCCGCGCTGTGGAAAAATATACGGATGAAGACGTACAGATCAAGTGGGTGAACGATATTTATATAGGCGGCAAGAAGATATGCGGGATTCTTTCCGAGGCCGCGAGCGACCTTGAAAGCGGAGAAGTGGAATATATCGTTGTGGGAATAGGCGTAAACGTCTCCACACGTGACTTCCCGGCGGAGCTCCGGGCGGTTGCGGGCGCCTTGCCCGAAGGCGTGAACCGCAATGAACTGATGGCCGGCATTTTAAACGAACTGGACCAAGTGCTTTTTGCGGATGTGATGGAGGAATATAAAAAAAGATCCTGTGTGATCGGGCGGATGATAGAAGTGATCCATCCGGATAAGCGCGAAACGGTAGCCGCGGTGGACATTGACGGGGAAGGGCATCTGATCGTGCGGGATTCCATGGGAAGGCTGAAAGCTTTGCATTCGGGAGAGATATCCATTAAAATTTAGCTTCTCGGTGCATGAAGATAAAAGCCTATATATTTACAGTTGTTCCAATATATATTATAATGTTAACGAAAAAACATATCTGTTCTGAGAAGTTCGAATCATCTTGTTGAATTCAGTAAAGACGCATTGTTGCAAAGAACCGTTTTTGAAAAGCAAAATGTTACCTGTTATACCAAACGCAAAAAATTAACATGGCGTTATACGGCCGGTGGAAAGAAGGGATCTGTATGAAAAAAGTGCTTTGTATGATGATGGTATTTGTGTTGGCGTGTTTGGCGGCGGCGTGCTCTTCTCCGGCTGTCAAAGAAACACCGGCCTCCGAGAGTGTGCAGGCATCAGAAACTGCTTCGGCAGCGGAGACGGAGGCGACAGAATCCGCAGCCGATGTAATTGTGTTTGCCGATCCCGTTCTGGAAGAGCGGGTGCGGCAGCAGACGGGCCTGCTGGACGGCGACATCACGGCTGCCGAAGCCGAAGAGATAACATCTCTGGACCTGGACAATAAAGATAACGATCCGAACGCGTCCATCAAGGATTTAAGCGGCCTTGAACATTTTAAAAACGTAACGGGGCTGACCATCTCCCAAAATGCAATTTCAGACCTCACGCCCATTGCCGGTATGAACCTCGCGGTTTTTTATTCCATGAACGGAAACAACGGCATCACGGATTTCAGCCCGCTCGCAAATTCCACGGATATGCTGGATCTGACCATTTTAGGCAACGAAAACATCAATGATTCCAACATTGGTTTTATTGACGGCATGACCAAGATGGAAATGCTGTGGATACAGGGTGCGCCCGAACTTTCCGATATCAGCGCGGTCGCGAATTTTCCGGGTGTGTCCCGGCTGATTTTTGTCGACTGCAATATCAGCGACGTGAGCCCGATCGCCGGCCTTACAAATCTTAAAGTTCTTGATCTGAAAGGAAACCCGATAGAAGATTATTCTCCGCTGGCGGACATTTATCCAAATCTGGAGGAAAAGGATTTTGAGATGGAGTAGGCCTATCCTTGATTTTTTGGTGCCGCAAGAAATAATTAAAAAAGAGCGCATAGCGCTCTTTTTTAAAAAACATTATTTTTTGTTTGCCCGCATCCGCTGCTGATGATCCAATATGGCCTTTCGAATGCGTATGTTTTTGGGCGTCACTTCCACCAGTTCATCGTCTGATATAAACTCCAGCGTTTCTTCCAGGCTTAAAGAACGGGGGGGCGTCAGGCGCAGGGCATCATCGCTGCCTGATGCGCGGACGTTGGTAATGTGCTTCTTTTTGCATACGTTGACCACCAGGTCTTCCGCTTTGGGTGAAGAGCCTACAATCATGCCGCCATACACTTTGGTGCCCGGCCCTACAAAAAGCGTGCCCCTTTCCTGGGCGTTATAAAGGCCGTAAATCACGGCGTCACCTGATTCGTGAGCAATAAGAGACCCAAAGCTGCGGCGTTCTATTTCTCCCTTATGAGGGGCATACCCTAAAAACAGGGCGTTTAAAATACCTTCGCCACGGGTATCCGTTAAAAATTCACTGCGGTAGCCGAAAAGGCCGCGCGACGGGATTTCAAATTCCAGGTTCATACGGTCGCCGGACGGAGTCATGTTTTTAAGTTCTGCTTTGCGTTTTCCAAGCTTTTCAATGACGCTGCCCACCGTATCTGCGGGTGTGTCTATGAAAAGAGTTTCCATAGGTTCGGATCTGACGCCGTCGATATCTTTATACAGTACGCGGGGCGGACTTACCATAAATTCATAGCCTTCCCGACGCATGGTCTCAATCAGTATGGAAAGGTGCATTTCTCCGCGCCCCAGCACGCGGAAAGAATCTTTTACGTCCGTATCTTCCACACCCAGGGAAACATCCTTTTGCAACTCGCGGTAAAGCCGTTCGCGCAGGTGGCGGGTTGTCACAAATTTTCCTTCGGTCCCGGCCAGCGGGCTGTTGTTCACGCTGAAAGTCATTTCAACCGTTGGTTCGGATATTTTAACAAAAGAAATTGGCTCGGGCACCGCGACCTCGCATATTGTATTGCCGATAGAAAGATCCGCAATACCTGAAAAAGCTACAATATCTCCGGCCTCGGCCATCTCAACCTGTTTGCGCTTGAGCCCGTCAAAGGTATAAATAGCGGTGATTTTAGCTTTTTTCAGCAATGTGGGATCATGGAAGTCGCAAACGGTCACTTCCTGGTTCTGGCGGATCGTACCGCGTTCGATACGTCCGATACCGATACGGCCCACATAATCCGAATAGTCAAGCGAAGAAACCAGAAGTTGAAGCGGGGCCGTTTCGTCTCCTTCGGGCGCAGGTATATACGATAAAATAGTGTCAAACAGGGGCTGAAGGTTTTGGCCGGCCTCGTAAGGGTTCATAGAAGCCGTTCCGTTTCGGCCCGAACAATAGACGATCGGACTGTCCAACTGATCCTCATGGGCATCCAGCTCGATCAGGAGGTCAAATACCTCATTCGGGATTTCGGAAAGCCGGGCATCCGGACGGTCAACCTTGTTTACCACAATAATAACACGGTGATTGAGTTCAAGTGCTTTTTGCAGCACAAAACGCGTTTGGGGCATCGGACCTTCAAACGCATCCACCAGAAGAACTACACCGTTAACCATTTTTAAAATACGTTCCACTTCTCCGCCAAAATCGGCATGGCCCGGTGTGTCTACAATATTTATTTTAACGCCCTTATATTCGGTGGAGGTATTTTTGGCCAAAATGGTAATGCCGCGTTCGCGCTCCAAATCGCCCGAATCCATTACGCGCTCCATAACCGTCTGGTTTTCGCGGAACACGCCTCCCTGTTTGAGCATTTCATCCACCAGCGTTGTTTTACCATGATCTACATGGGCGATGATGGCTATGTTTCTTATATTTTCCTTTTTCAAAAGATCTCCTGCCTTTCATAAAACCAACCTATTATACATCAAAAAGCGGTTTGTTACAATAATAAGGAAAAAATAAAGCGGATCATCCTTCGCGGATGCGTTGCGAATACGAAAGGTTTATACTATAATAGACGCGGCGGAAAAGAAAGAGAGTAAAGGGAGGCGTTATGTGCAAATTCAAGGAAAAGACATTGTTTCAAAAAACAATATTTGAAGGACGTGTGTTTGATGTGCGCCTGGACCGTGCAGAGCTGCCGGACGGCCGGGAAGTAAGCCGGGAGGTGGTTTTGCATAACGGAGGCGCAAGCGTGGTAGCACTGGACGGAGAAAAAAATATATATCTGGTCCGGCAGTGGCGCTATCCGTTTGCTGCGGAGCTCCTGGAAATACCTGCGGGGAAACTGGACCCTGGAGAAAATCCTGAAGATTGCGCATTGCGGGAACTCGCGGAGGAAACGGGTCTGAATGCCGGCCGGCTGGTTGATTTGGGCGCCGTTTATGCAACGCCGGCCTACTGCACGGAAGTGCTGCATATTTATCTGGCGCTGGATTTAGAAAAGACTGTGCAGCATCTGGATGACGGCGAATTCTTAGATGTTGTGAAAATGCCGTTTTACGAAGCGTTTGATGCGGCCCTTTGCGGCGAGATCCGCGATTCAAAAACGCAAATCGGCCTGCTGAAAACATACTTTTGGCTGAACAAAAATGAAATATGAACAAATTATGAAATTTGCGTAACACACAAGTAATATTTAACTTTACTTTGACGGATGTTATGCTATAATGAACTTGCTTAAAAGGAATGCCCGACCCGCGGATTTTTTACGCGGGATCCTGGAAGGCGGCAAAGCTTTTCAGGGTGTGAAATTTTAAGGAGGAAAAAGATGTTAAAGAAATTTTTTGCAGCTGTCTTGGTTGGAGCGTTTGTTCTGGTGGCTTTTGCAGCGCCCGCTCTCGCGGCAGTTGCCGAAGGCGAAAAGCGCGTAACCATCGGAGCCGATCTGACAGCCGAAGAAAAAGCGCAGATTTATGAGGACTTCGGTCTGGAAGAAGGCAGCGTAAAAGAAATTACTGTTACCAACGCAGAGGAGCGGGAATATCTCTCCGGGCTGGTCCCTGATGAAAAAATAGGCAGCGTTGCCCTGTCCTGCATTTATCTGACCACCCTCAAAGAGGGAGAGGGAATGAATGTTTCCACCCACAATATAAACTGGTGTACGCAGGATATGTACATTAACGCTTTGGTTACCGCCGGCATTGAAAACGCCAGCGTTATGGTATCCGCGCCGCATGAGGTATCCGGGACAGCCGCTTTGACCGGCGTTTACAAGGCATATGAAGATATAACGGGAGAAACGCTGGATGAAGGCGCCAAAGAAGCGGGCGCGGAAGAGCTGGTGGTGACCGGGGAACTGGCTGATGTCATTGGCAGCGATCAGGCTACGGAGCTTATTAATGAACTGAAAAAAATCCTGGATCAGACCAAAGACATGAGCGATTCAGAACTTCACGACGAGATTGTCAATATTGCCAACGGTATGAATATTGAACTGACCGAAGATCAGATCAGCCAGATTATGAGTTTGGTGCGTACTTTGGAAGGGCTCGACATTTCGGATTGGGGTGACAAGCTGAGCCAGCTGGGAAGTGCAATGGGAACCGTTAATTCGGTCGGCGAAGGCGTTTCCGGCTTCTTTACGAATGTGAAAGATTTCTTTGTCGGTATTGGCGACTGGTTCTCGGGATTATTCGGCGGAAATGATTAACATTTTTAGCAATCTAAAAGAGCGCTGCGGCGCTCTTTTTTTGCCTTAAAAAAAATACGTAATGATGCCGCCTGAAAACTGTTTTGTTAAGAAAACAGATGGTATAATAAAGGGCGGAATGGTTGGTGGTGAAATATGAAAGATTGCAGTGCGGTTGCTGGAGTAGTTGATTAACCAATAAGATCAGGAATTTAAGGAGGTTTTTATGACTATTTCAGCTGAAAAAATATACCCGAGAAAAAATGATTTTACAACCGTCTATTTAAAGGCTGTTGTCACAGATCCCAGTATCATTGTTGGCGATTACACCATGTATAATGATTTTGTTTCCGACCCGACGCAATTTGAAAAAAACAATGTCTTGTATCATTATCCCATCAATCATGACCGGTTGATGATCGGCAAATTTTGCTCCATTGCCTGCGGGGCGAGGTTCATTTTTACCAGCGCCAACCATACGCTCCGGTCGCTTTCAACATACCCTTTTCCGATATTTTTTGAGGAATGGGGGCTTTGCAAAGATGATGTGGCATCCGCATGGGATCCTAAAGGCGATACGGTGGTCGGCAATGACGTTTGGATCGGCTATGAGGCGGTGATTTTATCCGGGGTTCATATTGGGGACGGCGCCATTATAGGCGCCAGAGCCGTTGTGGCCAGTGACATTCCTCCATATACCGTTGTTGGAGGAGCCCCCGCAAAAGAAATAAGAAAACGCTATGATGAAAAAACCATTCAAAAATTACTGGAAATCCGGTGGTGGGACTGGCCTTTTGACACGATACGGCAGGCTTTGCCCGATATCATGAGCGGAGAGGTAGACTCTTTGCTGTAAATCCAAAGAAAAAACGTAAGGCCGGGGTAAAGTAAAAAAAGCGGCCCGTAAGACCGGCCGGTTTCCAGGCTGCTTTTATGGGCCGCTTTAAAGCTGTCCGGCTTTTTTATTTATCTTAAAAGGCCGCTCTTGTCAATCAGACGTACGGCGCGTTGTATGACCTGTGGCGGGAGCACCAGTGCAAACCGGACATATCCTTCTCCACGCGGCCCAAAAGCGGAACCGGGTGTGCAGATCACTCCGGTTTTTTCGATCAGAGCGGAAACGAACGCAAAAGAATTCTGTCGTTTTTCAGGAAGCCGCGCCCATACAAACATGGTGGCGGGAGAATTCTTTACCTCCCAGCCAATGGAGCGCAGTCCGCCGCAAAGCGCGTCCCGTCGCTCGGTATAGCCCTGGCGGTTGCGCTTAAGAATGTCCTGCGGGCCGTTTAGCGCTGCGATGGCCGCATACTGCAGTGGGTAGAACATTCCGTAGTCGATTTGCGAACGCAGGCGTTTGAAGTTGTCAATCATGTTTTTATTGCCGATCGCAAAAGAAATACGTGCGCCGGTCAGGTTGTAGGACTTGGAGAGCGAGTTGAATTCTATGCCGACCTCTTTTGCACCGGGCGTGCAAAGAAAAGAAGAGCCCTGCCGTCCGTCGAATACCAGCTCGGAATACGCATTGTCATGTACAACGAATATGTCGTGCTTTTTTGCAAAGTGGACCAGACGGGCGTAAAAGTCATCATCCGCCACCGCTGTAACGGGGTTGGAAGGATAGGATACCACCATCAGCCGTGTTGCGTGCGCAACGCTTTTGGGGATGGCGTCAAAATCCACCAAAAAATCATTTTTTGCAAGGAGTGGTGTAAAAGAAAGGTCTGCGCCTGCGATTTTGGCGCCAAAAGAAAAGATGGGATACCCCGGGTCCGGAACCATCACCTTGCAGCCCCGGTCACAGAGGGCAATCGCAATATGCGCGATTCCTTCCTGGGAACCGTTTACGGAGGTGATCTCCTCCGGTGCAAGAGCGACGCCATACCGCCTTTTGTACCAGTTTATAACCGCATCCGTCAGGGCGGGCATATCCGTCAGGGAATATTTATAGTTTTCCGGATCCTGGGCCGCGGCCCTGAGCGCGTGCATTACATGCGTATCGGGTGTAAAGTCCGGCGTTCCTACCGAAAGGTTGATGACCTCCAAACCGGCATGCTCGCGCTCGAGTCTTTTATCGTCCAATGTTGAAAAAATATTTTTATTGAGCCCTTGTGTAAGCTGCGAAAATTCCATTTTGTCCCTGCCATCCGTTCATTGTGAAATTATTCTGCCGTTTTTTTGAGCAGCCAGGCCATGTTGCGGCCCAGTGTTTCAAAGGTGCCGATGCCTGCCGCATCCTTTTCAAGATCACCGATGCCGCCCGAGAGCGTCATGTTCCAGTAGCTCGAATGGGCCGTGATCATTTCGCTGCATCCGAACAGAAGGTTGATGGCTGCATAGGTCATATTGGTGCCCGCGCGCCGGGCGGCGACCACCGCCGCGCCCACCTTGCGGCGCAGTGCAAAATCCGCAGACCGCGTCACCCGGCCCGAGCGGTCGATCAGTGCTTTGACCTCGGTGGTTACGTTGCCAAAGTAAACGGGCGAACCGATGATAATGCCGTCGGCCTGTGCCATTTTGGAAATACATTCGTTTATAATATCATCGTTTATGGAACATTTTAAATTCTTGTTTTTTTTGCAGTATCCACAGTCTGTGCAGCCCGAAAGACGGTTTCCGCCCAGCTGAACAAGCTCGGTCTCTATGCCTTCGGCTTCAAGCTGTGCAAGCACGATCTTAAGACTGCCCGCCGTGTTTCCGTTTTTACGGGGGCTTCCGTTGAATGCCACTACTTTCATGAATAAAACACTTCCTTTAATAATGTTATTTGTTTTTAAGATTGCTGCTTTTTTAAAAGGTCCCTTATTTCGGCGAGAAGTTCTTCTTCGCGGGACGGTTCGGGAGGGACGGCCGCTTCTTCCTGCTTCCGGCGGAAGCGGTTGATAAGCTTGACCAGAAGAAAAACAAAGAATGCAATCAGCAGAAAATCAATAACCGTCTGGATGAACATTCCATAATTTAAGGTGACCCCGTCCCGTATGGAGACGTTCCAGTCGGCTATATTCTCGCCGCCGGTAAAGATGCTGATAAAAGGGACAATCAGATCATTGACCAGTGAGGTAACGATTTTGGAAAAGGCGCCGCCAATGATAACGCCGATCGCCAGATCCATTACCGAACCGCGGGATATAAATTCCTTGAATTCGCCGATAAATGAAGACTTTTTTGTTTTACTCATAATTTGAGTCCCCCGGTATTTTTTTCTTTAGTGTAATCCAAATAGAAATTTGTGTCAATTTAAGTGTCAAATTATAAGAAAAAATATTTATATAGGGAACAAAAGATCAAAATTTATGATATAATAGCGAAGGTGAAATTTTTAACAATATAGAAAGGACGCAGTATTGAAGTATATTGTAATTTTAGGAGATGGCATGGCGGACTACCCGGTGGCCGAACTGGAAAACAAAACGCCTCTTCAGGCCGCAGCCAAGCCGAATATGGATTTGCTTGCAAAAAATGGAGAAGTAGGCTTGGTCAAAACAATTCCGGAAGGACTTGCTCCGGGAAGCGATACTGCAAATCTTTCGGTGATGGGATATGACCCGCGCAAGTATTATTCCGGCCGTTCGCCGCTGGAAGCAGTCAGTATCGGTATACAGTTGGGTGAAGAAGATGTGACTTACCGCTGTAACCTGGTGACGCTTTCATCGGAAAAAGAGTACGGCGACGCCGTTATGCTGGATTACAGCGCGGATGAAATTTCCACCGAGGAATCGACCAGGATCATTGAATATCTGGCTGAAAAATTTGCCCCGAAAGGCGTGGAGCTTTTCTCCGGTATCAGTTACCGTCATTGCCTCGTTTTAAGGAATGCCGCGGACGGAACAAACCTGACGCCTCCTCATGATATATCAGATAAAAGAATCGGCGAATATCTTCCCAAAGATGGAAATGCACCTCTTTTGCTCGGGTTGATGCAATTGTCTTATGATTTGCTCAAAGACCATCCGGTGAATAAAGAGCGTGTCCGCAGAGGAAAAAGGCCGGCAACTTCGGTCTGGTTCTGGGGGGAAGGCAGAAAACCTGCCCTGCCGGATTTCTATGAAAAAAACCATAAAAGAGGCGCGGTGATCTCGGCGGTAGACCTCATAAAAGGGATTGCCATTTGCGCAGGCATGAAAAGTATAGACGTTCCCGGCGCAACCGGCAATATAGATACGAATTTTGAAGGAAAAGCTTCGGCTGCGCTTCATGCACTCGGCGGCGGCGCAGATTTCGTTTATATTCATATTGAAGCACCTGACGAATGCGGCCACCGGCACGAAATCCAGGGAAAAGTACGTGCCATTGAGTTGATTGATGAAAAGGTGGTCGGCCCGATCATAAAAGAAATGAATTTAAGGCGGGAGGATTTTTCGGTTATGGTTTTGCCCGACCATCCGACCCCGCTTTCTTTGCGTACGCATACATCAGAGCCTGTTCCGTACCTGATCTACAGGAGCAACGCGGCGGGCCCGGGCGGCAGTTACGATGAGGCCGGCGCAAAGGAATCGGGACGGTTTATTCCGGAAGGACCTCTGCTTTTAGATTATTTTTTCGGATTGAAGGAGGAATAGGATGTTTGAGATCTTGCAAAAAAAAGAACTTACCCAAAACATATTCCTGATGGAGTTAAAAGCGCCTCTGATTGCCAAAAAGGTTAAAAGCGGCCAGTTTTTAATTATCCGGGTAGATGAAGACGGCGAACGTTTCCCGCTGACGGTAGCGGATTTTGACCGCGACGCAGGGACGGTCACCATTATCTACCACGCCATCGGACAGTCGACGCAAAAGCTCGCGTCGTTGAATGTGGGGGAATCCCCGCAGGATGTCGTAGGGCCTCTTGGAAAACCGTCTCATTTTGAGCAAAGCGTGAAAAAAGCGGCGGTAATCGGCGGAGGGCTGGGGTGCGCCATTGCGTATCCGCAGGCTAAATACCTTCATAGCCGTGGTGTAAGCGTGGATATGATCGCGGGATTTCGCACAAAAGATATCATCATACTGGAAGACGAAATGAAAAAGGTGTGCGACAATCTGTACCTGGCTACGGACGACGGGTCTTATGGTGAACACGGTTTCGTGACCGATGTTTTAAAGCGGCTGATTGAGTCGGGTGTAAAATATGACGTAGTCGTCGCGATCGGACCGTTGCCTATGATGAAATTTGTATCTTTGCTGACCAAACAATACGGTATCCCTACAATTGTCAGCATGAATCCGATTATGATCGACGGAACCGGAATGTGCGGCGGGTGCCGCCTTACGGTGGGCGGTGAAACCAAATTTGCCTGTGTGGACGGACCGGATTTTGACGGACACCAGGTGGATTTTGACGAAGCCATGCGTCGCCTTTCTTCGTATGACCATGTGCGGGAAGAAAACTGTAAATTGGAGGGGATGCATTGATGGAACGGAATATGTCTCAGCAAAAGACAAAAATGCCCGAGCAGGACGCCCGGGCACGCGCCTGCAATTTCAGTGAGGTTGCTCTTGGCTATACGGCCGAAATGGCAATAGAGGAAGCCAAACGGTGCCTGGAATGCAAAAACAAACCCTGTGTTGCCGGATGTCCGGTAAACGTAGATATACCGGGATTTATTGCCCTGATGAAAGACGGGAAGTTTGAAGAAGCCTACCGTAAGATTACCGCAACCAATAATTTGCCTGCTATCTGCGGACGCGTATGCCCCCAGGAAACGCAGTGCGAAGCCACGTGCGTCAGGGGCATCAAGGGTGAAAGTGTCGCCATCGGGCGGCTGGAACGTTTCTGCGCGGACTGGGCAATCGAGCACGGTATATGCGTGGATTGCGTTATCCGTGAGAAGCGGGGCCAGAAGGTCGCGGTGATCGGCTCCGGGCCGTCCGGGCTGACCTGTGCGGCTGATTTGGCCAAAATGGGATACGATGTCACGGTGTTTGAGGCATTCCATACTGCGGGCGGCGTTTTAAAATACGGCATTCCGGAATTCCGTCTTCCTAAAAAGCTGGTGGATGTGGAAATCGGCCAGCTCAAAACACTTGGCGTGGAAATCCGCCTCAATATGGTTGTGGGCAAGATCTTCACTGTGGACGAGCTTTTTGAAGAAGGGTTTGAAGCCATATTCATCGGGAGCGGCGCGGGACTGCCTAGCTTTATGCGGGTGCCAGGCGAGAATTTGAACGGCGTGTATTCCGCCAATGAGTTTTTAACGCGGGTGAACCTGATGAAGGCTTACCAGTATCCGAAGACCGACACCCCCATCAAAAAACATAAAAAAGTGGCCGTGATCGGCGGCGGCAACGTAGCGATGGACGCTGCGCGCAGCGCCAAACGCCTGGGTGCGGAGGAAGTGTATATTGTCTACCGCCGCAGTGAAGTCGAGATGCCTGCACGGCTGGAGGAGGTACACCATGCAAAAGAGGAAGGGATCATCTTCCGTTTGCTGGAAGCCCCGAAGGAAATCCTGGGGGATGAAAAAGGGAACGTCACCGGCATGAAGAACATAAAGATGCAGCTTGGGGAACCGGACGCGTCTGGCAGGAGGCGCCCGGTGGAGATAGAGGGCAGCGAGTATGTGATGGACCTCGATGCCGTGATCGTGGCGATCGGACAGTCGCCCAATCCGCTTATCAAAAATTCCACCCCAGATCTCAAAACGCAGAAGTGGGGCGGCATCATTGCGGACGAAGAGACAGGCGAAACCTCTATTCCCGGCGTGTATGCGGGAGGAGACGCCGTTACCGGCGCAGCTACCGTTATTCTTGCCATGGGGGCAGGGAAAGCCTCGGCCCACGCGATTGACGAATATCTGAGGAACAAGAAAAAGTAAAAGCGTATGTAAATGAACAAAAAGGACCTTCGGGTCCTTTTTTATTTACAGATTTGCCACTTCAAGATCAAAAATACAAATATAAACTCCGGGTTGACATTAAAAATTTTCCATATTATGATTATGCTACTGTATATAAAGAGAGGGTAATGAATGGATAAGAGAGAAAACGTCCTTCGCAATGTATCGCCAATGCGGGCCATTATCAATTTGGCCATTCCGTCCGTAGTGGGAATGGTGGTGATGGCGGTATACAACATGGCGGACACTTATTTTGTAAGCACTTCTCCGGACGGCATGCTGGGTACGGCGGCGGTTTCTTTGATGATGCCTATTTTAATGCTGGGGCAGGCTATTTCCATGCTGTTTGCTGCGGGCGGCAGCGCCACGGTTTCCCGGCTGATGGGCAGCGGCAAGATAGAAGAAGCCAATAAAACAGCGATGCAGACCCTTACTATGATTACCATCTTCGGACTCGCTCTTGCGATTGCGGGGCTTATTTTCGGCAGACAGGTCCTGTTTGCTTTCGGTGCGTCTGAAAATACGATTGACCTGGCTTTAAGCTATGCAAATATCCTCTTTGTATTTGCGCCCATCCAGCTTTTGAATATGGGGCTTAACAATCTGCTCCGTTCAGAGGGCAGCGCAATGCGCTCCATGGTGGGCCTGCTGGTAGGCTCTCTTTTGAATATTGCACTCGATCCGCTCTTTATTTTTACGTTTGATATGGGCGTTTTTGGCGCGGCGGCGGCCACGGCCCTTTCACAGACCGTTGCTTTTATCGTGCTGCTTTTAAATTATTTGCGTCAAAAATCTATTGTGCGGTTAAAAATGAAAAATGCCCGGCCTGAAGGGAAAATCATTAAAGTGATTGCGAAGATCGGTATGTCCACCTTTTTTTCTCAGATATTGGTGAGCGCAGCTTTTGCCCTGATCAACATATTTGCCGCGCCCTTCGGCGACGAGGCAATCGCAACTTTTGGGATTGTAAACCGGGTCCAGTTTATTGGATTTGCCATCATATTCGGTCTTGCTATGGGCTATCAGCCGGTGGCGGGATACAGCTACGGGGCAAAATTATTCGGCAGGCTTAAGGCGGTGATCCGTTCGGGCATTCTGCTCATTGTATTAACCGGTGTCGGCCTGTCCGTTATATTCAATTTGTTTGCACCCGAGATCGTCTCCGGGTTTACCGAGAGCCCGTTTGTGCTGGATCTGGGGCCGCAGGCCATGCGGATGAATACCATTGTATTTCCGTTTATCGGCTTCACGATCCTGATGGTAATGACCTGCCAGTCTTTAAACCGGCCCTTCAGCGCCCTGATCCTTTCCATTGGCCGTCAGGGAGTTGTGATGATCCCGGTCCTTATTCTGATGGCAAACTTTTTAGGGCTGCAGGGAATTGTAATGACACCGGTAGTCTCTGAGCTGATTGCGGTGGCAATCAGCATAGCGATGGCTGTTTATATTTTTCGGCAGATTGCCAAAGAACACGCGGCTTACGAGCAGGGGGAAAAAGGTCCGCAGCTGGCAGAGGAAAGCATCTGACGGCCCCGGAAAAAATTCATTCTCCTGTGGTTTAAATCCAGCGGAATGGGTTTATAAAAAGTTTGAGAAACGGGGGTAGTTTTTAATGAATAATCAGAAAACAGAAAAATTGTTGAATGAACAAATCAATAAGGAACTTTATTCCGCCTACTTGTATCTTGCAATGTCGTCTTATTTCCAGGCGAAAAATCTGGCCGGTTTTGCAAACTGGTTTTATGTGCAGGCGCAGGAAGAGCGGGACCATGCAATGATTATCTACAACTATATGCACCGCATCGGCGCGCCGGTTGAATTAACGGCCATCGATATGCCGGAAGGCGCATTTGATTCTGTTGCAGACGTCCTGGACAAAACACTGGAACATGAGAAATATGTAACTTCCCTGATTTATGCAATACTCGACGCCGCCAATGAAGAACATGATTATAAGGCCATTCAGTTTTTGCAGTGGTTTGTGACCGAACAGGCGGAAGAAGAAGAAAATGCAACCAATTTGATTGAGAGTCTCAAAATTGCCGGAATGGGAGAAGGCGGCCTGTACATGATGGACAAAGATATGGCACAAAGGGTCTATACACAGGCGGCGCCGCTGGCGAATGCGGGCGCCTGATGGGGGTCTGAAATGAAATAATGAGCAGCTCCAAATCGTTAAGCTGCATATTAAAGAGCGCCCGGACAGGCGCTCTTTTAATACGAAAAATTTTCAAGAAAGGGACGCAGATTTCACTACAGATTACCGGTAACGGTGTGCCATGAAAATGTAAAAAAGAACCGTTGCGCCTGCCAGGCCAAAGAAAACAAAAAGAATATTCCAGTCCCATACGGAAGAGCCGTTCACGCCGTTATTATACATCTGGATAAATAATTGCCAGAAGAAAGCCGATATCAGGATCTGAATAATGCTCAGCATAATTTTGGCAAGATGATACTGGATTTCAATATTGTCCGCGGTAATCTTGAACGGATAACGGTACAGGGCGGGAAAACGGGAAATGATAAAAAGGATTGCGTTGGAACCTGCGCAAACTGCAAACAGGCCGAAAAGCGTGATCTTTTCTATCGTAAATCCACGGCCAAAGAGCATAATGAAAGCGGTCTTGTCCGCGGGATAGTTGTCAAAAATCAACGCAAACAATACAAAAACCGCTGCCATCGCAATCAGCGAAAGCAGTTCCAGCGCCGTTTTTGAAATACGGAGTATGGACATGGTTTTCATGTTGATCCTTCCCGAATACCGGCGCCCCTTGACCTAGAAGGCTAATTTTTCCTCCAAAAATGTACGGATCTGATCAATGGGCAGACGAATCTGCTGCATGGTATCGCGGTCACGGACGGTGACGGTATCGTCATTTTGAGTATCAAAATCCACTGTGATGCAGTAGGGCGTGCCAATCTCATCCTGCCGGCGGTAGCGTTTGCCAATAGAGCCGGCGGCATCAAAGTCTACGCTCAAATGAGGCAGGAGGCTGTGATAGACTTCCATAGCCTTATCCGAGAGCTTGTTTTTCTGAAGCGGTAATACGGCCGCTTTATAGGGAGCGAGCGCAGGATGCAGATGCAGAACCACGCGGACATCTCCGCCCTCCAGTTCTTCTTCGTCGTACGCTTCGCACAAAAATGCAAGGGCAACGCGGTCTGCGCCCAGGGAAGGCTCGATACAGTAAGGAACATATTTTTCGTTGGTGATGGGATCTAAATATTCCATGCTTTCGCCCGAATGTTCCATGTGTTTTTTTAAATCAAAGTCAGTGCGGTCGGCAATACCCCAAAGTTCTCCCCAGCCAAAGGGGAACAGGTATTCGATGTCGGTGGTCGCATTGGAATAATGTGACAGTTCTTCGGGCGAGTGATCGCGCAGTTTGATGCTCTCTTCGCTAATCCCAAGAGATAAAAGCCATTTATGGCTGGTGTCTTTCCAGAAGTTGAACCACTTAAATTCTTCACTTGGATGGCAGAAGAATTCCAGTTCCATCTGCTCAAACTCCCGCGTGCGGAAAGTAAAGTTTCCCGGCGTGATTTCGTTGCGAAAAGATTTACCCACCTGTCCGATACCCATGGGCAGCCGCCGCCGCGTGGTGCGGAGAACGTTTTTGAAATTCACAAAAATTCCCTGTGCGGTTTCGGGCCGCAGGTAGATTTGTGAAGCCGTGTCTTCATTCACGCCCTGGAATGTTTTAAACATCAGGTTAAAAGTGCGGATGGGCGTGAAATTGCTTTTGCCGCAGGACGGGCAGGGGATATGGTCCGCAATGAAGTTTTCCATTTCTTCCTTGCTCATCACTGCAGGATCTATATTTTCACCTTTGGAAAAGGCATACTCTTCAATCAGTTTATCCGCCCGGAAACGCTCCTTGCATTCCCGGCAGTCCATCAGCGGATCGTTAAAACCGCCGACATGGCCGCTGGCGACCCATGTTTCCGGGTTCATAAGAATAGCGCAGTCAATCCCCACGTTATAGGATGATTCGGTAATAAATTTGCGCCACCAGGCTGATTTCACATTGTTTTTGAATTCAACACCCAGCGGGCCGTAGTCCCATGTGTTTGCAAGCCCGCCGTATATTTCGGAACCCGGGAAAACAAACCCCCGGTTTTTGCACAGCGCGACGATTTTCTCCATTGATTTTGCCATACGGTATCCTCCTAATCAAATCAACTACTATCATACACCGAAGACAGGCAAAAATTCAAGCAATTCTTTGGCCTGATATGTTATACTGTTTTTATGAAGAGAGGCAAAAAGGAGGAACGAATGGAACTTTTTGAAGCAATCCGGCAGCGCGCAAGCTACCGGGGAGACTATCTTTTTGATAAAATACCGTTTGAAGATTTGCAGCGTATCGTACAGGCCGGCATGGACGCGCCGTCCGGCCGGAATATGCAGACGACATATTTTGCGGTGGTGGACGACGAATCGCTGTTGGTGGAAATGAGGGCTATTCTGCCTTCCCGGCCAATGCGTTCCGCGCCCGCGGCGATCGTGGTTGCTTTTCGGGTGGATGACCCCGAGGATATTTTTGCTTCCGAAAGTGAAGACTGCGCCGCCGCTGTTCAGAATATGCTGCTGGCCATTACCGCTCTCGGATATGCTTCCTGCTGGGTAGACGGAGAACTCAAACTGGAAGAAAGAGCTGAAAAAATCAGCCGGCTTCTGCATTTGCCTCCCGGAATGAACGCGCACGTTCTGCTGCCTGTAGGCAAAGCGGCGGGAGATGCCAAAAGGCCGCGCAAGCTCACTTTTGGGCAAAGGGCCTGCCATAACCGCTACAAATAACGGGAGGGGTTTATGAATTCTGCAACTGCTGTAATTATATATATATTCCTTGGAACCTTTGGCGTTTTTATTTTTTCGATCATTTCGTTTTGCCGTATCCAGAAAAAACGGCACTTCAAATGTCCGCATTGCGGATATCGTTTTAAACCGGGATGTGCGGAGGCGTTTTTTTCCAGAAAAGAAAATGTGACGGACAGGCTGCTGACCTGTCCAAGGTGCCAAAACCGCAATTTTATGGAAAATATCGAGGACGGCAAAGAAAAGGACGATGAAAGCAAAAAAAACGATTCGCAGCCATAATACATGCGGGCGTTTTTATGTAATTTCAGGCCGGGTCACAGCCAGATAGAAAAGTCTTTGTATGTGAAAACGCCGCTCCCATGATGCAGTTTCCCTTCTGATTTCAGTTGCTCGAAAGCCCTTTGTATTCTTACAAGTATTTCCGGTGTGATCGCAAGGCTGTGATGTGCCGGAAAAACCCGGTTGACCGCAAGGGCGGCAATGCGTGAAACCGACTTGAGATAGGCTTTTGGATCGGTCGAGGGATAATAGGCAAACAGCGTATCTTTGTAGATGAGATCTCCGGTGAAAAGGTAGCCCCTGTCTTCTTCAAAAAAGCACATATGGCCCGGGGAGTGGCCGGGTGTGTGCAGAACCCGCACGGTGCGCCCGCCAATGTCAATCACATCATTATCATTCAGTATTCTGGTGGGCATTCCCTGAAAAAATTCATAGCTGTCCACGTTGTACCCTTCCGGCAGGTCGCAGCGGTCGATCACCATAGCCTTGATTTGCTTCAAGGTAAGCGGGAACGTTCCGTCCAGCCAGTCCAATTCATTTTCATGGGCGTAAAAATCGGGAAAAAACTTATGGCCGCCTATATGATCCCAGTGGATGTGCGTCGCCACGGCACTGACCGGCTTGTCGGTCAGTTTGATTACTTCATCGTAAATATTGCAGATGCCAAGGCCGGTGTCGATCAGCAGACTGCGGTCGGCGCCGTTTAAAAGATAGGCGTGTGTTTCTTCCCAATGCCGGTATTCGCTTATGATATGCGTATCCTTATCTATGTGATCTATTGTGAACCAACGACTCATTTGTTACATCCTTTTGTTTTTTGCAGATACCGTCCGTTTAGATTTAGAGACATCTTTTTTTGACGGGCAACATTTATAGTATAGAGCAGTGGCGGGAAGAAAGAAACAGTTGTGTGAAAGAAAACCGTGCAAGCCGGAAAGAACGGCGGAGCTTAAGCCGTTTTTCAGTATAGAGCCGGCAACGCGCATCTTTTGCAGGGCTTTTGAATTGTCTTGCCAAATGTTGCCCAAAATTGGTATAATGGAAACGGCGCAAATGATCTGCGAAGCGCGCCTTGGGAATTTCTTTGGACGCTTTGCAGAACGGCCCCAATCCGTCCCGCGGACGTTTGGGGGCATGCAGCACCGGCGGTATTGGTTTTCAAGCCGTACGGTTCTGCAGTCGAAGAAGCGCTGTGTTTTTTATGATGTAGGGTATCTTGAAAAAAGAACCCGAGCGGAGGTATTTATGAAAACAAAAACAAAGACCCTTACTCTGACCGCGATCTTAGTTGCGGTCATGCTGCTGTTTGGATTCACGCCCATCGGATATATACCGATAGGGTTGGTGCAGGTAACGCTGATGTGCCTGCCTGTGATCATCGGCACACTGGTACTGGGACTGCGCACCGGATTCTTTCTGGGAATCGTATTTGCAGTGACCAGCTTGGTTCAGCTGCTGATGGGAACGTCGGTACTGTTTAACCTGATTGTACCCAACCTGACGTTTGGTTGGGATATGGTGGCGATACTGCTCATTCTTTTTGTTCCAAGGATGCTGGTAGGGCCGATCACTTATGTCGTTTACCGGGCCATTGGCCCCCGCCGGGAGAAACTGGGCGTGGGGATTGCGAGTGCGGTGGGATCGCTTACAAATACTGTCCTGTTTTTAGGAATGCTGTATGCGTTCTTCGGCGGCCAGATCGGCAATCTGTTGCTGGGCGGCCAGATATCGGCGGGAATCGCTGCGTTTAATACCGGCGCATGGGCGTTTATTCTTTCTATCGGCCTCTTGAACGGCCTGCCCGAAGCGGCGGCGGCGGTACTGGTCTGTATGCCGGTGGTGGGCGCGCTCAAAAAAAATTATAAGCTTACTATAGCGGGAGAAAACTCTTAAATGATTTTTGTTTTGGATGTTGGGAATACAAACATCAAATGCGGGCTTTTCCGAAAAGGATGCCTGGAGCATTCTTTTCGGATCTCCACGAATATAGAGGCCACATCGGATGAATACGGTATAAAATTACTGTCTTTTTTCCGTAACCTCAAGCTTTCGGCGGATATGGTGAAAGGGATGATCATTTCGTCTGTTATTCCTTCCATCAACTATACGCTGGAACATATGGCCGGACAATATTTTAATCTGAAGCCCCTTTTTGTGGGACCGGGCATCAAAACAGGAATCAATATAAAGTACGATCCACCCAAAGATCTGGGGACGGACCGTATTGTGAATGCAGTGGGGGCCTTTGAGCTTTTCGGCGGTCCCTGCATCACGGTGGATTTTGGAACGGCTACGTCTTTTGGCGCAATTTCCAAAGAGTGTGAATTTTTGGGCGGAGCGCTTTGTCCCGGCATTAAGATCGCGGCGGAGGCCCTGACCATCAATGCAGCCAAACTGCCGCGTATTGAACTTCTGATGCCGGACAGTGTCATTTGCCGGAGCACCATTACCGGAATGCAGGCGGGCATCCTTTATGGGTATGTAGGGCAGGTGGAGTTCATTGTGAATAAAATGAAAGAAGAAATGGGAGAAGCCAAGGTGATCGCTACCGGCGGTCTGGCCTCCATTATTGCCAAAAAGACGGACGTGATTGATGAAATTGTTCCAACACTAACCCTGATTGGACTTTATAAGATTTATGAAAAGAATATGTAAGGAGATATCAAAAACGACATGAGAAACGTGAAGATCGCCATTCTTGGAATGGGAACGGTAGGATCGGGCATTTACAGGCTGATAGAACGGGAGAAGAAAAACATCGAGCACAAAGAAGGAATTTCTTTGGATGTTGCAAAGGTGCTGGCGAAAGCCTATTCTATTGATATACCCGAGGAGAAGAAAGCAGCCGACATTGAGGAGGTCGTATCCGACCCGGAAATCCAGATAGTTGCCGAAGTCATGGGCGGCATCCATCCCGCCAAAGAATTTATCCTGAAAGCGCTTTTGGCCGGAAAGACGGTCGTTTCAGCCAATAAGGAGCTCATTGCGCAGCATTGGCCGGAGCTGGAAAAAGCCGCAAAGAAATCCGGCGCAGGTTTTTACTTTGAAGCCAGCGTGGGCGGAGGTATTCCCATCCTGCGTGCCATTGGAGATTCGCTGCAGGCCAATAGTATTGAATCGGTCTATGGGATCATCAACGGCACAACCAATTATATTTTGTCCAAAATGGCGGACGAAGGCCGGGAATTTGAAGATGTTTTAAAAGAAGCGCAGGATCTGGGGTATGCGGAAGCCAATCCAACCAGCGATGTAGACGGATTTGATTCTATGTACAAACTTTCCATTCTCGCTTCCATGGCTTTTCACGCAAGGGTTCCCGTGGAATATATCTATCGTGAAGGCATCAGCGCCATAACGCGGGAAGATATTGAGGTGGGTCGCGAACTCGGATATGAGGTCAAGCTGCTTGCGATCGGGAAACGGGAAGGGAATTCCATCCAGATGCGCGTACATCCTACCATGATTCCAAAAGACCATCCGCTGGCCTCCATTAAGGGATCTTTCAACTCCATTTACATTAATGGAAGCGCTGTTGGAGAGATGATGTTTTATGGCCGGGGCGCCGGGGATCTTCCCACAGCCAGCGCGCTGGTTTCGGATATGATTTATTCGCTGAACGCCTGCCGGCATAAGTACAGCACTTTCTATAATGAAGATACGCTTTCAAGCGAGATCACAATAGAAAACAACTGGGAGACCAAGGTGTTTATCCGCATCAACGTGCATGACCGCCCGGGCGTATTGGCCAGCATCGCTTCCATACTCGGCAACAATAATGTCAGCCTTGAATCTGTTCTGCAAAAAGGCAAAGGAAAGAACTGTGTGCCGCTCATACTGGTGACCCATGTGGCGCATGAAGAAGCTATCCGCAAAGCGATTGCAGAGATTGAAGAACTTCCGGATGTTATGAAGGTCGCTTCCTGCATTCGGGTAGAAGAATAAAAATTTTCAAAAAGGGAGAAAGCAAAATGGTTAATAAAGAGCCTAAAACAGAAAAAGCGCAGGGTATTGCGGGCGGAGAAGGCTTTGGCGCAATTAAAATGCTGGTGGACAGCTGCGATCTGTACAATAAAGCGGGGCTGCTGGCCGAAGTTATGCTGGAACCGGGTTCTTCGGTGGGATACCATAAGCACGAAGGGGAAGGCGAAATGTATTACATTCTTACGGGAGAAGGAGATTACACGGAAGATGGCGTTACTACGCGCGTGAGCGAAGGAATGGTCACCTGCGTTTACGACGGTCATTCTCACGGCCTTAAGAATACCGGGAGCGTTCCGATGACTTTTGTTGCGGTGATCGTAAAAGAGTAGAGCGCTTCGGACCTTGAAAAGTAAAAATGAAAAGCGGCAGTTTCTTTCTGCCGCTTTTTTTATTACGGGATTCTTCTTTCTGCAAGATTTTTTTCAAAAGCGTGCTGCTTTAAGCGGGCGCTTTTGCAGCGGCGGAATTTTTGGAAGGGATTGTTTTTGACTTCTTTATTTGTGGTATAATCACTCCATGGGTATTTTTAAGCTAAAGTCGGACTACCGTCCGGCGGGAGACCAGCCCCAGGCGATCGACGCTCTGGTGGAGGGTGTAAACAAAAATGAAAAGGCACAGGTGCTTTTGGGCGTTACAGGCAGCGGCAAAACGTATACCATGGCCAATGTGATTGCGCGGACAAACCGTCCGGCGCTGGTTTTGGCGCACAATAAAACGCTGGCAGCACAGCTATGCTCAGAATTCAAAGAGTTTTTTCCGGAAAATGCGGTGGAATTTTTTGTTTCGTATTATGATTATTACCAGCCCGAGGCATATGTGCCGGGATCGGATTTGTATATAGAGAAAGACGCCAGTATAAACGACGAGATAGATAAACTCCGGCACAGCGCCACTTCTTCTTTGCTGGAGCGCAGGGATGTAATTGTGGTGGCCAGCGTTTCGTGCATTTATTCGATCGGCGCGCCCGAGGATTATGCAAATTTGAGCCTTTCTCTGCGGCAGGGAGCAGGGATAGACAGAGACGCTATGATTTCAAAATTGGTGGATATGCAGTATGACCGAAACGATACGGATATGTCCCGCGGCACTTTCAGAGTGCGGGGAGATACGGTGGAGGTTTTTCCGGCCAGCCAGAGCGAACGTGCTGTGCGCGTAGAATTTTTTGGGGACGAGATAGATGCTATCTCCGAAATCGACGCGCTGACCGGCAGAAAAATTGCGGCAACCAAGTATATGATGATTTTCCCCGCCTCTCATTACGTGATGGCCAAAGAACGGGTTGCGGAGAAAATTCCGGCAATCAAGGAAGACCTGATTCGTCAGCATGCAATGTTTGAGCAGCAGGGAAAGCTGCTGGAGGCGGAGCGGATCATGCAGCGTACGTTGTATGATATGGAAATGCTTTCCGAACTGGGGTATTGTTCGGGCATAGAAAATTACTCTCGGTATTTTGACGGGCGCAAACCAGGAGAGCCTCCTTATACATTGATGGATTATTTTCCGGAAGATTACCTGCTGTTTGTAGACGAATCCCATGTGACGCTGCCTCAGGTGCGCGCCATGTATAATGGAGATCGGTCCAGAAAACAAATGCTGGTAGATTACGGATTCCGCTTGCCCTCAGCTTTTGATAACCGCCCTTTGAAGTTTGAAGAATTCAACAAGAAGATCCACCAGGCAATTTATGTCTCGGCAACGCCTGCAGAATATGAACGGGAAAAGGCAGGAAACCGGGTGGTGGAGCAGATTGTTCGTCCTACGGGGCTTTTGGATCCGGTGATTGAACTGCGGCCGGTCAGCGGCCAACTGGACGATCTGCTTGAAGACATCCACCGGGTAACGGAAAAAGGATACCGCGTTTTGGTGACCACGCTGACCAAACGGTTAGCCGAACGCCTGACCGAATATTATACGGACCTTGGGCTGCGGGTCAAATATATGCATTCGGATATCGAAACACTGGAACGCATGGAGATCGTCCGGGGTCTCAGGCTGGGAGAATTCGATGTTCTGGTAGGCATCAATTTGTTGCGTGAAGGTCTGGATATTCCCGAAGTGGCTCTGGTAGCCATCTTAGATGCGGATAAAGAAGGGTTTCTCCGCAACGAAACCTCTATGATACAGACGATCGGCCGGGCATCCAGAAATGCGGAAGGCAGGGTCATCATGTATGCGGACAAAATAACAAAATCCATACAGGCGGCCATGGACGAAACGAACCGGCGGCGTGCATTGCAGCAGAAGTATAATGAAGAGCACGGCATTACGCCGACAACCATCACTAAATCTATTGCGGAGGCACTGGTGCTCACGCAGAAGGAACCGGAGACGCCAATTCCCGTTCCGAAGGCGCCCAACCGTATTGAAATACTGACCCGGCAGATGAAGCAGGCGGCGGATGAACTGGAATTTGAAACAGCCGCAAAAATCCGGGATATGATAGCAGAGCTAAAGGAGCAGGAAAAATAGATGGACATCATTCATATAAAGGGCGCAAGGGAACACAATTTAAAAAATATTGACCTTGTGCTGCCCCGGGATAAGTTTATTGTAATCACCGGGCTTTCGGGCAGCGGGAAATCTTCCCTTGCTTTTGATACGATTTATGCGGAAGGGCAGCGGCGCTATGTGGAATCTCTCTCCGCTTATGCGCGGCAGTTCCTGGGGCAAATGGAAAAACCGGATGTGGACCTCATAGAGGGGCTTTCGCCCGCTATTTCCATAGATCAGAAGACAACGGCGCGTAATCCGCGTTCAACAGTAGGCACGGTGACCGAGATCCATGATTACCTGCGTCTGCTGTATGCGCGGGCGGGGGATGTTTATTGCGTGAAATGCGGCAAAAAAATATCCCGCCAGACCGTGGACCAGATGGTGGACCGTGTGATGAAGCGCCCGGAGGGCAGCCGCATCATGATCCTTGCGCCGGTCATACGCGAAAAAAAAGGCGAACACGTCAAAGTGATGGAGACATTGTCCAAAGATGGATTTGCACGTGCGCGGATAGACGGAGAGATTGTGGAACTGGACGGCGAAATTAAGCTGGAGAGGCAGAAAAAGCATTCCATCGCAGCGGTGGTGGACCGTATCATCGTTCGCCCGGAAAGTGCGCAGCGTGTGGCGGATTCCATTGAGACCGCGCTTAAAATGGCGGACGGCCTGGTCATTATCCATGATATGCAAACCGGGGAAGATACTCTTCAAAGCGAACATTTTGCCTGCGCGGACTGCGGAATCAGCATAGAGGAAATATCGCCGCGTATGTTTTCTTTTAACAGCCCATACGGAGCCTGTCCGGAATGCACGGGTCTCGGAATGATCATGAAAGTGGACCCGGATTCTCTGGTAGCGGACAGGACAAAGTCTTTGTCCGAGGGGGCTATCCATATGTCCGGATGGAACTTTGCTATTCCGGGAACCATTGCAAACCAGTTTTTAAAGGCGCTTACCCGCGAATACGGCTTTTCGGAGGATACGCCCTACGAGCAGCTTCCCAAAGAAATTAAAGATCTTATTATGTATGGGAACAATGGCAAAAAGATTGAAATAAATTATAACAGTGAAGGCCGCCAGGGCGTTTATTTTGCTGCGTATGAGGGACTCGTAAACAATCTGGAACGGCGCTATGTGGAAACATCTTCCGACTTCATGAAGCGGGAGATTGAAAGCTATATGAATGAAATTCCCTGCCCGGTCTGCAAGGGAAAGCGGTTCCGTGAGCAGACGCTGGCCGTCCGCATCGGGGAGCTTAATATTGCCGAACTGTCCGATCTTTCCATCAGTGAAGTCTCGGAATATATCAATACCGTGAAACTTACGAACAAGCAGCAGATCATTGCGGGAAGGGTTGTTAAAGAACTTAACGCGCGGCTGGATTTTTTGAAAAATGTGGGGCTTGATTATCTTACGCTTTCCCGCGCGGCCGGAACGCTTTCGGGCGGCGAGGCGCAGCGGATCCGTCTGGCTACGCAAATAGGCTCGGGCCTGATGGGAGTTTTGTATATTCTGGACGAACCCAGTATCGGGCTGCATCAGCGGGATAATGCCAAGCTGATCGCAACGCTCAAGGGGCTCAGAGATATCGGGAATACCCTGATCGTTGTGGAGCATGACGAAGAAACCATGCTGGCGGCGGACTATATTGTAGACATCGGCCCGGGAGCGGGCGCGCACGGCGGCCATGTGGTAGCGGCGGGAACCCCGGCTGAAATCATGGAAAACGAAAAATCCATTACCGGACTGTACCTTTCGGGAAAGAAGAGTATCCGCCTGCCCAAAAAGCGGCGGAAGCCCAAGGGCTATATTACTGTTAAAGGGGCTCGGGAGCATAATTTAAAGAATATAGACGTGGCGTTTCCAACCGGCGTGATTACGGCGGTAACCGGCGTGTCGGGAAGCGGAAAGAGTACGCTGGTTAACCATATCCTGAAAAAAGCGATTGCAAGAGAATTATACCGCGCCAAAGAAAAACCGGGAGACCATGATGCGATAGAAGGCCTTTCGGTCATCGATAAGGTTGTAGATATTGACCAGTCGCCCATCGGGCGTACGCCGCGTTCCAACCCCGCTACTTACACCAAAGTATTCGACCCGATCCGCGAGATATTTGCCATGACCCATGACGCCAAAATACGCGGGTATAATAAAGGAAGGTTTTCTTTCAATGTGAAGGGCGGACGCTGTGAAGCCTGCGGCGGCGACGGTATCATAAAAATAGAAATGCATTTTCTTCCCGATGTGTATGTGCCCTGTGAAGTCTGCAAAGGAAAACGCTATAACCGTGAAACACTGGAGGTAAAATACAAGGGGAAGAATATATATGATGTTCTGGATATGACGGTGGAAGAAGCTCATTTGTTTTTTAAAAATGTACCTTCCATTGAAAGTAAGTTAAAGGTGCTTATAGATGTGGGCCTTTCTTACATCAAACTTGGACAGCCCTCCACGACCCTCTCGGGCGGAGAAGCCCAGCGTGTGAAGCTGGCTACGCATTTGTCCAAACGGCAGACGGGAAAAACGCTCTTTATTTTAGATGAACCTACTACCGGGCTGCATATGGACGACGTAAAAAAACTGATCCGGGTTTTAAACCGGCTGGCCGAAGGCGGCAATACGATCATTGTTATCGAGCACAATATGGACGTGATCAAAAGTGCGGACTATATCATTGACCTGGGCCCCGCCGGCGGGAACGAGGGTGGCCGCGTCATTGCGAAAGGGAGCCCGGAGGCGGTGGCAAAAAACAAAAAAAGCGCTACCGGAGAATATTTGAAAGCATTGCTGCATTGATTTTATAAAAAAAAACCGTTCGGGACGAACGGTTTTTTTGTCTGGTTTAAAATTTTAGAATATAAAGCGTCGGATACAGCCCTCCGGCTGAAAACGTTTTCTTTGAAACAATTTTGTATCCGCGGCGCCGGACGGTATCCTCCAAAAGTTGTTTTTCTACCGTATATAAAAACGCATGGCCGCCTTCTTCCATGATCCTTGGGAGAATGGCCATGTAGGCTTCATATAATTCCTTGTTGCGCGCATGCGTACCGACCCGAAGGCCGAAAGGCATATTGCAAATCACTTCGTCAAATTTCCGGTCCGTAAACCGTAGCGCGTCCATGTGGAAAAATTTTGCACCCGCTTTGAGGCGGCCTTCATTTTCTTTGGCAGAGGTAATGGCATTTAAAGAGATATCCACACCGATCAGCGATGCGTGCGGATAAAAGCTGCGCTCAAACAGCATGGTCCCGCTGCCGCAAAAATTATCCAAAACCCGCGCCTCGGGGTTAAAATAGGGTTGTGCGGCATAGCATACGCTGGCGGCGACCGCCGGTGAGATTGCCGCGCTGACAGCCCGCTTGCGGTAGGAGAAGCGCGTGTCCAGCAGGGGGTCCAAAAGAAGGATAATCTTATTGCCGTTTACCTGCAGGCGCAGTTCAAAAGAGTAAGAAGAAGGTGTGTTTACCAGCCTGGGAAGGGCGGCCACACTTTCTTTTACATAGGCAATGCGTTCCTGGTGAGATACGCCGGATACTTCCAGACGGTAATTGGTTACGTTCATTCGTGCAAGAATAGCTTCTTCAACGGATGAAAGTTTTTTTGTCAAATTTTCCCGGGTGCAGGTACCCAACAGAAGGTAGGCAGCCGAAAAAGTGCGAAGCGCAAAAATATCCATATAGCGGATCAGGGAGGAGACCAAAATAAAATCCCCGCTTTTTCTGGCGCGCAGATCTTTCTGTTTGGCTTCGGCCAGTGTGACGGCCGTGTTCGGGCAGGAAAGGGCCAGAACATCGGACGGAGCGATCCTGATTTGGGTCGGGCGCCGTTCCACAAAATTGGCAAGCGCCTTTTGCAGCGCCAGCTTTTCTTCCCTGATATGTTTTTCGTGATCGCTGCGGACTGTGTAGTTCTCAAGATAACGTTTTGCGTAATCGGTTTTCTGTGCGCCGACTGCAAGCAGCATGGAAGGAATGGCAAACATAGTCTGCTCTGCATGGCAGGCTGTAACCAGTTCCTTGGAAAAACCGCCGGCCGATCCCAGTACCTCGGCAGCCAGCATACGGACTTTGGGATCATCCGAGTGGAGCTGGTCAATAAAGACACCGCTGTTTTTCCGCACAAAACCGGCGGCGCCGCGTCCTGCATCCGCCACTACGCGCAGCGCAATGCGGGAGAGTTCTCCTTTGAATGCGGGAAGAAGTTTTTCGGCTCCGGCTTCAAAAATATCCCGGACGGCCTGCTTTTTTTCTTCACTGTTAAGTTGGTTGTATTCGGTCAGTTTGATTTCAATATCCATTCGTTTTTTCCATTGAGTCGATTACCTCTAAGACGTTTTCCGTGCCCGCCGCTGTTTTTGCGGTTTCCATGGCGCGGATAAAGTCGCTTCTGTTATTGTATAAATCCATTAAGGATTTTGTTAAAGCTTTGGGGGAGAGGTTCTCCTGTCCCATAACCATTGCGTAGCCGTTTTTTTCGAAAAAGCGCGCGTTCAATATCTGGTCGCCCCGGCTTTGGGACAATGGAAGCGGAATAAGAAGCGCCGGCTTTTTTAGCGCCAACAGTTCGAACACCGCGCCCGCGCCCGCCCTGGAAAGCGCAATATCTGCGGCTGCCAGAAGATCGGGCATTTCTTCAGCTATATATTCAAATTGGGCATAATCTGGCATGGAAGCCAGGCCGGGCTGAAGATTGCCCCGGCCGCGCAGGTGAATGATGCTGAAGTTTTGTATAAGAGCATCCAAAGATGCGTCTACCGCATCGTTGAGTGCGCCTGCGCCCAGACTGCCGCCCATAACCAGCAATACGGGTTTCCCGGAAGACAGGTTACAGAAGGAAAGCCCCTTTTGGCGGTCTCCCAAAAGAAGTTCGCGCCGGATGGGGGAACCGGTGACCACAGCCTTGCTGCCGTACCGCTCGGTTTCCGCATCAAAAGAAAGACATATCTTATCCGCTTTAGGAGCGCATAGCCGGTTCGCCAGTCCGGGCGTATAGTCCGATTCATGCAAAATAACCGGAATGTGCAGTGCATGCGCTGCAAAAGCGACCGGAACGGAAACAAACCCGCCTTTACAAAACACTACCGACGGATTTAAAGACCGGAGTATTTTTTTTGCCTGGAAATATCCCGCAATTGTTTTAAAAGGGTCGGAAATATTTTTAATGCTTGCATAACGACGCAGTTTTCCGGCGGAAATTTCATGATAAGGGATTCCGCGGACCAGTTCGCGTTCAATGCCGTCCCGTGTGCCAATATAATGAACGGCGTAACCCCGTTCGGTCAGATAGGGCACCAAAGCCATGTTGGGCGTGACGTGTCCGCCGCTTCCGCCGCCTGTAAGCACGATGAGTTTGTTCATATGAACCGTTCCTTTCAAATCCTTACTAGTATAACATAAAATGTGCATTTAGCCAAAATACTAATTTTTGTATGCATTGCCTTCCAATTGCAATTGTGCTATTATGATAGATGCAAAAATCATATAAAACAAATACGTTTTGGAGGCGGTTGTTAATGAAGGTATTGATATTGAGCATGACAGTCGGCCAGGGGCACAATTCGGCCGGCAACGCCTTGGCGCAATACCTTGAAAAGCAGGGTCATACTTACGAGGTCCTGGATACCTACAAGTTTTTGAACAAACTGATTGGCGAGGCCTTTGATAAAGGATACACATTTATGGGCCGCTCCATCCCCAAATTGAACGAACTGATCTATGAAAGCGCTGAGCGGGTATCCGGCAAGGCGACCATGAAAAATTATTTTCCATTTGCATTCTCAGACCTTACAAAATCCAAAATGCAGCGCTATCTGGAAGAAAAAAAGCCGGACGCAATTGTCTGCACCATTGTGTTTTCCGCTATATTGATGACGCAGCTGAAAGAGGCGGGAGCGCTCAGAGACCATGTTAAGCTTTACGGTATCGTGACCGATTATGCGCTGCATCCCTTTTGGGAGTATACGGCGATGGATTATTTTGTAGTTTCAAACGAACTGATGGTGCCTTCAGTGGTGCTCCGTGGTATCCCGAAAGAAAAAATTCTGCCGATCGGCATCCCGGTTCGCGAACACTTTTCCAGTGCCGAACCCAAAAAAAAGGCGCGTGAAAGGCTGGGCTTGCAGATAGAGCCGCTTACACTGCTGATTACTTCGGGCGGCCGTGGATTCGGCGCGGTGGGTGAATTGGTTGCGCAGGCTGATAAAATGGAAGGCGTGCAGGTCATAGCCGTATGCGGCACCAATACGATGCTCAAACGCAAGCTGGAATCAAGAAAATACAAAAATACCGTCCATATTTTTGGCTATCTCAATAATATTGATGAATATATCGACGCCGCAGATATGATTGTAACCAAACCGGGGGGGCTGTCTACCTCCGAGGCGATTGCCAAGAAAAAATTGCTTATATTAACGCCGCCGCTGCCCGGTGTGGAAGATATCAATCTTGTTTTTCTGACAAACAATTCGCTTGCCGTCTGCACAAACAAGCATCTGCCTTTAAATGAAGTGCTGATGCAGTTGGTTGCGAACAGGGTGAAGATGAACAGCATTTTAAAAGCTTGCCAAATGTGGGGAAAACCCGAAAGTTCAAAAATGCTGGGAGATTTTATAGAACAAAAATTCAAGGAGGAAAAAGCAATTGAACAGACTTGAAGGCAAAGTAGCCGTTATTACGGGCGGCGCACAGGGGCTGGGACAGGCACTTAGCCAGCGGCTTTCGGACGAGGGAGCAAAAGTCGTGATCGGGGATGTGAACCTGGAAGGAGCCCGGGAAACGGCCGCATCGCTGAAGGACGCGCTTGCGGTAAAAGTGGACATTACAAAATATGATGAATGTGAAAATCTTATGAAACAGGCGGCGGACAAATACGGAAAGATCGATCTGCTGGTTTGTAACGCGGCGATTCTGTTCTCAGGTTCTATCGGGGAGTTCGATCCGGAAAGATGGAAGCTGGTGGTCGACGTAAACCTGTGCGGATTTTTTAATACGGCCAAAGCCGCCTGTGTGTATTTTAAAAAGCAGGGGTTTGGGAACATTATAGAAATCAACAGCAAATCCGGGAAAAAAGGATCGGCAAAAAATTCTGCATACGCAGCCAGTAAGTTCGGCGGAATCGGATTGGTGCAGAGTCTTGCGCTGGAACTGGCGGACGAGAACATACGTGTGAACGCCATCTGTCCGGGGAATATGCTGGACAGCCCGCTGTGGGTGAACAGCCTTTTTAAACAGTATGCAAAAAATCAGGGTATTACCGAGGCGGAAGTACGCCAGAAATATATTGACATGGTGCCTATGAAACGCGGTTGCACTTATCAGGATGTAGCGAATGTGCTGATCTTCCTTGCAGGCGAGGAATCATCTTATATGACCGGTCAGGCCATCAATGTAACCGGCGGCCAGCAGATGATGCCGTAATAAGGCGTTTTCCGGAATCGGTATTTCGTAACGGGCCTTAACAATCGCAATTAAAAAGCAAAGCCGCAGGCTTTGCTTTTTTAGTGCTTGGCAATCATGGAAATCAGAGTTTTCCTTCTTTTATATATTTTTCCTTCAATTTTTTGTAAAAGTCAATGTAGTCCGGTTCGGAGGCACGCCTGAGGCCGTAATCCATGCCCATGAGCGTCAGGTTAGGGTTGTAGAAAGGATCGCCCGCGCGCATAAAATCTTCCCAGCGGTCTATCAGGCGGAAGATTTCGCGGTGGTAGCGCATCACCTTTTCCTCCGAATCCTCGTATCCGCGGGATTTGGATTCAAAGTGGTACAGCTGGGCGTAAGGGGTGACCACGTTGTAATACCCGGCCTTTTGCAGCTTCAGGCAGAAGTCAACGTCGTTTAATGCAACCACAAAATCCTCGTCCAGCCCGCCTACCTCTTCAAACGCGGATTTTTTCACCATCATACAGGCGGCGGTCACAGCCGTCACGTTGCGCGCCAGAACCAGATTGGTAAAATACCCCGGGAAATAGCTCATGGCGCCCGACTGGGTATGCCCCGCAATGCCCATGATGCCCACGGCAACGCCGTAGTGCTGCAGGGTATCATCCTCGAAAAACAGCTTGGCTCCCACCGCGCCCACGTCGGGCCGCTGGGAGAACATCAGCATCTCGCCGATCCAGCCGCCGGTCATAACCTGGGTGTCGTTATTTAAAAGCAGCAGGTGTTCGCCCTTGGCGTGCTGTGCGCCAAAGTTGTTGATGGCGGAAAAGTTGAATCCGCCCTCCCATGTGACGCGGCGCACCTTCGGGTTTTTCTCGATCTCTGCGTAATACTCAAATATCTCTTTGGATGTGCTGTTGTTTTCCACAATCAGTATTTCGTAATTTGCATATGTGGATTTTTCCAAAATGGAATCAACACACGTCTTCAAATATTTTTTTGAATCTTTGTTCGGAATGATGATGGATACAAGGGGTTCTCCCGTGATATCCGCGCGAATGCGGTAACTGAACAGATACCCTTCCGCGCCTTCGGCCCGTCCCTTCATGCCGATGCGGTCCATATGCTCCTGCACGGCCTTGACGCCCGCTTCCGCAGCGTACAGCTTGGAACCGGGATTTAAGGCAACGGATTCCTGATGGGCGCGCCAGTGGTAAAGGATTTTAGGGATGTGAACAATTTTTTTTGCCAGTTCGGTTGCCCGCAAAAAGAGGTCGTGGTCCTGCGAGCCGTCAAAGCCCAGGCGGAACCGCCCGGCTTTATCAAACAGCTCCCTGTTCATGGCAGTGAAGTGGCAGATATAGTTGATCGCCCGAAGGAAATCCGGGCTGAAATCCGGCTTGAAAAAAGGAGAATGGCGTTGTTCTTCGTCAATGTTATCCGAGTCCGAATAAATAAAATCCGCGCCTGTATCTTCTGCCGTTTTTACTACTTCAAACAATGCATCGGGGGGCAGGATATCGTCGTGGTCCAAGAACGCGATGAGTGAGCCTTCGGCAAGCTCGGCCGCGGCATTTGTGTTTCCCGCGATGCCGAGGTTTTTCTCAAGAAGGTTCAGCTTCAGGCGGGGCTCTTTTTTTTGCCAGCCTTGAAAAGCGGCAATCGTATCCGCATTGCTGCCGCCGTCCGCTAGGCAGAGTTCCCAGTTTTCATAAGTCTGTGCCTGAAGGGAGGCCATGAGCTCGTCAAAATATTCTATCGGCGTGTTGTATGCGGGGGTCAGGAGACTGACGAGCGGCTTTTCTTTAAAGGGATAATTGCGCTGCGCCTCGTAGGCTTCGCGTTTGGGTTCGTTTTCTACGATCCAGTCGTCATAGGTGAAAATATTGGTCTCCTTGCGGATGATGCGTACCTTGTCTAAGTATTCCTTCCATTTGGAAGGTTTAAAAGACAGCCGCCCTTCTTTGACAAGGGCGGCAAGCCGCTCCCATGCGACGGCTATTGTGCGGAAAAAGCGCTCGATGGGGGACAAATCCTTGGTGACGCGTGGAAATTCCTTTTTAAGAAGCGTAGTCTGCCTGCCGTTGGTCCGGTTGACCGCGGTAACCGAGCGGATCTCCGAATAGGTGAGTACCGTGGTGATCTCGTATCCCGTATACAAAGGCAGGGTCTTTGATTTGGAAGCGTACAGCGCCGCAACGTCCGTGCGGATTTTGTTGTTTGCGGCGGAAACCGCGTCTTCCGCATCATAGGTGTTCAGCGTGATCTCAATGTCATTTTCATCCGAAAGATCAATGGCCCAGCCTTGGACGATGCTGCCCCTCTCGTTCTTGCGTTCGGTGATGGCATCTACCTTCAGCAAAACGTCTTTGTCAAATATATAATTTGGTTTTTTGGAAAAAAACCAGCGCGCCTTCTTTCTGAAAAGGTGGCTCGGGCCGGCCGAAAGAGTGGGTGTGCCCACCGCCAGCTGTACGGGGTCCACCTGCTTGGGCCCGCCTTTTGTCTGCATCTGCGGGGATCCTTTTTTTTGTTCTGCCATGTGCACTGCTCCCGAAAAAAGAATTATGGGGTCCCCGGATTGTCTTAGGGACAATTTGGGGTCTGGTTCAGTATAATTCATGAGGAATTGATAGTCAAGAACGCAGCCGACTGCCGCCAGGTGGCGGATGAAAGGAGGCGGAGGTTTGCTGAACAAAAGATAAGCGCAAGCGTATGCCTGAAAAAGGAATCTGACGCGCCGTGCGAATCGGCAGCGAAGCGGATCGCGCCGATTATCAAATTTCTGGTCGCTCTGCAAGTGCGCTATGGCTGATTCCTAGGTAGTCAATAAACACCAACGTTTTTTTTGTTTTTTTCGTCAGAGGACGAGGGGGGATTCCGATTCCCCCCCTTACGTCCTCCGACACCTCCATAACCCCCTTAAAGCGGCCTCTGGCGTGGGGATTCCTTTTTGATTTTTTATTTATTCCAAATTTGGATTTGATGATATATCTTTTTAATTTGCTTGTCCAAATCTAGAATTACAGAAGAATTTTCTTTATTTATGCACATTTTTATTTCGTTTGCAAAGGCCACCTTTTTGCTAGTAAAATTGCTATAATAGCGCTTTATATATTCTGGAAAACGCTGAAATTGTGTACATTGTTTGTGAACGGTTTTGCCGAGGCATTCTGCTATTGCTGATGCAGGTAAATAGTTTTCAATCTCTTTTCCTTTTGTTATCCATGATAACATTTTGTATTCGTTGAATTCTTGGACAATTCTTTTTTTTGTTGGGTTGATCGGAGTTTGTTGGGTTTTTTTATCACTATCAATTACAATAATGGCATTTCTATTCGTAGTTAATATTCCAATCAATTCATCCGTTTCATGCGCTGTATAATGGGACAATAATTTTCCGCCGTAATATAAGAATTGATAATGCTTCCCCTCTGAGTATTTACAGTCGCATAGCACTTCAAGCCATCTCTTTATATAAATTCGATCAGATGGGCCTTCCACCCAGATGATTCCATTTGATTGCAATAGATCGCTAGCACGAATTTCTAAATCTTCTAAAACTGTCTGTTCATCTATGTAATTATCTATTGTATTTATGGTGGATACATTATTTTTTTTGAAAATGTGATAAATCTGTGCCTCTACTTTTTCATAAAATGTATTGATAGCTATATGGGAATGTGTAGTCAGAAAAATATAAGTATCTTTATTCACTGCGTATTCATAAATATATTCAAAAACCTTACGCTGCAAAGCGGGATGAAGGTTATTCTCGATTTCTTCGAATCCAAATATGATTTTTTTACCATTGTATGCATTGGTTTTTGGAATTACAAGAAGATTCAATAGTAGAAGTATAATTGTTTTTAGCCCGCTTCCAGAATGAGACAAAGGAAATCTGCCGCACCCTTTTTCTTGCAGGAAAATTTCCCAAAGCAAATCTCCTCCTTTCTCAATTTCCTGCACGCGGATATTTTCAAACTCTGCTTCTGGCACCATAATCTTATTCAAAGCGTTGAGTAAATGAGTCTCAATGATTGTTTCGTCATATTCGCTAAAATTGAGAAATTTGCGGACAAGGTTGCTCGCTCCGACTCCATCAATATCTAATTCTTCATTTTGAGTTTCATTTTCGGGGGATATGTTTCTTTCCGCGGATAATCTTCTAAAAATAATATTATTGAGAGTTAAAATCTTTAAGGCAACTTTGTTAAAGAGATTACTTGTGGCATCACTGTATTGAACGTCAAAAATATCGCTCTTAAACACTGTCTCTTTTTGATTTAGTGAATATTTATAGTCAAATGTAGAATTGTTATCATAGGCGCGTTTTTGGCTATTTAAATCTACTCGAAATGGTTTCCCTACCATCTCGTTTTTTGCAAAATCGTAAGGATTTACTAGATGTCCGATCCTTGAATAATCTTTAAACAATAATAAATATTCTGGTTGCACAATAAATTCCGCTCCAATATTTCCAAATCTTTCTTTATTATCTTCAAAGTATGTTACATCTGATGCGGCATTGATTATATCTAGCACACTTGATTTACCGCTGTTGTTTTTTCCAATAATTACATTTACGTGCTTGAGATTTGTCAGTTCAATAGTTTCTTCTGATGAGAAACTCTTATAGTGATCAAAAAAAATTGAAGAAAACATATTCTAGGCCTCACATTCTAAAAATTAAAATGGTTGGATACATTTAACTGGATGAAGTAAAAATTATGGATATAACAAAAGTATAGTTTATATTTCGACAGCTATCAAGCCAATCCTTTTTTTGGAAAATATAGAATTGTTTAAAGCAAACAAAAGAGGCTAACCCTTGAAAAAGGGTTAGCCTCTTACTCTTCTTAAAAGTTTTTATTTGCAGTATTTTTCGTTCAGTTTGTCCATAAAAGCTTTGCTTTCGGCGGTCACCTTCCAGGCGTCCGGCCATTCACAAAGGTCGATGGCCCACCAGTCGTTGGTATATCCTGCGGCCAGAAGTGCCGGGATCGCTTCGTCAAAGTTTATGTTGCCCGTACCGAAGGGGTTATGGGTGCTGGTGCCCTGGTCGTTTAAGCTGCCGTCCGAATCGATCACATGCACAAAGCCGATTTTGCCTTTCAGCATGTCAATAAACTCCAAAAGGCCGCCTTTAAGGGTGCAGCCCTCTTCAATATGACGGGCGCCCATCACCGAGCTCATGTATCCGTGGCAGGTATCAAACAGGACGCTGAAGTTTTTTTCGGCAACATCCGTCGCGACTTCCAGTATATTTTTGGGTTCGTTTATCATAAACCCGGGTTCGAATTCCCAAACGACTTCAATGCCGTCTTCGGCGGCGCGGCGCGCACATTTTTTAAATTGTGTTTTCACAAAATCTTTGGCATCCTCATACTTCCATCCGTCAGGCAAAATGGGTTGTGTGCCTGAATCAATGCGGATTGTTTTATAGCCCATTTCACTCATGAAGCGGACGCTCTCGTCAAAAAGGGCGAGCCATTCATCATTTTGCTTGAAAGAATCAACACTCCAGAGATCGGCAGCATAGTCTGCCACTTCCAGGCCGTTGTCTGCCAGAAGTTTTTTAAGCTCTGCTTTTTTTGCGGGGGTGTCATAAAGTTCGGGGTTGGCGTGCGGTTTGAAACCGCCCATGCTGATCCCGTCAAAGTTCAGGCGGTTCAGTTCTTTGCACAGCTCGGGTAGAAGGATGGGCTTATCCGCGAATGCGCCCATGGTATAGGCCCAACTGCCTATAGATATTTTTTTCATCTTTTCAATACCTCCCATAGTTTATTTATTCGTATTCATAGGAACAGTTCTATTTTTTCACAGAACAGAACTGTTGTCAACAGACAGCGTGCCCGAAGGGGCGGTTTTTTTCTCCAGATATTCAATGATATCCGCTACAGTAACAAATAATCTTAGGTCCCGGTCCGGAATGGAAATGTTGTATTCTTTTTCAAATGCAAGCAGCATATCCATCATGCAGAAAGAATCAAATTCCAGGTCGTTTATCAGATCGCTTTCCAGGCTGATTTCTTCCGGGGCGTAAGGGCAGGAAGCTGAAAGGAGTTCCTTTATTCTGTCAATATTAATCATGTTTACTTCACTCCTACTGTAAATCTTTTAATGGATTTTTTTGTGGTTTTGGGAAATTCGGAATCCCGTATGGTAAAATGATGCACTTGCTTAAACAGGGGAAGGCTGCGGTTTATACGCGCAAATTCTTTTTGGAGCGCTGTGCGGACCGCCTCGCCGTCCGCAGCCGGCAGGACGTCAAAGTCGGGGTAAACTTCCGCGGCCAGTTCGGTTTCGTCCCCCTGGGCGGAACGGGCCGCATATACCACTATTTCGCGAATCAGCGGAATAGAAGAAGAAAGGAACTCTTCTATTTCTTCCGGATAAATATTTTTTCCGTTGGAAAGAACGATCACATTTTTCGAGCGGCCGGTCAGAAAAAGGAAATCTCTATCCATATGCCCGATATCGCCGGTATTCAGCCATCCGTCTTTCATCACTTCGTGGGTTGCGGCATCATTGTTATAATAGCCAAGCATCACATTCGGGCCGGAAACCCACACTTCGCCTTCGCCGTTTTCGTCCGGGTTTTCAATTTTTACTTTGCAGCAGGCAATGGGAAGGCCCACCGAGCCGTCTTTATAATACCGGTTTCGGTTGACGGAAATCAGCGGAGAACATTCGCTGGTGCCATAACCGTTTGTAACCATTATCCCGAATTCGCGAAATTCGCGCATCAGGTCTGCGGAAAGCGGAGCGCCGCCTGAAATAATGAGTTTCAGCCTTCCGCCGAAGGCAGCCTGGATATCTGCAAAAAATTCATCGCGTTTGTCTATACCCCGGGCGAGCAGTTCGTTGCTTTTTGCAACAGCGGCTTTGAGCTGTTCGGTAATGCCTTTGGCAGCCGCGGTTTCCCAGATTTTTTTGTGCATGTTTTCAAGAAAAAGCGGAACCAGGCAGATGGTGTCCGGTTTAAATAATTGCAGATTTTGCATAAAAAAGCGCATGGAATCATTGATGCAGATGGTAAGGCCCGCCTGCAGCATCATAATAATGCCGTGGGTGCATTCAAACGAATGGTGGCAGGGGAGTACGGAAAGGCACACGCTGCCCAAATCAAGCAGGGACAAAGCGCCGGACGAAGCCGCCGTGATACTGCGGTGGGTGAGCATAATTCCTTTTGATTTGCCGGTAGTGCCCGACGTATAGATAAGAGAAGCCATGGCGTCCGGATCAATTTTGGTGCGGATAAAGCTTTTATCCCCATCTTCGACGAGGCTTCTCCCAAGTATCATCAGTTCATGCAGGCCGGGACAGGTCCATTTGGCGTCGCAGGGCGCCATGGGTATGTAACGTACACCTTTGGTACGGATATTCTGAATGGTATCTTCAAATGTACCGGAAAAAATAACAGCCGTCGCTCCGCTGTCCGCAATGATATTTGCAATTTCGGCATCCGGCAGCTCTTTGTCTATTGGAACAGCAGCGCCTACGCCGCAGGTCACGGCGAAGTAGGAAAGTACCCATTCGTAGCTTGTTTCACCTAAAAGGGCAATTTTTTTGCTCTGAAAGCCTTCAAATAAAAGCGCGGTCCCAAGCGCGGTCACATCGTCTTTAAACCGGCCGTAGGTTCTGGATTCAATGCCGCCGCCCGACTTGAAACAAAATGCATCTTTTTCTTCGAATTTGGATGCGGCTTTAAAAAGCAGGTCCTTTAAATCGGACACCTGCAGAAAATCATTATAAGGATAATTTTCCATGGCTGACTCCAAAATAATATTTGCTTCATTATACAATTTTTAGGGTTGGTTGGCAAGGGAAGAAGCAGACAAATTCATTGCGGGGGCAGGATGTCCGGATTTGCGGGAAGCAGACAGTTTTCCGCGTTGCGCACAGGGAATCCTATAAAAAAGGATACGCATAAATTGCGTATCCTGCCTCTTCGTTTTATATGCGAAAGGTTATTTGATCATTTGCAGCACTTCGTTTTTGCCGCGCGCACCGATGAATTTTCCGGCTTCTTTGCCGTTCACAAAATAATAAACGGTAGGGATGGACATTACGCCGTATTTTTCGGCCAGGCCCTGGTTTGCGTCCACGTTTACCTTTACTACTTTCACATCCTGCTCGCTTGCAACTTCCTCCAGCACAGGGGAAAGCATCCGGCAGGGGCCGCACCAGTCCGCATAAAAGTCTACCAAGACTTTGCCCTGATACTGCAGCACTTCCTGATCAAACTGGGATTCGTTGATGGATACCGTACTCATTGAAACATTCTCTCCTTAAAAACTTATTTCATTGCTATTATAATAACCCAACAATGCCTGTTTAAACATTATAACATATATGGACGGGCAAAAAAATTTAAAAGCATCCGTCCGGCATCCGTTTTACATAAATGGCCGGCAGCTGAAAGGTTGACTTTAGCAAAGCGAATCTATATAATTGTAACGAAAAGACAACGGTTTTCGCAATTTTATCAGGTATACGCGTATGAAGTTTTTGATCCGTCTTATTTTATTTATAATGGTCGTACTCATTTTTATATTTGTTTTCGCCGGGCAGGGTATTTTTGACAGCTTTTTGCCTCTGATGGATTCAAAGGCGGTGGTTACGGCGGCGTTCAAGGGCGGCGTGTTCGACTACGAAGACGGCGAGCGTTATTTGGTCAAAAAAAGTGAAGCGGACGAATACACAAAGTATATGCTGAAAAAAGGGTACAGCCTTACGGATATGGGAGACGACTACTACGTTTTTGAAAAAGACGGGCAGCAATATAAATTTGAAAGGGAAGAAGTCTTAAAGTTCTTCTATAAATTCCAGGTGGACTAATTTGAAAAAAAAATCCTATACTATGAAAGACATTGCGCGGATCGCGGGCGTTACGCAGCCGACCGTTTCGCATGTCATCAATGGAACGGCCAGTATTTCCAAAGAAGTATGCGAGCGCGTAAACCAGGTGATCAGGGAACTGAACTATCGTCCGAATGCGCTTGCCAAAGGCCTGAAAACAAACAAAACAAATATTGTGGGGTTGATGGTGCCTGATGTGGGGAACGGCTATTATGCTATGGTCGCCCGCAATGTGGAGAGTATGCTTGTCAAACTGGGATATGCTGTGTTTTTGGTATGTACCGAATACGATCAGGCGATGGAAGAAAGCTACCTTGACAATCTGTTGCAGTATAACGTGGAAGGAATTATTATAGCATATCAGTTGACAAACAGGGTTCCGGTCGATAAACTTATACGTATGAATAAACCCTTTGTCACTTTGGACGACGAATTGTGGACCCATCCTGAAAGTTCGGTCCGGATCAACCATTTTGACGGTGGGTATGAAGCTACCTGCTATTTATTGAAAAACGGCCGCCGGAAAGTGGCGTTTGTCAGCGAACCGCTTGTGCAGGAAGCCATTAAAAACAGGCTGGCCGGATATGAAAAGGCACATGAAGATATGGGGATCCCGGTAGATAAAAAACGGATCATTACAGCGGAAAACGTTTATGATAAATTTAAAATGGGATATGAGCTCGGGCGAAGTATTGCAAAAAAAGATTTAGACGGAATCTTTGCAGCGTCAGACGTAATTGCCTTCGGCGTGATGCGTGCGCTCAGTGAAGCCGGAAAAAAAGTGCCGGAAGATATCGCCCTTATCGGATATGACGATGTGCCCATGGCGAAAGTTGCAACGCCCGCCCTTTCCACGGTGGCGCAGCCCGTATCTAAAATGGCGGAGATCGGCGTTTTAAAGCTGGTTGCCCTAATGCAGGATGAACCGGAGGAAAAAAAGCGTAAACTCAAGCCAAAACTGATTATACGTGAGACAACCTGATAATACGGAGGATAAAGAATGTTTTTTTGTGGACTGGACGTCGGCACGTCCGGCGTAAAAGCGGTCGTGTTTGACGAAAAGGGCAATATTATAGCAACGTCTTTTTATGAATATGTACTGGCGCTTAAATCGGATGGGACGCGGGAACTGGATCCGCTGGATATCTGGGAAAAAACAAAGGCTGTCCTGCATGATGTAGGAACAAAGTGCAAGGACATATCTGCGCTGGCCCTCAGTTCGTTTGGAGAAGGATTTGTCTGTGTGGATCGTGCCGGACGCGAAATCAGCCGCGTGATGGTGTTTACGGACCGCAGGGGCGAAGACGAATATTTTGATGCAATGAAAAAAAGCTCTAATGAAGAAATTGCCAAGATCTGCGGCTTGCCGCCATCTACCACTTATTCTATTTCCAAACTTCTTCATATTAAATATAATCTTCAGGATGTTTATAAAAGAACACATAAATTTTTGCTTATAGAGGACTACATTTATTTTAAACTCTGCGGAGAGGCTTTTACGGATTACTCGCTGGCCTGCCGGACCATGCTGTTCGATGTGCATAAAAAACAGTGGAGCAGTGTATTGATGGACAAATTCGGTTTTGATCCCGAGCGGTTTGCAACGCCGGTGCAGTCGGGCTCGATTGTTGGAGGGATTTCCGCCGCGGTGGCACAGGAAACCGGCCTTCCGGCCGGGCTTAAACTGGTGATGGGAGGACATGACCAGCCGGTCAATGCAATGGGCGCGGGGCTAAGGGAAAAATCTACCGTTTGCTCCATGGGCACGTCCGAATGCCTGACGCCGGTATTCCCGTCTCCGCTTCCTTATCAGGTGACGCTGGAGGCCAGTTTGTCCAGTGAGCCGTTTTTGGTGGACGACATGTACTGCACGCTGGCGTACAATGTTACGTCCGGCCTTGCGGTGAAATGGTTTTTTGATACTTTTACGCCGAATGAGCGGCCGGACGGACACCCTCCGTATGCGGTGTTTGAAAAAAATGCTCCCAAAACGCCTACCCGTCTGATGGTGCAGCCGTATCTGATGGGAAGCGGCACGCCTTATATGGATCACCGTGCGCGGTTTGCGGTTTTGGGGGCTGACGTGGGGACTTCCCGTTACGATATTTACAAAGCCGTTCTGGAAGGGCTTTGTATGGATCAGCGTCTGAATTTGGAAATCATACAAAATGAGGGGATTCCCATTGATAATATTGTTTGCGTGGGGGGCGGAAGCCGGTCCGACCTCTGGCTTTCGGTTAAAGCGGACAGTATGCAGGTTGCCGTATCTACGCTTGTGTGTCCGGAAGCAGGCGCTCTCGGATGTGCGATTTTGTGCGCCACCGCAATGGGCGTATATGAAAATGCACAGTCTGCCGGAAAAGAGATGAGCCGGATCAAAAAGACGATTGACCCGAATCCTGCGAATGCTGCGCCGTACGATGAAAAGTTTGAGCTATACAAGCAGTTGCACAGAGATTTGAATTCATACTCGCTGTATGCGAGCAAATAAAGGTTTAGAATACGGGAGGAAGAAAATGGCTGTTATTACTGACAGAGCAATGGTGGAAGGAATCATGCAGGATGCGCGCAGGGATTGCGTCAGCGTTGCATTGTTCTGTTCCGCGTCGGCCTGGAACAACGAAGCGATCCTGATGGCTGCGCAACGTTTTGGAAAAAAACACGGAATCAAACATGTTCCGATTATTGTGGGAATGACCGGTTCGTATACGCATATGCCGCAATGCAAGCGTGCAACCTACAGCCACGACCTGAAAGCGGGATTTTTGTCCATTATCGGCAGCCTGCAGGCGCTGGCGGGGGAAAAAGATTCTCCTTATTACGATGTGCTGGTAATGCCGCAGCTGGATCACGGAGATCCGATAGCGGATAAATGGATCTTAGAAGAAGGGATCAAATATCTTGCAGGGGTGCTGTTTGACTGTCAGCGGTTTCCTTTTGAAGAAAATCTTGCAATGACAAGTGAATATGTTAAGAAATTTGGCGGCCGTGTGATGGTGGAAGCCATCATGGAAACGCTTTCGGTGATCGGAACAAAGGCGCAGGCGGTCAAAGACGAACACTATGTGGACAACGCGGTCAAATATGCCCGCAAGACCGGCGTCGATTTTTTGGTGGCTGACCTGGGCACGGAACAGCAGTCTACCGGGACAGACGCGGTATACCTAAAAGACAGGGCGCAAATGCTCACCCAGGCGCTGGGACGCGAAATGCTGGTGTTGCACGGCGTTTCAAGCCTGAAACCCGATCAAATAAAAGGCCTTGCAGCCGACGGTGTCGTCAAGGTAAATATGTGGACACGCATTGTACGCGAGGCGGGCATCTATGCCGCAGAGAAAATCAGAGAACGGGAAGGCGAAATGGCAAAGGGCGTTTTTGATGCCTGCGACCCGCAAACCTATTTAAATGATGTTTTTGAAAAAGCAGTTGAGATTATGGAAGAACACCTTACTTATTTTAACTATGGCAACCTGAAAAAGGCTGAATAAAGAGCGTTTGCAAACAGTTTGTAAATAATTGTTTTCCACCGTGCTTTATACTTTACTTTTTCTCGGATACTGTGATATAATACATTTAATTTCAAAAGATTAATACGTATTCATTCATGGGGATTATGGATATATAATGAGGGAAAAAGTAAAAAATTCTTTTTGATTTTTGTTTGCAAACGACTTGCGGGGGAAAAGCAAAATCTGCTGCAAAGAAGGTGTGGGTATGAAGAAAGTAGGAATGAACTTACTGCTGTGGACAGACAGCATTTCACTTAAAAAAGACAAAGAGCTGATCAAAAGGGTCATGGGTTTTGGCTTTGACGGGGTTGAAATTCCGGTGTTTGCGGGAATGGATCTGGAGGAAGCCAAGAGACTGGGCGAATTTTTAAGGGGAGAAAATATTCCCTGTACGGCCCTGAGCGTAATCGACCCGGGCGTAGGAAATTCGGTCAGCCCGGATAAGTCCATGCGCGACGCAATGGTCCGCGCGGTGAAAAGCCATGTGGATTATGCGTTGGAGCTGGGGGCGGAACTGCTGATGGGCCCGCTCACCCAGGCGCTCGGCTATTTCTCGGGTGCGCGCCCGACCAAACAGGAATGGCGGTGGTCGGTGGATGCCTGTAAGGATTTTGGCGAATATGCCGGCAAGAAAAATATGACAATGTCTATTGAACCGCTGAACCGTTTTGAACAGTATATGGTGAATACTGCCGAAACAGCGGTAGAATATATTAAGGAAGTAAATGTGGAGAATGTCGGCCTGATCATGGATACTATGCATATGAATATAGAAGAACTTGATCTCGCCAGGGCCCTGGAGTATGCGATGCCGTATACCAATCATATCCATATCTCCGAGAATAACCGCGGCATCCCGGGAACGGGACATGCATGCGGAAAAGAAATATTTGATGTGATCAACAAATCGGGCTACGACGGTTGGCTGACCATCGAAGCATTCAATGAAGGCGCTCCTTCAATGCAGGGTCCCCTGCATCTGTGGCGGGCGTTTGCTCCTTCGGATGACGACCTCGCAAAGCGGGGCCTTGCGTACATCCGGAGTATGATCTAAATTTTAAGGAGGCAATAAAGTGGCTGACAAGAGTGTTTATAAAAAGGTATTGGATAAGGGCGACGGCGTGCTTTCCATGGTTCCAAACTGGGTTCCGAGGCCGTTCTTTTCGCCGGGAAAACGCATCCGTCTGCACCCGGACGACTATTATGCAATGGGCATGAAGGCCGGCGCCATTGTGGAACGCTGGTTTTCCTCCATCACCAAGGTGGAGACAGACGAATCTATTGAGCATTTGGGAATGAGTTTTATTAATGTAGACAATGACCCGGCTAAAAAAGTGCTTTTTAAAGACATGATAGACGCACTTGGCGAAGAGCTGATCGGCAAGCCGCTGATGGACAAATACGGAACATGGCCCATGTATTCAAAATTCTACGACTATAACGAACCGCTTTTCCATCATGTACATCATCGGGAAGAGGCGTGCAAACGGGTAGGGGTGCTGCCTAAACATGAGCATTATTTCTTCCCCAAACAGTACAACAACCATCTTGGAAAGCGTCCCATTACTTTCTTTGGATTTGATCCTTCGGTGACCAAGGAAGAAATAATAGAAAGGCTTTCAACGTTTGATTCACAGGATGGCCGTATACTCGAACTCTCCCGTGGTTATCAGATCGAACTGGGGACCGGTTGGTTTACTCCGGCGGGCGTCGTACATGCCCCCGGTTCTCTGTGTACGTATGAACCGCAGTGGAACAGTGATGTAATGGCCCTGTGGGAAAACGTGGTCGACGGAGAGATCTTTGACAAAAGCTGGCTTTCTAACTTCCTCCCTGAAGGGAAGGAAAATGATATGGATGCCATTATGGATGTGGCAGACTGGGATCTCAATATGCTGCCTAACTACCGTGAACGCTTCTTCCGTCCGCCTGTTTTGGACAAAGAAGGCGACGGATATGTGCAGAATTGGGTGTGTTATGGAAACGATTATGTGGCGGCAAAGGAACTGACGGTGCAGCCGGGCGCACAGGCGCTTATTAAAGATGGCGCTCCCTATGGTTGCGTGGTCGTTCAGGGCAGAGGAGAGATCGGAAAGTTTATTTGCGAATCCCCCACCCTGATCCGTTACGGGCAGCTGACTGCCGATGAATTTTATGTTTCCTGCAATCGTTCTACGGAAGGCGTAGTGGTTAAAAACACGTCTCCTGTCGAACCGTTGGTGATTTTAAAGCACTTCGGCCCGGATTGCAATATGCCGCAAAAAAAATAAAAAAAGAGGGAGAGAGATATGAAAGGAACAATGAAGGTTCAGAATTTTTATGAACCGCTTAAAATGAAATATGAAGAGCACGACATCCCGCAGATCGCGGACAACGAAGTCCTGATCAAAGTAAAGGCCGTGGGCATATGCGGATCGGATGTATCTTATTATTTCGGGCATAGCCCGCTTGATACGCCGAATGGGAAAGGGCCGCTTTATCTGGGGCACGAGGCTTCGGGCGTAGTGGCGGAAGTCGGGGCTATTGCAAAAAAAATGGGTTTGTTCAAAGAGGGAGACCGTGTCGCGGTAAACCCGGTACAGCAGTGTAACGCCTGTCCGGAATGTATGCGGGGCGAATTCAACTCCTGTACGCATCTTGAGGTGATCGGTGTTTCGGTAAACGGGTGTCTGGCCGAATATGTAAAAGTGAAATATACGCATGTTTATAAAATACCGGATGAAGTTTCTTTTGAAGACGGCGCTTTGGCCGAACCGCTTGCCTGTGCTACGCATGGCGTGAAACTTCTTGATATTGACCTTGGTCAGACGGTGGTTGTGTTCGGCACGGGCACCATCGGCCTTATGCAGCTGCAGCTTTGCCTGGCCGCCGGCGCAGGCAAGGTCATCATGGTTGGTATTGAAGACTACGGTCTCAAAAAAGGCCTTGAGCTGGGCGCGGTTGCGGTGGTCAATTCCCTTAAGAAGGATTCTCCATATTATGCGGAGGATGTTCCGGCAAAAATCAGAGAGCTCAACAGCGGAGAACTGGCTGCGCGCGCCATTGTGGCCACCAGCGCGATGCCCGCGCTGCAGCAGGCCCTGAAAGTAACGACCCACCATTCTACTATTGTGTATTTTGGTCTTCCTGCACCGGAAGACGAACTGAAAGTGCCTGTTTTGGAGGCCATACAGTCCAGCAGAACGCTTAAATTCTCCTGGTTGGCGCCTCTGGTATGGGATAACGTGTTCCATCTGATCGCCTCCGGGCAGATCCAGCTTAAGCCGCTGATCACGCATAAATTCAGTTTACAGGATGCGGAGAAGGGTATTATATTCATGAAGGAAAGTCCGGAAGATAAGATCAAGGGAGTTGTTCTGGTCGACGCTTAAAGCAAGTTTTTTTAGGGATGCCTGTGGGCACGTGGCCTTTGGGCGTCCCTGAATCCATATAACATTTTGATGCAATTATGACTTTATCATTACAAATGATAAGTTTGTATGAAAAAAGGCTGAACAAAGATCATAATCTCAAAAAACATATGGTAGCTTATGCAATTAATGAACAAAAACCACTTGAAAAACAAAAAAATATATTGTACAATAACCGACAAAAGCGAACAAAGTTTAAAAATTGTAAATTGAATTGATTATTAGGAAACATGCTCGTTACCAGAAATTAATCTTTCCAAAATTGCAGAAAGACTATTAATTAGGAGGTGGGAAATTATGTCGGAAGAAATATTGCAGTTGTCCAATATTTCCAAAACATTTCCTGGAGTTAAAGCGTTGAGCGATATTTCGTTCGGACTCAAGCCGGGCGAGATTCATTGCATATGCGGTGAAAATGGTGCAGGAAAATCAACGCTTATTAAAATTATTTCGGGTGCTTACCAGCCGGACCATGGCGGCAAGATCCTGTTTGAGGGAAAGTCTGTTCATTTTGATACTCCTCATATGGCGATCCAGCAAGGCATCCAGACCATTTATCAGGAGCATACGATCTTTCCGACTCTGGATATTACCGAAAATATTTTCGTAGGCCTTGAGATCACCAAGAACGGCATTATGCAGAAAGAAGCAATGCAGGAAAAAACGAGAGAAGTTCTCGAATACCTGCACAGCGACCTTAAACCCGACCAGTTGGTGGCGGATCTTTCTTCAGGCGAACAAAAAATCGTCGAGATCGCAAAAGCGCTGGTTTTGGAACGTAAGGTCATTATTATGGACGAACCGACGGCTTCCTTCTCGGTCAGCGAGATTGACAACCTGTTGGAAATAACCCATAAAATTAAAGAACGCGGCATCGGCATTGTTTATATTTCTCACCATTTGGACGAAGTGTTTAAAATTGCGGACCGTATTACGGTTCTGCGGGACGGCATGCATATTAAAACCTGCGGCGTTGATGAGATCGACGAACCGCAGCTCATTCGCGACATGGTGGGCCGGGATGCTTCCGCTTTTTACAGCCGTGAGTTTTATGAAGCCGGCGATGTGGTTTTGGAAGCGGAAAATCTTTCGGGCAACGGCGTGAACAATGTTTCTTTCCAAGTGCGCAGGGGTGAGATCCTGGGATTTGCGGGAATGGTTGGTTCGGGCCGCAGCGAACTTATGACGCTGCTCTTTGGCGGAGCGGAAAAATTGGGCGGCACCGTGAAGGTGCTGGGCAAAGATGTCAATTTTAAAAACCCGAGCGACGCCATTAAGAACAAAATGTGCTACATTACCGAAGACCGTCAGTTTACCGGGTTGTTCTTAATCCATACCATTGCACGGAATACCATGATTGCAAACATGGTGAACACAAAAGGTTCTCTGGTCAATCCCAAAGAAGAGATTGAGATCGGAGAAAAATATATGAAGGCGCTGGGTACAAAGGCACCGACTGCTCAAACCCTGGCCATGAACCTTTCGGGTGGAAATCAACAGAAAGTTGTTTTGGCCAAATGGTTTAATACCAACGGAGAGATATTTATCTTCGACGAGCCGACACGCGGTATCGACGTTGGCGCTAAACAGGAAATCTACCAAATCATGATGAACCTGCTCAAAGAGGGCAAGGCAATCATTATGGTTTCGTCCGACATGCCGGAGATCGTTTCTATGAGCGATCGTATTATGGTTATGAAGGACGGACGTGTCGTTGGAGAACTTTCAAAAGAAGAAGTTTCCGAAGAAAATATACTTGAGTATTCCATAGGAGGTAAAAAAATATGAGACAGTCTCCTGTCCAGCAAGAAAAGAAAAAATTTAAATTTTTAGGCGGAAGTGAGAACTCTACGGTCCTCACCGTCATGATTGGTTTTTTTGTAGCTGTTATTCTGCTGCAACTGTTCACCAGCATGGCGGACGGTGAAGTTGCATATCCGTCTTTCATCAGTCCTGAAAATTTGCTTAATATTATGATGCAGGTGTCCGTGGTGGGCATTATGTCTATGGGTATGGCCATGGTTATGATCGGCGGCGGCATCGACCTTTCGGTTGGTATGCTTGCATCGTTCGTAGCCCTGTTCCTTGCTAAAGGAACCATCGACTGGGGATTGGGCCTGCCTGCTTCTATCGTTCTCGTCATCATCCTTGCAGTTGCCATGGAAGCGGCAATGGGACTTGTTATTTCCAGATTGAATGTAGAGCCCTTCATTATAACGCTGGGCGGCATGATCACTTTCCGGGGTATTGCGCTTCTGATCTGTAATTCACAGGAAATCAGCATACAGGGCGCGCTTGAGCCCCTTAAAATGAACCTGATCGAAGGGGCGAAAGCACCGAGCGGTCTCGCGTTGGTGATTCCTATTTACGTGCTTGTGTTCCTCGGCATTACCGTATTTGTCTGGTGGCTGATGAAATATACAAAATACGGACGCCGCGTATACGCGGTGGGCGCAAACAAAAATGCAGCTTACCTGGCCGGTATCGGCGTTAAGAACGTTATCCTTTCCACGTATGCCGTAAACGGACTGCTGGTTTCCATTGCAGCCATCATGCTGCTGGCCCGTGTGAACACGGCAATCATTACCATTGGGCAAAACCTTGAGATCGACGTTATCGCCGCTACTGTTGTCGGCGGTGTGGCAATGTCGGGTGGTAAAGGAAACATTTGGGGCACCTTTATAGGAGCGGTCTTCCTGGGTGCTATTGCAAATGCCATGAATATCATGCGGCTGCAAAGTGAGTGGCAGTTCGTCGCAAAAGGTATGATCATCATTGCGGTTGTTTCAGCCGGCGCTTATGTGGCAAGCACAAAAGCAAGGGGCGAGCAGAAACGTAAACTTAAAGCGGAAGCCGTTTCCAAGGATGCAAAATAAATCTCCTGAATCTCTATGATTCAAACGCCCGAAAGCTTGCTTTTGGGGAACCCCGTATATAAATCCGCGGGGTCATTGATAGCCCCGCGGATTCATATAAAAAAACAGCCAGACATAATAGTTTTTGGCAAATTAAGAGGAGGACAGAAAAACATGAAGAAAATCTTAATGATCGCTCTGATTGCGGTTCTTGCGGTTGGCCTGATTGCTTGCAGCAGCAGTACGCCCGCAGAATCGTCCGAGGCGGCCAGTTCCGAAGCTGCTTCTTCCGAAGCTGCAACTGAAACGGCTTCCGAAGCTGCAGAAGGTGATGTCCTGACGCTGGATATCGGCATGTATGCTGACGGCGCAGACTCCTATTACCAGGTGCTGCACGACACGCTGCAGGCCTGTGCGGATGAAGATCCCACCTGTGACTGGACTGTGAATTACAAAGTTGGACAGAACACGGCTGCCGAGCAGCTGCAGGCTGTTGAAGACTTTATCACTTCCGGCTATGATGCGATCGTCGTGATCCAGAACTCTGTTG
>JAVBVZ010000039.1:0-4630 GCA_036679405.1 Christensenellaceae bacterium
GGTGATGATTTGTTCTTCTGTGAATCTTTTCTGCATGAGTTTGTCCTCCTGGATAATTTATTATATCATCCGGACTAACTCTTTTGCTGGTTCAATTTTCGGGGAGAAGGTCACAACAAGCGAAATCGTGGTTATTACTTTATCAATTGTTTCTCCATGACTACATAAAGAAAGAGGAGTTTGTAGATAAAAGTAGAATTAAGCATAATGCCCCTTTCTATGCAAAGTTAAAGAAAAAAATTTTAGTTTTTATTCTTCGCAAATACTATAAAACTAATTGGACTCTTTTCGCCGTTCCAACTGCACAACCGTTTCGCAATGTGTGGTCTGGGGGAACATGTCCACCGGCTGCACGGCTCCTACCGTATATCCGAGCCGCATGAATTCTTTAAGGTCCCGGGCCAGGGTGGAAGGGTTGCAGGAAACATACCCTATCTTCCCGGCGCCCGAAGCGGCGCATGCGCGCAAAACGCTTGGTTCCAGGCCTTTTCTGGGCGGGTCTAAGATGATTGCGTCCAGTTTCCCGGCCTTTTGTAAAACGTCCCCCAGTTTTTCGCTTACATCTCCGGCAATGAATTCCGCGTTTTCAATTCCGTTGACACGGGCGTTCTTTTGGGCGTCTAAAACGGCCTCGGGAACAAGTTCGATGCCGTATACAAATCCCGCGCGCTGTGCGGCGGGCAGGGTGATGGCGCCTGCGCCGCAGTAAAGGTCGGCAACCGTGTCCGTTTTTTTAAGCGCCAGCATTTTAAAAAGCACATTGTAAAGCGCGTCGGTCATAAGGCTGTTTACCTGCAAAAATGTATGCGGGCCAACCATAAAATCAAGGCCGAGAATGGTCTCCCTGACCGTCGGGCTGCCGAAGACCTGGATGATTTTTTTTCCGAGGATCGTGTTGTTTTTTTGTTTGTTTACGCTCAGCATAATGGATTTTAGGCGGGGCAAAACATACCGGAAAGCCGCGATCAGTTCTTCCTGGAAAGGGATATCGTCCCCGTTAATGCACAGAGTGAGCATCATATCGCCGCTTTTGGCGGTACGCACCACTGCATGGCGAAGCAGGCCGCGGCCGGTTTTTTCGTTATACACGCTGATCCGGTTATGGACCACCCAGGTTTTGAGCTGCGAGATCAGCAGGGCGACATCTCTGTTTTGAACGGGACAGTCATCTATATTCAGCAAATCATGGCTGCGTGCGGAATAAAAACCAATTTTTAAAAGGCCGTTTTGGGCAAGCGGGAAAGCCGCTTTGTTCCGGTAACGGAATTCCTGCCGGGAGGGAAGCGTGAAAGAGACGGGTGCGTCGATGCCGCCAATGCGCGCAAGGCAGCTTTGAACATGGCTGCTCTTCCATTCCAGCTGCCCGGCGTAAGACAGGTGCTGCAGGGTGCAGCCGCCGCATTTGTCGTAGTAGCGGCAGGGCGGTTTGCGGCGCTCGGGAGAAGAAAGCAGGATCTCTTCTGTTTGTGCAAATCCGTATGTCTTGTTGCGTTTGGTTGCCCGTGCGCTGACGGTTTCGCCCGGAAGGGCGCCCGCAATGAAAAAGCAGTACCCTTCCAGTTTACCAATGCCGTTGCCGTTTATATCAAGATCGTCGATTGTTATTTTAAAAATATCGTTTTTATTCATGAACGGTCCCTTATGTCTTTTTAAGACAGTATAACAATTTTTCAAAGAAAGGGGTACCTTTTCTAAAAAAAAGCATGTGAGAAAAGCGAGATTACATGGAAATACCGGCTATAAGACCCGAAAAATAAGGGACCAGCCAAATAAGCCAGACAACAATGCTGAATTTATGGAAATCAGACTTTTGTTTGACGCTGCCTTTGAAAAGGACGCAGGTCGCCCAAACGGCGTGCGTCAGCATAAGCGCAATCGCCAAAATACCGCTTATGCCGTGTGTGTTCAAAGTGAAGCCGCCGCCTGCGATACGCGACATCAGCGAAGTGCCCAGGGTATCAAATGCAAGGCCCGCCCAAAAAAAAGCCAAATGTTTTTTCAAAAGGGTCTTTTTGACCTTTTCGCCCCATACGCCTGCCGTATAAAGCGCCAGGGCCGTTGTAATAAAGATGATCGCATAAACCAACATAACCGCACCTCAAAAGCATTTGTTTTCTTTATAATCAGAATTTATGATTTGGTAACAAAATTTGCAGAAAATGTGGTATATTTATATTGACTAAAAAATGCAGAAGAGGGACAGCCATGAAAAAAGCAGTTATGTACGGTGCGGGCAATATAGGCCGGGGATTTATAGGAAAAGTTTTTTCAGATTCGGGATATGAAGTTTGCTTTTTAGATATCGTTCCCGAAGTCATTAAGGAAATCAACGAACGGGGCGAGTATCCCGTGCGGATTGTGACCAACCGGGGAAACCATGACGAAATCGTAACAAATGTGCGTGCAGTGCATGCGGGAAGCGAACAGGCAATACGCGAGATTGCAGATTGCGATATTATGGCGACTGCGGTGGGCGTAAACGTTTTGCCCAAAATTGCGCCGGTAATTGCAAAAGGCATTGTGCAGCGCATGAAGAACGGGCACACACTGGATATTATTTTATGTGAGAATCAGCTTGAAGCGGATAAACTGATGCGTGGATGGATCAATGAAAACCTGGATGAAGAGCAGCAAAAATGGTCGGAAAAGAATGTCGGCCTGATTGAAGCCTCCATCGGGCGCATGGTGCCGCCCATTACGCCGGAACTGAAAAAAGAAAACCCCCTTTTGATTTGCGTAGAGCCTTATGCGGATCTTCCGGTGGACAGCGCGGCTTTTAAAGGGAAAATCCCGGCGCTGAAGGGTCTGGTTCCGTATACGCCGTTTGGGTTTTATATTAAGCGCAAGCTGTTTATTCACAATATGGGCCATGCGATTTGCGCATATCTCGGCGCGCAGAAGGGTTACGAATATATCTGGCAGGCGGCTGAGGACAGCGAGATCTATGAAGCGGCAAAAGAAGCCATGCTTTGCAGCGCCGGTGCGCTTGCCCGTGAATACGGCAATGAGCTGACGCCGCTTTTGGAAGAACATGTAGATGACCTGTTGTTCCGTTTTAAAAACAAAAAGCTGGGCGATACCGTTGTGCGGGTGGGCGGAGACCCGGTGCGTAAATTGCGGAGAAATGACCGGTTGATCGGCGCTGCCCTGTATTGTATGGAAATGGGCATCCCGCCTGCGCCGATCCTGGCAGGCGTCAAGGCGGCGCTTGCGTTTGATCCGCCCTCGGATGAAGCGGCGCATAAACTGCAGGCAGACCTTAAGGAAAAAGGGCTTGAATATGTTATTATGCACTACATGGGCATAGATATGAAAGAACCGCTTTTTGAGCGGCTGCAGGACCAGCTTAAATAGCCGGTCGCGCGGATTTGCGTTATAAAAGCGCCCTTTGTTTTTAAAAACAAAGGGCGCTTTACTATAAGCAGGCATTCCTTGTTTCCGGCCCGCTCAGCCCGGATTTTTTCTTTTGTTTTTGAAATATTCCGTAAGAACGGCGCCGCATTCGTCGCGGAGAACGCCTTCAATCACCTGTGGCGTATGGTTTAGTTTTCCCTGGGCAAGATCATATACGCTGCCCAGCGCGCCGGCCTTTGGGTCGGGGGCACCGTATACAACGGTGGGAATGCGTGCATTGATGATTGCGCCGGCGCACATAGGGCAGGGTTCAAGCGTCACATAAAGCGTGCAGCCGGGCAGCCGCCAGCCGCCAAGTTTTTTGGCGGCATTTTCAATGGCCAAAAGTTCGGCATGGGCGGTAGGGCTTTTCTTGGTTTCGCGTTTGTTATATGCGCGGGCAATAATCTTGCCCTCCCGGACAATGAGAGCGCCAACCGGAACTTCGTCTTTTTCTGCGGCTTTTTTTGCCAGGAGAAGAGCCTTTTTCATCATTTGTGTGTCAAAATCTGCGTTCATTTTTTAAATTTAACCGCGGTACCGTAGGCCATTACCTCGGCCGCGCCTTGCATAATGGAAGAGGTGGAATAACGCATACAAATAATTCCATCCGCACCCATAGAAGCTGCATGATCAATCATCCTCCGGGTAGCGGTTTCGCGAGCTTCTTCCAGCATTTCGGTATAGCTTTTAATTTCGCCGCCCACAATAGTTTTGAGCCCGGAAAGAAAATCGCGTCCGACATTTGTGGATTGGACAGTATTTCCCTTTGCAATTCCGAGTATGGTGAATTCTTGGCCTGCAAGGCTGTCTGTGGTAGATAATTGCATAAAGCATGCCTCCTTTGCTTTCTTTTTATTGTACTTGATGTATGTGATTCGTCAAGTAAATTTTGTCTGCAATCATGCGGCCGTGGGTATTGCAAAAAACAACAGTGAATATGCCTATAATGCCCAAAACCGGTTGAAATTTTGCACAAAAACAAGTATGATTAAAACAATACATTGAAAGATATTCCATTAAAAAACCGAATGCACAGCAAAATAGTACAAAGGCGGCGGATGTAGGATTTCTTTGTAAAAATACTTTATTAAAGGAGTTGTGTTATGGAAAGTATTAGCCAACAATATGACGCAAGACTGAAACGGGTGACGGACGCAGTGAAACTGGTGGAACCGGACCGGGTGCCGCTGGTGCCGGTGTTCCAGGCGTTTCCCATTTATTACGCAAACACCTG
>JAVBVZ010000040.1:0-13077 GCA_036679405.1 Christensenellaceae bacterium
ATTGGGTGCAGTTGCCAGACCGCATCCTTATTTTAAATCAAAAGGAGTTTTTCTGTTATGTCTCACCGCTAAAGCTCTACCGAACCCCACGTCTAACGTGGGGTTTTCTATACAAAAAACAGGCTGTTTTTGCAGCCTGTTTTTGGGGTTTTGTTCTTTACTGTACGCCGCTGACCGTATACAAAAAAACCGGATCGGAAATTCCGCTTGCATACGGGTTTGATACCAGCGTAAAGGTATACGCCTCTTCGTCGCCTGAAAATTTCACATGCACCGTTACCCGGCCGTCCTGTTCGGTCGCATCCAGTATTTCGGTCACAGCGTCGCCGGGATCGGAAGGCGCCAGCAGATAAGCGTCCTGCCCTTCATCGTATGTAATGCTACTGTCTTGCTCGGGAAGGGGAAGCAAATCGTCATAATCTTCAAAACATGCCGATGCAAATTCCTGCATTGCCTGCCGGGGCACCTTGATCATCATGTCTTCCGTAAGTTCTGCGCGTCCCAGTTCTTCTCCGCTGTTTACCCCCATCAGATACAGTGTGGTCCAGAAAAAGCCCTCATCTTTCGGCGCATACGCGCCGCCCGTTTCTTTCATCGCGCGGATAAGCGCATCAAACACAGGTGTCATTGCCTCAACGTCCACATCAGCCGCCTCCGTCGCGGCCGTCTCTGAAGTCTCTTCGCTTTCTGCCGCAGTTGTGTCCGGAGTTTGAACTGTTCCCGCACAGGAACTCAGCGCAAAAATCAGGCTTAATAATACGGCAACAATCCATATTCCCTTTTTCATAAGGTTATTCCTCCTTCAGGTTGATTCTTTTGTCATCATTATATCTTTCCCATTTAAAGATGTCTATTTATTTTTATTTACCGGGTTTAACATAAAAAAACCGCCTTTTGGCGGTCATAAAAGAAGATGAAAAGAAGTGGCGCAAACGCTTTTTTACGGATTCAAAAACCGCAGCATTTTGGAATATTTGTATTTTTTTTTGAACTCTTTTTTTACGGTTTTATCGGCCGCATTTTCATAAATGTCTATCCAAATGGCGCTGCATTCCTTCCAGTATTTATTCTGCGCCTCCGGATATCCTTTGAGCGCAACGGCGGCCTGATTGCACCACATAGCAAGAGTATCCCGGTTTTCTACGGTCGGTTCGGCAGCAGTGATATTCCGCAATATGGATACGCCTTTTTCATAATGGGCCATTGCCCCCTGCGGATCCGTGTTCAGGAGTTTTTGCGCATGCGTGAATTCCACTTTCACATTTTCGTGCACCGCCCTGTCCCCCGCCTCCAGGATCGCTTTTCCCGATACGTTTTTGTCTATCTCTTCTTTTAATGCCTGAGAAAGCACCAAAAGGCGTGCGTACGCTTTTTCATCCGCATTTTTGAGTTCTTCAAATATGGATATGGATTCTTGCACCATTTCTTTCGCGCGCGGATTATTCCCCGCCATCTGAAGAGCCAGGGCGTATACTCGCAAGGTATCGCCGAGGTCGCTCCTGGATTGGGGGGTATTTGTGGCTGCGGCAATCCCCCGAAAGATGGGAAGCGCTTTTTCCGCACACGCGCACGCGGAAGCGCTTTCGCCGGCGAAAGCCTCGGAAAACGAAAGGTTCAAATACGAAAGTGCCAGTTCCCGCAGCATGCTGTACGACCGTATTTCCTGCACAGCCTCCTCACGCAGGGCGGTCGCCCGGCGGCAATAGGTACCCCGCTCTTCTTTTTTCCCCTGGGCGGCAAAAAGATCCGCCGCCCGGTCATAGGTGATTGCGAGTTTACGTCTGTTGTTCGCCGAAGAGTCCTGGGAGAGGATCTCTTCCCTGATTGCGATCGATTCGTTAATTTTTTCTTCCGCCCTGTACAGATCGCCGCTCTGCGAATAAGCTTCTGCGAGCTGATCAAGCGCGTTCGCAAGATTGGCGACGTACCGACCGCCGTATTCCTCCGCAAGCCGCCGCTGTATGGTTTCCGACTGTCCGCAAATTTCTATCACGCGGCCGTAGTCTCCGCGCCCCGCAAATATCTCGGACGCGCGCCGCAGGGTGTTCGCCTTTTGTGAAAGATACTCACACGTTTCAAGGTCTTCCGGCTTCACGTCCCTGCCGCAATCCAAAAAAATTTCCACCGCCGCATCATTTTGCCCGGAGAGCATATAGGATTCCGCCGTTCTGACGCGCACCTCCATCAGGTCAAAAACGCCCACGGTACCGCCACGGTACCATTCCAATATGGTTGCCTCAAGTGTGCTGAGAAGCGCTCTCAGCATCTCCTGTGACTTTTTGGAAGCGTCGGTATACTTCGGCACATTCTTGTAAAGCACTACCGCGCAACGGCTGCCGTGTTCATAATCCTTAAGATTACCGATCATCTTCCACAGATTAGTTTTTTCCTGCTTCATGACAAGTACCACGAAACGGAGCGAAGGTTCGGGCGCATTTTTCATTTTACTGAAATCGAGCATGCCTATATATTCCGCAATTGTTTGAAGTTCGTTCACATACCAGCTGCACCGCACCATTTCGTCAGCGCATACGGGGTCGTCCTGGGGAAGCGTTTTGACATAGGCCTGTATCATCCTGCAGATCCGGCCCTTTTCCCGATCGCCCATCGTGCCCAGAATACCGCTCCGGATGAGCTTGTGGGAAAAGTCTATCCTGCCGTCCCCATGCGCCATAAAATAAGGATGCATATATTTCATCAAACGCGCGAAATCCAGTGAATTGAAAGGAATCCCCTCGCGTATGAAGATAGCTTCCATGTCTTTTTCGCGCAGGCCCCGTTTGCTCCACGCAAGCAGATGCACAACGGTCCCGCAAAGTTTTTGGTCTATCCTCTCACCAGCCTCCTGCACCACGGCGGCACAGAGTTCCTGTACGCCCGCGGGCGCGGTTTCTACGATATTGGCAAGGTATCCGTTGATGGCGGCCATGTCGTTGCCTTTTTGGGCGATCACGCCAAAGTCTTGGCTGTTGAGCATCATAAGGCGCTGCAGGATAAGCGAAAGGTAAAGCGGCGAAGACGCCGAACGCAAGGCGCATATCTTTTTGACAAGTTCGCTGTTAAGCTGCTTGTGCGCGGACGCGAGAATGCCGTTTACAACGGCCGGCCTTTCCTGTGCCGAGAGGGGCGCGCATTGTTCCAGCGCCGATTTGCCCGCCAAAACCAGCGGAACCGATACGCCCGCATCGTCCGTACAGCAACTGATCACTTTTATATTTGGGGGCAGCACGGCGGGCATCCAGTCAAATGTCTTTGCACCTTTGCCAAAAAGCGATTCGAGTCCGTCCACCGCTATAGCAAGCGTCTTTTGGACCTGTTTTTCGCCGAATACGTTGCAAAGATACGCAAACCGGTTCCTTAAATCTCCAAAAGCGTTTTCGCTGCCGTCATGCGGTTCGCCGAGCTCGTTTTCAAGAAAAAATATCAACTGTGAAAGCAAATCGTCCGTACCGTAGCATCCTTCCGCACCGCAGACAAAAGGTACTACCAGCACGCCGTCCCGCACAAGATCGGCTGAAAGCTTTGCAATAATGGTGCTTTTACCCGAGCCGGACTCACCTTTCAGTAAAAACAGGCTGACGCCGTCTGAAAGAATCTTTTGCTTATACGTGCCGCAAAGGTCATGAAGCGCCGAAAATCCGGCGGCTTTCTCCTGCATGAACAGCCAGGAGGCCGCAATCGCGCGCGCATTTCCGTCCAGGGACGCCGCTTTTTTCCATTCGGCGTCCAGCATTTGGCGGAGGTCGGCGGACACCATTTCACAAAAGCCGTCAAGGCCTGTAAGTTTTTTTGTCTGCGCGTCATAGCCTAGCTTATATGTTTTGATGGCTTGCCCGGTACGGGCTTCAATCTTGTGCCTGAGGGCAGCAAGCTTTTGGGCGTGGCGGTCCGATTCCGGGCCGTATGCGGCGGCCTCTTCCTGCGTCATGCCCGACCGGTCCAAAGGCTCGCGCACATAAAAAAGGCAACGGCTTAGCTGTCCGCGGCCCGAAAGCGCACCGTATTCTATTTCGAGCGCGGTGACGCTTTTGAAATCATCGTCTATGCTGAAGTCTTTTGCATCCGCCGCGCCGCTCAGCAGGGAGGCCTCCGGTACCCAGCCGTAACGCTCGCCTAAAAGGACGATCATATAGGGCTTTGATTTGTCTATTTCGTCCAGACATACCGACAGCACCTTGCGGGCGCTTTCCTCGGTTTCAAGGGAACTGGTATCCACACCCCAGCGGAGGTCAATAAAGCTGAGGGAATCAAGATGCTCCCTGGCTTCCTGCGCAAGCCCGGGCAGCACATCTGTCATAAGCGCGTCCCTTTCATACTGCATATCCCGAAAAGTACTTGACACAAAAATTGAAATCATAGCCTTGCCCCCCTGTTTATGAAAATTTTACCACAAGAGCATTGGCTTTTACAAATATTGCTTTTTTGCTATACCAAAATCCGTACATCACATGCAATATACGGATTTGCTGGACCAATCGGAATTTGTCTTTTTAAATGTTAATATGCGTTGCTTGTAGCAACAGGCAGTTTCTCATACAATAGTGTTAACGACCGAAAGAAAGGATGTCATCCCTAATGTTAAACAAAAACATTAAAGCAATCAGAAAATCAAAAGGACTTTCGCAAGAAGAGCTTGCTATCAAGCTGAATGTAGTGCGGCAAACAATTTCTAAATGGGAGCAAGGATTGTCCGTTCCTGATTCTGATATGTTGATTTCCATATCAGAGGCGCTTGAAACATCCGTAAGCACTTTGCTTGGAGAAACTTTTATTGAGTCGCAGGTTGATGACTTAAAAGTGATTTCCGAAAAACTGGAAATTATAAACTTACAGCTCGCACAAAGGAAGGCCACGAGACGAAAAAAGGTTCATTGGCTACTTATCTCATTGTGCGCGGTCATAGTAACAATTTCTGCGGTCTTAATAGCATTAAATAGTCCTTACTTAGGCTGGAATTATAGTGACCCTGAAACCGCCGTAGCCGGAGTAGCCTTTCACGCATTTGAATGGCTGTTTGTCAGGTTAGCGCCAATTATCCTTATAGGGGCAATCGTTGGAATTTTCTTGACACGGAAGAAAGTATAAAACTGCTCTACTTTTTAAGAGAGTTTGTATTGACGGCATCTCATTCCATTACGGGGTGCGAATGTACTTAAATGAGAACTCCTTAGTGTTTTTGGGCGGGTTTGGGGTAAGCATAACGCTGAATGAATCGTTTATATTTTTAATCATAGCTTCTACCCGCTTAATGCCTGATTTAATAAATATTATGGCCGGGGTATCTTCTGCGCCCGCTTGTACCCATATCAAATGCGGCAGATGCAAAGTCCATAAACATCTTACGCTTTTTTTACTTGCATATTTGTTAAAATTAGGGTAAATTTATTTCAAAAAGAATTGTTTTATCAGGAGTAAAAATTGCATGAAGAAAAGACTGTCTTGCGCACCTTCACTATTTCTGATTCTTTTATTTTTGCCCGCTTGCGCAGTTGCTTTAACCAGCAACGGGCCGCCCAGCCATGGTGACCCAACCTTTATGACAGCGAATATTGTCAGCTTCGGCGTATAGGGCATACAAAAAACCGGGCAGAACAGTCATTTGGGCGCGTATCGGCGCGCCGGAAACAGCGCTTATTGCCCAATGATCATCGGGCTGAGAAAACGGCATCCTTCTTGGCCGGTTCAAAAAAACCGCTCTTCCTTTTTAAAATACGTCCAAAATTGTCTCCCTCTATAGCGTCTGCCATATATACAAATTGCCAAACCGTATTAATGCCCATGGTAATGCAAAGATTGCCGCGGGTATGTCACCGAATCCAAAGAATATCCGATGTACAATAAACTAAAGATAAAGGAGAGTCTGCCATGGCGACATACAAACAGCCCTGCGTACATTGCGGCATGCTGATAGACCGCGACGCGCGTTTCTGTCCGAATTGCGCAAGTCGCAGTCCCTTTGGTTACCTGTGCCCCACCTGCCTGCACCCCATAGAAAAAGGACAGCGCGTCTGCCCGGGTTGCGGGCGGTCACTTTATATAGAGTGCCCCCACTGCAGTGAACAAACATTTGTAGACGAGCGCTGCGAGGTATGCGGCAAAAGTCTGCTGGTGCAGTGCGGTAACAAACGCTGCGGCGAGATGCAGTTCTTCCAAAACACAAAATGTACCGCCTGCGGTAAAAAAATCAAAGCCTAACGAATCAAGGAGAAATGAGGTATACCATATGCTACAATCATTTACACGTAACTATGAAGACAACTCTACAGATGCGGGCTTTCAATTCACATTTTATTGTGATATATGCAACGACGGATATAAAAGCAGTTTCGTAGAGTCGGAAACCTATAAAAAAGGAAAAGGGTTGCGCGGCCTTTCCCGTGGTTTGGGCGCACTCGGGAATCTGGTGGGCGGCCAATTGGGCCACATCGGCTATTCGATGGAGCAGGGAGGAGATATCCTGTCCGAGCGTTTTGAAGGAATGTCCCCCGAATGGCAGAAAGAGCACGAAAAAGCTTTTGAAAGGGCCAAAAATGAGGCACAGCAACATTTCCACCGCTGCCATGGCTGCCACCATTATGTCTGCGACGCCTGTTTTAATGAAGACGAAGGCCTTTGCACCGATTGCGCGCCCCGTCAGGAAATTTATGTGGCGCAAGCGAAAGCCAAGGCCATGCGCCGTAATATTGACGAAGCCGGAGATTCTGCCACCGTATGGAAGGGAGAAATTGAAAGCAAAACAACGATTTGTCCGTCCTGCGGCAAACCCGCCGGAAACGGAAAGTTCTGCAACAACTGCGGCGCTTCAATGGAACTGAGTGTCTGCCAGAAATGCGGAGCAAAAAATGCGCAGGGCGTTAAATTTTGCAACAACTGCGGCTCCCCTATGAACGCGCCGGCTCCCGTGCCCGGCCTGTGCCCTTCCTGCGGCACACAAAACGCACCCGGCACAAAGTTCTGCGGAGAATGCGGAACCAAGCTCTAAAATGACGGATGGTGACGCCGTGAACAATGATATTGTAAATACAGACACAGGTATTGAAGAACCCGCCCTGTCCGATCCGGTTTATGAAGGCACGGTGGATTCCGATTGTTTGTCCGGGGAGGCAAGGCTTATCATTGGCAAAGACGCTTTGCTGGCGGATAACCTGTTTTCGCAGCTTGCCGTATCCTACGCGGATGTAAAGCAAATTGCTTTTCAGGACTATTCCGTTCAAATTAAATCTTCCAACGGCAGTGTAACCGTATCCCGCATGGGCAATGCCTGTGAATGGTTTTACCGGGAGCTTACCGAAGCCTATAACAAAAAAGTGCTAGAAGCGCTGCGGGTGGAAGGCAGCCCCGCCTTTGAAACTAAAGGCAACTATGCCTTTGACGGAGGGCAGGGAGACGCCGTCTTCCATATTTTTGAAGATTGCCTCTGCATCCTGCCTCCCAACCTGGACGCCCGCAGAATCCCATTCCTTTTTGTAAACGGCATAAAAAAAGACGGCTATGCGCTTACGGTATCCTTAACAACCGGGGAACGGTTCGTTTTCTCAATGCTGGGACGGGACCTTGATCCTTTTGAAAAGGCCATCGCAGACCATATCCGGGCCATGCAGGACAATGGCGCCGCATTTATCAAAACCCTTAACAATGCGCTTGGCCCGTCTAAGACCGCGCAGGCGGCAAGAATGCTGCCCGAAGGGATTGCCGTCTCCCTCCAGGTACTATCCGGGCCGCTTCCCGCCCTTGCGGACACGCTCATAAAAAAAGCAGCAAACAGCAAACTGGAAGGAACCTTCAGCCTGCTTAAGACCTTATGCGACAGTGAAGAACTCTGCGTTGGGATCAAGCCTGTTTCGCAAAGTGAATCAGACCTTCTCAAAACGGCGCTTATAGAAAAGCAGGGCGAAGACGCCGGGAAAACTGCGGACCTGACGCCCGAACAGAAAGACGCGCTTTGCTGGACCGTATGGGCGGCCCTCCCCTCTAAAGACCGGCACACGGCGGTAGTGGAATTCGCTTTCCCGGGTGAAGCAGCGGCTACTTATGTATTCCGCATAGCAAACACGTGGGACGCCTTCCTTTTGCTATTGAACCGGGCGCTGGAGGCCGTGCAATTCAAGCGGGAAGCCATATCACTTTCGGAAGAGAAACTCAGGACAGACCAATATTCCGACCTTCGCATGGCGGTGGTCCGCACGCCTGCACTCGAGGCCCTGCGGAAGCAATATGCAGGACGGGTGATCCATAAATCTGCGGAAAGTTGGAAAAACGGCCTTATGAAATACCTTAATTTGCCCGCAGGGATACCGGCTTCCGGCATAGAAACACCAAAATTCTGCTCCAGTTGCGGTGCCAGCCTGGAAGGCGGCGCAAAATTTTGCGGGCAATGCGGAACGCAAATATAAAAGCCGGTAAACAAAACTATAGTGTTTCCAATATATTTCTTGATATGCAAATGCGCCAATTCAAATTTTTCAAATAAAAAACCGTATTCAATACGGTTTATGGTGGGCCGAACGCACTTTAATGAGAACCTCTTCATCTTCTTGGGCGGGTTTGATATAGCTGGTTGCCTGAAGCTGTGATGAATCAGTATTTAACTAAAAAAGATCAATCAACAAGATCGTTTTGGAACCTTGAAAGATGCTCATACGGCAAAATGAGCCTTCCCCGGTAAAGGCCGCAGCCATCGTTTATAAGGGAGTTATTGACTGCTGAAAACATATTTACATCCAATTTTGACAAATCAAGCTGCTGCAGCAAAACAACCCTTTCATATGCGTCATCAAAATAGTTGTTTTCTCCTTTTGGAATCGCATCCCGCCGGGCTCTTTGCCTCTCCTGCTGTTTTTTGTAACCAAAATGATTGGCAGGGCCTATCTCTGCAATATCATCCATTTGTTTTGTGCGAAGCTGCACTTCCACATAACAACGGGCAATACTGTCATAAAACGTTATATGCAGGGAACGGTAGTCGTTCGCTTTTGCATTTGCAATATAGTCCCTATAGTACGGGCTTACGCTCTTTTTTAACAAGGGCGATTTCTCGTGATCCGGCAGCGAAGACATTTCTGCGGTGAATCCGCGTTCTTCCAAAAAACCGGGCAATTTGTTTGCCACATCATACAGATATTTCATTTCTTCATCCGCGCAAACCTCACCTTCTTTCAGGTGGCATTTGGGCAGGGAAATTACGATTCTATATGCAATCAGGTCCCGAAAACAGTACAGATAATTTTTCAGTTCAGGAAGAGAAGGGTATTTGCCGTATTTGGTATAATACTCATAAATATATTCCACAATATACCCGTTAAATTTTGCTTCCGCGCGTATGAGAGATTTAATTCGCCCCTTAAAAGTGAATGCAAGAAACGGATATTCATCTGCCATAAGTTTATAAAATTCCCGCATCCGCTGCGACTGTGAAGTCAAAAAATCGTTATGCTGCAACAGTTCCGCAATTTGAAGCAAAAAATTACAATGCATAAGCTCAATCTGGTTATGCGTTTCTTTTGCCGACTGTTTTAAATCTTCAGCATATCGCTGTAAAATTTTAAGAACAGTATCGCCCGAGTATAGATAATCATTTAGCTTTATCATGGTCCAGCTCTTTCTATCAAATTTGCTTGCTTCAACATCTTTCCGCAAGTCAACAATTTTTCTATTTTATATAATATAAGTATATCACAAAAATACAAAACACTTTTCTTCAATCATAGTTGTTTTAATGGCAAAGCATTTTAAAATGAAAAAACCGTATAAAAATACGGTTTGGTGGAGGCGAGGGGAGTCGAACCTTACCTCTGTCATTAAGAACCTCATTAAGCGATAAAGTTCTCACATTACCTATGACACCTGAAATTTCTCGGGTTGATCTATATAAAGCCTATAAATAAAGGCTTTTTTGCGTATTCGCACAACATCCGGCCACCTGTCGCATTTGATTCGGGCTGTTGGGTGACGCCTCAAAAAGCATCCTGTACAATGGATAAACCAGCCAAAGTATAGGAGGCCTGCGAAAATGAGGCGTTTAGAGATTATGAAAATACTTGAAATCCTGCGGCTCCAAGAGATGGGATTGAGCAAGCGTGAGATTGCAGCTAGCGTCCAATGTGGGAAAACGACCGTTAGTGATGTGGAGCGACGCTGCCTGGAACATGCCCTGACCTTTGAATCCGCACGGAATATGACCAATAACGAACTATCGGATTTGCTGTATCCAAAAGCAAAGCCGCCGGGATTGGATAACGTAGATTGGGAAGAAGTCTATAGGCAACTGACTTACAAAGACGAAAACAGACGAAAGACTCGGAAGAACCTGCGGTACATATGGGAAGAGTGGATGACAGAACACCCGGGTGGCATGAGTTACAGCCAATTTTGCCGCCGGTATACCGCATGGAAAGCAGATGCAGGACGTAAGGCTGACATGCCAATAGAACGGGAACCGGGGCGGGAATGTATGGTGGACTGGTGCGGCGATACATTGGACTGTGTAGTGGACATTGAAACCGGAGAACTTCTGACAGCGCATTTTTTTGTTGCCACGCTGGGCGACAGTTACTACCCCTACGTGGAGGCTTTTTCGGATGAAAAGAGCGATAAATGGCTGACGGCGCACGTGAACGCCCTTCACTATTACGGAGGCCTTCCCCGAGTGATTATCCCGGACAATACAAAAACTGCTGTAAAGAAACCCAGCTATTATGATCCGGCCATAAATACCGCATACCTGGACTTCGCCCAGTATTACGGCGTAGCAATCATTCCGACGCGTGTATGCCATCCAAAGGACAAAAGCCCTGTTGAGGGTAGTATTGGTTGGCTGGAAACATGGCTTTTGGAATGGCTGCGAGGTCAAGTGTTTTACAGCTTCAGGGAGCTGAATGTCTCCATACTGCAGCGCGTTGCACAATTGGCGCGCAGAAAGTTTCAAAAACGGCCCGGCTCCCGTGAGAGTATTTTTCAGTCAGTGGACAAGCCCGCACTCCGCCCCCTGCCGGCCAGAAAATATAAGGCCGCTGAATTCGTGCAGCGGCGTGTCCCCACGAATTATCATGTGGAGTATCAAGGTTTTTATTACTCCGTGAATTATACGCTTCTGGGACAGATGGTCATGCTCCGCATCACTGCCAATATGGTGGAGATACTGAACGAAGACCGGCAGCGTACAGCTGCCCACGTGCGGCGCTATACCGGGAGCCGCTATGTGACTGACTTGGCGCATATGCCGGAAAATCACCGGCAGCAATACAAACTCAATCATTGGACAGGCGACCGGTACCGTGATTGGGCAGCTACTATTGGAGAAAACACCGCCCTGGTCATTGACCGACTCCTGAAGGCCCCAGCAGCTGAGGAACAGGCATACCGCTCATGTATGGGCATTCTCCAGATGAGTGAAAAGCATGGCATTGAGAGGCTGGAGGCAGCTTGCCGCAAAGCCATTGCTATCCGCTCCGTCACATATACCACAGTCAGGAACATACTCAAAAATGGCCAGGAAAGTATGGTGGCGGGCAAACCCACTGGCACTACCCCCTCCCACGAAAATCTGCGTGGAAATATTTACTTGTGAGAGGGGGTGATGAATAATGATGATAAATCAAACGCTGGACAGGCTGTACGAAATGCGGCTCTCCGCCATGGCTGATGAGTTTCGGCGTCAGATGGAACTGCAATCTATGAGAGAACTCAGTTTTGAAGAACGTTTTGGATTGCTGGCTGACGCTCAATGGACATCCAAAAATGATAAAAAGCTGAAACGACTTTTAAAGCAGGCAAATCTGGCTGACGCAAATGCGATCCTGGCTGATATTGATTACGACCCAATGAGGAAACTTGACCGGGCGCAGATTGCCAGACCGTCCTCTTTGGACTGGATCCGGGAACACCACGATCTACTTATCACCGGAGCCACTGGCACGGGAAAGACCTGGATTATTAGTGCGTTCGGCCGTGAAGCATGCCATGCCGGTTTCCTGGTCCGAAGCTTTCGCGTCGGGCGGCTGCTCACCGATCTCGAGATAGGAAAAGGCGACGGCAGCTATAACCGTATTATGGCAGATCTCAAAAAACCGGACTTGCTCATTTTGGATGACTTTGGCATGGAGCCGTTGTCCTCATCTGCCAGCCGCGATCTGTACAAGGTAATCTATGAACGGCACGGTGCTAAATCCATGATGATCTCCTCACAGCTTCCAGTGAAAGAATGGTACATGATGTTTGAAGACAAGACTGTGGCTGACGCGGTTATGGACCGTTTGGCCAACAACTCTTACCGAATCGAACCGAAAGGCCCCAGCAGGCGCCCCCGCCTAATAAACGATTCGAAAGATAATGGTCAAGATGAAAATACAATAATCGGATGATGACATCAGGCTCGTCCTCTGTTATACTCATCTAAAAATTTACGGTGTTACCCTCCAGCCACTTGCCGGCCGTTGGCCGGATGCGATGCGATTGCTGGCCGGATAATTTGAGATCACTGGCCGGATGCGATGCGATTGCTGGCCGGATAATTTGAGATCACTGGCCGGATGTCATGCGATTGCTGGTCGGATGTCTGAGATTACGCACTTTTTTTAAAAATATGTCTGACTAAACTGGTTAAATAGCAATACATTCTTCTGATTAAATTTTAAAATGTAAGTAGACATTTTTTCGAACACAAACAAGTAATATTTCCTTTATTATAGGCATTTTTAACAGATAGGCCGCACCAGTGCCTTGGTTATAAAACTCCAAACCAGTCAGAAAGTAAATATTTTGAAAAACAGACGAAAGAAAAAAATGCTGCCCGGTAAATAGACTGTCCAGTTTACCGTCAGCATTCCAATCTCAAAAAGTTATCAAACCCTCATATTGCCTCTAATATCTTGAATCTCGAGAATAGCCCTTTACAGAGCCTTTAAATAAACAGGTTGATTTCAAGGACAAATCAAACCGTCCCCCTTGCATCCTTGTCATCGCATTGATGGGACGTCAACTGTTTTGTAGACAATTTGCTAAGCTACAGCCGCCAACCTTTTTGTTTTCAATGATCTGAGATATTCATTTGGGGACATATAGCCCAATTTCTTTTGGATT
>JAVBVZ010000041.1:0-51819 GCA_036679405.1 Christensenellaceae bacterium
CTCTTTCCTTCTCTTCGGGCGCCTTGTCTATTTCGTCATATTTCGTGAGCTGCGCTTTGCCCGTCTTTGCCAGCACCGCCGTGATCGCCGCCGTCAGCGTCGTCTTTCCATGGTCGACGTGCCCGATCGTTCCTATGTTAACATGCGGCTTGGTTCTCTCAAATTTTGCCTTCGCCATTCTCTTCTCCTCCTTGCATCTGCAAAAATATATTATATCTTGTTTAAAATAGTCTTATTTGGCCGAGCCGGTGATCTTTTCGATCAGGCTCTTTGGAACAGGTTCATAGTGGGAAAACTGCATCGTAAAGTTTCCCCGGCCCTGCGTCCTTGACCGAAGGTCGGTCGCATAGCCGAACATCTCGGAAAGGGGAACGACCGAACGGATTACCTGTCCGCCGCCCCGGCTTTCGGTGCCCTCAATGCGTCCGCGCCTCGAATTGATGTTTCCGAGTACGTCTCCGAGATAGTCCTCCGGAACCACCACTTCAACCTTCATGACCGGCTCTAAAAGTACCGGGCCCGCTTTCAGGCAGGCTTCTTTAAAGGCCATGGAACCGGCAATCTTGAAGGCCATTTCAGAAGAGTCAACCTCGTGGTAAGAGCCGTCCACCAGCGTGATTTTGAAGTCCATGACTTCAAATCCGCCCAAAGGACCGCTTTTGGACGCTTCCTGTATACCGGCGTCCACCGAGGGAATATATTCCTTGGGGATCGCGCCGCCCACAATTTTGTTTTCAAATACGTAGCCGCTGCCCGGTTCGGTGGGTTCCATTTCGATCTTACATTGACCAAACTGTCCCTTACCGCCCGACTGACGGACATACCGTCCTTCTGCAACCGCTTTTTTGGTGATGCTCTCGCGGTACGCCACCTGCGGCTTGCCGACCGAGGCTTCCACCTTGAATTCGCGCATCATGCGGTCCACAATGATTTCGAGATGCAGTTCGCCCATGCCGGCAATGATGGTTTGCCCTGTTTCCGGATCGGTATACGCCCGGAAAGTGGGGTCTTCTTCTGCCAGTTTCATAAGGGCAATCGTCATCTTCTCCTGGCCGGCCTTTGTTTTCGGCTCGATCGCAACCCGGATAACGGGTTCGGGGAACACCATGGATTCTAAGATGACCTGCTGTTTTTCGTCACACAGGGTGTCGCCGGTGGTAACGTCCTTGAATCCGACGGCGGCGGCAATCTCGCCCGCACTGATGCTGTCCACTTCTTCGCGGTGGTTGGCATGCATCTTAAGGATGCGGCCAATACGCTCACGTTTTCCTTTGGTTGAATTAAACACATACGAACCGGAATTCAGTCTGCCCGAATACACCCTGAAAAATGCGAGTTTTCCCACAAACGGATCCGCCATGATTTTGAATGCCAGCGCGGCAAAAGGTCCCGAAACGTCTGCGGGACGTTCAACGTCCGTATCCGTGCCCGGTTTTTTACCTTTGATCGGAGGAACATCCAGCGGAGAAGGCATCAGGTCCACTACATGGTCCAGCAGAGGCTGGATGCCCTTGTTCCGGTATGCGCTTCCGCAGCAAACCGGGACAATTTTGTTTGCAAGAGTCCCTTTGCGCAAAACCTCTATGATTTCATCATGGGTGAACTCTTCGCCCACAAAATATTTTTCCATAACGGCTTCGTCCAGGTCTGCGATGGCCTCTATCAGTTTTTCACGGTACTCGTCGGCCTGCTCGCGCATTCCTTCCGGGATGTCCGTAACTTCAAAAGACGCGCCTGTCTTGTCTTCTTCCGGATAGACGATTGCTTTCATGTCTACCAGGTCGATAAGTCCCGTGAACGTATCTTCCGCACCGATCGGCAGCTGCAGGGCCACCGGGTTTGCGCCCAGGCGCTCGCGGATCATATCGATCACGTTAAAAAAGTCCGCGCCCATGATATCCATCTTGTTGACAAACGCAATACGGGGCACGCCGTATCCTTCAGCCTGTCTCCAAACCGTTTCGGACTGCGGTTCCACGCCGCCCTTCGCGCAAAAAACAGCGACCGCGCCGTCCAGCACGCGCAGCGAACGCTCCACTTCTACCGTAAAGTCAACGTGCCCGGGTGTGTCGATAATATTAATATTATAGCCCTTCCAGGATGCAGTTGTGGCAGCGGAGGTAATGGTGATCCCCCGTTCCTGTTCCTGCTCCATCCAGTCCATAACGGCTGCGCCTTCATGCACTTCGCCAATCTTATACGTTTTGCCCGTATAGAACAAAATGCGTTCGGTCGCCGTTGTTTTACCGGCGTCTATGTGCGCCATGATGCCGATATTTCTGATTTTTTCCAGCGGAAACTTCTCTGGCATTGCTCCTCCTTCCGATTTCCTTAAAAATCTAATATAAAAAATTTTATTCCAAACGTACGTAATCCGGCAGACCGGTGATCTGCCGTCCTTTCCTTAAAAAACATGCCGTTTTCAAGGAGTTTTCCGTCGCTCCCCGAAAAGCGCTGCGCTTTTTGGGAGCTATCATAACAAAAACAGTCCAATGGACTGTTTTTGGGCATGACAGCCTTGATTAAATGATTTACCAGCGGTAATGTGCAAACGCCTTGTTTGCTTCTGCCATTCTGTGCGTATCTTCCTTTTTCTTCACGCTGGAACCGGCATTGTTTGCGGCGTCCATTATCTCTCCCGCAACCTTTTCCTTCATTGTCCGCTCACCGCGTTTTCCGGCATTGGCCACCAGCCACCGGATTCCCAGGGTCTGGCGCCTCTCGGGCCTGACTTCCATAGGTACCTGGTATGTGGCGCCGCCCACCCGGCGGGCCTTGACTTCCAAAACGGGCATTACATTTTCCATGCAGGCTTCAAAAACCTCGCCCGGATCTTTTCCTGTTTTTTCTTTAATTATATCAAAAGCGTCGTAGCAGATCCTTTGAGCCGTGCCCCTTTTTCCGTCTATCATGATCTGATTGATCAGTTTGGTCACGACTACGCTGTTATAAATGGGGTCTGCAATCACTTCACGCTTTGGAACGCCTCCGCGTCTTGGCATAACAAAAACCTCCTTTTAAAGCTTACTTCTTCGGTTTTTTCGCACCGTACAGCGATCTTGCCTGTTTTCTGTTCGCAACGCCCGCCGTATCGAGAGCACCGCGGACAATATGATAACGGACACCGGGCAGATCTTTTACTCTGCCGCCCCTGATCAGGACCACCGAGTGTTCCTGCAGGTTATGGCCGATCCCCGGGATATAAGCCGTACCTTCCATTCCGTTTACGAGCCTGACCCTTGCGATCTTCCGCAGAGCCGAGTTCGGTTTTTTGGGAGTCATGGTTCTTACTGCGAGGCATACTCCCCTTTTCTGAGGGCACTGTTTTAAAATCGGCGAAGCCGATTTGCCTTCCAGCGTTTCCCTTCCCTTTCTTACCAACTGGTTAATGGTTGGCATTCCTTTGCACCTCCTAAAGGTAATTCGTTAATACTATACTGTTTATATTTTAAATCCCCCGCAACCCATGAAAGGGACCTGTTTGCCGCCCCAAAAACAGATAATTTTCGGGGAACCCGCATCTTTCCTGATTTCAGCATCATCAGGCCGGGATTCCGTTCATTTTTTGATGGCCGCGCAGGCCGTACAAACGTCTATTCCGCAAGCATCGCCGAGCTGCTGCATGTCATCTGCATAAACAATGCTCACTTTTTTTCCGTCCGCCGCCGCCAGGATTTTGTCTTTGATCTCCGCGTCTGCATTCTTTGCGATGTATAAGACCTCAACTTCATCCGCAGCGATCGCCCGGAGCACCTGCTTGGTGCCCACCAGTTTGTTTCCCGACGTTTTAAGTTCTTTATACAAGTCTGTCAAAACCCTTCCCTGCCGATTTGCCGGAATATTGCTTTCATCCCGCGGGATTTTTACGCATATTCCGTAAAAAAGGCATGCTCGAGTATTTTATCATTTGAAATCCCGAATTGTCAAGATTGTTTTTCAACATTCTCCTGGGCGTCTTCTTTCTTGCAGAAAAGCCTGCTGAAAGTTTTTTTACGGGAAAAAAACAATTTCGGCGCGCCTTTATTTTCCTGGAAGAAAAACCAGCCTTTGTCCACCATGTTTCGGATCAGCGGGATCTCCAGCAAATCGACCTTCATGTCGTCGCTGATCTTTTTGCGGTACAGGGCGGAAATGGACTTGCCCAGAAAATAACCGAGCACGGTCAGCGCTACCACAAACAGCGCGGGAAGCACCGCGGAAACGCTGGCCATCGAATTTACCAGCGCGGGCACCATCATCAGAATCAGGGACAGGACCAGCATGCCCACCAGGAAAATCCATGTAAAGGATTCCATCAGCGTAAACTCTTTTCTGCATTTGCTGCAGGCAGCCATGTTCACCGTTACCAGCGAACCGACCGGCGTACGGATCTTTTTGCCGAATCCGAAGATCATGCCTTTCATATGCTTTGGTTCCGGATGCGCCATATCTACCGATGCATAGCAATCCCGGTCATGTATTTCCCCTTTGCACAGCACACATTTTTCGCTTTCATGCAAAGAATCAATATCGCTGGGCAAATTGGAAAGCATTACCTGCCAGTTTTCCAGCGCCTTTATTTTGTCGTCGTCCTCTTTCAAGGTCCGGACATAGCAGGGCATGCATCCGTTTTTTCCAATCCAGTTGCACAGTTCACTGTCCGCGATCGGGCATTCCTGCCGCTCTTCTCTGTCCAGTTCCGCTTTGCTCATTTTATCCATTACTTAATTCCCCATTGTTTTTTAAGAGACGTCCGTACTGTTCTCCAGGGCTTCTTCCTTTAATATATCCCTCGAGATGTCATCGTTTTTCACAATCACGTCGATATCCTTATACCGCTTCATGCCGGTGCCTGCGGGAATGAGCTTTCCAATGATGATGTTTTCCTTGAGTCCCAAAAGCGGATCCACCTTGCCTTTGATGGCAGCTTCGGCCAGCACGCGTGTTGTTTCCTGGAAAGATGCGGCCGAAAGGAACGAGTTTGTGGACAAAGACGCCTTGGTGATCCCAAGCAGTACGCGGGATGCGGTCGCCGTGCTTTTCCCCTCTGCAAGCATCTGTTCGTTTTCTTTTTCAAACCGGAAGATATCCACCAGTTCACCCGGCAGCATGCTTGTATCTCCGGCATCTTCAATTTTACATTTTTTCAGCATCTGGCGCACAATGATCTCAAGATGCTTGTCCGCGATTTCCACGCCCTGCATCCGGTAAACCATCTGTACTTCTTTGATCAGATAGGCCTGTACGCCCTTGACGCCTTTGATCTTTAAGATATCGTTCGGGTTGATGGAACCTTCGGTGAGTTCGTCGCCCGCTTCCACCACATCGCCGTCCGCCACGACCAAACGGGACCCGTACGGGATCAGGTATGTTTTAGCTTCCGTGTTTTCTCCGGCTACCGTGATTTCACGCTTTTTGCGCGTATCGTTGATGGTAACTTTGCCTGCGATCTCGGAAATCACCGCCAGGCCACGCGGTTTGCGCGCCTCAAACAGCTCTTCCACACGGGGAAGACCCTGGGTGATATCGCCGCCGGCGACGCCGCCCGTATGGAATGTCCTCATAGTCAGCTGCGTGCCCGGTTCGCCGATGGACTGTGCCGCAATGACACCCACCGCTTCTCCGATATTCACCAGATCTCCGGTCGCCATATTGGAACCGTAGCATTTGGCGCAGACGCCGTGTTCGCTCTTGCAGGTCAGCACCGAACGGATGAACACTTCTTTTTTGCCCGCCCGGGCAATTTTTGTGGCCAGGTCGTTGGTCACCAGGTCGTTCACCTTTGCAATGACCTCTCCGTCGTCCGCCACCACGTCCTGTGCAAGCACACGCCCGCGGATCCGGTCTTCCAGCGACTCGATCACTTCTTTGCCGTTCGTGAGGTCGGTTAAGCGGATGCCCTGCACGTTTTCGCCGAGATTTGCAAAGCAGTCCACTTCGCGGATGATCACATTATGCGAAACATCTACCAGCCGGCGGGTCAGGTAGCCCGAGTCCGCCGTCCGAAGCGCGGTATCCGCAAGGCCTTTGCGCGCACCATGCGAAGAAATGAAGAATTCCAGAACCGAGAGGCCTTCACGGAAGTTTGCACGGATCGGGATCTCAATAACTTCACCGTTCGGGTCGGCCATCAGGCCGCGCATGCCCGCGAGCTGGCGAATCTGATTGGTGGAACCACGCGCACCCGAGTTGGCCATCATGAAGATCGGGTTGAATTTATCCAGATTCTCCATAAGAGCGGTGGTTACGCTGTTGGTTGTTTCCGCCCAAACTTTAACCGCGTTGTCTTTGCGTTCTTTATTGGTCAGAAGGCCGCGTTTATACTGCCTTTCTATTTTGATAACTTTTTCTTCCGCCGCGTCGATCAGCGCTTTTTTTGCGTCCGGGATCACGATGTCCGAAACGCTGACCGTAATGGCGCCCACCGTGGAATAATGAAAGCCGAGACGCTTGATCTCATCTAAAACAAAGGACGTTTTGGTGGGGCCAAGCTTGGCAAAGCAAAGATCCACGATCTTGCCGATCTGCTTTTTGTCCACCAGATTGTCCACTTCGAACTTCAGTTCGTTTTCCGGGATGGAGCGGTCCATGTATCCAAGGTCCTGCGGAATGGCCGTATTGTAGATCAGCCGTCCCGTCGTGGTTTTAATGATCCCGGTTTTCATTTCCCCGTTCACATCTTTGGTGACGCGCACATTCACCATGGCCTGCAGGTCTATGTTCCCTGTATTATATGCCAGGATCGCTTCGTCCACGCTCCCGAAATACATGCCTTCCCCTCTGGCGCCTTCCCGGTGAATGGTCAGATAATACGATCCGATGACCATGTCCTGGGTGGGCGAAACCACCGGACGGCCGTCCTGGGGTTTTAAGATATTATTGGCAGCCAGCATCAAAAAGCGTGCTTCAGACTGCGCTTCCACCGAAAGGGGTACATGCACCGCCATCTGGTCGCCGTCAAAGTCCGCGTTATACGCGGTACAAACCAGCGGATGGATCTTGAGCGCGCGGCCTTCCACCAAAATCGGCTCGAAGGCCTGTATGCCCAGGCGATGCAGGGTCGGGGCGCGGTTCAAAAGAACCGGATGCTCTTTGATAACCTCTTCCAGTACGTCCCATACCTCGGCGCGCACTTTTTCGACCATACGCTTGGCGCTCTTTATGTTGTGCGCCAGGCCGTCGGCCACCAGCTTTTTCATAACAAAAGGTTTGAACAGTTCGAGCGCCATCTCTTTGGGCAGGCCGCACTGGTACATTTTAAGCTCCGGGCCCACCACAATAACGCTTCGGCCCGAATAGTCCACGCGCTTTCCAAGCAGATTCTGCCTGAAACGGCCCTGCTTGCCCCTCAGCATATCCGAAAGAGATTTTAAGGGGCGGTTTCCGGGACCCGTAACCGGGCGTCCACGCCGTCCGTTGTCTATCAGCGCATCCACAGCTTCTTGGAGCATACGCTTTTCATTGCGTACAATAATGTCCGGCGCGCGCAGCTGCAAAAGCCGGTTTAAACGGTTGTTGCGGTTGATCACGCGGCGGTATAGATCGTTCAGATCGGATGTTGCAAAACGGCCGCCGTCCAGCTGCACCATCGGGCGCAGTTCGGGCGGGATGACCGGGATCACATCCATAATGATCCATTCAGGCCGGTTGCCCGACTTGAGGAAAGACTCTATCACTTCCAGCCGTTTGATGGCGCGGACGCGCTTTTGGCCGGTCGAGGTTTTAAGCTCGGTTTTTAGCTCTTCCGATGTTTTTTCAAGATCAATCTGTTTTAAGAGGATTTTGACGGCTTCAGCGCCCATGCCCGCGGAGAAAGATTCCTCCCCGAAACGGGACTGTGCCTCGCGGTATTCCTTATCCGTCAAAAGCTGCTTGTATTCAAGGCCGGTCGTGCCCGCATCGGTCACAACGAAAGCGGCAAAATACAAGACCTTTTCCAGCGACCTTGGGGACATATCCAGCAGCAGGCCCATCCGCGACGGAATGCCCTTGAAATACCAGATATGAGACACAGGTGCAGCCAGTTCGATATGCCCCATGCGTTCACGCCGCACTTTGGCCCGGGTCACTTCCACGCCGCATTTGTCGCAGACGATCCCCTTGTAGCGCACGCGTTTATAACGCCCGCAGTGGCATTCCCAGTCTTTGGTAGGCCCGAAGATGCGTTCGCAAAACAGCCCGTCTTTTTCGGGTTTCAGCGTCCGGTAATTGATGGTTTCCGGCTTTTTTACCTCGCCGCGAGACCACTCCCTGATTTTTTCGGGAGACGCCAGTCCAATCTGTATGGAGTCAAAAGTGTTGAGTTCAAACAAGAAACCCCGCTCCTCTCGTATATTCAAAATTTTTATTATAATACATTATTCAGTCGTCTTAATCGTCGTCTTCATCAAGATCCAGGCCGTCTTCCAGCCCCAGATCGTCGCCAAGGTCAAGGTCCTCGTTAAGGTCCAGGTCTTCGCCGATGTCGATCTCTTCATCCAGGTCCATATCTTCGTCGTCTTCGTCCGAAAGATCCATATCTTCAAACTCTTCCAGCTCAGGCAGATCCAGATCGTCCAGTTCGATATCTTCCATATCCTTTATGGACATATCGCGGGCGCCCAGCATTTCATCCCCGCCCGGGCCAAGCAGCAGGTCTTCGTTGCCTTCTATATTGATATCCAGCGGGACGTTTTCCATATCCGCCATCTCTTTGATGGTAACTTCGCCCTTTTCGTCGCTTAAGACCTTGATATCCAGCCCCAGGCTCTGCATTTCCTTGATCAGAACCTTGAAGGATTCCGGAACGCCGGGGGTGGGAATGTTTTCTCCCTTTACGATGGATTCGTACGTTTTCACGCGGCCCACCACATCGTCCGACTTGACCGTCAAAATCTCCTGCAGCATATTGGACGCGCCGTATGCTTCCAGCGCCCAAACTTCCATTTCTCCAAAACGCTGGCCGCCGAACTGCGCCTTGCCTCCCAGCGGCTGCTGGGTTACCAGCGAATACGGCCCGGTGGAACGCGCGTGGATCTTGTCGTCTACCAGATGATGCAGCTTTAAGATATACATATAGCCAACGGTCACCCTGTTTTCAAAAGCTTCGCCGCTCCGTCCGTCGTACAGAACCGTTTTTCCGTCTTTGGAAAGTCCGGCCTGCGTCAGGTATTCTTCAATATCTTCTTCGGATGCGCCGTCAAACACGGGCGTTGCGATCTCCCATCCGAGCGCGCGCGCCGCGCGTCCGAGATGTACTTCCAGCACCTGCCCGATATTCATACGGGAAGGAACGCCCAGGGGATTCAAAACAATATCCAGCGGCGTGCCGTCCGGCAGGAAGGGCATATCCTCGACAGGCAATACACGGGAGATAACGCCCTTGTTTCCATGGCGTCCGGCCATTTTGTCGCCCACCGAGATCTTGCGCTTCTGCGCAATATATACGCGGACCAGTTTATTGACGCCCGCGGTCAGTTCATCTTTATTCTCACGGGTGAACACCTTTACATCCACCACGATACCGCCTTCGCCGTGCGGTACCCGAAGGGACGTGTCGCGCACTTCCCGTGCTTTTTCTCCAAAGATAGCGCGAAGCAGCCTTTCTTCCGCGGTCAGCTCGGTTTCGCCTTTGGGGGTGACTTTGCCTACCAGGATGTCCCCGCTTCTGACTTCCGCACCAATACGGATAATGCCGCGGACATCCAGATCTTTCAGGGCGTCTTCGCCCACATTGGGGATGTCCCGCGTAATTTCTTCAGGCCCCAGTTTGGTGTCCCTCGCCTCGGATTCATATTCTTCAATATGTATGGACGTAAATACGTCGTCCTTTACCAGGCGTTCGGAGATCAAAATGGCGTCTTCGTAATTATACCCTTCCCAGGTCATAAACCCGACCAGCACGTTTTTGCCGAGGGCCAGCTCTCCGAGGTCGGTGGAAGGCCCGTCTGCAATGACCTGCCCTTTTGAGATCTTTTCTCCCACGCTTACGATGGGCAGCTGGTTGATGCACGTGCCCTGGTTGGAGCGCGAGAACTTGATCAGGTCGTATTCATGAAGCGTCTTGTCTTCTTTTTCAATAACGACCTGACTGGATGTAACGGACTTTGCGACGCCTTCTTCTTTGGAGATCACCAGAACTCCCGAATCGTACGCCGCCTTATATTCCATACCCGTACCGACCACCGGAGCCTCCGGGATCAATAGCGGAACCGCCTGCCGCTGCATGTTGGAACCCATCAGTGCGCGGTTGGCGTCATCGTTTTCCAAAAAGGGAATCAGCGCGGTTGCGACGGACACAAGCTGCCGCGGGGAAACATCCATCAGGTCAACCTGTTCGCGCGGCAGTTCAACGATCTGGTCGCGCACACGGCCCATGATACGGGAACGAAGAAATCTTCCGTCCTCCCCAATCGGCTCGTTGGCCTGGGCCACGATGTATTTATCTTCCTCCTCGGCCGTCATATAAACGACATTGTCGGTCACGACCTGGTCTTTCTTGTTTATGACCCTATAGGGCGATTCAATGAATCCGTACTCGTTCACCCGCGCATACGTGGAGAGCGAACCGATCAGGCCGATGTTCGGACCTTCCGGCGTCTCGATGGGGCACATTCTTCCATAGTGGGAATGATGCACGTCGCGGACTTCGAAACTCGCGCGGTCGCGGTTCAGGCCCCCGGGCCCTAGCGCGGACAGACGGCGCTTGTGCGTCAGTTCGGCCAGCGGATTGGTCTGGTCCATAAACTGGGACAGCTGCGAGGACCCAAAGAATTCCTTGATTGCCGCCGTTACCGGCCGGATGTTGATCAGGTTGGAGGGCGTTGCCATATCCATATCCTGAATGGACATACGCTCACGCACCACTCTTTCCAGCCTGGACAGGCCTACGCGGAGCTGGTTTTGCAAAAGTTCGCCCACCGACCTGAGCCGCCGGTTCCCCAGATGGTCGATATCGTCGGTAAGGCCGATGTTCCATTTCAGCCCGAGCAAATAGCTGACCGAAGCGAATACATCATCTTCAATAATATGTTTGGGGATCAGCATGTGGAGGTTTTCTTCAATCTCCGCCTTGAGTTCCCCTTCATCTTTGGTATTTTTTAAAATCTCCATTAAAGCCGGATAGTACACCTTTTCATTGATGCCGGCTTCTTTGGGATCAAACTTTAAATATTTGGCGGCGTCCACAAAACGGTTGCCCACCACGCGCACGCTGCGGCCGTCTACCAGCAGGTCGACCGCGCCGATCCCGGCGTCTTCAATGATTTGGGCAATCTCCGCGGAGATCTCCTCTCCCTTGGAGGCCAGAAGCTCGCCCGTTTCGGTATTCACAATGTTGGAAGCGGCAATGCCGCCCTCAATCCGCTGCGAGATCCTGAGCTTTTTGTTGAACTTATAGCGGCCCACCCGCGCAAGGTCGTAGCGCTTGGGGTCAAAGAAAAGAGACCCGATCAGCATATTGGCCGATTCCACGGTGGGCGGTTCGCCCGGCCGCAGGCGCTTGTACACTTCGAGCAGACCTTCGTTCTTATTGGTTGTATTGTCTTTGGCAATGGTTGCCTCTATATTTTCGTCTTCGCCGAAAAAGTTGCGCAGGTCAACGTCGGTTGAAAGGCCCAGCGCGCGAAGAAACACGGTGACCGGCAGCTTGCGCGTACGGTCCACTCGAATCCAGAAACAGTCGTTGGAATCCGTTTCGTACTCCAGCCATGCGCCCCGGTTGGGGATCACGGTGGTGGCGAACAGGTCTTTGCCGACCTTGTCTTTACTGCGCCCGTAATATACGCCGGGGGAACGGACCAGTTGGCTTACAATAACGCGCTCCGCTCCGTTGATGATAAAAGTGCCTTTCTCGGTCATCAGGGGGAAATCCCCCATAAATACTTCCTGCACTTTCACTTCGCCGGTTTCCTTGTTGGTCAGCCGAACTTCCACCTTCAGGGGTGCAGCAAAATTAACGTCCCGCTCTTTACATTCTTCTACAGAATATTTCGGGTCGTCTTTGATATAATAATTTACAAATTCCAGTACAAGGTTTTCTGAATAATCCGTGATGGGTGAAATATCTTTTAAAACTTCAGCCAAGCCTTCGTTTAAAAAACGTTGGTATGAATCTTTCTGTACCTCTATGAAATCCGGCATTGTAAGCACTTCTCGGATTTTGGAGAAACTTTTTCTTGTCCGTTTGCCATTTTTGACTTCATGCACCATACTTAAAAACAACTCCTATAAATTTAAAAAATGCGTGTTTTGACTGAGATTCATCCTTAAGACTTTTATTCAGTTTTTCTATATTCAATAATCATTTATTTCCTCTTATTAAAGCGCCTTGCCCCCCGCCGAATTTGCAGTAAAACGGCAAACCTACGGCAGTTTAATTATGCTAATGCAGTTTATTATAATATCACATCGCAGGTCAACTGTCAATCTGTATTTTTTGTCTTTTCCGGTTTTTTTTCGTCCGCCTCCCTTTACCCCCATAAAGCGCAAATAATGGCCGCCGGCTCAAAGCCGGGGCCATTATGTTTATTGCATTGTATTTGCCCCTGAAAACGGCGGTTGCCAGGGACAAAACGCGCTACTTGATTTTTGCAAAAATCATCCGGCCCGCAGCCGTTTGGAGCACGCTGGTAACTGCTACGTCCAGTTCTTCCCCGATCCGGCCGCGGCCGCCTTCCACCACGATCATGGTGCCGTCCTCCAGATAGGCGATACCCTGGCGCTGCTCTTTGCCGTCCTTGATGATGGTACACTTGAGTTCCTCGCCCGGAAGCAGCACCGGCTTGACGGCGTTTGAAAGCTCGTTGATGTTGAACACGTCCACCTTGTGCACGGACGCTACCTTGTTCAGGTTATAATCCGTGGTTACTACTTTCCCGTTTAACAGCTTGGCCAGCTTGATAAGCTTAAGGTCCACTTCCTGGGTGTCGTCAAAATCAACCTCGCTGATCCGCACCGGGACCTTAAGCTCCGTCTGCATTTTGTTTAAGATATCAAGCCCCCGCCGGCCTTTGGTGCGTTTCATGGAATCCGCACTGTCCGCAATATGCTGCAGTTCCACCAGCACGAATTCCGGAATCACGATATCTCCTTCAAAAACGCCCGTTTTGCAAATGTCGAAAATCCGGCCGTCGATGATCACACTGGTATCGAGGATTTTGGGCGCGACAAAGGCTTCCTTTAAATGGGGATCGTTTGCGGCGGGGTCATTTTTTCGGCCCCGGCCGAACAGAAGCGCAAAATCAAACTGTTTGCGAAAGCCAAGGCTCCACCCCAAAAAGCCGAATATGATGTAGACGATCACCGTTAAGGGCAGAGAGATCCAGTTGATGGAAATGCTGCTGATGGGCACGGAAAGCAATACCGCGATCACCAGTCCGATGATGAGTCCGATTACGCCGGATGTGATCCGGACAGGGGACGCACTTGAAACAACGCCCTCCAGTTTCCTGATTCCGTTTTCGATCGCATTTGCGATCCGCTTTGATAACAATAAAAATATGATGCCGGACAGAACCCCGCTGGCCACAAAAATAAGCATGACCACCCAGGTCTGCAGTGTTTCGTTTACCGTGATCCCCGTAAAAATATTTATGATTCCAAAAACTAAAAATACGATTCCAGGTCCAATGGCGATCCCGAGCAAACTGATGAATATTCTAAGCAGTTTATTTAGCAAAGCATTCACCTCCTTTAACTTTATTATACTATACGTAGTGTGACCAGAATATGAACATACGGATTTTTTTTAAAAAATTTTTGCAAGTGCGTCCGAAAGCGTTTCCACCCCCACGACCTCAATGCCGTTTCCCGGCATTTTTTCAAGTCCGGCTTTGGGAACGACCACCCGCTTAAAGCCCAGCTTGGCGCATTCCGATATCCGGCGGGGCAGCCAGGAAACGTGCCGCACCTCTCCCGCCAGCCCAACTTCTCCGATAAGGGCCGTGCCCTTCCTGACCGGAATGTTGCGCAGCGAAGACACGATGCTTGCAGCCAGCGCAAGGTCGGCCGCATATTCCCGCACGCGTATCCCCCCGGCCACATTGATAAAAATATCCTGGTTGTAAAGCTTAAGCCCTATTTTTTTCTCAAGCACCGCAGCAATCATATAAAGGCGGGCCGCATCCATGCCCGCGGAAAGCCTGCGCGGTATGGCCAGCTGCGTAGAGGAAACCAGGGCCTGTATCTCCAGCAGCATGGGCCGGGTGCCCTGCGCGGCGCAAAAAACGCTGATGCCCGAAAGCCCCGCGTCGTTCTGATTGAGCAAAGAGGGGTTTAAAACTTCCTGCATGCCCGAATCACGCATTTCAAAAATACCGATCTCATCGGTAGATCCAAACCGGTTTTTGACCGCGCGCAGGATCCGCAGATTGGAAGAGCTCTCCCCTTCAAAATACAAAACGGTATCCACCAAATGCTCCAATACCCGCGGCCCCGCAATGGTCCCTTCTTTGGTCACGTGCCCTATGATAAAGGCCGCCACCGACCGTTTTTTGGCCTCGGCTACAATTTTGCCCGCACAGCTTCTGACCTGGCTTACGCTCCCCGGTGCGGAAGACAGGTCCGGGTCGTACATTGTTTGGATGGAATCGATCACCACGAACTTGGGGCCTGTCTGCTCAATCCCCTCCACAATGGTATGGATATCCGTTTCAGCCATGAAAAAAAGGTCCGCGCTTATGCCCAGGCGTTCGGCGCGCATTTTGACCTGCGCGGGCGACTCTTCCCCCGAAACATACAAAACAGCGCCCGTATCCATCAGTTCCCGGGCCACCTGCAAAAAAAGCGTGGATTTGCCGATCCCGGGCTCGCCGCCGGCCAGCACCACGCTGCCCGGTACGACGCCGCCGCCCAGTACACGGTCAAATTCGCCAATGTGCGTCTGCGTGCGTCCTTCTTTTTCGTGCTTGATCTCGCCCAAAGAAAAAACGGACGGAGCGCTGACCGCACGCCGTTTCATTCCCGGCGCAGGTTCCTCGCTCACTTCTTCCACCATGGTGTTCCACGCGCCGCATCCGCTGCACTTTCCCATCCATTTTGAAGTTTTGTAGCCGCATTCGCTGCATACGAACTCGGTCCTCTGTTTAGCCATTGATTTCTCCCAGGTCAATAAACCGCACAATATCCACCGATCCGGTTTCGTCGGTCGTGTCGTAAAAACAGACTTTGTTTCCATTTACCGAAGAAAGCACGCCGCGCGTCGCTTCAGACGTGATCTCCACCGTTTGCATGGCGCTGTCCATTCCAAACGCGTAAATTTGTTCGCCTTTCATATATACCACATAATCCGTGCCGATTTCATATGAAAGGACCCCTTCCGCAATCTTGACGGGCACATCCCCGTCCATGGAGAGCATAAGGTCCCCCTCCTCGGGGATCCGCGTAGTAGTAAAAACAATATCCGTTCCGTTGGTTTTGGGCCCGTAGGCCGATTCTCCAAAATCAGGATTGTCGAACGTCCCTTCGCCGCCTGAAAGCAGCAGCCGCTGCACATAAGAGCGGTTTCCGGTGGAATATTCCGGCCAGACCATATCCGTGGCGGACAGGCTGACGGCGCCGCACTCTTTTTCCGCCGCATCGTACAGGCGGAGGGTGACACCCTCCCGCGAAGAAAGGTCGTACAGGTAAAGCCGCTGCGCATCTTCTCCGGCTACCTGCATAAATGCCAGCCGGTCTCCGGAAAGGCTGATTTCGGGGATCGTATACGCATACTCTTTGACCACAAACATTTCTCCGGTAGAAAGATCATACGCGCAGATCCTTCCGCCGCCCAGCACCAGGGAATCCACCCATACGGCCCAATGGCCCGAAAGTTTGGTCTCCAGTATGTTGTCGTATTTCTGGTCAACGCCGGAAAGCTCCGTAAAGGTATCTTCGACCGTGTCGTACAGCACCACCGTGTTTAAAAAAAGGCCGTTTGACTTATCGGTATCCGAAGAAAAAATAATGGTGTCCCCGTCCATGTACGGGTCGTTTTTTATATTGTAACCGGAATCCGCAGTCATAATCTCATCCGATTTCAGCAGCCCTTCGCTTCCGGCGGACTGCGGCGTTCCTTCAATATCAAATTCGCTCTTCACCTGCGGCGTATAGCGAAGGGACGGATCCACGCCGCTTACAAGATCCTGTATAAGCGGAATGCCGAAAATAACAAAAAGGACGATTGCCGTGCCGGCCACAGCCAGCCGGGCAATAACCCGCGTAAAATGCCGCTTGTTGGACAGTATCCTTTTCCTGACCGGGGCCTGGCTGCTTCGCAGAAGGGCCAGGTGCTTTTTTCGTTTGGATCGGTTTACCATTTTCCTACCACTGCTTTTGGATTATGCAGACGCTGTGCGCGCTGGCGCCTTCCCCGCGCCCCGCAAACCCCAGCTCTTCGGTAGTCGTTGCCTTGATGCTGATATACTGTTCGTCCAAATGAAGAGCGGAAGCGATGTTGCGGATCATTTCTTTTTTATAAGGAAGTATTTTGGGCCGCTGCATGATCAGCGTCGCGTCGATATTAATTATAGTATATCCGCAATTGTTTAGCAATTCTCCCACCATCTTCAAAAGAAGGATGCTGGAGATGTCTTTATACTTGGGATCTTCCGGCGGAAACAGTTCCCCGATATCGCCGAGGCGCGCGGCGCCCAGCAGTGCATCCATGACCGAATGCACCAGCACATCCGCATCCGAATGCCCGACCAGCCCTTCGGTGTGCGGAATTTCCACGCCGCCGAGAATAAGTTTCCTCCCCGGGCCGAAGGCATGCACGTCCATGCCGCTGCCGATCCTCAAATTTGAAACCATCTTTGTATCACCTGCAATCCTGTCGCCGATCTTGAGGTCGTGCGGCGTTGTGATTTTTATATTGCTTGCGCTGCCGTTCACAATATAAACGTCCTCTCCCAGCCGCTCCACCAAAAAAGAATCGTCCGTCCCAAGCACGCCGTCTTCACGCGCTTTTTGGTACGCGCGGAAAAGGAGTTCCCGCCTGAAAACCTGGGGGGTCTGCACCATCACCAGTTCTTCACGGTTTAAGGTTTCGGCCACCCGCCGCCCTTTGACCCGTTTGATGGTATCCACCGCCGCTACGCCGGCCACTCCGCTTCCCCGGCGGATGGCGCTGGCCACACAATCCTTGATGATCTGCGGCGTCACAAAACACCGGGCCGCATCATGGACCGAAACAATATCCGTGCCCTCCTCCACAAACGCAAGGGCGTTTTCCACCGAATACTGACGCTCCTCGCCGCCTTCCACCAGGCGACAGGGCATATCCTGAATGTGGCGGGCCAGTTTGCTTTGGATGACGGGCATGTCGTCTTTTCTGCAAACAATGATCAGATGGTCAAAAAGGCCGCTTTGCTTATGGGTCTCCACACTGCGGACCAGCGCGCTGATCCCCTCAAATTTGATAAAAACCTTGTTGTGGCTCATCCCCATGCGGCGGCTCCCTCCGGCCGCAAGGATAATGCCGCAGATTTTCATGGTATCACCTCATACATCGCGTCTGCGTCTTCTTTGCGCACCGATTCGCTTAAACGAAGCACGCGGACAACCAATGGCTTTTCTCCGAAACGGATGGTAAGAACATCCCCTTCCTTAAGCTGGTAGGCGGGTTTGGCCGCCCTTCCGTTGACCTCCACCCGCGCGCCCGCGCATGCGCTCTGCGCGACCGTACGGCGCTTGATCAGCCTTGATACTTTTAAAAACTTGTCCAGCCTCATTTGGGCTCCTCCAACCGTTTTGATGATCTGTATTATAAAGAAAGCCGCTTCGATTTGCAAGGCTGTGCAGAAACTCTCGGGTCCGGCTTTCGCACGGGCCCGCACGCACACGCCAAATAAAAAAGGGTGGCGACACAGCCACCCTCTTTATTAAGTTACTTATTTTACAGCATCTTTAAATGCTTTTCCTGCCTTGAATCCAGGCACCTTGGAAGCAGATATTTTGATTTGTTCTTTGGTCTGAGGATTGATTCCCACTCTGGCAGCTCTTTCTCTGGCTTCAAAAGTACCGAATCCAACAATCTGAATCTTTTCGCCGGCGGCTACGCCGTCCACAACCACATCGATCAATGCCGAAATAGCTTTGTCCGCATCCTTCTTGGAGAGTGCAGCTTTCTCTGCAACAGCAGCGATTAATTCCGTTTTATTCAATTTTTTTTCCTCCTTAAGAATTGTTGTTTTAAATCTGCTTTTTTTCTGACCTTTATTGGAAGATTATAAACCTTTTGGGATGAGAAATCAAGAAAAAAAACCCATTTTAAAGGACTTTTTCTTATAATCCGGCCTTTTTTGCATCTTCCCAGAGCGCATCCATCTGCGCAAGGGTCAAATCTTTCAGATCGGCCCCTGCGCTTTGCTCTACAAACGCAAAACGGGCAATAAATTTTTGAGTGGCCCGGGCAAGCGCGACTTCCGGGTTGACGCCCGTCTTGCGCAGAACGTTCACCCACGCAAAAAGCAGGTCTCCCGCTTCGGCCTCTATTTTGTCCGGATCTGCGCCGGCCAGTTCCGCCTTCAGCTCGGCTTCTTCCTCCCCGGCCTTTTCAAGCGCGCCGGCGGCGTCTTCCCAGTCAAACCCCGCATGCGCAGCCTTCTTCTGCACTTTATAAGCGCGCATGAGCGCGCTCATCCCCGCCGGGATATCCTGCAGGGTCTGGGTGGTTGTCAGGTGGCCTTTTTCCGTCCGCTTGATGGCCTCCCAGTTAGTCACCACGTCTTCCGCACTATGGGCCGTGACGCTGCCGAATATGTGCGGGTGGCGCAGGATCATTTTAGAGCAGATATTGCTGGTCACATCCGTGATATCAAATTCGCCTCTCTGCTGCCCGATGCGCGCATGGAAAACCACCTGCAAAAGCAGATCTCCCAGCTCATCCGCCAGCGCGTCCGGGTCTTTTTCATCCACGGCAGCCACGACTTCATACGCTTCTTCGATCACATACTGGCGCAGCGTTTCATGGGTCTGCTTTAAATCCCAGGGGCAGCCCCCCGGCCCGCGCAGCCGCGCCATGATGGAAACGAGGTCGCCAAAGGTATAGCGGCCGCGTTTAAGGCTTCCAAGCGCGGGCAGCACCCAGGTGCAGCCCGTTCCATAGTCCGCCTGCCGGTCCAGCTCGCCAAGCGGGATCATTTTTTCTTTTTCTCCGCCTATGAGCAGCCCTTCGGCCTGCCCGTAATAGTCTTCCAAAAACAGTTTTGCCTCCGACGCAATGAGCGCGCTGTCGATCCCGGTCACGATGACCGCGGCGCCGCTGTCCAGCGTAAGGCGGCGGATATCCGCCGCAGCGATGCTCTGGCAGGCGTCAATGTCCATATATTTGCAGGCAATGCTTTGGGCCACGCTTTCAAAGCTCGCGCCCGGCAGAGTTTCAAATTCGGTCTTTTTGCGGAGCGCCGCCGTAAACCCGTTGGCGGCAAGGCCGCCCATCACACCAAAAACCACCGTTTTTGAGGCCGCCGCCTGTATAATAAAATCTGCGCCCCGCTCGTAAAGCTCTTCAAAACTTTCGGCGGAGGCAAAAATTTCGTCCAGCGTATAAAAATCTTTGGCCTCCCGCCGGATCCGGCCGGCGCAGGCCGCCCGGTCTGTTTGCAGAATCACCGCGTCCGCTTCCAAAAGCGCGCGGGCGGCTGCAAGCGTCAGCGTTTCGTAGTCTCCGTTTGCAAGCGATAATACCTTCAGCATAACATTTGATCCCTTCCCTGTTTTGTTCTTCAACAACGAATATTATATATGGATTCGGCGCGTATTGCAACGGCGCGGGCAAAGAGGCGGCATACAAAAAAGGCTTTGCCTGCGCAAAGCCTTTTATTTGTATCCGCTCTCTGTAAAAGCAAGGTTTAACCCTTTTTTCTACAGCCGGTCGTAATACTCTTTTGCATTCATCTCTTCAACAAGTTCCTGCTTTTTGGTCATAATCGCCGAACTTTCCTGATTGCTCTGCAGGGTGTCGATCAGGTCGTCCTTGACTTCGTCAAACGGCGTCACCTGGTCGGGAATCGCAATGAGCTCGATGATATGGTAGCCGTAGTCGCTGGCCACCAGATCGGAAGTATCTCCCACGTTTTCCAGCGCGACCGACGCGTCCACAAAAGACTCTACATAGTTTGAGTCGTCCGGATACACATAATAGCCCTTGGTCATGGCCGGCTCCTGCGTCATGCCCGGATCTTCGCCGTACTCTTCGATCAGCGTGTCAAAATCTTCCCCGGCTTTTACCTTGGCCAGCACTTCGTCCGCCGTGGACTGTATCTTGGCCAGTTCTTCCGCAAGGACCGCATCCGCCGTTTCATCGTCGCCTTCCGAGCGGTAGGTCGCAATTTCAGTCTGCTTATCGTCCGGAATTGCGATCAGGATATGCTTGACCGCTTTTGTCCCTTCCGGATACACATAGACGGTATTGCCCATGGCGATGTTCATTTCATACGTGGACATATTGTCCAGCATAAGCTGCTGGTTTTCCACCTGCAGGTCATAGTACTCTTTTGCATCCTCCTCGGTCACATTGACCGTCTCCCGGACGCTGTCCGCAAAATTCTGCAGCACATAGTAACGGATGGTGTCCTGCACATACTGTTCGTCATACTGTGAGAGCTGCTCTTCTTCCCGCGCGGCAACTTCCGCTTCCACATCAATAGAGGGGTCTGCGGCGGCTTCTTCTTCCACCTGTTCGCGGATCGTCTGCTTATAGGATTCCACGGTCTCCGCCAGGTTATCGCTCTGTTCCTGCTTTTCTTCGTCCGTCAGGTCCATTCCGTTGGCGATCGCATACTGGTATGCCGCTTCATCCTGGACCATGGAATCCAGGATGTACTGCTTAAGCTGCGCCACCGTTTCCGCATTTGCGGAATCGCTCAAATAGCTTTCATCATATCCATAGGCAGCCGTATAGGCTTCATACTGCTCCATAAAATCTTGTTTCAATATCTCGGTATCGCCCACCACCGCGACCACCTGGTTTGCGTCTTTTTCGTCATCCACCGAAACCATGGAACACGCGGTCAGAGACGTCATCAGCGCAACGCTGACCAAAACGGATGCTATTTTTTTAAATGTCGTCATAGCATTCTCCTTCTTTTAGAAAATTAAAGATATTATACCGCCAAAGCGGCCGGTTTGCAACGTTTTAGTGACCCCAGGAACACGGTGAGTTCCCGGACAGAAGCGCTTTTAAAAACGATGACCGGCGGATTTGTGGCTTTAAAAAGCGCTTTTTCGCCCATCTTGGTTAAAAAGCGGATCAGGCGGTCCGGGTCAATATTTACATTTTCGCCATATTTAAGCTCTACCTCCGCTCCCTTGCGGATCACGCTTGCGATTCCCGCGTCATGCGCCATTTTTTTTATAAGCGCGCTGATGATCAGATTTTCCACTTCCCGGGGCGGCTTTCCGTACCGGTCGGTCAGCTCCAGGCGGACCTCTTTGATATCGCTTTGGGTCTGCACGCGGGAAATGGTTTTGTACATGTCCAGCTTGTGCGTTTCCTCCCCGATATACGTATCCGGGATATAGGCGGGCAGGGAAAGATCCACCGCCGTTTCAAATTCTTCTTCAAACACCGGCCGGTTGCCTTTTACGGCCTCGATCGCCTGCCGCATCATTTTGCAGTAGAGGCTGTAGCCCACGCTGGCCATGTGGCCGCTTTGCTCCGGGCCTAAAAGGTTTCCCGCGCCGCGGATCTGCAGATCGCGCATTGCGATTTTAAAGCCTGACCCAAGCTGCGTAAACTCCCGGATGGCCTGCAGGCGTTTTTTTGCGTTTTCGCCCATGATACCGCCGAGGTAAGTAAAGTATGCGTGGGAAATCTTGTCTCCCCGGCCCACCCGGCCTTTCAGCTGGTAAAGCTGGGATAAGCCGAATTTGTCGGCTTCGTAAATGATGATGGTGTTGACTGCCGGTATATCGATGCCGGATTCTATGATGGTGGTGCAGACCAGCACGTCCGTGTTGCCTTCTATGAAATCCGAAACCGTCTTTTCGATCTGCGCCTCCCCCATCTGCCCGTGCACGGCCGCCACCCTGGCCCCGGAGACATTTTTCCTGACGTCCGAAAGCAAACGGTCCATCTGCTTGATCTGCCGGCAGACCAGATATACCTGCCCGCCGCGCCTGATCTCGTTTTGGATGGCGTCGCGCAGCAGGCTGTCCGAATAACGCAGCACGTACGATTCGGTCTGTTTGCGGGATACGGGCGGTGTTTTGATGGTGGAAAGATCCCGTATGCCGATGAGGGACATCTCCAGCGTCCGCGGAATAGGGGTCGCCGAAAGGGTAAGCACATCCACCGATTGCTTTAAAAGCTTGATTTTTTCCTTGTGCGCCACACCGAAGCGCTGTTCTTCGTCCACTATGAGCAGCCCGAGGTCGCGGAAAGCCACTTCTTTGGACAAAAGCTTGTGCGTACCGATGATGATATCCGTCTTTCCGTCCGCAAGATTTTTTAAAATCTCTTTGTGACGGGAAGCCGAAAACCGGCTCAGCATGTCTATCGCGACCGGGAACCCTTCAAAACGCTTTTTGAAAGTCGCAAGATGCTGGCGGGCCAGCAGCGTGGTGGGAACCAGCATGGCCGCCTGTTTTCCGTTCATAACGGCCTTGAAGCAGGCGCGCATGGCCACTTCTGTTTTTCCGTACCCCACGTCGCCTAAAAGCAGCCGGTCCATGACCCGGGCGGACTCCATGTCTTTTTTGATCTCGCCAAGGCTCTGCTCCTGCCCTTCGGTTTCTTCAAAATCAAAATTTTCTTCAAACTGCCGCTGCCAGACGGTATCCGGGTCAAATTTGAATCCGCGTGCTTCAAAGCGGCTGGCGTAAAGCTCCACCAGGTCAAAGGCCAGCTTGGCGACCGACTCCCTGACCTTGTTTTTTGTGTTGTCCCATTCCCGGCCCCCCAAACGGGACAGCGCGGGCGTTCCGTCTTCACTGCCGATATATTTTTGCACGCGGTCGATTTGAGCGGTGGGAACATAAAGCTTGTCCCCGCCCTTGTATTCGATCTCCATGTACTCCGCCACGCTGCCCGCAGCCTGCATCTTTTTAAGGCCAAGGTACCGGCCGCGGCCGTGTACTTCGTGCACGACATAGTCGCCGGGGGCAAGCTCGGTGAAAAGTTCTTCCGTCGTCTTTTTTGAGCGCGCCGGTTTTGCGCCTTTTTTGTGGACTTTGCCCCAGATATCCCATTCGCCCAGAAAATAGGTTTTTGCCTGCGGGATCTCAAATCCATAGTCTAAGACCTCCGGCGTAACAAACACGCCTTCGCCGCCGGTCCCAACGGGCGCCAGTACGTCGAAATCCGAAAGCGCGCGGGAGAGCGCCGCGGCCTTTCCGCCTGCAAACAGCGCCACCCGGTACCCTTTTTTAAGCCGGCTTTTGAGGCTGCCCGCCAGAAGGTCCATCTTTCCGCCGAACTGCGCCGCCTGCCGCATTTTAAAATCGACCGGCGGCTGCTTCCACCTGCCGGCGGCGACCGGCGCAATATCCAGGGTCCTCTCCCGTATGCGGGCCGCGGTTTCTTTTGCGTCAAGCAGAAGGTCTTTCTGTATGGGAAAAAGCTCTCCGATCTTCTCAAGCGAAGAAACAGCCGCTTCAAAGTCCGTTTTGTTTTTCTGCGCCTGCTTAAGCGCGCGCTCGAAATCGTCAAAAACAAAAAGTGCATCCGGAAAATAGTCCGTCACATCCGCCGTACGCGTCATGACCGGCAAAAAACTGTCCGCATTTTCAAATGTGCCGAACTCTGCGATCTGAAAGCTCATTTCACGGGCGGCCGCCCCCAGCGGCGTTTCGTCTTCTTCAAAAGAATGCAGGTAGGCGCGCGCCTTTTCCTTCATTCCGCCGTCCAGAATGAATTCCGCCGCGGGGAAAAAACTTGCCTGCGCAAGTGGCTTTCCTTCCGACTTCTGGGTGCTTTCATTAAAATGGCGGATGCTTTCCACCTCGTCGTCAAAAAAGGTCACGCGGATGGGCGTGCCGTAACAGGGAGAGTATGCGTCCACAATTTCTCCGCGGCGCGCAAACTGTCCTTTTTCATACACCGTTTCCACACGCTCGTATCCCATTTGCAGCAGCGTGTCCAAAAGCGCATCCACCGAATACCGTTTGCCCGCCGCAACACGCAGCGCCTGCTCCTTCAAAACGGCCGGGGGCATCATTTTCTGCTGCAGTGCCAGGACAGGCATATGGATCACGGAAGATTTTTTGGAAAAGACCGCTTCGATGCGCGCAAAAGCGCCTTCACGGCTTTTTGCGGCCACCGTGCGCAGTTCAATATCCCGGGCGGGAAAAAGGATCCCTCTCTTTGCGCGGCGCGCGGCTTCTTCTGCCGTCGCGCTCACATAAACCACCCGGCGCCCGGTTTCTTTCGCCAGGAACAAAAGCAGCGGCATTGCGGCGTTTTGGGACACGCCAAGAATCGGGGCGGGCAGCTTCCCCCCCCGTATGGCTGAAATCAACTGCTTTGATTCATCCAGCTCAGCAATTGTCTGCCCTATCAGGTTTTGCAATGATGCACCTCTCTTTTTTAAGCCCCGGCTCCCTTACTGCGCGGCCGGGCCCTGCTTTTTATCCGTTGTACCTGCTCTGGGCCATCTGAACGCCTTCACCGATCAGACAGTCCACCGCCTCGGCGCACCGCTGAAACGTCTGTTCCGCTACGTCGTTTTCGTCTCCGCTGAATTTTCCGAGCACATGAGGAATGGTCCCTTTGCCGCCTTCGGGTTTCCCGATGCCGATGCGGATCCGGGTAAACGCTTCGCTTTTTATATATCCTATAATGGATTTAAGCCCGTTGTGTCCGCCCGCGCTCCCGTTTTCACGGATGCGGAGGCTACCCAGCGGAAGGTCCATATCGTCCACCAAAACAACAATGTCTTTTTCGGGCACCTTAAAATAATCCATAACGGCTGAAACCGCCCACCCGCTGTCGTTCATATAGGTCTGGGGTTTTACCAGCAGGATTTTTTTGCCGTGGGCAAATCCTTCCCCGATCTTTGCCTGGAATTTGCTTCCCTTAAGGCGGATCCCGTACTCCCTGGCCAGCAGATCGACCACGCGAAAGCCTGCGTTATGCCTTGTTTTTTTGTATTTCATGCCGGGATTGCCCAAGCCTATGATGCAAACCATTACGCCTCCTTTGCGCCGGGCAGCGCCCGCGCCCAATCAAGCAGGTCGGAAAGCCCGCCGCCGGGGTACAGCCCCGGTTCATATGTTCCGATCTCAAAACCGGTGACCAAAAACACCTCAAAACCGAGCGCCGCGGCGCTCATGTCTTCCGAAATATTGTTCCCCACCATGATACACTGCTGTCCTTCAAGGCCGGTCTTCTTTAAAATTTCCTCATAATACCTGGGGTCCGGCTTTAAAAACCTGGAATTTTCATAATGCGAGACATAAGAAAAATCATCTAAGGAAAGCCCGGCCCATTTCAGCCGGGAAACGGCCGCGGGTAACGGGAAAACCGGCATGGTAGCCAGCACCGTACGGTATCCTTTTTCCCGAACGGTATCTAAGACCTGCCGCTGAAAATTTCCTTTTTTCTCAAGCAGCCAGGACAGCCCCTCGAACACCTGCGAATAAAATTCGTCCACCGCTCCTTTAAGCTGCTCTTTTCCCCGTCCTGTTTTTTCTTCTATATACCGAAAAAAAACATTGTCGTTAAAATCGCTCCCGTCGTTTTCCATCATGGCATAGCCCGCCTTGTTAAAAACGCGGAAGGCATAGTCCCGGTCGTCTGCAATTTTGGAAAGCAGTTCGCTTTTTTTTAAACGCACAAAATATTCTTTAAACATCCTGTCCGGGTTTACCGGAAGGAGCGTTCCATCTAAGTCAAAAAAAATTGCCTTTTTATTCTTCATTCCGTTTGTCTTTCCATTCTGTCTTAATAACCTGGCGGCTGCGCGCAATGGCCAGCGTATGCGGCGGAACATCGTCCGTAATGGTTGAGCCTGCGGCGATGTACGCGCCTTCGCCCACCCGCACCGGCGCGACCAGGTTGGAGTTGCAGCCGATAAACACGCCGTCTTCCACTACCGTCCGGTGCTTTCTTTTTCCGTCGTAATTTACAAATACCGTTCCGCAGCCAACATTGATTTTTTCACCCAGATCCGCATCCCCTATATAGGATAAGTGCGGCAGCTTTGTTCCCGCGCCGACCACCGAATTTTTTACTTCCACAAAATCGCCGATCCGGCAGCCGGCCGCAATGCGCGTGCCCGGCCGCAGATAAGCATACGGGCCAACCGTGGTCTTCTCGCCAACTTCGCTTTCCAGCAGCACCGAATTCTGGACCGTGCACCCGTCTTTGACAACGCTTTTATAAATGCGGCTGCCCGGATATAAAATAACGTCTTCGCCCACTTCGCTTTCTTCTAAAACCACGCCCGGATAAATGACGGTGTCCCGCCCTATTTTTGTATGCGCGTCAATATAGGTATTGCCCGGATCGATCAGCGTAACGCCGTTTTCCATATGCGCCTTGGCAATACGCCCGCGCAGCAGCGCGGAAACCTGCGCCAGCTGCACGCGGTCGTTAACCCCCAGGCACTGCTGCGCATCCACGGTGACCGCACCCACCTTTTCCCCCGAAGCAATCAGAAGTTCCACCACATCGGTAAGGTAATATTCGCTCTTGGGCGGTTTGGGAACCAGCTCTTTTAAATATTTGACCAACAGGGGCGCTTTGATACAATAGACAAACGCATTGGCCTCGCGGACCTGCTTTTCCTCTGCCGAAGCATTGGCTTCTTCCACGATCCGAAGCACACAGCCCTCGCTGTCCCGTATGACCCTGCCGTAACCGGTTGGGTCGTCGTACAGGGCGGTCAGCACGACGCAGGCGCAATTTTGCTCTTCGGCCGCGCCGCAGACTTTTTGAATGGTGTCCGCCGTGACCAGCGGCATATCGCCCGGCAGGATAACCACATACCCGTCTTCCTGCAAATAAGGCGCCGCCTGCATCACCGCGTGGCCGGTGCCCAGCCGTTCGGCCTGCTCGGCAAGCAAAACGTCTTCGCCCACCGCCTCGCGCAGACGGCCGTCCATTTGAGGACCGCCAACCACGACTATTTTATTGATGCCCGCTTCCCGAAGGGCCAGGATCGGCCATGCGATCATGGGCAGGCCTGCCGCTTCGTGCAGCACCTTGGGCCTGGCCGACTTCATCCGCGTTCCCTGTCCCGCCGCCAGCAGCACAGCCGTGTATTTTTTCATCCTCTTTTCTCCTTCACTTAAACAATTCTTTTGTCCGGTCTTATTTTACCCGCAAAGCACCGGGCCGTCAATAAAGCTTCGGCCCATGAAAGCATAAAGAAAAGCCCTTTTGCAAAAGGGCTTTTTGATATGCACGTGTTTTTGCGTCAGCCTTCCGCTGCCGCTTTGTTATCCTTCATGTCTTCGGGCATTGATTCGTATTCCTGCAGAATCCGCTGCTGGATCAGCTCTCGTGTTTCCGAATTGATTGGATGTGCAATATCTTTGTACTCGCCGCTCGGCGTTTTCCGGCTGGGCATTGCAATGAAAAGTCCGCTCTGCCCTTCGATCACCTTCATGTCGTGAACCACAAACATATCGTCAAATGTGACCGAAACAATTGCCTTCATTTTTCCTAATGCTTCAATTTTTCTGATTCGGATATCTGTTATGTTCATCATATTTCCTCCACCACTTAGCTATGATTAGACTTCTCCTACTTCTTTATATTCTCCACAAACCGCAAAAATCCTTTTTTGCTGACAATTTAATACGATTTTATCCGTTTTTTTGCTGTGAAAAGATATTTCATTAACCAGTTGATTAAAAAGCAGGGAATCAGTATAATATACCCAGTAACGAATATTGGAGAAACATATGATCGATCTAAACGAATATAAGGGCAAGCGCGTTCACTTTATCGGAATCGGCGGATGCTCCATGAGCGGGCTGGCCCAAATCCTTAAAACAAATGGTTTTCATGTCACTGGAAGCGATTTGAAAGAATCGGCATTTACCGAGAAATTAAAAAACCTCGACATTCCCTACACCATCGGGCACGATCAGAAAAACGTGGCCGGCGCCGACCTGGTGATTTACACGGCGGCCATCAAGCCCGCCAACCCCGAATATGCCTGGGCACAGGAAAACGGCCTCCCCATGCTGGAGCGTTCCGTCCTTTTAGGCATGCTCTCTTCCCGCTACGGCAGGGTCGCCTGTATATCCGGATGCCACGGAAAAACCACCATCACCTCCATGCTTGCGCTCATTATGCAGACGGCGGATGTGGACTGTACGGTCCATGTGGGCGGAATGGTAGACTTTCTGGGCGGCGGCGTAAAGCTTGGAACAAGCGATATCTTCATCACCGAAGCCTGCGAATACGTCAAAAGTTTTTTAACGCTCTCTCCCACTTACATACTGGTCAACAATATCGACGACGACCATCTGGACGTCTACCGGGATATTGAAGATATTTACCAGACCTTTGCGGAATTTGTACGCAAACTGAAAAATGATGGAAATACGCTCATTTTAAATGTGAGCGACCCGCTGACCCGGCGTCTTTCCGGCGAGGTGTCCTGCCGGGTGATCACCTACGGGACCGAAGACGCGGACTGGTCGCTCTCGGACGTCGCTTTTGACAAAATGGGCAACGCGGGCGCCGTTATCACCTCACACGGCTGTCCCATGGGCAAGATCAAACTGAACGTGCCCGGACTGCACAACCTTGAAAACGCGCTGGCCGCCTGCCTGTACGCATACGAAGTGTTCGGCGTCGGCCTGGATACCTGCGCGCAGGCCCTTGCAGGCTATCACCTGGCCGGAAGGCGTTTTGAACTGATAGGCGAAAAAAACGGCGTAAAGATCTTTCACGACTACGCGCATCACCCAAGCGAGATCAAAGCCTGCCTTGCGGCCGCGCACATCTACCCGCACAAAAAGCTTTGGGTCGTTTTTCAGTGCAATTCTTTTACGCGGGCAAGGACGCTGCGCATAAAATACGGCACCAGCTTTTTTGACGCGGACGAAGTGCTGGTTCCCGACCTGTATCCCGGCCGGGACATTGACCGCGGCGATATCCACGCCACCGATCTGGTTAATGAGATCAACAAAAATTCGGGAAACGCAAGATACCTCCCTTCCTTTGTCGATATACGGGATTATCTCCGTCAAAACTGGCAGGAAGGCGACATTGTGGTCACGCTGGGCTCGGGGGACGTAAACAAACAGCAGTTTGTTCTTTTTGAAGACTGATTTTTAAAGATCCGCAAAGCCGGATACCCTTTTATAAAAAACCATGCACGGCCGTGCATGGTTTTTTGCTTTTAATCCCGGGCCTTTATTTCTTGATGATCGGCGAAGGCTGCGCGTTATAGACGGTGGAATAAGGCTCTACCGAAGTCATGAGCCAGACATTGCCGCCGATGACGCTGTGTTGTCCGATCACCGTATCGCCGCCCAGAATGGTCGCGCCCGAATAGATGACCACATGGTCTTCAATATTGGGATGGCGTTTGATGCCCTTTACGGGATTGCCGTGCTCGTCCAATTCAAAACTTTTTGCGCCCAGGGTGACGCCCTGATAGATCTTGACATGGCTGCCGATCACACAGGTCTCTCCAATCACCACGCCGGTGCCGTGGTCAATGAAAAAATATTCCCCCACCGTTGCGCCCGGGTGGATGTCTATGCCTGTTTTCTGATGCGCAAATTCGGTCATGATGCGGGGCAACAGCGGTACGTTCAGTTCAAACAGCCTGTGCGCCAGCCTGAAAATACTGATAGCCTCAAACGCGGGATAGGAAAGCAGGATCTCTTCTTTGGAGACCGCCGCAGGGTCGCCGTTATAGGCGGCCTGGATATCCGTATTAAGCACGGAAGCGATTTTTGGCAGGCTGTCCATAAACGCAATGGTGATTTTCTGCGCGGCTTCCTTGCATTCGTCGCAGTCCGCGCCGTTTTTGTTTTGGCGCCTGCATTTGTTCACCATAAAGTCGCGGCATATTTCATATAGCAGAATCGCGCCCTGCTGCAGGCGGTCACACACCACCATGTCCAGAAAATCCGTATTTTTGATATTCCTCTGATAGATGTTCGGAAACATTGCCGAGCGGATGAGGTCGATCAGTTTTTCCACCCTGCCCTTCATCCCGAAACCGCTGATGTTGTCTTCCGCCATGTTTTCAATGTTGATCCGTGTCAGGTCTTCGGCCAGTTTAAGGGCTTCAGCCTGCAGCCATTCCTTGATCATACGGGCCACCTCCGGCAATTTTTTTGTCTGTAAGTGTATACAACTATTTTATTATAAAGTATAATGAACGTCAAACAGTACTGTGATGCCAAAGGAGTTTACAACATGCCCATAAATATCAATGGAGATCTGCCGGCGGTCCAGGTCCTTTCAGAAGAAGGGATCTTTATCATGCCCGTTGAACGGGCACAAACGCAGGATATCCGCCCGCTGCGGATTGCCATCTTGAATATTATGCCTACCAAAGAGCAAACAGAGACCCAGCTGCTCCGTCTTTTATCCAACACGCCGCTGCAGGTGGAGATTGTTTTGCTGCATCCCGCGACCCATATTTCCAAAAACACTTCCGAGGAATATTTGAACACCTTCTACTCCACGTTTGACGAGGTCATGGACCAGAAGTTTGACGGTTTAATCATCACGGGCGCCCCGGTGGAGCAGATTCCTTTTGAAGAAGTGAACTACTGGGACGAACTTACGCGCATACTGGAATGGAGCCACCTCCACGTGTTTTCCACGCTGCACATCTGCTGGGGCGCGCAGGCGGGGCTATATTACCATTACGGCATCCCGAAATATATTTTGGACGAAAAAATGTTCGGCATTTTCCGCCACACCTGCAACAACCGGACCGTTCCGCTGACGCGCGGGTTTGATGAAACGTTCTGGGCCCCCCATTCACGGCATACCGAAGTGCGCCGCACCGACATTGAAAAGGTGGATGGCCTGGAGATCCTGTGCGAATCGGAAGAATCGGGCGTGTATATTGTGCAGGGCAACGGCGGACGGCAGGTTTATGTGACCGGCCACCCCGAATACGACCGCTATACGCTGCGCGACGAATACCGCCGGGACCTTTCCCGCGGCCTTGCCGTTGCGCCGCCCAAAAATTATTTTGAAGACGACGATCCGAACAAAGACCCCATCATCCGCTGGCGCGGACATGCAAACCTGCTTTTTTCCAACTGGCTTAATTATTATGTCTATCAGGAAACGCCTTACGACCTGTCCGGCCTTTCAAACGGAAAATAAAAAACATAAAACCAAAAAACAGCCCCAAGGCTGTTTTTTTTATTGTAAAGCTTCGCCTGAAATACGGCATCAATAGTAATACTCGTCTTCCGCAATGTTTACTTCTTCGCGCCGGATATCCGCGCCCAGCTTTTTTAACTTGTTTTCAATATGGTCGTATCCGCGGTCTATATATTTTATGTTGTGGATCTCGGTCGTGCCGTCGGCCATCAGGCCGGCCACGATCAGCGCCGCGCCCGCCCGCAGGTCGGTCGCGCGGACCGGCGCGCCCGTCAGGCGCTCCACCCCTTCCACCACCGCAACGCGGTCGTCTATGCTTACTTTGGCGCCCATGCGGCGTATTTCATTGATATGCTTAAAACGCGACTCGAATATGTTTTCCACAATCACGCTGGTTCCCATCGCCGTAGATAAGAGCACGGTTGCGGGCTGCTGCAGGTCGGTCGGAAAACCGGGATAGGGCAGGGTTTTTATATGCACTGCCTTGGGTTTTTTGTCGCAGACCACATGGATGTAGTCCGAGCCTTCCTCTACATTGATACCCATTTCCAGCATTTTTGCAGACAGGGCCTCCATATGCGTTGGAATGGCGTTCCTCAGGTACACGTCGCCCCGGGTGGCTGCCGCGGCAATCATGAGCGTACCGGTTTCTATCTGGTCTGGAATAATGGAATAATTGCAGCCGTGCAGCTTGGGAACGCCGGTGATGCGGATGACGTCCGTCCCGGCGCCCTTGATTTTGGCGCCCATGCAGGTCAAAAAGTTTGCAACATCCACCACATGCGGTTCCTTGGCGGCATTGGCAATGGTGGTATATCCTTCCGCCCGCACTGCGGCCAGCATCAGATTGATGGTCGCGCCCACGGACACGATATCCAGATAAATGTCTTTTCCCGTAAGCTTGCCGGAAGATTCCGCAACCAGCTTTCCGTATTCCGTTTTCACGGTGGCTCCCAGCATTTCCATGCCTTTGGTATGCTGGTCTATGGGCCGCTCGCCTATGGCGCAGCCGCCGGGCAGATAAATCTCTGATCTTCCAAAGCGGCCCAAAAGCGCGCCCAGGAAATAGTAGGAGGCCCGAAGGCTTTTCACCAGCGATATGGATACCTGGCTCGTATTGACGGGAGCCGTGTCAATACGCATGATTTTTTCTTCCGGATCAAATTCCACAATGGCGCCCAGTGATTCTAATATCTTCTGCAAAATAAGAACGTCCGCTATGTTCGGCAGGTTTTCAATGGTGCACACGCCTTCAGCCAGAATGGCTGCGGGCAAAATGGCTACCGCCGCGTTTTTTGCGCCTGTTATATCTACTTCTCCGCGAAGCGGCACGCCGCCTCTGATCACAAGTTTTTCAATCAAGTCTTTGCCCCTTTGTTTAAACGGTTTTTGTGCGTTTCTTTTAAAGCGGTCGTATTATACCACAAAAATCCGTATATTTCAATTTGCAAAAATTCAAACCCATAAAGCCGGCAGACCGCCCGAAGCGCCGCGGCTTTTTAGGGACGGTATCAAAACATTTTTTTACGCCACAGGATAAAAGCGGTCACGCCGGAAAGAGCGCCCGACAGAGCCATCACAATCCAAAAACCCGACGAGGAAGCCGCAAACGGAAGGCCGCCTACATTCATCCCCCAGAAACTTGCGATCATGGTGGGGATGGCCATTACAATGGTGATGGCGGCCAGAAGTTTCATGACGATATTCAGGTTGTTGGAAATCACCGACGCAAAGGCGTCCATCGTGCCCGAAAGGATATCCCGGTAGATGGTACACATTTCAATGGCCTGCTTGTTTTCAATAATAACGTCTTCGAGAAGGTCCACATCGTCCGGATAGCGTTTAATGGCGTTGTTTTTGAGCATTTTTTCAAGAACGATCTCATTGGATTTAAGCGACGTCGCAAAAAACACCAGCGATTTTTCGATCCGGAGCATCTGTATGAGCTCCCTGTTTTTCATGGATTTGTGCAACGCGTTTTCCACCTGCGTTGAAAGCTTGTCGATCTGGCGCAGGTACTGCAGGTATTTGGATGCGTTCTTGTATAAAAGCTGCAGCACAAACCGCGCTTGTTTTGACGCGTCAAATCCCCGCACGCGGTTGTTCCAGAAATCTTCCACAATGGAAGTTTCTTCGAGGCATACGGTTACGATATTGTCCGGCGTCATGATAATGCCAAGCGGTATGGTTGTGTACAAAAATGATGTGCCTTCCGGCTGCACCATGGGGATGTCTACCAGGATAAGGGTCTGGTCGCCTTCCGCATCTATACGGACGGTTTCTTCTTCGTCCAGCGCGGCATGGAGAAATTCGGTTTCCACGCCTATTTCGCTGGAGACCCGCGCAAGTTCTTCCTTGGTCGGATCGGAAAGATGGATCCAGGCATGCGTCTCGATCGAAGAAATTTCCTGAAGAACGTTCCCTCTGGCGGTTGTCATGATTTTGATCAAGTTGTTCACCCACTTTCTTATAAAAGCGGGTCAACGATAGGCAAAAAACGCATCCCTTCTCCCCGCTTTTATAGAATTTTGATTATTGATCCGTAATCGGGGATCAGCGTCCACGAATTTTCACCTCCTGATAAAAAATTCTTGTCCAACAAATATTATATAGGCTCGCCCTTTTAAAATCAACTTAAACTTTTCTATTTGCCTTTTTGCTCTTTTTTGGTATAATTTAATAGATTATAGGTATAAAAATTTTTTTAGCGGGGATGGATGGATGGAAAACAAAGTTCCGGAAGAGCAGTTTGCATCACGCGTGCAAAAATACCATAAAAAACAGACCCCGGTCGAGCCCCAGGTCGAAGCTGCCCCTCCCCCAGAACCCGAAGAGGAAGAACCGGAAAAAGAAAAAAAGCAAAAAAAATCCAGCACCGCAAGAAGCTGGGTTATTACAATTGTCCTGGCCGTCATCATTTCGCTCGGCCTGCGTATTTTTGTATTTGAAATTGTCCTGGTGGACGGAGATTCCATGCTCCCCACCTTAAATTCCAGCCAGCGGGTGGTTGTTGAAAAAGTCTCCCGCTATTTTCATTTGCCCGCGCGCGGCGAAATTGTGATTACCCGGTATCCAAATATGCCCGGGTATTATGTGAAGCGGCTGATCGGCTATCCCGGCGACACCGTTGAAATCAAAGATAGCACCGTTTACTTAAACGGAGAGCCTCTTACGGAAGATTACCTTTCCGAAGGCATCACCTATGACGACATGGCCGAAATCACCGTTCCCGAAAATACTGTTTTTGTAATGGGAGACAACCGCTCAAAGTCGCTTGACTCGCGCGCAGCTTCGGTAGGCCCCATTCCCATCGATTATATTTTGGGCGACGGCCTGCTGGTGATATGGCCGTTTGACCAGATCCATTTACTTGAAAGTTGAAAAGTGTATGAGAAACGTAAGTGAAGGGCGGAAAAAAGAGTCCGGTCTCGGATGGGTCATTTCCATTGCGATCGCGATTGCCATAGCTGTTTTGGTCCGCACGTTTGTATTTGAACCGATCCGGGTGGACGGCGACTCCATGCTCCCCACCCTTCATTCGCACCAGAGTCTGGGCGTAGAGAAGGTCTCCCGTTATTTCGGCTTGCCCGAGCGGGGTGAAATTGTGATTGTTCATTACCCGAAAAGCGACGACGCTTTCGTAAAACGCGTCATCGGCCTTCCGGGAGAAACAGTGGAGATACGTGACAGCACCGTTTATATTAACGGGGAGCCGCTGACCGAAGACTATACGAGCGGCGAAACGTATCACGACATGGCCCCGGTCACCGTTCCCGAAGACAGCGTCTTCGTGATGGGAGACAACCGGGCGAATTCCCAGGACAGCCGCTATGTGGGCAGCATCAGCCGGGACATGATCATCGGCCGGGCGCTGTTCATCATATGGCCCTTAAACGAGATCCAGTGGATCGACTGACGGGCCGCTTTTTTGCATCAAAAAACAGGTTTTTAAAACCTGTTTTTTATTTGCCCTGCAAGAAAGCTTTCAGCGGCTGCCGCCTACTCCAAAACCGCTTTGATCCTGCGAACGCCGGAAGAGGAACTCTGTTCTTTCACAATTCTGAATTTCCCGAGTTCCGCGGTGTTGGCGGCATGGGGCCCGCCGCAGATTTCTTTGGAGTACCCTTCTACCGTATAAACTTTTACCGTTTCTCCGTATTTGGATTCAAACACGCCTACCGCGTTCTGTGCCTTGGCTTCATCCAGCGTCATCTCTTCCATTATAACCGGGATGCCGTCGCTGATGGCCCGGTTTACATATTCTTCTACCTGGTCAAGCTCCTCCCGCTCCACTTTCCGGTTGAAATTGAAATCCACCCGCAGACGGTCTGCCGTTATGTTTGATCCTTTTTGGTTAATATCTTCACTCAAAAACTTCCGGAGCGCCGCCAAAAGCAGATGAGTCGCGGTATGCAGCCGCGCCGTCTGCTCCCCGGTATCCGCCAGGCCGCCCGCAAAGCGCTGCTCCGCGCCCGCGTGGGAAATTTCCTGGTGGTGGGCAAACGCTTTGTCAAAGCCCGCTTTGTCCACCGAAAGCCCGCGTTCGGCCGCTATCTCCAGCGTAAACTCAATCGGGAATCCAAACGTATCATACAGCCTAAAAGCGCTTTTCCCGTCTATTTCCGTTCCCTCAAGCCTGGCGGCCAGTTTATCAAACTCGCGCAGCCCCTGCGTGATGGTCTTTTGGAAGCGTTTTTCCTCTTTGCCGATCTCGCGGATGATTTTTATATTGTTTTCTTTCAGTTCCGGATAAGCCGTTTCATACTTGTCCACCACTGCCTGCGCGATTTCCGAAAGTTTATCCTGCTCTATTCCAATCTGGCCCGCAAAACGGGTCGCCCGCCGGATCAGCCGGCGGAGAACATACCCCTGGTCCACATTGGACGGCGTGATGCCCCGCTCGTCACCGATCATAAAAGTTGCACAGCGCACATGATCGGCAATGATGCGGAACGATTTTTCGTCTTCCGCGTATTTCTTTCCGGAAAGGGACTCTATCTTTTTGATAACCGGCGCAAAAACGTCGGTCTCATATACGGACTTGACCCCCTGCAAAATGGTAATGGTGCGGTCGAGGCCCATGCCGGTATCCACATTCATCTGAGACAGGGGTTCGTAGCTTCCATCCTCTTTTTTGTTGTACTGCATAAAAACATCGTTCCAGATCTCAAGATATTTTCCGCAGTCACAGGACGGGTCGCACGCCTCGCAGCACTTTGGTTTTCCGGTATCTATAAACATTTCAGTGTCCGGGCCGCAGGGTCCGGTGATCCCGGCGGGGCCCCACCAGTTGTTTTTCTTGGGCAGAAAAAAGATATGGTCTTCACAGACGCCCATGCTTCGCCATGTTTCAAAAGACTCCATATCACGGGGCGCGTCGTCGTCTCCCGCAAACACTGAAAAATACAGCGTATCCGGGTCGATCCCAAGCCACTGCTCGCTGGTCAAAAATTCATAGCTCCAGGCAATGGCTTCTTTTTTAAAATAATCGCCGAGTGACCAGTTCCCGAGCATTTCAAAAAACGTGCAGTGGGAAGCGTCTCCCACTTCGTCGATATCTCCGGTACGAACACACTTTTGCACATCTACGAGCCGGGTGCCGGCCGGATGTTTCTCTCCCAAAAGGTACGGTACCAACGGATGCATGCCCGCGGTGGTAAAAAGGACCGTCGGATCGTTTTCCGGAATCAGGGACGCGCTTTTGATAATGGCGTGCCCCTTGGATTTAAAAAATGACAGATAAAGTTCTCTCAATTCGTCGCTTGTAAGTCGCTTCATGCTTTCCTCCAAAAACAGCTTAAGTGCAAATTTTTAAAATAGCGTTGGCTATGATATCTCCGGCCCGGATCAGCGAATCTATATTGATATATTCGTCCGCCTGGTGTTCTGTTTCGTCTTCCCCCGGAAAAAGCGGCCCGAATGCGACCGCGTTTTCAAACACGCGGGCATAGGTGGCCCCGCCGATGCTGACGCACCGGGCTTCTTCTCCCGTTACCTCACTGTAGGCTTCTTTGAGCTTTTGGATAAACTCTGTCCCTTCGTCCACAAAATGGGCGGGGAGCGAAAAATCCACATGGAGCCTGAAATCGGAAAACGCGGCCAAAAGTTTGCTTAAAATCTTTTCCTTGTCGGCATGCACCGGATACCGGATATCGATGAGTGCCTTGATCTGCCCGTCTTCTTCCTTAAGGGCGCCTAAATTTAAGGTGAGCGCGCCCGAAAAATCTTTACCGGCAATCCCGATGCGCGCGCCCGAATATTCCGTATTGACCCATTCTCCCAGCGCGTAGACAATGTCGCTCAAGGCGCTCTTTTTTAAGGGCAGCGTATTTAAAAACGAAATCAGAAAGGCAAGCGCGTTCACGCCGTCTTCCGGCCTGGAACCGTGCGCGGCTTTTCCAAAAGAAGATATCGTGACCTCTTCGCCTGTTTTTTCCGCTTTGAATTTATAGGCCGCATCCCCGTTGTATATCTCCACTGCGGACAAAATTGTATCCGGCTGCCCGCGCAGCACGCACCGGGCAAAATTAGGGACCACGTTCACCCGGTCGCCCCCCGTAAGGGATACCAGCGCAACGCCGCCTTCGGGCGCGCTGCCTGAAGGTGTGCTCACCGTGATCTGCATCAATCCTTTTTCCGCATTGATAATGGGGAATGTCGCATCCGGCGAAATGGCCATGACCGGTTCAATGGGGTCTTTCTCACGGAGAAAATCCATGTCCGACCATCCTGATTCTTCGTCGCAGCCAAAAATCAGACGCACGCGTTTATTAAGGCTTTTGCAGTTTTCCTTGATGGCATACAGCGCAAAAAGGGCAGCCACCGCCGGTCCTTTGTTATCCACGGCGCCGCGGCCGTAGATGCGGCCGTCTTTGACCGTCGCGGCAAAAGGGTCGACCGTCCAGTTTTCACCGGCCGGCACCACATCCAGATGCGTGAGGATCGCAAAAACGTCCTCTCCTTCGCCGTACTCCACATAGCCGATATGGGAAAAAAGGTTCACGCTGTCAAAATCCAGTTTTTCGGATAGATTCAGCATATACAAAAGCGCGTCAAAAACGCCTTTGCCGTACGGCATATTTACCTGCGGCTCATCTTTCACGCTTTTGATTTTTAAAAGGCCTCCCAGCGCTTCCAGGATCTGCTCCTTGCTGGTTGCCAGTGTGAAATCCAACATTTTTTGTTCTTCCTATCCTTTTCCTATCCAATATACTCGTTTTATTATATCAAACAATTCCCTATTTTACACATTTTTTTTGGCGCCGTCAAAAAATGCATCCTGCGGCTTTGGCGCTTATGTTATAATAAAACCGTCGCGAAAATTTTTTTAGTAAAACGCTTAAAAATCCGGGGGATACCGCTATGCACGAAGGACACAGGAAGCGCATGAAAGAAAGGTTTAAAACCGAAGGCCTTTCTTCTTTTTCGGACGTCCAGGCACTGGAGCTCTTGCTGTTCTACGCGCTTCCGCGCGTCGACACCAACCCGGCGGCCCACCGGCTTCTTGACCGCTTCGGTTCGCTGGCCCGTCTTTTTGAAGCGGACATAAGCGACATTGCCAAAGTAGAGGGCATCGGCGAAGGAAGCGCGCTCCTCATCAAACTTTTGCCCGAGATGACGCGCAAGTTCTGGATAGAAAACGCCGATACCCGCCGGCCCCTGTCTACGGTCGAACAGGCCGCAGACTTTATTCGTCCCATCCTTTTCGGGCGGCCGGTGGAATTGGTGTATGTTTTTTGCCTGGACAATCAATTCCGCTTAAAACATTATGACTGTGTAAGCCGGGGCAGCGTGGACGACGCGACCGTCTATCCGCGGCAGGTGGCCGAGTGTGCGATACGCCTGCACGCTTCCAAGGTGATCATTGCGCACAACCATCCGGGCGGCGACCCGCGCCCGAGCAGCGCAGACGGGAAAACCACCCGCGCCCTTGCAGCCGCCCTGTCTCCTTTGGGGATTGAGGTTTTGGACCACATCATCTTTTCGGGGCACGGCTATTTCAGTTTTTCCGCAAAGACGCTTCCGGGCCAAAAATACGCAGACCGGCCCTTCGCGCCGCCGTCCGGCAAATGATTCATTTGCAAACGCGGCAATATGATTGTATAATATGCTTATTTAATATGTGTAGTCTTTTTTAAAGGAGGTATCGACGCCATTGGCTATTGAGTATTTTCATATAAAAGAACGGGATTTCGATTTGGTTGAACAGTTGGTTCAAATGGAAAGCGCATCGTACGATGACGGGACGGCGCTGGACGTTTTTGAACTGATCGCTATGCTCAGGCATGCGCGCGTATATGTTGCAGTAGAAAACGACCGTATCCTCGGAACGGTTTATTTTATGCGGAATTTTGACAATCCGGATAAAGTTTTTTTGCACAGCATCAACGTAGCGAATCCCGAAGAAACCCCAAACCTTGGGATATCCCTTTTGAACATCGCTTTTGCGGATATGCAGTCTTTTGGCATAAAAATTGTGGAGGTCAACGTAGACCCCTCCAATTACAAGGCGCTCAAAGTATACCGCGAGCAGCTGCAGTTTGTTGCCTGTGACAGCATGCAAAGCGAAATACTGGACGGCGAAGAAATTCTGATGCTGCAAAAAGAACTTTGATTTAGAAAAATTTTATTAAAAACAATATCCCGGAAGTCTTTCTTCCGGGATATTGTTTTTTTAAAGCTAAACCCGCTTTTTTTGATTTTCTCTCAGCAGTAGCGCCGCACTCGGAATTCGGCGCCGACGTCGTCCGCAATTTTTTTGCTCTCGGCAATGTTTTCTTCCCCGATCAGGTCCATGACCGAAAAAGTCACCTTGATCCCGTGACGAACGCAATCCCGCGCAAAGGCAAGCAGATAGGCATACCCCTGCTCCCCGTAGGAACTTTGTGAAACTTCGTTATACTGCTTTGCGTTGGAATTATTGAGGCTGATGGAAACCTCGTCCACCAACCCGACCAGTTCGGCGGCAATGTCCCGCCCGTGGAAAGCGCTCGCATGCCCGTTGGTGTTGAGGCGCACATGCCCGCCGTACCCTTTGACATATTTTGCGATCTCTTTGAGTTCTTCTATCTTGATGGTGGGTTCCCCAAAGCCGCAGAACACCACGTCTCTTGGGTTTTCCTTCAAAAGCGCGATCACATCGGCCGCAGCAGGCTCCCGCTCAAGCCAAAGGCTATGCCCGCCCACACCGTCCTGATGATTGCGGATGCAGAACGTACAGTCGTTTGTGCACCGGTTGGTCAGATTGATGTACGCCCTTCCTTTATACTCGTATACATATGTATCCAAATTCAGTCCTCCGTTATATGAAATAACCGCATCGCGTTTTTGCGCGTAACGTTTGCAATTTCCTCTGCCGAAACCCCTTTGATCCCGGACAGCTTTTCGGCCACATACCGCACATATGCCGGCTGATTGGTATGGCCGCGCATGGGTACGGGCGCAAGATACGGACAGTCTGTTTCAATAAGCATCCTCTCCAAAGGAACGGCCTGCGCGGCGCGCTGCACTTTAGCGGCGTTTTTAAAAGTGACCGACCCGCCGAAAGCAATATAAAATCCCTTGGCCAGATAACGTTCCGCCGTTTCCGCACTGCCTGAAAAGCAATGCAGTTCCCCGCGCACACCGGAATCGGCCAAAATTTCATAGGTTGCCGCCGTCGCTTCCCGGCTATGGACCACAACAGGCAGGTCCAGCGATTTTGCAAGCTCTATCTGCGCCGCAAAAACTTTTTCCTGCACATTTCGCGGCGAAAAATCATAATGAAAGTCAAGCCCGATCTCGCCGATTGCAACCGCTTTGGGACTTTGCGCCAGCGTGCGGAGTTTCTGTTCCACTTCGGCGGAATATTCCCCCGCCGTATGCGGATGAATGCCTATCGCGGCATAGATCTTCCGGTTTGCTTCGGCCAAACGGACCGACTGCGCGACATCCGAAGCGTCGGTGCTGCACTCCACAATAAAATCTATGCCGTCCCGCTCAAATCCCGCTATGATCTCCCCGCGGGTTTCGTCAAACCGCTCGTCCAGCAGGTGGGTATGGGTATCAAAAAACATCAGCCTACCGTCTTTCCGTCCTGTGTTTCTTTTTCGGGAGCAACCAGGGCAACGTTTGGATTGTCTCCCACCGCAAGCAGCATGCCTTCCGAAAGCACGCCCCTAAGCTTTGCCGGTTTTAAGTTGGCCACGATCACCACCGTTTTCCCCACCATCTCTTCGGCCGGGTAGGATTCCCGTATGCCCGAAACAATAGTGCGCATCTCATCCCCGCAGCGGACGGTCAGCTTTAAAAGTTTGTCCGAGCCCTCAAGGTTTTCGCATGCCGTTACTTTGGCCGTTTTAAGGACGACCTTTTTAAAATCATCTATTGTGATTTTTTCAGCCGCTGGTTCTTCTTTTTTCTCCGGCGCCGGTTTTTGCCCGGTAAGTTTTTCAAGGGCGGCCATCTCTTTGCCGATATCAATGCGCGGGAAAAGCGCATTCCCCTTCTTAACCTGCGTCCCTTCGGCAAGAGCGCCGTAACTGAGCGCGCTATTCCATGTGCCGAGGTCCCCGGATATGCCGAGCTGCGCGCGTATTTCAAGCGCAGTGTCCGGCATTACGGGCGAAATAAGAATGGAAACGATCCTAAGTCCTTCTGCCAGATGGTATAAAACAGCCGAAAGGCGTCCCATGTTTTCCTTGTTTTCCGGATCTTTGGCAAGTACCCACGGAGCGGTCAGATCTATATATTTGTTCAGCAGGCCGACATACTGCCAGATTGCCGAAAGCGCGTCTGAAAACTTAAGCCCTTCCATTGCTTCCCTGACTTCTTTGGGCAGGGCGGAAGCGGTTTTAAGCAGTTGCTCGTCTTCTATGCCCGGGCGGATGGGCGAGGGCACCTTCCCGTCAAAATATTTGTCGATCATGGTGACCGTACGGGACAAAAGGTTTCCAAGGTCGTTCGCCAGGTCTGCATTGATGCGCGAAAGAAGCGCTTCATTGGAAAACAGGCCGTCCGAACCAAAAGGAATTTCCCGCATCAGAAAATAGCGGATCGCGTCGCTGCCGTAGCGGTCAATCAAAACTACGGGATCCGCGACGTTTCCTTTGGATTTGCTCATTTTTCCGCCCTGCAAAAGCAGCCATCCGTGCCCGTATACCTGCTTTGGCAAAGGAAGCCCAAGCGCCATCAGCATAGTAGGCCAGATAATGGTATGAAAACGGACAATTTCTTTTCCTACCAGGTGCAAATCTGCCGGCCAGTATTTTTTGAATTTCGAATCATCGTCCGAAAGATACCCGAGCGCCGTAATGTAGTTGGAAAGCGCGTCTATCCAAACGTACATGACATGGTCCGGGTCAAATGTGACGGGAATACCCCATTTGAAAGACGTACGCGAAACACACAGGTCTTCCAGGCCCGGCAAAAGAAAATTTTTGAGCATTTCATTTTTACGGCTTTCAGGCTGAATAAAATCCGGATGATCGTTGATGTAGCCAATCAGCTTGTCCGCATATTTGGACGCGCGGAAAAAATAACTTTCTTCACGGGTTTTCTGTACTTCCCGCCCGCAGTCCGGACATTTGCCGTCTTCAAGCTGATGATCCGTCCAAAATGATTCGCAGGGGGTACAGTACCATCCTTCATACTCGCTTTTATAGATGTCCCCCTGCTCGTAGAGGCGCTCAAATATTTTTTGCACGCTTTTAACGTGCCGCTCATCCGTTGTACGGATAAAATCATCGTTGGTAATACCAAGCAAACGCCAAAGCTTTTGGATTCCGTCTACAATCCCGTCAACATAGGTTTTGGGATCAACGCCTTTTTCCTGCGCAATTTTTTCAATTTTCTGCCCGTGTTCATCCGTTCCCGTAAGAAACATGACATCATATCCGAGCAGGCGCTTCATCCTGGCCAGCGTGTCCGCAGCCACCGTGCTGTATGCATGCCCGATGTGCAGGTTGTCGCTCGGGTAGTAAATGGGCGTTGTCAAATAAAATTTTTCCGGCATAAAGCAATACTCCTTCTTTTCATGCCTCCCAAACCGTTTGTCAAACCCTTAAAAAGACGGGCTTCCGCAAAAAAGCCGCACGCCACTTTAAAAAGAAGGATGCGGCTGGTCCGTATGAAAGGCTCTTTTGGGGCCTATTTGCTGATGACCCCTTCCCTATAAACCGGTACGACCGGATACTTATCTTCCTGAACGCAAAACGCAATGTCGTCGCGCATGCCCAGCTCCACCAGATGTTCGTAATGCGTGCTACCCGAAAGGACCGAAAGCAAATCTCCTTTTGCGCTCCGGTAAAGTTTTAAGGCAACCTTCCCCAGATCGTCAAGCTGTGCCTGCGGATCTATAGCAAGGATCCTGTCTATAATACACCCGGCCGCCAGAACGTCGTCTGTGGAAAATTTCCCCCGCGTCCCTGCGCAAACCAGCGCCAGGTCCCTTTCCGGTTCCACGGCTTTTCCCGCCACCGCCTGCGCGTTTAAAATGCAGCCGATCAGGATTTCCGACGCTTCTTCGCAGCGCTTGACCGCAACCGTCCCGTTGGCGGTGGTATAAGCGATCGTTTTTTCCGCAATCGCGTCTTCGGTATACTCAAGGGGCGAATTTCCAAAATCAAACCCCTGGATTTTTTCCGCGTTCATTTCTCCGCCGAGCAGCACATCACCTTCCGAAGCCTTTTTGATTTTCACGGCTTCATTCGGGCTGATGGCGGGGATGATCCGGTCACACCCGTTCTGGATGGCCGTGACCATCGTAGAGGAAGCGCGCAACAAATCTATAATGACCGCCGTCTTATCTGCAAGTTCTCCCGCCTTGAAATACTTCGACGATACATATACTGTTATCTGCATATTTATGCCTGCCTTCTTTCATGATACCTAACTTTACTACAAAAACGCTGTTTTTTCAAGTTTTATTTGCCCTGCCTGCCTGCATAGAATCTTTCATATATTCCACAAATTTCTTTTTAAGAAAAAAAATACATGATTTTTTGCGCAGATTGTGTTAAAATATGTATGGACTTTCTTATAATATCATTTTTGACATTCTTCACAAAAAGTTCAAAGTTTATTAATTGACGTTTTTTGTTATTTTTGCTATTATAAGAAAAGTATCCAAATGGAAAGGAAGTAAAAAAAATGAAATCTACAGGTATCGTGCGCCCTGTTGATTCACTTGGGCGAATTGTTCTCCCCATCGAGCTACGCAGAATCTTAAACATAAACTGCAAAGATCCGGTGGAAATTTTTGTGGACGAAGATAGAATCGTTCTCAAAAAGTACCAGCCTTCCTGCATTTTCTGTGACAGTATGGATGACATCAAAGTATATAAAGGCAGAAACGTATGCTCGAAATGCATAAGTGAATTGAAAAAATAAAATTTCAGTCAACTGAAATTTTATACACCTTGTTTTTAGGTAAATGAAGACGCTTGGCAACATATGCTACTGCGTCTTTTTTTGTCATGCTTTGCTGCGCGCATTCTTGAAGCAGAGCGCGTATTTCTTCTTCGCTTACCTCTTTTTCCTCTTTTTTGCAGTAAACGATCAGCACAAATTCACCCCGCGGTTCTTGTGTTTGATACTTCTCTACCGCCTGTGCCGCGCTGCCCGTCCAGTATTCTTCATACATTTTTGTAAGTTCGCGCGCAACCGTTACCTCCGCCGCCCCGCCGCACACCGCAAGAATATCCTTCAGTGCTGCAAAAAGGCGGTGTGGGCTTTCATACAAGACAACCGGAAGGCCCATTTCTTTGACGGCAAGAAGCTGCTTTTTCCGCGCGGCGGATTTTGCGTCTAAAAAACCCCAGAACACAAAACGCCCGTCGCCTGCCGCCGCAGCCGAAAGCGCTGTTACGGCCGCGCAGGGACCGGGGATCCCCACCACCTCAATGCCGGCCGCGCGGGCCGCCTTTACCAGCGGATATCCCGGGTCGGAAATCAGCGGTGTTCCCGCATCGCTGATCAGCGCAACGTTTTTTCCTTCTTCAAGCAAAGAAAGGACTTTATCGTCTTTTTTCTCTTTGCTGTGTTCATGGTAGCTCAAAAGGCGGGTTTTGATTCCGTAATGTTTTAAAAGAAGGCCCGAATGCCGGGTATCTTCCGCAGCCACAACATCTGCCCCGGCCAAAATATCGAGCGCGCGCAGCGTGATGTCCTTCAGATTTCCGATCGGCGTAGCAACAATATAAAGCTTCCCCTTATCCATCCGTCTCCTCCCATCCGTAGATCCGCCTGACTTCTTTTGTATAATTTCCGCTGCCGTCCAGCACGATCAGCGGGGGCAAGACCTCTACGCCTTCTTTGCCGTTTTTATGCGCGCATACCAAAACGTACTTTGCTTTTTTTCCGATTTTTGAGTGGATAAAACGCATACGTTTGGGGGCAAGTTTCCAACTGCGCAGAGTGGCAAAAAGCTCGTCTATCCTCTCTGAGCGGTGAATAAAGTAAAACCGGCCGCCGTCGCCCAGCAACCGGGCGGCCGCGTGCGCAATGTCCGCAAAATCCGCTCTGATTTCCTGCCGTGCGATCCTCTGGCTTTCATTGGGCGAAGCCTTGCCCCGTCCCACCCGGTCATACGGCGGATTTGAAACAACAACATTACAGCGCGGAAAGACCCCGGGCATATCTTTAAGGTCGCCGCAGACGATCTTTACGTTTTCAAGGCCGTTTAAGCGCACGCTCCTGTCGGCCATGTCCGCAAGCGCTTTTTGGATCTCCACCGCATAGACCCGGCACTTGGGGTTTTTCCCTCCGATCAGGATGGACAGGATGCCGCATCCGCACCCGAGGTCTGAAACCGTATCCCCCGCATCCGTCCGCACAAAACCGGCCAGCAGCACCGCATCCGTTCCAAAACAAAAGAGGTCCGGATTTTGTATGATCTTAAGGCCTCCCCACTGAAGGTCGTCCAGCCTTTCATTTGCCTGTAAACTTTCCATAGCATCATTATACACAAAACCCGCCTGAATATACAGCACTCCGTTTTTTCTGCCGCGCTGTACCTGCGGGCACAAAAAAAACAGGCGACCAAATCGCCTGTTTTGTTCCAATTTGGATTTCGGCCCCAACGAAAAAACGCCATTGTTCCTTACTTCCGGGCCAAAGGATTATCCCTCTATGATCGCTTCAGCGGGACAGGTGTCCACACAAGCACCGCAGGAAATGCAGGTATCCTGGTCGATCACATAGGTTTCCCCGCCATCCGAAATCGCTTCTACGGGGCAATCAGCCGCGCAGGCGCCACAGGAAATGCAGGTTTCCGTAATCACGTATGCCATATCATTCACCTCCAAAAAATTTGAACACCCTTATTGTAACATTTAGCCGGTAAATTGCAACATCTTTTTATACTATTATTCATCTAGTATTGACTTCATATCGTCGTCGATTTCTATTTCTTCATCATCGCTTTCCACAGCGGCCGAACCGCTCAAAACAGATGAAAGGGTGTATTTTTTTATTTCTACCGAATTGTCCGGCAGTATGATCTTGGCCGTCACCATTTCGGTGATTGCATTGGCTTCCACCACCTGGGCGTCTCCGTCTTCTGTTTTTATGGTGCTGCCCACTTTGGGCAACAGTTTGCGCAGCGCTTTGTAATGATCGTTCTCATAGTTAAGGCAGCACATCAGGCGGCCGCAAAGGCCACTGATTTTGGTGGGCGAAAGGGAAAGGTTTTGTTCTTTGGCCATCCGAATGGATACCGGCTGGAAATCCCCCAAAAATTGCGAGCAGCAGCACGGCCGGCCGCAGGGGCCGAGGCCGCCCAGCATTTTCGCTTCATCCCGCACGCCGATCTGCCGAAGCTCGATGCGCGTTTTGAAGATGCTGGCCAGATCCTTCACGAGCTCCCTGAAATCCACACGCCCGTCCGCGGTAAAATAGAAAATGATTTTATTGCCGTCAAACGTGTACTCCACATTTATGAGCTTCATCTGCATATCATGCTTTTGGATCTTTTCCTGGCAAACGTCAAAAGCCTCTTTTTCTTTTTGCTTATTGGCCTTCAGCTTTTCAAGGTCTTTTTCGTCCGCTTTTTTGATGATCGTTTTAAGGGGTTTTATGATCTTCTCGTCCGTAACTTCACGGGGCGAAAGCACCACTTCGCCGAATTCAATGCCCCGGATGGTTTCTACGATCACGCCGTCCCCCATTTGTATCTGCGCGTCTCCCGGATCAAAGTAATACACTTTACCCACATCCTTGAACCGGACGCCTATTACCGTTTTATTCATGCAAGCACAACCTCCAATATTTCAAAGAGCATATCTTGAAGCAAGAGCTTTTTTAATATGCCCGCGCACAATTTCCGCTTTTTTTCCGTTTCCTGCATTATATTTAAAATCTGCGCCAGTTTCCGGCTGGAAAGCCGTCCGGCATAATCTTTGATATCTATAATCTGGTCTGCGTTGATCACCAGGCGCTCGTCCGCGGTGTTTTTAAAAACCAGTATATCGCGCACATAGCTTTGAAGCGCCAAAAACACATCGTCCAAATGATCCGCATGCTTCATAAGCAACTCAAGTATAACGCTGCTGGCCCGGTTTTTAGCGGAAAGCAGCCGTTTTGCAGCGCGAAGGGCCGCCTCTCTGGTCTCAAAGAATTTACGTTCATGAAGCTCCGCGGCCATATAAGGGTCGTATCCGGCCATTGCGGCCAGAACTTTTGCGCTCATGGTAGAGAGCCCCAGACGCTCCCTAATCTCGCTTTCCGCCGCCTGACAGCCTTCTGTACGCATTCTAATTATTATACAACGGGACAAAACCGTAGGCAATATGTTTTTCCCGGCGTCTGCCGAAAGCAAGAACACCGTTTTGTCCGGCGGTTCTTCAATCGCCTTTAATAATTTGTTCTGGGCGGCTTCCACCATACGGTCCGCCCCGGAAATGACCACCGCCTTGTATCCGCCTTCAAAAGGCTTCCGGTAGATCCATTCCATCAGCCCCGAGTCGCGGATTGCCTCTACCTTTATGTTTTTGCCCGCAGATTCAATTCTGAAAATGTCGGGGTGAAAACCCGCTTTGATCTTCCGGCACGCGGGGCACTGGCCGCATGCGGAGTTTTGTTCACAGAAAAGCGTGCGTAAAAACGATTCCGACTGGGATTGTGCCCATCCTTCGCTTCCTTCAATCAGATAAGCGCCCGCAATCTCTCCCGACCGGAGAGCGCCCAAAAGCACGCTATGCATTTTGTTTTTCCCGCTCCAGAAGGATACCGTCCATGATCGCCTTCACTTTGTCGCTCGTTTCGTATTTGGTACCCTGTGCATCCACACGGATCACCCGGTCCGGATACATTTCGGAAAGTTTGATGAATCCCCTGTACAATGTCTGGTGAAAAGCCATCTCTTCTTTCTCCAGCCGGTCGTGTTCCCGCCTTTTGCTCATCCGGGAAACAGCGAGATCCGGCGGATAGTCTAAAAAGAAGGTCTTGTCCGGCATAACGCCGCCGGTCGCAAAACAGTTTATGTCAAACACATTGCCGACCCCAAGGCCTCTGCCCACGCCCTGATAGGCAAGAGAAGAATCTATAAAACGGTCGCAGAGAACAATTTTTCCCGCACCGACCGCCGGGAGGATCACCTGTGCGGTATGCTGGGCGCGTGCCGCCGCATAAAGCAGCGCTTCCGTTCTGGCATCCATATCCGCATACTGTACGTCCAAAAGAAGATCCCGGATTTTTTCGGATATGACGCATCCGCCGGGTTCACGGGTAAATACAAGATCGTACCCCTTTTCTTTAAGGTATTCTCCCAAAAACCGAAGCTGCGTGGATTTGCCGCAGCCGTCCACGCCTTCAAACGATATAAATAAGCCTTTCATACTTCGATAAATTCCTTCCTAAATATCAGTAACATCAAGTGTATGCCCGTCCGTTCCAAAAAGCGCGTATCCCTGGCTTTGAAGGCGAACCAGATGCTCCAGCGTTTCCACATCAATGATCTGCCCGGGAAGAATGTACGGTACGCCGGGCGGATAAGTCCCCACCGTGCAAGCCGCCATTCTGCCCACCGTTTTGAAAAAGGGCAGGTTTACGCTGCGGCGGAGCATGATGCTCCGCATACTGTATCCGGGCTGCTCCTGCGGCCTTATGTTCATCACGCTCTCCTGCGCAATATTGTAATTTGTGCCTCCAAGCTCTCCCAGGGCAATGACAAGCTGTTCATAGTCCCGCCTGTTGTTCCCGAAGCCGCATAAAAGAAGGATATTGCGGTGATCCGCTCCCTCCACATAAATGCCGCGGCGGGAAAGCTTCTGTTCTGCCAAAAATCCGGTCAGGCCCCGGTCGGTCACGTCGATCACCAGTTTGGTGATATCCCGGTCGACCGCCCCCGTTCCCCGCGGGATATCCGCCGTCGTGCACCGGTAACCGCCCAGCATTTCGATACGCAAGATGAATTCTTCTAAAAGCAGGATGGAATCTCCTATGAGCTTTGCGCCTTCTTCTCGCATATCGGCCAGCGCATTGTCAATGGATGCGAGCAACAGATAAGACGGACTGGTGGTCTGCAAAAGATTAATGTTGCGCTTTATGAGCCCGTCTGTTGCAAGGCTTTTTTCACCTACGCACAGAACCGAGCACTGGCCCATTGCATGCAGCGTTTTATGCAGGCTCATGGTCCAGATATCCGCGCCTGCTTCCCCCGGATGCACCGGCAGCATGTCGCTGTACGAAAATGCGGCTGCGTGCGCCGCGTCCACCACCACCTGCATGCCCACACTGTGCGCAAGGGCCGTGATCTCATTGAGATCCGGACACAGCCCGTAATAATTCGGGTATGTAATGTATACTGCCCGCGCGTCTTCATTTTCGGAAATCGCTTTTTTTATATCCTGCACGCTCACCACGCCGGGAAGATACGTGTTTTGAGCGCTCGGATACACAAAAACAGGCTTGATACCCGAAAGAATGATGCCCGAAACCGCCGACAAATGAAAATCCCGTGCAAAAATCACCTTTTCTCCCGGGTCGGCCACCGACAGCAGCGACGCCACCACGCCGCTTGAAGAGCCGTTCACCAGGTAAAAGCAGACGCGCGCGGCAAAAGACGGCGCGTTGAGTTTTTGGGATTCGTCAATAACACCGGAGGGCATGTACAGATTGTCGCTGCCCGTAAGTTCGGTAATATCAAACTTCAGCATCTCCGGGGGCGAAAACCCAAGCCGGCCTTTATGGCCGGGCATATGAAAGCGGACCCTCTCCGCGTCCGCTATTCGGTGGAGCATCTCAACGATTGGCTTTTTCATAGATCTCCCTGAGTTTTTGTGCAAATACATCTGTTGCGTTGAGCGCCAGCGCCACATTGCCTGAAAGGACAATATAAAAAGTTTGCGAGCCTTCTTTTTTAAAGGTAAACTTTACTTTTTTAAGCCCATTAGCGGATATCTCGTTTTCCGTGCCCAGCGCCCGGATATCCCTGAAAGGAAACTCCGTAAGAAGCTTGGGCCGGCTGCCGATCTTGCGGTAAATCTGCACCCTGTCGGCCGCGATCACATAGACGTATTCCGTCAGAAACAGGCGGACAAACGCAATCCCGAACAAAATGATCCCCGCAAATAAGATATACTGCAGATAACTGATTTTCCATATATATTGCAGGTATCCCACAATAAACAGCAGCGCCAGTATAAAAAACACCAGAGCGACGATCAGCAAAAAGCTTTTGAATCCTTTAAGCGGTTTTCTTTTCAGCGTTTCTTCGTACATATATTTAAAACCATGTCTTTCTGTAATCCTTTTTCATTACTATAGCAAAAAACGAAAGTCCTATCAAGTTTATTTGAAAAGCATGCGGCGTACGGCCGCACCTTGACAGAAACGCGGCCTTAAGGGTAGCATGGGATCATACGTATTTGAAATGGCTTGGGCTGTTTTTTAAGGAGGAGTTTTTATGCCTGTTTATGCGGCGCTTATCAAAGGGATCAACGTAGGGGGACGGCACCTTGTAAAAATGGAAGATCTGCGGCGGCTTTTTGAGGCTCTCGGCTTTCCCGGCGCCAAAACGTATCTGCAGAGCGGCAACGTCGTGTTTTATGCAAACGAGGCCCCGCCTGCGCTCAGGGAGAGAATACAAAAAGAGTTTGCCGATATCTACGGCTTCCCGGCCCCTTTGGTTTTGCGCGACGCAAAAGATCTTTCCGGTGCGCTCAGCGCCTTCCCGTACGCGGCGGATGAAAACGCTCCCGGCCGCCCGAAAACCGCGTACGTCGCTTTTTTGCCCTGTGCACCCACGCCACAGGCCCTTGCGCGCTTTGACACCTTTAAAAAGGAAAGCGAGGCATATACGGTGCACAAAAATGATGTGTTTTTATATTTCCCCGAAGGCATGCGGAATTCAAAGCTGGCCGCAAACCTTCATTTGCTGAGCGGCGAGGCAACTTTGCGCAACCAAAAGACGCTGGCCGCCGTAACAAAGCTTGCCCTGCAAATGAAAAAAGAATATCATGAAAAGCCGTAAGGCTTTTTTTTTAAGCAAAAAAGAAGGCTGCCTTATTATAAAAACAGCCTTCCCTTTGAAAATAGAATCCGGCAATTACCTATCCTCCCGGGCCGTTACCAGCCAAGTACTTTGGGCGTGTTAGGGCTTAACTGCTGTGTTCGGTATGGGAACAGGTGGATCCCCTAAGCTA
>JAVBVZ010000042.1:0-54182 GCA_036679405.1 Christensenellaceae bacterium
GCCGGGCGGCGGATTCATCATGGACAGCGGGACCATGATCGACGATGCGAAAACCGAAAACATTGAAGCCATGTTTGACACTACTTTTACCTACGGAAAAAGATAAATTTTAATCACATCCGGGCGCTTCCCGTTTTTTGGCGGGAAGCGCTTTTTTGCTTCTCAATCACCGGGATTCCTTAAACAGGATTTGCAAAGCTTTAAAAACATTACTATGCGCTTTAAGAAACGCGGAATTGCAAATAAAATCCGGGTCCGGTTTCAAGGCTGCCTTGGGTAAACATGCAAAACCATGCAAGGGCAAAACGCTTTAAGCAGCTTTGGCTGAAAAGACGGCAAAAAAAACCATAAAAATAAGTGTACTATAAATAATAGTACACTGCGCGAATAGCGCTTTTATATGCAGAAAAGCCTAAAATATAAGTTGAAATTAGATTCAATGTGTAGTACTATATAGATTGATTCAATATAGCGCACGGCCTGAATTAATAGTTGGTAGGAGAAAAGATAATGGCATGGTTTAATATGAATTTTAACGATATTGGCATTGACCTTGGAACCGCAAGCGTGCTGGTATACGTCCGTGGCAAGGGAATCGTTCTGCGCGAGCCTTCTGTGGTTGCCGTAGACAAGCTTTCGGGCAGAATGCTGGCGGTCGGCGAAGAGGCGCGGATCATGCTGGGAAGGACGCCCGGAAACATTGTGGCAGTACGGCCCCTGCGTGACGGCGTAATTTCAAATTTTCACGATACTGAGCGGATGCTGAGATATTTTTTAACAAAAGTGATCGGCCGGAGGCTGTTCTTTAAACCGCGCGTAGTGGTATGCGTCCCCAGCGGCGTAACCGAAGTGGAAAAGCGTTCGGTGATCGAAGCGACCGAAGAAGCGGGCGCAAGGCATACCTGCCTGATAGAAGAACCAATAGCGGCTGCTATCGGCGCCGGGATTGACATTGGCGTTCCGCAGGGGAACATGGTGCTGGACATCGGCGGCGGTACGGCGGATGTTGCGGTCATTTCACTCGGAGGCGCGGTGATTAGCGACTCCATTAAAGTTGCAGGCGATAAATTTGATGAAGCCATTGCCAGGTATATAAAGAAAAAGTACAATATGCTCATCGGTGAGCGTACGGCTGAAGAAATCAAAATCAATATCGGCTCCGCCTTCCCCCGGAAGGAAGAAGCTTATATGGAAGTGACAGGGCGAAACCTGATTTCCGGTTTGCCCAAAACTATTACCATCAGTTCCAACGAAACCATTGAAGCAATGCAGGAACCTTTAAACAGGATTATGGAAACCATCCATGGCGTCCTTGAGCGCACGCCGCCCGAACTGACGGCGGACATTGCGGAAAACGGAATCTGCATGACCGGAGGCGGATCCCTGCTTTACGGGCTGGACAGGCTTTTAACGGAGCGGACCAAGATTCCATGCTATGTGGCTGAAGATGCAATTTCCTGCGTGGCTATAGGAACGGGGAAAGCGTTGGAAAGCATAGACGCATACAGCGAACGCGCGGTATACGATTACCGCAGGGGAGACTATTACAGTTCCAATCTTTAGACTTGACACAGGCGGCTATTTTTAGTAAATTAATATAGCTGCCTGTTTTTGGCCCCATGGTCAAGCGGTTAAGACTCAGGCCTCTCACGCCTGCTACAGGGGTTCGAATCCCCTTGGGGTCACCAATAAAAAGACACCGAACTTTGTTCGGTGTCTTTTTATTTTTGTATAAGAAGGATTCGAACCCCTTACAGGGAAACCGGAGTGACCGCCGCCGGTGGCGGATGAAGGGAGCGCAGGTTTCACTGAGCATGAGGCGAGCGCAGGGCAGGAAAGGAATCCCGGCGCGAAGGTCGAGGCCATAGCGAAGTGAGGGACGAGCGACGCGATAGCGGCGGGAGAAAGCGTAGCGGAAAGAATCCCTTTGGGGTCACCAAAAAAGCATTGCATGTTTACATACAATGCTTTTTTTTGCTCTATAGCAGATTCGACCCCCTGTCCGGGGAGCCGGTGGGCGGTGAATGAAGCGCAGTTCTCCCTGAGCGCGAGATGGGCGAAGCGCAACATCCCCTTCAGGTCACCAATAAAAATATCAGGGGCAAAGAAATTAAGGAATATTATTTATCATTGTACCAAGGCTGTCCGTATAGTAATCGGATTCATCCAACAGCGCATCTTCTTTAATTAACGTAAATGGCATGAATAAAACGGAAAATTTTCTTAGGCTTTTTATTAGGGCGAGAGCCTGTTGAAAAAAAAGAAATTTTTAGGAATTTGAAACATAAAATAAAACCGGTCAGAGCAAAAGAAAAAGTTGAATGAGATGTCCCATTCAACTTTTCCTTTGTTTTGCATACTTATAATACCATAAAACGGTCCAAAATTCAAGACTGCCAATTTTGCGCCGGATGTGATATTAAATATAAGGGGGTTTTTATGGAAAAGGATTTAATGAATATTTCCGTGCCGGTTTTTCAAAAACCGGTGGTGCGTGAAATCATGCGGTGCAATGATTTCACGCGTAAATTTTCTTTGTCGTTAACCGGGGAAGAAGTAAAAGCTTTACTGCTGACGCGCGCAGAATCTCTTAAGGCCTGCGGAAGGATTGAATTTAGCGGCGGCGTTATTATAAAGCTGATCCGGGCATTTTGCGATTCTCCCTATATTACATCCGAAAACTATGCTGAAACGTTGCATGAATTGATAGAATGCTTCTATTTTTATAAAAATGATACATTGGATCTATGCAGCGACGATGAGATGATTGCTTTTATGGAAAACTCTTTTAACGGACCATGTCAAGGGTCGGTCGATCTTTTGCGGGAGCGCGAAATGGAAAAAATGTCGGTGCGTTTGCGGTACGGGGAGTTTGAGGAGGGCGAATGAGGACGATTGCACAATTCTCGCAGATCAAAGAGCAGGATCTGAACACGGAGTATTATTTACAGTCTTTGATTGAAGCGGGGTTAAAGAAAAATATGCTTTGCCATGCGGATATTGAGTCCATCCGGCTGCAATTCATGGGACTTTTGGCATATAAAAGCCAAAGATATACAAGCGGGGACAGCAGCAGTATTAAAATGGAAACGGCAAAAAATATTCTGGAATCCTGCCTGTTTACGACCGGACTTTTCCTTAAAACGCTTGGGCCGGACGAAGGGATTTGCGTTTTAAAACAAGGCGAAGTGAAAAAGCTGTATGGTGCGGGGCGCAGAAAACTGGATATTAAGTTAAAGACGGCCAAACATTTGTATGCGAATGTTTTAAAAAATATGATTCGAACAGAAAACATTACTTACAGTGCGACGCTTAAAGGGGGTATAGAAGGTTTTTTCAAATTATATGATGCGGATTACGCTGCACACGAAATCCGTATTACGGCAGATTATCCGCTCAGTAATCCAATCAGGGACCTTGCGGGAATCGAATTTATGATTGAATATTTAAAGTCTATTGCCATAGAGAACGAATTTTGCAAAAAGTTTGATGATAAGAACATTCATTTGGTTATGCTGGCCTACCACAGCGAATACGAACACCTGGTAATCAATTTGTTCGATCAGGTACTGCTTTCGGCCATCGGATGCATCTTGACCAACACTCTGCCATCCATGCTCCTGATCCCCGGGAGCAAGGTAATCAAGTTACAGTCTCAATGGCTGCTGAAAACAAAATATGAAATCGAAAACGAAGTGTTTGCGGCGGGCAGGAAACTGATTGAAAGGCTTTCCATCCATGAGGAAGCGCACAGGCGCTATATCAGGGAAAGCCTGATCCATTTGAGCGGTACAATATATGCGGCGTTGCAGACGCTTACGCTAAATAAAGTATTTGTAGGCCTGTGTTAGCATAGGGCGCCGCTTGCGGACGAACAGGCCGGTATGCTATAATATGGCTGCCAAAGAAAGGGGCCTTTTATGAAAAAACAAACGCAAAGGCAGCAGCAGGCGATTGATACAAAAAACAAAATATTGTGTGTGATCCGTGAAATGCTTAAGAAAAAAAGTTTTGATGAACTGCGGATCGAAGAAATTTGCCGCAATGCAGACGTGTCGGTGGGGGCGTTTTATCATCATTTTATGAGTAAAGACGGAATTATAATAGAGCTGTACCGCGAAACAGACAAGTTGTTTGAAACACAGGTTGCAGCCGGTTTGCAGGCCCGGGAGCCGGCGGAACGCGTGCTGGAATATTTGATGTGTCAGTGCGAGTATGCGCAGGAGATGGGCATCAGTTTGATGCAAAATGTTTACAAAGCCCAAATCAATCATGGAAACCGCTTCTTTTTATCCGCTGAGCGCGGGCTTCCGCGCGTGTTGGAACAATTGGTAAAAAAGGCACAGGAAAGCGGACAGCTGGATGAAGCTGTTCCGGCAAAAGAGCTGACGGCACAGCTTCTTTTGGTGTCAAGAGGCGTTATTTATAACTGGTGCCAGCGGGAAGGAAACTATGATATCCGCACCGTAGCGGACAGCATTTTACGGCGCTTTTTGAGCTCTTTTAGAAAATAAAAAAAATTTATTATTTATTGATAAAAAATTCACATTTAACCCTTGATTAGGCAATGGGCCGGGTGTATACTTTTAACAGAACATATTCGGCGAATATATTCTGCCAATTTCAAATATAGTAATAAGGGAGTGACTATTATGTCAAATCAGTACTCAAAATTGTTTGAGCCTACAACGCTTGGAAAACTGGAACTGAAAAACAGAATCTCCATGGCGCCGATGGGGCCGATCGGTTATGCGGATTCGGAAGGCGCTTTCACACAGCGGGGACAGGATTATTATGTTGAACGTGCAAAAGGCGGAACCGGGCTGCTGATCACCGGGATTTGCAGTGTCGATCTTGGGATTGAAGACATGGCGAGGCCCGTGATCCCATCACCTACGCAAAATCCGTTCAGTTTTATTTACTCAGGAACGCAAATGAACGAAAGGGTCCATGCTTACGGGGCCAAAATCATCCTTCAGCTTACCGGCGGATTGGGAAGAGCGGCTATTCCCGGATTTGTGAATAAAGCAGTCGCACCTTCGGAGCAGGAAAACAGGTGGGATCCTTCGGTAAAACACCGCGTTATGACGGTAGAAGAGATCCAGAATGTTATCAAAAAATTTGCCATGTCGGCCGCAATTGCAAAGCGGGCGGGTTTTGACGGCGTAGAAGTCCACGCGGTGCATGAAGGGTATCTGCTGGATCAGTTTGCAATCTCTTTCTATAATAAAAGGACGGATGCTTTTGGCGGGCCCCTTGAGAACCGGCTGCGTATTGCAACGGAGATCGTAAAGGCAATCAAAGGCGTATGCGGGGCGGAGTATCCGGTCTCACTGCGTTACAGCTTAAAAAGCTTTATGAAGGGATTGCGGCAGGGGGCTTTACCGGGAGAAACCTTTACCGAGGCGGGCAAAGATATAGACGAAGGGATTCAGGCGGCCAAAATACTGGTAAATGCGGGGTATGACGCGTTGAATGTGGATGCCGGAACGTATGACTCATGGTATTGGAACCATCCGCCGATGTATTTTACAGAAGGTGGAATGTACCGCGAATTCGGGCGGATATTAAAGGAAAACGTAAATGTGCCCGTCATATTGGCAGGTCGGATGGATGATCCGCAAATGGCGTGTGATTCTATAGGCAGGGACTGCGACATCATAAGTTATGGGCGGCCATTGCTGGCGGATCCCTATCTGCCGGAAAAAATCAGGGAAGGGCGGCTTAAAGAAATTCGTCCGTGTCTTTCCTGCCACGAAGGATGCCTGGGCAGGATACACGGAGGCCCCATATCCTGTGCGGTGAACCCGGTGTGCGGCCGGGAAAAAATATACGGCATTGAGCCTGCGCCTGAAAAGAAGAAAGTTCTAATTGTCGGCGGTGGGCTGGCCGGTATGGAAGTTGCGCGGGTTTGCTCCCTTCGCGGACATGAGGTGGATCTGTATGAGAAAAGCGGCGTCCTGGGCGGCAATATCATTCCCGGCTGTGTTCCGGCTTTCAAGAACAATGATAAAAAGCTGATCGAATGGTATGCAAACCAAATGAAGCTGCAGGGAATACGGATACACTTGAATGCAAAAATGGATGCGAAGACCGTGCAAAAAGAAAGGCCGGATACGGTTGTGGTTGCAACAGGCTCAAGCCCGATCCGGATCGCTTTGCCCGGCCGGGAAGTCCTTACAGCCTGTGAGGCACTTTTGGGCAGCAGGAGCGTGGGGGAGAATGTGGTTATGATCGGCGGCGGACTGGTTGGATGCGAAACAGGGCTCTGGCTTGCGCAGCAAAAAAAGAAGGTTTCCATTGTGGAGATGACGGGAGAAATATGCGGCGGACCGGATGCGATGCCTTTTATGAATTACGATATGCTTAAGGATGAACTTGCTTTCCATAAAGTAAAAATATATAAAAACAGCAAAGCGCTGTCGGGTATGGATAAGCAGCTGACCATCCAGTCGCCGGAGGGCGAGCTGGTTTTGGCAGCGGATACCGTGATCTCGGCCGTAGGGTACCGGGAAGAAAACGCGTTGTACGGTGAGCTTAAAGATGATTTTTCCGGGCCCATCTATAATGTTGGCGATTCAAGCCGGGTGCACAATATTATGTATGCTATCTGGGATGCATATGAACTTGCGCGTGAAATGTAGAGGACGGTTTTAGTAATTCTTCAGCCTGATGGAAAATGTTCAGGTAAAAGCGGGGCGCTGTGCCCCGCTTTTTTTGTTCAATTGAAAGGCGCAACGATAAGGGCGGATCAGTATTTTGCTTCGGGTGCGCCGCAAATCTCGCCGTTCTCATATAAAGCGGCGCCGTTTTGAACGTCCCGGTTTTCTTTTGGGCTGCATCCTGCCGGGAAAATCAAGACAGAACAACAGAAGATAATAATGAATAATTTTTTCATAAAAGCCTCCTTGTATATAGTAAACAACATTTTGTGTTTTAAAAGATAAGCGCTCAAAAAACGGATGAAAAAGAAGAAAAGATTTTTTGACTTGACACACAGAGCGTTTTTGAGTAGCATAAGTTTTAAGAGAATATAAAGAAAGGGAAATTTTTATGAAGTTGGAGTCGGTTCGCTGTGCATAGCAAAGGCTGTTGCGTGGCGTCAAATGATTGATTGAACCTTGTATAGCCTTTGCTCATTCCTGAAAATACCGTATGGGAGGAGCACAAATGAGCTATATCAAAGCAATGGATGTATTGCCCAAAGATCTGATTTGCAGATTGCAGGATTATGTTGACGGCACATACATTTATATACCGAGAAAAGAAGGCAATAAAAAAGCCTGGGGAGAAAAAACCGACACAAAAAAAGAGATCGCTTTGCGGAACCGGGAGATATACCGGCGGTTCAAAACGGGAGATTCTGTGCGGTTGCTTTCGGTAAAATACTATTTGTCACTTAAAAGCATACAAAAAATACTTGCGAAGGCAAGGATGGAAGAAGAATAAACGGATGCGCCGGCAATAAAAATATGCCGGCGCATTTTTATTTGTGAAACGTGTATTCGGTTGCAGTGCCCGGGTGCGCCGGTTTATAATCCTAAAAAGAATAACCAGGGGAGGTAAGAGCAGTGAAGCAATGGTATGAAGCGTTGTTTGAAAATTATGCTGAAAAATATGACCGGGAAGTTTTTACGCAGGGTACGACCGGAGAATGTGATTTTATAGAGGCCGAGGTCGGGTTTGACAAAGGGATTCATATTCTGGATATCGGATGTGGTACGGGGAGGCATACGATCGAACTGACAAAACGCGGGTATCGGGTCACAGGGGTCGATCTGTCGGAATCACAGCTTAAACGTGCCCGGCAAAAGGCGAAAGAACAGGACCTTACAATTGATTTTTTAAAGGAAGACGCCAGGCGTTTGCCTTTTGCGGAAGAGTTTGATGCGGCGATTATGTTGTGTGAAGGCGGATTCTCCCTGATGGAGACGGATGAGATGAATTTTGAAATATTGAAAAGCGCATCCCGTTCATTAAAAAAATCGGGAAAAATAATATTTACAACTTTAAACGGCCTTTTTCCGCTTTATCATTCGGTTGAAAAGTTTTGCGCGGCCATGTCCAAGGAAGGGCAGTCCAACTGCCGCGAAAACAGCTTCGACCTGATGACCTTCCGGGATCATAACGTAACTTCTTTTGTGGATGATTCCGGCGCGAAAAAAGAGATCATAAGCAATGAAAGGTATTATGTACCTAGCGAAATCACCTGGCTTTTGAAGCAGGCCGGCTTTGCAAAAATCCATATTTCCGGAGCAAAGCTGGGCGCTTTTTCCAGAGGAGACCGCCTTTCGACAGATGATTTTGAAATGCTGGTTGTTGCGGAAAAATAGAACTTTTTTTATGACCGGCGATAAAAAATTGCAAAAAACCTTCGGAACGTCCCGGCTTTACCGGTTTTTCTGAAGGCTTTTTTGCACGCCTGTCCAGATTGACAAATGAAATCTAATGAATTACTATTGTTTTATATAATCAATGATAAAAGTAAAATCCATGAAGGGTGCAAATGCATGGAATTGTTATCGGTTGTGATACCTTGTTTTAATGAAGAAGAGGTGTTGCCGCATTTTTTTTCGGCCATTTCGGATGTGGCTGCAAAAATGGAAACGGTGGATTTTGAGTTTTTATTTGTTGACGACGGGTCGGCAGATAGTACTTTATCCCTGCTCCGGTCTTTTGCAAAGGAAGATGAGCGCGTCCGGTATTATTCCTTTTCCAGAAATTTTGGCAAAGAAGCGGCAATGTTTGCCGGGCTTGAAAACGCGAAAGGCGATTATGTGGTAGTGATGGATGCGGATATGCAGGATCCGCCTGCCCTGATACCCGAAATGTATAAGAATATCAAGAGCGGCGAATACGACTGCGTAGCGACCAGGCGGGCCGACCGGAAAGGAGAGCCGCTCATCCGCTCCGCTTTTGCAAGAATGTTTTATAAAGTCATTAACAAAATTTCCAAATTAAAGCTGGTGGAAGGCGCAAGGGATTTCAGAATGATGTCCCGCCAAATGCTGGACGCCGTGTTAAGCATGAAGGAATACAACCGGTTTTCAAAAGGTATTTTCGAATGGGTCGGTTTTCGAACCAAGTGGCTTTCATATGATAATATCAACCGGGAGGGCGGGGAGACCAAGTGGTCTTTTTGGAAGCTGTTTTTATATTCGCTTGAAGGAATCACTGCCTTTTCAACTGCGCCGCTTGCTCTTGCGTCTTTTGTAGGGATCATTTTGTTCATCATTTCAGTCGTCATGATCATTGTGATCATCGTAAAAACACTGATATGGGGCGATCCCGTGGCCGGATGGCCGGCACTGGCCTGTATTATCTTTTTTGTGAGCGGTATTCAGCTTTTATGCACCGGTATTGCCGGCCAGTATATTGCGAAATCTTATATGGAAATCAAAAGCAGGCCGATCTATATTGTGCGGGAAACAAATACAGGCGTGCCCAAAAGGGATTTGTAAGCCGGATGAATGAAAGGCAGTTTTCATGTAAGATATTTTTAAACCCTAAGCAAAATCATCCGGTTTGCCAAAAGGGGCGGTTTTGTCCCGGTACATCAGGCGGTCCAGATGTTTTAAAAATTCTGCAAATTCCTCTTTTGACCGTCCGTAATAAAAATCGCATCCCATGCTTAAGCTAAGGGTGTATTTGGCAATATGTTGTTGATTGAATTTCTCAACGTTTTCTTTCAGCCGGCTGATGGCAAGCGCGAGATCTTTTTTTTGTCTGAATATTGCGAGAACAATAAATTCGTCTCCGCCATACCGGGTGATACAGTCGTTTTTTCGAAAGGATTTTTTTAAAATTCCCGCCGTGTTTTGCAGTGCTTCATCTCCAATACTGTGGCCATAGATGTCGTTGATTTTTTTAAAGGAATTGATGTCGATCATAATGCCCGCCAGATAATCGTTTCCAAAATCTTGCATGGCGTATTGAAAATAATTGTAAAGCTGACGGCGGTTAAACAGTCCTGTAAGGTAATCTTTATGCAGCTGATCATTTTGTATATTGATATAGATGATCAATATAGAGATGGTGACGCATGGCCAGATCAGAGAAAAACCAAAAAAAGCGGATTGAATAACGGCGCCAACGGCCGGGGGAACCGCAAATAATAAAAGCGGGAAAAAATCCCTTTTCGGAATAGATTTTTGTTTGGCCAGGATAACCGTAAACGCATAAATAAGATAAAAGAAGGCGATTGCCACCATTAAATAAAACCAATTTCCGCGGCTGTATGCGTTGCCGGCATCTATTTCAAAATAGAGGCTGTTAAAAATGCTTAAAATACTGAGGGCCAAATTGAAGATGAAGGGAACAAACAGCAGAGGACGAATTTTTTTAAGCGGATTTCACTGTGGTAAATGAAATAGTCCACATAAAGATACCATATAAGGCAGATCAGCGGATTTAAGGCATAATAGGATGCAGTGGCAAGCAGATTGGCATTTCGGAAAAAGGTGCCTGGCCGGCCGTCTAAAAGCCACATCAAAATATCCAAAGCAATAATCAGCGCATTTGTATAAATCAGTGCTTTAAAGAGTTTTGTTTCAGGCATATTTTGACCAAATTGGCGAAAACTGTTTAAAAATATAATAAATAATATGACGAGTGCAAAGCTGTCCAAAGATATGTTCAAAACCGAATTGATACGATCACCGTCCTAAAGAGTCCTTGTGAGACGAGTTCAATTCCAGTAATCCGTTGCTGCATCCATTTATTTTACTAGCATATATTTCATTATGCAATATACTGCGGGCCGTTTTTTGTTTGAACGCTGCAATTTTTTTCATTTGACCGTGAATAGGCCTTTTGAACTAATATTTGATTTTTTTGAGCGTAAAGCGAAAAAGCCTGGCATCGTATTGCGTTCCGCTCCATTCGATCATATTGATGATCCGTCTAATGGAAATAGGAAATGTACTGTCCGGGACTTTTGGTGCAAAAGATTTGGCGTCCGAGTTTTCGATATCTGTTTTAAAAAGTACTTTGTGCGAAAAAAGCAAAATAGGCTTGTTTTCTTCCAGCGCCGCCGCAAGAAGATATTTGTCGTTGAGTAAATAAAAGGTGCTCTCCGAAAGAAGAACATTTAGGGACCTTTTTTCATAAATGCCTTTCAAATTAATAATTGGATCCTTTCGGACGACTGCAACGGTTTCTTTTAATTTTGCAGGATCAACCGGACCCACGGTCACGATTTTCATGAGGACCTCTCCTTATATGCGGGGCAGAGTATGCGTATTTAGCCAAAAGAAGGGAAATAAAAATTATATCTTCTGTTACATTATACCATGCTTTGCAGATAAAATGAATAAATGGCCCAATAAAAATCCAGATGATTATATGCCTGCCGTAGCCGCTTAGTGCAAAGGGATTACTGCTTTTTGGAAGGGGCGGGGCTGTTAGTGGAAGGGGCAATAACGACCCGGTCACGTCCTTCGTTTTTTGCACGGTACAAAGCGTTGTCGGCGCTTTTGATGAGCGCTTCCGGCGTAAGGCCGTGCTGTGGATAAGAGGCGACCCCCAGGGAAATGGTGCATTTGCCAAGCGGCTTTCCAAGATGGTATACCAAAAGGTCTTTTACCCCCCGGCGAAATTCTTCGGCCCGGATCCGGGTGTTCTCCAAATTGGAATTCAAAAGAACAACAAAGAATTCTTCTCCTCCGTAGCGGCAGACAATGTCTCCTCCACGGACATTGGTTTTCATATAAACGCCCAATTCACGCAGCAGGGCATCACCCGCATCATGACCGGAGACATCGTTGAAATTTTTGAAGTGGTCTATATCGAACATGATCACTCCAATCGGGACTTGTTCGCGTTCGGCCCGGTGGAGTTCCCGGGTCAGGGTCTCTTCCATATACCGGCGGTTGAAAAGCCCGGTAAACACGTCCCGGATGGACTGGTCGCGCAACGTCTCCCGAAGTTTAAGGTTGGAAAGAGCAAGCGCAATATCCTCTGCGAGGTTCATAACCAATTGTACTTTGTGCTGTGTGTAAAGAAGGCTTCGCTTTTGTTTTTCAAGAGCCGATTCCAGGTGGTTTAAATGCAGGATCCCCATAATTTCTCCCTGAGCCATCATGGGAACGCATAAATATTGGCAGTTATCCGGACCGTTTATATGTTCGCACCGCAGTCCCGGATGATCTTTATCAATCAGGTGCGGACGGCTGCGCCGTGTTGCCCAGCAATTTGACGGAAGAAAGACGGGCTCCGTAAATACGGGATCACCCCAAAACGCCATACCTTCGGCCAGATTTTTTGAAGAATTGATAATGTAGATTGCACCGTGGCTGTCCGGGCAGATTTTTTGGATGTATTGTGAGCTTATTGCGCAAATTTCATCTTTATTCTGACATATCTGGAGTTGTCCGCCCAGTTCGCCCATCAGTATCATTTCACGGTTTCTTTGTTCAAGTTCCGCTATCCAGTTGCTGAGTTTTTCGTTGGCTTCCTGAAGCGCTTTTTCTGCCTGCCGCTGCGCTGTTATGTCGATGCCGGTTGCCACAACATATTCAATCTGGTTGTCTTTGCCGGACAATGCGGTGCTGGACCAGGCAATCAGGCGGGCATCGCCATTTTTTGTTTGCCAAAGGTTTTCATGTGCGCGTGGCGAATTTCCTGAAAGCAGCTGCTGGAATATATCTTTTGCACTCTCCCGGTCGATTGCCATCACATCCCATATAGGACGGTTTATGATATCTTCAAACGTATAGCCGCTTATTCTTTCGCAGGCGCGGTTAAACCGTGTAATCCTGCCTTCGGAATCCAATACCAGTATCAGGGAATCTGCCGTTTCCAAGATGGCGTTAATAAAATCGCGTTCATTTTTAAGCGATTCCTCGGCAACCTTAATGCTGGTAATATCGCGGATAGAGGTCAACAATAAATGTTTTCCTTCAAATTCAATCAAGTCCGTGTTAATTAAAACAGTGATCACCTTTCCGTCCTTCAGGCTGAACTCGGTTTCAAAATCCCGAACCACCCCGTATTTTTCAGACATGTCTATCAAATGGTGTCTTGCTGTTTTATCAAAATAAAAGTCGGATATATTGGTGCCGCTTAAGTCCTCTGCGCTATAACCCAGCAGTTGCTGGACTGCATGGTTGCTGGCAAAAAAATTCCCCTTCAGGTCTGTCAGCGTAATACCGATCGGCGCGTTTTTGAAAAGGGTTTGATACCGCTCTTCGGAAGCTGTGAGCTCTTTTTGCATCTGTTTGAATTGGGTGATGTCATTTGCAGAAGTAAGCAATACCTTTTTGTGGTCCAGTTCTATATAGTCGGAATTGATCAGTACGTTCCATACCGAACCGTCTTTGTGTTTGAAAAGCGTTTCAAAATCACGCACGTGGCCTTCCGTTAAAAGCTTTTCCAGTAAACGGCTACGCTCGCTTGGGTTTGCGTAAGCGTCTATGGAGTTCATCTTTTTAAGCTCCTTTAGGCTGTACCCTAAAAAATGTTGGATCGTCTTGTTTGCACTCAAAATGTTTCCGCCTTCATCCGAAATACTGAGGCCGATGGGAGCGGCGTCAAACAAAAAACGGAATTTGTCATCGGAAGCCTTGAGGGCCGCCTCAAGTTTTTCGTGATCCTCTGCGCTTTTTTTAAAATCCTGTATTTGGGTTTTCAGTTCGTTAATGTGCGCTATTAATTGCTCTTTATTCATGTCCTGTATTTTCATACCAACCTCCTGCCCGCGGCAGCTACACAGATTTTGAAGTTTTACAAGAATACAATAATAGGAAAAGATGTGTTTTTTATTATTTTAACATAAAAAGTGTCAAAATGCATCTATACGGGAATGATGAGGAGTATTTCAGTTAAGAGGAAGGTTGCACGGAGCAAAACAATAATATGTGATAAACAAAACGATAAAAACGAAAATAAAATTTAAATAATCAGTAGAATATTGATATTATTTATTATTATGATATAATTTTATTTAACAACTCCAACAATTCTTTAAAAGGGGAAGCATATGAAACTTTATACCAAAGATATTGCCAAGATGATTGACATCAGTTGTGTGCGCTCGTACATGAACTGGGCCGATATCCGGCAGATGGCCGAGGCGGCGCTGGCCTACAAATTTATCTGTGCACATGTTCTTCCAGCTAATGTGCCCTTTGCCAAAAGCCTGCTGCAAAGCGATCCGGAGGTAATGGTCGGATGTCCGGTAGGTTTTCCGGGCGGCGGCGTGACCACGGCGACCAAAGTGTTTGAGATGCGCCAGTGCATTGAGATGGGCGCAGATGAGATTGATGCGGTGATGAATATAGGATGGATACGGTCCGGACGCTACCAGGAAGCGGAAGATGATATCAGGCAAGTGATCGATGCCGCCGGAGGACGCCCGATTAAGACGATTATTGAAGTGATGACTCTGTCCGATGAAGAGATTGTGGCTGCCTGCAAAATTGCCGAGCAGGCGGGCGCGGCTTATATAAAGACAGGTACGGGCTGGATAACCGGAAAGCCGACCACGATGCACCATATTGAGGTCATCAGAAAGCAGATAGGCGACCGGCTCAAGATCAAGGCGTCCGGTGGGATCCGTGGTCTTGATACGCTTCTTGATATGTACAAAATGGGTGTAAGCCGTTTTGGCGTTGGCTTTTTGGACGCAATGAATATTATTGAAGAATGTGAAAAGCATCCGGAAGGGATTGAAGTTTAAAGGCGGATGATTGGCAGCGGAGCGTCGTGCCTCCCAATATTGAAAATTGTTTGCATACCTTTAAGGCAAAAGCTTTTTGAGGCGGATCCAAAAGCGGTATTGGTTTTGGCAGCCGTCAGGGCTAAAGCTGTGCAGACATAATATCTCCAATTTCATAAAGGTGTTCATTGATTTGTTTATAAACGCCAAGGATACGGTTATATTCATTCTGCACTGCCGGGTCGGGCGTTTTGACGCCTATAAGTTTATGGATAGAATCAATAGGCGAAAAGTCTTTCCAGAATCCACCGCCCACTGCGGCCAGCGCGGCGGCGCCCAGTGAACCTGCATCCTGGCCAATTGAGGTCTCAAGTATTTCAAGGCCGTATATGTCTGCAAACATTTGCCGCCAGAGCGGGCTTTTTCCACCCCCGCCGACAATCAGCATCCGCTCGGATATGGGAGACATTTCTTTTAAACGGTCCAGCGCGATACGCAGACTCAGCGCAATGCCTTCCATAGCGGACCGAACGAGATCCTGGCGGGTGTGTTTTAGATCCAGGCCGATATAGGCCCCCCGGACATTCGGCGTTCTGTCCGAACCGCTGCCGCCTGCAAGAGAAGGGTTAAAAAGAAGCTTGTTGGCTCCGACCGGAGACTTTGCAGCTTCTTCATTCATAAGAATATATGCGTCTTTTTCTCCTGAAAAAAGGTCTTTGCAAATTTGATTGCGGACCCACTGAAAGGATGACCCGGCAGAAAAAATGGAAGTTGCCGAAGCATACATCCCAGGAATGACATGTGCAAAAACAAAAGGTCTTAATGCCTTGTCCAAAATAGGTTTGTGGGATGTAATTGCAATCCAGGAAGACGACCCGAGAGAAGTATAGACTCTGCCGTCTTTGATCCCGCGGGCGCCCAGCGCCATACAGGCGTTGTCTACGCCGCCGCATGCAACTTTTACGTGCGCCGGCAGGCCGGTTGCGCGGGAGGCTTCCGGCGTAAGCGTACCTATAATGTGTGTGGAAGGCAGAATATCGGGAAAAAGAGAGGCCTTAAAACCAAATTCATTTAAAAGGCCGCCGTCGTATTTGTTTTGTTCCAGGTTATAAAATCCGCTTCCGGAGGCGTAAGACGGGTCGGTCGCAATACGTCCGGTGAGTCGGTAGTTAATATAGTCTTTGGTGCCTAAAACCACTGCGACCTTTTTAAACATATCGGGCATATTCTCTTGGTACCAGAGCAGTTTAAACGCAGTGTAGAGGTATGCGGGGAAGCCGTTTCCGGTTTTCATGTACCATTCGGACTCGTTGCGGCTCGAAAAGAAGGCCTTTGCCTGTTTCTCTGCGCGCATGTCCGACCAAATAGGCGCTACGGGAAGGAGCAGGGCGCCCCGGCTGTCCAGGGGAACCACGCCCAAACTATGTCCGGAGATTGCGAGCGCGGCAATGGAGTCCGGGCTGATATGTGAGCTTTCAATCAACATTTTTGAAACGGATATAAAGGAATCCCACCAGTCGTCCGGGCGCTGTTCGTGCCATCCGGCATGGGGATAAAGGGTATCGTAAGGGCGGAAGGTAGAAGCAAGTGATTCGCCTTGCACAGTAAACAGGGAGGCTTTGATTCCTCCGGTGCCGAAATCGTATGCAATCAGATGATCTTGCATGGGTGCATTTCTCCTTTATATGGGGTTTTGATTTTTGAAAAGTTAAAGATTCTTCTTTTTGAATGATACATTGGCAGATTGAACCTGTCAAGGACTGAAGTGCCGTCTTGTCTTGCAATGTGGAGATAAAAATATATGCAATGCCAAAATGAAACAAATTTAAGCGTTGTGATATTTAAATGAAAATAAAACCGCTTTTTGGATAAAGCCGGAAATAAGAACGGTAAAAAAGCGTTTTAAAGTAAAAAACTGAAAGGAGATGTTGTTGGTGCAAAAGACAATGAAAGCCCAGGTGGTAAAAGAGCCGTATGTAATGGAATATGTAGATGTACCGGTCCCTCAAATTGCGGAAGACGAGGTGCTGATCAAAATAAAGGTCTGCGGAATCTGCGGATCGGATTGGAGCATATATACCGGAAAATACGCAAGCGACAAACTGCCCCTCATAACAGGGCATGAATTCTGGGGAGAAATTGCGCAAGTGGGAAGCCGTGTGTCCGGCCTTAAGGAGGGGGACCGCGTTGCGGCGGATATCTGCCTGACCTGCGGGACCTGTTATTTCTGCCGGAGGGGGGACGGCCTTTTGTGCACTTCTTTTACCCAGCTTGGAATCCATACAAACGGGGGCTTTGCTGAATATGTGGCTGCGCCTGCAAAAAACTGTTACAGATTGCCTGACGGCATGGATGATTACACGGCGGCATTTGTAGAACCGCTGACGGCGACGCTGCATGCCGCCAAGCGCATGAATGCAGCCATCGCTTCCAGTGTGGTGGTCATTGGCTGTGGTCTTGGGATTCTGCACGCGGCGCTGGCCAAATTGCGGGGCTGTGCGCCGGTCGTCGTGATTGGCGACAGCGAAGAAAGACTCCGTATGGCCAAACAAATGGGAGCGGATATCACCATAGATTACAGAAAAGAAGATCCGCTGCAGCGGGTAATGGAAATTACAGACGGCGTAGGCGCGGATTATGTGATCGAAGCGGTAGGAAGCACCAAGACCTATGAGCAGGCTTTTAAGATGCTTCGAAGGGGCGGAAAACTGGAAGCTTTCGGCATTGCGGCGCAGGGGGATACGGCGCAGCTTGAGCCTTACGAATTTGTGCTGGGTGAAAAAAAAGTGAGCGGATCCTGTGCGGGTATCGGAAACAACTGGGGAGAAGCCATCCGCCTGCTGGAGTATAAACGCATCATGCCCGAACCTATGTTCTCACTTGCTGTTCCGCTTTCCCAGTTGGAATGGGCCTTGAAGGAACTGAGGCGTGACCCTGACCTGGTTAAAGTTTTTGTGGTGCCGGGGCTCAAAGAAAAATTTTATTTTCACAAATAAAACTTCGCCTGATGCGATATGCAGGTATGATAAACGGAGAAAAACGGAGGAAAAACTATGAAACTGGGCTTTTTTACGGCCAATTTGGCGCATCTTTCTTTAGAAGAAGTTGCTAAAGTTGCAAGCGAAAACGGGTATGAAATGCTGGAGATCCCCTCTTATATCGGAAACGGACAGTTGGACGCAGACGAAATAACCGCCAAAGGCGCGGCTTCTTTGAAAAAGATGGCTGCTTCGTATGGCCTTGGGATTTCCGCGCTTTCAAATCATGCGGATTCCATGCTGATCCTTGGATGTAACGAGGAAACGGATGCACTTTTTGCGGGAACAAAGGAAGAAAAAATAAAGTACGGGACAGAAAGCCTGATCAAGTCCGCGCAGGCCGCAAACGCGCTGGAATGTCCGGTTGTCAACGGTTTTACCGGGATTGCCAATTTCGGACGCTATTTTCCTTTCCCGAACGCGGCGGGATGGTCAGAGCAGGAAACCGCTTTTGTGGAACGTTTTACGCCTGTTTTGGATAAATTTAAAGAATATGGCGTGAAGTTCGCAATGGAGCCACATCCCAACAATATCATTTATGATATTCATACGGCCAGGCGTGCGCTTGAACTTTTGGAGTATCACCCGGCATTTGGGTTTAATTTAGACCCGGCAAACCTTACCTACCTTGGGCTTAAGGTGGAGAATTTTATCGATATCCTGGGCGACCGTATCTTCCATGTGCACGCCAAGGATGCCGAAGTAGTGGAGCATAATATCCAGATGGGCGGCGTATTGATGCACGGAGACTGGCAGCGGCTTGACAAATCTTTCCGCTTCCGTATTCCAGGCTGGGGAGATGTCCCCTGGAAAAAAGTGATCACCGAACTTTCGCTGGTGGGGTATGATTACGTGCTTTCCTATGAACATGAAGATGTCACCATGAGCGTAGGCGACGGCGTGGAAAAGGTAGTGGCTTATTTGAAGCCTCTGCTGATCAAAGCGCCGTATGAAGGCCGCAGAGATAAAATTTTCAACATTCCCGCAGGCAGCGAATAATAACGCCCGAAAACGGAAGACAGAAAGGCCGCCGGCCCCCGTGCCGGCAGCCTTTTGGTTTTTTTAAGCCAAGGCATGCTTTTTTGGAGCATTGGTGCTTCTCTTTTGTTGAGGCAGCTTGTTTGGTATAATGTAAATAAAAAATAATGGGAGGGACTCATGGATAATGTTGCGCTTGCCTTTGGGTTAACGATCCTTGCGGGGCTGAGTACCGGAATCGGCAGTGCGATCGCGTTTTTTTCTAAAAAAACAAATGCGACGTTTCTGTCGGTCAGCCTTGGATTTTCAGCCGGTGTTATGATCTATGTATCCATGATCGAAATTTTTTTCAAAGCAAGGGATTCGCTGATTGCCGAACTGGGCCTCCGGACGGGATCCTGGGCGACGGTGGCCGCGTTTTTTGGAGGGATACTGCTGATCGGGTTGATCGACCGTCTGGTCCCGGATGAAAAGAATCCCCACCATATTTCAAAAATGCAGGAGAACAAAAGCCTGGCCAGCCCGGAACATTCCAAACTTCTGAGGATGGGGTTGTTTACCGCCTTAGCCGTGGGCATCCATAACTTTCCGGAAGGGCTTGCTACTTTCATATCCGCCCTTCAGGCGCCTTCCATTGCAATTCCAATTGTTGTCGCAATCGCGATTCATAATATCCCGGAAGGAATTGCGGTATCCGTACCTATTTATTATGCGACGGGAAGCAAGAAAAAGGCGTTTTGGTATTCTTTTTTGTCCGGCCTTGCCGAACCGGTGGGCGCACTGATCGGCTATCTTATTCTGATGCCGTTTTTAAGCGATGTAATGTTTGGAATCGTTTTTGCCGCGGTGGCAGGCATCATGGTATTTATTTCTCTCGACGAGCTGCTTCCTTCCGCACGGGAATATGGAAAAGGGCATCTTGCCATATACGGATTGATTGCGGGTATGGCGGTGATGGCTGTAAGTTTGCTGCTGTTTTTATAAAAGTATTATTGTGCGTAACAGCTGTCGGAGTTGCCTGGGCGCTTGCCGGGACCGTAAAAAAAGCAGATTACGATACCTGCGCAAATCCGGATCACAAACCGGATCCGTATTTGCGCAAATAAAATAACAATCCTGCGTTGTTTTTTGCAAACAGACAGAAAAGTAGGTGATTTAATTCAAAAAACAAGAGATTTGTTAAAAAAATAAAAGGCGCCGGTTGCTATAATAGTTTTATAAAATTAAAAATTAAAGGAGACACTACTATGAGCAACCCTAAAGAACTGCTGTTTGCCGCTCTTCGGCATGAAGATATTGAGAATGTTCCTTGGGTGCCTTTTGCGGGCGTCCATGCGGGAAGGCTGGTTGGATATGACGCAACCGAAGTTTTGACAGAAGCGGACAAACTGGTCAAGGCGCTGTTGGAGGTGAACCGCCTCTATAAACCGAACGGGCAGCCGGTGGTGTTTGATTTGCAGATAGAGGCCGAAATTCTGGGGTGCGAACTGGTATGGGCAAAAGATGCGCCGCCTTCCGTTAAAACGCATCCGCTTTCTGAAACCACGCAGATCCCCTGCCTGTGTACGCTGCCGGAAAAAGAAGACGGAAGACTCCCTATGGTGCTGGAAGCCATGACCCGTGTAAAAAAGGAAATTGGAGACACAACGGCGCTGTACGGCCTTATCTGCGGTCCGTTTACGCTGGCTTCTCATTTGCGCGGCAATAATATCTTTATGGATATGTACGACGATGATGAATATGTGAAAAACCTGCTTGGATACTGCCTCGAAGTTGCCAAAAAGATAACGGATTATTATATAGAAGCCGGAATGGATATTATTGCGGTGGTCGACCCGCTGGTTTCGCAGGTTTCGCCCGCGCATTTTGAAGAATTCCTAAGCGAGCCGTTTGCTGAGATATTCAAATACATCCGTTCAAAAAATGTTTTTTCTTCTTTCTTTGTCTGCGGCGATGCGACCAAAAATATTGAAGTGATGTGCAAAACAGATCCGGATTCCATCTCCATTGACGAAAATGTGGATATTATTGCGGCCAAAAATATTACGGATCAATACAATATTACCATTGGGGGCAATATTCCGCTGACAACGGTTATGCTGCACGGCACCCAGCAGGACAATATGAAATATGTTATAGATATGCTGGACGCAATCAGCAATAAGAAAAACCTGATCGTGGCGCCGGGCTGCGATATGCCTTATGCCGTGCCGCCTGAAAATGCGTTTGGTGTGGCCCAAGCCATCTGGCAGACTGAGGAAACCCGGAAAATGATTGAAAACTATGTGGCGGTGGATGAGAGCATAGACGTCGAGCTTCCCGATTATGAGAATCTGAAGCGGCCGCTTGTAGAAGTTTTCACGCTGGATTCGGCAACCTGCGCCGCCTGCGGATACATGATGGAAGCTGCGCAGAAAGCCAAGGACATCTATGGAGACAAAATTGATATGGTAGAGTATAAATTTACGCTCAAGGAAAACATAGCGCGGTGCAAAAAAATGGGCGTACAACATCTGCCTTCCATTTATATCAACGGGAATCTCAAGTTTTCTTCGGTCATTCCGAGCAGAGATGAATTCCGCGAGGCGATCGACGAGGTAATGTAAGATGCCGCAGAAGCTGTATCTGATCACCGGCTTTTTGGGTGTGGGAAAAACAACGTTTTTAAAGAACCTCATTGCTTTACTGGCCGATCACCGGCTTAAAGTCATTGTAAACGAATTCGGCAGAGAAGGAGTGGACGGAGCGCTGCTTTCCGGTCTGGCCGCCGAGGTGGAAGAAATCAATAACGGGTCTATTTTTTGCACGTGCCGTTTAGACCGGTTTGAAGAAGTCCTGGCCGAAAGCGCCGGTCAGGATCCGGAGTATATTTTGGTGGAGGCTTCCGGGCTTTCCGACCCTACCGCCATCCGCAGGATTTTGTCGGTCAGGAATGAATTTGCATCTATTGAATATATGGGTGGCATTTGTATTGCGGATGCAGTAAACCTTAAAAAGATCATTTCTACCGCCCGCGTCAGCAAAAAGCAGCTAGCTGAAGCCAGGCTGGTGCTTATCAACAAAACGGACATGGCTTCTGAAAGCGAAATCTGTGAAACGGAATCTCTGGTGCGTTCCGTACGGCCGGATGCTGTCATCCGCCGCACTTCCTTCGGCAGGATACAGCCTGAGTGGCTGGCCGAATTGCATGGAGAACAAAAAGTTTCGGAGGGACCGGCGTATCATCTGAAAGATGTGGGCCTTATGAAACTGACCATTACCGTCCGGGATACGATGACCTATTTCCAGCTGGAAAAATTTCTGGCCATGTTTATAGAGGATACATACCGGGTGAAAGGCTTCACTTGCCTGGAAGGAAAGACCGCGTTGGTAGACTGTGTGGGTGCCGATCTTAAAATCAGCCCTTATGCGGGGAAAACAGAACACTGCAATCACATTGTCGCGCTGGCCGGGCCAGGAATGCCTATGGAAAAAAGCATCCGGCAAGCGGCAAAATGGTACCCTGATCTTATTGAACGGATCGAATAGACAATTAAAAAAATCCCGCCTGTCGCAAGGCGGGATTTTTATATGCAAAAGCTTTTCTCCGGCAAAAGCGGGTTTAAAAATTTTTATTCAGGTACAGTGTGCTTCCTGAGAAAATCAGCAGTGAGAAGAACAGATAAATGGGAAACAACAACTGTGCGGGCACGCTCATGATTTCAAAAGATGAGAGAAAGTAAAAGACGATAAAGAGCAATGTAGTAAGCAAAAGGGTAATCAGCGCTCCGCGTGTGATATCGGCAAATTGCTTCTCGTCATACCACTCTGCCGGCTTTTCTTTGCGTTTTGTAAAAAACCAGCAGGCTGCGGCCAGCCCGTAGGGAACTAAGAAAACAATATAGAGAAAGAAGGATAAGACGGCTATATTTGTTTGGGGCAATCCCGAGCCAAGAAGCACAAGCAGGCAGATCAGGCCCAGAATGGAAGAAATAACGCCGATCTGGTTTACCGTAAGGAAAAGGGATTCGTCCTTAACTACGGCAACCGCAGCCTTCTTTTTTTTAAGGATTCGGCCCGCCGCCGTGCATTGAATCAGCAGAAGGACGGCAAATAATATGTGGATCGCCTGTCCGGTGAATACGATGCGCCATTCGCCTGAAACATCCATGCCGAACAGGTATTCGTGGCCGATGTCGCTCAGCATCATGGTGTCTGCGGCTATAAAAAACAAGGACAGGAATCCTATGACGAATGCCGCGGATCTTAAAAGTTTATCATTTCTGAAATGTTTAAATTGCGCGGCAAGGTTTGTCAATCCGAATATATGGATCAGCCCGGATACAATCAGAATAACGGCAACGGCCCATCCCATCCATTCCGCGGTGACCAGGCCGTCGGCAGTTGCGGCTTGCAAATCGGACAGGATCAGGATATTGCCCGTGATCAGGCTAAGCATCACAATGCTCAAAATGATAGATATATGATTGAAACGCCTCATAGCTACCGATCCTCCTTGTCTTCATCGTTTACGATAAAGAAGATTTCTTCCACAGTTGTTCCAAAAAAGTTTGCAATTTTAAGCGCGAGCATGGTAGACGGCATAAATTTGCCGGTTTCAATGGAATGTATGGTCAGCCGGGTGACCCCGACCGCGTTGGCAAGCTCCTGTTGGGTCATTTCTCCCCGTTCAAACCGGTATTTTCTAACGGTATTTTCCAGTTTCATAAAAGAGCCCCCCAATTGGTTCTGTTTAACAGCAGGAAAAAAGAATGTAATGTATACTAAACTATACTTAGTATATACAAAACTATATATTTTGTCAATGGATCTCTATAAAACAGCCAAAAGACATTGCGGTAAAGTCGCTGCATAGTTGCCTCAAACAATATTTTAAGGCCTCCGGCTCTTTTTTGACAAAGGCAATATAATATTTTTCCCGAACCGCTTTTTTTAACTTTTCATTTTAAAAAACCATAGTATAATGGAATTGTCACACGGAGGATAAAATGGATAAAAAGACGGTGCTTTATGAGAGGCATGTTTCCCTGGGCGGCCGCATGGTGCCCTTTGCGGGATTCAGCCTTCCGGTACATTACCCGGCGGGAATCATTTTAGAACATCGTGCGGTACGGACGGGCGCGGGCCTTTTTGACGTATCCCATATGGGGGAGTTTAGAATTACGGGCAGCGGCGCTGAAAAAAATCTTCAGAATCTTCTGACGCGCGATATTGGCGGAAAACCGCCCGGGAAAGTCCTGTACAGCCCTGTCTGCAATGAAGCGGGCGGTGTCGTTGACGATGTTCTGGTCTATATTCTTTCCGGGACGGAGTATCTTATGGTGGTGAATGCCGCCAACCGTGAAAAAGACAGGCGTTGGTTTGAAAGCCGGTTGACCGGTGACGCCCGCCTGGTGGACGAATCAGAGAATATTTCTCAGATTGCGCTGCAGGGACCGGAAAGCGAAAAAATTCTTGCCAAATGCTGTTTTGAATTACCTTTAAAATATTACACTTTCCTGGAAGGCACGGCTGTTGCCGGAAAAAATTCCCTTGTATCACGCACGGGGTATACCGGGGAAGACGGTTTTGAGATCTATTTAAAAAATGAAGATGCGCTTGCGGTCTGGGATGCGCTGCTTGCAGCAGGGAAGGATTCAAATCTCCTGCCCTGTGGTTTGGGCGCGCGGGACACGCTTCGCCTGGAAGCGGCTTTTCCGCTTTATGGACATGAAATGGATGAAGAAGTTCTTCCATGTGAAGCTTCGCTGGACCGTTTTGTAGATCTGAACAAAGAAGATTTTATCGGGAAAAATGCAATTATGGAGAAAAGCCGCTGCGGACGCGTTCTGATCGGTCTTGCTCCTGCGGGCGGGATCGCCCGGGAGGGAGCAAAAGTGTTTTTCCAAGGCCGGGAAGCCGGCCGGGTCACCTCTGGAACGCATGCGCCGACGCTGGGGCATCCGGTATGCCTGGCCAGAATCGGGCGTGAATTTGCGGATGCGGATGTGTTTGATATCGATGTCCGGGGTCGGCTGATCAAAGCAAATAAAACATCATTGCCTTTTTATAAAAGGCTAAAATAACTGGAGGGATATGCATGAACATTCCTAATAATCTGATGTATACAAAAACACATGAATGGATCGAATTTAAAGAAGACAATGTTGCGCTTATCGGGATCACTGATTTTGCACAGGGAGAACTGGGGGACATCGTTTACGTAAATCTGCCCAACGAAGGAGAAGAATTTGCCGCCGGGGATATTGTGGTGGACATTGAATCCGTAAAAGCTGCTTCAGACATGTTTATGCCGGTTACGGGCAGCATAAGCGCGGTGAACGGTCTTTTGGCCGACCAGCCTGAACTCATTAATCAGAAACCTTATGATGCGTGGATTATTGAAGTTTCAGGGATTGAAGACAAAGTAGAGATGATGACGCCTGAAGAATATGACTCTTTTGTTCGTTCGGAGGGGAAATAGGTGGCCTGCTGGACTCCGCATACCGGCGCCGATATCAAAAAAATGCTGGATGCAGTAGGAGAGGCGAGCCTGGAAGAACTTTTTAAGGATATACCGGGTGAGATTCGCCTTGCAGAAGGCCTGAAAATAAAAAAAGGCCAAACGGAAGCGGAAGTTTTGGCCGAAATGAAAGACCTGTCCGAAAAGAATATGCGGTTTTCCGCTGTCTTCCGGGGAGCGGGCGCCTATCGCCATTATATTCCGCCGGTTGTAGGACACCTAGCCTCCCGTTCGGAATTCCTGACGGCATATACCCCATATCAGGCTGAGATCAGTCAGGGAATTTTGCAGGCGATGTTTGAGTACCAGACCATGATTTGCGAACTTCTGGGTATGGACGCCGCGAACGCTTCCGTATACGACGGCGCGGCCGCCGCCTGTGAAGGCGTTTTTATGTGCGAAGGCGGCGGCAGAAAAAAGGTGCTGGCGCCCGACTGTATTCATCCGCGCACACTTGCGGTGCTGCGCGGATACATTGAATCGCGGGGCCTTGAGATGCAGGTCTTTTCCCATTCTGACGGGCGGATCAATCCCGAAAGCCTGGGAAAAATGGCGAAGGATGCTTTTGCAATTTATTTTGAGCAGCCGAACTATTTTGGACAGCTTGAAGATTCCGTGGAAATCTGCAAAGCTGTGCATGATGAAAACTGCAAAGCGGTTATGGGCGTCAATCCGGTCGGAATGGCGCTTTTTTCTTCTCCAGGAGAAGCGGGAGCGGATATTGCGGTGGGAGAAGGCCAGCCGCTTGGGTTGCCGCTTTCCTTCGGCGGCCCGGGGCTCGGATTCATGGCCTGCAAAAAGCAGATGCTGCGCCGCCTGCCCGGCCGTATCGTGGGACAGACGGTAGACGTGGAAGGCAGGCGGGCGTTTGTTCTTACCCTGCAGGCGCGCGAACAGCATATCCGCCGTGAAAAGGCGTCCAGCAATATCTGTTCCAATGAAGCGCATTGCGCGCTTACGGCCGCCGTTTATCTTGCCGCAATGGGGCCGGAAGGGCTTCGCGGGACGGCGCAAAGATGTATGTCGAATGCGCATTATCTGGCGAACGGGATTACCCGTATACCGGGTTTTGAGCTGATATACGGCGGCTGTTATTTTCATGAATTTGTCACTGCGTGTCCAATGGACGCCCAAAAACTGATGCGCGTTCTTGCGGCCCGCGGAATATTGGGCGGCCTGCCTCTTTCTGAAAACAGGATCCTGTGGTGCGCAACCGAGATGAATACAAAAGGCGAAATGGACGAACTGCTTGGTTTGATTGAAAAGGAGGCGCTATGAAACTGATTTTTGAAAAAAGCCGGGAAGGCCGGCGCTGTTCCGAACCGCCTCCTTTGGATGTGCCTTGCGTGCAGGTGCCGTCCAAATATGCACGCGAAAAAAAAGCCCGGCTGCCTGAGATTGCGGAGATCGATCTTGTGCGGCACTATACGCAGCTTTCGCACCGGACATACGGCGTAGATAACGGGTTTTATCCTCTGGGTTCCTGCAGTATGAAATACAATCCGAAAATGAACGAAGAAATCGCCGCTCTGCCGGGCTTTGCAAAACTGCATCCCTTGCAGGAGCCGTATTCCGCGCAGGGTGCGCTTTTGGTGATGGCAAAGTTGCAGGAAGCGCTTGCAGAAATTACGGGGATGGATGCCTTTTCGCTTCAGCCCGCGGCAGGCGCCCAGGGTGAATGGACCGCACTCAGGATGATCCGGGCATATCACCGGAAGCGGGGGGATTATAAGCGTGATTGTGTGCTGGTCCCCGATTCTGCGCATGGGACCAATCCGGCCAGCGCTTCCATGGCGGGATTCAGGGTCGTGAGCGTTCCTTCCGCGCAGGACGGAACGCTGGATCTGGAAGCGCTGGCCCGTCTGGCGGGCGAAGATACCGCCGCGCTTATGCTCACCAATCCAAATACGCTGGGGCTGTTTGAAAAGAACATTCTTGCTATCAGCGAAATCGTTCACCGTGCAGGCGGGCAGCTGTATTATGACGGCGCAAACCTGAATGCCGTAATGGGGATATGCCGTCCGGGGGATATGGGGTTTGACGCGGTGCACGTAAACCTGCACAAAACGTTTTCCACCCCGCATGGCGGGGGCGGGCCGGGAAGCGGCCCGGTGGGCTGCCGTACGCATCTTAAGCCTTTCTTGCCCGTGCCCAGAGTAATAAAAAACAAAAAAGGATATGATCTTTCAGATGATTTTCCGGATTCGATCGGTCCTATAACCAATTTTCATGGGAATTTTTTGGTATATCTGCGCGCGTATGCCTATATACTGGCGCTCGGAGAAAACGGGCTGAAAAAAGCCGCGCAAAATTCGGTTTTAAACGCAAACTACATGCTTTCTTTCTTGCAGAAACATTCCGACTTTCGGTATAACGGGCCCTGCATGCATGAATTTGTTCTTTCTTTTAAAAGCCTTAGGGAAAGGAAAGGGGTCTTGGCGCTCGATATAGCCAAGGCCCTTATAGACGAGGGCATGCATCCGCCTACCATGTATTTTCCTCTGATTGTGCCGGAAGCCCTTATGGTGGAGCCTACAGAAACGGAAGGCAAAGAAACACTGGATGAAGCGGTACGCGCTTTTGAGAACATTTTGGAGCGTGCGGAACAGACGCCTGCTTCGTTAAAAAAGCTGCCGGGTTCCGCTGCCGTTTGCAGGCCGGACGAAGCCTTAGCCGCGCGTAAGCCCGTGGTGCGCTATTCTTTTGATAAAACAGACAATTAATGATAAAATAGATTTATTATTATACCCAAAAATGGTATACTATAAAAACAATGACCGGAAGGGGGGGTACTTTGGAAAATTCCGGTGTTAACAGTCTGGGAATCAAAGAATTCAACCGGGCGCTTGTTTTGAAGCTGATCTGTACACATAAAGATGTTTCACGCATCTGGCTGGCAAATGAAACGTCTCTGACGCGCATGACGCTCTCCAATATTATAAACGGACTTATCGATAACGGCTTTTTGTGCAATGTGCGCGATTTGGCAACGGAAAATATGGTGGGCCGCCGTCCAGTCAAAGTTGACCTGGCCAAGAATTCGCCTGTAGTTGCGGGCATCTGCATCAACAGGGAAGACATAACCGGCATATTGATGGATCTGAAAGCAGATGTGCTTTGCCGCGTCACTTATCTTCTGGATGAAAACGATACGGCAGATACGCTGACTGAAAAAATGATGCGTGCGGTGGATGAGATCACCGGGAGTACCAAACGGCGCATCCTGGGATTTGGCGTTTCCTCCATCGGCCCGGTAAATATTGAAAAAGGGATCATCTTAAACCCTACAAATTTTTATGGGATCACCAATATTTATGCAAAACAATTGATCGAAGAAAAAACGGGGCTGCCCGTTTTTGTCCGCAATGATATGAGCGCGGGTGCATTGGCTGAAAAGTACTATGGATTTGGAATCAATATTGCAGATTTTGTGTATATCGGAATCACCGACGGCGTAGGCGCCGGCATCATATCCGGTGGAGAACTGTTTCAGAGCAGGGGCGGATTTGCGGGCGAGTTTGGGCATATGTCCATTGATTTTGACGGTCCTAAGTGCAGTTGCGGGAATTTTGGCTGTATAGAAATGTACGCCTCCGGACGGAACATTGTCAAAACGGTGAACCGTGAATGCGGCGTGCATTTAAAAACAATAGAAGAGGTGAACGAGTATTCTTTCAGAAATGAAGAAGCAATGAAAGTACTGCGGACCATCATGGACCGGCTTGCAATTGCGATCACCGGGCTGGTGAACATTGTGGATCCCTCCCGGGTGATCATCGGCGGGACGGGCAGTGCGCTTGATATGGGGCTCTTTAAATATATGGAAGAGGAAGTAAATAAGCGGATCCTGGCCCGGGGAAGCAAACTGATTACCGTCTACAAGGCAAAGTTTGGAGAACAGGCCAATGTGATCGGATCGGCCACGATTGTGGCGGACATGATTTTTTCAAACCGTTTGAAAGTTTTGAGCGTATAGAAAAGAAGGCAGAAACCTGTTTGGGAAGACCGCTATTTTAAGAGATTCCGTAATAAAAAAAGGCCGTACGGCCTTTTTTGTGTTTATGGGTGCCTGATCCTGTTTTAGAAGCTACCTCTCGTTGATCGGTATGTAGGAACGGCGGCGGGCAATGCTTTTGTAAGCCGGCCGGATGATTTTTCCGCCGTTCACAATTTCTTCTATCCGGTGTGCGCACCAGCCCGAGACCCGGGCCATTGCAAATATGGGCGTATACATCTCAGGAGGCAGATCCAGCATGCGGTATACAAAGCCGGAATAAAAGTCTACGTTTGCACTGACGCCTTTGTACATCTTGCGGACTTTAGCAATCATTTCGGGCGCAAGGCGCTCCACTTTGGAATAAAGCGCAAATTCGTCCTCCAGCCCTTTTGCGGCCGCCAGTTTGGCCACATATTGCTTAAAGATAACGGCGCGAGGGTCAGAAATGGAATAAACCGCATGGCCGATTCCGTAAATAAGCCCGGAATTATCAAAAGCGTTTTTGTTCAGAAGACGGACAAGGTAAGAAGAAATCTCGTCTTCGTCATTCCAGTCGGAAATGTTTTCTTTAATGTTTTCCATCATTTCAACCACTTTTATATTGGCGCCGCCGTGCTTGGGGCCTTTTAAAGAGCCCATTGCCGCTGCAATCGCGGAATAGGTATCCGTGCCCGAAGAGGTGACCACATGGGTGGTGAAAGTAGAATTGTTTCCGCCGCCGTGCTCGGCATGAAGAACCAATGCAAGGTCAAGTATTTTGGCTTCAAAATCGGTATACTTGCTGTCCGGCCGGAGCATATACAGGATATTCTGAGCGGTTCCAAGCTCTTCCTGCGGGCTGTGGATATACAGGCTTTCGTTTTTATGGTAATGGGAATACGCCTGATAGGCGTATACGGATAAAAGCGGGAAACGCGCAATCATTTCCACAGACTGCCGGAGAACGTTTGAAATGGAAGTATCGTCAGCATTGTCGTCAAAGCTGTAGAGCGTAAGTACGCCCCGCGCAATCGCGTTCATAATGCTGGGGCTGGGCGCTTTCATAATAATGTCCCGCACAAAATCATGCCGGATATGGCGCGCATTTCCGAGCAAACGGTTAAACGACTCCAGTTCCGCCGCCGTAGGCAGCTTGCCGAACAGGAGAAGGTAGCAGGTTTCTTCGTAGCCAAAGCGGCCTTCTTCCAAAAAACCGCGGGTAAGTTCTTCAACGTCCATGCCGCGGTAGTAAAGCTTGCCCTCACAGGGGACCATTTCGTTTTCAGATATGATGTATGAATGCACTTCCGCAATTTCGGTAAGTCCCGCAAGAACACCGCGTCCGCTGATGTCCCTCAGGCCCCTTTTCACCTCATACTGCTGATACAGCGAAGGGTCTATCATACAGGAATTTGTAGCTTGTTCACTTAATTTCTCGATTAGAGCGAGGTTTTCTTCGGTTAGGTAACTGTGACTCATCTAAGGCCCTCCTTTTTTGAATCTAAAACATGCAACCTGTTTACTTTTTTAAAAAAATTTAAAAAAAGTACGCCATAAACATGACAAGTTGAAGCGTGTACATGTTTGATAATACCATAAAAGAGCCTATATGTAAAGAAAGGGGCGTTTATTTTACTTCGTTTTTACGGAACAAGAAGCTGCACGTTTGCCGATGAGAGCGCGCTGCGCCATTTTAGTCCGGGATCGCGGTCGGTAACAAGAAAGTCGATTCCGGAAAGGCCTGAAATGCGGGAAAAGGTTGCAAGTCCGAATTTAGAAGCGTCCATCATGGCGACCTTCAGGCGTGAATGTTCCATCATGGCACATTTCAGTTCGGCCTCATCTTCGTTTGTGTCGGTCAGCCCTCCTGCAATCGAGATGCCTACGCAGGAAAAAAACATGACGTCCAAATTGAAAAGGGCAACCGCGTTTTTAGCAATCCGTCCAACATAAGAAAGAGAGTTTTCGCGCAGACGCCCGCCGGTAGAATACACTTTTACATTCGGGTTGTCGGATAGTTCTATGGCTGCCTTCGGACTGTTGGTCAAAACTGTTATGCGGCGCTCCTTTACATAGGGAATCAGCTTGAATACTGTGGAAGAAGAATCAATAATAATCGTGCCGTCTTCTTTTAGAAGCGTTGCGGCCAGGCGGGCGATCGATTCTTTTTCGCGGCTGGATTTGCCCTCCCTTACCAGGAGAGGGATCTCTGCATTCAGGCTTTCAATGAGCGCTGCTCCCCCGAACGTACGCCTAAGCTGGCCGGCGTTTTCCAAAATGGAAAGGTCACGCCGGATGGTAGATTCGCTTGCATACAGTATGCGGGAAAGTTCGTGTACGTCAATAAATTTGCGTTCGCGCAGCAGATCCAGTATTTTATATTGGCGTTCTAAATAAAGCATATAGCAGTCCTCCTATGTTGTAATTTTTGCACAAGTTTGATTGTTTTTCAACAAAATATTGATTATTTTCTAATATTTCCGCAACTATATGCAAAAACGGTCAGATGTGATACCATAAAATCAAAAAGAAACAAGAGGGAAAAAGATGAAAGCATGCGTGTTGAAAGCGGTGGGGAAGCTTGAATGCGAAGAAGTTAAGACGCCCTCGCCCGGTAAGGGGGAAGTTCTGCTCAAAATAAAGGCATCCGGGATCTGCGGGTCGGATATCGGACGGGTTTTTGTAAAAGGGACCTATTCGTTTCCAACCATTCCGGGGCATGAATTTTCCGGTGAGATTGTAAGGATGGGAGAGGGCGTTGATCCAAACCTGATGTATAAAAAAGCGGCGGTGTTTCCTCTGTTGCCCTGCCGCGTGTGCGATATGTGCGAGGTAGGCGAATATGCGTCCTGCCGGCATTATGATTACTTCGGTTCCAGGCGGGACGGCGGCTTTGCGGAATATATTGCGGTGCCTGTATGGAATCTGGTGATCGGGGACCAGTCTTTAAGCTTTGAAGAGATGGCCATGGCCGAGCCTGCAGCCGTTTCCCTCCATGCGCTTTCCCGCGCGGGCGTGGAGATCGGGGATAACGTAGCCATATTTGGCGCGGGCGCTATCGGATTGATGCTGGCTGAATTCGCAAAGGCCTGGGGCGCGGGGCGGGTGATCCCGCTGGATATAGACACGGCCAAGATTGATTTTGCAAAGCGCATCGGTTTTTCAGACGCCCAAAACAACGGCGAAGCCGACTGGGAGAAAAAAATAGAGGACCTGACCGAAGGAAAAGGAGCGGATATCGCAGTGGAAGGAGCAGGCGTGCCCTCTGCACTGGCCGGGGCCCTGCGGGTTGTAAAACCAATGGGCAAAGTGGTGCTGATGGGAAATCCTGTGGGGGATATGCTTTTGTCGCAGCATGATTATTGGGAGATTCTGCGAAAGCAGCTTGCCGTTCTCGGCACGTGGAATTCCAGCTATACCCGAAAGAAAAACGACTGGGAAATCGCGCTTAGAATGATGGCCTCGGGGAAGATAGACGTTAAAAAGTTTATTACGCACCGGTTTTCGCTGCAGGAGGCAAACAAGGCTTTTTCAATGATCCGGGACAAAACGGAATTTTCCAACCGGGTGATGTTTATAAACGAATAGAAAGGATATAAAGGACAGTATGGCAAACATGAAAGCAATGATTGTAGAAGATTACAATACCATGGCCGTGCGGGAGGTTGAGAAACCCGTTATAGATGAAAACGGGGTCCTGCTTCGGGTGCGCGCCTGTGCAATATGCGGCTCGGATATCCGGATTTTGCATTCGGGCAACAACCGTGTAAAGTTTCCGGCCATTATCGGCCATGAGGTTTCGGGCGAAGTGGTGCAGGCGGGAAAAAATGTGACCAAATTCAAGGTGGGCGACCGGGTGGCGGTTGGAGGAGATGTTCCCTGCGGAGAATGCGCTTTTTGCGAAGCGGGCATCGGGAACAACTGCCAGATCAACTATGCGATCGGCTATCAGTTTCAGGGCGGCTTTGCACAGTACCTGCCTTTAAACAAAGTCACGGTGGAGCTTGGGCCCGTGCATAAGATCCCGGACCACATGAGCTATGAAGAGGGCGCGCTGGCCGAGCCGCTGGCCTGTGTTTTAAATGCGCTGGAACTGTCCCCCGTTCATTTGGGCGATACGGCTGTTGTGATCGGTGCCGGACCGCTTGGGTGCATGATGGTCAACGTAATCAAAAAAATGGGCCCCGCAAAAATCATACTGGTGCAGCGCTCCGCGCACCGGCTTGAAATTGCCAAGAAATTGGTGGATGCGGACGTGTTTGTATGTTCCGGCGAGGAAGATGCGGTAAGCCGGGTCCTTGCGGAAACCGGCGGCCTTGGCGCGGAAGTTGTGATTACGGCCTGTCCGTCGCCCGAAGCACAGCGCGATGCGCTTCGCATGGCCAAGAACCGTGCGCACATCAACTTTTTTGGCGGACTACCCAAAGAAAAAGAAAATGTCGTTTTGAATACCAATGTGATTCACTATAAAGAACTTTTTATTACGGGCGCGCATGGCGCGATGCCCAGGCATCATCAGAAAGCAGTGGATTTGATTGCATCCGGCACAGTGGATGTAAAGCCGTTTATCACCCGCACCTATCCTCTGGAAGATATAAAAGAGGCCTTTGAAAAAGCGGAGAGCCATGAGGGGATGAGGGTGGTCGTAAAGCCTTAAGGGAGGTTTGATTATGTTAAAAAAAGGAATATCCGCTTCGCTGATGTGCATAGATTTTGCGGATACAAAAAAAGACCTGGTGGCCCTGGAACAGGCAGAGGTGGAATACCTTCATTTTGATATCATGGACGGTGCGTTTGTCCCTAATTATACGCTCGGACCATGGGCGGTGAACGGCCTTCGGGGAAGGACGCCCATTGCGTTTGACATTCATCTGATGGTGGAGCGGCCCGAACAGAAGATCCCTTACTTTGATTTTCAGCCGGGCGACGCCGTCTCCCTGCATGCAGAAAGCACCCCGCATCTCCAGCGGGCGCTGGCTGCTTTGAAGTCCGCGGGGATCACGACAGGCGTTGCGATCAACCCGGCAACACCGCTGTGCGTGCTGGATTATGTAACGGATGTTGTAGATTTTGTGTTGGTCATGACGGTGAACCCGGGCTATGCGGGTCAACAGATGGTCCCGAACGCCATAGAAAAAATCAGCCGCACGCGGGAGTATCTGGATGCAAAAAATTGCCGCGATACGGTGATTCAGGTGGATGGAAATGTAAGCTTTGAAAATGCGGTCCGAATGGCAGGAGCCGGAGCGGAGAATTTTGTAGCCGGTACGGCGGGGCTTTTCAGAAAAGACATGAGTATAAAAGAAGCGGCAACCCGTTTGCGCGGGTGCATTAAGGGCTGAAAATCGCCATTAAAAAGCCTTCTTCGTATTGATTTGGTTTGATGTATGGCGTATACTGGAATCAGCCAGGCATTATTCTAAATTTAATAAAAGGAGGTAATCAAACAATGAAAACCAGAGCGGAACTCAAAGAACAGGCACGGTTCAATTTTTCTCAAAAGTATTGGCCGGTAGTCGGAATCAGTTTTCTGGGAATGCTTATTGTGGGCGCGACGAACGCTATTCCCGGTGTGGGTGGTCTTATTTATCTTTTAGTCGGCACGATCATTGTGGTCGGGCTGAACGGCTTCTTCCTTTCGGTATACCGTGGATATGAAATCAAGGTGGAGAACCTGTTTTCTCCCTTCAACCGTTATGGCCGTGTGCTGGGCGGTATGCTGTGGATGTATTTATGGCTTTTTATTTGGGCGCTGATATTTATTGTGCCCATGATTGTTGTTACGGTGGTCGGCCTTTTCACAGCGGTTTCATCATATGGACCGGCCCTGGCAAACAGCTATGATTCTGCGGCAGGAATGATGAGCGGCGGATATTCCGCATATAACAGCATGATGCCGTTTTGGGGCGATGCGTCTGTCTGGAATGGATTTGCGCATATCTTTACGTCCGTATGGCTGCTTTTATTTCTTTTGCTGATCCCGGCAATCATCAAATCCTATGCCTTTTTCTGCACGCCTTACATTCTGGCGGACAGCCCGAACGTGCCGGCAACGGATGCGATCCGGCTTTCGCAAAAGATTATGGCGGGCTACAAGTGGAAGCTGTTTGTAACGCAGCTCACCTTCCTGGGCTGGATACTTTTAAGTGCGGTTACGGCAGGGATCCTGTGGATATTCTATGTGGGACCGTACTATAACGCAACGATGGCAGGGTTTTATGAAGAAGTCAAAAACAATGCAAAAAACAAGGCGATTCCAGGGGTAGAAATCTTAAACTAAAAAATGTCTTAAAAAAAGAACGTACCGGGGTACGTTCTTTTTTGTACGGAAAGGCGTAAGGCTTTCAAGGACATGTAAAAATTTTAAGGGAACAGTGAAACTGCAATGAAAAAACATCTGCGTTTTTTAAACGGAAGACTTTTTTATACGGTTCTCCTGCTGGTGGCGCAGGGGCTGTTGCTTTACGGGCTCATTTACTGGGCGTCCGTGGATCTTCCCGTAAACTTTATTTTCAGCGCGGTTTCAGCCGTGGTAGCGTTTTGGGTGGTGAGCGATGAGGAAAATCCGGGATACAAAATCCTCTGGCTGATGGCAATACTGATGCTTCCTTTTTTTGGGGTGATCATGTACTGGATCTTCGGAAACCGTACGCCCGGCGTGCCGCTTTACAAAAAGGTGCGCAGTTCAACATACAAAGGCTCTTTTAAAAGATTAGAGCAAAACGGGGACGTGCTGGGCGCTTTGCAGAAGGAAGACCTTGGGGCTGCGCGCCAGGCCGCCTTTATTTTTAAAACGACCGGGCTGCCTCTGCACCGTCAGACGGCTACGGAGTATTTTTCTCCGCTGGAACCATTGTTTGAGAAGATGAAGGCGGAGATGCGCCGGGCGGACAAGTATATATTTCTGGAGTTTTTCGCAATCAATGAAGGCGTAATGTGGTCGGAGATCTTAGACATCTTGGTGCAAAAAGCAGAAGAAGGGCTGGATGTCCGGGTGATTTATGATGATATGGGGACCATTAAGAACCTGCCGGCCCATTATAACCGCACGCTGGAGGCTGAAGGGATTCAATGTGTTGTCTTCAATCCTATGATCCCGGTTTTATCGGTAAGGCATAATAACCGCAATCACCGCAAGGTATGTATTATTGACGGCCGTATTGGGTATACCGGCGGATTTAATATTTCGGATGAATATATCAATAAAGAAGAGCGGTTCGGGCATTGGGTGGACAGCGGGGTTGAACTGCGCGGAAAAGCGGTTGAAAACCTTCTTGCGCCGTATATCGGGATGTGGAATTTTTTGCGCAGGGACGAAGATGTGCTGGAAGACTTTCTTCCTGTGTGCGATATGCCGGCTGGCGACGGGTTTGTGCTTCCGTATACTGTGGATCCCTATATGGAAGAAGACCCAGCGGCGGATATTTACATCAACATGATTACCCGGGCAGAATCGTATATTTATATCAATACGCCTTATTTTATTATTGATCACGCGATGGAACACGCGCTGGCGTCGGCTGCTTTGAGCGGGGTAGATGTCCGCATCTGTTTTCCGGGGATTCCGGACAAGTATTTTACCAATTTGCTTTCAAAAAGTTTTTTTCCGTCTCTGCTGAAGGCGGGCGTCAGGGTGTATACTTATTCCAAAGGGTTTATTCATTCAAAAACGTTTGTTTCGGATGACAAATCGGCAATCGTCGGGTCGATAAACTTAGATTACCGCAGTATGTTCTTGCATTTTGAGGACGCGGTATGGATGTATAAAAGCCGCGCTGTTAAGCAGCTTAAAGCGGACTTTGAGGGAAGGCTTCGCGAATGCCGGCTGATGACGCTGGAGGATATCCAAAATATGCCCTGGCACCAGAAGATCATCTGTATTCTTTTAAAGCCTTTTGCGCCTCTTTTTTAAAAGGGATATAAAGCGATGCTGAACAATGATCGGATCGTAATTGAAGATTATATTTTGGAAAGCCGTAAGGTTGCAAGTCCGGTTACCATTGTGCATTTGTCCGATCTGCATGAAAAACGCTTTGGGCCGTACAACCAGAACCTTTTTTTCGCCGTGCGTGAAATATGGCCGGATGTCATTGCCGTTACAGGGGACCTGGTGGCGCGCGAAAGGCAAATGGCCCTCAACAAAGCGTATATAAAAGAGCTTGCGCGCGGGCTTGTGGGGATCGCGCCCACCTTTTTTGTGACCGGCAATCATGAGAAAAATCTGTATAAAGAAATACTCCCGCTTATGGAAGAAGAAGGCGTGCGCATCGCTTCGAATGCGCTTTTCAATCTGAATATCCGGGGAAACCATATCAACATTTCGGGCATGGACGACGTAACCATAGACCTTGATTATCATAAAAGCGCTTCGCTGATCCAGCATGCGCCGGATGGATATAACGTGTTTTTAACGCACCGGCCCGACCATTTTCATAACCTGGCGCAGTATAATATAGACTTGCTTTTATGCGGACATACGCATGCGGGGCAGATCCGATTTCCATTTTTTAGTACTTTTTACATGCCGGGGCAGGGTTGGTTTCCAAAGTACTTACAGGGCGGATTTGTCAATCAGGACACGACCATGATCATCAGCCGGGGAATGGGGTCCAGCGGTTACCCGACCATCCGCATCAATAATCCGCCCGAGCTGGTTTGCATTACGCTGACGGCCAAGAAATAAGCAAGAGAGGGGATTTTTGGACTTGCTACTTACGCAAGACTCGTATAAAATAGCGGTATGGAACGGAAAGTTGCTTCTTTTATAAAGCAGAACCATCTTATCTGCGCAGGCGAGCGGGTCGGTGTGGCGGTTTCGGGCGGCGTTGATTCAATGTCGCTGCTTTTTTTGCTTAAAAATTTAGGGTATTCCGTGCTGGCGCTGCATTTTGAGCACGGGATCCGCGGGGAAGATTCACGTGCGGATGCTTTGTTTGTCCGTACGTTTTGCGCAAAAGAGAAGATCCCTTTTCTATTGGGAAGCGCCGATGTTCCGTCTTATGCCCGGGCCCGAAAAATGAGCCTGGAGGCGGCCGGACGGGTGCTCCGCTATCAGTTTTTATTGGATGCGGATGTGGATAAAGTGGCGACGGCGCATCATATGGATGACAATGCGGAAACAATTTTAATGAACATTGCACGTGGGTGCGGCGTAGGGGGTCTTACGGGGATCGACCTGGAGGCCGGTCGGCTGATCCGTCCTTTTTTATGCCTGCGGCGCGCAGATATTGAAGCGTATGCAAAAGAAAAAAGCATCCCCTATGTGACTGACAAGACCAATTTTGACATGCATTTTGTCCGTAACAGGATCCGGCACGGTGTGATGCCCGAACTTGAAAAAGTAAATCCGGCGGTAACGGTGATGCTGGATCGTCTTTCGGAAAATGCGCGGGAATATGCGCGGATGATCAAAGAGCTGGCAGACGCGGTGCCGGTTGAATCTAAAAATAATGAGGCAAGTGTGGACGCAAAGGCGCTTTGGTCTTTAAGCCAGCCGGTGGCGGCGGAAGTACTGTTTAGAATGTGCGGCATTGCCGGTTCGCCTACAGACGTGACAAGAGCGCATATCGAAGGAATGCTGTCTCTGCGACGGACCGGAGCCGAAATTCCTGTAAAAAACGGAATATTTGCAAAATATGGTTATGGCAGATTGATTATTTATAAAAAAGACGATAGAATAAAGGATATATCTTTTTGCGTGCCCCTCCGGGATAAAACGGTATTTCCGGGTGGAGTGATCAAAAAGGAAAAAGGAACCGTAAATCCGCATAACAGCGATAAAAACTGTGAATGTTTCGGCCATTTGCCGGCAGACGCCGTGGTCCGTACCCGGCGGCCGGGAGATGTGTTCCGGCCGTTTGGATCGGGAGAGAAAAAACTGAAGGATTTTCTGATTGAAAAGAAAATCCCCCGGGAGGAGCGGGATGCCCTCCCGCTGGTAGCGGACGGCAGGCGTATCATATGGGTGGCGGGCGTCGCCATGTCTGCCGACTACGCCGTGGACGCGTCGGGCGAAGGAATCAAGCTTAAATATAACAAGAGGCAGGGTGAACCATGAAAGAATTGAAACACTATGTAGAGCAGGACATATCAGGCGTTTTGCTGGATGAGCCTACCATCAAAAAAAGAGTCTGTGAAATGGGCGAGCAGATTTCCCGGGATTACATGGGGAAAAATATGGTGGCTATCTGTATCCTCAGGGGATGCGTTGTGTTTTTCAGTGACTTGATCCGGGAGATCAAAATCCCGATAGAACTTGATTTCATGGCCGTGTCCAGTTATAACCACGGCGCGCAGTCTTCCGGAAGCGTTCATATCAAATATGACCTGCAGGATGATATAAGGGGAAAGCACGTATTGATTGTTGAAGATATCATCGACACCGGGACGACGCTGATGCATCTTAAAAGAATGCTGGAAGCGCGTCAGCCGGCCAGCATCAAGATCTGCTGTCTTCTGGATAAAGAGGAACGCCGCGTGTCCCACGTGGACGTGGATTATATCGGCTTTGAAATACCGGACGAATTTGTGGTAGGGTATGGTCTCGATTATGCCGGAAGATACAGAAATTACCGGGAGATCGGCATCCTGAAACGGGAAATATACGAATAAAAACAGGGTCCGCATGAAAGCGTGAAAGCGGGCTTTTGTTTGTTTGAAGTGGGCGATTTCGTGTGATATAATAATATAATTAGTGTTTGTAGGAGGACAAAATATTGTCAAAATTCGTAAGGGGGCCGCTTATATATATATTGATCATTGTTTTGATTGTGATTTCGGCCCAGTATTTGAGCGCTCCGGCTACTGCGCAGCCAGACCAGCTTGAATACTATCAATTTTTGCAAAAGGCAAGCGACGGCGATATTAAGGATATTGCTATCCGTGATTTGGACCTTTACGGCAGATATTCGAGCTCGACTATCGCGGATGAGGAATTCCCTTCAACGTACGATTTTTCCGCGCGGATTCCGTCCGTAAACCAGCTTAATTTGGACCTTGCGGCGATTACCGGAACGCAGGATCCCTTGAATTACGGCTTTAAGATTACTTATCTGCCGCCGGAAGATACCAATTTGTTTATTTCAATGCTGCCATATCTGATCCCAATGATCCTTTTGGTAGTTTTGTTTGTGTTTATTATGCGCCAAACCAAAGCGGGCGGTGCGGGAAACGCCATGACGTTCGGTAAGAGCCGGGCCCGCATGTCTATGGGCGGAGACAGCAAAAAAACTTTTGCCGACGTTGCCGGCGCGGATGAAGAGAAAGAGGAACTGCAGGAGATTGTGCAGTTCTTAAAAGCACCGAAAAACTTTTTGGAACTGGGTGCGCGGATTCCAAAGGGCGTCTTGCTGGTCGGCCCTCCGGGCGGCGGCAAAACTTTGCTTGCCAAAGCGGTGGCCGGGGAAGCGGGCGTTCCGTTTTTCTCCATATCCGGATCGGATTTTGTGGAAATGTTTGTGGGCGTGGGCGCGTCCCGTGTGCGCGACCTTTTTAACGATGCAAAAAAGAACTCTCCCTGCATCATATTTATAGATGAAATAGATGCGGTGGGACGGCAGAGAGGCGCAGGCCTCGGCGGCGGCCACGATGAAAGAGAGCAGACGCTGAACCAATTGCTTGTTGAAATGGACGGTTTTGAAGTGAACGAAGGCATCATTGTGATGGCCGCCACCAACCGGAAAGATATACTGGATCCCGCCTTGCTGCGTCCCGGCCGTTTTGACCGGCAGATCGTAGTGAATTATCCGGACGTGCGCGGGCGCGAAGAAATTTTGAAGGTCCATTCTAAAGGGAAACCTTTGAGCAGTGACGTAGATCTTAAGGTGATTGCCCGGCGTACGCCCGGTTTTATAGGCGCGGATCTTGAAAATGTCCTCAATGAGGCGGCAATTCTGACGGCGCGGCGCCATCGGACCAAAATTGGGATGAATGAAATAGAGGAAGCCATTACCCGCGTGATTGCGGGTCCCGAAAAGAAGAGCCGGCTGGTATCTGAAAAAGACAAAAAGCTGACCGCTTACCATGAAGTGGGGCACGCGATTTTGGCGTTTTCCCTTCCGGGCTGCGACCCGGTGCACGAGGTTTCCATTATCCCGCGCGGCATGGCGGCAGGATATACCATGACTCTTCCGGAAGAAGACAAGCAGCATGTTTTGAAAAGCAAGCTGCTGGATGAAATTACCATGATGCTGGGTGGCAGGGTAGCTGAGCTTATAACGTTGAAGGATGTCTCTACAGGCGCGGTAAACGATTTGCAAAGAGCGACTGAAGTGGCCCGGGAAATGGTTACAAAATACGGTATGAGCGACGAACTGGGTCCTGTGTTCCTGTCTGATAAGCACGAAGTCTTTTTGGGCCGTGAATTTGGACAGCAAAGCGCATATTCGGAAGAAACTGCGGCCAAAGTGGATGCAGAAGTAAAAAAGATACTGGAAAGGGCGTTTGCACAGGCAAAGAAGATCCTTTCTGAAAATAAAGATAAGATCATCATGATATCCGAGGTTCTCATGACCCGTGAAAAACTTTCCGGGGTTGAGTTCCAGGAACTCTTTGAAAAAGGGACCCTGACCGAGCCCGAAAAGAAAACAAAAGAGGAGCCGCCGGTGGTGGAACCCAATATCATTGAGGATCAGACGTCTGAAAAAGAAGAAGAACCGCCGGAAGAAACGCCCAAAAAAGGCGCGTTTGATGAAGGATACGACCCAAATTAAAATCAATGGAGCGAGCACCCTTAAAAAGGGTGCTCGCCTTTAGATTTTAACGGATTGAAATGCAAAAGGGCTTTGTGCCCTTTGATTATTTTCTGGAACACAAGGGGAAACTATGATTGATCTGCATATGCATTCAACAGCTTCAGACGGGACGGATACGCCCGCCGTTTTGATCAGAAAATGCGCAAAACTGAAACTTATGTGCGCGTCTATTACCGACCATGATACCATCGATTCCCAGGATGAAGCGACCGGAGAAGCAAAGCGGTACGGTCTTCATTATCTGACGGGCGTGGAGTTTTCCGTCCGCCATGAAGGAGAGCTGCATATTTTGGGATACGGCGTTGATATCAAGGATAAAACGTTTGCACAGGAGCTGGAACTTTTGCGGGCGGCGCGGCTGGAGCGGGTGGATATGATCCTTCAAAAGCTGAAGGAGATCGGAATCCCCGTCAGCAGGGAAGATGTAATCCGTAACGCCAGCGGCGAGACGCTGGGCCGGCCGCATGTTGCGCTTGCGTTAATGGAAAAGGGATACGCGGCTGATTTTAATGAGGCGTTCGGAAAATATTTAAACGAAGGCGGAAGCGCCTATGTTCAGCGCAGAAAGCTGAATCCGGGCGATGCCATCACGCTGATCCGAAATGCGGGCGGGATCTCGGTGCTCGCGCACCCTAAATTTATTCATACCTCCAATCTGGAAGCCCTGATAGACGAAATGAAAGAGATGGGCCTTGGGGGCATAGAGGCGTTTTATCCCGCGCACAGCGACGCGGAGGCCCGGCGATATGAGGCGTTTGCCAAACAAAAAGGCCTTCTGGTCACTGCGGGCAGCGACTATCACGGCGCAATGCGAATGCACAGCGCAATTGCAAGCGAGCGCCGTAAATCCAAGTATCTGACCGAGTCCGTACAAAAAATCATGGCGAAATACCTGTAATTGGATTGAAAGTTCAGGGATTGTGTTGTATACTTGTAACGGAAATTATATTAAATAGGCGGTATTTACGATCATGCTTTCTGAAGGTGTAGATGTAAAAATCTTTGCAGGTTCTTCCGGCGTTTCCTTCGCGAGAAAAATGTGCAGATATCTGGGAGCCGAACTCGGCGCGTCAGAGGTCATATATTTCTCGGATGGAAACGTCTTTGTTCGTATCAAGGAGACGGTCCGGGACAAAGACGTTTATATTGTCCTGCCCATCGGCCTTGAGCCCAATTCCGAACTGGTGGAATTATTGTTTTGGCTGGATGCGTTCAAGCGCGCCAGTGCCAACTCTGTTACTGCAATCATCCCGTATTTCGGGTATGCGAAGGGCGACAAAAAAGACGAACCCCGGGTTTCCATCCGCGCGCGGGTATGTGCGGATTGTATTGAAGCGTCGGGTGCGGACCGTGTTATTACCATGGATCTGCATTCTCCGCAGGTACAGGGCTTTTTCAAAAAACCGGTTGACCACCTGCTTTCTCTGCCCGTGCTGTGCGAACATGTGAAAACAATGGATATTATGGAAGATCTGGTAGTGGTATCCCCGGATGCGGGTTTTGCCAAAACCGCAAGAAAATATGCGGACTACCTGCATACGGATGTGGCCATTGGCGACAAGACCCGTAAAGGGCACGATGAAAAAGCGCAGATCCTTGAGCTTATAGGTAACGTGAAAGGCAAAAACTGCCTGATCGTAGACGATTTTACAATCTCGGGCGGAACGCTTATCGATATTGCAAAAATGCTCGAAAAAAAGGGCGCAAAGCGGATCGGTTGCTGTCTCGGGCACGTGATGGTGCGGGAAAAAGGCGTAACCGCCATTGAAAACAGCCCCATCGAATTTGTAATGTCTACCGACAGCGTAGATAATCCGTATATCCTGGGCAGCAAAAAGTTTTTAACCGTGTCGGTCGCGCCGCTGTTTGCCGAAGCGGTTTACAGGATCCACGAGCGGGTTTCGGTGAGCGGGCTGTTTACCGATGTACCGGAAAAAATGAAAACGTATTGCGAATAAGCAAGCGCTATTAAAAAGTCCCGGGGTACGGAACCTCGGGGCTTTTTTTGGCAGAGCATCGTCCACGCGGCGGTGGTTTAATCCGCTAAAACTGTTTTACCATTTGTGCCATAGCATAAATAAAGAATTGTAGGCACTCTGAACATTTTTTATATTGCTCAGTGCAGACTGTTCTTCCTGCGTAATGGCATGGTCTTTTGTTTCACCATTTTCACCTGTAAATCGTAATATGGGGCTTTCTGCGTTAATGATTTTATCAAGCTCATCATCGTTAAGTTCCAATTCGCCGTATTCCATAACGCCGGAAGCGGTTTCTTTGCGTATGGTATCATCAAGAGCAGCGGTGATATAATTATCTTTTCCTACTTTGATCATGATATCTTGGCTATTGAGCCAATCCGGCGCAATAAAACCGGCTAAAACCGTAAATCTTTCTTGACTGATATAAGGGAGCAGGTTGACTTCCGGGGAGATATCCTCTATGCCGTTATAGTAGATGGAGGTGGTTGTACTTTCGTTAAAGGTGTCATCTTCCCTTTCGATCGTACAATTTTCAAGGGCGCTTGATGCAGACTGAGCCAGATTTAAGATTTCATATACATTATCCGTTTCGTTCGGCTGGTATTCCGCAATATATTCTTCTGCCATATCAAGCAAGGCCGGATAATCGTATGCAAGGTTCAATTTGCGGAATTCGTCTCTTCTGTCCTTATCATACAAGAAATCGGCCGACGGTTCCAAGATAACAGGCAACGTCTCAATATCTAATGCGGTTGAATCCGGATATATTTTAAAATAGAGGGAATCATTGTACCAGGTAAAATCAATCCCTATGTTATTGCTTGAAATCGTTACGGAATCGGGGGAAGGCGTATAAGAAGAAAGTCCCAATTCGGAAAAAATATCTGATTGCGTTTTTCCGGCGTTACACAGTTCCAGAATTTTTTCCAAATAAAACAAGAAGTATTTTTCGCTTTCACTGCCCAGATAGTCTGCATCTAATTTTAATGAAATCGCATGCGCCGATTGATTCGCCGGATCGGTATATGCAATAATCTGAATCCCTCCGGTATGGGCCCAATCGGCAGTGTAGTCCGGATAATCATAGATATGACGTTTTTCAAACTGGAGCGTATTCCCGGTGCGTGAATTATATAAATAGTTCATTAGTTCATCGCTGGTAAAGGCAAAGTCTTTGTCGTTGATTGCAGAATTAAAAGATACAGACAGGTCAACATCAGATTGCGTTTCCGGGTCGCTCGCATTCGATTGGATTGAAAACAGGTTCCAGTCTATTTTGCGAACGCCGGTCAGATCATCGTCCATATAAACGCTTCCGTCTTCTTTCAGCCCGTATGCATGGCCATAGTCGGCCGATATTGTAATCATGTCCGGATCATAGATATAAGAATCAATAAGGGAATGGCCTGTCCGTCCGATATAGCCGTCGCTTTTCATGGCGACCGTATAACCGGCGGCCGCATCAATCAGTACTATTTGGCTGGCATGTGATACATTGCATTGCCCCTCAAGATTACTGCCCGCTGCAATAAGGGTGCCATTCGATTGCAGTCCTACAGTGTGGTTTGTCCCTGCGGCGACCGACACGATATCCCGCCAACCAGACACATCGCATTGACCGTCTTCATTCTCCCCGACCGCGACAACTGTGCCATTCGATTTGACGCCCACTGAGAAATAATTGGCTGCGGCGACGCAAGTGATGTCCGACCATCCGGAAACGTCGCATCTTCCGTCTGAATTGTCCCCGGCCGCAAGCACTGTACCGTCTGATTTCAACCCCAGCGTATAGTAATTGCCCGTATCAATCTGGACAATATCCGACCATTCGGAAACATCGCACTGACCGTATTTGTTCCCTCCGGACGCTAGCAGCGTACCGTCTTTTTTAAGTCCGATTGTAAAATCCATGCCGGCGGAAACGGCCTGGATGTCCGACCATCCGGAAACGTCGCATTGGCCGGAATCGTTGTTCCCGGCAGCAAGGACGGTTCCGTCCGGCTGAACGCCCACAATATGGTTCGGCCCGGCTGAAAGCAAATTTTCAAATTTTTGCATCTCTTGGGTATTGCCCGCTGTTCGCCAGGCCAGGGCGGCGGCGGAAAGGTTGCCATCTTCATACGTCCGGCTGCCTATGGCGCTTAGCTGCGCTTTGGTGTCTTTAAAGTTTGGGATGTCGGAAAAAAGTGAGATAGCGGCAGACGTATCTCCCTGAGCGGCATAGTCTGTTGCCTGGTTGTATATATCTTGTGGTATTGCGTAATAAACAACGGTCAGCGCGATGGCCACAATGATTGCGGACACAATGCCGATAACCGCTAATGCTTTTTTCGTTTTCCGCCGGAATTCCAGTTTTGCTTGCTGCTCTGCCTGTATGCGTTGTAGAATTTTTTGGTTATATCCCAAAAGCCGGTTTTTTTGTTCGGGAGAGCTGAAACGAAGAGCGTTGTCAAAACTTTCGTACATGGTTAGGGGACTCGTGCTATTGGGCAATTCGTCTTCCTGTGTCAACCTGAGCAAAGCCAGAAGCTGTGCAATGTAGGCCGAAGCGTTCTCCGCTTCCAGCGCAAGTGACTGCTCGATCAGAACGGCGGCTTCCCTGAAAAGGTCTTTTTTCATTAGAACGTATGCTTTCCTGATCAGGGCGGCCGCATCCGGCGGCTCGGGCTCTTCGCTGTGAACAAAAACGGTTTTTTGGGATTCGGGTAGAGAACTGATCAAACCGCAGTATTCGCATTTGGCGCTTCTTTGTCCGTCCGGGATCACGACCTGCGCGCCGCATCCCTTGCAGTTCATACTTGTGCTCATAGGGTGCTTCCTCTCTGATGTTTTATTTATAAAAGGGCATAGTCCGCATTTATGGCCGACTTACCAAATGCTTTGGCATACCGCTCGGGTTTAGAAGCCGGCCGGCAGTGATCCTGCTATAAAAGGTAAAATGTACTAAAATGATTATACATGAAAAAAGCGCGTGCGCGCAATGCGAAACGGGACTAAAGCAGATAAAGCGTTTTAAAAATGTGTAAAAGCATCATTTTGCGTCTAAAATTTGTATGGTCAGATGGTCGTACGGAAATTTGTCTATAAAATCGTCTTTTTTAAAGGTAGCTTTGCGGAAGGAGGCAAGCTGCTTGGTATGTTTGGTGTGCCACATGGGCATTTCAATATCAAAGGCATGGCAAATCTGCTGCAGGCAGTCGAGCAGCGCGCCGTCCATATCTTCGCGGCCGCTGGTGACGGTGAGGTGCTGCTTGTTTTTTTCTTTGATATAAAGAGAAGCCCAGATCGTAAGCAATTCACGTTTCCTTTCCCGGTCAAAAACGCGGCGAAAGCGGCCGCTGTTTTTGGATTTTCAATACAATAGTATAGACCATTTTAAAAACAAAAGAAAGTAGATTGAAAAAAAAAGACAATTAAGATAAAATAAACTTAATGTAATTTTTTTTAGGAGCGAATGAATGAGCGGAAAATCACTGGCATATAAGATTATTGAGAACCATTTATTATCCGGAAAAATGGAGCCGGGCGAAGAGATATCCATACAAATAGACTACACGCTTACGCAGGATTCCACAGGGACCATGGCGTACCTTCAGTTTGAAGCTATGGGGTGCGAGCGTGTGAAGACCAAGCGGTCGGTTGCGTATATCGACCACAATACATTGCAGTCCGGTTTTGAAAACGCGGACGATCATAATTTTATCATGAGCGTGGCCAAGCGGCACGGGATTTATGCGTCCCGGCCGGGCAACGGCATCTGCCACCAGGTAAACCTGGAGCGCTTCGGCGTGCCCGGCGCAACCCTTTTGGGGTCGGATTCACATACGCCTACGGGCGGAGGGATCGGCATGCTGGCCATTGGAGCGGGCGGCCTGGATGTGGCGGTGGCCATGGGCGGCGGACCGTACTATATTCCTATGCCCAAAATTGTGAACGTTGAACTCAAAGGCAGGCTTATGTCCGGGGTTTCGGCAAAGGACGTCATACTTAAAGTGCTGGAAATGCTTTCCGTAAAAGGCGGCGTAGGCAAGATCATTGAATATACCGGAGAAGGCGTCCGGACCCTTTCCGTGCCCGAGCGGTCCACAATCACCAATATGGGCGCGGAACTGGGCGCGACAACTTCTGTTTTTCCTATAGATGAAAAAACCAAAGCGTTTTTGGCCGCGCAGGGCAGGGAAGATGATTTTGTCTCTCTTTCGGCCGACCCGAACGCAGAATATGACGAGCATTATACGGTAGACCTTTCGGCCTTAAGGCCTCTTGCGGCCTGCCCGCACAGCCCGGATAATGTGAAGTCTGTAGAAGAGATCGGCCCAATGAAGATAGACCAGGTCTGCATCGGCAGCTGCACCAATGCTTCATATCTTGATTTGATGCGTACCGCAGCTATCCTGAAAGGGAAGACCGTTGCGGAAGGGGTGAGCCTTACAATTTCCCCGGGGTCCAAGCAGGTAATGAACATGCTGGCGAAAAACGGTGCACTGGCCGATATGATCTCTGCGGGAGCGCGTATCCTTGAATGCGCCTGCGGCCCCTGCATCGGAATGGGCCAATCACCGGGGACGGATGCGGTTTCGCTTCGGACCTTCAACCGGAATTTTTACGGGCGTTCGGGCACAAAATCTGCAAATGTTTATCTGGTCAGCCCTGAGACAGCTGCGGTTTCCGCCATCGCAGGCGTGCTGAAAGATCCTACAAAAATGGAAGATTTAAATATTTTGGATATTGAAATGCCAAAACGCTTTTTGATCAATGACAATATGGTGATTCCTCCGGCGGAGAAAGGAAACTGTGTGGAGGTCGTACGCGGCCCCAATATTCAGCCTTTCCCGGTGAATACCGCGCTGACGGGTGATGTGAGCGCTTCGGTTTTGCTTAAGATGGAAGACAATATTACTACCGATCATATTATGCCCAGCAATGCAAAACTTTTACCGTACCGGTCCAATATACCGTATTTGTCGGATTATTGCCTTGCGCCGGTGGATGAGACTTTTCCTGCACGGGCAAAAGCTGCCGGAAAAAGTTTTCTGGTGGCCGGCCATAACTATGGCCAGGGCTCGTCCCGGGAGCATGCCGCGCTGGTTCCGCTTTATTTGGGTGTTAAAGGCGTGCTGGCCAAAAGCTTTGCGCGTATCCACAAGGCCAATCTGGTGAACAATGGAATTTTGCCCCTTGTTTTTGAAAATGAAGCGGATTACGACCGGATCGACATCGGAGACGAACTGGAAATTAAAGACGCGGCAAGCAAGGTTCTTGGAACGGACGTTTTTGAAATGGAAAACAAAACAAAAGGGTTTTTCTTTAACGTGGTGCTGGATGTATCGCCCAGGTTAAAGAAAGTGCTGGCAGCAGGTGGGCTGCTGAATAGTGCGAGGGGAAAAAATGAGTGAGAAAATTCCGCAGGCCGTCATCCGGCGGCTGCCCAAATACTTTCGGTATTTGGAAGAAGTCGAGGCGAGGGGCGAAGACAAAATATCTTCTTCCCGGATGAGTTTGGAAATGGGACTCAACGCGTCTCAGATCCGGCGGGACTTAAACTGCTTTGGCGGTTTTGGACAGCAGGGTTACGGATACGGCGTTACCAGGCTAAAGGCTGAAATTGCGCGGATACTTGGATTGGACCATACATACAAGGTCATCATAGTGGGTGCGGGACGGATCGGGCAGGCCCTTTTGGGTTACACCAACTTTGTGCGTGAAGGCTTTAATATCATGGATATTTTTGACGCGGATCCAAATAAAGTTGGATTGGTGGTGGAGAACAAGAGTGTTCGCCACACATCCGATCTGCAGGATTATTTAAGCCGTCATCCGGTGGACATTGCGTTTATTTGTACGCCAAAAGAGTCCGCGCAGTCCATTGCGGATTTTCTGGTCAGCCTGGGGATCCGCGGCATATGGAATTTTGCGCCGGTAGATGTAGCCGTCCGCAAAGGCGTGTCGGTGGAAAACATCCACTTGTCGGACAGCTTGTATGTGCTTACATACAGCCTGGCCAGCGTTGCGAAATAATAGATACGGAGGTGCCTTTGTGTTTGAATATGAACTGCCGACCTATAAAAAATGTACGTTTTTAAATATTACGCCCCAGGTTCGGGAGGCCGTTAAAAAAAGCGGTATTCAAACGGGTGCGGTTATTGTTTATTGCCCGCATACCACAGCGGGAATTACAATTAATGAAAATGCGGATCCGGATGTGACCACGGATATTATAAACGCATTGGAAGGCGTGGTGCCGGAAATGGATTTTTTGCATATTGAAGGTAATTCGCCCGCCCATATCAAAACATTGTTGACAGGCAGCAGTGCGACCGTTCCGGTCGAAGGCGGGAATCTGGCGCTGGGGCGCTGGCAGGGAATCTATTTTTGCGAATACGATGGGCCGCGGGACCGAAGGTTCAGCGTACAGGTGCTGGGGAGCCGGATAGCGCCCAAGCGATAAAATCCTGTTTACAACCTCGTTTTCGTGGAGTATGATATTGATTATATTGAAAAGAAATGGAAACGGAAAGGAATTTGACATAGATGTCTGACATAGTGGGAAACCGTAAAGCTGCAAGGATTACGCTGATTGTGATGGTGATCGCCCTCATTTGCGTATCCGGCTATATCGCTTTCCTTTTTCTATCGGGAGAAAAAACAGTCGGAAAAGACAGCAGCGACGTCATTGTGGATACCGGCGTGGTATATGACGGTGTTACTTCGTTGGGCGTGGATCTTTCGGGTGCAAAGCGGGGCGATGTGCCCGTCCGGCTGGCTACGGCGGTACAGGACGTTTTGGATGACGTGCGTCTCGACTTTACGGTGGAAGGACACACGGTTTCTTTAAGCGCATATGATGTGGGCGCAAAAATCGATACGGGCGCTTTATTCAAAAGCGCTTATAATGTGGGAAGGGAAGGCGGCTTTGCTGCTCGCGCCGCTCAGATTGAGCAGGCTTCGGGCAACGGGGTGGATATTCCCTATACGATTACATGGGATTCAGGAAAACTTGAACAAACGGTTCGCTCAAAAACGGCGGATCTGGGGCTGCAGGCCCGGGATGCGACGGTCGACATAGAAAAAACGAAAGATGAAGAAAACCTGATGTGCGATATGTCGCTTAACATTGTGCCCGAAGTGATTGGGGTTGACGTGGATTTTGACAAGCTGCTTCCGGCCTTAAATGAAAAAATGGACAGCATGGATTGTTTTGGCGGGGACTCTGTGGAAACGGAAACAACGCTGACATATCCGGATATAACGGCGGCCCAGCTTTCGGAGGAATATCAAAAGATCGGTACATTTAAAACCAGCTATACGACATCGGCGTATGGACGGCGTTATAATATATGGAAGATGGCCGATATCATCAATGGCGTGGTAATTGCACCGGGAGAAACATGGTCCATTAATGAAGAAGCGGGCCCCCGGACCTATGCGCAGGGATGGGAAGGCGCTCCCGGTATTGAAAACGGCCAATATGAGACCCAGGCCGGCGGCGGTATTTGCCAGGTAAGCACTACGCTGTATAATGCGGTGCTGCGTGCAGACCTCGAAGTGGTAGACCGGTCGCATCACTCATGGCCGTCGGATTATGTGGATCCGGGTCTTGACGCAACAATATCGACCGGCAAACCGGACTTTAAATTTAAAAACAATACGTCTTCACCCGTTGTGATTTATGCAAAATGTGACGGGAAGGAAAAAACGATTGAAGTGAGCATCTATCGTTCCAAAATGGACTATGCGCTCGATTTTACTTCGGATGTCCAAAGCAGGTCTTACTCGGGCGCTATATACGAGATTCCCGATCCGACCCTGCCGGCCGGTGCAAGGGTGCAGGTATTGCACGAGCATCCAAAAGTTGTGGTGGATGTCTACAAACATGTGTACGACCTTGAAGGCAATGAAACGATGACGACGCTGGCCTATACGGATATTTATTCCAATAAGGCCGCTATTGTCCGGGTGGGTCCGGCGCTGCCGGGGGCCGCTTCCTGACGGGCGGGCGTTTTGAGCAAAGTAAATTATTTTTTTTGAATATATTAGGAGAACTTGGATGAAACAGTACAGGCCCAGGAGGCCGGCGAGGCCCCGGAGGCGCAAAAGCAGAGCTTTTCATTTCAGCAAAAAAACACTGCTGGTTATTTGCGTTGCGGCCGCGGCAATATTGATTACTATTTTTGCCGTAAATGCCGGCGGGAGCAGCCGGGAAATCGACCCGAATGACACTTTTGCGGATAACGTGACGGTGCAGGGCGTATCGATCGGCGGAATGACGGCCAGCGAAGCGCGCGTAGCGCTGAACCCAACTATAAAGGAAATGATGGCCGAAGCGGTTATTGAGATCAGCGTTCCAAACCCGGATGCCGACGCGGAAGAAGACGGCGAAGACAAAAACACGGATGTGCAGGAAGACGAAGCAACGCAGGTGGTAAAATATTCGGCGACCCAGGCGGGCGTATCGGTTGATGTGGACAGCGCATTGCAGCAGGCGATGGACTATAGCGTTAACGACGCTCCGCGAAAGGCGTCGGAAGCGCCTGTGCAGGATTTTACCATGCTGTATGTTTTGGACGAAACCACCCTCGCGGATTCATTGGACCAGGATGCGGATCAATGGACGCTGCCGGCGCAGGACGCAAAATATGTTTTGAAGACCGAAAAGGATGAAGAAGATCTGACAACGTCGGCCGAGCCGGTAAAGCAGGAAGGAATTGCGGGCAGCCGGGTAGATGTTGCCGCATTGACCGAAAAAGTAAAAGAAATGGTTTCTTCCCAAAGCTTTGGGCTGATAGAGGCGCCGGTTACCGAGGTGCCGCCTTCCGTTACCGCAGACCAGCTTCCGGAGATCGAAGTAATCGGGAGCTACTCGACGGGCTTTTCGTCTTCGAGCGACAGCAGGATGTATAATATCTGGAAGATCAGCAGCATCTTAAATGGCCGCTCCATTGCGCCCGGCGATAAAATGTCGGTCAACAATGTGGTCGGCCCCCGGACGGAAGAAGGAGGATGGGCCCTGGCTGCAGGTATTGAGAACGGTGTATATACCGATCAGGCCGGCGGTGGTATCTGCCAGGTGTCTTCCACGTTGTATATTGCTTCTCTGAAAGCCGAACTTAAAATTGTGGACCGCACGCATCATACCATCCCGTCCACTTATGTGCCTCTGGGGCTGGATGCTACCATTTCTACAGATGCGCCGGATCTGGAGCTTGAGAATAATACGGAATATCCGGTTTTGATCGGTATCAATTGCGATGTTCCGGACAGGACCGTAGAAGTAAAGCTGTATGGCTATAATCCCAGGGATTACACGCTGCGTTTTGAAAGCGTGATCATGCAAACCAATCCTGCGCCGGCGGATGAATACACCGCAAATCCGGAAGTGCCCGTCAATCAGGTTGTGCAGGTCATGCCGCCGCATGACGGTTATGTGGTGGACGTATACAAAATATGGTATGACGAAGACGGAAACGAATATGACCGCAAACGTATTTATACGGACACATATAAAGCGCTTTCGGGCAAATATGAATATAACCCGACCACGCCTCCCGCCGCGGTGACCTCTCCTTCGGCAGCCGCAAGTACGCCTGCAGCAGCTACGCCGACACCGGCGCCTACCGCAACGCCTGTGCCGGAAGTGAGCGAAAACCCCGTCACCGATCCGGCCGAAACTGAATCGGCTGCGGCATCGGAGGAATCGGCCCAGTAGATATAGATATTGAAAGCATTGTAAAAGGATCAGGCGGAAGGCATAAAGCCCTTTTCGCCTTTTTTTGTTGCAAAGGGCGTAAAGGGATAAAAAGCAGCTTTTCAAAATGCTTTTTTTTTGGTGATATTATGTCGGGCGGAATGCCCGTGCCATAAGAGCCTGTTATATGTAGAACAATGCGGTGCTGTCCGGACAGATAGATGCTTTTTGCATAAAAAGATGCGGGGAGAGCGCAGAGAAGCATGCCGGTTTTGAAGCCGGCCGGCATTTTGGGAACCTGTATCCCCGAAAATGCGGCGGATATGCAGATTTTTTTATTGTTTAAACTTTTTTTTTGTTGTTGACAAATAAAAACAATCATTTTAAAATATTGTAGTATGGCGATAGTGTAAAGCCTATTTTAAGGAGGAAAAGAGAATGGCGAAGGCAAAATTTGAGAGAACCAAGCCGCATGTTAACATAGGAACGATCGGGCACGTTGACCATGGAAAGACGACGCTGACGGCGGCGATCACGGCGGTGCTGGCAAAGACGGGCAAAGCGCAGCTCACGAAATATGACGAAATAGACAAGGCGCCCGAAGAGAAGGAAAGAG
>JAVBVZ010000043.1:0-9927 GCA_036679405.1 Christensenellaceae bacterium
TCTTGAAGTCCTCATCATACTGCTTCCTCATTTTTCCCATTTTCCGCCTCCGATTTCCGAGCTTTTTCCCGCTCTTTCCATCTTAGCAGATTGTCTATTATTTTAACATGCTCCCGATCAAACAGTATCAACAATCCTTATGTTAGGATTGTTGATTGTTATAATATTTCAAATAATACATATCAGAAAAATATATAAAAAGAATGCATGGAGAATCAAAACAACAACATTTGTTGGGATAATTATAGCTATATTGCTTATTTCAGGGTTAGTAGTTGGTTATCTGCTCTGGACCAATCCCATGAATATACAAAACTATAGCCCGGATTTTGGTGGTTTAGTGGGAGGTTTATTATCTGGACTAGCGACATTAATAGTAGTATTTTTTTATCTTAATAGCGATCAAAGACGTGCTGAACAAAAAGCTAGAAAAAGTGCAGGTGTTTTACGAGAAATATTGGGAGTAATAGATGATCAAATATCAAGTGTAAACAAAGGACAGAGAGAAAAAATTTTTTATCCATCGAAATGGCTGGACTACTATTATGATGTAACCTTTATCACAAAAAATGAGTATCTAAGAATTATTTTAAAAGAAATTAATTATGTTGAAAAAATCAATGCGAATATAGACATTGGTAACTATGATGAAGTGAAAAAAATAATAAAAAAAAGAAGCAGAGATATTTTATATAGTATTGAGGATTGGAATATTTTTGAAATAAAATCAAATTTGAGTTGTATTAAATTGGGTTTGAAAGAAGCGGAGGCTTGGAAAAATAATAAAGAAATTTTAGATATAATTAACGAGATAAAAAGCAAATTAAGCAGAAAAATTGAAAAAAGGATACATGATCACGTTATTAAAAATGGAAGTACAAATTTGAAGGATATTAAAATTTATTTAGTTGATTTTATAATGGACGAAGTAGAAATAGAACAAATATTTAATCATCGAATTGCGACTGAGGCATTACTAGAAATTTGTATAGATTTCAAAGAAAATTCAAAGTTAATAAATTTTGTATGGGGTGAATTAAGCCTAAAAAAGCAAACTCAATAATTGGCAAAAAATTGATTTAATCTACAGCCCCTTGGGCGGCTTATTGCCCGCCTTATGGTAAGCATACTTGATGAATTCGTTCTGGGAATTCACACTTTCTTCCCCCTCTTTGGGCAAAATTCGTTTATACAGGCCTTTTTTCTGCAGGCTGGATTTAACATTGTCCGCAAACTGGGTCTTGATATAAAATTCGATATAAGAAAGCGCGTCTTTATCTGTTATAGGAATAGCGATCTCAACGCGCCGCTGGGTATTGCGCGTCATGAAGTCCGCGGAAGAAATATATACTTGGCGGTTTTCTTTCTGACCGAACATGTAGATCCGCGCATGTTCCAGATACCGGCCGATAATGCTGCGGACCGTAATGTTTTCCGTTGCCTTGTAATCCGTTTTAAGGCAGCAGATCCCACGGATAATCAGGTCGATCCTGACACCCGCACGCGAAGCGTCAATCAGCGCATTGATGATTTCAAGATCGCTCAGCGAATTTAGTTTAAAAATCAGCCTTCCTTCTTTGCCCGCGCGTGCCAGGGCGATCTGTTCTTCGATCATTTCCAGGACCCTTGGCTTCAGGCAAAGCGGGGAGGCCAGCAGGGCCTCTGTCTTTTTGAGTAATTTACCGCTTTTCAGGGCGACGAAAACTTTTATTGCATTTTGGGCGATAGAAGTGTTTGCCGTTATATAAGCCAGATCGGCATACAGGTCAGCGGTGGACTCATTGTAATTTCCCGTTCCGACCTGGGTGATATACCGAATGTTGTCGCCGTCCTGCAATGTAATCAAAAGAAGTTTGGAGTGTACTTTGTAATCCTCCAGGCCGAACAGGACTTTTACACCGGCCTGTTCAAGCTGGCGGGAAATGTCTATATTATGCGATTCATCAAACCGGGCGCGGAGCTCGACCAAGACGGTGACCCTTTTCCCGTTTTCGGCAGCATTGATCAGAGCGTCGACAATCCTGGAATTATCCGCTTCCCGGTACAGCGTAATGCTGATGGAACGCACATCCGAATTGACGGCCGCCTCACGAAGAAGCTGGATGAATATGCTGAAACTCTCATAAGGGTAGGAGAGAAGCACGTCTTTTTTCATGATCTGCGGGATCATGGGTTCCCGGACATTTAAGGCGGGGGACATCTGCGGCGATACCTTTGGATAGTAAAGATCCGGATGCTTATCCCGGCGGTAGATGCCCCGGATTTCGCTGATAAAGGAAAGGGAAAGAGGGACACAGCGGGAGTAGGACTGCTCTTTTTTCAGATTAAGTTCTTCAATCAGGCGCTCTTCCAGCGCGCTGTTTTTACAGCCGAAAAATTCTATCCGAACCGGTGCGAGGCGCTTTCTTTTTTTTAGCAGAATTTCCATGGATTTCCGGTAGCTGAGTTTTTCATGGTCTTCAATCGCTTCTTCCGCATCCAGGTCCGCATTGCGGGTAATACGGAAGAGGGTTTTGTCTTCGACCTTAAAGCTGCTGAATATCTTTTCCGCAAAAAGATAAAGAAGATCTTCTATCAGTATGAATTTTTTGTGCTTAGAAGGCAAAAAGACCATGCGTGGAAATGCGGAACGCAGAGGAACGATCCCCAACATTTTTGGACCGCCGTCTATTTTCAGCAATGCGCCGAGATAAATTGAGTTGTTTTCCAGAAAAGGGAAATGGTTTCTTTTTCCAACGACCGAGGGAAAAAGATACGGCAGGATCTCTTTGTCGAAATATTTGCCGAAATAACTTTTGGCACGTTTGGAAAGCGAATCCGGCCGAAGATGGTACAGCCCGTACGGACGGAGCTCAAGGATGGCCTTTTGATAGGCGTGGTCCGATTTTTTTAAAAGCCGGATAAGGTCGTGATGGATGGCGGAAAGCTGTTCTAAGTCATTCATGCCCGATTTGTTGTCCGTGATGTTTTTGTTGAACAACAGGCGGTCATGGATACCGCCTACCCGAACCATGAAAAATTCATCCAGATTGGTCTGGAAAATGCTTGCAAAATTCAGCCTTTCCATGGGAGGGTTTTCCGTGTTTTCCGCCTCTTTCAGGCAACGCTCATTAAACTTGAGCCAGCTTAGATCTCTGTTTTCATATAATCTGTATTTTCTATCCATATCTCGTCACCCGATCAAAGCACAGTTGCTAATTTGCAATTTATTACATTATATCTGTATTGATGCATTTCTGCAAATTTAAAGGCTGGTTTTTTGGTAAAAAATTTGTTAAAAAGTATAATGTTGAAATAATCGCCAATTCACTTTATAATGTGATGGGTGATGAAATGAGTTATTTTGCGAATATGACGACGGTAAATATTGCAGGACTGGTTTTGCTGGCCGCAGGTGCGGTGATCAATTTTGCGTATGCCAAGATTGCAGGACTGATCCGGTCTGACTATAAACATACCCCGGTCATCATAAAAAGCGTCGGTTTGGCGCTGGTGATTGCCGGATTTTTTATGATTGTATTTTAACATTTGGTTTTTGGAGGAAACTTGATGCCGATTAATTTGCGCACGACGTACGACCCGAAAGAGATTGAGGACAAAACCTATAAAAGATGGATGGACAGCGGGTATTTCCGCGCTGAGCCGGACGAAACGAAACAGCCGTATACTATTGTGATCCCCCCGCCGAACATTACGGGGCAATTGCACATGGGCCACGCGCTGGACAATATGATGCAGGACGCCATTATCCGTTTCAGGCGGATGCAGGGCTATGCGGCCCTCTGGCTGCCCGGAACCGACCATGCAAGCATTGCGACCGAAGTGAAAATTGTGCAGCAGCTGGCTGAAGAAGGGCTGACTAAAGAAGAAATTGGGCGGGAAGCGTTTTTAAAACGCGCCTGGGCCTGGAAAGAGCAATACGGCGGCCGGATCGTGCAGCAGCTAAAAAAGCTGGGGTCTTCCTGCGATTGGTCCCGCGAACGGTTTACCATGGATGAAGGATGCTCGCGGGCCGTAAAGGAAGTTTTTGTACGCCTTTATGAAAAAGGGCTTATTTACCGCGGTTCCAGAATTATAAACTGGTGTCCGAAGTGCCGTACGGCGCTTTCCGACGCCGAGGTGGATTATGTTGAAAGCGATTCTCATTTATGGCATATACGTTATGCGTCCGAGGACGGAAAACAAAGCGTAGTGGTAGCGACCACCCGGCCGGAAACTATGCTGGGCGATACGGCGGTGGCGGTGAACCCGAAAGACAGCCGTTATAAAGATCTGGTAGGCAAAAATGTGATCCTGCCGCTGATGAACCGAAAAATTCCGGTGGTAGCCGATGAGTATGTGGATATGGAATTCGGCACGGGCGCTGTAAAAATAACGCCTGCACATGATCCGAATGATTTTGAAGTGGCGCAGAGGCATGACCTGCCGGTGATCCGTGTGATGGACGACGGCGGCGTTATTAACGAAAACGGCGGGAAGTATGCGGGGCTGGAAAGGTATGCCGCACGGCAGGCGGTTATTGAAGACCTTGAAGCCGCGGGACTGATGGTGAAAATTGAAGACCACAAACACAATGTGGGAGGATGCTACCGGTGCTCCACTACGGTGGAACCGATTGTTTCCCTGCAGTGGTTTGTTTCTATGAAAGAACTGGCCGAACCTGCGATCAATGCCGTGGAAAACGGGAAAACGCAGTTTGTTCCGGACAAATATTCCAAGATATATTTTAACTGGATGTATAATATCCGTGACTGGTGCATCTCCAGGCAGCTTTGGTGGGGACACAGGATCCCCGCATACTACTGTGAGCAATGCGGCGAAATGGTGGTATCCGCAGAACCGCCGGAGAGCTGCGCAAAATGCGGCTGTACAGCGTTCAAACAGGACGAGGATGTACTCGACACATGGTTTTCTTCGGGGCTGTGGCCTTTTTCAACGCTCGGATGGCCGGATGAAACGAAAGATTTGAAGTATTTTTACCCGACCAACGTGCTGGTGACGGCGTATGACATTATTTTCTTCTGGGTTGCGCGTATGATGGTTTTTGGCTTGGAAGTTATGGGGGAAGTTCCTTTTGATTTTGTGAACATCCATGGAATTGTCCGTGATGCGCAGGGAAGAAAAATGTCCAAATCCTTAAATAACGGGATAGACCCGCTGGAAGTGGTGGACAAATACGGCGCGGACGCGCTCCGGTTTTCGCTGGCCATCGGCATCAAACCGGGCAACGATATGCGCTTTTACTGGGAGAAGTGCGAGGCGGCCCGTAATTTTGCAAACAAGATATGGAATGCGTCCCGTTTTGTGCTGATGAATTTAGACGGCGACCCGGGTGAAGTTGATGAAAATACGATAGATATTGCGGACAAATGGATCTTGATGCGCCTGAATTCCGTGGTCGGCGAAGTGACCGACTGCATGGAGAAGTTTGACCTTGGACTGGCGGTGCAGAAAGTGTATGATTTTGCGTGGAGCGAATTTTGCGACTGGTATATAGAAATGGCGAAGCCGCGGCTTTACGGGGAAAACGATTCAGTGAAGAAGCAGACGCTGGCCGTGCTGGTACATGTGTTAAAAAATACGCTGAAGCTGCTGCACCCTTTTATGCCTTTTGTGACCGAAGAGATTTATTTAAACCTGCCGGGTGCGGAAGATACCATTATGCTCTCAAGCTGGCCGGTGAAAAACGAGCTGTCTTATGAAAAAGAAGCGCAGTCTATGCAGGAAGTCATGGAACTGATACGCGCCGTAAGGAACATACGAACCGAAATGAATGTGGCGCCTTCCCATAAGGCAAAGATCACCGTTTTGACGGACCGGGAAGAAGCGGTAGCTATGTGCACGGAGTATATTAAAAAATTGGCGTATGCTTCGGACATACAGATCATACGGGAAAAAACGCAGATCCCTGAAAATTCCGTTTCGGTAGTTTGCGCGATCGGCGAAGCGTTTATGCCGCTTTCCGAACTGATTGATATTGGCAAGGAGACCGAGCGGCTTGGAAAAGAAAGCGAAAAACTGAAAGGCGAAATAAAACGCGCACAGGGAAAGCTGAACAATCCCGGTTTTGTGGACAAAGCCCCTGAAAAAGTGGTGGCTGCCGAGAAGGAAAAGCTGGAAAAGTTTTGCGATATGCTCTCAAAAGTTGAAGACAGGATCAAGATGCTTTCCGGCATCCGGTAACAAAAATGGAAGACAATATAAAATATATACATATTGCGGGCACCAACGCAAAAGGGTCGGTGGCCGAATATCTGTACCAGATACTTCTGGCAGAGGAGATCTCATGCGGCGTTTTTACTTCGCCGCATTTGTTTTCGCCGACCGAGCGTATACGCGCGAACGGGCGGGAAATAAGCGAAGAAGAATACGAGCGCTATATGGAGGCCGCCAAAAGAAGAAAAGGGGAACACCTGTTCCGCGTATGGACCCGGGCTGCGCTATTGTGGTTTTTGGACAATCATGTGAAAGCGGCGGTCATTGAGGCCGGGATAGGCGGGAAGAAAGACTGTACCAACACGGTGGACGCAAAAATTGCAATCCTAACACCTGTGAGCCTGGACCATACCCGCATATTGGGAGACACTACGGAAAAAATTGCAATCGACAAGTGCGGAATCATTAAACCGGGGGCGGTGGTGATCACTTATGGACAGGAAGAGAAGGTTATGAAAATTATCTCTTCCGCCTGCAAGCGGAAAGATGCGCGGCTGATCTGCATAGCCGGCTGCGAAACAAAGGAAGCCGCAGCAAAAGGGCAGACTTTTCACTACGGAGATATGAAAAATCTTTTCATAAACGCGGTTTCGCCCGGTCAGGCTGAAAACGCCTGTGCGGCGATCGAGGCGGCCCGGGTGCTGGGCGTGGGAGAAAAGGCGATACGGGAAGGCCTTAGAAACACCGTTTTGCCCGCGCGCGTACAGATTGCGGGGCCGGGGCTGGTAGTGGACGGAGGGCACAATCCGGCGGCGATAGAGGAACTGGGCCGCACGGTAAAAGAGCTTTTCCCCTTTAAAGAAGTTACGGTGCTGACGGCGGTGATGCGCGACAAGGATGCAAAAAAAATTGCGGAGGGAATAAAAAAATTTGCCGGACGGGTCGTATGTACCTGCGTAGACCGGGAGCGCGGACTGCCCGCGTTTGATTATGCAAAGTATTTTTGCGAGGCGGAGTATTGTTCTGATGCGCGGTCCGCTTACGCTTACGCAAAAAGCTACGAAAGCGATGTTTTAGTGGTGTGCGGATCATTTTATCTGGCAGGCATGGTGCTTGACATGTACAAAAATCCATCTCCCAAAACACAGTGCTTTTTAGGGACAATATAAAACCCGGAGTTTCAGGCAAAAAAAGAACCCCCTTTCAGGGGCTTTTTTATTTTAACAGTTCAAAGACGGTTTTATATATGCGGGGCGCATTTTTGCGCCAGTTGCTTATGGCATGCATTGCGTCGTCTTTTGAAAAAACCTTGATATCCATTTCAAACACGGTGACGTGGGGATCCAGTATTTTCAGGATGACGCGGTATTCGTTTTGGTCCAGGCGGTAGTAGTCGCCGATGAATTGGGATTCCGCCTGCATTTCCGACTTGTGCTGCGCACTGTATTCGCTGATACGCACCCGGTAAGAATTGCGAATCTCATTTTCAAATTCCGCAAGGACGTCTTTTCCCTTAGGAGTGATGGAGAGAACCTTTCCGGTTGGAAGTTCTTTTTCTGTAAGCATATCGCCCGCGGTGAGTTCACCCATATAATTCATAAGGTCGAAATAATTCATCATATCCAAATCCACGAAAACGCGCAGGACCTGGAGGTCGCTCAGTTCAAAATCTATTTCATTGAACAGGTACAATATGAGTAGTTTGGATTCTTCAGGCGTATCGACCGGTTTTATTTCCATAACTGCTTTCTCCTTGGACTGCCCTTTTTATGCTTGGTGATTGCATTATAACATATTTTTAATTAAACGCCAAAAAGCTATTGAATTTATTTTATCTTGCCTGTATAATATATAACTGAACCGGGCCAAAAGAGCCCGGAAACACAAATGAATACAGTTATTAATATTCCTGTGGTGTTCGTGAAGCTTTATTTTTAAACCCACATAATAACTTCGGGAATCCCGGTCATGGTCCGGCGAGTAGGCCCACTCACGGAGAGGGAAACAGCGAAAGACCATGCAGGATACCCACCTGCCGTGCGGCGGGTGTTAAAAACGAAGCAAACGGCACCGTGGGGTTTTTTATGCGAAGCGGAATTGTGTAACGGTAGCACGAACGGCTCTGACCCGTTTAGTCTAGGTTCGAACCCTAGTTCCGCTGCCAAAATAAAAAGCCAGTCAAATGACTGGCTTTTTATTTTACCATCATGGAACTAGGGTTCGAGCCGACAGGAATGCGAAGTGAGCGCGTCCGGGGGACGATGAAGCGAACGCAGCATTCGCTGAGTATGAGACGAATGCGAGCGAAGAACATAAAAGGAAAGCTGCCGCGAAGCGTGCGCCCATAACGAAGCGGGCAAGAGCGCCGAAGGCGCGTAACCCTAGTTCCGCTGCCAAGAAAGATCATTAAAAAAGACTCAGTGAAGCATGGGATTATTTATGATACAATTTAAAATAATAGGTGGTGAGAATTTTGCTCAATTGTTATGAAAAAAGAATTATTGGTGCAATTGTAAAAATAATTGTTTTAAAAAAAAATAATGAATTTGTTATAACAGAAATGGGAACAGGGTTTATTGTTTTTATTGAAGATCAGAATAATAGAATTCCTATAATTTTAACAAATAAACATATTTTTGAAATCACATCTGGTCATACGGCACTTGAAAAGGTTGATATTTTCTTTGATGGCATTTTTACTAGTCTAAAGGTAAAATCAATTCATTTGGGAAAACCTAATAATTCTATAATATATCATCCTAATCCTGAAATCGATTTAGCGGCAATTTTAATAGATGAAGGCCAAATAAAAAGGGAACAATTAGAAGCGTATTCTTTTGAAGAAAATATGATAATAACTGATGCTGATGAGGAAAAAGTTACTATAGGGGATAATGTGCTTCTTATTGGTTATATGCTAGGAATACATAGTGTGACGTCCAATTTACCACCCTACACAAGAAAAGGCAGTATCGCTACTACATATATACAAGACGTCCCTCTGAAAAGCGATTTTGTTATCGACATATATAGTGGATATGGAATGAGTGGATCACCAATTATACTTGATGGTGATCATTTGAAATTATTAGGAATTCAGAAGCAAGCATATAATGCTGATGCTTTTGGCAGTGTTAGTATGAAAACAGGTGATAAGATTCTTGATGTGAACGATATTAGGGCGTGTACAAGAATTCCAATCCATACAGCTGTTGGAATTAAAGCAAGTGAAATTTCAGATTTAAAACTTGTAGTTTTAAAAAGGCACAGGAAGAAATGAGAGGCCTGTTAACCGTAAGATGAGCACGAGGAAGTCCTGCGACTGAGCGGTGAATCCACAACGAAGCGGGCCAGAGCGTTGAAGGTACGAAAACTAGTTCCGCTGCCTACAAAACGAGCTCTTTATTAGCATTATTTTGTTTTAAATTTATACCAAAGCACTTCAGATTTAAGTCTGTTATAACTTTCTTTGCATTTGCAGGATGGGGAGCAAGCCCTGATTTCCAATAAATCGCTCAAGCCAAATTCATTTAAAGATTTAAGGAGTTGAATTTTTGCATTTTCAAATAAATCATTAGTACTTCCATGAGGATCATCCAGTATTATTTTTTTTAAATAAGGATTAAAAGGCAGTATTTCATGAGTATTTGACCTTACCCCCCAATTTTGCACCAAGTCAAAAGTTAGTCCGGGCTGATTTTGGGTATCGTTTTGATTCAGCCCAGCAGCATATTCTGCTGGCGTAAGATTGCCTAAAGAGCTATGCGGACG
>JAVBVZ010000044.1:0-21930 GCA_036679405.1 Christensenellaceae bacterium
TGGTGATGATTTGTTCTTCTGTGAATCTTTTCTGCATGAGTTTGTCCTCCTGGATAATTTATTATATCATCCGGACTAACTCTTTTGCTGGTTCAATTTTCGGGGAGAAGGTCATCTAATACCGCAACATTTTATTCAGATTTGCGAAAATTGGTGTCAGGTCAAAATTAATCTTGATGATTTCCGGAAAAAAGATTGAAATAATGTTCATTTCTTTTTTCTACATTCAATCATTGCTGCATTAGCTTTCCTTTTTGAGTTTATCATCTACCAATAGCCTTGATATTGATGTGCGGCAACACCTTGCCAATACGGCTCTTATCGAATAATAGGTGCTTAATTGTCTCCCTTGAAATGATAGAATGTGTAAGCTGATAAATACGCAAAATGGAAGCAACACCTTTTACAGGTACTTCCATTTGTGCGGATATTGTGGTGGAGGCGAGGGGAATTTAACCCCTTTCCACTTATAATTTAAGATTTCTCTATCCCTCTTCCCTATTGAAGATACTCTCTTTTCCGTTCTTCAATGCGAAATAGCTTGTCCTCAATATTTTCAAGAAACTCGTCTTCATAGTCAAACATTCTTTTATGTCAGTTAAGTCATTTTTAAAGTGTTCTTCTAGCGCAAAATTTAATATTCTGTGCTTTCTCTTCACTTTCCCCATAAAAACCATGCTATCGATGCGAATACACCGTTGATCCTCAATAATAATCATACATTAAATCTTCTAGATCAAGTAAAAACTCGTTTACAAAAGGTTCTATGAATTCTCTGTTGGTTTCAATCAATGAAACGTCATCCGGATAATTAAGGCCGGAGATATCATAAAGTAAATGCAAGAATTTAATTGCTTCATCAAATTTTTTGTTTTCAAAAAGAGCTTTTAGTATACCCAGCATATACCGCAAAGAATCACTGTTTTCGCTTAGGGCAGTAATAGTATCTACCAATGGAGTTGCGTATGCACCTGAGGCTATATTTATTGCCTCTTTGATTTCTTCAGCCAGAGATTTCCACTCGGTTTCTTTTGCTTTATTCACGTAAAAATCCTCCTATACTTTATATATTTTCTTGTTTCGATTTATTGTTATTTATTTCTTCCCTGTAAAGTTTGATAACATTTTTACAACAATTCTCGTTTTTTATCCTTTTTTTACCATTTAAAGACACCATAAAAAAATCAATGTTATCAAAAAAATCGTGATAACATTTGAAATTGTTATCACGATTTTTCTTTTCTCCTACGTGCTTAAAAAAGAAAAGCCCTTGAAAATCTTTTATTTCATGGGCTTTTTGGCGGAAGAGGTGGGATTCGAACCCACGTGCCCTCTCGGACAACTCGATTTCGAGTCGAGCTCGTTATGACCACTTCGATACTCTTCCACATCAATTTTGTCTCCCGGCACTCTCAAATTTTATTATTTCGAGTCGCGCTCGTTATGACCACTTCGATACTTCTCCAGTCATAATTTTTTTATTTTATTCATTTGCGCCGCCCGGATGCGGCAGATTATATTTTAACAAATGCCGTCCGTAAATGCAATAGAAGTTTACCCGGATGATTGATTTATAAGCCTAAAAGGATGTACAATATGGGTAAGATAAAGCCGGAGGAAAAACTTTGAAGAAAATTGCGCTTTCCCTGCTGCTTGCCGCCGCCCTGCTCATGCTGACGGCGTGCGCGCTGGATCCGTTTGAAGAATACGAAAATTTTGTGATGGATATGGATTTAAACGCCCGCATAGAAGACGCGCTGTACAGCGTAGCGGACGGGGATTCTTCTCCTTTTTTCAAAAGCAGCGTAGAGGCTATTTACTACGACCTGCAAAGCTTTAATGAAGACGATTACAGCGCGGGCATTTTGCAGGAAGAGATCACGCACGACTATACGCCCGGCAACATCAATACCTATTATGTGGACTGCGTGCAGCTCATACTGGACGCCATTGAACAAAACGAAAAAGGAAACTACAACACCGCCAAGCTGTATTACGACCAGGCGCTGGAAAAATACCAGGGCGCCCAAAGCCTGTATGCGCAGTTTTTGCAGGATTACGGACGTGAAAACACATACAGCTACTGACAAAAACCCTATTCCAGTTCTTTAAGCTCTCCCACATTGCCAAGTTTGTTTTGTATTTTAGCGCTCCGTTTGGACACGTTTTCCAGATGCCCCTGCGCCACCCGCAGGGAATTCTGGGTTTTTTCTATATAGTCTTCAAAGCGCTCAAATTCGTTTTTGACGGCGGTGAGCATGTCCAGTATGGCATTGGAATGCTTTTTGATGGCCAGCGTTTTAAAGCCGGTCTGCAGGCTGGTCAAAAGCGCGCAAAGCGTAGACGGCCCGGTCACCATGATTTTATATTTGCGCTGCAAAACTTCCAGCAGCGAGCGGCGCAGCACCTCTGCGTACAGCCCTTCGGACGGCAGGAACATCACGGCAAAATCCGTAGTCCGGGGGGGATGGATATATTTTGCATTGATTTTTTTTGCCTCTTCCATAATGGCGCGCTCCAGGTCTTTCTGCGCGGCGGCAAGCGCCTCCCCCTCCGCCGACACCACCCGCGCGTAACGGTCCATGGGAAATTTGGAATCAATGGGCAGGTAGACCGGTTCGTCTTCCCCGGGAAGGACAATGGCAAATTCCACCGTTTCCGTATTAATGCGCGCGTTCTGCATATACTGGCCGGGCGCCATAAAGTCTTCCAACAGGCGGGACAACTGCACTTCTCCCCAGGTGCCCCGGTTTTTTACATTGGACAGTATATTTTTAAGGTCTCCCACGCCGGAGGTAAGGGTTTTGACCTCTCCCATGCTTTTATAAAGCTCGGTCAGCTGTTCGCTGACCCGCGTAAAGGAAGCGCTGATGCCTTCGTGCAGGGATTTTTGCAGCCGTTCGTCCACGGTTTTCTGCATTTCGGCAAGGCGTTCTTCCACCGACTGCCGGAGGCGGTCCGAATTGCGTTCCGAAAGGCGGGATATTTCCCCCATGGAAGCAACAGTCAGCTGATTTAACCGGGTGAACTGTTCCGCAATATCCTGACGCTCGCGCGCGGCATTGTCCGCGTTTTGGGCGGCCTGCTTGGAGAGCGCGTCGAAAAGCATGTCCGTCTGCAGCTTGAGCTGGCGGTTCAAAGCGGCGATCTCCTGTCCGGCCGAACGGTATTTGGCCAGCAGTACGGCGGTCAGCACCACGGCCAGCGCGATCAGAGCGATTATGATATATTCCAAAACTTTTTGCACCTCCCGTTTCACTTATCATACCATAAAAAGCGTTTTCCATCCCGTATATCTTAAGAAAAAAAGCCCCGCTTTTTGAAAAGCGGGGCTTTGGGACGGCTTTTTATTATACGCCGCGTTTGTTGTTGCGGATCTGCTCAAGTTCCGTAAAGTTCTGCTTTGCGGTATGGCCGGGCAGCGGCAGGATGCGCTCATGAACCGCGTCCACAATCCATTCGGGCTGCGGGAAGAAATAGTCTTCCAGCTCATGCGCGGGCGTGATCCAGTTGCGTGCACCCACGACGACCGGCGGCGCATCCAGGTAATCGAACGCCAGTTCGCTGACCGTTTGCGCAAATTCCTTCATCTGGGAACCGCGCTCGCAGGCGTCGCCCGTTACAATGATGCGTCCGGTCTTTTTGACCGACTCGATGACCTTTTCATAATTGAAAGGCACCAGGCTGCGCGCATCGATCACTTCTGTGGAAACGCCGTACTTCTCTTCCAGTATTTTGGCTGCATCCAGCGCGCGGTACAGCGTTGCGCCGATAGAAAGGATGGTCAGGTCGCTTCCTTCTTTTTTAATGTCCGGCTCGCCGATCGGCACTTCATAATACCCTTCCGGCACTTCACTCTGGAACTGCTCGCCCACGTCGTAAATACGCTGGCTCTCGCAGAAGATGACCGGGTCCGTGCCCGAAAGCGCCGCGTTCATGAGGCCCTTGGTATCATACGGGGTCGCCGGGAACACTACTTTAAGGCCCGGGATATGCGTGCAGAGCGCGCTCCAGTCCTGTGAATGCTGCGCGCCGTATTTGGACCCGACGGACAGGCGCAGGACCACCGGCATTTTGATGATGCCCGCGCTCATGGCCTGCCATTTGGACATCTGGTTGAACACCTCGTCACCGCATCTTCCAAGGAAGTCTATGTACATAAGTTCCACCAGCGCGCGGCCGCCCGCCATGGCGTAGCCGACCGCCGTTCCTACGATTGCCGCTTCGGAAATGGGCGAATTGAACAGCCTGTGGTAAGGCAGTGCTTCGGTCAGGCCGTTATACACCGCAAAAGCGCCGCCCCAGTCCCTGTTTTCTTCGCCATAGGCGACCAGGGTGGGATCTTCATAAAATTTATCCAGTATGGCTTCAAACATTGCATCCCTAAGCTGCAGCATCTTGTTTTTGGAAACCGGCTTGCCGTCCTGATATGCGCTGCGGATTTTTTTGCTTATTTTCTGGACCCGCGGATTTTCCTCTTTGGGGATCAGCACATCCGGCTTGCGGGTCTCGTCCAGGTTCATGACCGTCTGGCCGGAGAACATAAGGTCTGCAATCTCGTCCGGGTTTGAAACAAGGTCCATCCGGGGAGAAAGGGTCTCATCCACCGCCAGCTTGACAACGTGCAGCATGTCTTTTTTCACATCCGCAACGATCGCGTCCAGTTCTTTTTGCGTGGCAACGCCCGCGTCCAGAATTTGCTTGGGGAATATTTTGACGGCGTCAACCTGTTCCCAAAGCTCCATCTCTTCCTTGGTACGGTAAGCGGAAGCGTCCGAAGGGGAGTGTCCCGAAAAACGGTAGGTGACCACATCCAGCAGAACGGGACCCTGGCGCTTTTCTATGGTTTCTCTTTTCCTTCTGTACGCGTCGATCACCGCCAGCGGGTTCATGCCGTCCACGCGCTCGGAATGCATGGCCGAAGTGGACATGCCCGCGCCTACCCGCGCGACTTCCCCGTAACCCATGGTTTCGCCGCAGGTCTGGCCGCCCATGCCGTAGGAGTTATTGAAAATATTGTATATAATGGGCAGTCCGCCGCAGTGGTCTTTGTCCCACAGGGTATTGAACTGGTCCATGTTTGCAAAGCCCATGGCTTCGTACACGGGGCCGCAACCGAGCGAACCGTCGCCGATGTTGCAGATGACCATGCCGTCTTTTTTGTTTACGCGCTTATAAAGCGCCGCGCCGGTGGAGATATCCGCGCTTCCGCCCACGATGGCGTTATTGGGATAAATGCCGAAGGGCGTAAAGAACGCATGCATGGAACCGCCGAGTCCCTTATTGAAGCCGGTTTTACGGGCAAACATTTCGGCCAGGGCCGAATACATCAAAAACTCTTTTGCAATGTCTTTAACGTTTTTGTATTCCGTATTTGATTTGACAACCTTGTAGGCCGCTCCGTCAAAATGGCCTTCCATGATCCGGGTAAGTTCTTCGTCGCTGAGCTTCTGGATGGCGGAAAGGCCCTTGGCCAGGATCTCTCCGTGGCTGCGGTGCGAACCAAAGGTATAATCGTTTATCCCCAGGTCGTACGCCTGGCCGACATAAGCCGCTTCCTGGCCGACGCCCAGATGGGCCGGGCCCGGATGGTTGTAGGCAACGCCTTCATACTCGCCCGTTGTTTTGATCAAATTGAGCATGGTCTCAAATTCACGGATGATGAGCATGTCGCGGTAAATGCGGAGGAATTCCTCTTTGCTGTAGTTGCCTTTTTCATCGGCAACCGTTTTCTGATACGTATTCATCGGGATATCCGCAATCTTTATTTTTCCTGCTTTTCTCATTTGTTTGGGATCTACCAGCAAACTTTTTGTCATGGTTTTGTACACTCCTTACATGTTAAAATGTATATTTTTTAATTTATAATTGGAATACGGCTTCCCGTATGATCTCGCTCACCGTGGGATGCGGGAACACGATTTTTTTGATCTGGCCGATCGTCATGGACGTTCCTACCAGCGCGTCTGCGCCCCAGATGATCTCTGAAGCATAGTTGGCGATCATATGCACGCCCACGAGACGGTCCCACTTGTTGTCCACAATGATCTTGATAATGCCGTCGCCGCCTTCGTTTTCCGCAATATAGCGGCCGGCATACCGCATGGAAATGGTTTTGACCGTGATATCCATGCCTTTTTCCCGGGCCGATTTCTCAGTTTCTCCCACGCCCGCGACTTCCGGGTTGGTGTAAATAACGCCCGGGATGGCCGCATAGCTCATTTTGTCTTTTTTGCCCATCATGTTATTGACCGCAACTTCGGCCTCGCGGTAGGCGGTATGCGCAAGCATGGACTTTCCGTTCACGTCGCCCGCGGCATACACCCCGGGGACATTGGTTTTCATTTTTTCATCCGTCACGATTCCGGCACGTTCGACCAAAACCCCGATCTTCTCAAGGCCCAGATCCTTTGTGCGCGCAACGCGCCCGATGGACAGCAGCACCTTGTCCGCCTGCGTGCTTTTTTCTTCTCCCTTTTCTTCATAAACCACACGCCCGCTTTCAATGCGGGTCACCTTGCAGCCCATTTTAAAGGTAATGCCTTTTTTCTCATAATTCTTTTTAAGCAGCGCGGCAATATCCGGATCGATGGGGCCGCCCACCTGCTCCAGCATTTCTATTACCGTAACGTCGCTGCCCGCGGAATGAAAATAGCTGGCCATCTCCAGGCCGATCACGCCGCCGCCGATCACCGTAAGTTTGGCCGGGACTTCTTTCAGTTCCAGAATTTCCCGGTTTGTAAGCGCAAATCCGGCCTCAAACTGTTCTTTAAGGCCCGGAATGGGCGGCATTGCCGGCATGGACCCGGTCGCGATCAGCAGTTTGCTGCCCTGGTAGCTCTTGCCCCCGGCCGTAACTTGATAGCCTTCTTCGGCGCGGCCCGTAATTTCGCCATGCGCCTCAATGATTTCTACGCCCAGCCCTTTTAAAGTGGAACGCACGCCGCCGGTGAGCACTTTTACCACTTTGTCCTTACGGCTGTTCACCACCGCGTGGTCCAGGCGCACGTCTTTTGCAAGCACGCCGTATTTCTCTCCGTGCGCCGCCCCGTCTTTTACTTTGGCGGCATACAGGTATGTTTTGGAAGGGATGCAGCCTTCGTTCAGGCAGACGCCGCCGACAAAACGTTCTTCTATCAGCAGCACTTTCATTCCTTCATGCGCGGCGCGCTCCGCAGCCAGATAACCGGCCGGCCCGCCGCCGAGTATGATCAGATCGTAATTCATATGTCCCTCCTATTTCGCAAGCAAAACGCTGAAGCTTGTGAGCGCGGCGCCGAGTTCCTGCAGGAACCGGGAAGCCGGCGCGCCGTCCAGCGCGCGGTGGTCGTAGGTAAGGGAAAGGCCCATTGCCTGGTAAGGTTTCATTTCCCCGCCTTCCATCCGGACTTTGGTCTGTATATTGCATACGCCCAGTATGCCCGTCTGCGGCGGATTGATCACCGGGGTGAAACTTTCTACGCCCAGCGCCCCCAGATTGGAAATGGTGAAGGACGCTCCTGTGAGCAAATCGGGCGATATGCTGCCTTCCTGCGCTTCCCGCGCGATTTCCTTGGTTGCCTTTGATATCTCGTTTAAAGAAAGAAGGTTCGCGTTAAAGAGCGTGGGCACCAGCAGGCCGCGCGGCGTATCCACCGCCATCCCGATATGCACGTTTTTAAATGTCCGAAGCTTCTCGTCGTCATAATGCGCGTTTAAGGCGGGGTAGTTTTGAAGCACGCGGGAAACCGCATAAATCACAATGTCATTGAGCGTGATGTTGTCAAGGCCCAGCGCTTCGCCCTTTTCCTTTATCTGCTTGCGGAAAGCAAGGATATTGGTTGCGTCAAAGGAAGAATTGTGCGTAAGCTGCGCCATATTTGCAAGGGAGGCGTGCATCGCCTGCGCGATCTTTTTGCGCACATTGCTGTGCGGGACATCCGTGAAGTCTTCTCCCGCTGCGGCCGCCGGCACTGCAAACGCAGCTGCCGCCGCCGGTTTCTCCATCACCGCGCCGCCGGATTTTGCGAGCGTCGCAATATCCCGTTCAATGATCCGTCCGTTCGGCCCGGTGGGTTGGACCATGGAAAAGTCCAGATTCATATCCTGGGCAGTCCCCCGTGCGCGCGGCGATATTTTGATGCGTTCGCCCGCTTCCGGCATGCCTGTCACCACCGGCGCCACAGTTTCTTTTTCCGGTTCCTGTTTTGCTTCCTGGGCCGGCGCTTCTTCCGCCTGGCCGCCCTGCACGGCAAATTCCGAAATATCTTCTCCCGGCTTGCCGATCACGCAGACGTTTTGAAGAACGGGGATATCGTCTCCCTCTTCCGCCAGGACCGCGAGCAATGTGCCCGATACTTTTGCCTCTTCGTCAAAAGAGGCTTTGTCCGTTTCGTATGAAAACAGCAGGTCGCCTTCTTTTACTTCGTCGCCTTCTTTTTTGTACCACTTTGTAATGATGCAGCTCTCGACCGATTGCCCCTGTCTGGGCATGATTACCGCTACTGCCATATTCTTTCCCTCCAAACTGTTAATTTACATGCTTTTTAACATTTTTGATGCGAAAAGCACATAATTTGTGAATTTTTAACATTCCGTGTGTTTATTCTAGCAAACCCCGCGCCTTTCGTCAATCTTTTTATTGTAAAAAATCATTTACAAACCTCGCTTTTCAGGCATGCCTGAACATCCCTTTAAATACGGGCGCGCACCTGTCCCAAAAAAACAAAAAACGCATCCCTCTCCTGCGTGCATGTGGTATAATGGACGCACAAGAAAAGATGCGGGGGAAAACAGTATGGCAGATACGCTCAAAATAGAAAAAGAGATCCAAAAACTGAATTTGAACCAGTACAGCTTTATAGACCCGAAAGAGCTCCCATTTTCACAGGAGGTGCGGGACATGTGCGCCCAAAACGCCTGCGGGCGGCACGGGACAAACTGGCAGTGCCCGCCCGGAGCGGGCGAACTTTCCGTTTTGGAAGCGCGGGCCAAGAGTTTTGGAAGCGCCATGCTCTTCAACATGGTATATAAAATTGAAGACTCCTATGATTTTGAGGGAATGATGGCCGCCCAGCAGTCTTTTTCAAAAACCTGCAATGAGGTTTTGCTCTGTGTGCGAAACGAATACCCCCAAAGTTACGTGATGGGCGCGGGCGGCTGCAATATCTGCGCCAAGTGCACCTACCCGAACGAACCCTGCCGCTTTCCGGACCGCGCCATCGCTTCTATGGAGGCCTGCGGCATAGACGTTTTTTCCACCAGCAAGAAATTCGGTTTTGAATACATTGGCGGCATAAATACCGTAACGTATTTCGGCGTTGTTTTTTTCAGGGAGTAAGGGAACATGATCTATACGGAATATATAAAAACCCCTGCGGGCGGCCTCCAAATAACGGCAGACGAACGGCAGGTCCTCTCCATCCGCTTTGCGGACAGGCAGGGCCCCGCCGCTCCCGGCGCGCTCACGCAAAAATGCGCGGCGCAGGTTGCCGAATATTTTGACGGAAAAAGAACGGCTTTTGCCCTTCCGCTGAAAATGGAGGGAACTGCTTTTCAGCAGGCGGTATGGAGGGCGCTTTTGGATATCCCCTACGGGGAGACCCGCTCTTACGCGGATATCGCGCGCGCCGCGCATTCGCCCAAAGCCGTACGCGCCGCAGGCGGCGCAAACGCACGCAATCCTTTTGCCATTGTGGTCCCCTGCCACCGCGTGATCCAAAAAAGCGGGAAGACAGGCGGATATACGGGCGGCGTATGGCGCAAGGAAATCCTTCTGGCGCACGAAGCGGCCTTTTCAAAACGCAGCCCGCGGCCTTAAGCGCCCTGCGGCTCCATGTGCAAAAAAACGGGCTTTGAACATCCGTCCTGTACCCTTTTTCTTCCTTTTTCCATTTGCCCAAAAAGACTTGCCTGCGGGCCGGTTTATAGATAGAATTCAATTGAAAAGAGATTTTAAATAGTAGGAGGATTTGAGCATCATGGATTTAAAACAACTCCAAAACGGAAGCGACGTCCGGGGAATTGCCCTGGGGGAAAACGCCAACCTGACCGGCGAGGCCGTATACCGCATTGCCCGGGCTTTTGCCGTCTGGCTCTCCGGCCGCCTGGCAAAAAAAACGCTTTCAATATCGGTAGGCATGGACTCCCGGCTGTCCGGCCCCGCCCTGAAAAAAGAATGCATCCGCGCGTTTGAGGATTCGGGCGCGCAGGTACTGGACCTGGGCCTGGCCTCCACGCCCGCCATGTTTATGAGCACGGTCACTCCCGGTTTTGAATGCGACGGCGCGGTCATGATCACCGCCAGCCATCTGCCCAGCGACCGCAACGGGCTTAAATTTTTTACCAAAGACGGCGGCCTTGAAAAGAGCGACATTGCAGACCTTCTTTCAATTGCGGAGACGGGCGCATTTACGGACGGCGCAGGCAGCGTCCTTGAAAAAGACTTTATGAGCGTATACGCGCAGATGCTGGTTAAAAAGGTGCGCGGGGCCACGGGAGAAGACAGGCCCCTTTTGGGCCTTCACATCATTGTGGACGCAGGCAACGGTGCGGGCGGTTTTTATGTGGATAAAGTGCTCGCCCCGCTGGGCGCAGACACGACGGGAAGCCAGTTTCTTGACCCGGACGGCCGTTTTCCAAACCACGTGCCCAATCCGGAAGACGAGACCGCAATGCACAGCATCATGCAGGCGGTCAAAACGCAAAACGCCGATTTCGGCATTATTTTTGATACGGACGTGGACCGTGCGGGCGCGGTGGACAAAGGGGGCGCGGAACTCAACCGCAACCGCCTGATCGCCGTGATCTCCGCCATACTGATTGCCGAGACGCCGGGCGCCACCATTGTGACCGACTCCATCACTTCAAGCGGCCTGGCCGATTTTATTACGGCCATCGGCGGCAAACATCACCGCTTCAAACGCGGCTATAAAAACGTGATCAACGAAGCGGTCCGCCTGAACGGCGAAGGGGTCTACACCCCGCTGGCCATAGAGACTTCCGGGCACGCGGCCTTAAAAGAAAACTACTTTCTGGACGACGGCGCATACCTGGTGACCCGCCTGGTGATCCAGCTGGCCCGCCTGCGCAAAGAAGGCAAAACCCTTTCTTCCATGATTGAAACGCTCAAAGAGCCCGCCGAAAGCAGCGAGGTACGCCTTAAAATTCTGGCCGGCGATTTCCGCGCATACGGAAACCGGGTGATCAGCGACCTTACCGCCTTTGCCGAAAAGGACGCAAACTACAAAATTGCTCCGGACAACCATGAAGGCATCCGCGTATCCTTTGGCCCCGGGGACGGCGACGGCTGGTTCCTGCTCCGCCTCTCCCTGCACGAACCCCTTCTGCCCATCAATATAGAAAGCGATGCGCAGGGCGGCGTGCGGCAGATTGCGGAGCGGCTGTACGAATTTTTAAAAGGCTACAGCGAACTTGACCTCTCTCCCATGGAAGCTTTTTTGAAATAAAGCATGCCCTTTACCCCAAAAAACCTTGCGGTTTTTTAAATATCCGGAAACAACAAAGCGCCCGCTTTTTCGGCGGGCGCTTTTCTTTTGCGTAAATCCGGCGCTTATTTAAAATAACGCACGCCGCTTTCAAATATCTTCTGGTCCCAGTCTCCGGGAATATTTTTAAAGGTGTGCAGGGCGGCGCGCTCGCTGTGTCCCATTTTGCCGAGGACACGTCCGTCCGCGCTCACAATGCCTTCCACGGCCCACATGGACCCGTTTGGATTAAACGCGCTGTCCATGGAGGGCTGCCCGGCTTCGTCCACATACTGGAAGGCGACCTGCCCGGCTTTGAATAAAGAGGCAAGCTCTTCTTCTCCGGCTACAAAGCGTCCCTCCCCGTGGGAGACGGCCACCGTATGCACATCCCCCGCCGACACGCCGGCCAGCCAGGGCGAAGACACGCTGGCAACACGGGTACGCACAATGCGCGACATATGGCGTCCGATGGTATTGTAGGTAAGGGTCGGCCCGTCCGGACGCATGCCGCGGATCTCCCCATAGGGCACCAGTCCCAGTTTAATAAGCGCCTGGAATCCGTTGCAGATCCCCAGCATAAGCCCGTCCCTGTTTTTGAGAAGGTCCATCACCGCATCCGAAATAGCGGGATTCCTGAAGGTGGTGGCGATAAATTTTCCGGACCCTTCGGGTTCGTCACCGCCCGAAAACCCGCCGGGGATCATAATGATCTGCGCGTTTTCTATACGTTTTTTAAGCTCACGTATGCTTTCTTCTATGTCGGCGGCGCTCCGGTTTTGGATGACCAGCACGTCCGCCGCGCCCCCCGCACGCTCAAAGGCGCGGGCGGAATCATATTCGCAGTTGGTGCCCGGGAAAACCGGGATCAGCGCTTTGGGATGCGCAGCTTTATGCCGGCAGACATACGCCTTTTTTTCCGAATACAGGTCCGTTTGGGGCATGGAAGGCTGGTCTGCGCGGGTCGGGAACACGCCTTCCAGCGTTCCGGTATATGCGCTCATGGCATCTTTTTTTGAAACGGACTCTCCGAGTATAAGGATTTCCTCTTCCGCCGTCACCTCTCCGATCTCGGCAAACGCCGGATCTTCCAGGTTTTCCGCTTCCACCAGCAGGCTCCCGTAGAGCTTTTGTGTAAGCAGCGCCGCATCTCCGCCAGTGATCCTAACGCCAAGGCCGCTGCCGAGCGCGCATACAGCCGCGCCGGCCAGAACTCCGCCCCGGTCCACCGCCCATGCCGAACGGATTTTTCCCTGTCCGGCGAGTTTATAAAAAAGCTCATATTTTTGCTTTACATCTTCAAAGTCCGGCATCCCGTCTTCTTCCCGCCGGATATCCATCAGATACAGGCTGCTGCCCGGCTGTTTGAATTCCGGTGTAAGTATCCGCCCGGGTTCATCGGTCACGCAGACGGCAAACGAGCAAAGCGTGGGCGGAACGTCCAGGTCCATAAAGGAACCGGACATGGAATCCTTGCCGCCGATGGCGGCGATCCCCAACGCTTTTTGCGCGGTGTACGCGCCCAGCAGCGCGGCAAAGGGTTTTCCCCAGCGCGCGGGATCTGTGCCCAGGCGCTCAAAATATTCCTGCAGCGTAATCCATGTCCGGTCCGGCCGGCCGCCCGCCGCAGCAATCTTTGCGACCGAGTGCAGCACGGCGCAGACCGCGCCCAGATACGGATTTTGGCTCATCAGGTACGGGTCTGTCCCAAAACTCATAAGGGTAGCGGACAAGGCGTCCGCTCCTTCACAGGGGACGCGGGCCGCCATGGCCTGCACCGGCGTCAGTTCGTATTTTCCGCCCAGCGGCATGGTGACGCTGGCCGCGCCGATACTGCCGTCAAACATTTCAATAAGCCCTTTTTGGCTGCAGATATTCAGATCTGCAAGGGAGGCAAGCAGCGTTTTTCCAAGGGTATCCCTGCCCTCTTCCGCATACGGGCCTTCTTTCCGTCCGCCCTCAACTTTCACTTTTGCATATTGCGGCGCACCGTTGGAATCAACAAAACCGCGCTCCATATCCACAATGGCCTGTCCCCGCCAGAACATACGCAGCCGCCCGCTGTCCGTTACTTTTGCAACAGGGGTCGCGTCCAGGTTTTCTTCCGCCGCCAGCGCAAGCACGCGCTCCAGGTCTCCCGGCGCAACAACGACAGCCATGCGCTCCTGGGATTCGGATATGGCAAGCTCGGTGCCGTTTAAGCCTTCATATTTTTTGGGAACGGCGTCAAGGTCTATGTCCAGGGAAGGCGCCAGTTCGCCGATGGCCACCGAAACGCCGCCTGCGCCAAAGTCGTTACAGCGCTTTATCAGCCTTGAAAATGCGCGTTTGCGGAACAGCCTTTGCAGCTTGCGTTCGGTAAGGGGATTTCCCTTCTGCACTTCCGCGCCGCAGGTCTCAATGGACCGTTCGTCATGCGCCTTGGAAGAACCGGTCGCTCCGCCGCAGCCGTCCCTCCCGGTCGCTCCGCCGATCAGGATGACCACATCGCCTTTATCCGGCCGCTCGCGCACCACGTTGCGCGCGGGCGCCGCGCCGATCACCGCGCCGATCTCCATACGCTTGGCCTTATAACCCGGGTGGTATACCTCATGCACCATGCCCGTCGCCAGGCCGATCTGGTTTCCGTAAGAAGAATAGCCCTGTGCCGCTTCCCGCGTGATCTTGCGCTGGGGCAACTTATATTCCATGGTATCCGCAAGGCTCTCCCGCGGATCTGCGCTGCCCGTCACCCGCATGGCCTGATATACGTAACTGCGCCCCGAAAGGGGGTCGCGGATGGCGCCGCCAAGGCAGGTGGCCGCGCCGCCGAAAGGTTCTATTTCGGTCGGGTGGTTGTGGGTCTCGTTTTTAAACATGATGAGGTAATCCACATCTCCCCGGGTGGTCTTTACTTTATGCTTGATGCTGCATGCATTGATCTCTTCCGATTCGTCCAGATTTTTGAGCGTTTTTTTTGCTTCCCGCACATAGGCGGTGGCAATATCCATCAGGCAGACGTCTTTTTTACGGCCCTGCGCTTCCCGGGCGGCCAGATAATCCACCCACGCTTCCTGCACGCGGCCTGCGTCCGGCCCGAAATCCACCTCCGTCAGCTTGGTCAAAAAGGTGGTGTGCCGGCAATGGTCCGACCAGTATGTGTCGATCACCCGAAGCTCGGTCACCGTAGGATCGCGGTTTTCTTTGCGGAAGTATTCCTGCGTGAAAAAAAGGTCTTCTTCGCTCATGGCAAAGCCCATGACCTGCCGAAGGTCGGCCAGCGATTCCCCGTCCATATGAATAAAGTCAAAGACCGTTTCTATATGCTCCGGTTCTTTGACCTTCATCTCCAGCGTTTCGGGCAGGGCAAGCGAGGCTTCTCTGGAATCCACCGGGTTGATCACATATTTTTTGATCTTGCCCGTCTCTTCGGAATCAATCTTTCCCTCCAGCACAAAAATTTTTGCGTACCGGACGGCCGGGCGCTCCTTGCGGGTCAAAAGCTGGACGCACTGCGCGGCGCTGTCCGCCCGCTGGTCGTACTGGCCGGGCAGGTATTCCACCCCGAAAACGGTCTTTCCCGAGAAATCTGTTTCCGTAAAAACCATATCCACCGGCGGCTCGCTGAAAACGGTATGCACGGATTGCGCAAGGTCTTCTTTGGTAATACCTTCAACGTCATACCGGTTGAGTATGCGTACGGATACAAGCCCCGGGATCCCGATATTGTCCTTAAAATCCTTCAGGAAACTCTGTGCTTCTACGTCGAAGCCCTTCTTTTTTTCTACATACAACCTTTCAACCATTTTTATTCTCCTTCAAAAAGCGGGCAGCGCCTTTTGCGCACGGCATCCGTATGCGCTGCCGGATACAAACTAAATACCGCCGAAAATGATCACAAGGACCGGCAATACGATAAACGAAAGCAGTGTGGACAGCACCATACCCCGCGTGGCATATCCGCTGTCCGCGCCGGTAGCCTCCGCATAGATCACCGCCGTGACCATACAGGGAAGCGCCATCTGCACAATGAACACCTGGGACGCGAACGGGTCGGCAGGCAAAAGAAGCAGCGAGAGGCCGACCATAATAAGCGGTGCAATTAAAAACCGGCCGATCATCACCAGTGGAAGACCTTTTTCAAACTTTAAGGTCTTAAAGCCCACCCGGTGCAGGATCATGCCCACAAACATCAAAGACAGGGGCGAAGTGACGCCGCCCGCGTAAGCAAGCGTGGAATCAATAAAGACGGGCAGCTTGACGCCCAGCAGTACCAAAATGATCGCACCGCCAATGGCGAACAGCGGGGGCTGCAGCACCCGCTTTAAAATGGAACGCGGCGTTTCGCCCTGCGGCACCGTTTCTTTCTCTTCGCCATAAAGGCCGCCCTGCGCATCCAATTTTCCCTGTGTGCCGGCGGCCAGCGCCTCCCTGCCGCGGATGTACGCGCCGTCGCCCGCGATTTCCATATACCCCAGGGTATTGAAACAGGTGGTGTTGGCCAGAAAATAAAAGATGGCAAAAATCATGCCGCCGTCTCCGAAGATGGCCTGCGCAACCGGAAATCCGATAAAAACGGAATTGGAGAACGAAAAAAGAGCCGTGAACACGCCTCTTCGCCTTCGTTCAATTTTGGCCGCCCGCGCCGCGGCCTTTCCGGCCAGATAGGCCAGCAGTACGCCTGCAAACGCCGCCAGTATATAATGCCCGGAAGAACGCAGCCCTTCCGCGGTAAAATTGTTCAAAAATGAATACAGAATCGTGCAGGGCAGCGTAATGTTGATGATGATCTTGGTGATAAACTTGGGCGTCCCTTTGGATACCCACCCGAAATGGGCCGCAAGATACCCAAATGCGATCAAAATAATGATCATAATGACGGACCCTACCGCGCCGAATACCATTGATACTCCTTCCCTGCTTCCCGCCGCCTAGACCAGCGCGTCGTAAATCGCACGGACGGCTTTTTCAAAATCGTCGTTCTCTACACCGACGATTATGTTCATTTCGCTCGATCCCTGGTCGATCATGCGTACGTTGACCCCGCTTTGTGCGAGCGCGGCAAACAGCCTTGCCGATATGCCCACCCGCCGGATCATGCCGCGGCCAACCGTAGCGATCAGCGCCATGTTGCTTGAAACTTCCACCGAATCCGGGTTGCAGACCCTGTGGATCTCATCTATCAGCTGGGATGTGCAGCCGTCTATGCGGCAGTCCGCAATAACGACGCACAGCGAGTCGATACCCGAAGGGATATGTTCAAAAGGAATGCCGAAGGTCTCAAGGCAGGTGAGCACTTTGCGCCCAAAGCCGATCTCCGCATTCATCCCGTTCTTTTCTATGGTAATAACGGTAAAATTCTTTTTGCCCGCAATACCGGTGATGCTTTTATCCAAAAACGCTTCCCCGTCCTGGTCCAGCGTGGGGACAATTTGGGTCCCCGGATCGTCCGGGTCGTTCGTATTTTTCACGCAAATGGGAATCGCGCCTTCCAGCACCGGGAAAATAGCGTCTTCATGCAGTACGGTGGCGCCCATATATGCAAGCTCGCGCAGCTCACGGTATGTGATGGTGTCGATCTTCTGGGGGTTTTGTACGATCCGCGGATCGGCTTTCAGAAAACCGGACACATCCGTCCAGTTCTCATAGAGCGCCGCTTCGGCCGCGCAGGCCACAATGGACCCCGTAATATCCGACCCGCCGCGGGAAAAGGTTTTTACAGTCCCGTCGGGCAGGCTGCCGAAAAAGCCGGGAATGACCGCGTTTTTATGCTTTTTAAGTTCTTCCGACAGCACGCGGACCGTTTTTTTATGGTCGTAGACACCGTCTTTGTGAAAAAAGATCACCTGCGCCGGGTCAATAAAATCATATCCCAGAAGGTCTGCAATCAAAAGTCCGTTCAGATATTCCCCGCGGCTCGCGGCATAGTCCGCCGATGCGCCTTCCTTCAGCTTTTGAAGGATCAGGGCGATCTGCCGCTCAATATCCGTCTTCAGGCCCAGCCGGTCCCGTATCTGTACAAAGCGCTCCATTATTTTTGCATATGCGCCGCAACCCTCTTTTTGGGGTTCTTTATGCAGTTCATACAAAAGGTCCGTTATTTTTTCGTCCTTCGCATGCCGTTTGCCGGGCGCGGAAGGCACCACGTACCGCCGCCTTTCATCCGCACACACTATGTTTTTCATTTTTATGATCTGGTCGGCATCCGCAAGCGAACTGCCTCCGAATTTGGCCACAATGACCGACATTTTGATTATTCCTCCGTCTTTTCCTTTTGGTCTTCTTTTGTTTCGGCCCCGGCGTCCCCGGGCGCGTCTTCCGCCGGTTCTTCGGCTTTTGCCCCCTCCGTATTTCGCGCCTGATCCGTTTGGTCCGTTTCTTCCGTCAAAGGTTCGTCCGTATCCGGCTGCCCGGCGGACGTATCCGGCTGTTCCTCTTTGGCTTCCTCCTCCGGCTTTACGATCATCCTGCATTCCACATAATAGCGTTTCTGCTCGGCTTCGCCCATCGAAAAGCTTTTTTTGGGCAGCACGCCACATTCGGTGAGCGTACTGAAAAACTGCTCTTTGCCGATGCCCGGAAAATACAGGCCTAAGTTGTCGTAGGCTCTCGCCATTTCTTCAAACGCATCCTGGCCATGGATATAGTCTATGCCGGTTGCGGTGTTTTCTTTTAAATATTCATCCAGAATATCCTGCACTTCTTCCAAAAGCTGCGGGTGTTTTTTGTTCTCCACAATGATCCGGCCCGCGCCTTCCCGGTACAGGAAAGGAATCTCGCACCCTTTATGGGCTTCCGCGCCGCCCCGCCAGCGTCCGAACAGGATTTTGGCGCCCGCGCCCCTTTTATTGAGTTTGTCTGCAATATAATGTACACAGGCCGGCGGGTTCACTTTAAACAGTACCCGGTGAATGGGCATGAACTGGATCCCTTCGTCATGAATATTTACAAATTCGCACAGCGCATAGCGCAGCGGATGGTTTTCCCGTTCTTCTTCGCTCAGGTCTTCTTTTGCAAGGTCCCACACCGTTTTGGCGGCTGCAAGCGAATGATTGCCGTCGCCTACGCAAAAGCGCATGCCGTCCCGCACGGGCAGGGAAGCCATTGCCGAAACCACGCCCGATACGAGCGCTTCGTCTTCCACAAAATACCCGCGGAGTTTTCCACCGTCCATCATCAGGTCGAAATCGTACATTTTTTCAAGATTTTCCCGCTCTTTATACAGCGGCCCGATCACTTTGTCGGAGACGTCGTCCATCAATATCATGACATGCGACGTTTCGAGCGGCGCCTGCTGGCGGATGGTGACCCGCGGCGGGATGCGCTCCAAAAGTGTTTTTTCCGTTGCACGGATCAGGGTTTTTTTTTCTGCGCGGTAATCGTAGCTTTCCAAATCCACCGTCATAACCAGGCCCTTGCGCACAATGCCGCCCACTACCCGTTCGGTCAGCATAATGCCCCGGGGGAGCTGTTCTAAGACCCCTTTGGCCAGATAATCGTTCATCACCGTTTTTATGTTTTCAATATTGCCGGGAAGCCCTTCTTCATTCAAATAAACTTCGGGCAGAATCATATGCAGTATGGAAGGCGCGTTTCCCACCAGCTTTTCCACGGCCGTCCAATAGTCCGGCTGGGAAGTAAACTGGTCGCAGGCAATGACCGACCATTTCTTCATATTCACATTCAGGCTGGGTAACAATATCTCGGGGATCCCCACCCCCACTTTTTGAGCGTCCATTCAAACAGGCCTCCATCACAGATAAAAATTCGCACTTTTCCGTATGCAAAAGCATCACATGTATGTTTTAATATACCACACACTGCGCCATTTTTACAACAATACAATTGACTTTTATATTTCTATACTATAATATTTTTATTGCCAAGGAGGTTTGAAAAAAGTTGAATTTTGCGGATATAGAAAAAAAATGGCAGAAAAAATGGGAAGAGACCCGGCTGTACGCGTTTGACCCTCAATCAGAGAAACCCAAACATTACGTGCTGGAGATGTTTTCTTATCCATCCGGCGCGAGGCTCCACATGGGGCACTGGTATAATTACGGCCTCGCCGATTCCTACGCGCGCTACATGCGCATGCGCGGTTACAACGTTTTTCACCCCATGGGGTTTGACGCTTTCGGCCTGCCCGCCGAAAACTATGCCATCAAAACGGGCATCCACCCCAGCGATTCCACGCTGGCCAATATAGAAACGATGGAGCAGCAGCTCCGCGCCATTGGCGCAACCTTTGACTGGGACTATGAAATCAAGACCTGCGTGCCCGAATATTACAAATGGACGCAGTGGTGCTTTTTGCAGCTGTATAAACAAGGCCTTGCATACCGCAAAGCCGCGCCAGTCAACTGGTGCCCTTCCTGCAACACCGTGCTCGCAAACGAACAGGTGCAGGACGGGACCTGTGAGCGCTGCCACGCGCCGGTCACCAAAAAGCACCTGACCCAGTGGTTCTTTAAAATTACGGATTATGCAGAGCAGCTTTTAGAAGGGCTTGAAAGAATAGACTGGCCGGAAAAAACAAAGGCCATGCAAAAAAACTGGATCGGCAAGTCGGTGGGCAGCGAGATCACCTTCTCTTTTGAAAAAGGCGGCGACTTCTCGGTATTCACCACCCGGGCGGATACCCTGATGGGCTGCACATACGTGGTTTTCTCTCCCGAGCACGAACTGGTGGATTCTTTTACCACGCCGGAATACAAAGCGCAGGTGGAAGAATACAAACAGGCTGCCGCCCGCGCGTCCGAAATTGACCGGCTGTCCACCACCCGTGAAAAGACGGGGGTGTTTACCGGTGCATACGCCGTCAACCCGGCAAACGGACGCAAAGTGCCCATCTGGATCGCGGACTATGTGCTGGCCAGCTACGGAACGGGCATCGTAATGGCCGTGCCTGCGCACGACGAACGCGATTTTGCATTTGCTACCAAATACGGCCTGCCGATAGAGCGCGTGATCAAATCCGCGGACGGATCGGATGATCCCCTGCCCTTTTGCGAATACGGCGTTCTGGTTCAAAGCGGCGAGTTTGACGGCATGCCTTCCGGGCAGGCCAAAGAAGCGGTGACCGAATCCCTTCAAAAAAATGGCCGCGGCGAATTCAAAATAAACTACCGCCTGCGCGACTGGCTGATTTCCCGCCAACGCTACTGGGGCGCGCCCATTCCCATGGTATACTGCGACACGTGCGGGCAGGTTCCCGTGCCTGAAAGCGACCTTCCGGTAGCTCTTCCCTACGACGTGGACTTTACGCCGGACGGGACTTCCCCGCTGGCCAAAAGCGCTGCATTTGTAAATACCACCTGTCCCAAATGCGGCGGTCCCGCCCGGCGGGAAACGGATACCATGGACACCTTTGTATGCTCTTCCTGGTACTATCTGCGTTATCCGGACAACAAAAACGACAAGGAAGCCTTTTCCCGCGCAGTGATGGACAAACTGCTCCCGGTGGATAAATATATCGGCGGCGCGGAGCACGCCTGCATGCATCTGCTGTACGCGCGCTTTTTTACCAAAGCGTTTCACGACATGGGTTACCTTGGCTTTGACGAACCCTTCCTCTCCCTCATACACCAGGGCATCATTTTAGGGCCCGACGGGGAGAAGATGAGCAAATCCAGAGGAAATGTGATTTCCCCGGATACCTTTATATCCAAATACGGATCGGACACGCTGCGCATGTACCTGGCCTTCGGGTTCAACTACATTGAAGGCGGCCCCTGGAACGACGGCGGCATTAAATCCGTTTTCAAGTTTTTAGAGCGCGTGGAGCGCCTGGTGCAAAAAATAAACGCTCTGACGGGCGGAAGCGGCAAAACGGATGCGGACCTTAACTACCAGCTTCATTACGCGATCGGGCAGGTGGACAGGGATATTCCCGCCTTTTCCTTCAATACCGCCATTGCGCGGCTCATGGAACTGACGAACGCCGTTTATAAATATATGGACGGCGAACCCGACGCCCTTTTTGCCAAAGAGGTAGCCCAAAAGCTTATACTGCTCCTCTCCCCCTTTGCGCCGCATTTCGCCGAAGAAATGTGGCAGGCTCTGGGCGGCGGTTATTCCGTATTTGACCAGCCTTTCCCTACCGCCGATCCGGCGGCGCTCAAAAAAAGCACCGTGAATATGGCGCTTCAAATAAACGGCAAGGTAAAGGCAAGCTTTGATATGGACACAAAAGCTTCCCGGGAAGAAGTTGAAAAATATGTGCTTGAAAACTTTCAGAAATATCTTTCGGGCGCGGCGCCCAAAAAAGTGATCGTAGTGCCCGGACGCCTGGTGAATATTGTGCTGTAGGCAAACCAAATAAGATAAGCGGTTTTTCTTTTAAAACCGCAAAAATAAAAAAGCCGCTTAAATGAACTGGTCAATAGTTAGTGGACAGAAAAAAACTTTAAAACCCTTGCTCGGCTTTAAACTGAGCAGGGGTTTTGTAATTAAGAGCATAAGCAGGTCTGGCAAAATTGTAGTA
>JAVBVZ010000045.1:0-7844 GCA_036679405.1 Christensenellaceae bacterium
AAAGGACGTATCGACTGTACAAAGCCGCAGGACTGGCACTGCCCAAGAGAAGCAAAAAGAAAAAATACGAGAAACGCGGTATGCCGAATCGGGAAATATCTAAAGCCAATGAACGCTGGTCAATGGATTTTGTAAGCGATAAAACACGTTTTGGGTCAAACATTCGTGTTCTGACAGTGATCGATGAAGTCACCAGAGAATGCCTGGCTTTGGAAACAGACAGTTCCATTACCGGGCGAAAAGTAACTGCCGTATTGAATCGATTGGCAATCTTTCGAGGTATGCCCAAAGAAATCCTTACGGATAACGGCTCGGAATTTACAAGTAATGTAATGAATGCATGGGCTTATGATCACAAAGTAGAACATATATTTATTGATCCGGGAAAGCCCATGCAGAACGGATATATAGAAAGTTTCAACGGAAAATTCCGGACAGAGTGCCTTAACCTGCACTGGTTCCGCAATCTGGCTGAAGCAAAAGAGATTGTTGAGGATTGGCGGCTTACGTATAACCATATCAGGCCGCATATGTCCCTGAACAATTTGACCCCGAATGAATACGCATTGAAGATTTCGGGTGATTCCTAACATTTCTAGTATGCGAAAATTGGGGTCAGGTCATCACCGCTAAAGCTCTACCGAACCCCACGTCTAACGTGGGGTTTTCTATACAAAAAAGAGGCATCCTTTGGATACCCCTTTCGCTTTTCTGTTCTTTTTTTAGCAGCTGTATACCGCGGTTTCGTCTGCTATCTTGATCCGAAAATGCCGCTCAATATCCGCCAGTTTTCCCCAATCCCTCGGGTTGACCAGCGTAAGCGCATGGCCTTCATCGCCCGCACGCCCTGTGCGGCCGATCCGGTGAACATAATACTCCATCTTATCCGGGATATCATAGTTGATCACCAAATCAATATTGCGCACGTCAATGCCGCGCGCCGCAACGTCTGTGGCAACCAGCACGGTGGCTTTTTCTTTTCTAAAAGCATTCATGATTCTGTCGCGCTGATTTTGGCTCATATCTCCGTGCAGGCAGCAGGCGGACGTCCCTTGTTCCATAAGCTGCCTCTGCAGATTTTTTACCTTCCTTTTTGTGTTGCAGAACACAAGGGTCAGACGCGGATTATCCTGCCGGATAACATTTTGTATAGACCGCGTTTTTTGCCGCTCACCGGCTGTCAGGTAGGACTGCCGCACCATATTCGCGGGCTGGTTCCGCTCCCCTATCTCTATCCGGACCGGTTCATCCTGAAACTGTCTCGCGACTGCGGACACCCCTTTGCTCATTGTTGCGGAAAACAGCAGCGTCTGATGTTTTTCCGTAACGTTTGAAAGGATGGACTTCATGTCCGGCAAAAAACCGTAATCAAGCATTTCATCCGCTTCATCCAGCACAATGGTCCGTACATTTTTTAAACTTAAAACATTTCTGCCGATCAGGTCTTTCACACGGCCCGGCGTGCCCACCACGACCTGCGCCCCCGCCCGAAGCGCGCGGATCTGCACAGAGGCCTGCTGCCCGCCGTAAACGCTGACCGTCCTGATTTTTTTATGAGCCGAAAGTTTGCGGAAAACCTCTGTGGTCTGCAAAGCAAGCTCACGCGTCGGGCAAAGCACCAGCGTCTGAACTTTTTTGTTTTCAACATTCAGATTCTCAATGATCGGCACGGCAAAAGCCGCGGTTTTTCCCGTTCCCGTCTGTGCGATCCCCAGAATATCCCACCCGTTCAGGATCAGTTCAAGGGTTTTTCGCTGAATAGGGGTAGGCTCGTCGTACCCCAGCTTTTTCAGCGTGTTTTTCATTTCTTTTGAAAGTAATTCATGATATTTCAAGTATTCCTCATTTCTTTTCCGGTGTTTACATAAAAATAGACTCTGCTGCGAAAAGCAAAGTCTTTCGAATTTGATTGTTTGCAACAAGTAGTATTTATACGGCGGAGCCGGAAAGCCCCGTTTTCTTGCTTGGGTCTCAATTCCCAAGCCGGGAACATTATAAATACGACTTGTCAGGCGCATTCCGTTTTTACGGAAATGCTTTGCAGATCTTCTGCAAACGATATTTTATAATATTCAAGTGATTATACCGTATAATTGGCCTTTTGTAAAGCAATCGTCCCAATTACCGCTTAAATACGGTTGATTTAGCAGTTTGCGCAACCGCCGTTTTGCGTGTTTTTTGCGTTTTCGTATGCCGCCCGTTCAACGGCCTCTTTGCCTTCATCCGTAATATGGACAATGCTTTTGGGGCTGTCGGGATGGGTTTCAAAATTACAGTAGAAATACCGGTTTACATAATCACCGTATACCTCTATAAAAGCAATGTACGAAACACCCAAAAACGACATGACCTCTGCAATCGATTTATTGCCCGGATAAATAAACTGCAGTATCTTCAACAATTCGTTATCCAAAAAAACGCCCCCTTTCAAATGCGGCGATATGGCACAGGCGCAAAAAAATCATCTTTATTCATTTGCTGTTTTCACTTACGCCTATAATTTTATCTTCATTTATTTCGTTTGCCGCAACGGTAACTTCATTATACGCATCACATTTTATAAGCTTTGGGGCACCCAAAACCAGTTGCCTTGCCCGCTTTCCGGCTATATTACAAAGGCTGTATTTATTTTCTGATTTTTTGAGCAATGAATCTATAGGTGGGTTTATCATTTTAAAATCCCTCTCTTTAAACCATTCTCAGAAATGGTTGATTATCTGAAAAAAGGTTGATTTGCCCACTAAAACGCAAAAAGAGAGCTTGCGCTCTCTTAAGGTTTACCTGTCTCCGTAGGAATCACGGTTTCTCTGCTGCTTTCTTGCACGCCTGCAGTCAGGACATCTTTGCGGCTCGTTTTCAAACCCTTTTTCTTTGTAGAACGTCTGTTCGCCCTCGCTGAAAACAAATTCCGCATTGCAATCTTTACATGTTAATGTTTTATCCGGCATAAAAAATACCTCCCTTTTTTATTTGGAGTTGATTGATTCTTGATTTTTCTCTCAAATAAATGGAAGACAAATTCAAAAACTAAATAAACACCATCGCAGTATATGCGACTAATGAATCATAACACATTTTATTGATAATAACAAGATTTTTATTAAGACTCATTTTACTGAAGATTTATCATGCCTAAACGTAAAAAACTTTTTTACGTGCATTTTTTTATATACATCCTCTCTCTTATGTGATATGGTTGAGGTAAAGTAATCATTACTAAGGAGATACTGCAAGCGGCTGAATATTTCTGAAAAGTGAATAATTGGTTTTATAATTGACAGTCCTTAAATGCTTTGATGCTAAAAAAAGAGTAAATAAGTATTGCACATTTGTGAGGATAAAGCTTATTCGTTTGGGAATGATTTTTTCGTTTATAGGAGCATCAAAAATTTAAGGAGTTATATAATGAACAACGTTGCAACATCCCCCGCCGGTTTGGCCGGGGTGGAAAAAAAAAGAATACTGCTGGTTTATCCCGGGTTTCCAAAAACTTTCTGGAGCTTTGATTATGCTTTGAAATTTATTTCCAAGCAATCTGGAATGACGCCCCTCGGGCTGATTACCATAGCCTCCATGCTGCCCGAAACATGGGAAAAGAAGCTGGTTGATTTAAATACGCGCCGTCTGAAAGATAAAGATATCCTTTGGGCGGATTATGTTTTTATCAGTGCAATGGATATCCAAAGGGAATCTGCTCAGGAAGTGATTGACCGCTGCAAAGATCTTGGCGTCAAGACAGTTGCAGGCGGCCCGCTTTTTTCCTGCGACGCATCCGCTTTTGAAGATGTAGACCACCTCCTCTTAAACGAGGGTGAACTTACCCTTCCGGCTTTTCTTGAAGACTTGCAAACAGGCGCCCCAAAACACATTTACGATATGGCCGGGTATCCGGATATAGAAACCTCTCCCCTTCCATCCTGGGAGCTGCTTGATCTAAGCAAATATGCCTGCGTAAACATACAGTATTCGCGCGGGTGCCCTTATAATTGTGAATTCTGCAATATTACTTCCCTGTACGGCCATAAACCCAGGACAAAAACACGGGCGCAGGTCCTCCGTGAACTTGAATTGATCTGGGAAAAAGGCTGGCGCGGCGGTATTTTTTTTGTAGACGATAATTTTATCGGCAATCAAAAAAAGCTGAAAGAAGATATTCTCCCCGCCATCATTGAATGGATGGAAAATAAACATCATCCTTTTTCTTTTTTAACGGAAGTATCCATCAATATTTCCGACGACGAAGAACTGATGCGCCTGATGGTCCGCGCCGGATTTAAAACGGTTTTCATTGGGATAGAAACCGTGGATGAAAGCAGCCTTAATGAATGTAACAAAGTCCAAAATAAAAACAGGGATATGCTTGGATGCGTAAAAAAAATACAGAATTTCGGTTTGCAGGTGCAAGGCGGGTTTATTGTCGGCTTTGACAGCGATACCCCCCAGATATTTGACCGCATGATCAAATTCATCCAGGAAAGCGGCATTGTCACCGCAATGGTCGGGCTGCTGAACGCACCCAAAAGAACGCAGCTTTATGACCGTTTGAGCAAAGAAGGACGGATCTCATCCGATTTCAACGGCAATAATACGGATATGTCCACAAATATTATTCCAAAAATGAATATGAACGCATTGAAGGCCGGGTATAAAAAGATTGTTTCCACCCTGTATTCGCCGAAATATTATTATAAAAGGGTTATGAATTTTTTAAAAGAATACAAACCGCTCGTCCTCGGCAAACCGCGTTTCAGCATAAATAACCTGGGCGCTTTTCTGAAAGCCAACCTGCGCCTTGGTTTCATAGGGAAAGAACGGAAGGAGTATTGGTCTCTTTTCTTCTGGTCTCTGTTTAAAAAGCCGTCGTCTTTTCCAATGGCCATTACGTTTGCTATTTACGGTTTTCATTTCAGAAAAATATTCGGATGATGCTGTTTATACGGCAGAAAAGCACGCTTTTCTGCCCAATACGAAAAATGCTTCATGGCGGTTGCCATGCGAAAATTTATATAAGGAACCATTGAATGCCAGCTTTCTTAACACACATGATCGGCGCCAATAATATTTTAAAGCGCCTTGAAAACCCACGCACAAAAAAACTGATCACCGAGCATATGGACGCTTACCATTCCGGCGCACAGGGGGGAGACTATTTTTATTTATATAAATACTATTCCATGTGGGCCGGTTCTTCTTACAAACTGTTCGGCTATGGTTTGCACCGTGCGAGAACACAACGCTTTTTTGTGGAAGGTGCACAATACATCAAAAAAAATCCTTCCGATGTTTTAAAGGCCTTTTTTCTCGGCTATGTCACGCACTATTGTTTTGACTACACCATGCACCCCCTTATCCGTTCTACTGCGCCCGGCGCAATGAAAAACCACAACACCCTGGAATATGCAATCGACTCCATGTATGCGCGGCAAAACGGAATTGACGCCGTTGAATTTGACCGGGCGGATTTTATAAAAAAGACTACCGTGCCATCGGATGAAATCAGTACTTTTTTTGATGTCATGAAAAAGAAACTGTTCTATGGTTTTCGCTTGAAACCGGATTCCTACCATACCGCATACAGATACTTTGAAAAATATCACCGTATCATGTATAAGCCGGACAAAAAACGCCTTCGGCGGATGCGTCTTCAAAACCGCTTTACCATTTTAAATCTTTTCAGCGTGCTGTATTACCCGTATGAACAAATCAAAAACCTTTTTCATTATAACCCTTTTTTTGATCATATAGAAAAAGCCATCAAAAAAAGCCTGCATTATTTTGAAACGCTGGATGGATATTGGCGCGGAGAACGGAATGTCAGCGTCCTGCAAAGCGAATTCTGGTCCGTCAATTTTAACGGCACGCCGGTGGTCCCGCTGGAGGAGCGCAAAAATTTCCGCCGGCTGTACAGAAAAGCCAAGCTTAAATTATGGTGACTTTTTCTGCATGAGCGCACCGGCGCTCCCTCAAAAAATGGCGCAGGCTAAAAGCGCCTTCTTCCCGCCCAAAAACGGATATAAAAAAGCCGGCAAAATGCCGGCTTTTTGGTTTTTTCAGGACATCTCCTCAAATGAGCAGAAAACCGCCTTCCCGGTTACCGCATGGGGTTCCGGCCGTCCCTGCCGCCCATTCCACCCATTCCACCCATCTGGGATTGGGTGATCTCCGTGATGACCTGGCCGTTGACCGTAACAGTCCCGTCATTCAACTGCGCGGTTCCATTTGCATCAAATGCCGAAGTAGCGGATATATCAATCGTTCCCCCGTTGACATATATGTTGCCGTTTGAATCAAACGCGTCCGTATCGCCGCTGCCCATGCTCACGCTTATTGTTCCGCCGTTGACTTCAATCACAATATCTCCATCGCCTTTGGCCGAAGCATTAATGCCGTCATCGGTGGCGTAAATACTTATCTCTCCGCCGTTTATCTGTACAGATGTGGCCTCAATACCTTCCGTGCAGGTTTCAATATTTATGCTCCCGCCGTCAATCTGAACGATGCTTGTGCCTCTGATCGCGTCATCGCCGGCCGTGATGTTCAGCGTTCCGTCCAGGATGTAGATATACCCCAAAGAAGAATCGTCCTCATTTTCGCTATGGAGCGCATCCTTCTCCGTCACGATTGTTATGTCGCCTCCTGCTATGCGGATTGAATCATTCGCTTCCAGGCCGTCCTTAAGCGAGGTAATGGAATACGTTCCTCCGGTTATTTTCAAATCGTCTTTGGATGTTATCCCGTTGCCCTCAGATGAAACAATTCCCAACGTGCCGGTCCCGTTGAGTACCAGATCTGCTTTTGAGAAAATAACCGCATCGAGATTTGTATCTCCATCCGCTTGATACGTCCCCGCAACTTCCATAGCGTTTTCGCTGTCGGTGGTGGTTACAAAAACCTTGTCCGCTGATTTAACATAAATTGCAGGGGCGTTTTCGTTCTTTATAGTGACGCCATCCAGTACAATCTGTACTTTTGCTTCATCATCCGCTTCAACAATAACGGTTACGTTCTCCGCCGAACCGCTTAAGACATACACGCCTTCTTCAGTAACAGTTACATTTTCTCCGCTGGAAAGCGCTATATATGTTGCGCCCGAAAGATCGGCCGACTGCTCCATATCCCGGTCGGAAAAAATTTCAGATGTATCCAGAAACGAGCCTTCAGCCGATGAAAGAATGTTTGCTGAACTGACTTCCGCCGCGTCATCTACTTGCGCCGAGGAGGATGCGCTTGTTTCTGCCGCCTGTTCCGTCTGGCTGGCGGCGGGCTCTTCCACAGTGCTGCCGGCAGCGCATCCGTTGAAAATGAACAGGACGGCTATCAGCGCCGCAACCACCAATATCAATATTTTTTTCATTTTTTTCTTTCTCCTGTTTCTTCCTTTAAGACAATGCCGCAAGAGATGCTGCAGATCATATTGCATGACCGCGTTTCTATATTCATTTTGCCCTTCCCGTTCTTTTTTGGCGGGCCGGACAGCTGCAGCATTTTATGGCAATATATCTTTGTTATAAACATATTCTCATACAAAAAAGAAGACAAAATGACCGTCTTATGAATATTATGTGAAAAAATCTTCAAATATTTTATTTCTGCAAAAAAAAAGGCACCTGTTTTCGCCACAGAGGACTAAAAAAATACGCAAACCTGTTCAAACCGGAATCCGGCCTGTCTTCGCAGCCAAAAATATTCAAGATTGCTTTGTTCCGCATACAAGCTGTAATATCAGATTAAAAAATAAATATCCCCCGGCCTAGCCGGGGGTATTTCTTTAACGGGCATAGCCCTTGACTACTAGCTACGCCTAAAGGGCGTTACACGATCTGGCACATGCGATTCTGTTACTT
>JAVBVZ010000046.1:0-59009 GCA_036679405.1 Christensenellaceae bacterium
ATACTACAATTTTGCCAGACCTGCTTATGCTCTTAATTACAAAACCCCTGCTCAGTTTAAAGCCGAGCAAGGGTTTTAAAGTTTTTTTCTGTCCACTAACTATTGACCAGTTCAACTGTACGGGGGTTTTATTATAGATACTCCAAAACAGCTTTTGGCTTTACAGATTTTCAAGTCCAAAAAGTTCTTTAGGATTATTATAAAACAGACGGCCAAGAAGACGCTTACCTTCTTCCAAATCAAAGATGCCCGCTTTGATCTTGTCTTCCAACGCAAGGCATATGTTCTTTTTTGCCAGCATTAAATGGCCGTATACCGCATATACGATCCGGTAATCTCCGCCAAACGCGCTGATTTTATTTTGCGTCACCGTCTCCAGCCATTCTTTTAAAATATGTACACAGGCGGGCGGCGATATCACATGTGCCCAACACATATCTATATAAACATTTGGAAACATCTTGGCCAGCGCGCCCAGTGTTTTTTCAAAAGGATACCCAATATGAAAAATATCAAATTTTACGTCCCCGTATTGTAAGAACAGGTTTGAGAGCAGCGCGGGATCGCTGTGGTGAATATAATTTCCCACCCCCTCCAGCAGACCGGTATGTATTTGAATGGGCAATCCTTTTTCATTCAGCCTTCTTAAAATATGGTGCATCATGTGGTCCTGCAGCCGTTTCCCCGCAAAAAGCGACTGGTTGCTCCATTCGGGCATATGCCTGCGGGCAAACATTGCGTTAAAGTCCTCTTCCGCCTCCCCGGCCGTCGCCCGTTCAAACAGCAGGGTGCGCTCATAGGCGAGACTGTTTTTCAAACAAACAGCGCCCCGCTCGATCTCTTTTTTTAAACAAATATCAAAAGCGTCCTTCAGGTCGTCCAGGCAGGTGACTGCAAATCCGGCTTCCCTTCCTATCACGGCCAGCTCTTCAAAAGATTTAGGAAAAACAAAATATGTAACATCCATTACCCGGCTGAAATACTTTGTGTCAATTGGTTTTCCAAGCCCCTCAATATCTACCAGCAAACTTGTTTTGATCCTGCACTTTTTTCTCAGTATACGGTCATATTGACCGCCATCAAGCGACTTTTGAAACAGCCTGTCCCATTCCTCCACCGTCTCCCGGCCAATCCGGCCAATCCCATACAATTCCCGTACAGAAATATCGATCGCCTGCCCGTATCCTGTTTTCTCTGCCAATTTCCAATAGGGCTCGGCAATCTCCCAGCGTTTCATTACAGGAAGAGAAATATCCATTATTTTTTCAAGATCTTCGGGCGGCAACCCCGCATTTAAAAGGTCTCTGTTAAAATAATGGTTCAGATATTCATGAAATATATCGGTCGGCTTTTCGCGGTTTGCCTCAAAGGCGCTCAAATGCTCGTGTGTATCAATAATGTCCAGGCTGCGTGCATGCTCCCAAAGCATGTCGAATATGTCCGTCATACTTTCTTCCCCGCTTCCTTTATTTTTGATTTCCGGTTTTTTAATGTTTTCAAAATCATCATACAATACTGCGCCCGGTTTTTCCAGCGTTAAAATACCGGCATCCCCGCATTCGTCTTTTGGCATTCCGTGTTTTGCGGTATATTGACCGCACCTTCCCAAATCATTATAATAACGGTATCGCTTAAATCAGACGGGAGACATAAAAATGGATTTAAAAGAAATGAATATAAAGCTAAATACCCTGGCGGCTTTTCGCGGCCTGCTGAATGATGATCTTATAAAGGCTTTTTCCAAACTTTTAGATTTGGAAAACCAGTCGGATTTTGAACAGGTCAAAAGCTATTCGGATTTTTTCGCCCTTCTTCTGCAGGAAGGCGGAGACCTTACCGACGCTATTTTGAACCGCGTTTTAGATGACGACAACATTTATATCCGTACCCGGGCAAACAAAGAGTTTGCAGGGTCTGTTTTGGAAAAATGCATCCAAAGCGAACTTTCCGTTCTTCAGGAACTCGCAGAAACTTCTGCGCAGCATATTATAAACGCTATGGACTACAACGGGTATCTCCCCCTCTGGAAAACGCATCCGCAGGACTTTGCTGCGGCCTATCAACAGCGGATTGATAACCTTCACAGCATCGGTTACGGCGTTTTTTCAAAACACCATATGTTTATGGTAAAAGGAATGGCGGTCACGCCGGTCAGTTTTCCGGACCCGATCCGCCTGTCCGACCTCAAGGGCTACGAACGCGAACGCAGCGCCGTTCTTCAAAACACCGTCTCTCTTCTGAAAGGCAGGCCCGCTGCCAATGTGCTTTTATACGGTGACGCCGGGACCGGCAAATCCTCCACTGTAAAAGCAATCGTGAACGAATATAAAGACCGGGGACTCCGGCTGATCGAAATTACCAAAAAACAGCTCTGCGACATTCCGGAAATCATGGAAACGCTTATTGGCCACCCGCTAAAATTTATCCTGTATATAGACGACCTGTCTTTTGATCAGAACAATGACGATTTCAAAGCCCTAAAAGCTATATTGGAGGGATCCGTATCGGCCAAAGCACCCAACATTACCGTGTACGCCACCAGTAACCGGCGCCATTTGGTCAAAGAGTCCTTCTCGGAGCGCAACGGAGACGATATTCATGTAAACGAGACTATACAGGAACTCACTTCTCTGTCCGAACGCTTCGGCTTGTCTGTCCCTTTTCTCCAGCCGGACAAAGCGCTTTTTTTAGAAATTGTCCGCGGTCTGGCCGAACAGTCCGGTGTTCTTTCTCCGGATATCGAAGAAGCGGCGGAACGATACGCTATCGTCCGCGGCGGCCGCTCCCCCAGGGTCGCGCGTCAGTTTGTTGAACATCTCAAAAGCCTTCAGGAATAACGGTATAATAAAAAATGTCCGCGTATGGCGGACTTTTTTTATTATAATTTTTTGTGCCAGACATTCATACTTTCAATTGTCCCGGCAATCTGCGTATTGCTAACCAATGTGCCTCCAAAGATATACCCCATTGCTGCAAAAGTACAGTTCATAGGGAGCGAAGGAGCGCGCGCTATGGTATACAGCGTTTTAATGCCTCTCTTTTCCATATCCTCTTCAGTGGCTTTAAGCAAATGTTTTGCAAATCCACGCCCACGGTAGTCCGGGTCGATAGCAAAATCCGTCATTTCGGCATTTTCATATGCTTTGTTCATCTCCCCCGAAGCAACCGCCACCAGCTTGCCGCCGCAGTGCACCCCAAAATACGCAATATTATCCTCCATAGTATCTTTAAGATACCCGGGGTCAAAAATGGGATAAGGATATGTCTTAAAAACTTTCCGGTAAAGCGCAGCCATATCCGGACACATTTCCGGGCGCATCGCTGCCAGGTGATATTCCGCATCCAACGGCAAAAGAGGCACAGTCTTTTTTCGCCTGGCTTTTTTTATGATATCCTGCAATGTATGCAAATCCATTGCCAGCTTCCGCTGCCGGGACAGAAAAACACTTACAAAAAGGCAGTCTTCAGCTCCGCGGTAATATCCGGGCACAATTGCTTCCGTCGAATATCCCCCTTCAAGAAATACTGGCGCGGCGCTTTTGGGAACTTTGGCTGTGATCTTTCCGTATCCATTCTTGCACGCAAGCGCCGCAAGGTTTGTAACCACCGTGTCCCTGTCTCTTTGGTCGTATTCCATAAGGTAGATCCTGTCGTTTTGAGTTCCATGATGGACTATGCAATGTCCCATCTTTTCTATCCTGTCAAAAATAACCGCCCACCTCCTTAGCTAAGCTTCTTTTGCCGGCACCAGCGTAATCGTCTCGTCGTAGTCTACCAGCAATTTGTTGATCCCGACCGTTCCTTCCTGCTCCGGGTCTCCTTTCATCTGGAGGGTGCAATTTTCGCAATCCAGGTCGCAGTCGTGTTTTCTGTAGTCGTCCGGCTCCCTGTAAGTTGTAATCACCCCTTCATAATTGCGCAAAATTGTCTTATTGGGCGAACGCAGGATCAAATAATTCGGGCCCACGGGTATTTTCCCTCCACCCCCCGGAGCGTCGATCACATAAGTAGGCACGGCAAAACCGCTGGTATGTCCGCGCAAGCTCTCCATGATCTGCATCCCGATCCCAACCGACGTCCTGAAATGTTCCAGCCCCTCCGAAAGGTCGCACTGGTATAAATAATACGGACGCACCCGGTACTTTACCAGCTTCTGCACCAGTTTTTTCATAATACTGGGGCAATCGTTCACACCGCTCAAAAGGACGCTTTGGTTCCCCAGCGGAATCCCCGCGCAGGACAGTTTGTCAAGCGCCGTCTTTGCCTCCTGCGTCAGTTCTTTCGGATGATTGAAATGCGTGTTGATCCACAGATTATCATATTTTGAAAGAGCCCCGACCAAATCATCCGTTATCCTGAACGGAAGCACCACCGGCACGCGTGTGCCGATACGCACCACTTCCACATGGCCTATTTTTTCAAGTTCGTCAAGCAAAAAAATTATATGCTCGTCCGGCAGCATCATCGGGTCTCCGCCGGACAGCAGAACATCCCTGACTTCTTCATGTTCCCTGATATAGCGGATTCCCTCTAAAAGTTCTGTCTTGGTTGGAACCGCGTCCACATCGCCAACCTTCCGCTTTCGCGTACAATGCCTGCAGTACATTGCGCACACATTGCTTACATGAAAAAGCACCCGGTCCGGATAACGGTGGGTGATCCCCCGTACCGGGCTGTCCTTTTCTTCCGCCAGAGGATCTTCCATATCGGCCTTGGATTTATACAGTTCGCGCACATCCGGAAACGCCTGTTTGAACACCGGATCATTCTCGTAATCTTCTCCATCAACCAAAGACATATAATAAGGCGTGATTGACATTGGAAAAGCGTCCAGTGTTTTTTGAAGCTCCTTACGTTTTTGCTCAGGAAAACGGACATCCAGAATTCTTTCCACCGTTTCAATCTTTCTAATGGTGTTTGCAACCTGCCACTTCCAGTCCGTCCACTTTTGAAGCGCTGCGCAGCTTAAGTCCTTTTGTTCCATATATAGCTGAACGTAGTCAATCTTTTCTTTCATAATGTCTCCTTTGGCATTTTATATTGTGTATTTTTCATAAAAAAACACTCCTGCTCTATTTTTTAATTAATAGAGTTAGAGTGCTTAAGCTTCACTATAAAGTAATTCGCTTTATACCATGCGCCGCATAGTATAGCCATGACCGTTTGATCCTGTGCAAACCCCAGTTCTATGCATATATTTTTCGGTATTATTTTCGTCTTTCCTGCAGTCTTATCCGTATGCGCCTCTTAAAAGCGCATACAAACTCGAAAACAAACTACTCATAAAACTTACTTCATATTTTAAGCCGTCGTTTATTGTACACAATTTCAGCCCGCTTGTCAAAATCCCCGTTTTTTTAATATACCGGCCGTAGCCCGCAATGGTTGTTTAACAATCTCAATTAGGTTTTATAAGATAAGAAGAAACCTAAAAAGGAGGGGAGCAAATGCACATCAATTTTAAAACCAAAACCAATAAAGATTTTAAGCAAGCGACGGAAGATTTAAAAAAATCACTCGCCGACCATAAATTCGGCGTCCTTTGGGAACTTAATTTTAAAGACAAGCTCAAAGAAAAGGGGCTTCATTTTTCATCGAATTTTAAAGTGCTTGAAGTTTGTAATCCTGTGCGTGCCAAAGAAGTGCTGGATCAGAATATAGAAGTCGGCTACTTTCTTCCCTGCAAAATGGTTGTGTTTGAAGAAGACAGCCTTGTATATCTGGGCATGCTCCGCCCCACCGGCATCATCGGCCTGATGGGCGGCAAAAATTTGATGACCGTTGCAAAAGAAGTCGAAAACGAACTGATGGCCGCCATTGACGAAGCCAGATAACAAAACATAAAAACCTCGCTCCTCAAACGGATCCGCCCGGGGATGAGGTTTTACTTTTTTAATGAAGAAGCCGCCCGGCAGGCAGCTTTTTCATGTGCCGTTTTTGTTTTTGCGCATCATCCGGGTCTACGGCGCCTTCTCATCTTATAAGGTTTTACCGTGTTCAAATTTGGATACGAAAACAGTCGCGATAATCCCTGCCGCCAATATCACAATGGAGGCATACAAAAATACCGGCGGCAGTCCTACTTTCTCTATCAAAACACCGTTTAAAGAAGTCCCTATTGCACCGCCGACAAACATGTTGAACGACGCCATCGACATTGCGGTGCCTTTCATTTTAGGCAGCATTTCTTGCGCCGTAGCAATCAATGTCGGCTGCAGGAAAATAAAAGCTATTCCAAATCCCAAAAATCCAATGGACAACAGCAGAACACTGCCCGATAACGCCAGAGTTACTAATGACAGGCTGCCTAATATCCCTGCAACGGCCAATATCCTGTTTTTTATTCTTGCTCGTATTTTCGGAGCAATCCTGCCTCCTATAACGGTGCCGAAGCCAAATATTGAAAGAATCAAACCGACAATAAAAATATTATACCCGGTAATGCCCTGTATATATTTTCCTGTATACGTGAAAGTGCCGAACACGCTGAATCCAACCAACAGTATAACGGTTACCAGCCTTACAAATTTTAAATTCTTAAAAATAGTTTTATACGACGCCAGTATATTAAGCTTATTTGTAACCGGTTGGTCTCTCTTTAAAATTTTAAGCATAATAAGCGCTAAAACCATTTCGCCGATTCCATATACCAAATAGACCAGTCTCCATGATCCAATATACGCCAGTACCCCACCCATTATTGTTGCGGTCGCCGCGCCCAAAAACATCAGCCCCATTACTTTCCCCAACGCTTTTTGCCTGTTTTGGCCGTCAAAACTCTCGCCAACCAAAGCCATGGTTACCGGAAATATCCCGGCGCCGAATGCGCCATTCACGGCTCTGAAAAAAATCAATGACGGCAGATTGAATGCAGTTGCACCCAGCATACTGAAAATTGCGGTGCCGATTGCCGCAATATTTATAATTTTCACTTTTCCGAACCTGTCCGCTAACGGGCCAAATATTAAAGTAAAAACTCCAAATGAAAGCATATAGGCCGTAACCGACAAAGCCGCGGTACTAACCGTAAGACTTAAGTCATTGGAAATGTTAATCAACAAAGGAGCGGCGGCATAATTGTCACCGTTCGCCAAAAAAGCCATTAGTCCCAGTATTAAAAGCATCCTGTTTTTATTCTGCATACATTTCTCCTTCATTGCATTTGTAATCCGGTGAATTTTGCCTTAGATTCTAATTTATATTATCAATACTCAGCATATCTTCCAAAATACCGATAGATTTCTTAATACAGTCTTTGGATAAGGAATACATTGTTCGCTTTCCATCTTTTCTTGAAGAGACCAACCCGCTCTCAACCAATATTTTCATATGATGAGACAACGTAGATTGGCTTATTGACAAATCTTCAAGCAGAACACACGCACACACCTCGTCCGACGCCCGTATTAGATCTATGATACGCAGTCTGCTTTCATCACAAAAAGCTTTGAATATCCGTGCGTTTTGTTTATATAGATTCATGATCTTTCTCTTTTCATTATATTCATCGACAATTATCGATATGTAGACAATAGCAGACATATCGATAATTGTCAATATGTTATTTTTAATTATAAAAAATACGCCGTTTGGCTTTTCCCAACATAAAATCTCCCCTTAACTTACGGTATGCAAGTTAAAGAGAGACTCATTGGTGCACTTGATATTCAAAGTCATTGAAAACAGCTCATGCACAGATTTTTTATTGTGTCATGCAAGCCGCTTTCAGCTTCTTGCGCATTAAAAAGGCTGTATTATTCCTCTTCCCCGCTAAGTTCCGCATTATGATACACATTTTGTACGTCGTCCAGATCTTCCAGGGTATCCAGCATTCTTAAAACTTTTTCCTGCGTCTCCGCATCAGGCTCCACCGTATTTTGAGGAATCAAATCGATCTGCGCAGAAGCAAACGAATAACCTGCCTGTTCCAGCGCTTCGCGCACTGCAGAAAAATCATCCGGCGCAGTGGTTATTTCAAAAGCTTCTTCATTGGCGTCAAAATCTTCCGCACCTGCATCGATTGCCGCCATGGTCAGCTCTTCCTCATCTGTTTTTCCGGTTCTTTCTATCACCAGTACGCCTTTACGTTCAAACATCCACGCTACGCAGCCTGTCGCGCCTAGGCTTCCCCCGTTTTTATCAAAAGCATGCCGGACATCCCCGGCCGTACGGTTGCGGTTATCTGTGAGCGCCTGTACAATAACGGCTACGCCGCCTGCGCCGTATCCTTCATAAACCATCTCTTCATAATTGATTGTCCCAAGTTCTCCCGCCGCTTTTTTAATGGAGCGGGTAATATTGTCGTTCGGCATATTGTTGGATTTGGCTTTGGCAACCGCATCTCTCAGCCGGGCGTTGGAAGCCGGGTCTGATCCTCCCTGCTTGACAGCAACGGCAATTTCCCTGCCTATTTTGGTAAAAATCTTTCCCCTTTGAGCATCAGCTTTGCCCTTTTTAAATTTTATGGTCGACCATTTTGAATGTCCAGACATATGAAATCTCCTGAATTTTTAATCTTTTCTTGCCAAAATAGTAGCATAAAACACACGCTTTGACAAGCAATATCCCCTCTGCTTCCTCCCCGTTTTTCCTTTTGAAGAAGCCTTCAGGGCACTGCGGAGCACTCTGTTTTTGCCATTTTCCTTTCCAAACTTTTTGTTAACTTTTCCGCGGATATTATTTTATTTTGAAAAATATGTTATAATACTCAGTGAATTATTTCAGGTATTGTGAAAACTACGGAGGTATCATGCATGTCTGAAAATCAAAAAAATACGGGCAATTCTTTTTTGTCCGTTTTTCAGAATATAGGGCATAAAATTGCCGGTGTTTTTAAATCCGGCACCAAAGACGAATCCGCGCCTGTGCCAAAACAGCCCCCCAAACCTTCTTTTCCAAACAACGGTAACTCTATTGACAAAGATAAGACCGTTGTTTTTACAGAAAAGGAAATCAAAAACACAAAAAAGAACAATAAATTTGCGAACACCATGTATATGCCCGGCATTCAAAATGAAAAAGGCAAAAAAGCCGCCGGCTCTATGTTTGTGCCGCGCACCAAGCGTCCTAATTTTGCATTGGGCATTGTGCTGACCACTTTTAAACTCGGACTGGTTGCCATTTTTGTTATTGTGGCAATCGTCGCCGGACTGGTTTTCGGCCTCGCAAATGCATACCTTGAATCCACACCCGATCTGGATGTTGGCAAGATCGAAGATCAGGATCTCACCTCATATATCTACGATCAGGACGGATCGCTCCTTGCAACTTATACGGGCAGCGAAAACCGTGACTTGGCGACGCTGGATGAAATTCCGGAAGATTTGCAAAACGCCTTTATCGCCGTAGAAGATATTCGCTTTTACAGTCATAACGGCGTAGATATTAAACGTATATTGGGGTCTTTTGTTTCCAACATGACCTCCAGTACGGTGGAAGGCGGCAGTACGATTACCCAGCAGCTCATTAAAAACAGCATGCTGACTTCCGAGCGTTCTTACAAACGGAAATTACAGGAAGCATATCTTGCAACCGAACTGGAAAAGAAATATACCAAGGACCAGATTCTTGAAGCTTACCTCAACACCATTCCGCTGGGCGGAACTGTCTACGGAGTCAAGGCGGCGGCTAAAGATTATTTTGGAAAAGAACTTTCCGAGCTCACGTTAAAAGAAATGGTCTGTCTGGCTGCGGTCACACAGTACCCACACGCCTATAACCCCCGCCGTGCTACTTATGTTGCGACCGAAAATCTGGGCGATCTGCAAAACCGAATGAACATTGTTGTCCAGCGCATGTATGCGGCCGGTTTCATCACCAAAGAACAGTATGAAGAAACGTTCGTGCCCAAAAGCGTATGGGACAGCCCGGATTATTTGGAACAGTGGAAATCCGAAATGAACATCCTGGAAACTTCTCCGGCCAATGAAATGTATCCTTATCCGCATTTTATTGAGTATGTGGTTTACAACGTGGAAACCATGTTCCTGCGCAAATACGACATGGAAGACACGCCCGAAAACCGTGCGACCATTGAAAATGAGATCCGCTCCAACGGATACAAGATATACGCCACAATTGACGAAGATGTCCAAAACACGGTCCAAAGCACTATATCCGAATGGGATAACTATCCTGCGTTTTCAAACGAAGAGGATAATTATATTGTTCAAAGCGACGGCAGCGAAATTATTCAGCCTCAGGTATCCTCGGTTGTAATAGACAATGAAACAGGCTATATCGTAGCTATGATCGGCTCGCGCGATACCCCTACCAGTAAAAAAACCCTAAACCGCGCATATGAAGCGCCTATGCCTGTCGGATCCGCCATCAAGCCCCTCACGGTTTACGGCCCGGCGTTTGATTTGGGCCTCTCTGCCGCTACGCCGATTGCCAACGTACCCGTAGCTATTGACGGCTGGGATTCGGAAACCGGCTACCCCACCACCAGCCAGGGTACGCCCGGCCCGGTGTCTTTGCGGCAGGGCCTGGTGAGTTCTCTCAATATTGTGGCGGCCCGCACCCTTATGGACCATGTGGGACTTGCAAATGCCGCAAGTTATCTTGAAAAGTTGGACGTTGATATGGATAACGTAAGCGAAACCGGTGTAGGACTGGCGCTCGGCCAGTCGGGCCTTACTACCCTGGAAATGGCCGGCGGGTACGCCTGCATTGCAAACAACGGTTACTACCGCGAACCGGTCGCTTTTACCAAAGTGGAAGACAGTGCCGGCAACGTCATATTAAGTGCGGATGACTACCGTCATGAATATCAGGTGTATGACCCTTCAACTGCCTGGCTCCTGGTTGATATTTTAGAAGACGGCGTAGACCACGGGACAAGCACCCGCGCACAAATAGACGGAATTACGATTGCCGGCAAAACCGGTACGGTCGTAGATAACCGCGGGGTTTTCTTTGCGGGCATCACGGGCTATTATACCTCCACCCTTTGGGTGGGGCACGACGGTTATAAGCCGTTTGTCAGCGGGATTGCTGCCTCAAATACGTCTGCGCCTCTCTGGCAGTCATACATGTCCCAAATTTATGAAGAAAAAGGACTCGGCGACAAAGCCATCATTGACAAAACAGCGGAAGAGGAAGGCCTTAAAGAAGTAACGGTCGACGCTATCATGGGCGGCGCACCGGTCGACGGTATTCCAAGCAATACGGACTGGGGCACCCAGCAGCCCACCCGGGTCAGCGATGTTTACCAACTGGCCGGACCAACCACCCCGGTAAATTCTACTCAAACATATGTACCGGTATTCCCGACAGATTCTCCGTATGCCATCTGGATGGCGTCAACCGGACAGCCGCTGGTCGTTAACGGCGTGACCATCTTAAACGGAAATCAGGCCACGGGCTCTTCTCAAAACAGCCGTGATTCAATTAATTACGCCAACAGCGTGGTCTCGGCCGTCAATGCGTTTTTAGCGCAGAACGCCGCCATTATTCCTGCGGATCAGGCAAATGCCCTGAGGGCCTCTCTTCAAAACCTGCAGGCCTTGATCAACAGCGGAACAGCTTCGGACGAAGCGATCATTACCGCCGCAAACAGCCTGAAAAAGGATATGGATGCCCTTAACGCCGCACTCAATGCGTAAAAGGGGCTTTCACCAATAATCATATATAAAAAGAGCACTGCAAGTGCTCTTTTTTTTGTTTGCTTTTTAATATATTAAATCTCCTCCCGCCCTTTTAATAAATAAAAAAATTCTGCTTATTCAAAAAAACATTTACAAATACAACTATTGGTTGTATTATAAAATCATAAAGAAAAGGCGGTTCATATGCTGAAAGAAAAATTAAAACACTTACGTAAAAAACAGGCCCTTACCCAGTCCCAGCTTGCGCATCGGCTGGGTGTCTCCCAGCAGGCCGTAGCCAAATGGGAATCCGGCCGAGCACTCCCCGAACCAGCTATGCTGATTGCCATTTCAGAAATTTTATGCGTAAGCATAGATTATCTTCTTTCCGGTAAACCCGGTTTTCCGAAAGACATACTTCCCTGCAAACCTTTTTTCTCCGTTCCACTGGTCGGAGAAGTCAAAGCGGGCTTCGGGCTGGATGCCTTTGAAGATCTTATGGGCTGCCATCCGGCGGAAGTGCGCGACCCTGACAATTATTTTTACCTGTCTGTCCGCGGCGACTCCATGGAGCCATATATCCGTCCGGGCGACCTGGCGCTGGTCCGCCGGCAAAACACGCTTCAAAGCGGCGAGATTGGCGTTATCCTTCTCCCCAGCGGGGAAGGCGTTCTAAAACGCTTTATTGCCGGCAACGGCTCTGTCCTCCTTGAATCTTTCAACCCTTCCACACCTCCTCTTTCCCTTTCAGGCCCGGAACTTGACGGCCTTGTCATTTTAGGTAAAGTTGTAGAAACCAAAACTTGTTGGTAACCTTAAAAGGCGGTAATTGATATGGATATTATGCAAAAGCTCACTATACTTACGGAAGGAGCAAAATATGACGCTGCCTGCACCTCCTCCGGTACCGAGCGGCCGGGCAACAAAGGCCTGGGCAGTACACTGGCCGCCGGATGCTGCCACAGTTTTTCCGCAGACGGCCGCTGTGTCACCCTCCTCAAAGTTTTGATGACCAATTATTGCATATATGACTGCAAATACTGTGTTAACCGTGCAAGTAACGATATTCCCCGCGCCGCCTTCACTCCGGACGAACTGGCTGACCTCACCATTCAATTTTACCGCCGCAACTATATTGAAGGCCTGTTCCTCTCCAGCGGCGTCATCCAAAACCCGGACCATACTATGGAATTGCTTATAGCCGTTTTAAGCACACTTCGCTACCGCCACAATTTCTGGGGCTATATCCATGTAAAAACCATTCCCGGCGCCTCTCCCGCCCTGATCACACGTCTCGGTCATCTGGCCGACCGCATCAGCGTGAATATTGAGCTCCCCAGTGAAAAAAGCCTTGAACGCCTTGCACCGGCCAAAACCAAAAAAGCTATTCTGCAGCCTATGGCGCAAATTGCAACCGAAATCCAATCAGGCAAATCTGCGGTATCCCTGTATAAAAATGCACCTCGCTTTGCCCCGGCCGGTCAGGCGACACAGATGATCATTGGAGCCAGCCCGGAATCCGACTTCCAGATTTTAAAATTATCTTCCGCACTGTACGGCAAGTACCGCCTCAAACGCGTATTCTATTCGGCATACATCCCGGTGACAGAAGACAGTCTGTTGCCCGCGCTGGACACCAAACCGCCCCTTTTGCGCGAACACCGCTTTTACCAGGCAGACTGGCTTATGCGCTATTATAAATTCTCTGCCGGAGAAATTTTGAGCGAACAATCTCCAAATTTTAATCCGTTTTTGGATCCCAAAGCCAACTGGGCGGTAAACAACATCCATATTTTTCCGGTTGACGTCAACCGGGCTTCTTTTGAAATTTTGCTTCGCGTGCCCGGTGTCGGCCCAACCGGTGCGCGGCATATCATCTCGGCCCGCCGCCACTGTGCGCTTACCTTTTCAGATTTAAAGCGTATGGGAATCGTTTTAAAGCGCGCGCAGTTTTTTATTACGGCAGCAGATTACATGCCCCCGCTGCGAATGAACAAAGAATCCACAATACGCGCGCTGATTGATCCGGGAGTTTTTTCTTTTGGGACGGAACAATTGAGCTTTTTTCAGCCGGGCGCGCTTGCCCTTCCCACTGCGCGTGACGTCCGCAGCATGAATGAAGCCGTAAAGGAGGCTGCAGTATGTCTGTCCGCCAGCCTTTAGCCACGCCACAAAATGTTGTATATGTGTACGACGGGTCTCTTCCCGGGTTTTATTGCTGTATACATGAAAGCGTCTATGCGAATGAACTGCCCATTGCCATCTTCAGCCGGGACAATGTTCAGCCTACTCTGTGGCCGCAAAAACAGATTGCCACACATGAACCTACAGCAGCCAAAGTCAGATCCGCCATCCACAAAAAAATCTCTCTCCGTGCACTGCAGCTCACTGAAAACATATGCTTCAGCTGTCTTAAACAAAAAGAAATCTATCTGCTTCGTTTTCTGCTCAAAGGCTTTTACAAAGACAGCCACATTGCCGATATACTGGGCGACCCGGACGTATCCGTGCTTCTCAAAGCAGAAACCCATCTGCTGCACGAGCGTCACCTCCTGCTGGGCTTTGTTCGCTTTTCGGACTGTGGCGGCGCCTTGACTGCCAGTATTTCACCCAAAAATTTTATTCTTCCTTACATTGCCGGCCATTTTATCAGCCGCTTTTCGGGAGAAAACTTTATGATCTATGACAAAACCCATAAAGCCGCCCTTATCTATCAGAACGGAAAAAAACAAATTATCAATGCGGAGGCCTTTACTCCGCCCGCCCTTTCACCACAAGAAACCTATTACCGCAACCTGTGGAAAAATTTTTACGACACAGTCGCCATTCAATCCCGCACAAATCCCAAATGCCGCATGACGCACATGCCAAAACGTTACTGGGAAAACATGGTCGAAATGCAGGACCAGTATTGACTTCGTCTTTTAAAAAAATGTAAATATTACTATTTTTTCTATAACAATAATCATTTTACATTATTATGTATTATTCATTTTTTTTAGAAAATTTATGGCATTTTCTGTCGATTTATTGTATAGTAAAATTAATAATGGGAAAGGAGCTTGATAATGAAAAAAATATTAATCGTGGTGATTGTTGTATCATTGGTGGTCGCTCTTACCGCTTGCGGCAACGCTCTTGAAGCGGCGGTCAGCCAAATGGCGGAGGAAGAAAATACTGCGCAAAGCAGCGAAAGCAGTGATTTGGTGGATGACAGCAGTGCCGATGCTTCCATGGATATTGATATCAGTGAAGACGGCGGATCCATCAATATTTCAGGCGAGGACGGCAACATAAACATACAGGGTGACGAAAACGGAATGCCCTGGCCAAGCGATAAGCTTCCCTCCAGTGTACCCGAGATTTCCGGAGTGACCGTAGTTATGGTTATGGATATGGACGAAGGCGTTATGGTTGCTTTTGAAGACTGTGACCAAACTGCGGCAGAATCTTATATATCCACCATTAAAGGTTCCGGATGGTCTACGGATATGGAACTGAATTCAGACGACGGATACACCGGAATTTTCTCCAACGGAAGCGAAACTTTAACTTTCGGTTGGTCCAGCAGCGATGCTACCGGTTCAGTTATGTACGGAATGACGGAATAAAGCCGCCTTTTCCAAGCTGCCCTTTCGGGCAGCTTTTTTTATCTTTTTGCTTCCATTTTTTGTTCAATCACCATAAAATTTATGTTATACTGTTTTTGTGCTTTTGCATCATCCCGGACTTTAGGCCGTACTTCCCGGCGCTTTTGATGCGGCAGTTTTATAAAGGATATTTTAAAATATCCATCCGGTAAAAAAATAAAGCATGTGTTATACTGAAATAGGCTTTTTAGATTGGGGGAATTTTCTTGAGCGCTAAGCAATTCCGCACTTACATTGACGATTTTTTTGTTTCGTTGGAAATGTATGAAGATACGGTCCGCGGACACAATTTCAAGACCTATGTCCACCAGGCTATCTGCAAATTCTTGAATTTCGAATCCAAAGAGACCGCAATGGACGTTTATCTGTCTTTTTTTGATGCCTACCGCATCACCATAGGCAACGGAGAAAACGCGTTTGCAGACCTGCTGGACATGATGCGCAGTTATGAAGAAAAAGCCTCTACTCTGACCGCCAAGCAGAGGGACCACTATGTTCACTCTGTAAATGTATTTTTGCTCGGGCTGGCCGTCTTTTCGCAAAACGCCGCCTTCCGGAACGCCTTTGCATCTTCGGCTTTAGATAAAACCAGCTATCCTTTCTCTTATGATACCCCAAACGAAGAATTCTTCTACCGCTGGGGCATTTCTTCCCTGTTCCATGATGCAGGATATCCCATGGAAATCATACATAAACAAACCGACCAATACCTTAATTTTATTGTGGATGCAGTGGGCCAAAAAAGTCAACAGGTCCAGACTTATATTGAATTTTCTGATTTTTCAAAATTCAATACACTTCCCCGCCTGCAGGACTTTTCGGCCTTTTGCCAAAGTTTTCTTCATTCTCATCCAAATATGACGGAAGAAAACGTATCAAAACCGCTTGATCTGCTTGCCGATACGATCTCGCGGTCCTTTAATCTGGATTTTTTTGCGGTTAAACAAAGGCTGGACGGCTTTATCGCCGATATGCAGCGTTTCAATTTTGTTGACCACGGTTTTTACAGTTCCGTTATTGTATTGCAATGGTACGCATATTTAATGCAGCTCTCCGGATGGCGTAGCGAATACTTTTTCATGCCCATCGTAGAATGTGCTGCCGCTATACTGCTCCACAATTACTGGGGAAATGTCCTGCAAAAAAAACCGTTCTCTCTGCCACCCATGGAAGCGCATAAAAATCCGGTTGGATGGCTGCTCATTTTATGTGACGAACTGCAGGAATGGAACCGTGAAGCGTACGGCTGGATCGATAAATCGCGTCCTGCCGCCGACCGCTCGGATATAACGATTACAGACAATTTTATTAAAGCCATTTATATTTCTGAAAAATCACTGTTAGGTGATTCATTTGAACGCGAAAAAGAAGAACTGCTCTACAGCCGCCTGAATATAAACGCTGTTTTCCCGGAAGGGTTTGAAGTGGACAGTGTTTCAGCCGGATCGGCTGCCTGGCAGATGCACCAAACTTTCCGGGAACAGTCGGTCATTCCGCGTCCTCTTCTGCCCCAGCTTGAAGAGATTGCCAAAATGATCCACAGCGACTATGTAAAAAAACAGCTTGAGCAAGGTTCCGCTTTGCCAGCCGAATTGTCAAAATGGAATACGCTCCCCCCTGATATTCAATATTCAAACCTTTCACAGGCAAGGCACATCTCAGAAAAATTGCGCCGGATCGGCTGCGGCATTGCCTCTGAAAATTCGGGGAAAAAGCCTCTTAAAAAGCTTGATACGGAAGAAATAGAACAGCTTTCCATGTTCGAACACGAACGCTGGGTTGCTGAGCGCAGGGCAAGCGGCTGGACGCCGGGAGATAAAAAAGACATTGCAAAAAAACAGACTCCCTACCTGGTTCCCTGGGAATATTTAAGTAAAGAAGTGCGCGAGCTGGATCGGGACGCCGTACGCAACATTATTCCGTTGCTTGGCCGTGTCGGCTTGATTGCGTACCGAAAATAATTTTAAAACCATAAGGAGAATTATGAAAAAATTTAACACCGTTATCTTTGACATGGACGGAACACTGCTTAACACGCTGGATGATCTCACCATCAGCGTAAATTACATTATGAACAAAAAAGGCTTTCCCCCAAGAAGCATTGAAGAAGTTAAGGATATGGTTGGCAACGGAGTCTCCCGGCTTTTACAAAGCGCCTTGCCGGATGCAAAAAAAACGCCGGACTTCGAGCAGCTCCTTAATGAATATATAACGCATTATAAAGCAAATATGTACAACCACACGGCTCCCTATCCGGGAATCATGGAACTTCTTTCCACGCTCAGCAGTCAAGGCTGCAAACTTGCCGTGGTTTCAAATAAGATGGACAAGGCAGTCCGGGAGCTGAATCAAAAATATTTTCAGGACTACATCAAAATTGCAATCGGCGAATCGGCCGGCATCCAAAGAAAACCGGCGCCTGATACCGTCTTTGAGGCTATCAGAGAACTTGGCGCTTCGACGGAACGGGCCGTTTACGTAGGCGACTCGGAGGTCGATATCCAAACCGCGGCAAATGCCGGCCTTACAAGCATAGGTGTTACATGGGGCTTTCGGGATAAGCCGGTATTACAGGAAGCCGGTGCGGATTACATAATAGATTCTCCCGAAGACCTTTTGTGCATCCTGTAAAATGCAATTATAATATATTTTGAATTTTCACACGCATACAAAAAGCTGCCCTGCTCATTTGGGACAGCTTTTTATTTTAAGTTTTTTCACCCGGGCACTTTGGCCATTGCCCGAAGCTGCATTCCATACCATGAGCCCAGCCATGCTTCATCACCCACTTGATCCTGTATCATAAATCCCTCCCGCTCTCTGCCGCTCACCCGGGCCAAAAAGTAATGGCGCTGATCGCCGAAATATTCATCTCCAAAATATTGCACCCATACATCTTCTCCCACCTGCACGCCGACTCCATCCAGAAAAGCCGGAAAATCACTGGCGCTCAGCGATTTGATTTCTGCAAAATCCGCCAACCTGGCTTCTTCACCAAATTCGCTTTTTATTCCGGTATTCACCTGCGTTTCTCCGTATGATCCCTGGGTCAGAACATACCGATACGGCTCCGAATCTTCGCCTAAGGCCTCCTGTAACTCCACAGAAGGAGAAACGGATGTGTCCGGTAGTTCTATTCCACCGGTATCCAAAATTCCGCCCTCTCGATTCCATATTGTCAGCGTCATTATACTGGATACGGTATCGTAAGAAAGGAAGCGCAGCGCAAATCCGGAATCCGCATGCTCCATCTCCTCCTGATCGGAAGGCTCGGACCATCCGTATTCGGCCAAGCCTTTTACAAAATCGTAAAGTTCAGCAAGAGACAATTGCTCCGCTTTGGCAAAAAATCCGTCGTCCGCGCCTGTAACCTGAACGCCTGCCCATACGGGCGGCAGCAGCCTGCTCACGTGCTCGGGCATTGGTTCCGGCCAGGGTGGCAGAGGGACCAACGCTATATCGCGCTGCCCCACCGTAATCGCCGCAGTTTCTGTTTCATAATTATATACATAAGAAACATAATTAATATCCCCCGTAAGCGTCTTTCCATCGTCCGTCGTATACCCCATTGCCTGCAGCGTATCCAAATAGTGCATCAGTTCTACATAATTTGTATCCTTATAGGTTAGGGTAAAGGCTTTTCCGGACGCATCCGCTTCACACCCCATATATGTTCCGTACGGGTAAGGAGATGTCAGGTACTGCAGGTACGGTGTAAGGGTCCCTTCCGGCCACGCGGGAGATCCCTTCACCAGCGTAAAAGCCACATTTAACGAACGCGTGTCCAATGAATATTCAAAATCAGCGTTCCTTGCGCCAAGGTAAGCATAGTGTCCGGTCAGATACCATCCGTCCGCCGAAAGCCCATCCAAAAAATCCACAACCTGCTTTAATGTGATATCCTCATAATACGCGATCAGCGTTGCAATATCTCCTTTGTCCGCAAATTTCCATCCGGCTCTTTGACTTTCAGGCGGGAAAACTACATCGCCCACCACATCCGATTCTTTTGCTTCAGCATACATACCGGCAGACGTATCTGATTCCAGCTCTCCTGCCAATCCGGCCAGTTTGGCCAATTTTCCGCAGCCGCTCAGTACCAAACTCAGCAGGAATAAAAACAACACCAAAAATACAGTTACGCGCTTCATCGACACCCTCCCTAGCTACCAAACACTCTTACAAAATAACTTCACACAAATAAAATATGATCCTTTTATTTCCTATGTTATACAGTTTATCAAAACCATACAATACCACTTGGGTGGTATTGTAACGCAAAAGGCAATCTATTGATTCATGGCAAGCAATGGAATATAATCATCTTAAGGAGTCAAAAAAACATGGATAAGGTGCGTCTTTCTACCAAGCACGTATTCATCGTACTGTGGGTATTATGGGCTATGTTTTGTGTGCGCTTTGGCTTTCGTATTGGGCTCATCGGCTCTGCAGGAGCCGCCGGCAGCCTTTCCACGGTTTTATTCACCATCTTCTTTTGCGCACTCATCCCTTTATCTTTTCTTTTTTTCAGAAAAGACCACCTGCGCCGTCTGATTTATGCGGGCCTTCCCTGCGCTCTGGCGGGTATTGTTTTTGCTTTTATTTCTCCCCGCCTTATGCCTTTTTCCGCTTCACTGTTGGCGGCTGCGTCCGCATTCTTTACTGCAGCGTTCCTGTATTTGTATACTTTTGACTTAACACTGCATGAACAAATTGCAGTCATTATTCTCTTTTTGTTCGCCAAGCCCCTTTTCTCCTTCTCTGCCGTTTTTCTCTCCGGTTATGCCGGGAAAGAGAAATACATTTTTTTCCTTGCAGCCATCCTTGCATGTATTGCCTTCACACCACGCTTCCTGCCCAGTTCAATCCAAAGACCCGGCGACGGTAAAAAAACTTCTTTCCAGGCCTCTCCCGGCCCGGCACTGGCCGGCATTTATATATTATTCGTTCTTATTATTTTAGAACGCATGAACGGTGCATTCACTCTTTTTGCAGCCGGTCTTGCCTTACCCGAGTCCTATTCTTACTATTTTATAGGCGGACTTGGGGCGGCATTGGCTGCCTGGTGGATCTTCATACGCAAAAATCAACCCGTTTCTTTCGCATATAACTTTTTTCTTTTTGCCGCTCTCATTCATTTTGTCTTCAACCTTGCTGCTTTTATCGGGCTTCGTTTTCTCAATGGGCCCGGAATGCTGTTTTTTGGCTTGTCCGATATCGTTTATGTGTTTTTGTTCTCAACCGCCGCCTCCATTTCTTCCGCCTATGGCAAAAAAGTTTTTATGGGCTTCGTCCTGATTTTCGGTTTTGCTTTGCTGGGCGGTTTCGGCCTTTCTTATTTCTTATACGATTATTTTCAGGACCTCTTTGGGACCGTTTATGCACTCGTATCTCTTCTAATGCTGGCTGTCAGCTTCCTTCTGGCCCCTCTTCTCCGAAGCGTAACCGGACGAATCGCCTCCGACTCTGTTACCCGCTGCGATTCAAAAAAAGTGCCGCATTGCACCCATGTCCTTTCTTGCCTTACCACACGAGAAAATGAAATCGTTCATTTTTACCTTGAAGGGTATTCAAACCAGCAAATCGCAGAAGCACTCCATATAGCTCCATCTACCGTCAAAGTGCATAGCCGGAACATTTATGAAAAACTCAACATAAAAAGCCGTATAGAACTTATTTTTCTTTTTCAGAAAAAGCAGGAAGAAAAGTAAACCGCCCGGCTGAAAAAACACCGGGCGGTCGTATGCTTTTGCTTTTATATTTTTGTGCCTGTTGCAATAACCTCTATCTCTATATCCGCATCTTTCGGAAGCCGACTTGCGGCAACGCAAACCCTTGCGGGCGGCGAATCCGGAAAAAATGACGCATACACTTCGTTCATCTGCATAAAATCATCCATATTTTTTAAATATATGGTGGCCTTAACCACATCTGCCCAGGAGGAACCAGCCGCCTGAAGGACATTCTGAATATTCATCATTGCAGTTTTTGTCGCCCCCACAATGTCACCCCTGATGAGCTCTCCCGTCTTCGGATCTGCCGGAAGTTGTCCGGAAACAAATAGAAACCCGTTCGCGCAAACCGCCTGGCTGTATGGGCCTACTGCCGCCGGGGCTTTATCTGTTTTTATAATTTTTTTTTGCATTTTATCCTCCCTTTTTCTGCAATCTTTTTTCCAACTTAACATATTCGGAATCTTTTTACAAACAGATTTTCTTTCATGAATTGTTTTTTTGTGCACACTGGTATAAACTTTAATCAAAGTATTGTTTTTGGAGGAAAATTCCTTGCTATATGAACTTAGAAAATGGGAATTAAGTGATGCCGAGGATGTCGCATATTACGCAAACAACCACAATATCTCCAGCTTCCTCCGTAACGGTTTTCCGCATCCTTATACGGTTGCGGACGCTGTTTCATATATCCACAGCTTCAAAGAAGATGACCCGAGCCGCATATGCCGCGCCATTGTTATGGATGGCCGCGCAGCCGGCAGCATAGGCGTTTTTATGCAAGCCGATGTTTACGAAAAAAGCGCTGAAATCGGCTATTGGCTGGGCGAACCTTTTTGGAATCAAGGCATTATGACCGACGCAATCCGCCGGATGTGCGCTATTGCTTTTAAGAGGCTGCCCATTATCCGAATATATGCCGAACCTTTTGCACACAACAAAGCCTCACGGCACGCCTTGGAAAAGGCGGGATTTGTCCTGGAAGGTATACTGAAAGACAGCATTTTCAAAAACGGCCACATTTATGATTCCTGCATATATGCGCTTTTAAAATAATTTCGTTTTTATAATGTAATTTCTGATTTTCATTTAAAAAGGCCGTGGATTTTATCCACGGCCTTTGCAGGTTCAAATAAATAAGTCCGGCTAAAAATCTGTCCGCTGCCGTCTGGGTTTCTTGCGCAGAAAAGACGGAAGCTCAAGGTCGTCCTCTCCATAAACATCAAGCGGTTCCGCTTCTTTTTCCGGTTTTTCCGCAGCCGATTTTTGAGGCGCAATGCTCTCATCATCCATCATCATAGGCTCCTGGAAGGAAATCTTTTCTTCTATCTTCTTTTTAGGTTGCGCCGCTGTTGCCGTTGCCGCCGGTTGCGGAGGCATGTCTCCAAATCCGGTTGCAATAACCGTAATGCGAACTTCGTCGTCTAAATTCGGATCGATATAAGCTCCAAACAGAATATTTGCGTCCGGGTCTACAGAAGATTGTATCAGGCGCGCCGCCTCCTGGATTTCATGCAGGCCAAGCGAAGGATCACCGGTCACATTAAACAGTATGCCTCTCGCCCCTTCAATAGTAGTATCAAGAAGCGGGCTTTGTATCGCCAATTTTGCCGCTTCCACCGTTTTATTGTCCCCATAGCCGATGCCAATTCCCATGTGGGCAATGCCGCGCTGCATCATGATTGTTTTTACATCCGCAAAATCCAAATTAATCAGCGAAGGCTTTTCAATTAAGTCAATAATTCCCTGAACGCCTTGGCGCAAAACATCGTCCGCAACTTTAAAAGCATCCAACAGGGGCGTCCCTTTGCCTACCGTCTGCAAAAGCTTATCGTTTGGAATGGTAATAATGGTATCTACCACGGACTTCAGATCCTCAAATCCATTTTCTGCCGTCTTTGCACGGGGCTGGCCTTCAAACCAAAAAGGCCGGGTCACCACAGCGATCGTCAGAATATTATTCTGCTTCGCAATTTCCGCAAGCACTGGTGCCGCTCCTGTTCCTGTGCCGCCGCCCAGTCCGGCTGTAATAAAAATTAGGTCCGCACCCTTCACAGACTGTTCAAGCTCGTCCATGCTTTCTTCGGCGGCCTTTCTGCCAATATCCGGATTGGCTCCGGACCCAAGTCCTTTGGTAAGCTTCTCTCCTATCTGAATCTTCTGGTTTGCCTTTGAAAGAAAGAGTGCCTGTTTATCCGTATTGACCGCAATCAGTTCGGCGCCCTTCACATCGAACTCAATCATCCGGTTGATCGCATTGTTTCCGGCACCCCCCACACCAAAGACGCGGATCTTTGCGAAATTGTCATTATTCGTATCAAATTCGAGCGACATACGTATTCCCCCTTAAGAATATTGTGTGTAATCTATTCGAACAGCTTACCTGCCACTTTGCTAAAAAGACCTTTTTTCTCTTCTTCCAAAAAGAAGCGGCCCATATCTGCATAATTAAACGAAAAATCAAGCAGCGAATATATCGTCTGTGCACTGGGCGCCGACAAAACAGAGTTCACTACCCTGCAATTTGCGGGCATCCTGCCCGAAATTTTACGCACAAAACTGTTTGCGCCGGGCATATAGCTAATCCCGCCTCCCGTTATATACAAAGAGAGCTTCCGGGACAGTTTTCTCTCAGCCCTTACGAGAAAACTTGAAACATATCTTATAATATGCTCAACCCTTGCATCTATAATATTTTTCAGCAAATCATACGGGAATTTTTTAAGTCTGCCCGTCTTATCCTTTGCATACAGGTGCAGGATTTTATTGTTTTCCTGCAATCCAAAAGAATATCGTCTTTTAAGCTGTTCGGCGGTTTGCATATCTACTTTCATCATATAAGCGATGTCGCTTGCGATATGTCCTCCGCCCATTTCAACCGTTGTTAAATGAACGATCGAATCACCATAAACCAATGATATATTAGTATTATAATAACCAATATCAGCCAAAATAGCAATAGAATCTCTTTTTTCTTCAGGAATCAAAGACAGGGACTGTGCCAGAGGTTCGCAAATAACGTTTTCCAGTCTGACTCCCGCATTTTTTAAGAGCATTTTTACGTCTTCTACAAAATATTTATTCCCTAAAACAAAAGAAACGGCGGCGGTCACACTTTTGGCTGGCAAATTATAAGCATCCAAATATATCTCGCCGTCATCCAGCATATAACAGGAAGGGTATTGTCCTACAATCACCTGATCGTCCATCAGGTCAAAATTATTTGCACTTGCAATCAGCGTATCAATCTCCCGGTCTCCAACTCTGCCTTTCACACTGACCTGCGCAGTAGAAGAGATGATTTTTGTAAAACATCCGGGCAGACCGACATCAACAGACCTGATGCGCGTACCAACCTGTTTCTCCAGTTCTGAAAGCGCCTGATCCAACACCTCGCTCACATGATTTGAATCTGTCCAATTCGCATTTTTTATTCCGGAATACGGAACCTGCACATGACCTAAGATCTGAAGACCCGATCTTTCTTTCTGGATTGCCGAGGCGCATGCTATTTTGGATGTACCAAATTCAACAACGGTCCTTTGACCTTTCATTATACATCTCCACTAACTACTTAGTGGATATATTGTAACATATATATAATAATTTATAAACAATTATTTCTACTTTCAAAGCAAATCCTGCAAGCAGGAGATCAAGTCTGATCCTGTCCGTCGCCTGCCACATCATCGCTCTGTGTTCCCGCATTTTGGCCGGTTTCATCCTCGTCTGCGCTGTACGTTGCAAACGTTCCTGCCGTCACATCCAGCACGCCTTGCGTACTGCCGTTTTCTATAAGCGAAGGTAAAACACGCTTCATCCAGTGCACTTTGTTTTCCGTCTGGTCGCTTTGTCCAAAAAGCACATCCGGCCCGTCTTTCGTTTGAAGGCGGATATTGTTGACATCCGTTAAATCGATGGCCGAAACAAGGCTGAGCGCATCCTCGTTACTCAGCGCATCCAGTATGGAAGTCGCTACGGTAATTTTAAAAGAATCAGCTGTCTGTATCTGTTTTCCCAGGTTCAGCGCATCCGGAGATATCCCCTCAAGTGCAGGATAATTTGCAGCTTCGGCAGACGCGTCCATTTCCAATACGTTTAGCTCTCTGTCCAACAGCAAAACGTTTCCGGCATAAGATAAAACCGTGATCGGCTGCCGTTCATGTATGATCAGCATAACCGTATCCGGTAACTCGTAATCCACGGATGTAAGTTCTAAAAAAGGGTTGCTTTCAATTTTCTCTTTAAGGGATTCTTCATCCACCTTGATCATTAACGTTTTATCCGGAATGTCTGCCAGGCCGACGATATAATCGGAAGCATACTGCTCATTTCCCTGCACCAGAACATTCTTTACCTGAAAAGTCAGGTAACTTGCATACCCGGCCAAAACCAAGATGACCGCTGTTAAAATAATGGGAAGAACCTTTGCCCGCTTTTTCTTCTTTTTCTTCTTCATATATTCCCTCCGGGCCGCAAAACCTCCGGCTTCACAGACCGTTTATGCCTTATCCTCTCAGGCTGCACATCTCTATGCCCTGCTTTGCTTGGAAATATTAAGTAAAATGCCTATCATGCACATGAATATCACCAGTGAAGAACTTCCGTAACTTATAAAAGGAAGGGAGACTCCGGTAGGCGGAATAGAACTCGTCACCACCGCAATGTTTACGCAAACCTGTATCGCAATAATCGTTACGATCCCCGTGGCAAGGCAAGTCCCAAACAAATCCGGCGCCCGTGTCGCTACTTTGATGCCGCGGTAAATCAGGAATGCAAACAGCCCAATCAAAATAATCGCGCCTAAAAATCCAAGCTCTTCCACAATAATCGAAAAAATAAAATCAGATTGCCCGTACGGCAAATATAAAAGTTTCTGACGCGCATTTCCAAGGCCACGTCCAAAAAAGCTTCCCGCGCCGATCGCATAAAGCGACTGAATCACCTGGTATCCCAGGCTATCCGAATACTGCCAGGGATCCAAAAAAGAAATCACGCGGTTCACCCGGTAATCGCGCATCTGCATAACCAACAGTCCGCCCGCCAGGCCCGCTCCCATCAACACACCCATATGCCAGCCTTTTGCGCCGCCGACAAAAAGCATGATCATAACGGTAAGGAAAATGCAGACGATTGCCGAAAAATTCGGCTGCAACAAAATCAGCACGCAGGCAATCCCCGTTATCAAAAGCGAAGGCATCATTCCGTAACGAAACGTGTTCATTCTTTCTTTATTTACAGATATTGTCGCGGCAACAAAAACAATCAGGGCAAATTTAGTTATTTCAGAAGGCTGCACGCTTTGTCCTGCAATAATGATCCATCTGGAAGATCCGTTTATATCCTGCCCAACTCCGGGGACCAAAACAACCGCCAACAAAACAAGCGCCACAATAATCAAGGGATATTTCAATTTTGCCAGATATCTGTAATTGAAAAAAGAAAAGCCGATCATTCCGATCAATCCTAGAACGGCCCCAAAAATCTGTTTTTTAAAGAAATACAAACCGTCATTATTATACATGGAGCTACTCTCGGCCAGATAATAGCTCGCGGAAAAAACCATGATCACGCCAAAACAAACCAAAATCAGCGTCGTGATCAATATGGCATAGTCCATCGTTCTTTTCCGCACGCTTTGTACCTTTTGTACATTCCCGGCATCCGGCGCTTTTTGTACTTTTTGCAAACTAAAGCTCCTTTACAATTTGCTTGAAGACGGCTCCCCTTTCTTCAAAGTTGCTAAACATATCATAACTTGCACAGGCGGGAGAAAGCAATACGTTATACCCTTCGCCCGAAACGCTGAATGCCTTTTGCACCGCGTCCTGCATGCTCGTTGCCATAATATAGTCTTCAAATCCTGCACTGTGCGCGGCTTCAGCCAATTTTTCCGCAGTCGCGCCCAAAAGCACCACCGACTTTATCTGATCGGTAAAATTGTCAAAAAGATTTTTGAAATCGCTCTTCTTATCATACCCTCCCAAAATCAGAACCGTGGGTTTTTTCATGGCTTGTACGGCCTTTATGGTTGCATCCGGGTTTGTTCCTTTAGAATCATTAATAAAATCAACGCCCCTTACAGTCCGTACAAATTCAATCCTGTGCTCCACTCCACCGAACGTACGCAGTGTATCCGCAATCACTTTAGGCTGAATACCATACAGGCATGCCAGGGCCGCCGCCGCCAGGGCGTTTTCCAAATTGTGCCGGCCCGGAATTTTTATCTCTTCCGCACGGATGATTTCTTTTTCCTGCCCGTCCAGCCGAAAGCACAGCATACCGTCATTAAGGAAAGCGCCGCTTTCAAGTTTCTTCTCCACGCTGAATCCCACAATTCTCGCCGTAATATTCGGTATCAGGGACCGGCAGTACTCGTTGTCCAAATTTAAGACGCAAAAATTTTCCTCGGTCTGGTTTTTAAATATTTTGGCTTTTGCAGCTATATAGTTTTCCATATTTCCATACCGGTCCAGATGATCCTCCGTGATATTCAGAATTGCGCTCTCCACCGGCCTGTATTCAACAGTGGCATCGAGCTGCAACGCCGCAGTTTCCGCAACTACCACATCGCCCTGTTTGGTATTCAGGGCTTCCTGCGTAATCGGTACGCCGATATTTCCGAGTATAAATGTATTGAATCCCGCGTTTTTAAAAATTTCTCCGGTCAGCGCCGTCGTAGTGGTCTTTCCATTTGTCCCGGTAATGGCAATGAAGTCCGCTTTTGATACCGAAAACCCCAGTTCTATTTCGGCAATCACATGTTTTCCAAGGTCTCTCGCAGCCTGAATAAAAGGAAGTCCCGGAGGTACGCCCGGACTTAAGACCATAATATCAATATCCGGAATGATCGGCATGATATCCTGGCCCAGCATATCGGTATAATCATGTCTTTTAAGTTCGTCCGCAATATCGCAGGGCAAATCCTGCCTTTTCTTTGCGTCATATATAATAACATGCGCACCCAGGTCGGAAAGCAACGCCGCCGATGCGACTCCGCTTTTGGCCATTCCGACAACCAACGCTTTTTTTCCTTTATATTCCATTTTTGACCTCCCTGCCTAAAACCGGCTTTTGCTATCTTCTGTCAATTGCATACAGTGCCCTTAAGAAGCAGAAGAGCCCCCGCGCATATTACCGCGGTGATGATCATATACATCGCTACCACTTTCGTTTCATGCATACCGGAAAGCTCAAAATGATGGTGCAGCGGCGCCATTTTAAAAACTCTTTTTTTTCTCAGTTTGTATGAACCCACCTGAATCAATACCGATGCCGCTGAAAGAACAAACATTACGCCAATAATGGGCAACATCAGCTGCATGCGGGACAATATACCAATCATAACCAATGCGCCGCCAAGCGCAAACGAACCGGTGTCCCCCATAAAAACTTTTGCCGGGTATCTGTTGAACATCAAAAACCCCAGGCAAGCCCCTGAAAGTGATGCGGAAAAAATCATCATATTAAACATATCGCCGTCAGCGGGCGCAGAAGAAAATCCGCCAATGCCTGCCAACACCATAAAAATCAGCATGAACGTCACGGTATCCACCAGCGTCACCCCTGCCGCCAGGCCGTCCAAACCATCCGTAAGATTGACCGCGTTCACAATAGCGACGATTACAAAAGCGGTAAAAGGAATATACCACACTCCCAGGTCTATACATGAATCCGAAAAGGGCACTATCAGTTTGGACCCTACCATAAAGTATGCGAAAACGGCAATTGCGAATCCAATGGAAAACTGCAGAATGAGTTTTTGATATACCCTAAGCCCTAAAGAACGTTTCTTAAATAACTTTATGAAATCGTCCCAAAACCCGATTGCTGCAAAGATAGACATGCTTACAACGGCAAATATCGTAAAACCTGTATTTCCCTTTGAAAAAACAAATGAGCTCACAATGGCGCCGGCCAAAATAATTATGCCGCCCATCGTTGGCGTTCCCGCTTTTACCAAATGTGTTTTCGGTCCATCATCCCTGACCTGCTGTCCTGCCTTCAGCTTTCGAAGCACGGGAATAACAACCAGGCCCGCACACAGTGCGACTGCAAATGAAACAATGATTGCCCAAATTAAACTCAGCATCTTACTTCTCCATCGCTTTCGCCTGCAGTTCGTCTAAAATACGGTTAACTACGACCTTCTCGTCAAAATCATACTTTTTCCCGCAGATCTCCTGATACGTTTCATGTCCTTTTCCTGCAAGAAGAATAATATCTTTGCTTTGTGCTTTTTTCATTGCGTAAAAAATAGCTTCCCGCCGGTTTTCAATACAGATATACGGCGCACCCGCCGTTATTCCCGCTTCGATTTCGGCTATAATGTCGTCCGGCTCTTCAAAACGCGGATTATCTGAGGTGACGATTACAAAATCGGAATATTCTCCGGCAATTCTGCCCATAATAGGTCTTTTTACACGGTCGCGGTTACCACCACAGCCAAACACGGTCACGATGCGCCCCTCCGCGAATTCGCGAATCGTTTTAAGCGTACTTTCCAGGCTATCCGGAGAATGTGCATAATCAAGAATGATACTGTAATCCCCGCCGCGTGTATCGAGCAGTTCAAAACGTCCTGCCACCGGCTTCATTTTCAAAAGCCCCTTTGTAATATCTTCGCTCGAAAGGCCTGCCGCCACAGCTGCTCCAATGGCTCCAAGCGCATTATATACCGTAAACATGCCGGGAATGGGAATACGTATTTTTATCTTTTTTCCCCGGATTTTCACAAAAAAACGGGTTTCTTCCGCTGTCAGTTGTAAAGTTTCGGGCATCAGGTCCGCCCGGTTCTGCAGGCCGAAACGGATAAGTTCATTTTTGGCGGCGCTGATCATATCGGCTGCAGCAGCATCGTCCACGTTGATCACTGCAGTCTCGCTCTGGCTGAATAATATCCGTTTTGCATCCACATAATTCTGCCACGTCTTATGAAAGTCCATATGATCCTGCGAGAGGTTGGTAAATATCCCTACATCAAAATGAATCCCTTCTACCCGCTTTAAATAAAGTGAATGGGAGGAAACCTCCATCACTACCATATTGCACCCGTTACGGCGCATACGGTCCAGCAGGCGCTGTAACTCTACCGACTCGGGGGTCGTTCGCTCGGTATGCAGGACCTTTTCTCCAATCATATTCTGAATAGTACCAATAAGGCCGACTTTCATTCCGGCAGCTTCCGCAATGGATTTCACCATATAGGTCGTGGTGGTTTTTCCATTTGTCCCCGTAACCCCTACAATTTTCATGGATCCCGCAGGGTTTGCAAAAAAACGAACCGCTGCCTGCGCCATCGCCTGCCTGTCGTCTTTCACCAGTACCTGTACAACGTCCAGTCCTTCCAGCTTGCGGGTGACCATTAATGCAGCCGCGCCGGCCGCCACGGCATTCGGTGCATATTTATGTCCGTCGGTTTCAAACCCTGAAATGCAAAAAAACAAATCGCCGGGCTCAACCTTCCTGGAATCATATTTCAAATCGCCAATCTCAACATCGGCGTTTCCGATGATATCGCATTCGATACCCTCAAGGATATCCTTCAGCTTCATATACGATACCTTCCTCCCTCATTTAAATCCAAAGCATTATATCACATAATCCGCAGTGAATACAAATCTTTCACCGGTTGTGAGCGCTTTATTGCGTGCCTTGCGGCAGTGCAGTAACATCCAGTTTGAAATACACGGTCACCTGCGATCCCTGCTCGGCATATTCGCCCGCAGCGGGTGTCTGGCGAACCGCCTTTCCACTGCTGCGGATATCGATTTCAAACCCTGCCGCCGCCAACGTGTCCCGCGCTTCAATCATGGTCATTCCGCTTACATCGGGTACAACGGCCATTCCTTCAGTGCTTCCGGTCGCTTCTTCTTCCTCCTGAACATCTGTATACAGCGTTACGTCCGTCCCTTTGGCAACTACTTCATTCGGAGAAGGAAGCTGCCTGGTCACCGTCCCGCTCTCTTCTGCGGTACAAGTAAGGCCAAGGGCCTCGATCTGCGAGCGCGCTGTTTCGGTATCCAGTCCCGTTACATCGGGAACGGTGACCGTTTCCACGGCCGTACCCTCTTCGCCGGGAGGTACGTTTCCATACCGCAGTGTCTGCTCCAACACTTCTTTTACATACGGCGCGGCAATCAGATTGCCGGAATCCGGCTCTGCCGCCGGCTCATCTACTAAAATCAGCACAACATACTGGGGACTGTCCGCCGGTGCAAACGCCGCAAAAGACGATACTGTCTTTCCACTCATCAACTCGCCGGATTCGTCCTTCTTTTGAACGGTTCCGCCTATGCCCCCTACTTCATATCCTGCTATCTGGACGTCTTTTCCCACGCCTGTATCAACACAATCTTTCAAAATCTGTTTCATCTGCGCGGATGTTTCTGCGCTGATCACCTGACGCTTTAAAGCCGGTTCCATTTGCTGTACGACATTTCCGTCCGAATCGGTGAGTTCGCTCACCAGACGAGGCTGGTATAAGGATCCGCCGTTAACGACCGTACTAAGCGCGTTCGCCATTTGCAAAGAAGTCACGCCAACATCCTGTCCCGCACCCATCAGTGCTACGTCCGTATCCGTCAGGTATTTCTGTTCCATCACCTGCCCGCTTTGGTCGGATATATAATCTATTCCGGTTTCTTCTCCAAACCCGAAGCCGTGAATATAATCATAAAGGGTATCGCTCCCCATTCCCGCCGCCATCTGCACAAAAGACGGAATACAGGCATCCTGAACGGCCTGAGCCAGACTTTGCGTCCCGTGACCGTCTTGATTCCAGCATGCAATCCTCTGCCCGTTCACAGTAACGGCGCCGTTACAGTCAAAAAGTGAATCCGCTGTCGCACTTCCCGAGTCCAGGGCTGCCGCAGCAACGATACTTCCAAAAATACCGCCCGGTTCATAAACATCGGCCGTCACACGGTTAACGGAAAGCGTCTCCAGGGTATCGGTCTCATTTCTGGGCGGATCGTTCAGGTCATACCCCGGTATAGACGCCATCGCAAGCACTTCTCCGCTGTTTGGATCCATCACGATCCCTTGAACGGCTTGAGCTTGGCTGGCGTCATAAGCTTCCTGGCAGGCATTTTCCAAAAAGCTCTGTATCACTGCGTCTACCGTCATCATTACAGTGTAGCCGTCCTCCGACTCAATATTAAATTCCTGTCCCGCGGCCAGTTCCCTGCCGTTCTTATCTGTTTCCGCTATCGTTCGTCCGGCTTTTCCGGCAAGGTATTTATCATATTGCTTCTCCAGCCCGAACAGTCCTTCCCCATCTACCGAAGTAAACCCGATCACCTGGCATAAAAGATCATTGTTTGGATAATAGCGCTTCACATCAGTCGTAAATGATATACCGTCCAGATTGAGTGCCTGGATCTCTTCAGACTGCTCACGCGTGATCTGCCGCTTGAGCCATATTTCAGATTTGCTGGTATCCGTTGCTTTTTCATAAACAGTACTACGGTCCATTTCCAGTATCTCGGCCAAAGAGTCCGCAACCTTGTCCGGTTCGGTCACCTGCTTTGGACGCAAAAGAACGGTGTCCGCACTCGCGCTCTGTGCCAGCACATTTCCGTTTCTGTCCAAGATGGACCCGCGTTCAGCCGCCACAGCGGTGTCCTGTGTCCATTGGCTTTCCGCCTGGCTCTGCAGCCATTCCCCTTTATAAAAAGTCCAGTACCCTATTCTAACCAATAATAACAAAAAGACGATGATCACAAATACAAGTAAGATCACCAGTCTCTTTTTATGCAAAGTCCCAGGCGTTGCCAACAGATACCCTCTCCCTTCGATCAATCCAGCCAGCTTTTCAATGTCTTGAACAAACCGTTAAGGCTGAACGACTGCTCCTCCAAAGCCGTATCCTGTGTATCCTGCTCAGTGCCGCTTTCCACAACACTCTCCTCGGGAAGATATGTAATTTGGTTGCTTGCCGGGCTGCTCATACTCAGTTCGGCGGCCCGTTCCTGAATCGCGTTTAAGTCCTCCTTTAAGGTGATATCCACCTTTAATTGGTCTATGTCTTCGGACAATGTTGTAATACGCTGCTGTATATCCGCATTTTCCAGACTGATATTCGTAATTGTGGCGTTCCGGGCCAGTAAAAAGGAAAGAATGCCAAAAACAACAGCTATCAGAAGAATGGTAGATACAATACCGGTCTGCGCCGGGCGGACTTCCGTTGCCGCCGCCTCCCGCGGCTGATTGCGTATACCTGTCTGAGGCAGCGGGACCGCTATTTCTCCCTGTGCCGACATTCTGGGCTGAATGTTTCGGGGCATCACCGGACGCGGAGATGTTTTTTGGGGGCGTGCATACCCCATCCCCTGCGGCTGGATCTTCCGCGGTGAAGATGACGGCATTTTCTGAATCCTCTTATCTTCAATATAAGAAACATTCCCCTGATTCGTTTTGATACGCCGGGGTTCCGCCGCAAATTTCATTCTGTTTCTGCTTTGCTTGGATATCGGTATGTAATTTTGTGATTTTTTAGGTACTGCCGTCATAGCCTTTATCCTTTCTTATCTGCATTCAAGCCAAAGTATTTATAATTTTTCAATCACGCGGAGCTTTGCGCTTCGCGCCCTCGGATTTTCCATTACCTCTTTTTCGGACGGCCCTATGGGTTTACGCGTAATAATTTTTACCGTTCCCACTTTGCCGCACATGCATACCGGCGCATCCGGCGGACATTCGCAGGGATCGTAAAGTTTTCGCATCGCCAGTTTTACAATACGGTCCTCCAGCGAATGGAAGGTGATAATACACAATCTCCCACCGCTTTTGAGCAAGCCTGCAAAATCTTCCACCGCTTGTCCAAGTCCTGATAATTCTTCATTTACTTCTATGCGTATCGCCTGAAAGGTTCTTTTGGCCGGATGCGGCCCCTTTCTGCGCGCTGCGGCGGGTATGGCACTTTTAATGATTTCCGCCAGTTCAGCAGTCGTATCTATCTTTTTTCCAGTGCGCGACCGCACAATAAACTGTGCAATCCTGGCCGCCCACTTCTCTTCGCCGTATTCACGGATAACTTTTCTTATTTCCCCTTCCGTGTAGCCGTTCACCACATCAAAAGCTGTCAGGGGAGCGGTGAGGTCCATCCGCATATCAAGCTTTGCATCCTGATTATAAGAAAATCCGCGTTCCGCTTCTTCCAGCTGATACGACGAAACCCCTAAATCTGCAAGAATGCCGTCTGCCTTCTCAACGCCTGACTGCAAAAGCACCTGCGGGAGGTTTTTAAAATCACTGTGCGCAAACAAAACATTTTCTCTAAATCCTTCAAACCGTTTTTTACAGCGCGTGATTGCCGCTTCATCTTTATCCAAACCTACCAAAAGCCCTCCGGGCAATATTTTCTTCAGGATTTCGGCACTGTGCCCGCCTCCGCCCATTGTGCAGTCAACCACAGTTTGGCCCGGCGCAAGTTTTAAGTTTTCAATGCATTCTCCCAGCAGTACCGGCAGATGCCCCCCCTGCGTTTCCATCTTATATCCCCAGCTGTGCCAATTTTGCCAGCGTTGCTTCGTAATCTTCGTATGCGCCTTCGTTATACTTTGTCCAGTTGTCAGCCGACCACAGTTCGGCACGGGAGCCGACGCCAATCGCAACCGCTTCTTTTTCCATCTCTGCAAAATCACGCAGCCTTTGGGGTAAAAGTATTCTTCCCTGCTTATCGGGTTCGCATTCACACGCACTGGCAAACAGCATTCGGATAAAACTTTGGGATGATGTATCTGTCATAGGGATCTGCTTCAACTTGTCCGCAAAAGTTTTCCATTCCTCCAAAGAGAACACGAACAGACATTTTCCTATTCCTTTCGTTACAAGAAAATTCTCTCCCAGTTCTTCCCTGAATTTCGCGGGCATAAATACCCGGCCTTTCGCATCAATATTGTGCTGGTATTCCCCTATAAGCACTGTTTTTCTCCATGCAATTTTTATTTTGGAATTGCCGGATGAAATGCCGGTTTTGGTCGTATTTTCACCACTATTAACCACATTTCACCACTTTATATATAATATTCGATATTTTTTAGGGAAATCCTTTTATTTTTTGCAAAAAAAAATAAAAAAAGCCCGAATTAAAAGGCTTTTTTTTCGCAAGCACTGCCAGCTTGCAGATATTGTGTTCAATTTGATTTCCTATACAATATATAGAAAAAATAATTTTTAAGAAACAATGACTTTTCTTAAAAGTACATCCTTTTTCTAAAATACTGCAAGCCGCGGCCACAAACCCGCCCGGGCCGCGAATCGCGCCCGTTTTTTTAAAGCGCTAATAAAAAAAGCCGCCCAAAGGGCGGCCCGTCCATCTCTGCAATCTTATTGTTGCCTGCAGTCTGGTTTTTCTTATTTTTTGATCACATACGCCTGCTGAATTCCAAAATTTCCACCGGAATATTTGCGTTCCAGTTCATAAAAATCCGCATTGATAGGATTTGAATAACCTGCGAAACTCTTGTAATCCGTCACCAGTTCCCGAAGAAAACGGGACCCTACGTAATAAACCGAGGAAAAATCAACGCATTCATACGTTACGCCCAATTCCGTAAGAAAATCTTCCATTCGCTCCTTTTTAATATAACGGTTAAAGTCGTGCTCCACCAGGGATTCCAGCCCCGCCAGTGCACGCAGTGCATTCAGCCTCACCAGAGGCTCCCAAAAAGCTTCTGAAAAAATCACTGTGCCGCCCTTTTGGGTTACCCGAAGACATTCTGTCATCCCTTTTTTCTGCTCTTCCCAGTTAGGCAAATTGATCAGCACCCGCGTAGTATAGGCAACGTCATAAGTTTCATCTTCCAGCGGCAGTTCCCGCACATCTCCCATTTTAAAGGAAAGCAGATCTTTGTATTCGGATTCTTCCTTGTTTTCCTGCGCATATTTGATCATGCTTTCAGAAAAATCAACGCCGGTCATGGATTTCAAATCATGTGCCGCGCATTGCATAATTGCGGCAAATCCATTTGCGCACCCCACGTCCAGCACACTGTCTCCATTTTTAATATAAGAAGAAACATTCTGGCTTTCCAGCTTAATTGCATATTCGTCTCCCCAGGACGCCTGATGGGATCCTTTGTATTTTTCGGCATTGCCGTTCCAAAAGTCTTTGATAAAATCGCTCATAAAATTAGCTCCTAACATGAATAATCGCTAAAAAATGCTTTTTGCAATAGGATTATTATAATGTAAGAATAAAAGACAAGTCAATGTTTTTCAGCAGAGCACTTTTAAGGCGTCTTTTCTTTTTTCCAATAAAAGGCACAAAAAAAAGAAAGCGCCCGAAAAAATCCGGGCGCTTTCTTTTGGGTAATATTTTATTTATCGCGTTTTGTATAGGTTGTATGGAGCAATTCATGGCTCTTATGCCCCAATGGGTGGCCCAGGTAATCATCATAAATTTTAATGATATACTCATTCTCGTGAGATTTTCTGAGCTTTTTGCCCTCATCCTCACGATAAATAGCTTCCAGGCGTTTTTCGCGAACAGAGTCATCCGTCATACGAGGCTGTCCGCCGCCGGATATGCATCCGCCCGGGCATCCCATTACTTCTATAAACAGATAGTCGCTTTTTCCGTCTTTAATCTCTTCCAGTAAGGTCGCCGCTCCGGTAAGACCGCTCGTTACCGCAACGTTTACGGTCACGCCATTAAGCCATTTGAATTCCTTTTTGGGATCTTCAATCGTTATAGCTGCAGTCTTGATGCGCTCCAGCCCCACAATGGGCGCCACATGCAATCCGTCAAAAGGAATCTCTCGCCCGGTCACCACTTCATACACCGTGCGAAGTGCCGCCTCCATCACGCCGCCCGTCGCACCAAAAATATCCGCCGCGCCTGAAGAGAGGCCCAAAGGATTATCAAACTCGCCGTCGGGCAGACCCGCAAAATCAATGCCGGACTGCTTAATCAGCTTAATAAGTTCCCGCGTCGTCAGCACGGCATCAACATTTGGACAGTCGTTATTTACCATCTCAGGACGGGTCACTTCAAATTTTTTGGCGGTGCAAGGCATAATAGAGACCACATACATTTTTTTCGGGTCAATGCCCATCTTTTCCGCAAAGAAAGATTTTGCAAGCGCGCCCAGCATCATATGGGGAGACTTGCAGGAAGACAGATGGTCGATCTGGTCCCCGTAGTAATGCTCGATGTATTTGATCCACCCCGGGCTGCAGCTGGTGATCATAGGCAGGTCCGCATGCTCCAGCTTGGTGGGCAGGCCCAGCGCCTCGATCTGCTTGTCGGTAATCACGCCTTTATCCCTGAAAGCCAGCGCAATCCGGGTCAGCAGTTCGTACCCTTCTTCCATAATGGTCAGATCTGCCGCAAAATTGGTGTCGAATACATAGTCAAAACCAAGGTCCCTAAGCGCGGTTGCCAGTTTCCCGGTAGCAATGGTTCCTACCGGAAGGCCGAACCCTTCTCCCACCGCCACACGAATCGCAGGCGCAGTTTGCACGACCACCACTTTATCCGGGTCGCCCAACGCGCCGATCACGTCGGTAATAGAATCTTTTTCATGCAGCGCATTCACCGGACACACCGTAGTACACTGCCCGCAGTAGGTACAAGCGGCCGAATCCAAAAGAAGGTCGTCGCCCGGAGCAATTTCGGTCGCAAATCCACGGTTCTGGGCATTGATCACCCCCACACCCTGCACTTCATTGCAGATCGTTACGCAACGCCGGCACAAAATACATTTTGCGCCCTCCCGCACAATAGACGGGCTGGATTCATCTACAAATTCCTTAGACATCTGCCCTTCAAAGCGGCAGTCGTTTACCTGCAGGGTTTCTCCCAACTGCTGAAGTTCGCAGCTCTGGGAACGCATGCAGGAAAGACAGTCCTTCGGGTGGTCGGACAAAATCAGTTCGTAAAGCACTTTACGCGCCTCTCTCACGCGTTTGGTATTGGTATTCACTACCATGCCTTCGGTCACCGGAGTCACGCAGGACGCCATCAGGCCTTTTGCGCCTTGTACTTCCACCACGCAAATGCGGCAGGAACCGATTGCATGCACATCTTTTAAATAGCACAGAGAAGGAATCGAGATTCCGTTTTCCTTTGCGGCGTCTAAAATTGTCGTTCCTTCCGGAACAACCACCGCTTTATTGTTGATTGTCAAATGAATCATTTAAAGCCACCTACCTTCTATCACAACGCAAGCATCTCATTGCTTCCGCAATCGCATTTAATCTATGGAAGCCCACGCAGACCTCGTCAAAGTTGTCGCACCGCTCTTCCGGAGGCAGCATCTTCATCTCAAAGCGTTCATGCTCGGCCAGTTCGCTGTCCTCCACACCCATCGGGATATCGATCGGCTCACCTTTGTTCAAGGTCCCTTTTCCGCCCAGATACCGGTCAATATTTTCCGCTGCTTTTTTGCCATCCGCAATAGCGGTGATTACAACGTCTGCGCCCCGGACCACATCGCCGCCCGCAAATACGCCGGGGATAGTGGTCATCTGCGTTTCCTTGTCAACCACAAATGTTCCCCAACTGGTCATCTCTACTTCGTCTTTCCCAATAAAAGGCAAGTCGGAATACTGGCTTACCGCAGGAATCACCAAGTCTGCTTCCAGCTCAAAGTCCTCGGATTTAACGGAAACCGGCTTCTTGCGGCCGTCACTGCCGAACCCTTCCAACTTCATGGGATTGCACACAACTTTTTCCACGCATTCGTTCCCCACAATTTCAATGGGCGCAAGCAGTTCATGAATTACAATGCCCTCTTCCACCGCTTCTTCAATTTCTCGTTTTTCCGCAGGCATATCTTCTATGGCGCGGCGGTAAAGCACATGGACTTCTTTGGCGCCCATACGGCGCGCCACTCTGGCCGCATCAAACGCGGTAGAACCGCCGCCGATTACTGCCACAACGCCTTGAACATGAACATCTTTGTGCAGGTTCACATCACGCAGAAAATCCAGTCCATGGTATACGCCTTTAATGTTCTCACCCTTAACGCCGATCTTGCGGCTGAATTGGGTTCCGGTGGCAATATAGACCGCATCATTTTCATTATGCAAACGGTCGAACGATATATCTTTGCCCACTTCGGTATTGAGCTGAATATTGATGCCCACTTCTTTGATGGCTTCAATTTCTTTGTCCAGCACATCCATAGGCAGACGGTACTCGGGAATGCCGTAAGCCAGCATGCCGCCGGCTACTTTTTGCGCTTCATATATGGTTACTTCATACCCCAGCCTGCCCAGATAATACGCACAGGTCAAGCCGGACGGTCCGGCGCCGATAATAGCAACTTTCTTGCCGTTTCTCGGGAATACCAGCTGCATATGCGGCTGATCCATTTTATAATACTCGTCCGCAATATAGCGTTTTAAGTCACGGATCGCTATCGGTTCATCCAGTTGGGCACGCCGGCAGACAAATTCGCAGGGATGCGTGCAAACGCGGCCGCAAACTGCGGGCAGCGGGTTCTCCTGACGGATCAGGTCGTACGCGTCTTTAATTCTACCGGCAGCAACAAGCGCCAGATATCCGGGCACATTCACGTTGGCCGGACACGCATTTTCACAGGGAGATAAGAACAGATCGGCGCATACGCCTGCGCGGCAGTACTTGTACTTGATATGCTGCTCGTATTCCTCACGAAAATGCTTGATGGTAGAAAGCACGGGATTGGGCGCTGTTTGCCCCAGGCCACACAGCGCGGTATCCTTTACCACCTGTCCCAGCTCAATCAGCTTTTCAATGTCACCCTCTTCACCTTTGCCCTGGGTGATACGCTCCAGTATCTCCAGCATACGCTTGGTTCCCAAACGGCAGGCTACGCATTTCCCGCAGGATTCTTCCTGCACAAACTCCATAAAGAAACGGGCCACGTCCACCATGCATGTGTCTTCGTCCATGCATATAAGGCCGCCCGATCCCATAATAGCGCCCAGTTCGATCAGAGAATTGTAGTCGATTGGCGTGTTTAAATGTTCGCGTGTAAGGCAGCCGCCCGACGGTCCGCCCGTCTGCGCCGCCTTCAGTGTTTTGCCTCCCGGAACGCCGCCGCCGATATCATATATTACTTCACCCAGAGTTACGCCCATAGGCACTTCAATGATACCCGTATTCTTAACATCGCCCGCCAGAGCAAACACTTTGGTTCCTTTGCTGTTTTCGGTGCCGATTTTTGCAAACCAGTCCGCCCCCATGAATATAATGGGCGCAACGTTCGCAAAGGTTTCCACATTGTTTATAATGGACGGCTTTTTATACAGTCCCTCGTCAGACGGGAAAGGCGGTTTCTGCTTGGGCTCACCGCGCTTGCCTTCCACCGAAGCAATCAGTGCGGTTTCCTCTCCGCACACAAACGCGCCTGCGCCTATGCGGATATCCACGTCAAAGGAAAAATCCGTACCAAATATCTTATCTCCCAGCACGCCTGCTTTCCGGGCCTCTTCAATCGCCATTTTCAGACGCTCAACAGCAATCGGATATTCCGCACGCACATACACGACCCCCCGGCTTGCGCCGATCGCATAGCCCGCAATAGCCATGCCTTCAATAATGGAATGCGGGTCGCCTTCCAGCACGCTTCTGTCCATAAACGCACCCGGATCCCCTTCATCCGCATTGCAGATCACATATTTTTCTTTGGAATCTTTTTTGTACGCCATCTGCCATTTCAGGCCGGTCGGGAATCCGCCGCCCCCACGGCCCCTGAGCCCCGATTTCTTGATTTCGTCAATCACCGCTTCACGCGGCATAGAGGTCAAAGCTTTTTCCAGGGCATAATAGCCGTCATTTGCAATGTATTCCGCCAAATCGGCAAAATCGATCTTGCCGCAATTACGCAAAACAATTTTGGTCTGCGCATTGAAAAATTCAATATCTTTCAGGTAAGGCGTCACCTTGCCGCTCTCTCCGTCGTGGTAACAGAGTTCCTCCACAATGTTGCCCTTCATTAAATGCTCCTGAACAATCTTCACCATGTCCTGCGGCTTTAATTTGCAGTAAAATACGCCGTCAGGCAAAACGATGGCGGTAGGGCCTACGTTACAGGTGCCAACGCAACCTGTTTCTATGACCTTCACCTTGTCGTCCAGCCATTCCACTTTGAGGCTGTTTAAAAGAGCCTGCTTTACCTCAAAACATCCGGACGAAACACAACCCGCACCTGCACACACCAGTATTTTGAACTTATAGCTGCCTTCTTCTTCAATCTGCTGTTCTTTTATTTTATCCAAATCATTTTTGGACTTAATCATAAGTTCCATTTTTTCGTTCCCCCTATTCAAATTTAGCCAGAATGCTCTGCAGCTTATTGGGGTTCACGCTTTTAAAAACTTCCCCGTCTATCAGCATAGCCGGCGCAAGACCGCAGGCACCGATGCAACGCATCACGTTCATAGAAAAGCGTCTGTCCTGCGTTGTCTCTCCAACTTCTATCTCCAGCAGTTCTTTAATCTTCTCCAGAACTTTTTTTCCGCCCCGTACGTAGCATGCCGTGCCCAAACATACGGAAATTGTGTGCCTGCCTTTCGGTTGGGTTGAAAAGAACGAATAAAAAGAAACAACTCCACTTATTTTCGATAAATGAAGTTCCATCCTGTCCGCAATATACCGCTGGACTTCTATGGGCAGATACCCAAATATTGCCTGTGCCATATGCAGTATCTGTATTAAGTTCGTCTCCCTTGCCTCATATTCTTCAATAACCGATCCCAAAAGTTCATACTTCTGCTTTTCTGTCATTTCTTCGCAATGACAGACCTGATGCTCCTCCAAAAAAAGACACCTCCTAATAATTTATGCGCGCTATAAACGCCAAATCAAAAATTATGTTAAATTTTTATCAATCTATTACATTTGACCAAATTTTATTGAACTAATCAAATTACCGGTCAACTTTGTTACTTTTTTATCAATGTACCGCAACTTGTAAGCGGCATTACACCGCTATTGTTAAAATCTTCACAATTGGATTATATAACATTGTCCGTATTTTGTCAAATTAAAATCATGTTAAATTTTAAAATGAATTCGTTTATTTTGCGATAAGCTGCCCGTATAGGCGAAGATACTCCTTGGCGGAGCGTGTAAATGAATTATCTTGCAACATGGCATTTTTGACCAGTTGTTTCTTTGCTTTCACTTGGCGCAAAACGCCAAATGCCATTTTTATAACCGCCAGCATTTCTCCCGCGTTATATCCCGCAAAAGAAAAGCCGCTGCCTTCCCCCGTATATTTGTTATACGGAAAAACGGTATCTTTAAGGCCTCCGGTCTCGCGTACAATGGGCAATGTGCCGTACCGCTGCGCAATCATCTGTGAAATTCCGCACGGTTCGAACAATGAGGGCATCAGAAACAGATCGCATCCTGCATATATTCTATGCGCAAGGCTGTTCTTATAGCCAATATACACTCCGGCACGGCCGGGGAAACGCCCGGCAATGTAATTAAAATAGGATTCATATTCAGCATCGCCGTTTCCCAGGATAACAAATCCCAAATTTTCTTCCAGCAAAAGAGATTTCAGGACGTTTCGCACAAGATCCAGTCCTTTTTGCTCTGTCATACGGGTCACCATCCCAATAACAGGCGTTCCCCTTGGCAAATCAAGGGCAAACTCACTTTTTAGCGCCCGCTTGCACACAGCTTTTCCCGTAAGGTCTTCCTCGGAATAATTCTTCTCAATCATCCGGTCTGTGCGCGGATCGTACTCCGCAATGTCGATTCCGTTAACGATCCCAATAAAATTTTCTCCGCGCGCACGCAAAATGCCGTCCATTCCACGCCCGTACGGGTTTTCTCTTATCTCACGGGCATAATTCGGGCTTACCGTCGTCACTTTGTCGGCAAACACGATCCCGGCTTTCATGAAATTGGCGGCCCCATACGCTTCCATATACTCCGGCGCCAAAAAGCGGTCTTCCACTCCTAAAAAATGCCTGGCAAACCCAAAAGAAAAAGCCCCCTGGTATTGCAGGTTATGGATGGTAAAAACCGTCTTCAGCTTTCCCTGCGGCCGGTGCGCGTACTGTGTTTTGAGCATCATTGGAATTGTCGCCGTGTGCCAGTCATTTACGTGCAGGACATCCGGTTCAAAGTCAATGTACGGAAGCGCTTCTAAAACCGCACGGGAAAAAAAAGCATACTGTTCTCCTTCAGCCTCTCCGCCTTTATAGATGGCATTGTAAAAATAATATTCGTTATCAATAAAATAATAGGTTACGCCGTCCATTTCCATGGTTTCAACGCCTACATACTGGCTTCGCCATCCAAAGGTGATATAAAAGCTTGCAATATACCTTAGCCTGCCCGCGTATTCATGCTTAATGATGCCATGCTTGGGCATAATAACCCGCGCATCCACGCCAACCTTTTTCAATTCGCCGGGCAGCGTCCCTATGACATCTGCCAGGCCGCCGGTCTTGGCAAAAGGAACGGCCTCCGCGCCGGCAATCAGCACTCTCAATCCATTGCCGCTCATACTTACAGAATCGCTCCTTTTCGAATGATTACCGGAAACTCAACATCGCCTATAAGCCTGCGTCCGGGCCGGATCTGCACCAGTTTATCAATAATAACATTCTCCAGTTCCACATCCTGTGATATTTCCGAATCCTGCATGATAATGCAGTTTTTAATCTTTGCGCCTTTTGCAATATATACGCTTCTGAATAAAACGGAATTTTCAACCGACCCTTCTATAATGCAACCGTTGGCCACCAGGCTGTTCTGTATTTTTGAATCATGCATATATTTGGCGGGCGCTTCATCCTTGATCTTGGTATAAATATTATTTCCGCTGTAAAACAGATCTTTTTGAACTTCCGGGCGCAGCATATCCATATTCAGCTTATAATAAGATGCCACCGAATGCAGTCTTCCAACATAACCCGCATGCTTAAAGCCGTAGTAATTGAGCCGGCTTAAATTATTCATAAGAAGGTCGGTAATAAACAAATATTTTCCCCTGGATACGCAGTCTTCCACCAGGTATTCCAAAAGATCCTTCCGGATAATATAAATGTCCATGCCCACATTTTTCGAACTGGACATTTCGGAATTCAATTCCATGTCTGTGATCTTTCCGTTTTCATCCAGGTGCAGCCGGACATCTTTAAAACGTTCTCCTGCAAAGAACCGGTTGGGTTCCACACTGTACAGCAGGGTCACATCCGCATTGTTCTGCACATGGAAATCAAGCGCCTCGTCAAATACCATATTAAAAATCGTGTAACTGCCCGAAAGGATACAATATTTCTGGGTGCTTCTCCGTATATAGCTCATAACGCCCTTGATCGCATCCACCATTCCACGGTAACTTCCGTTATTATCACTTGTATAAAAGGGAGGCAGTATGAAAAGGCCGTCGTTTTTGCGGGAGAGATCCCATTCTTTGCCGGATCCAAGGTGGTCCATCATGGAATGGTAATTTTTCTGTGCAATCACCCCAACATTACGCACGCCTGAATTCACCATGCTGGAAAGTGTAAAATCGATTGCCCGGTACCGGCCTCCGATGGGCAGCGCCCCCACGCTGCGCGAATACACCAGTTCGCGCAGATTAATATTCTGTTCTCCTGCATATATCAATCCAAATGCGTCTCTCGCCATCTAATTCACCCCCCCGCAGGCCTGTGTAGAGGTTTTGTCTTTTGGACTTACCTTTTTCCCCGGCGGCAACACCGTGCCTTCCTTTACGGTAACAAAAGTCCCTACCACCGTGATATCCTCTTTGCCGCCAATAATGCAGTTTTTCTCGATCACCACTTCTTCATCCAGAATAGATTTAATGACCTTCGAGCGTTCCATGATCCGTGTTTCCTGCATCACAATACTGTCCCGTACGGTTGCGCCCTTCTCAACCACAACCCCCGGGAAAAGCACACTGTTTTCCACTTTTCCGTAAATATAACAACCTTCAGAAACAATGCTGTTTTTTACGCGGGCTCCTTTGGCTACAAAATGAGGCGGTTTATTTGGATTGCGAGAAAATATCCTCCAGCTCGTATCAAACAGATCCATAGCAGGATGGTCGCTTAAAAGTTCCATGTTCGCTTCCCAAAGGCTTTCCACCGTTCCAACGTCCTTCCAGTAGCCCTGGAACGGAAAGGCAAAGAGGCGGTCTCCTTTTTCAATCATGTCCGGAATAATATCGTGCCCGAAATCATCTGCGGATTTTTCCTGGTTTTCACAAATCAAATTTTTCTTAAGCTTCTCCCAGCTAAACAGGTATACCCCCATGGAAGCCAGATTCCCTTTCGGATTTTTGGGCTTTTCTTCAAAATCAATCACCCTGAGCGCTTCGTCGGTATGCATAATCCCGAATCGGCTCGCTTCCGAAATCGGCACCTCGATTACCGCAATGGTCGCATCCGCCTCATTCTTTTCATGAAAATCAATCATTTCGTTGTAGTCCATTTTATAGATATGGTCTCCGGAAAGGACCAGCAGATATTCGGGCTGATAACGGTCGATAAAATAAATATTCTGGAATATGGCGTTTGCGGTACCGGAGTACCATTCACCACGTTCATATTTCATATAAGGAGGCAATACAAAAGCGCCGCCCGTATTGTTGTCAAGGTCCCAGGGGGATCCGGTTCCGATATACGCATTTAATTCCAGCGGTTCATATTGGGTCAGCACCCCCACCGTGTCCAACCCGGAATGTATACAGTTTGAAAGTGGAAAATCAATGATCTTGTATTTCCCGCCGTAAGGTACGCCCGGCTTGGCGCGGTATTTTGTCAACACTCCCAGCCTGCTGCCCTGCCCGCCGGCCAGTAACATCGCTACGCATTTTTTTCTGACAAACATTTAACTCTCCCCCTGTTTCTTTTCTGTAAACTCATAATAAACTGCTGAAAGCGGCGGCAGAGTGAGCGCAGCCATATACGGCTTTCCGCAGAAATTGTTTTCAATGGTATTTGTTTCGGACACAGCGGCCACTCCGCTGCCTCCAAACGCCTCATCATCGCTGTTTAAAATACAATTCAGCCTGCCGGGCGCGGGCATAGCCACCCCATAACCGGTCCGCGTCACCGGCGTAAAATTCACAACGCATACAAGGTTTGTTTTTTTCCGTCCGGCGGAATGACGCATAAACGCCACCACGCTGTTTTTGCTGTCATCCACGATCAGCCATTCAAACCCTTCCCATCCGTCGTCTATCTCATAAAGAGACGGATGGTTTTTATAAATATGATTCAGACGCGCCACAAACCGCTGCATGCCCGCATGTTTTTCATATTTAAGCAAAAACCAGTCCAGCTGTTTTTCATACGCCCATTCTATAAATTGCCCAAATTCGCTGCCCATAAACATCAACTTTTTTCCGGGGTGCGCAAACATAAACCCAAAAAGAGTCCGAAGTGATGCAAACTTTTGCCAGTAATCTCCAAACATCTTGTCCAGCATGGATTTTTTTCCATGTACGACTTCATCATGAGAATAAGCAAGGATATAATTTTCAGAAAATGCATACAGCAGTGAAAAAGTGATCCGGTCGTGATGGTCCCGCCTAAATAAGGGATCTATGGACATATACTTGAGCGTATCGTGCATAAAACCCATATTCCATTTAAAAGTAAATCCAAGTCCGCCGTCGTAAGGCGGTTTGGTGATCGCGGGATATGCGGTAGATTCTTCCGCCACCATCATGCAGCCCGCGTAATTGGTCAAAACCACACTGTTGAGTTTTTTTAAAAACTCAACGGCGTCCAGGTCAATATTGCCTCCATAACGGTTGGGCAAAAAATCTCCGGGAGAGCGTGCGTAATCCAAATACAGCATGGAGGTTACCGCGTCCACTCTAAGCCCGTCCAAATGATAGGTGTCCATAAAGAAAACGGCGCTGGATACAAGAAAACTGACTACCTCGGGCCGCTCATAATTAAAAACGACCGTCCCCCACTCCGGATGTTCCCCGCGCCTGGGATCCTCGTGTTCAAACAGGCAGGTGCCGTCAAAACGCCGGAGCCCGTGCTCGTCTTTCGGAAAATGGGCGCCCACCCAGTCCATAATAACGCCAATTCCGTTTTGGTGAAGCACATCCACAAAATACATGAAATCCTGAGGGGTACCATACCGGGCGGTAACGGCAAAAAATCCGGTGATCTGATAGCCCCATGAACCGCCGAAGGGATGCTCCATCAGGGGCATGACTTCCACATGGGTATACTCCATCTCCCGGCAATAGGCTGCAAGTTCATGGGCAGTCTCCCTAAAACTCGCAAATTTATAGCCTTCTTTTTTTCTCCATGAACCGAGATGCATTTCATAAATGGAAACCGGCTTTTTCAGTATATTCTGCCGGGTACGGGCCGTCATATATTCGCCATCGTCCCACTCATATCCCGAAAGCGACCATACTTTGGAAGCCGTCCCCGGCGCAACTTCTGCATGAAAAGCAAAAGGATCCGCTTTATATACGCTCTTGCCGTCCGCGCCGGTCACATAGTATTTGTAATTATCGCCATCTTTAAGTCCGGCCACATACGCGGTAAAAACACCGTTTTTCACGGGGCGCATCGGCGTCTTTGCCGTATCCCATCCGTTAAAATCGCCTGTCACGCTCACCGCCCGGGCATTTGGCGCCCAAACGGCGAAACGGTGCATGGAAAGCTCTTCTACGTAATGGCATCCGAACAGCAGGTAGGCACGTTGCGCCTCTCCCGTGTTGAACAAATACAAATCGGTGTCCAAAATATCTTTGCCCATCATATGCCAATCCCGGTTTCAAACCGATTCATTCACATTGGTTTTTATAGTACGGTCATGATGTATTTGCGCTCCTTTTCAGCGCCCGAGGCCAATTCCGACGCTTTACGCTCATATCCTTCACGGCCCATCAAAGCAAAGGTGGCAATTTTGCCTTCCTCCACCCCGGGCTGGTCAAATGCATTGATCTCAAGAAGCTCGCCAATTGCAGCCGTAGCCATCTCCAAAAAGAAGAAAAGGGCGCCCACTTCAAACTCATTTTTCTTTTCAAGGGTGATGCGCATATTCAGTTTTCCCGCCTTGGTAACCGCATATTCGGTCGCCATCATCTCGGAAGCGATCAGCTTGTTCACCGTCTGCCCCTCCAGATACTTTGCATCCAGCACGTCAATCGGCGGCGTGGGAATCCTAAGTTCGGTATTGAAAGCTTCAACATCGATAAAAGAGATGATCTTATCAAAAGGTCCTTCGGTATAAAGCTGAATTTGGGAATGCTGGTCTGTCACGCCCAACGCGCGTACAGGCGTCTGTCCCGCGTGTACCGTCCGTCCCGTCAGATCCTTTTCCTTTCCCAAAGATTCCGCCCAAAGCTGCGCATACCATTCCGCCATATTTAAAAGTCCGTCCGCATACGGCATCATTACAGATATATTCACGCCTTTTTTCATTGCAATGTAATACAAAAGCGCATACATATATGCAGGATTTTCATATAAATCCTCCCGCACGCAGGCCTTATCCGCCGCAGCTGCGCCGGCCACCAGACTGGAAATATCAACATTCAGTACGGCTGCTGAAAGAAGCCCTACCGGGCACAGAACGGAAAAACGACCGCCCACGCCTTCCGGCACCACAAATGTTTTAAATCCATACTGGTTGCATATTTTTTTCATGATCCCGGTTTCCTTATCGGTCGTGACCACAATATTCTCTTTGAAATTCTCTCCCAGCCTTTCTTTAAGCATGGAGAGAACAATCATAAACTGTGACATGGTTTCAACCGTATTGCCGGATTTGGTGATCACATGGAACGCGGTTTTACCCGCATCAATCACATCAAACAATCCGTTCAAACGGTCCGGGTCTACATTGTCTTCCACAAAAAAGCGAACGCCCCCTCTTTTTTCGCGGGAAAGCGCATTATAATGCGTGTGTTTAAGCGCAGAAAAAAGCGCCTTGGATCCAAGCGCCGATCCGCCGATCCCGAGCACCACAAAATTTTCAAAACGTTCGTTGATATTTTTTGCCGTATCCACAATGTCCCGGATTACCGCGTCCTGGTTGTAAGGGAGATTTCTCCAGGCCATCTCTCCTTTTTTGGCGCACATCCCGCTATGGACAGCGCTTATTTTTTTCGCCTCACGGTCCACTTCTTCCTGACTGATTCCGTGCGCGCCGATCGCCTGCGTCATCATGTTGTTAAAATTGATTTTCATAGAATCTATCCCCTTCTTTTTGTAAATTTTCATTGCCGTTTCCACAGCATTATTTTCCTTTGTTATGGTCCCTATACAAATAGTTTAGACTAAGCGGCGCAATATTGCAATAACATCCTTTTCGCTCAAATTATTGCCAATCTATGCTCTTGTGTGATACTATTACTGCGAATTGCATGAAAATTTTCGCAGACCAATCCGGAAGGCAACGGTAACAGGATGGATAAGAAACAAACCTTTTTCGGAAACGCTTTTTATTATACTTTGGGCGTCATACTGGCACAGGGCACCACCTTTATTACAGTGACAATTCTGGGAAACCTGATGTCTCCTGCACAATACGCCCCGCTGGCCATCTATGGCATTTGGGCTTCCATATTCGGCACGGTCGCGGGCGTGCAGGCTCACGGCTCGCTCAACAATGCCAAGCTGGATTACGGTCCGAAAAACTTAAACGCGTACGCCTCTTCTACCTACGGCATGGGACTGGTTACTTTAGGCATCCTGCTGGGAATCGTACTTTTATTCCAAAGCTTTTTTACAGCTTTCACCCAGTTCTCGCTCACCGTTGTCCTGTTTGCCGTTCTGCAGGGTTTCTTTTCCTTCACTATTCAGCATCTTGCGAACAAATACCGGGTCTTGAACCGTCCCAAGCCCTTCGTGTTCTGGACGGCCTCGGTTGCGATAGCGCGTCTTGCCATTTCCATCCCCTTGGTCATACAGATCACCGGCAACAAATATTTGGGCGATGTCTATGGCTCTTTCATCGCTTACGCCGTGATCGGCACGGCGGCTGCAGTCGTGATCTTCTCCAGGGGAAAAACTTTTTTCCACGCCGGATGGTGGAAATACTGCATCGCCATTTCACTGCCCTTCGTATTCAGCGGTCTTGCAAACCTCATACTGGGCCAGTCCGACCGTCTAATGCTCCAAGCGCTCAGCACGCCTACCCAAACCGGCGTCTACTCCTACGTATACAACTTCGGCATGGTCTCCATGGGCGTATGGACGGCTTTTAATTATGCCTGGTCCGTTTGGTATTTTGACAAAACGCACGCAGGAGAAAAAGAACAAATCGTTCACCTGTATAAACGTTACGGTCTTTTTGTGACCTTTTTATCCGTGGCGTTCGTCCTGGTTTCACCGGATATTGTGCGCATACTGGCCAGGCCCGATTACCAAAGCGGTGTCTATATGATCCCGCTGATTGCCGCGGGATGTTTCTTCTTTTTTCTGTACACTTTTCCGGTTGCGTATGAATCTTATAAACAGAAGACGGTGTTTATTGCAATCGGGACGGTCTCGGCGGCGGCGCTCAATATCGGCCTCAATTTTTATTTTGTGCCCAAATGGGGTGGAATGGGCGCGGCTTTTACTACCCTTATTTCCTATGTTATGCTGTTCGTTTTCCACTATGCAATTGCAAAATACGTACTCAAAGGATTCGAACTATCCTTTATTCATTTGCTTGTCCCGGCACTTATCATTGCGGCCTCATTGGCCGGGACCTACCTGTTTATAGATGTTTGGCCGGTACGCTGGATAGCGGGCGTCGCCATGCTTGCTTTTTCCTTTAAAATATATAAGCAAAGCCGGCATATTATGATGGAATAATCTTCTCCGCCTACGGGCCGGACCACGAGGAAAATAGCATGAATGTTTTCGACCATTGCTTCGCGCTGTGCGCCTATAAAGAAAGCCCCTACCTTCAGGACTGCATTGCCTCTTTGCTGGCGCAGGAGCTGCCTTCCAGGGTGATCATCGCGACCAGCACGCCCAATGAGCATATTGAAAGAACGGCCCGCCAATTCGGCTTACCCCTATTCATTAGTCCCGGTCCGGGCGGAATTGCTGCGGACTGGAATTTTGCATATAGCTGCGCGGATGCCGAATATATCACCATTACCCACCAGGACGATGTATACTTCAGCGGCTACACCGCGGCTGCAGCAGCTGCGGCACGTGCCGATGCCCTGATCCTGTATACGGATTATATGGAACTTTTTGAAGAAAAGACCATCACCAAAAGCCGGCTTCTGTCCCTCAAAAGGCGGATGAACTTTCCGCTTAAGCTGCATGCCTTTCAAAGAAGCCGTTTTGTCCGCAACCGCATACTTTCCCTGGGCAGTTCCATTTGCTGTCCTTCCGTCATCTTCCACAAATCGAATCTCGGTAACTTTTCCTTTGATCCGGCTTTCCAATGCGACCTGGATTGGGATGCCTGGTCGCGCATCGCGCAAAACCCCGGCTCTTTCATCTATATTCCCGAAAAGCTGATGGGCCATCGCATCCACCGGGAATCCGAGACCACCCGCCTTTTAGAATCGGGGCAACGGTTTTCGGAAGACCTCCTCATTTTTCGCCGCTACTGGCCAGCTCCGTTTGCAAAACTCATCATGCACTTCTATCGTGATAGCGCCAAAAGTAATGATAAAAGCATATAAAATCAAGCGGGTATCAAAAAAGCGGCTTCCTGCCGCTTATTTTTCTTCGTCCAGATCTATCAGCGCTTCCGCAATCCGCCCCGCGCCTTTTCCGTCCACCAGGCGCACGGCGTTTTGAGAAAGCTGTTTTCGCAATACGGCGTCTTTGGCCAAAAGTTTTAAATTTTCAAGGATTGCGGCCATGCATCCTTCCGGGTCTTGTTCGTAATGCCCTGCCGGGAGCATGACTCCCTTTTCACCCATTACATCCACTACATTGTCCTGATTGTCCGCCATGCTGAACGGAATGCAAGGAGCCCCGCAGGCACAGATCTCATAAAGCGTTGACCCTCCGGCGGATACCACTACATCGCATTTTTCCATCAGTTCTGCCATGTTCCGGCAATTTTCGTACACGAAAAGACCTTTCGTTTCTTTTTTTATCCGTTTTACATCCCCGGCAAAAATGTTCAGCGCTCCCACCACCACATGCAGCGCAATTTTATCAAAGCAACGCTGCGCACGAATCATGCGAATCGCCTGTACGGTGATATTATATTTATCCGTTCCGCCGGTCGTAATCATTATATTTTTTACCGCGTCAAACTTTCTCTTGAAAGCCATGTTCTGAAATTCTGTCCGCAAAGGGGCATAGCTGCAACCCAGGAGCAATTTTTCAGGTCCGCTGTATTCATGCGAAGCGTAATCCAAATTGTAATTGACAAGCAAATCCACCGGCAGCTTCCCGTCTCCCATATCAAAGATGACCGCCGTTTTCACATGGCCGTGCAACTTCTTAAAATAAATCGCATCCGCAAAATAGCTGTCCACCAAAAGTGTGGTTATACCGGAAGCGTGCAGCAGCGACGATAAATCTTCTTCGCTCAGATCGTCATAAACGCCCTGCAGCGTTATACATCTAAACCCCGCCTGCCGAATCAATGCTTCTGCATCTATCGAAAAGAACACCGGTTCTCCGCCTTTTTTTCGAACGGCCTCCCCTATGGAAAGGCAGCGCATAATGTGCCCTGTGCCTATTTTCTCGTTTCCGTCCGCTCTGATCCCGATCATTTTTCCACATTCTCCCACGCCAAAGGATTGCCGTATTTGATGGCTTTTGCGCATTTCTTTCCCAAAATTTCTTCATAAAACACAGGCGCAAGTCCATAGGAAGGACGGATCACCCGGATGTTTCCTTCGGTAAAAGTTTCTCCCGGAGCAATATCCGCGCTCGCAAATACCGAGCGTCTGCACCAGCGCGCTTCTTTCTCCCGCGGAGTCGGCATATATGTTGCCTGTCCGCGGGACCGTGCGGCCAACCCCGCTGACTCTACCATCGCAGCAAATTCTTCCGGTTCCATTGAAAACGCGCTGTCCGGATTTTTAATGGCGCGGCTTAAGCAAAAATGTTTTTCAATGACACACGCGCCAAGCGCCGCAGCCGCCGTACTGGCCACGTTGCCCATCGAATGGTCTGAAAAACCTACGGGCACAAGAAAATCTTTTTCCATTTCAGGGATCACCGCAAGATTCATATCTGAAAAATCGGCCGGATATTCGCTGGTACACTTCAGAAGCACAATCTGCTCATTACCGCAGGCACGCACCGCTTCTACCGCCTTTTCAATTTCTTCCCGGTCACCCATCCCGGTCGAGATCAGCATGGGTTTCCCTGTCCTGGCCACAGTTTTAATCAGCGGGATATCGGTCAGTTCGTAAGAAGCAATCTTATACATTTCCACGCCAAGATCCTCCAAAAACTCCACCGACGTCGCGTCAAAAGGGGTTGAAAGAAAATCAAGCCCGCATATCTGCGCCTCTTCTTTAATCGTCTTCTGCCATTCCCAGGGCATATGTGCTTCTTTGTAAAGATCGTACAGCGTATATCCGTCCCACAGTCCGCCCTTTACTTTAAAATAGTCCAAATCACTTTCAAGGGTCATCGTATCTGCGGTATAAGTCTGAAGCTTAACGCAATCGGCGCCCGCACCTTTCGCCGCATGTACAATCTTGAGCGCATTTTCAAGATCTCCCGCATGATTGGCGGACATTTCGGCAATAAAGTAGATTGCTCCGTTTTTGATCTTTTCGTATAATCTCATGGCTTTTACTCCTCTGTTTTTTCGTTTTGGTACAGGCGATATATGGTAATCCCCCCGTTGCTGAAAACCACTTCTCCCAGACTCTTATCCAGATAAAACGCCGGCGTCATAAACGTGCTGCTCACCAGATAATCCACACCCTGATCCGCCAAAACGGCCACTGCAGCGGGATCGCTTGTATATACCCGCTTCAAAAGAGCAAGACGTTCATCAATCAATTGTTGATAATTTTCGTCATATGTATTGATATAATAGTATCCCTCAAGAAAATTTTCCCGTTCGGAAAAAGCGGTGTAATAAAAGTAACGGGCATAATTGTCATCCTCTCCGGGGACATAATAAATCCGGTCGGAAGCCACTACCGCATCTTTTGGCGTATGATCCGCAATCCATTTCATGCCCTCATATTCTTCGGCGGTTATTCCGTCGTAAGGGCTCACATTATTTTGGTTTTCAAGTTTTCCCTGCCAGTCCTGCACCACCGTTTGAGCCGTGGGCAGTACGCTCCAAACTGTGATCGCCGCAGCAATACATACCAGGATGATCTTTCCGCTTGTTTTGACTTTCCCGCCCTCTAAGCCCTTCATGAGCACATAGAATACGGCAAAAACTCCAAAAGGAACCGCGGCAACCATAAAAAGGACATTCGAATATCCCGGCTGAAAAAAGACAGACGCCGCCACAATTCCGGCAAGGATACCTGATAATAAGAAGACCGCCACTACGTCGGGCTTTCGCCTGGCAGCCATATAAACGACCAGCATAACAAGGGCCGCCGCAATAACAGTATGATTCAAAAACAGGTATACCGGATATGCAATCAGGGCAGCGGCCGTCTCGCCCACTGCCGAAAGAAGGGCTTGATAATATGCCGGGTTCGCAGCCAGCATAGGCGTCAGCGCCTCTGCCGAGAGCCCGTTATAACCGTGTGCTCCCACCACCATCGTAAACATCATGAATGCCAGTACGCCCAGCATGGCAATCCCGCCCGCAAACATCTGAAGCGTATTTTTCCTGCGGATCATCTGCATCAAAAAGACGATTCCCGCTCCCGCAATCAGCATAACCGCGAACAGGCTCTTTGTCCCGACAGCCGCACAGAGGAAAACAAGAAACAAAAGAAAATCACGGTTTTTAAACACCTTGATTTTCTCAATATCTTTAAAGGCCCTGAGTAAAAAATACGCGGCTGCAATGGTAAAAGAGAGTGCAAATACAGTCGCATATGCCTGCCATAGCATATGCCGCATTAAAATAATACTGGAAAACAGCGTAGCGGCAACCAGCGCCGTGCGGACCCATACGTTTTTAACCGTTAAAGATAAAAGCAAATACATCGCGCCGGCAAAAACAATTACCTGAAGGACCGGCAGGAACTTAAAATATAAAACAAACGACGAAATCCCAAGTATATTGCGGAAAGCCGCTAAAAACACGTTGGTAAAGAAATGGTAGCTGAAGGTGATCCCTTCCACATGAATATCCATAACGGGAAAACCGTTTGCAATGGCGGTCGTATTGCCGGTGTTCCATAAAAGATCCTGATAATAACTCATGGAAGGATGCCCGCCCAGGTCCGGCACCTTGGATGCATACACGGCTGAAAAAAACACCATTGTAAGAAGCCCTGCAAGCAGCGCGGACAAAGCCCATCCCTCCCGGTTGTCAAGGGGTATGTTTCTAAAATCTTCTTTTTTTCCGAATAAAAACCATACGCTGGCCAGCGCAACAGCCGCCATTTCTATAAGCAGGGACTCCTTGGCACCCAGAGAATAAAAAATATAAAATTCCAGTATGACGAGCACGATCCCCAGCAGGTAAGAGATCGCAATAAACTTAATCAGGCTTCCGGTGTGCGCCGCGCCGTCTCTTTCATGCCCATTGACCGGAAAGGGACCCATCAGCAAACGTGCGGCCGCCATTCCCGGGACCAACACAAAAGCAAACTGGGATATCAAAAACATAAACTGGTCTGAAAATGAAACCTGGCCAAACCGCTGCGTCAGGACAATAAATCCGGCTGCATACACCGCCAGGCACAAAATCCAGGCTCTCGTATCAAAAATCTTTTTTTTGTTTGGGAAATCCATTCAGCACCTCTGAAAAGTAATACTATAATTTGTATTATATACTAAAAAAAATTATAGCGGTACCCTTTTTTAGGGACTGCTCTTCAGACGCCGTCCGTGTTGCATTTTACAGGTTGAAATGATATATTTTATATAATCGGTTTTTGATAAAGGATGGATCTGTTTTGAAAGTACTAAGTGGCCTCTCCCCTTCTCAGATTATGCAAAACAAAAGAAGCCTGCGCACCAAGCTGCTGTCCGGCGAAGGGTTGCTTCCAAAAAAAATCGCTGTTTTAAGCGGTTCAACCATTGGAGAAATCAAAAACATATTCGAGCTGTTTTTATTGGACGAGGGTATTCTTCCGGAATTCTGGGTTGGCGGATTCGACCGCTACTATGAAGACGTCGTTTTTGAAAATGCCTCTTTAAAAGAATTCGCACCCGATCTGATTTACCTGCATATTTCCACCGTTAACATCAGGCAGCTTCCCTCTCCGGCAGATGCGCAGCCGCGTGTGGAAGAGCTCCTTTCCTCTTTTTGGGGCCGTATCAGGCAGGTATTGGATAAGATTTATTCGGACTATTCCTGTCCGGTCATCGTAAATAATTTTGAGCCGCTTCCCTACCGCCTGTTTGGCAACAGCGACGTTTACCGGACATCCGGCCGGCTTCATTTTATCCGGAAACTAAACGCGCTTCTCGGCGAATATGCACAGCAGAATGAATTCTGCCATATCAACGATATTGATTACCTCTCTTCAGTCTACGGACTGAAGCGCTGGACGGACCCAAAATACTGGTATTTGTATAAGTATGCCCTGAGCCCGGACGCCATACCGCTTTTGGGGCAAAATTTAGCATTTATTACTAAATCCGTGTTCGGCAAAAATAAAAAAGCGCTTGCCCTGGACCTTGACAATACGCTTTGGGGCGGTGTTGTCGGCGATGACGGCGCAGAAAACATCCTCATCGGCGGCGAAACGCCTGCAGGCATGGCCTACGCAGATTTTCAGCGGTATTTGAAATCCCTTTCCGAAATGGGCATCCTGTTGACCGTATGCTCTAAAAACGATCCCCAAATTGCCAAAACGGGCTTCAGCGCTCCCGGCAGCGTCCTTAAAAACGAAGATTTTTTAGAATTTGTTGCCAACTGGCGGGACAAAGCTTCGAATATTGAAGAAATAGCCCGGGCAATCAATATCCTTCCGGATAGCATTGTTCTTGCGGACGACAATCCCGCCGAACGCGAACTGGTTTCCCAGGCTCTGCCCCAGGTGGAGGCCCCCGCCCTATCCGATCCGTCGGGATTTATTCAAACACTGGACGATGCCGGCTTCTTTGAAGTAACTGCCTTTTCATCAGAAGACGCAAAACGCGGAGAATATTACAAAGAAGATAAACTTCGCGCAAAAGCACAGACCGCATATAAAGATTATACGGCATATTTAAAATCTCTTGAAATGAACGCGGCGCTTTCGGGATTTCACAACATCCCCCGTATCACGCAGCTCATCAATAAAACCAATCAGTTTAATCTTACCACCCTGCGGATGACTGAAGGCGAAGTGCAAAAAGCCTCTCAGGATCCAAATATCATTTCCGTCAGCGCTCAACTGGACGACAAATTCGGCGATAACGGGATCGTCAGTGCGCTTCTGGCAGAAGTCAAAAACGCTTCGGCACGCATACGTCTTTGGGTCATGAGCTGCCGCGTATTTGAACGCAACCTGGAATTTGCCGTTTTTGACGAACTGGTCCGCCAGTGTTCTTCGCGCCGGATCCGTAAAATTAAAGGCGAATACTTGCCCACCGCTAAAAACGGATATGTCAAAGATCTGTACGCCCGCCTTGGGTTTGTGCATATAGCCGAAAACACGTGGGAATTCACCATTCCTTCGGATTACAAAAATAAAAATCACGTTATAGGAGTAAAAACATTATGACAACACCGCAGCTGCAATTAGAGATCCAGGATGTCTTCCGCCGTATTTTCGGTGATGAAACGCTTGTCGTCTCCTCCTCTACTTCCCAGGAAGACATTGAAGCATGGGATTCACTGGAACACATCAATATCCTGTCTATCATAGAACAGAAATACGGTATTAAATTTGACTTGAACGAGGTCATGGAAATCAAAACAGCCGGCGATATTATGCAGCTTGTCTCCCAAAAGGTACACGGATGAAGGCGCATCACATCGGCTATCTGGTCGAAGATATCCAGTCCGCCATACAGCAGTTTATGCAAATGGGATATCATCTTCAAAAAGAGGGTGTCGTTCAGGATGATGCCCGCGGCATATCCATCTGTTTTATGGAAAGCGGCGCTCTTCTTGTGGAACTTATTTCTCCTTTGGGCGGCAAATCAACCGTATCGGGAATGCTTAAGAAAAAAGGGCCGGGCCCTTACCATATCTGTTATCTTTCAGAAAATTTAAACGCCGATATCAGTTCGCTTTCAAAAACCGGCTTTATGCCCATTACGCCGCCTGCTCCCGCAATTGCTCTGCAAAACAAAAAGGTCGCATTTTTGTTCAGCAAGAACGCGGGCATCATAGAATTGCTGGAAAAATAGTTTTTTCATATGCAAAAGAAAGGATCCGTCCTATGAATGAGTTTCCTTCGGTCTATTGCCGGCTTCTCCGTCAAAACGACCTTGAAAAAATCATGAACTGGCGAATGCAGCCGGATATCACACGCTACATGAATACGGACCCTGCTCTGTCACTGGAAGACCAGAAAAAATGGTTCTCATCCGTCAGCCGGAAAAACCCTTTTTTTTATTGGATCATTTCGGTAGACGGCCGGGACGCAGGCGTCATTCAGATTGTGGAATATACGGAAAACGAATGTGAATGGGGCTACTATGTAGCAGACAAAAGCGTGCGGTCCGTTTCGCTCGCCGTTGCCCTGGAGCTCAGCCTGTATGATTATATTTTTGCCCATACGCCGGTCGATACGATTCTTGCGCAAACCTTTAGCCTCAATGCGTCTGTGGTGCGGCTGCACGAGCTTTGCGGCTGCGATACAAAAGAAATCCTCAAAAACCACGTGCATAAGAACGGCGAATCTTTTGACATAACGGTCCAGGTTATGCCGCGGAAAAAATGGACCGCCATTAAAGGCGGCCTTTCCTATCATCATATTGATTTTGAGGCTCAAAAATAATTTGACGTTTAAAAAGCCCGCCGGAAGTGAACTGGTCAATAGTTAGTGGACAGAAAAAAACTTTAAAACCCTTGCTCGGCTTTAAACTGAGCAGGGGTTTTGTAATTAAGAGCATAAGCAGGTCTGGCAAAATTGTAGTAT
>JAVBVZ010000047.1:0-101769 GCA_036679405.1 Christensenellaceae bacterium
ATACTACAATTTTGCCAGACCTGCTTATGCTCTTAATTACAAAACCCCTGCTCAGTTTAAAGCCGAGCAAGGGTTTTAAAGTTTTTTTCTGTCCACTAACTATTGACCAGTTCAATATATGCGGAGTTTTCTTATTCTCACTTAAATTAATACTCTTTTTTTACTTCTTATCCTTCAAATTAAGCCCTTCCACCTCATTGACCAGGGAAAAGAAATCCTGGGAGAAGTTTTCTTCCGCCGTGAAGGTGGCGTCGTGCCGGATCAATGCGCGCAGGACTTCCGGCGAGGCCGTTACCGCGCCGATGCCGTGTTTGCATAAATCCAGAACCTGCTGTGTATTTTTAAAACTGGCCGCAAGAACATCCGCCTTTAAATTATGTATTTTAAACATGTCGTGAATGGTGCTGGCCACCTGCACGCCGTCCGAGCCCATGTTGTCCAAACGGTTCACATAAGGCGCGGTGTAACGCGCGCCCGCTTTGGCCGCCATAAAGGCCTGCATGGCCGTATAGATGGCCGTGGCCGTCACCCGGACGCCCTCTTTTGAAAGCAGGCTGATGGCGCGCATGCCGTCCGCCGTGACCGGCACCTTAATAAAAAGGTTGTCGCCCAGTTCGCGCAGCATGAAATGCGCTTCTTCCAGCATGGTTTTGGAATCTTCCGAAACCAGCTGCGCGTGCAGCTGCGAATCCGCCGGCAAGAGTTCCCGGATCAGCTTAAGCTGTTTAATGGGGTTTTTATGCTCGTGCATCAAAATGGTGGGATTGGTGGTCACGCCGTCATACGGGTAACATCCATACAATGATTCAATTTCTGTAAGGTTTGCGTTATCAATTAATACCAGCATAATAATAAACCTTCTTTGCTTACCGGGCGCACCTGCGCCCCTACCGTTTTCCGCGCTTATATCCGGCGCTTATATCCGCCCCGTTTGCCGGGATGCGGCGCTTTTATTATAGCCCCATTCCTTTGGGCGGTCAATCTTTGCGCCGCAAATGCCGCGCCCTTCCCCGTCGACTTTTCCCGTCCTTTCATAGTATACTGTTTGCAAAGAAAGGCGGGCCAAAAGATGGAACGGATTGTTATGCTTGACATCACTTTTAAATTTCCCGGCGCGAAGGACGCTATCCACCCCGTTTTGCTTAAAAGCGGCAATGCCCTTGCGCTTACAGACTGCGGCTATCCCGGTTTTCTGCCGGACATGGAGCGCGCAATAAAGGGCGCGGGCTTTTCCGCCGATGCGCTGACGCATATTATTTTAACGCACCACGACTTTGACCACATGGGGGCCGCGGGCGCTTTTAAGCAAAAATACCCCGGCATTAAAATTGTTGCCGGAAAAGAAGAAGCCCCGTATATTTCCGGCCAGAAAGAATCTCCCCGCCTTTTGCAGGCGCGTGAAATGCAAAAAACGCTTCCCGCCGAAAAACAGGCTTTTGGCCGCAAATTTTGTGAAATTGTAAGCAGCGTGCAAAGCGTTGCCGTGGATATTGAAGTCTCAGGCGGCGAGCGCCCCGCCTTTTGCGGCGGCATTCAAATTGTGGCCACGCCGGGGCACACCCCCGGCCACATTTCTGTTTTTGCGGAGGAGGAAAGCACGCTGATCACCGGCGACGCCGCGGTGCTGGAAGACGGCCGCCTTGCGGTTGCAAACCCCGCCTTCACCCTGGATATTTCTGAGGCCGAAAGATCTCTTTTGAAAATAAAGAATTACGGCGCCGAAAAAATCATCTGTTACCACGGGGGCGTTTTGTACCCTTAAAAAAATAAAAGCCCAAAAAAGCAAAGCTTTTAAGGGCTTTTTATGCGTATGTTTATCCTTCCGACGTTTTGAGGAGCATATGGTCGTAATCCATACAATAGGTGAGCGCGATATCCCGAGTAATTTTGCCTTCTTTCCAAAGGTTTAAAATGCTCAGGTCCATGGTGGTCATTCCCTCGTTTTGCCCGGAGAATATGGCGGACTCTATCTGGTGGCTCTTTTGCTCCCGTATTAAGTTGCGGATGGCCGGCGTAACATGCATGATCTCAAAAGCCGGGATCATGGCCCCGTCCCGCCCGGGCAGAAGCTGCTGGGAAACCACCGTTTGCAGCACCATGGAAAGCTGCATGCGTATCTGGTGCTGCTGCGCCGGCGGAAAAACGTCTATGATGCGGTCTATTGTGTTCGCCGCGCCGATGGTGTGCAGGGAAGACAGCACCAGCTGTCCGGTCTCCGCAGCCGTCATGGCCACGCTTATGGTCTCAAGGTCCCGCATTTCCCCTAAAAGGATCACGTTTGGGGTCTGCCGCAGGGAAGCGCGGAGCGCCGTTAAATATGTGTCGGTATCAGAAGAAATCTCACGCTGGCTCACCACGCTTTTTTTATGCCGGTGTATGTATTCCAGCGGGTCTTCCAGCGTAATGATGTGACAGCTGCGCGTGTCGTTTATTTTGTCTATGATGCACGCAAGGGTGGTGGATTTGCCGCTCCCGGAAGCGCCGGTCACCAGCACCAGCCCTTTTGTTTTTTTGCTGATATCCATAACCGTTTCCGGGATATGCAGCTTGCGGTAATCCGGAATGGAAAACCGGATGATGCGGATGACCGCCGCCAACGTATTTCTTTGCCGGTAAACGTTTACACGGAAACGCCCCACCTTGCTTAAAGAAAAGGAAAAATCATCGTCGCCCGTTTCCACCGCCGTCTCAAAATGCTTGGTATGGTTAAGCTCATAAATGCTGCGCACCAAACGTTCGGTGTCTTCCGGGCGGAGCCCTTCATCCGCCTGCTTTACGATATCATTGTCAATCTTAAAGCAAAGCGGCAGGTTGGAAATAATAAAAATATCCGACGCCTGCTTTTCCATTGCGCTTTTTAAAATACCGCCTATATCCATCTGCCGTTTCCCTCCGTTTTTCAGTCCCCCTGCCAGATCTCCTGCGTTTGTTCTTCATAGCTGAAATCTACCGTGGTCTGCGTATGGTATTCGGCAATGCTCAGATTGCCGTTTTCATCCACCGTAAGCCGCATAACCATGCCCACCGGGCCTTCGCCCGAAAGAGTGGCCGTTACGGTTGCGTCCCTGCCGCCGTCCTGCACGCTCACGCCCTCCAGAAGCGCAAGCTCGCCTAAGAGTTCTGTTCGCGTTTTGCCCTGCTTTTCTCCCCCGCGCAATATTCCGTCTATCTGCGCCAGCAGTTCCTGCATACGGGCGGACACGTCATAATATTGCGTCACGCTCTGCGCGTTTTTTTGGGTGAGGCGCATCTCCGCGCGCGCGGTTGAAAGGGTAAGAAGGCCAAAAGTGGTAAGGCAAAGCATCACAAACACCATAAGAATGGATATGCCGCCTATGCTTACCGTTCTTCCCTGTTCGTTTTTTTTGCGGATCCCCTTAAAAGACGGGCTTTTCAGGGCGCCGCCTTTTTTAGCTGCCTGCGTTTTCATCATACTCTATCCCCAAATAGCGTTTTGCACGCACCGCGTAGATCTCTTTGCCTTCTTTTTGTATGGAAACATCCGAAACCAGCATACCCTCATTTTGGGTAACGCCTATCTGCGCAAGGTAGGCTTCATCTTCCGCATCCGTTTGGTTCCAGCCGCTGTCAAAATAAACCACATACCCGTTTGCGTTCTGCGCAAAAGAAGCGGACAGCGCCTGCCCATCTCCGCCCGTGGAAAGCACTTCTTCGGTAATTGCCTGCGCCTTCACCACCGCCCGGTTCAGGGCGTACGCGTCGGCGGAAGAGCGGCTCCCCTGCACAAACAACTGCAGCACAATGGAGCTGGTCAGGGTAAAAATGAACAGCGTAATTAAAAATTCTATTAAATAACGGCCGCTTTTAGATGACCTTATCTGCTTCATACGCTCCTCCCTAACCGCCCAGGCCGGGCAGATAAACGCGAACGCCTTCGCTGGTCCCCTGGCTGGTGGTCATATCCACGGCGAGCATGTCGCCGCTTGCGCTCATATCCACACCGCTCACACGAACGATTTCTTCACCATACTGCTTTTGCAGTTCCTTATCCTTACTTTGGTAAACTTCAAAAAGCGCGCCGTCATAATAATAGATATACGTCACGTATTCCCCGCCGGTGGAACTGTCGTAAATTTCAAGGACCGCGCCGCCGTCCGCTTGCTCCACCCGGACGTCCGGGCCGGACGCCGCGCGCACTTTATTTGTGATATATGAAAGCGTGGTACGGATCTCATAACTGTCGTCCATGCGGTCCATGGTTTTTTGATAGACCCCGCCGCCCGCGCTTACCAGCAGCAAAAAGACAAAAGCAAATACGCAGAACAAAACAAGCATGGTAAGGAAAATATAAAAATTCATTTTGCCCGTGTTTCGCATTTCTTCTCCTTATTTTTCCCGCACAATAACGTCCGGCATAATGTTCTGGGCATAGGCTTCGTAATAAACAAAATATTTTTCACGGTCTACCTGCACGCCGTAATTTTGCTCCAAATACTCCACGCTGGGCGGATAGGCCCCTTCAATGGCATAGCACTGTATCACCGCCCGGCGGATGGCCTTTTCCGTAATCATAAGGCCTTCCGCAGCCGACTGGCTTGCAACCGAACGGACGCCCACCAGCACCAGGACAATGATCAGGGCCAGTACGGCAACCTGAAAAATATAATTTTTAACCGTGCGAAAAAATCTGCCCATTTGACCCTACTTATCCAATCATAGACATAATATTGATGAGCGGCAGCATGACCGATATCAGCAGCACGCCGATCACCGCAGACAAAACCGCAATCATCACCGGCTCAATTACGCCGGAAACGCGGTTAAAGTTGTCCCCAACTTCTTCGTCATATACTTCCGCTATCTTCTGCATCGCTTTATCCAGATGCCCGGACTTAAGGCCGATCTTTACCAGCCGGTTTTCGGTATCTGAAAAGATGCCGCACTGGTCTATCGCGCGTCCCCACGGAACGTTCTGCGCGGCCAGCCGTTTCATTTCTTCTATTTTTGCCGCCACACCCGGGTTGTCCACCGTGGAGGCGGCCATTTCCACCGCCGGTTCGGGCGGGATGCCGCTTACCAGCTGTATGGACATGGCGGAAGCAAACTTGCCCGTTGCAATTTTTGCCGACATGCCTTTGGTAGGCGGAAATTTTGCGGTGAACCCGGACAGCGCCTGCGCGCCCGCCTTGCTTTTCCACACCGCCAGCAGTATGGCGATCAGCGCAAACAAGACGATGAGCACAATAAAGATGACCGTGCCTGCCGCCGCGCTGAAATCCATGGCGGCGGACGTTGCGTCCGAAGCGCCGCTTCCAAGTTCCATATATACCTGGCGGAACACGGGCATCACGCTGTTCATTAAAACAAAGATCACGCCCGCCATGATGCCAATGAGTATCATAGGGTACAAAACCGCGCTTCTGATCTGGTTTTGAAACGTTTGCAGACGGTCGTAATGGATGGCCAGCGATTCAAGCGTGTCGTCCAGGCGCCCGGATTTTTCACCGATCTTCACCATTCTGATAAGATACTCCGGGAAAATGCCGCCCGCCTCCAGGCCGGAAGAAAGCTTCCCGGTCTCTTCCACCCGGCGGGAAGCCTTTAGATACGCTTCCTTAAGGCCGCCGCCGGGCATGTCTCCTACGATGGTCTCAATACTCTGCGCCACCGAAACGCCCGCCCGGATCAGCATGGAGGCCTGCTCGCAAAAAGCGGCGATCTCTTCATACGACGCGGCCCTTTTTCCTTTGTTTTTCCCCTTTTCAGGCATTGTTTGCCCCTCCCAAAATTAATACCATTTTACAGCCGTGTATTTTTCACTGTCTCCCGCGTCCGGGTAATTTGCCGCCCCGAACGTAGAATCTGCAATCTGCCAGTTTTCCCCGTCAAAATAAATAGCGGACCGGACCCAGCCCACATCCCGGATGAAAATTTCGTTCCACGCATGATAAACGTCTACGCCCTGCACATATCCCATTACCAGGCGCACCGGGATCCCCTGCGCCCGCAGCATGGCGGCCAGCAGCGCGGAATAGTCGTAGCAGATGCCTTTGCTGGTGGCAAGCGTCTCGTCCACGTTGGGCAGATAGCCCGTTTCTACCGTGTCCGCCTTCTGCTGGTCGTATTTTATATTGTCTACAATATAACCGTAAACTTCCGCCGTTTTTTCAAGGTCGCTTTTGGCCGCTTCAGTCAGCACAAAAGATTCGCTCACCGCATTGCTCTCCGGGGTGTAGTCTACGATCTTGCTGGGCAAAAGGTAGGGTGCAAATTCACTGGCCAAAGTAACGTTTCTGGACGCGGCCATCAGCTGCGCGTATTTGTCGCCCTCTATGTTTTCAAAAACAGCTACGGTATACTCTCCGTCGCCCATCTGCAGCGGATACGTTTCAAACGGAGTGGTCCCTTTAAAATCGTAGAAATATTTTTCGTCTCCTTTGGAGACCTGCACTTTTATCTTTTTATCCGGCACCGTTTCACTGCTCACGGTGATATAGCCGTCTGCGCTGTTTGAAAAATCTATGACATAGCCTTCTTCCGAACGCTCCGTATCTTCAAGCGGCTGCTCAGGCATAACAACGCCCGCCTTGAGCGCTTCCAAATCTTCTTTGCTCAAAGCCTGCGGGGTTTCGGTCTCGGCCGCCTGTGCCACGTCCACGGATGCGGCCCGGGTCTGCGCCGCAACGCCGCCCGAACACCCGGCAGCCGTGCCCAGAAATAATGCCATCAATAATACAAGAGCACAAACTCGCATTTCTTTTGTATTCCTCATCCATGCAAAGCGGCAGCATACGCCTTTTTTCAAGGCCGCTTTTTTGTTTTTATACTTCAACAAATCACAAGATTCGCACATTTAATATGAACCGGTGTGCATTCCTTATCCATATTATAGTACGATATCTGTTCTTTGTCATTAAATTTGATCTTTTGGGAAATCCGGATATGCCTTTTAAATCACCGGTTTTTTTAAAAAACAAAAACGCCCGTCTGCCTTGCCGCGGACGGCTTTCAAAGAACGTTTACAGGAAGGGCGACTGAAAAGCCCTTTACCTTTTGTATTTAAGTTTTGTTCCAAAAAATCGGGTCAGCAAATCTTTTATTGACCGGTCCGCCGACTGGGAATGCGCAAACTTAAGCGTTTCTCCGCCTGCCAGCGTAAAATGCAGCTTGCCCTGCGTAACATTGGAAGCGGAATCGTCGTAATCCACCGTTTCTGAAAAGCCGCGGAACAAAACGCCGGTGATGCTTCCGTACGGGATCTGCACGTTTAGAGGGTCTTCCGCCAGGATAGCGGCTTCGGTCATCCGGTAATATTTTTTATAATAATCCGCCCAAAAGCCTACCATTGCGGCACTTCCCGAGAAAAAGCCTTTGCCCTGGGCTTTGAGCTCTGCCGAAAGCCTTGCGTTTTCAGCTTTCTGCAACGCGGGCGTGAGATAGGCGATCAGCAGTTTGTCCGGCATAAACACAATATTGCACGGCGTCATTTTGAACATTGAATACTTCCGCTGCGCGCCGAACACCCAAACGACCCCGCTGTTTGCGCTTTGCGCAGGTTCCCGGACGGGCCGTGGCGCCTGCGGCTGTCCGGCGTCCGTCCTGGTGCCGCAGCCTGTGCAAAAGTTGCTTCCCGCCTTGATTTCCGTTCCACATTTTGTGCAAAACATAGTCATTCCCCCCAAGATTTTATTGCATTTCTGATGGGCCTGAATAGCTAAAGACAGCCTTACTTTTTCATTTTATTTCATAGATTTACAAAGGTCAATAAAATTTACGCCTCGAAAAACATCTGCGGCCTTCTGAGGCCTTTGCTGCAAAACACGGGCTTTTTAAGGTATATAAAAACCGCCTTCCGGCGGTTTTTAAATTCTTTTGCGGTAAAGCTCCATACCTTCTTTTTCAAACTTCTCTTCCCATATCATGCGCAGCAGTTCAAGTTCTTCGCTGTAGTCCGTTTTTGTTTCGTCCTTGTCGTACTTGAGCTTCTCCAAAATCTCCACGGTAAAATGCGCTGCGCCCTTTTCGCTCCATGCCTTTTGCAGTTCGCGATTCGGGTGTGTGCCTCCGTTCAGGCGGACCAGAGCGCCGTTCATAACGCCGCGCAGGTCGGGCGTTGCCTGAATAAAACATTTGTTTCCCTCCGACGGGCGGATGATAAAGGCACCCATATCCGGCTTTGTCATTTTATACAGCTTTTTCAGCTCCCGTTTCCGGTCTGTTTGCATTGTTTTCCTCCTCTCCGGCCTGCGGTTCCGTCCGCCAGTAAGCGCTTCCGTCCGCCCTGCGCGCCATAAAGCCGTAATCCACCAGCAGCCTGCGCAGAATAAAATAATCCCCAAAGGTATGCCATTTGTCGATCACGGCATTCACTTCTTTTTCCCTGTAACGCCTGCCCGGCTCAAATTTGCCTGCCAGGTACGCAAGCACGGGTCTTTTGGTTCTTTCCGGAACGGGCAGCTGCATGATTCTTCCGCTGCCGTCCAGAAAAATTTCAATATTCACTTTTTTCTTTTTAGGCATTTTTCTCCCTCCTACTAATTTAGTAAATTACTAATTTAGTATATGCGCATTGTTTTTCTTTGTCAACAGTATTTTTTCCGCCCTTTTCCTCTCTTTTGGTTTATGGTACAATTTTAAAAATAGCTGCCGCCCAAAAAGGCGTTACGATGGGCAAAAAGAAAGGATCCGTTATGCTGATCACCATATTTGTATTTATTGCCGTATTTGCCTACTGGTTCATCAACTGGCAGAACAACAACATTGTTACCACTAATCTGGCATACACCCACAAAAAAATCCCGGAGGAAATGGACGGGTTTAAAATTGTCCACCTTTCCGACCTGCACAATAAAAAATTCGGCAAGGACGGAGCGGACCTCAAAGAAGAAGTAACAAGCGCCGCCCCGGACATCATTGTGATCACGGGCGATTTGATAGACTATCACCGCACAAACATTCCGTCCGCCATGCAGAGTATTGCCGATATGGTTAAAATTGCGCCCGTCTATTATGTGCCCGGCAACCACGAAGCAATGTCCGGCGTATATGAAAAGCTTTCCGCCATACTGAAAAAGGCGGGGGTCACCGTGCTTCAAAATGAATCCGTCCGCCTGCAAAAAGGCGGCGCTTTTATAACGCTTGCCGGCGCAGCCGACGTTACCTTCATAGACAAGGCGAAGGGCGAGCCGGCATATAAAGCTTTTGAAAAAAACCTGGCCGCGCTGCGCGCACAGGCAAAGGGATTTTCCATTTTGTTATCCCACCGCCCGGAATGCCTGGACCTTTATGTGCGGCAGGGCTTTGACCTTGTGTTTTCCGGCCACGCACACGGCGGGCAGGTGCGCTTCCCCGGCCTCGGCGGCCTCTTTGCCCCCGGCCAGGGCCTTTTTCCAAAATATACGGCAGGCATGCACCGCAAGGACGGCACCGCCCTTGTGGTTTCCCGCGGCCTTGGGAACAGCGAATTTCCCATACGGGTCTTTAACCGTCCGGAGATCGTGACGCTCACCTTATACAGCGCGCCTTTGGGCAGCTGAAAACTTTTTCACAGCCGCTAAAAAAGCAGGCGTTTTAAAAAGACGCCTGCTTTTTTTAAGCATGATTTTGGCCTAAGCGGTTTTTGACGGCTATTTTTTTCCTTTACCCTGCGTCCGCCTCATAAATGGCCCCTATATTGGCTATGTCTGTGCTTTTGATGCGGTATACATATAAGTCTGCCGCAAGCCGGTCTGTTTTTTCATATTCTACCGGGATCCCGTACGTTTCATAAAAATATGTGGTCAAAGGACCCATGCTTTCTCCCGCAACATAGTATACGTGGTCATTATCCACCATATCCAGCGGCAGCGTCTCAAGCGCGTACTGCGCTTTAAAATCATTATACGAAGGCGACCGGGTATTCCACCCGCCCAGCACCCGGCTGTTTTCAAGGTATCCCGCCGGGAATGCATGGAAGATGCTGTAGCTTTCATTGACCGCAATTAAGCTGCTGTCCGTTGCGTAAAGATAGGCGTTATCCGGACGCTTTGCAAAATAATCTATAGCCAGGCCGACGTCCCGCACCACCGGATCTTCCGCTTTAACTTCTCCGTCCCATTTGGCGTTTAAAAAAAGATTACCGTTAAGCACAACCACAAACACAAGGATCACCAGAGAAGCCACGCGCCCAAGGTTTTTTGCATTCTGCTTTGAAAGGCTGTCCATGCCCAGTTTTTGTTTGATCCCCTTAAGGTCGGTGATCATGAGTAGCGCGACCACCGAAAGCACGTAATGCGGATAGACCGCACGGTAAACCGGGCGCCAGAGCATAAGCAAAAGGACCTGCACGGCAAACGGCAAAACGAACAGGAATACGGCAAAAAGACGGCGCTTGCCCGAAAGATACGCAAAAATCAGTGCCAAAAACAGCAGGCAGAGTACATAAATATTGGCGTCGTTAAAGGTGGAAATGACGCTGGCAAAAACCGCCGCGCCGTCCGTCATAAGAAGGACGTCCCCGCGCGCCGCAATAATATTTTCTAAATTCTGAACAGAAAATCTTTCATCATCCGGATATATGTAGCTTTTAAACATGTTTACGTCATTTTCCGTCCATCCGGCCTGCTCAAAAGCTTCCTTATGCGCTTCAAAATCGAGCGGCGCCCGGTCCACCATCTCTACGCGGGCCGAAAAGAAAGCATTGAAATCCGAAAGCTCTTCCGTGCCTGCGTAGTACGCGCTGTCGGCGGCGGTGAAGGCGCCCACCACGGCAAAAGAAGCCAGAACCACGCTCAGCAAAACAAGTGCTTTTTTCTTATAGCGCAGCCAGATGAAAAACAGTATGACCCCAAAATAAACCGCCGCGGAAACCGCCGTTTCCACCCGCAGGCAAAGGCTGGCCACCAAAAAAAACGCGGAGAGAGCATATAAAAAGATTTTTGTGTTCCGCCTGGGCAGGTTAAGCGCATAGATGAACCCTGCGGCCGAAGCAATCAGCAGGGAATAAGCGACCATAGTGTATTGGAACTGCGTTAAAAACATTCCGTAATATACGGGAATTGTAGCAAGATAAATTAAAAGCCCCATCTTGAAGCCGAATTTGTCTAAGAATATTCCGCCCACAAAAGACGCGGAGACGCTCAGTGCCATAAATAAAAAGACACCATAACCGTTTACGGACGGCGCAATCTGATAGAGCGACACAATAAATTTTTGAATCAAAAAATTCATTTGCGGGAATTGCACATAATAACTGCCCAGCGCCCCGCTGAAAAGGCTTTGGAGAACAAAATCATCATTAGTGCTGAAATAAATAAAATTGAGCTCGTTTAACGCCAGAAACACCGCCGCGTTCACCAATGCAATAAAAACGGTGTACACGATCAGCGTGCGAAGATGGTTTTTTACAAAAAAAGGGTTTTTTGCCCCGCTTTTAAGTTCCACTTTACTGCTCCTTTGGGTCAAACCGCCCGCCTGCCCCGTTGTAGTGCGCGTTGAAATATTCTAGTTCTGCCGGCGTTCCGAGGACATACACGTCTTTTTCTTCCACCACGGAGATATAGACCTCCCCGCCTTTTGAGATAAGGTAGTTGTACATGGGCGCAATATACCTCTCCCCTTTTTCCAGGGATTCGGGAAGGGAAAAGAATTCACGGTACAGTTCTTCATACAGGGCGGCCGTTTTAAAATAATACGCGCCCAGCGTGCAGTATTTGGAAATGCGCTGTTTTTCGCGCACCTCTACCGCCCGGCCGCTTTCAGAGAGTTTTACAAAACTCCAGTGGTCTCCCTGCCCTAAAAAGCAGGGAATAAAGCCGTCGCCTTTAATGTCTTCCTTTTTCATGGCGCCCGGCCGCACCAGCGTGTCAATATTATAAATCAAAAGCGGATCTTCCTTCTTCCAGTATTCCGAAGCTTTAAGCGCGGTGGTCGCCTGCCCGTCCGTCGGCGCGCCGATCCCGATGACATAGTGGTCCGCAAACCCCAGGCGGCCGCACATTTCTTCAATGAAACCCGCGGAGCCGTCTTCTGCGCGCACCACAAAAATATACCGGTTTTCATCCGAATAAAAACCGGCCAGGCTGATCATAGACCATTCGAACAGCGTTTTTCCGTGCGCTTCGATCATGTATTTCGGCTGGCTGTAGCCCGCCTCTTTAAAGCGGGTTCCGAGCCCCGCCATGGTGATCACAATATTCATATCACTTAAGCACCTTTTTTGAATCTTCACATATTTTTTCAAGTTCTTCAAAAGAATATTTTAAAAACTCGTCCGGCCGGACCGCCCGGTCGTCCACATATACGCCCTTATGGCCGGCCCACGGTTTTCCGTAAATGATCTCGTCATAAGGGATTTCCCACCTGTCCAGCCAGGCAAGCAGCACTTTGGCGGTATTTGCATTGATAAGCCCAATGTTTCCCTGATAGGTGTTCACGTTCCTTGACGTATATAAAACGATCTTTGCGCCCAGGCTATGGTATTCCTTTAATTTTTGCACGATATTTTCGTACGGCTCAAGATCACAATACTCTTCACATTTTGATTTTACCGGACACAGCGTCCCGTCCACATCCACCACCAGCGTTACTTTTTCAAACATTGCCTTACCTCTTTAAGTATTTCTATTGCGTTCAGCAAGAAGCCGAAAACCTTTTTGGGGTGGTCCACATGTAGCGGGGTCATGGAAAGGAACAGCGACGCTTCAAACAGGCGGACCGCCGCATAGTCGTATCCGTTGCTGTCAAGGTATTCTTTAAACACCTTAACATACGCGCTGTTGTCAAAATCTATGGAAAGGGTAAAGCGCAGGTCGGGCGCCAGGCCGACTTCATACAGATTGCTGTTGAAAAAATCATACCGCCCGCAAATGGAATGGGAAAGCTTAGCCAGATCATAATACGGGTCTGTCCAGAGATTTTCCTTTGTAAGCGCGCCCTTCACGTCTATGAACTTCATGGTGGACGTTTCCCCGTGGTACAGCATATTGGAAAAGCACAGGTCCCCGTGCCCGATCACCTGCACCGGCTCAAACTTCACCTTTCTGCGGATGGCCGCGTAAAGATCCGTATATTCCTGGACGATGCCGTCTATATTCGTATAAGGCGTTCCCCGCAGAATAAAGTCGGAAATCGCGGGGTAGATATCGCTTTGCTTGATCTGGGCAATCCTCTCGCCAAGTTTTTTTATGTACAGGGATTCGGCTTTTTGTTCGTATTCTTTTTGCGTAACGCTCCTGCGGTCACGGCGGCTCAAAAAGTAAAATACCATGTTCAGTATTTTTTCAAATTCTTTTGCTGAAATAGAGCCGTTGACCCATTTGATTGCGAGGTCGGTGACGTGGTAGCGCTCCATGGAATAGCTTGCCCCCTGCTCGTCCTCCCGGTAATCAAAGGGCATCACAAACCATATTTTCATGGCTTCGGGCAGCAGATGGTAATAAGTATATTCGCTTTTGATTTTTTGCTTATTGGCCGACCGCTTGGTCACGACATAGTCGTCTCCGTTCAAAAGATTGAAATAGCGCGTGTCAAACCCTTTGGTGATGTAGCGCAAAAAAACGCCCGGGTCGCTCACCGAAGCCAGCGCTTCTGTTTTTAAGTTTTCAAACTGCATAAATTCGGGCAGCTGCTTTGTGTTTCCCGCGGAAAGCCCCTGCTGCAGGAAACGGATATATTCCTGTACATCTTTCAGCACCACCGCCGTCATCCGGCCGTCCGTTACGGTAAGGTTTTCTTTTACAAACCGGACCTTTTGAAGCAGCACCTCAAAATCTTCACGGCTTGCGACCACCGAATCGGAATAGATATGCAGCACCGGCGTTTTATAGGCAAAACCGCTCAGTTTTTCAAAAAATGCGGAAGCGGACTCAAAATCATCCAGAAAAAGGACGTCTTTTGTGCAGCCGCACGCCGCAATTTCATCGGCCATATGCTGCCGTAAAGCCTTTTTTTGAAAAATAATATTGCCAAAAGAGCGGTCGCCCACAATATTTTTGATTTCGCCTCCGGCTTTCGGCGTATCGTCATAAACGACCAACGTATTAAACATGACGCTTGTCCTCCTTTTTCAGGCGCAGGATCACAAAGAACACCACCGCGATCACCCCAAGTATGACTGCGCTTGAAATAATATAAATACTGGATATCTGCTCTATTCCCAAATAGAAAATGGAATGGATATAGTTTGTAAAATCTTTGAATATAAAGGAGAGGCCCATGGCCCGCGACAAAACGACCAGCGCAAAATATTCCACCAGCCACGCGATCCCCGACAGCAAAATGATGATGAGCACCCTGCCTTTTAAAAGGCTCCTTAAATACAAATACCACCGGCGCAGATCTTCCAGCGCAACAAGCGCGCGCGCAGAACTTTTGGAGGTGGTATTTAAAATCAAAAATTTGTTCAGGTAATTGTAAAGCGGCGGGAAAGCCGCAAAGGCCATCACGCAAATGATTAAGAAAACGATCAGCAGGACGGTGATGAAAGAAAAGCTTCCCATATAGGTAAGCTCCAGCGGCACTAAGAAAAACAGCAGCGCACAGGTGTCGAAAAAGCGGTCTATCAGCACGGATAAAAGGCCGATCTGCGGATTTTTTGTAGCATCCGCCAGGCAGTAAAAGCGGTATATCTCTCCCAGCTTATACGGGATCAGAAAATTCACAAACGCGGTGCGCGCATAAATCTGGATAAAACGCACCGGGCGTATCTTTTGCTCCAGCATAATGAAAAACAAACGGCTCATCTTTAAAAAGTGCAGTGCCAAAACAAGCGCGACAAAGCCGACCAGCATCATCACGGTATAACGGGTGGGTGCAAAAATCATTTCGGGGTGTGTTTGGAACATGTAGTACAAAAAGAACCCCGCCAGCACCAAAACCGCACTATTGATAAGTATGGAAACCCTTTTTTTCACCTGAAAACCTCGTTTTCGTAAATGATTTTTGCAGTATACTCCGGCCGGATGTTCTCCCGGAATTCAGACTTTATGTAGCGTCCGCGCCGAAAGAAATATGTACAAACCATCTTGAGCACATAAGACGCCTGGCTCACCAGCTTTACATTGGAGACCTGGTCTTCCTCCCGCCAGCTTATGGGAAAGAACAACGCGGTATGCCGGTAGTAGGCCGCCGCCAGGATCATGCAGTAATTGAACGTCAGGTTGTCCGGAAACCTAAAATAAAATTCATCCTTCAGCATTCGGACGGAATACATATTGAGGCCCGACCCAAGGTCACGGATCCGCCTGCCTGCCGCAATGGAAAACAGCGCGTTGTACACCCGGTTTCCAAATGTCCTGAAACGCGAATAGCCTCCCAGGCGCGATCCGCGCATAAAACGGGACCCGAGGCAGCAATCCACCTCTTTGTATGCGCCGCTTTTCAAAATGGGCAGGAGGTCGTGAATGTTGCCCTGGTCGTCCCCGTGCAGCACGACCACATAATCAAACCCGTTTTTTACGGCATATCCAAAGGCCACCTTATGCGATCCGCCCAGCCCGTAATTTTGGTCATTGCGCAGAATTTTTAAAGGCAGGCCGCCGTGCGCCCCGGCATATTGCTGCGCGGCGGCTTCCGTGCCGTCCGTGCTGCGGTTGTTCACAAAAATAACTTCGCCTATATAGGAAAGCACCTCTTCGTCAAGCTGCGCCAAAACGCGCGTTATTTGTTTTTCGCAGTTGTACCCAGGGATAAACAGCAGTATCTTGTCCATCGTTTAAGCTTTCCTCTTGCCTTTAATAATCCTTATACACTTTATACGAACAGTTTTTCTTTTTTCTCCGCCTTTTTATTATACACGTAAAACGCAATTAGCAAAATGCCCATAAACAGAGAGATCAGGCTGGTAGGCATATAATAACTGATCATTGCGGAAGGCGACGTTAAAAAAATGATTCCCTCCCGCACCAGCAAAATGAGTTCGGTCATAAATACCAGCCAGGCCTTATAGCGTATAGACAGTATGATTAAAAAGATTGCCAGCAGCAGGCAGGGAATAACCGAATAAAGCCACGTCCATTCGGACAGGGTGATCACCGGCAGCCACGCAAGGCCGGTCTCGCTCATACCCCGGGGGGTGATGCCCGACTCATTAAGGTTCGTATTAAGCTCCCAGTACGGCGCCAGCGCGGGCAGCGACGGGTCTTCCGTACGCACCAGTTCCTTGCCGAAGTTGACCTGCAAAATACCGTCTAAATTGTTTGTATCTATAAAAAGATCCAGGCGTTCTTTTAAGAAAGCCTTTTTGTTATGCATAACGATATCAAAAAAAGCTTTTATATAATCGCTCTGCGCCTCTTTTGTGCTCATTGTCTGGGAGAGGCGTCCCTCGTGCGTAATGGTATTCCAGCTTTGATAGCTGATACTGTCGCCCGGAAAAAGCTTGATATGGTCTACGCCTATGATATTGTTTATGGCCGCCAGATCTTCCTCCGCCCCTTCATAGTCCGTTGTGCCGTCCAGATTCAATATTATGCTTAAAGGGCGGGTAGTGGAAACGATCAGGTAATCGTTGTTGTAATACCGGGTATTGCTCACCGACTGGGGAATGTTCACCACGCCGAAAAACGCGACCCCCGCCGCCGCAAAGGCCAGCGCCTTTTTGATATTTATATCATGCCGGTAGGTAACGAATATCAAAAAAGGCGCAAACACAAGGTACACTATGCTCTCGGAGCGCCAGAAGGCCAGCACGCCCACGCACAGGGCAAGCAGTAAAAACTTGAGTAATGTAAAGCGCCGCTTCTGGATTTTTTCGAAAAGCAGGTAGCCAAAGAAAAACATATTGAGAAGGGCATATATATATGTCCTGAACGTCTCAAGCCCAATGGTGTTCATAAAGGGCGAAAGCGCGACGATCAGCAAAAGCCACTTTAGTTTGTTCCACTTTTTGTCCGGCAGTACGGATGAAAGCCGGTAGAAGAAATAAGCAAAAATAAGCGCGGCAAAAAGATCCGTCATTACCATCTGCCCGCTGGAGAACGGGAACAAAGTAAGCCCCACCATATAGTAAAGGGACGTCAGATAACTGTGCCAGTAAAACGCATATCCGCGCGTGGCCATTGCATACATGGTCGTATCGTCTATTTTATAAAGCCCCGGAAAGCAGATTGCGAAATTAACAAGATACACGCCCAAGATGATGCCGAAAGGGAGCATGAAATCCATAAGAAATTTCTTGTTTTTTGTGCGGGCCGCCCGCCAGAACAGGTAAAGGATCTGGTAGAAAATAATCAGGCATACAAGCGCGAGCACTTTGGCCAAAACATAATAATACGGAGCCGAACGGCTGTCCAACGGAAGTACAAAATCAAAATCAAACGGTTGGGAAGTAAAGATCCTCCCATCCGTGTAAAAAGTCAGGACAAAATGAACGATCGCCACGAGAAGCATCCATTTGTTCATCCTGCCCCATATTTCTTTTATGAAGTTGCCCCGCGGCGGGCCTTTCTCAAGTGACTGCGCATCCAAAAGACAATAACTTCCCCCATTATTTAATAGGCTTTTTGCCCCGTCCGGGCCTTCAAAATTTCAAGAACATCATACCACACATCCGCTTTGTTTTCAACAAAACCATGCAGGCTGCCCGGCCCGCGCCGGTTTACAAAACGGCCGCTATATATTATGATGGTAAAAACACTTGGGCGTTAAAATGCACACATGCGCATTTACGCCTGCTGCTCAGCCTGGATATACGCAATTTCACCCATACACCACCCAAAAAACAGCGCCGCCTGCGGCGCCTGCCGAAAGGATGGCCTTTATTGATGGAAACCAGAACGCCCCCCAAACCTCCCTGGCTGAAAGTAAAGAGCAGCCTTGGAGAAGAAAACAGAAAAGTTGCGGAAATGCTGCGCGCCCTGCGCCTGCATACGGTATGTGAAGAAGCCGACTGCCCCAACAGCGGAGAATGCTTCCGCAGGCATACCGCCACCTTCATGATCCTTGGAAGAAACTGCACGCGCAGCTGCACATTCTGCACGGTATCCAAACATACGCCCGACCCCCTTGACCCGGACGAACCCGCCCGCGTTGCAAAGGCCGCGCAAAAGCTTGCGCTCCGGCACGTGGTGGTCACTTCTGTCACCCGGGACGATCTGCCGGACGGCGGCGCCGCGCATTTTGCAAATGTGATCCGCGCGCTCAAAGCCCTGCCCGCCCCTCCCGTTATGGAAGTCCTTATCCCGGATTTCAAGGGAGATCCGGACGCGCTCAGGACGGTTATGGACGCGCAGCCGGACATCATCAACCATAATGTTGAAACCGTTCCCCGCCTGTACGGCGAAGTCCGTCCCCAGGCGGACTATAAGCGCTCCCTGGCCCTTCTGGAAAGCGTTAAAAAAACGGCGCCCGCCATCACCACCAAATCCGGCATTATGCTGGGCCTTGGGGAAACGCGCGAAGAAGTGCTTAAGGTTTTTGCCGACCTGGTTGCGGCGGGCTGCGACATGCTGACGATCGGGCAATACCTTGCCCCCTCCCGCGCCCATCACCCGGTTATAGAATATATTCACCCGGATGTCTTTGCCGAATACAAAAAAACAGGAGAAGAAATGGGCTTTTCCTGCGTATCCGCCGGTCCTTTGGTCAGAAGTTCCTATATGGCGGAAACAGCATACGAAAAAACGAAAGCTTGAGCGAAGCGGAAAGGAAAAAAATGATTTATATCGAAACAGATTCCATGGACCCCGCCTTCAATTTTGCGCTTGAATACTATCTCATGAATACCGCGTCTTTTGCGGAAGACTACTTTTTGTTCTGGCGGACCACCCCCACCCTTATGATTGGCCGCTACCAGATCACAGCGGCCGAGATCAACGAACCTTACGCCAAAGAAAAAAACATACAGGTCGTGCGCCGGACGAGCGGCGGCGGCACAATTTATACCGATCCCGGCGGCTGGCAGTTCAGCTTTATCATAAAAAGCGATCCGGGCGAAACGGATTTCAGGCATTATACCGCGCCGGTGATCCGTGCGCTCGCGGAGATCGGCGTTGCGGCCTATTTCAACAACCGCAACGACCTTTTGATAGACGGAAGAAAATTTTCCGGCAACGCCCAGCACCGCACAAAAAACTGCATCCTGCACCACGGTTCCATCCTGTTTGATACGGATATTGACGAGATGGTGCGCTCCATCACGGTTGCGGACGACAAAATCATTTCCAAAGGCATACAGTCGGTGCGCCAGCGGGTCACCAATGTCATCGACCATATGGAAGAAAAGCTGACGCCGCTTGCCTTTCGCGACCTGATGCTGAAAAGCCTGCTCAAAAACACGACGTCCACATACACGCTCACGGCGGCGGACAAGAAAGAAATACAGCGGATCGCGGACGAAAAATTCCGCAGCTGGGAATGGAACTACGGCAGCTCGCCCGCTTATGAAATCACCAAAAGCAGGCGTTTTGACGGTGGAAAACTGGAAGTATACCTGAACCTGGACCAGGGGCATATCAAAGACGTCCGTATAAGCGGGGACTTCTTCTTTTACGGGGATATAAGCCATCTCACCGCCGGCCTGGAAGGATGCCCCTACCGGGAAGACGCTGTCCGCGCCGCTCTTAAAAAGGCCATGCGGGAAGATTCTTTTTATATGATCACTTTGGACGAGCTTATAAGCTGCATTATCTGAATTTTGGCGCAGCGGGCAAAAATAAAAACGGCTTTCGAGCCGTTTTTTTAATGTTTAAAGCATTTTTTTTATAAAGGCCCGTCAGATCACAAACCCGCCGTTCGGGCTTAAGAGGGCCCCGGTAATAAACGCCGCCCTGTCTGAAGAGAGAAAAAGAATGCTGTGCGCCACGTCTTCGGGCGTGCCCAGCCTTCCAAGGGGGGTTTCTTCCCGGAGGGCGCGCAGGGTATCTTTATCCAGATGGGCGTTCATGGGCGTTTCGATCACGCCGGGTGCCACACAGTTCACCCGGACGCCGGAAGGCGCAAGCTCTTTGGCCAGCGCGCGCGTAAACCCTATGGCCGCGGCTTTTGCCGCGGAATAATGCACCTCCATGGATGCGCCGCTGATGCCCCAAATGGAAGAAACATTGACAATGCTCCCGCTCTTTTCGCTTACCATGTCCGCCGCCGCTTCCCGGCTGCATAAAAACATGCCCTTCATATTCACCGCAAACATCCTGTCCCAGTCTTCCCCGCTGATATCCCATATCAGTTTTTGCTCCGCGGTGCCCGCATTATTAACCAAAGCGTCTACCCGGCCGTACGCCGCGCGGATATGCGCAAACATCTTTTTTACCTGCGCCTCGCTTGAGATGTCCGCCTGGACGGCCATGGCTTCTCCGCCGTCTTTATTGATCTGCGCCAAAAGGCGCTCCGCCTTCTCTTTGCCCCGGTAATAGTGCAGCGCCACCCTGTACCCGCTTTTTGCAAACAGCAGTGCGGCCGCCTGCCCGATCCCGCCGGACGCGCCGGTAATGAGCGCTGTTTTTCCTGCTTCCATACCCGTATCTCCGTTCAAAATGGATTCTTCTTTTGCATCATACCCCTCCGCTGCAAGATGCGTCAAGCCGTTTTTTGCAGCGCCTGCGCCGGGACAATCTTCTATCTTTTTTTTAGCCGGATTGTACCGGCGGACAAATCGTGATAAAATATGTAAAAAAAGGGAGGGTTTGTTTTATGGCTTTATCAAAAGAAAAGGCACAACTTTTTTATACCGGCAAAAAGAAGATCGACGTTACAAAAATACTGGAAATCGAGAAATTCTTTTTTGAAGAACATGGCTTTGAATACGACAGCGCAGATTCATATGCGTGCGGCAACGAATACCGCCGTTTTATCCTGAACAAACAAAAAATCAAATATTACTGTTCTCCGGCATTCGGCAGCGCCGGTGATTTTCATATACGTGACTGCGATAAAATCACCCAAGCGGAGTTGCTGGTGGAAGAAGCGGGCAGCGGCGCAGTCACAGGGGCTATTTTGTTTGGAGCGGCCGGAGCTGTGGCAGGCAGTTCAATGAAAAAATCAATTATCAAAATCGTGCTGCATACGACCGATGTGAATGAACCTATCGTAAATTTAGGCATCCTGACCGTACCCACTGCAAAAAACAATAAAATTTTTACCAAATCTTTTGAAGATGCAAACAAAATATACGGCCGTCTGAAAACGATTGCCGATAAAAATGCTCCCGCCGCACCGCAGAAGACGGATTTTGTGTCCGTGTCGGACGAGCTTACCAAATTAAAAGGCCTGCTGGATCAGGGCGTATTGACCCAGGAAGAATTCGACGCGCAAAAACAGCGCCTTCTTTCGCAGTAAAGACGGAAAAAACACATCAAAAAAACCCGCTTTGCATAATCAAAGCGGGTTTTTTAAATATTCAATGATCAATATGACTTTGCAAAATACGTAAGTTTTTTTGCGGGCTTCCCGCAGTGTACGCACACATCCGAAAGGGTTTCCTGTTCAAACGGCATGCAGCGGGTGGTCACGCCGGTCTTCTCCTTGATGGCGGTCTCACATTCGGTATCCCCGCACCACATGGCGCGCACAAACCCGTGCTTTTCTTCTATACCCTGCATAAATTCTTCCCACGTTGTGGCGGTGTAGGTATGCGCATCCCTGAAAGCGCGCGCCTGCTCAAGCATATTTGCCTGTATGGCGTTAAGGAGAAGCGCAACTTCATCCGTGATACCTTGGATTGGAACAAAGGCTTTTTCATGCGTATCCCTGCGCGCCAGAACCGCCTGGCCTTTTTCTATATCCCTGGGCCCGATCTCCAGCCGGACGGGCACGCCCTTGAGTTCCCATTCATTGAACTTCCAGCCGGGCGACTGGTCACGGCTGTCCACTTCCGCGCGGATGCCCGCCTCCAGAAGGGCCTTAAGGATCTCGTTTGCCTTCTCAAGCACGCCTTCTTTATGCGCGGCCACCGGAACGATCACGCACTGGACAGGCGCCACCCTGGGCGGAAGTTTAAGTCCCCGCTCGTCGCCGTGCACCATAATGAGCCCGCCGATCATACGGGTGGAAGTCCCCCAGGAGGTCTGCCACGCATATTTAAGCTGGCCGTCCTTATCTAAAAACTGTATGTCGAACCCTTTGGCAAAATTTTGCCCCAGGTTATGAGACGTTCCCATCTGCAGCGCCTTGCCGTCCAGCATAAGCGCTTCCATGGTATAGGTGTGCAGGGCACCCGCAAATTTTTCTTTTTCACTTTTCTGCCCCACCACCACCGGGATCGCCAGCACGTTTTCCGCAAATTCACGGTAAACGCCCAGCATTTTTACCGTTTCTTCCTCCGCATCTTCCTGCGTCGCATGCACCGTGTGGCCTTCCTGCCATAAAAATTCCGACGTCCGAAGGAACGGACGCGTGCTTTTTTCCCAGCGCACCACGTTGCACCACTGGTTTAAGAGCACGGGAAGGTCGCGGTAAGACTGCACCCAACGCGAATACATGGAGCAAATAATGGTTTCGGACGTCGGGCGTATGCACAGCCTTTCGGCCAGCGGTTCTTCCCCGCCCTGGGTCACCCACGCCACTTCTGGCGCAAACCCCTCCACATGCTCGGCTTCCTTTTTGAGCAACGTTTCGGGGATCAGAAGAGGAAAATACGCGTTCTTATGTCCGGTTTTTTTAAACCGCGCATCCATTTCTTTCTGTATGAGTTCCCAAATACCGTATCCGTATTCGCGGATAACCATACAGCCTTTCACGTCCGAATAGTCCACCATTTTGGTCTGCATGATCACATCGGTATACCAGCGGGAGAAATCCTCGTCCTGCGGCGTAATGTTTTCTACAAAAGTCTTTTCCCTGGCCATGTATTTTAGCTCCTTTGAGGTTTTGATCCAATAGGGTATTATATCATTTCCCGCTTTGATGTTCAAGCATGACGGGCAGCACATAAACGCTGCCTGCATTCCTAAGGATCTCCACCTTTACGCCGTACACATCCTGCACCTTTTGACGGGTCAGGACCTCCTCCGGGGTTCCTTTGGCGTAAACGCAGCCGTCTTTCATTAAAAACACACGGTCGCAGTAATTATACGTAAGGTTGAGGTCATGCATCACACAGACGGCAATCAGGTCTTTTTTGCGGGTCAGCTCCCATACCATATCCAGTATGCCTACCTGGTGGCGTATGTCCAGGCTGGAAACCGGCTCATCCAGCAAAAGGATGCCCGACTGCTGGCAAAGCGCGCGCGCAATCACCATGCGCTGCCATTCACCGCCCGAAAGGCCCAGGATGGAACGGTCTTTTAAATGTTCGATCCCCGCCTTGCGGATGGAATCCATCGCCAGCGCATAATCTTCTTTGGTATCCGCTTCAAAAAGCCGTTTGTGGGGATTGCGCCCCATCAGGACGGTCTCCAGCACGGTAAAATCATATTCCAGCGCGTAATTTTGGGGCACCAGCGCCATTTTCCGGGCGCGCGTTTTTACGTCTATGGAACGGATATCCGCCCCGTCCAGCATCACGCTGCCCGCATCCGGCACAAGATAGCCGGATATCATGCGAAGAAGCGTGGTTTTTCCCGCGCCGTTCGGACCGATGATGCCGATAAAGCCGCTTTCAAAATCAAAAGAAACGTTGCGCAGGATTTGATTTTGGTCTATTGAAAAAGAAATATTTTTTCCTGTAATACCCATCTTACAGCCCCGCCTTTCTGCCCCGGCGAAGAAGGTAAATAAAGAACGGCACGCCAAAGATCGCCGTGATGATACCGACCGGTATTTCGGTTGACGGAACAATCATTTTTGCAATGGTATCCGCAATCAGAAGATACGCGCCGCCCGCAAAAAAAGACAGGGGCATCAGTTTTTTATTGTCCGGACCGATCACCAGCCGCAGAAGGTGCGGGATCATGAGGCCCACAAAACCAATGATGCCGCTTACGGAAACAGCCGCGGCGGCGAGCAGAGAAGTCAGAACAATCATGTTGCGCCGCACCTTGTGAGAATCCACCCCCAGGCTCTGGGAAACTTCGTCCCCGTGAAGCAGGATATTCATGGGTTTTGCATAAAACATCAGAAGCACGCTGCATACAATGATGACCGGCAGCGTGATCAAAAATTTTTCCCAGGTTGCCGAAGACAGGCTGCCCATGTTCCACATGATAATGTGCTCCATCTTGTCCCGGTTTATGAGCATGATGATATAAATAATAGCGGAGAGCAGCGAACTTAACGCGATGCCCGAAAGCAGCAGGGAAAAAGTGGACACCTTTCCCCGTATGCGGCTCATGGAGTAGACCGCAAAAATAGTGATGAGTGCAAAGATAAAAGCAAAAATCGTGGTCCCGCCGATCCCGGCCGCCGTCAGGCCGAAACCGGCCGCCATGGCAATGGTTGCGCCCAGCGCAGCCCCCGAACTGATACCCAGGACAAACGGGTCGGCCATCGGGTTTTTAAAAATACCCTGCAGGCTGCAGCCCGCCACCGCCAGCGCGCCCCCCACCGTGTAGGCCAAAAGCGCCCGCGGAAGACGCAGGTTCAAAAAAATGGTTTCCTGCGCGTTTGTCGCCTGTCCCTGCAGAAGGGCCAGGAATTCTTTCATGGAAACGCCCGAACTCCCAAGAAAAAAAGATGCAATAAATCCTGCCGCTCCGAGCAGCAGGATTATTGCAAATAAACTTTTATACCTGATCTTAGGCATCTTTGACCTCTTTTATTTGCTGAGCGCCTCCGAGATCGCACGGATCGCGTCGGCAATCCGCGGGCCGGGCCGGGAAAGGACATCCGCCTGCATCACATATACTTTGCCGTCCTTCACAGCCGTCAGGTCGGAATAGCCCTGTACCTGCGCAATGTCGTCTGCGCTGCTTCCCATATCAGAAGAAACCAAGATGATATCCGGATCCTGGCTAACCAGGTCTTCCAGCGGATATTCCAGCCAGGCCGCTTCCGCGTCCTGGGTAACGGGCACGCCGCCCGCAATTTCGATTATAGTGTTGATGAAACTTCCGGGGCCGCTGGTCCAGTTGCCCATATCCCCATAGCTCATGGCGTAATATACGGTGGGCGCCTCGGCAGGCGCGTTTTGCTGCGCTTCTTCGATCGCCGCGTTTATATCGTCCACCACCGCCTGGGCTTCGTCCTGCTTGCCCATGATTTCGCCCATCATCTGAATGGATGTGGGAATATCTTCAAAAGAGACCGCCTCGGTCGCCACCACCGTCATGCCCAGGTTCTCAAGTTCGGTGATCGCGTCTTCCTGCAGCGTATTTCCGCAAAAAACAATATCCGGCTCCAGCGCCACAATCTTTTCCGTATCCGGCCCGTTATAGTCGCCCACAATTTCCAGGCTTTGGGCCTCCTCAGGATAATTTGAATAAGCATCTACGCCCACCACGCGGTCGCCCACGCCCAGGGCATATAAAATTTCGGTGGCCGAAGGGGCCAGCGAGACCACGGTGTCCGCCGCGTCTATTGTTACTTCCCGGCCCAGCATATCCACAATGGTGCTTCCCTGCGCGGTTTCTTCCTCTGCAGTTTCCTGCGCGCCTGTTTCCGCACTTTGCACGGCAGACGCAGATGCACTCTCAGCAGCCGCAGTTTCAGCGGGCGCCGCTTCCTGCGCGCATCCCGCAAAAAGAAGCAGGCACACAAGGGCAATGCTCAGAACCGTAAAAATTCTTTTTTTCATATTCTCCTCCAAATGTTTTTTTATTTTCTTTAAGGACCCCACAAAGCCTTGCGGCTTTTATAGGCCCCCGGGATAAAAATAAAAAAGCCTTTTTCCGGAGGCATGAGGAAAGGGCAGTTTCGTTGCACACTTTCTTCCTACCGAAGAAAATCAAACGGCACATCCAAAAGGCAGGTTTCCCGGCTTGGCTTCACAGCTTGCGGGCGCCTTCCCGGCAGATTGCCAGTGGCGCTGTTGCCCGTTTGCTCGGCCCTACGGTAGCGGAGGCTGCAGTGGCTTTTGCCACTTTCCCTTTTACTTAAATAAAAAGCACCCTTCGGATTATTTATTTTTATATGGGATATTATACATCCAAACTTTTGAAATGAATAGAAAAATCTTATTCATTCTTGTAATTTCTTTCACTCAATTCCCCCTTTTTTCTACGGCTTATTCTTTTTTTGTATACCAAAGCCCCGTTTTTTTTATGCATAAACCCCCGGTCGCGGCCCTCCGGAGCCTCCTTTGCCTCCGGGCGGAAGCCTGCGGGCCTTAAAGAGCGCCTTTTTCGCTTTGTATTCTCACAGTAACTCTGCTATAATTATGGTGCTTCGGGTTACATTTTTTTGTATATCCGAAAAAGATATATTGCATAGTTATGCATTATATTGTATAATTATAAACAACAGACGCCACCTGGCGCACGGCAGGTCCGTCCGTCCGGAATGCGGGGGCCCTGCCCGGGCATACAGATCGGCTTTGGGGACGGGCGGCAAAAACAGGAGGAATCATGATAAACATCGGTGTTATAGGCGCAACAGGATATGCGGGTGAAGAGCTGGTCCGCCTGCTCTCGGCACATCCGTATGTCAAGGTAAACAAAGTGTCTTCCAAAAGCTTTGCGGGAAAAAATTTGGGAGACATATACAAAAATTATACAGGAAAGTCAAACGTTCCCCTGCTGGATACGGACATAAAGGAAATCGGCCGTTCCTGCGAGGTCGTATTCACCGCACTGCCCCACGGGCAGTCCATGGGAGTGGTGAGCGAGCTTCTCTCCATGAATACCCGGGTGGTGGACCTGAGTGCAGACTTCCGGTACAGCGACGTTTCCATATATGAAGAATGGTACGGACTTTCGCACACAGCGGGCGACGCGCAGACCGAAGCGGTCTACGGCCTTCCGGAAATCAACCGTGAAGTGATCAAGCATTCACGCCTTGTGGCCAACCCCGGCTGCTATACCACCTGCTCCATCCTGGCCCTGCTGCCTGCGCTCAAAAACAGCCTGGTGCGTTCATCAGGCATTGTGATCGATGCAAAAAGCGGCGTTTCGGGTGCGGGACGCAAAGAAAGCCTGGCCTACGCTTTTTGTGAAACAGACGGCAATTTCAAGGCTTATTCCGCCATCCGCCACCGGCACACCTCCGAGATAGAAGAGCAGCTTTCGCTGGTATCGGGAGAAAACATCACCCTTTTGTTTACCCCCCACCTTCTTCCGGTAAAGCGCGGCATCCTGGCCACGGTATATACCGAACTTATGCCCGGAGTCACCACGCAAAAAGTGGAGGAAGCCTACCGCGCGCAGTACGCCAAAGAGCCCTTTGTGCATATTCTGCCGGCGGGCGAGCTTCCCGAACTGAAACACGTGGTCGGCTCCAACAACATCCATATAGGGTTTGACATCTCCCCCCGTACAAACCGGCTGGTCATTGTGGCCTGCCTGGATAACCTTATAAAGGGCGCGGGCGGGCAGGCCGTACAAAATTTCAACATCATGAACGGCCTGGAAGAAAAAATGGGCCTCCCGGACGTGGCCTGGTATCTTTAGGAGGAAATTATGATAGAATACATCAAACGGGCGAATATGCTGATCGAAGCGCTGCCTTATATCCAGCGCCTGTTCGGCAAAACCATTATTATAAAATACGGCGGCGCAGCCATGCAGGACGAAGATCTTACGCAAAAGATCTTAGAAGACGTTACGCTTTTAAAATTTGTGGGCATGAACCCCATACTGGTACACGGCGGCGGCCCGGGCATCAATAACATGCTCTCTTCGCTGAATGTGCAGCCCAAATTTGTAGACGGCCTGCGCGTGACCGACGATCAAACCATGGAAGTGGTCCAGATGGTTTTGGCCGGAAAGATCAACAAAGACATTGTTTCCAAAATGAACGGCATGGGCGCGCGCGCCATCGGCCTGTGCGGGATCGACGGTAACATCATCACCGCCAAAAAAGCGCCGCTAAAAAACGGGGTGGACCTTGGAAACGTGGGCGAGATCACGGGGATCAACACCAAGCTTCTGACGACCCTGGCGGGCGACCAGTATATCCCGGTGATCGCACCGGTAGGAACGGGCGCGGCAGGTGAAAGCTATAATATCAACGCAGACACCGCCGCCAGCGCGATCGCCTGTGCGCTCAAGGCGGAAAAACTGATGTTTTTGACGGATACGGACGGTATCCGCATGGATAAGGACGATCCCGGCTCCCTGATATACGAGATCAGCGTAAACAAAATCAACGCCCTGATCGCCCAGGGGATCATAGAAGGCGGCATGCTGCCCAAAGTGGAAGGATGCATCCAGGCCATTGCCGCGGGCGTAGAACGCGTCCATATTTTAAACGGGACCATCCCCCACCCGATCATTCTTGAAATCTTTACTGATTCGGGCATCGGCACGATGATCACGGCATAACCGGCCCAAAAAACTTGCCCAAAGGAGGTTCACAATGGACTTAAAGCAAATCAAGCAACTGGACACACAATACTACTTTCCGGTATACGGCGAACGTCTCCCCGTCTGTTTTACGCGCGGAGAAGGCGTCACTCTGACCGACACCGCCGGCAAGCGATATGTGGATTTCCTTGCGGGTATCGCGGTAAACAGCCTTGGGTATTCGGACGAAGGCTTCAAAGCGGCCCTGCATGAGCAGATTGACAGCCTGATCCATATATCCAACTATTATTACGTACATCCGCAGGCCGAACTTGCCGCCCTGCTCTGCCAGGCAACGGGATACGACCGTGCCTTTTTCCAGAACAGCGGCACAGAAGCTATTGAATGCGTGCTCAAAATGGCCAAGAAATACCACTACAACAAAGGGGAAGACCGCACACATTTTGTTACGCTTAAAAACAGTTTCCATGGCCGCACCCTGGCCGCGCTGGCCGCGACCGGGCAGGACAGGTTCCATACGCCCTTTGCGCCCCTGCCTTATTCCTTTACCTACGTGGAAGCGGAGGATGCCGCTGCGCTCCGCGCGGCCGTATCCGACAAAACCGCCGCCGTTTTGTTTGAATTTGTTCAGGGCGAAGGCGGCGTCCTGCCCCTGTCCTACGAATATCTTTCCGAGCTCCAGAAAGCCTGCCGGGAATCCGGCGCCCTTCTGATTGCAGACGAAATCCAGACGGGTATGGGCCGCACGGGCAAGCTGCTTGCGCAAATGCACTATCCGGATATAACGCCGGACATCACCACCCTCGCCAAAGCGCTGGGGAACGGCGTGCCCATCGGCGCGGTCCTGGCCACCGAAGACGCGGCGGCCGCCTTTTCCAAAGGCGACCACGGCACCACCTTTGGAGGCAATCCGCTGGCCTGTGCCGCCGGGCTGTACGTGACCCGCAAAATGACGGAGACAGACCTCATTGAACGCTCCGCCAAAACGGGCGCATATTTCAAGGAAAAACTCCTGGCGCTTTCAAAGCGCTGCCCGGATGCCGTTTCGGATGTCCGGGGCATGGGACTCATGCTTGGGCTTGAGCTTAAGCCGCCGCTTACGGCCGGAGATATTCTCTCCAAGCTTTTAAGCCGCGGGTTTGTGGTCGGCACCGCCGGCGGCAATACCCTGCGGATGGTTCCCCCGCTTATTATTGAAGAGCACCATATTGACACTCTCATCAGCGCATTGGAGGATATATTATCGTGCCAAAACTGACCGATATCAAAAAAATCATGGTGATCGGTTCCGGGCCCATCATCATTGGCCAGGCCGCGGAGTTCGACTATTCGGGCACCCAGGCCTGCCGCGCGCTCAAAGAAGAAGGCTTTGAGGTTGTGCTCATCAACTCAAACCCCGCCACCATCATGACCGATTCCGAAATGGCGGACAAGGTTTTCATTGAGCCCCTTACCGTAGAAGTTGTGTCCAAGATCCTGCGGCAGGAAATGCCGGAGGGCATTATTGCCACTTTGGGCGGGCAAACCGGCCTCAATATGGCGATCGAACTGGATAAATCCGGCATACTTGACGAGCTTGGGATCCGCCTGCTGGGGACGTCCCTGCATTCCATTAAGCTGGCCGAAGACCGGGAGCTTTTCCGCTCCACCATGCAGCGCATTGGAGAAAAAGTGCCCAAATCGGCCATCATCACTTCCCTGGACGACGCTGAAACCTTTGCCCAGGAATGCGGCTTCCCCATTATTGTCCGGCCCGCCTACACGCTGGGCGGCACCGGCGGCGGCATTGCGGAAAACCTTGCCGAGCTCATGGAAACCGTAAACCGCGGCCTGCACGCCAGCATGATCGGCCAGGTGCTGATTGAGCAAAGCGTGGCCGGCTGGAAAGAAATAGAATATGAAGTCATGCGGGACGGTGCGGACAACTGCATCGTGGTCTGCAACATGGAAAATATCGACCCGGTGGGCATCCACACGGGTGACAGCATTGTGGTTGCTCCTTCCCAGACCCTTTCAGACAAAGAATACCAGATGCTGCGTTCTTCCGCACTGCGCATTATACGGGCGCTTGATATCAAAGGCGGCTGCAACGTCCAGTATGCGCTTTGCCCGGACAGCTTTGAATATGTGGTCATAGAAGTCAACCCGCGTGTCAGCCGTTCCTCCGCGCTGGCTTCCAAGGCAACAGGCTACCCCATCGCACGGGTGGCGGCCAAGATCGCTATGGGATACAACCTGGACGAAATCAAAAATGCGGTCACGCAGAAAACCTACGCCTGCTTTGAACCTTCTCTCGACTATGTGGTCACCAAAGTGCCGCGCTGGCCGTTTGATAAATTTGCGGCGGCCAACCGCAGGCTGGGGACCCAAATGAAAGCCACGGGGGAAGTTATGGCCATCGGCCGCAGCTTTGAGGAATCCTTGCTCAAGGCCATTGACAGCCTGGACATCAAGCTGAATTACCATCTCGGTATGAAGTCCATGAGCGAATGGAGTTTAGAGCAAATCTTAAACTCGCTCAAAAACGCGGACGACGAACGGATCTTTGTGGTCAGCGAAGCGCTGGACCGCGGTTTTTCGGTGGAGGACATCTTTTCCATCACCCGTATCAACCGCTTCTTTATCCACAAGCTTTTAAAGATCGTTAAGCTTTCCAAAAAGCTGGGCACGCACCAACTGAATACCCTGACCCCGGACCTGCTCCGCAAATGCAAACAGGCCGGCTTTGGAGACAGTTATATCGCCAACCTGATCGGCGCGCACGAGTCGCAGGTCACCTTTATGAGGAACGCGCTTAAGATACGGCCTTCTTACAAAAAGGTGGATACCTGCGCGGGCGAATTTGAGGCGGTGACCCCTTATTATTACTCCACCTACGACCTGGAGGACGAAGTGGCTGCGGACGATGCCAAAAAGGTTATTGTGCTGGGCTCCGGCCCCATCCGTATAGGGCAGGGAATAGAATTTGACTACTGTTCCGTCCATTCGGTGGGCGCCCTTAAAGATATGGGCATCGAATCCATCATTATCAATTCGAATCCGGAGACCGTCTCTACGGATTTTGATACGTCGGACAAGCTGTATTTTGAGCCGCTGACCAAAGAATGCGTTATGGACATCATTGCCAAAGAAAAGCCTTTTGGCGTGATTGTTCAGTTCGGCGGGCAGACGGCCATCAACCTGGCCGCCGCTCTGCAAAACGAAGGCGTTACCATCCTCGGGACCAGCGTTACCGACATTGACCGTGCGGAAGACCGGGAACTTTTCCTTGAGGTGCTCCACAAGCTCCGCATCCCGCTGCCTGAAGGCAGCACGGCTTTCTCTCTGGACCAGGCGCTGGCCGCCGCCGGAAAGATAGGCTATCCCGTGCTGGTCCGCCCCTCCTATGTGCTGGGCGGCCGCGCCATGGAAGTGGTTTACAACGATACGGAACTCACGGAATATATGACGATGGCCGCACAGGTCTCCCCTGACAAACCGGTTTTGATCGACCGGTATATCCTGGGCAAGGAAATTGAACTGGATGCGGTCTCGGACGGCAAAGACGTACTGGTGGTAGGCGTGATGGAACACATTGAGCGTGCCGGCGTGCATTCGGGCGACAGCTTTGCAGTGTATCCCCCCCAGCATCTTTCCCCCGCCGTGCAGAAAAAAGTGGTGGACTACGGGATCCGCATAGGGCGGGAGCTTCATATAAAAGGGCTTTTCAACATCCAGTTTGTGATGGATGAAGCGGAAGACGTTTATGTTCTGGAGGTCAACCCCCGCGCCAGCCGCACGGTGCCCATTTTATCCAAGGTTACCGAGATAAACATGGTCTCCCTGGCCACCCGCGTCATGATGGGAGAGACCCTTGCCCAGCACGGCATTCAAACGGGCCTGCACAAACCCTCTTCCCTCATTACCGTGAAGGCGCCTGTGTTTTCCTTCTCCAAGCTGTCCACAGTGGACACCTTTCTCGGCCCGGAAATGAAATCCACGGGCGAGGTGATGGGAACGGCCAAAACCTATCTGGGCGCGCTTAAAAAGGCTTTCCTGGCCTGCGGCATCGGCATGCCCACTCCTGCCGGAAATGTTCTTTTTTCCATTGCGGACCGCGACAAAGCGGAAGCCCTTGAATACGCCAAGCAGTTTTTTGAACTGGGCTACGGCATTGTCGCCACGCCGGGCACACACAACTATTTTGTGAAAGAGGGCTTTAAATGCGGTTTGATGCCCTATGAATATGTAATCAAAAATACTAAAGAAGGCAACTTCACACTGGTGGTCAACACGCCCACCCGGGGCAAGATCCCCGCGCGGGGCGGTTTTCTGCTCCGCCGTACCTGTATGGAATTCGGCGTGTCCTGCATTACTTCCATGGATACCGTAAAATCCATGATCAGCGTGCTGGGCCGGGAGGACGACCAGGATGTGATCCCGCTTTCGGAATATATAGGAGAATAAAAATGGACCTTACAAATTACAAAGCGCAAAAACCTTTTGCCCAAGAACATCTTCTGACTTTATGCGACTACACGCCGGACGAGATCCTGCAAGTGCTGGCCCTGGCCGTCCGCATGAAGCAGATGCAGAAGAACAAGCAGCCGCACACCTACCTTGCGGGCAAGACTCTCGCCATGATCTTTACCAAAAGTTCCACCCGTACGCGGGTCTCCTTCCAGACGGGCATATACCATCTGGGCGGACAGGGCCTTTTCCTTTCCTCATCCGACATCCAGCTTGGCCGGGGCGAAACCATCGGCGACACCGCCCAGACCCTTTCGCGCATGGTGGACGGCATTATGATCCGCACCTTTAAACAGTCTGATGTGGAAGGCCTTGCAAAATACGGCTCCGTCCCGGTGATCAACGGCCTGACCGACGACTATCATCCCTGCCAGGCGCTGGCCGACATCCAGACCGTTTGGGAGCACAAAGGGAAAATAAAAGGGGCAAAACTGGCCTTTGTAGGCGACGGCAATAATGTTGCTCATTCGCTGCTCATCATCTGCGCCAAACTGGGCATGGACATTTCGGTTGCCTGCCCCAAAGGCTTTGAGCCCGCAGCCTCCGTTATGGAAAAGGTGTATGCGTACGCCAAAGATTCGGGTGCGGCAGTTGAAGTTACAAACGACGCGGCGCAGGCTGCAAACGGTGCGGACACCGTCTACACGGACGTATGGGCCAGCATGGGCCAGGAAAGCCAGTTTGAAGAAAAATCCAAGAACTTCTTAAGCTTCCAGGTAAACGAAGCGCTGATGGCCAAAGCCAATCCCGGCGCGATATTCCTGCACTGCCTGCCCGCCCACCGTGGAGAAGAAGTCACTTCCGGCGTGATCGACGGGCCGCAAAGCGTAGTGTTTGACGAAGCGGAAAACCGCTTGCACGCGCAAAAAGCCGTTATGGCACTGCTGATGGGAGATAAATAAATGGAACAGATCCTTCTTCGCCGCGCAAAACTTAAAGACGCGCCGGGCGTTCTTGCCGTAACCAAAGCGGCGTTCGACCTTTATGCAAAAGAAGTGCGCAAACGGGAATCCATTGCCGCGCTGTATGAGACCATTGAAGACGTAAAAAGCGATATTCAAAACAAATACGTCTATGTGTGCGAACTGGACGGAGAAATTGCCGGGTCGGTGCGCCTGACCATTTTAGAGAGCGGCATTGCCTATCTGAGCCGTTTTTCCATATCACCGGACGCACAGAACCTCGGGCTGGGCGGCCTGCTGATGGAAAAGGTCCGGGAGGAATGCATAAAGATGGGCGTGCGCGCCATTGCGCTGCACACCGCTTCCAAAATGCGCTCCACCGTTTCCTTCTATTTAAAGAACGGCTACTATATCCACTCCATCTCCAAAGACGCGGACTATATCCGCGCTTTCATGGTGAACGAGCTTACCGAGATGGACGAAATGTTCGACTACGAAAGCGTTGTAGGCAAAATTGGCAAAAGCCACACGAACACGTGACCTTTTCCATATCCAAATAAACCTGAAAACCGCCCGCCGGCGGTTTTTTTGATATTTGCCTTCCTTTCCGGATGATTTTCCTAATTTTTCTTATCCCCGCTTTTGTTTTTCAAAAAAGCGGGTTATAATACATCTATGGAATATGTACAAACGCTGGAAAGCGAGATCAGCATTCATCTGCAGCCCGGCCCCACCCGGGTGGGCGTACTGGGCGGCACCTTTGATCCCGTACACAACGGGCATCTTACCATTGCCCGGCAGATTTATAATGAATTCGGCCTGGCCAGGGTTATGCTGGTGCCGAGCGGGAACCCGCCCCATAAAGATGCATCCGCCCTCGCGCCCTCGCACCACCGGCTGGGTATGCTTTTTGCCGCCGCCCGCCCTTATCCGTTCATGGAGGTCAGCGCCATAGAAACTGACCGCGGCGGGGTGATATACACGGTGGATACTTTGGCGTTGCTCAAAGAAAAGCACCCCAAAGAAGAATATTATTTCATCATTGGGTCGGACACGCTTTTTGAACTGACGACCTGGAAGAATATTGAAGAAGTCTTCCGCCTGACCCGCTTTATCTGCGTGAGGCGGCCGGGGGACAGTTTTTTGCAGATCGTGACCGAAATATCCCGCCTGGCCGCGCTTTACGGAGACAGGATCAGCCTGTCCAGCCACGCAGGGCCGGAGGTCAGCGCAACGCAAATACGCAAAATGCTGAAAGAGGGCCGGGATACGGCCGGAAATTTACCAAAAGAGGTGGAGGAATACATCAGGCAGTATGGATTATATAAATGACAGGCAAAAGCTTTTGGATCTGCTTAAAAAAAACTTGAGCAAAGAAAAATACACCCATAGTTTAAATGTGGAAAAAACGGCGATCGAGCTCGCCAACAAATGGGGAGAAGACGAACAAAAAGCCGGTTTTGCAGGCCTTATGCACGATGTGACCAAAGGCCTTGACAACATAGCGCTTGCAAAAGAATACGGTATAAAAGATTATGCCTCTCCCAAAACACTGCACGCCTATACCGGCGCCATCTATCTTCAAAAACAGGAAATCACCCAGGACCCGGACATTTTAAACGCGGTCAAATACCATACCACCGGCCGCGAAGGCATGAGCCTTCTTGAAAAAATTGTCTATCTGGCAGACCTTATAGAACCGGGCCGGGACTATGCTTCCGCCCAGAAGATCAGACCGGTCTGTTATGAAAGTCTGGATCTCGCTATGTTTCTGTCTCTTAAAATGACCATTAAGTTTATTTTAAAACGCAATATGCCCATAGACCTCAACACGGTTTTCGCATACAACTACTACAGCCGGGCAGCCGGCGACCAAAAGACAATCGGAGGTAAATGAATGGAACCCAAAGACAAAGCACTGAAGATCGCAAAAATACTGAGCGCCAAAAAAGCGCAGGACATCCTTATGATCCATGTGTCCGAAAAGACCATCCTGGCAGACTACTTTATCGTCGCGTCGGGCGGGTCGACCACGCTGGTCAAAACGCTGGCCGAAGAAGTGGATTTCAAAATGGGCCAGGAAGGCCTGGCGCCCCTGCGCCAGGAAGGCATGCGGGAAGGACGCTGGGCTGTTCTTGATTACGGAGACGTCCTTGTGCACATTTTTCATAACGAAGAACGTGAATTCTATCAGCTTGAGCGCCTCTGGGCAGACGATGAGAATTGCGTGAAATATGAAGACTGATCATACGCATTTTTGATTTTATCCTTAAAACCAAAAACGGTTTGCAAAGAAATATTTGCGCATAAAAAATCCGGGCGTCTGCCCGGATTTTGTTTTTATCTTTTTTACCTGTAGCGCCCTTTATACCTGAGCTTTCTGTATGTCGGCCGGCGGTAATAATATTTGGGTGCGGCGGCCCGCCTGTAATGGCTGCTCTGCCGGGTAGCCATCATGCTGCGCAAAAGCAGCAGAACAATGATCCCCGCAGGAACCAGCAGCCACCAAAGCACTGCCGGGTTGTTGCCCAGCGTATCCACCACGCTGGAAAACTCTATGCTGCTGTCTCCCAACGCCTGGCTTTGCAGCTTTTCATCTCCCAGTTTATACATGTCCCGGCTGGCGACCAGCGTAGCCGTACCCAGGGAGGTGCCGTCGGGCAGCGTGAAATCCACGGTGCCGAACTCGTCACCCGCACGCACGGTGTCGGTCAGTGTAAGGGAATGGGTCAGGTTGACCTGGTCGCTCAAGTTGAGCGTTCCGTTTTGAAGCTCTGCTACCTGGTCGTTTGAAAGCATGACCACCTGGTCGGAGGCCAGGTCGGCCGTCAGCGTCAGCACGCCCGCTTCCGGGTCGTTTTCCGCCGGATTGCTGATGGTCTCATTGACGGAATACCCCTGCATAATGTCGGAGGCGGAAACGTTCTGATAATTGGCAAAGCCGTATTCAAAAAGCTCTTTTGCCATTCCCCACCGGTTCACGCCCAGTTCGGACGGATCACAAAATACAAGCGCAATCAAATTCAGGTCGTCTTTGCTCGCAGAAGCAACCAAGCATCCGTTTGCGGCTACGGTATAGCCGGTTTTCATGCCCGTCGCATATTCATAATAATACTGTGCGTCGTCCGGTTTTTCAGGATTGGTGTATATCAGCTTGTTGGTGTTCTTCAGTTCACGGGGCTCGGTTACCAGGTCGGTAGGCTGCACGGTGTAAATTTTTGTGCCTGCAATCTCCATAAGGTCTTTGTTCTGGTAAGCCGCCTCAACCAGTTTTTTCATGTCTGCCCCGGTGGTGTAGTGGTTGTCGTCCTGTATGCCGTGCGGATTCACAAAATGCGTGTCCGTCATTCCAAGCTCCAGCGCTTTCATGTTCATCATGTTTGCAAACTCTTCAACGGACCCGCCTATATAAACCGCCGTTGCGGCAGCCGCGTCGTTGCCGGATTCAAGCAACATACCGTAAACCAGATCCCTGCCCGGAATGGTTTCGCCCGCTTTGAGGCCCATCAGGCTGGAATCACTGGTAAATGCGGTTACTTCCTCACCCACTTTTACATTGTCGTCCAAAATCCCGTTTTCTATTGCAACCAGTGCGGTCATCAGTTTTGTCGTGCTTGCGGGATATATCTTTGCATCCGCATTTTTTGTAAATATCTCCTGCCCCGTATCGGCATTGAAAAGCAATACCGTTCCGGCCGTCGCTTTGGATTCATCAAAAGGGGTCACCTGCGCAAACGCCGTTACTGGAAATATAAGCGCAAGCGCTATGATGAATATTGCGACAATTCTCTTCAAATAATCACCCCTCGTGTGGTTAAAACCTTTTTAAACAGGTATCATTATATAATAGAGAGCTTGTTTTGTACATACAATCTAAACAAGTTTAACAATTTCGTAAAATTCATATACCCCGGATGCGCAAGTTTTTTTAAAGCGCAAGCAGTTTTTCTGCATTCAAATGGAAGATCTTTTCCTTTTCTTCGGCGGAAAGGCCGATCCGAAGAAGCTTTTCAATATCGGGCGCGGGCTCCCACATGGGATAATCCGAGCCAAACAATACCCTGTCCGCTCCAAACGAAATAATAAGCGCCTTTGCCTGCTCGTCTGTCAGGGAATAAAGGGAGCTTGAAGTATCCACATACACGCCCTGCCCCGCCAGCACGCCGGCCGCGTCTCCCCATTCGGACCATCCGCCGAAATGCGCGCAGATCACATCCAGCCGGGGAAAGCGTTTGATGACGTTTAAGACCCTTCGGGGTTTGGAAAATTCATAACGGTAGTCTCCCGTATGGATCAATACAGGCAGCCGCCCTTCTATTGCTTCATATATCCTGAAAGCTTCATCGCTGTCAATATTGAATTTCTGGAAATCCGGATGTATTTTTATCCCTTTGAGCCCAAGGGCAGTTACCCTGTCCACTTCCCGCTCAATGTGCTCGGAATGCGGGTGCAGCGTTGCAAAACCGATCAGCCTGCCGGGATGGGCCTGCACCGCTCCTGCAATAAAGTTGTTGATGCTCTGCACCTGTTCGGGCCCGGTCGCAACGGAATGGACAACAAACGTATCTACGCCCGCCCGGTCGCCCGCCTTAAGCAAGGAGCCGAGTGTCCCGTCGCAGTCCATGGGGATATCGTAAAAATGTTCTATTGCGGTTGACGCCTTTTGCGCAATTTTATCCGGGTAAATATGCGCGTGAATGTCTATGATCTTCATGTCTGCCTCTTTTTTATGTATTTTTGCCATAGATTACTATAACGCAATTTTCCCTTTAAAACAACACCGGAGCGGCGAATATTTTGCTCCGGTGCTTTTCTTTAAAGGCATTTTGAAATAAAAAAACCGCATAAAACGGCTTTTGAGCGCTTATCAGTTCAGTTCGTCCAGCGTCATTTCAAAGCTCGGCAGGAAGTGCTGCATAAAATACGCCACTTCGGGCATATCGAGGTCACGGATCGCCTGTAAGGTGCTTACGCCTGCGCGCTCAAATTCGTGGTTTCCGGACTTCTTTTCCTCCAGGCATTTGATGTATGCGCTCAGCTTGTCCGCCGCTTTCACAATTCTCTTTGCTTCCGGCGAAACTTCTCCCAGTACATAAGGGGATATCCCCTCCGCTATCTCCCGGGGCAGCATGGACGCAAGGGATTTTTCTGCAAAACGCTCTATCTGCTTATAAGACGTTTTGATATCCGGGCTAAAATACTTGATAGGCGTGGGCAGATCTCCGGTGATCACTTCGTTCGCGTCGTGATAGACCGCATAGGCCAGCACTTCTTTTTCATCCGCACTGCCGCCCATCACCCGGTTGTTGATCATGCACAGCGCGTGGGCGATCACAGCTACCATATGGCTGTGTTCCTGCACGTTTTCATCGCGCGTATTGCGCATCAGGCTCCAACGCTTAATATTTTTAAGCCGGGACATATACGCGTAAAAATGATATTTCATACCCTTCACCTTGACTTTTTTTCTATTATGATTTACCATAACTATATCACAAAACCGCATACGCTGCTAGGGGTGCCCATCTACGGCTGAGATAATACCCTCGGAACCTGCCACGGTAATTCATGTGCAGGGAAGCTTGAAAAAGATCCGACACCCCCCGCTTTTAAGGCGGGGTTTTTTGTTGGCAAAAAAGTACCATCGTATTCATTTTCTTAGCAGGCATGGCGTTTTGTAGATTGTTTTTCCAAGGAGGACTCATAAATGAATCAAAACACAAAACGGCTTACAGAAAGCGCCATTATGATTGCGCTTGCGTCCGTGCTCTCCATGATCACGATATGGCAGATGCCCCAGGGCGGCGCCATCACGCCGGCCAGCATGGTGCCCATTATTCTGATCTCCCTTCGTTACGACGTAAAATGGGCCATGCTCTGCTCTTTAGTCTACGCGGGTATCCAGATGATTCTGGGTTTCTACGCGCCCCCCACGCCCGACTTTATAAGCTTTTTACTGGTTATTTTGCTTGATTACGTGGTGGCCTTCGGCGTCCTCGGCCTGGCCGGGACCTTTGGCCGCCTGTTTAAAAAGCCCATGGCGCAGATCCTTTTTGGCGCAGGCATTGTGATCGGCCTTCGCTTTTTGTGCCACTTTGCTTCGGGCATCATCATTTGGAGCTCCTACGCCCCGGCCGGACAGCCCGTATGGCTTTATTCGCTTGTTTACAACGGCACCTTCATCCTTGGCGAACTGATTGTCTCGCTCGTTGTGCTGGCCGTCTTGTTCCCTTTCTTAAGCAAATATCTTAAAAAGGGCCCTATGATGTCCGCGCAGGCCAAAATGCAATAATCCTTCAAAATCTTTTGCTTTCTCAAAAGACGCGCCCTGCGGGCGCGTCTTTTATTTGCCCCGGATTCGAGGAGACTCACAGGCGGTATTTTAACAAATCCCAAGGAGCGCCTTTTGCATATCCGCCGCGTTTTTTTGCCCCCGGGCGCGCGTTGACAGTTTTCCCCATATCGGGATATAATATTTTTAAAGGCGTGTGTTTTTTGAAACTTTTTCTCTGAAAAGGCGGTTTTTTATATGAATATAAATGTTGCAATCGGTCTCTTTTTAATGGTGGGCTTCATCTATATGATGCTTATTTCCGTATTCACCATTCTTTTCCGGCTGACCGGGGTCACACAGGAAAAAGCGCGGTTCCAGGTTATCTCCCTGTTTACCACCAGCGGCTTTACCACCCGGGAAAGCGAGATCATGCTGGCGACTCTTGAAAGGCGGCGCCTTTCAAGAGACATCATGATTACGGGATATGTTTTTTCCGTACTTATCGTATCGCTGATCATAAACCTTGCGCTTTCCATTCCCCAGTCCAAATCTTCCGATTTTGGATGGATCACCATTCTGATCAGCGTCGCTTTTGTCATTATCATCATTCTCACGCGTATCAGGCCTCTGCAGAGCCGCTTTACGCATTTTATAGAGAAACTTGCGCTCCGTTCCCTGAACAGCGACCAGACCAGGATTGTAGTGCTTGATTTTTACCACGACAAGATCATTGCGCAGGTCTTTATTAAAGACCTTCCGGAAGAACTGAGAGGAAAAACCCTTGCGGAATCAGACATCAAAAACAAATACGACGTTCAGATCCTCCTCATCAACCGGAAAGGCGAAGCGCGCCTAGGCGTAAGCGCAAACGATATTCTGGAAGACGGAGACGCCCTCACCGTCTACGCAAACGAGAAAAAACTGAACGGCCTGTTCTGTTCGGGAAGCTGCGAATAATTTTTTTCATGCAAAAGGCCGGCATTATTGTAAACTCTTACTGCACGAGGTTTTATTATGGTTTCAACATCCGCTCAAGTGAGCGCCCTTTCCATTGCGTTTATGTTTGTAACGCTCATCGCCTGCTTTGGACTGCCTGTTTTTCTGGCCCTCCGCGCCAAAAAGAAATACGGCGGCGCCTTTTCTTTTGTTCCGCTGCTGGTGGGCGCACTGGCGTTTTTTATTGCACAGATCATCATCCGTCTGCCCATTATTCAGGGTCTGCTGCCCACATTCGGCTGGTACCAGCAATTCATGCAGATGCAGTGGCCCTACCTTATTTTTCTTTCTTTCACCGCCGCTTTGGTGGAAGAACCTGCCCGCTATATTGCCTTTAAGATCATGAAGACCCGCCGCGCTTACCCGGACGGCCTTGCTTACGGGATCGGCCACGGGGGCATAGAGGCTATTTTGATTGTCGGGCTCAGCTATATCAGCAATATTGCCCTGTCCTTTATGATCAACGGCGGTTCTCTCGGGTCGCTTGCGGGCGTCCTGCCCGCCTCCGCCATATCCGCGCTTACGGATACGCCCTCCTACATGTTTCTTATAGGAGGGATCGAGCGCGTGTTTGCCATTGCTTTGCAGATTGCTCTTTCTTTGCTGGTACTGCGCGGATTTCAGACAGGCAGACGCATGCGCTGCCTCCTGTTGGCCATTGGGATCCACGGTTCGGTCAACCTGCTGGCGCAGGCCTGCGTTCTGCTTGGTCAAAGCGCCCTGCCGGGCGACCCCCAGCTGGGCAGCGTTTTATTGTCGGAAGGATTTTTGCTGATCGTTGCCCTCCTTTCCGTTTTGTACATTGTAAAACGGGCCAAAGAATGGAAAAAAGGTATCTCCGGTGAAACGGCAGATACAGCTTCCCTCTAAAAAGGAAAAGAAAAATGCAGACTTATCCGGTCAAAAAAAAGCTCTGTTCCCCCGCCCGGGCCTTCGGCATTGTGAGAAAGGCCATCCGCGCGCTGCCGGTTTTAAAACGGGCCGGTGATGACAACACTTTATCTCTGGCATTCAGGGAACGTTTGATGCTGGCCGTTACCCAGGTAAACAACTGCCCCATGTGTTCTTTTGCACACAGCCGGATCGCCTTGGAGGCAGGCATACCGGATACGGACATTGCCGCTATGCTGGCCGGCGAAGCCGGGCATGTGCCTAAAGAAGAACTGCCTGCCGTTTTGTTCGCACAGCATTATGCGGACAGCCGGGGCAATCCGTCGCCTGAAACCTGGCGCCGGATTTGCGATGAATACGGTCCCAAAAAGGCGCTGGCCGTTTTAAGCGCCATCCAGGTGATCATGCTTGGAAATGCTTACGGGATCCCTTTTGGCTCCCTCAAAGGCCGCATAACCGGAAAAAAAGAGCAGATCGACAGCCGCAGCACCCTTGCCTATGAAATTGTTATGCTGTCTCTCCTTGTTGTATATATTCCGGCCGGATGCATTGCCGCGCTCTTTACGCGCACCGCTTCCTGTCCGGCTTAAAAACTTTTTGTCTCATTTCCATACCGCTTTATCATATGGTAATAAGATATAAAAAAGTCCTCTTACAATCTTGCAAGCAGACTCTTTAAGGCTAAAGTTATATCTTTGCAGCCATTTTAAAAGTGTCTTTCCAATTATAGCAGATCTGATCGTACACGTTCATGTATTCTATTCTTTATAGCTGTGCTTACATCCTTTTCGTACCGGAAGCATTTAATTTTGGAAAAACTTTTTTTACAAAAACGTCAACCACTTCAGGGTCAAAATGCGTACCGGAGCATCTTATGATTTCTTTTAAAGCCTCCTCTTTGCTGATGGCATCCCGGTAACTTCTTCTGCTGGTCATCGCGTCATAGCTGTCGGAAACGGTGATGATTCTGGCCTCAATGGGTATTTCTTCACCCTTGAGCCCATTCGGATAGCCACTGCCGTCAAACTTTTCATGGTGATCAAGCACAAATTTTGCTATTTCGGAAAATTCCGCCATGGAGCTTAATATGCGCCATCCCGCCTCCGGATGTTTTTTTAGCTCACTCCATTCAAAATCACTAAGCCTGCCGGCCTTATTAAGGATTTTTTCGTCAATGCCGATTTTACCGATGTCATGAACAAGCCCGGCTATTCTGATTTGATTGATATCGTCTTTTTCAAAATTCATTTCGGCTGCAATGGCTCCGCACAGCGCGCTGACTCTTTTGGAGTGCTGGGATTCCCTGTTGCTTTTTTCAAACAATGCATTCATGATAACATCGACTGTCTTGCTCCTGGTACTTGCATGCTCGTATACTTTATGGATATACATATTGTTCTCTGCGTTTGCCAGTATATGGAAAATCTGTTGTTCTTCGCTCACTTTTGCCGCATACCCGAAAGAAACCGAAAACTGTATACGTCCCGGTTTTTCCTTTGCTATCAAATCTTCTATCCGTTTGATCAGGTTACCTGCTTCGGGTGCACCGCTTTTCGTTAAAGCAATAACAAATTCGTCCCCGCCGAGCCGGGCGACAAGATCGTCCGCCCGGCATGCTTTTTGAATGATTCCCGCAGTTTTTCTAAGGTAATTATCCCCGGTCTCATGTCCGAAAGAATCGTTTATAAATTTCAGCCCGTTTATATCCCCCATTACTATCGACAGCGGAAGATTTTTTCTTGTATCCAGCCTTTTAAGTTCTTCTTCAAAAAAACGCCGGTTATATAACCCCGTAAGCTGATCATGATAACTCAGGTGCACAAGTTCTTCTTCCGCTTTTTTCCGGTCTGTAACGTCTTTGGAAAATCCCAGAAACCGGTTCTCTGTCAATTTTACGGCAGCGATCGTCCACCACCGGTTTGTACCGTTCTTATGTTTATATTGCAGAACTCCGTTCACTGCACCGTCTTTTGATAGTTTGTCAAACAAATTCATCGCGTCGGTTTTATATCCTTCGGACGTAATGTCCCGTAACGTCATTTGCAAAAGTTCTTTTCTGCTGTATCCCGTTATTTCGGAAGCCGCCCGGTTGACTTCTATGTAATTCCCTTTTTCATCTGCTACAAAAACTCCGTCCGGCGCGTTTTCAATATAGCTGCTGTATTTTTGTTCGCTTTCCTTAAGCGCGTCCGCCGCCGCTTTACGTTCTGTTATATCAGTGAATATAACGGCAAATTGTTTTGGCTGCGGGGAATAAGCGACCACTTCATAATACCTTCCCAGCTCCTTTGAATAATTTTCATATATCTTCGGCTCTCGGGTCAGCGCACGGGTTTTTTCTCTGACCAGGCGGGCCAGCCGCTCTTTTTCCTGTGATTTTTCAATGTTGGCTTTTCTGATTTTAGCCATCGCGCGTATCTGGGCCGTCAGTTCGCTTTCATTTACGGGTTTTGCCAAAAAAGCGTCCCCCCCGCATTCCATTGCACGTATCCGGCTTTCTCTGTCATCTTTGAAGGCGGTAACAAAAACAACCGGTATTTCCCTCAACGCCCTGTTTGACTTCAATTTGCGGCAAACCTCAAAACCGTCCATTCCCGGCATGACAACGTCAAGAAGAATCACATCCGGTTCTTCTTTTTTGGCAATCTCAAGCGCAAGGTTGCCGCTTAGAGCGGTAAATACGGAAGCTTCAAAAAAATTATCGGCTATAAGCGCCTTTAGGCTGGTAAGATTATCGGGGTTGTCGTCAACCGCTAAAACTTTTATTTTTCCACTTTTCATAAAGCACCCCTTTATGCGCTCCAAGATACTTTTTGTTAAATATTCAAACAAAGTTTTTGATTTATCTTTTATTCCCGATGCCCATGAAAGCTTTTCTGTTTTGTACGCCGGTGATGACCATAGGAAAAATAAATGTGATTGGTAAATTGCTTTTTTTAATTATAGCATTATCAGCGCTAAATATCCATATAAACAGCTTACAGGCCGCATGAAGCGCCAAAAAGCTCCGCCGGCAGGGCCGGCGGAGCTAAATGAAGGGCCGTTTGTTTTTTTACATTTTTGCAGCCATTGTAAAAGTGTCTTTCAAATCATAGTAGAGCTTATCGTATACTTTCATGTATTCTTTATACAGCGCCACATTTTCGGCGATGGGCTCTATCACTTCTTTTACTTCATGCACGTCCGTTGCATCAAGGCTCTTCCACACGCCTTCTCCCACACCCGCAACAATTGCACCGCCGTAAGCGCCGCCTTCGGCCGCACCGGCAAGAATTTTTACCGGCAGGTCAAAGATGTCCGCAACGATCTGTTTCCACAAAGTGGATTTTGCCGCGCCGCCCGACAGGATGACTTCTTTGAATTTCAGGTTCGGATTGGTCGCAAGGATCAGGTTCACAATCTGCTTAAGGCCGTACACCACGCCTTCCATGACTGCGCGGGCCAAATCTCCTTTTCTTGTCAGCAGAGACATGCCAAAGAACACGCCCCGCGCATCCGGGTCCGGATACGGGCTGCGCTCGCCGGTCAGATACGGCAGGAACTGCACGCCGCCTGCGCCCACCGGGCTTTGCTCCGCGCCATGGTTAATTTCTACAAAGGGCGCGTTGCTCTCCGTATAAAAAGTATTTTTAAACCATTCCATGGAACCGGCGCAGGAAAGCTGGCAGCCGAAGGCCATCCATTTGTCGGCCGCGTTATTGCAGAAAAACTGCAGCTTGCCTTCTTTGTTTTCGCCAAAGCTGTTCATGGCGGTCGCCACCACGCCGGAGGTGCCCATGACTACGCCCAGCGTGCCTTCCTTCACGATGCCCATGCCGGTGTTCTGGATGACCGCGTCACCGCCGCCGCCATAAACCGGTATGCCTTCCGGAAGTCCCGTGCTTTTTGCGGCCTCAGCCGTCACATAGCCGGTGATCTCGTCGGATTCATATACCTTGGGGAACATCTCAAAAGGAAAGCCGAGCTTTTCAATAAGCTCTTTTGCCCATTTGCGGCTCTTTACGTCAAACAGCCCGGTGCCCGAAGCATCTGAAACGTCGGTTGCGATCTCTCCGGTCAGCTTTAACCGGATATAGTCTTTGGGCATTGCAAACTTTTTGATTTTTGCAAAATTATCCGGCTCGTTTTTCTTGACCCAGAGGATCTTTCCGCCGGTATACCCGGTCAGCATGGTGTTGTTGGTATAAGAGACCAGGCCGTCTATGCCGCCCGCCGCCGCAATGATCTCGGCGCATTCCGCACCCGTCCGCTGGTCGTTCCAGAGTATGGCGTTGCGGACCACATTATTATCCTTGTCCAGCGCCACCAGTCCGTGCATCTGGCCGGAAAATCCGATGGCCGCAATGTTTTTTTTGTCGACGCCGTCAAGCATTTCGCCGAGGGCTTCGCGCGTCCCTTTCCACCAGTCGTCCGGCTTTTGTTCGGACCACGCCGGTTTGGGAGTATACAGGGGATATTCCTTGGTGACCGATTTGACCACGCTTCCCGCCTCGTCTATGATCAGGCATTTCACCCCGCTGGTCCCGGGGTCTATTCCGATAAGATACTTCATTTTTCCCTCCTTATTCGCTGAGCGCGCGGTAAATATCCGCCACGCTGTCCAATATATAATCCGGTTTCACGTCTCCGTCCATGATCTCCGCGTAAGTGACTTCGCCCGAAAGCACGGCAATACCGCAAATGCCGCCCACAACCGCCGTCTTGATATCCGTATACAGCCGGTCGCCCACGATTGCCGTTTTTCTGCGGGACGTGCCTGTCTTATCCAAAATATAATCCACCGTATGAGCAAACGGCTTGCCCACAAATTCCGGTTCAATACCCGTTGCATGGGTAATCATTGCGCTCATGGACCCGCAGTCCGGCCAGAATCTTCCGCCGGGGAGCGGGCACACCCGGTCAATATTGGTTGCCAGAAACTTTGCGCCGCCGTCAATCAGACGGCAAAGGGTATCCGCTTTTTCAAAATCAAACGTGGTATCAAACCCCAGCACCACATAGTCCGCTTTTGGGGTGCCACCCGGCAAAAGAATGATTCCCGCGTCCCGAAACTGCTTTTCCAGTTCGGGCGTTCCCGCCAGATAGACCGCCGGGGCGTCCATCAGCGTTTTTAAATAATGGATCATCACGTCTCCGGATGTCATGATATGCGCCCGGGTAATACCCTCAAAACCCAGTTTTTCAAGTTTTTCCACATAATCCAGCGGCGCCTTGGACGAATTGTTTGTGAAAAAATAAAACGCCTTTTTCTGCGCGCGCAAAAGCTCTATCAGTTCTTTGGCCCCGTCTATGAGCTCGTAGCCCAGATTGATGGTGCCGTCCATATCAAACACAAAACACTCAAGTTCCCCAAGGCCTGCACACTGCTCGTTTTGTTTCCCTTTGGACATCTGCTCCTCCTTAATAAACCGCGTTGTAAATTTTGGTCAGGTTGTCGTCCTCCAGGCTGATCTCGTCCAAAATGGTGTAGCGCCCTTTGCGCGTCCCGCGGGCAATCTTCATTACATGCAGGTACTCCTCAAACGTGATCCCCAGCTCTTCAAAAGTTGTGGGCATGTCAAACGACTTCAAAAAATCCCGAATGGCGTCCACGTCGCCGCCGTATAAATATTCTACCAGCAAAGACGCCACCGCGGCCTGTATGCCGTGGGAGATCCCTTTGCCGATCGAGTCGATCCCGTGACTGATCAGATGCTCCGCCCCGGAAGACGGACGTGAATTGCCGGTAATATTCATTGCCAGGCCGGAAAGAACGATCGATTCGGCCAACTGCGTTAAAAACTTGTCGTCGGCAAGGGAAGAACCCTGGTACTGCAATACCGCGCGCACGGCGGTACCGGATATGATGTACGCAAAATCATCCATCTCCGCAAAGCCTTTGTCCGCAGCTTTTTTCCAGTCCTTGAGCGCGGTAATGTTGGAAACCAGATCGCCCAGCCCGGAAGTAATGAGCTGCCGCGGCGCATCTTTTATAATGTCCAGATCCATTAAAATAAATTCCGGAATTTTACACTGCAGGCTGCGCACGCTGCCTCCGTCAAACTTCAGCACGGCAATGGGGCTCGCCACCCCGTCGTGGGAAATGGATGTCGGCACGCTCACAAAAGTCCGCTTGCTCATGGATGCGGCATACTTGCCCACATCCAGCACTTTTCCGCCGCCCATGGCCACCACCACGTTGAAGTCTTTATTGATGATATAATAAGCCATCAAAAGAGCTTCCCGCAGGGATCCCGCTTTTACAAATTCACGTTTTACTTCTTTGGCGTTCTCAGACAAAAAAGAAAACAGCGTTTCCCCGTACAGTTTGCCGACCACTTTGTCGCATATCAGCATCACGCGGTCGGTTTTTTTTATTGCGCCGGTGGATAAAAGTTCGCTGTACAGAATGCCGCCGCCGATTTTGAGGCAAACGGGAACACAAAACGTATTCATAGAAATAAAAACACAACCCTTCGTCTTGACTGCCGCCGGGGGCGTTGTTAAAAAAGGGGGAATACACCCGTACTCCCCCGGTTATTTGAAACCTTAAACGTTCTCGGACAGTATCTTGAATTCTTCGTACAAATCCATGTCAAACTTCAGTTCCATGGAAAGTGCTTCATCAATGTCCTCATCAATGATTTTATCTTCGCGGATGCCCACCACGCGGTTGCCGATGCCCTGGGACAAAAGCTCCACTGCGCGAATGCCCATGCGGCTTGCGCGGATACGGTCAAACGCGGACGGATTCCCGCCCCGCTGGATATATCCCAAAACAATGGCCTTTGCGTCCAAATTGGCTTTGGCGCGAATATAGTTTGCCAGTGCCTCGCCCCGTCCGGCACCTTCCGCAATAAGAACAATACTGGTCATCTTGCCCTTGATGCGCGCTTCTACAATCTTTTCGCTGATCGCGTCCACGTCAAAATCCACTTCGGGAACAATAACGTGCTCCGCGCCGCCGGCAATGCCCGCGCGAAGCGCAATGTCGCCGCATTTGTTTCCCATGACTTCAATAATGCCGATACGCTCATGGGATTCCATAGTATCATGGATCTTGGCCATCTCGCTGATCACGCTGTTTACCGCAGTGTCGAATCCAATGGTGTAATCGGTATAGGCAAGGTCGTTGTCTATGGTGCCGGGAATGCCGATGGTCGGGATTCCAAGGTGGCTTAAAACCTTTGCGCCCTGGAAGCTTCCGTCCCCGCCGATCACCACCATGCCCGAAATGCCGAAAGCGCGGATCACATGCAGCGCCTTTTGCTGGCCTTCGGGGGTCTTGAATGCTTCGCAGCGCGCGGTCCTGAGAATCGTGCCGCCCTTGTGTTCAATGCCTTCCACGTCTTCCACTTTCACACGGGAGACCCGTCCATCTATCAGACCGGCGTATCCTTTGGTAATGCCCATTACCGTGAGGCCCGCATTTTCGGCCGCCATTACAACGGCACGGATACCGGCATTCATGCCGGGTGTATCGCCGCCGCTTGTCAAAATTCCAATTCTCTGTTTCATCAAATTCTCCCAAAAAAATAAAAATCTATTATGCCATACCGCGTTCCGCCAGTATCTCTCTGGCCTCCAGCGCCTCGGATTCCAAAACAAGAATCTCATAGATTCCCGTTCCCTTTTTTCTTGCAACAGGCCGTAATTCTACCAGCAGCCCTTCTTTTTGCAGGATTTCCTGCGCCCTTAAGGCTGCCGCCCGGTCTTTCATAATGCTGACCACGACCCACATACCAAGCGCCTCCCCATCATACCCCAAAAAGTTTCCCGGCTTTCCGGGGGGACCCGCCAAGATCCGGCCGCGCTTTTGCGGCCGCCTTTATTCCACGTATGCCGTCTGATCCTGCGGCCTTGAAAAAAGCCGCTGCAATCCTATTTCGTCACCCATTTTATCATAATTTTCAATCAAATTACAATGATTTTTGTAATTTTATTTTATTATTACATTTCCGTCGCCCAGCCTCTCCCGCAGAGCGGCCAGCAGACGGTCGTTATAGGCCGCGCAGTATTTGCCGCCCACCTTCCGCGTGCTCTTCTGATCTTCTATGTAAACAATGGTTGCATGCGTGCCCGGGTACTGTTCCAAAACAGCCGTGATCTGCCCTACCTGCCCGCTTTTTGTTTTTATATAAAGCTGCATGCCCGCGTATTTTTCGTCGTCTTTGGAATAGGGCGTAACGGCCTCCGCAATGATTTCCGGGTCCTGCCCGGGCGTCACTGTCACCCGTCCGGATAAAAGCACAACGGCGTCGTTTTGCAAAAACCGCTCAAACCGCGAAAAAGCGGACGGAAAAACAATCACGTTCATCCGCGCGGTCAAATCTTCTATGGCGGCGTTTGCCATGGTTGCTTTGGCTTTGGTCACCCGCGTGCGAACATCGCTCAATATGCCGAGCAGTTCCACTTTTTTTCCGTCGTAATCCATGGCCGTTATTTCATCCTGTGCGGATTCCATGATGCGTGCCACGCTGTCCGCCCGCCCGGAAAACAGGGCGGCATATTCCAGCAGAGGATGCCCGCTGATATACAGCCCGGTCATTTCTTTTTCGTACGCCATTTTGCGGCTTTGCGGAAATTCGGGCATATCGGGTATATCCGCCCCGCTGTCAAATTCTTCGCCCGCAATGTCAAACAGGGAGATCTGCCCGGCGGCCTGGCGTTTTGCCGTGTCCAGCGCATGGGCGAGCACGCCGTCGTACGCCCCGATCAGCGCGGCGCGCGTATGCCCGAACGCGTCAAAGCATCCGGACAGGATCATGCTCTCCAGCCTTTTTTTATTGAGGACCGCGGCATTTCTGTCCACAAAATCCGCAAACCCTTTATAAGCGCCCCGCTTGCGCTCTAAAACCACGCTGTCAATGGCCTCCCCCACAAACGCGATGGCGGAAAAGCCAAAGCGGATCTTTCCCGCCTCTACCGTAAACTTCATTTCAGAACGGTTCACATCGGGCGGCAGGATCTCTATTCCGGCCTGCTTTAAGCTTTGTATATACTGGGACAAACGGGGTTTGCTGGTAAGGTAGCTGTTTAAAAGCGCCGTCCAGTACTCCACCTTATAGTGATATTTTAAATACGCCGTCTGGTAGGCCACAAAGGCATACGCGCAGGCATGTGATTTATTGAACGCATAGTTTGCAAATTCCATCATCTGGTCAAACAGCGCGTTCGCGGTTTTTTTGTCCACGCCCCGCCTGAGCGCGCCTTCTACCGTCACCTTTCCGTCCACCGTCTCGCCGTTAATAAAAACGTCCCGCTCCCGCTTTAAGGTTTCGGCCTGTTTTTTGCTCATGGCGCGACGCACCAGGTCGCTTCGCCCCATGGAATAACCTGCAATATCCCGCACCATCCGCATCACCTGCTCCTGATACACCATGCAGCCGTAGGTGTCCTCCAGAATAGGTTGTAATACGGGGTGCGCGTAGCGGATGCTCCCCGGGTCGTTTTTACAGCGGATATATTCCGGAATAAAATCCATCGGGCCCGGGCGGAACAGGGATATCCCCACCATGATTTCATCAATATTTCCGGGCCGAAGGTCCTGCATCAGCCGCCGCATCCCCGCGCTTTCCAGCTGGAACACACCGTCGGTGTCTCCCGCGGAGATCATGGCGTATACGTCCCTGTCGTTTAGATCGATGCCGTCTATGTCGATATCCGCTCCCTGCTGCTCTTTTGCCATTTCAACCGTATCGCGGATCACGGTCAGGGTACGAAGCCCCAGAAAATCCATTTTTAAAAGGCCGATGCTCTCCAGTTTTTTCATGGTATACTGGGTCATTACGCCTTCGTCTTTTGTGTTGGTCTGCAGCGGTACGTAATTGGTAATCTCGTCGCGCGCGATCACTACGCCCGCCGCATGGGTGGAAGCGTGCCTCGGCATGCCCTCCAGCCTTTTGGCAATGTCTATAATTTTTTTTGCGTTCTCGTTTGTTTCATATTCCTGACGCAGGCGGGCGTTGCCCGCCAGCGCCTTGTCAATAGTCATTTTCAGTTCAAAAGGAACCATTTTTGCAATGCGGTCGGCCTCCTGCACACTGATGCTCAGGACCCGCGCCACATCCCGTATCACCAGCCTCGCGCCCATAGTGCCGAACGTGATGATCTGCGCCACCCGGTCGTGCCCGTACTTGCGGGTCACGTAATCTATGACTTCCTGCCGCCGTTCATAGCAAAAATCAATGTCGATATCCGGCATGCTAACGCGTTCGGGGTTCAAAAACCGCTCAAACAAAAGCGTGTAGCGGATCGGGTCTATGTTGGTGATCCCAAGCGAATAGGCTACAATGCTCCCGGCCGCGCTTCCCCGGCCGGGGCCCACCATGATCCCGTTTTCTTTGGCAAAACGCACAAAATCCCAAACAATAAGAAAATAGTTTACAAAACCCATTTCACGGATGGTCTTCATTTCATATTCAAACCGGTTTTGTATTTCTTCCGTTGCCTCGGGGTAGCGCGTATGCAGGCCCTCTTCCGCCAGCTGCATGAGATATTCAAAATCCCCAAGGCCGTCCGGCGGATCAAAACGGGGCAGATAAAGCTTTCCAAATTCTATCTCAAGGTTACACGCCTCCGCGATCTTCATGGTGTTTGAAAGCGCGTCCGGAACATACCCCAGCAGCTCTTCCATCTCCTCTGCGGATTTCAAATAAAATTCCTGTGTGGCAAAGGTCAGCTTGTTTTCGTCCGAAAGGCGGGTCCCCGTCTGGATGCAGGTAAGCACATCCTGCGCCAGGCTGTCCTCCCGCGCGGTATAATGCACGTCGTTGCTGGCCACCAGCGGAATATCCAGTTCCCGCGCCAGGCGGATCAGCATGGGATTCACCATTTTCTGTTCGGGCAGCCCGTGGTCCATCAGTTCTATATAAAAATCGCCGCCAAACATCTCTTTCAGGCGCAGGGCCACCTTTTTTGCACCCGCCTTGTCTCCGCCCAGCAACGCCTTTGGAATATCTCCCGCCAGGCATGCGGAGGTACAGATGAGGCCTTCTTTATATTTTTCTAAAATTCCGTAATCTATGCGGGGTTTGTAATAAAACCCTTCTACAAAGCCAATGGAAACCAGCTTCATTAAATTTTTATATCCGCTTAAATCCTTACAGAGCAAAAGAAGGTGGGAATAGTCTTTCTGCCCGGCATTTTTTAAAAGCCGGTCTTTGGCCACATACATCTCGCAGCCAATAATGGGCTTAATGCCCGCCTTTTTCGCCTGGGTATAAAAATCCAACGCGCCGTAAAGCACGCCGTGGTCGGTTACCGCAAGGCTTTTCATTTTAAGCTCGTCCGCGCGCCGAATCAAATCGCCCAGCCGGGCCGCGCCGTCCAGTAAGCTGTATTCGCTGTGAACATGTAAATGCGTAAAGGCTTGCATCGCTGTCTTCGCCCCTCCTTATAACACCCATTATATCATAAATTCCGCTTCCAAATAAAAGGGATTTCATGTATAATGAAATGGTATGGAAAACATCAAAAAAACCGGCTATAAGCTGATTGCGCTGGACCTGGACGACACCCTGCTCACCGCAGGCAAAGAGATCAGCCAAGAGAATATAACCGCCATCCGCCGGGCGGCCCGCGCGGGCGTCCGCATTGTGCTGGCTTCAGGCCGGACGGTGGAAGGCATGCGTTTTGCATCGGACATCATCGGCCACCGGGACTATGCCATTTCATCGGGCGGCGCAGTGGTGACCGACCCCGACGGACAGGAGATATACGCAAATCCCGTTCCCCCCGGGACCGCTAAAGAGATCATGCGCTACGCGGCCGGGAAGGACGCTTATTTTCAAATATTCTGCGGCAGCGATTTTTATTTTATAAGCCGCACCGCTTATACGGACGCATACGAAAAAAGCTGCCGCTTTTCCGGCAGGGAAGACCCGGGGATCATGGACTGGAAAGAAATAAACACCTCCAAGATCCTTATTATAGACACCCAGGAAAGGGTGGACGCCATGCATGCGGAAATTTCCGCGCGTTTTCCGGATGTAAAGGCCGTTTATTCCCAAAGCGGTTTTTTGGAAATCGTTTCCGCCGCCGTTTCCAAAGGAAAGGCCCTTTCTTTTCTTTTGCAAAAACTGGGCCTTGCAAAAGAGCAGGCCATTGCCATTGGGGACAGCGAAATAGACCTGCCCATGCTTCATGCGGCCGGTCTGGGCGTTGCGGTGGGCAATGCGCGCAAAGAAGTCCTGGACGCCGCCGACCACGTTACGGCCACCAATGAAAACAACGGTGTCGCCGCCGTCATCAATCAATTCATTTTTGGAGAGGTTTAATGAAAAGGATCATAAAAATTAAGGATCTGGCAGAAAAGATCAAGCTGAACATTCTTTATATGGGCACGCGTGATTCCATGGAGATCGACACCAGCGACTTAAACCGCCCGGGGCTTCAAATGAGCGGGTTTTTTGAGTATTTTGCGGTCAACCGGGTGCAGCTTTTCGGCATGGTGGAAATGACCTACCTGCAAACGCTTTCGCCCAAGGTGCGCAAAGACATCTTAGAACAGTTTTTTTCTTACCCCATCCCCTGCGTTCTCATTGGCCGCAACCTGACGCCGCCGGAAGAATTTTTGGACTGTGCGCGGGAAAACAATGTTCCCGTGCTCATGAGCGGGCTCACCACTACCAAGTTGAGCCATAAGATCACCCTGTATTTAGACGAGATCCTCTCTCCTTCCATCTCACGCCACGGCGGGCTGATGGACGTATACGGCGTGGGCATCTTTATTACCGGCGAAAGCGGCGTAGGCAAATCCGAAACCGCCCTCGAACTTGTAAAACGCGGTCACCGTTTTGTTGCGGACGATGTGGTTGAAATACACAAGCTTTCAGATGAAACGCTCATCGGCCGCAGCCCGGATATCATCCGGCATATGATGGAGATCCGCGGCCTCGGCATTATTGACGTGTCCGTACTGTACGGCATGGGCGCCGTTATGCAGGAAAAGGACATCAATATTGCCATCCATCTTGAGCTTGGTAATATTGAGAACGTAGACCGTCTGGGCATAGAAGACAACCATATCACCCTGCTGGGCGTAAAGATCCCGCAGATCGTGGTGCCTGTACGGCCCGGCCGTAACCTTGCCATCATCATTGAAGTGGCGGCCATGAACTTCCGCCTGCGCAGCATGGGGCAGGTGGGCACGGACAAACTGGACCAGAACCTGCTTAAAATTTTGCAGGGAAGCTGATCCACGATTCCATTGCACACGTTTAAGGGACGCATTGCCGTCCCTTTTATTTTAACTTTTTTTGTCTCCATAAACGAAAGGACCGCCCTGTTTGCAAAGCCACCGCGGCGGTGTTACAATTATCCTATACACACAATATCTTACTATATGATCGAGGTGATAGCGGGTGAAGTATCGCAGTTCCCACAGTGGATTTTTTACGCATTGGAACAAGAAAAAAATCATTGTACTGTCTTTGATTGCGGCCGCGGCCGTCGCTCTTGTGCTGCTGAGCGTTTTTGTATGGTCTCTTTGGACGATACAGGGCATTGACGTTTCCCACTATCAGGGCGACATCAGCTGGATGGCCATGGCGCAGAGCAGCGACATTGAATTTGCCTACATCAAGGCGACCGAAGGCGCTACCAACCAGGACCCCACCTTTCAGCAAAACTGGGACGGCGCATTGAAAAACGGCATCACGCCCGGCGCGTATCACTTTTTTACCGACACGAGCCCCGCGCAGGACCAGGCTGCAAACTTTATAGCCACCGTGCCCAAAACAAAGGGAACGCTGCCCCCGGCCGTTGATGTGGAAGGCACCATAGCGGAAAACGAGAACTTCAAATCCGAACTTGCCGTCTTTATTGCGGCTGTCACGGACTATTACGGCGTAAAGCCTGTTTTATACGTTCCTTATACGGTTTATAACCGGATCTATGACGATTACAGCGACTATGATTTCTGGATTATAGACGACCAGAGCCAGCCCCTTGTAGAAGGCTGGACTTTCCGGCAATACACCACCACGGGCAAAGTTGCGGGCGCAAACGAAGAGATCGACCTGGACGAATACCAGGGTTCGCTGTGGGCGTATGAACAGCTGAAGATAAAATAAGGGTCAAAAAAACAAAAAGGCGGCGCATCCGCCTTTTTTTTATGTCTGCGCAGGTATTTTCAACCCGGCGGATCTGAAGCCGCCGCTCTCCGCCCGCTTGTGCAAACAAAAAAAATAATGTAAACTTAAATAACAAACGCAGATTGAATCAGCGTTCACCGAATCCATAAGACCGGCGCTTCAGGCGGCGGCATCAGGTATTGGAGAGACTATGGAAGAAATCCGGCGGCTTATAAATGAGCCCATGCGCAACCACACCACTTTTAAAGCGGGCGGGCCTGCAAAAGAACTGTATCTGCCTAAAAATGAAGACGAAATCCGCCGTGCCCTCACCCGCGCGCAAAATAGCGGCCTCCCCTGGATAGTGATCGGCCGGGGTTCGAACCTTTTGGTTTCCGACAAAGGCTTTGCAGGAGTTGTTATCAAACTGGCCGATGATTTTTCAGACATCTCCGTCCATAAAAACACGGTATACGCGCAGGCAGGCGCGACCCTGCGCGACCTTGCGGCGGCCTGCATAGAAGCGGGGCTTTCCGGCCTTGAATTTGCGGGCGGTATCCCGGGGGCGCTGGGCGGCGGCGTAGCCATGAACGCGGGCGCCTACGGCGGCGAACTGAAAGATTTTATTTCTTTTGTCCGCGTACTCACGCCGGACGGGGAGATCCGCGAGCTTGCAAACAGTGAAATGCGCTTTTCCTACCGCCAAAGCGCGGTGGGCCCTGGCGGCCTGATCGTTCTGGGCGCTTCTTTCACCTTGCCCGAAGGGAACCGGGACGCTTCTTTAAAATTGCTTACAGACTTAAATGCCCGGCGAAAAAACTGCCAGCCTTTGAATTATCCCAGCGCGGGCAGTACGTTTAAACGTCCGCCGGGATATTTTGCAGGTACGCTGATCGAACAATGCGGCCTTAAGGGCTGTTCGGTGGGTGGCGCTGCGGTTTCAGAAAAGCATGCAGGGTTTATTATTAATACGGGCGGGGCTACCGCGGCGGATATACACGCTCTCATCCGCCATGTGCAGGATGAGGTGGCCCGCAAAACCGGCATACCGCTGGAGACAGAAGTTAAATTGATTGGGGACTTTGTTACATGAAACCGGCGTTTGATTACCACACCCATACCGTCCACAGCCACGGAACGGGCACCGTAGAACAAAACGTTGAGGCCGCCATAAGCCGCGGCCTTTCGGAAATCGCCATTTCCGACCATTCGGTGCGGCATGCTTTTTATGCGGTCCGCGACGTGGAGGCTTACCTGAAAGATATCTCCCTCATGCGGGACAAATATAAAGACGTCATCAAAGTGAAATCCGCTTTGGAACTCAATTTGCTTTCGCTGGACGGGGAACTGGATATCCCTCGGGGCTATGAAAAAAGTTTTGATCTTCTTCTGTTTGGGTTTCACAAACTGGTCCGGTTTGCCGGGCCCTCCTCCGCGCTTTTCTTTATGCTACCCAAATCGCATAGTGAAAAAGCGGTCCGCCGGTATACAGACGCGTACCTTTCGGCCATCCGTAATAACGATGTCAGGATCATCACCCACATCGGTTACGGCCTGCCCGTTTATAAGCCGGAAATCGCGGCCGCAGCAGCCAAAAAAGGCGTGCTTTTGGAGATCAACAACAAGCACCCTGAATTCTCGCCCGAAGAGCTTAAAGAATGCCTTTCGACCGGCGTAGATTTTATTTTGAGCAGCGACGCGCACCGTCCCCAGGACGTAGGCGTGACGCCTTATTCCATCCAAAAAGCACAAACTGCCGGTGTGCCGGCAGGCCGCATTATCAACGCAAAGGAGGATGCATAAATAATATGGAACTGACTATTGTAACCGGGCTTTCGGGCGCGGGAAGAACCTCTGCACTGCACCGTCTGGAAGACCTTAAATACTTTTGTGTAGACAACCTGCCCCCCGAACTGATCCCGCCGTTTGCAAAGCTGTGCCTTGACAGCCCCAAACCGCTTCAGAAGGTTGCCATTGCTGTGGATACCCGCATGGGTGACTGGTTCAACACCATTTACGATGCGATTGACGAGCTGAAAAAAATGGACCTTTCCTTAAGCATCCTGTTTTTGGATTCCTCGGACGAAACGCTGGTCAGCCGCTTCAAGCAGACGCGCCGGCCGCATCCCGTTTCCCAAAGCGGCAACATTCTCTCGGGCATCCACGCAGAACGCAGGCAGTTGCAGCGCATCAAAGATATGTCCGACCGGGTCATAGATACGTCCACGTACTCCATCCGCAAGTTATACGACGTGATCGACAGCTACTTTACCGAAGACAAAGATTCTTCACTGCTGATCTCGGTGATTTCTTTTGGTTATAAGCGGGGCATCCCGATGGACGCGGACCTTGTGTTTGACATGCGTTTTATCCCGAACCCCTTTTATATCAAAGACCTGCGTCCGCATTCCGGCCTTTCGCCGGACGTAAAGGAATTTGTTTTTTCCTACGAGCGCGTACATACCCTTCTTGATAAGATTGTGGATATGGTTGAGTTTGTGAGCCCCTATTTTTTAGAGCAGGACAAAAAACAGCTGGTGATCGGCATTGGCTGCACCGGCGGCATGCACCGCAGCGTCGCGGTTGCACAGGAGCTTTATGAACGCCTTTTGAAAACCAATTCCAAGGTGTACTTAGAACACCGGGACCTGAACCTGGAAAAACAAAAACAGTCCGTATAAGGCTTTTGGCACGGCGGCCGAAGGCAGCTAAAAAAACGTCTGCATTTTAAAAGCGCTTTTTTGCCGCCCCAAAAACCAACCAGGAGGCGCTTATGTCCTTTTCGCAAAAAGTTAAAGACGAGCTATGCCGCATCCATCTAACAGACCCCCGTGCCGCAGGCGCGGAATTGTTTGCGCTGCTGGCTTCAGCGGGCAATATCACCTTAAGCAGCAGCGGTATGGCCTTAAAACTGCATTTTGAGTTTATGCCCGTCGCCAAAAGAACGTACCAGCTCCTGAAAAATTTTTACGGGATCGACAGCGAAATAGATGTTCTTGAAAACCGGATGAAAAAAAAGAACACCTACGCTTTGGTGATTTCGGGCAGCGACGTGGTTTTGCCGCTTCTCGAGTCGCTCGGTTTTCCGCCAAAGGGCACGCTTTTTTTGTCGCATACCCCTCCCGGGCGAATCCTTTCCCGGCCACAGCTGGCCGCCGCCTTTCTCCGGGGGCTGTTTTTGGGGTGCGGCACCCTCTCCGATCCAAAAAAAAATTACCATATGGAATTCGTATTGTCTTCAAAGGATTTTGCAGACCGCTTATTGAATATTTTAAATAATCAAAAAATATTTGCAAAAATAGTTTTTCGAAAATCAAACTATGTGGTATACTTAAAAAGCGGAGACGATATCGCAAACCTTTTAACCGTCATCGGCGCACATTCTTCCGTACTTGATTTGGAAAACATACGAATACTCAAAGAAATGCGGAACAATGTAAACAGAGCGGTTAATTGTGAGACCGCAAATATCAATAAAACCGTTAATGCTGCGGTCAGGCAGCTGAAGATGATTCAATTGATCGACAAAAAGATTGGTATTCAGAATTTAAGCGAACCGCTGGCGCAGGCCGCTATGTTGCGTCTTAATAATCCGGAGGCAACGCTTTCCGAACTGGCAGAAATGACTTCCGGGTTCACAAAATCAGGCATAAATCACCGGTTTCGTAAACTAAAACAAATTGCTGAAGAACTAATATCAAAGGAGGATTTGTCATGATCTACAAGGAAATCGTCATTAAACATTATGATGGCTTAAAGGCAAAGGCTGCCGCAAGTTTTGTGCAGGTTGCAAACCAATTTGAATCACAGATTTTAATTGAGTACAGCAACAAGAAAATCAATGCAAAGAGCATAATGGGACTGCTGTCGCTGGGTGTAAAATATGGCGAGTCTATTTATGTGTTTGCCAACGGCAATGATGAAAAGGCAGCTGTAAACGCACTTGTCGAACTGGTTTCCAAGAATTTTGGAGAGCAGTGATCTTTAAAAATTCTTTGAACCGTAAACTTTTTTAAAAATATTTGCGTCCCCAAGAGCAGCGCTTTTCGGGCGCCCACATATGGATCAAAAAGCCCCCGCAGATGCGGAGGCTTTTTTGGTAAACAGGGTCACTGTCCGCTTTCACCGTGAAAATACGCATAAATCGTTTTGGCAAGCGCCCGGCTGATCCCGTCTGCACCGGCAAGCTCGTCTATAGAAGCATTTCTGATCTTACCCATGCCGGAAAACTTTTTAAGCAGCGCTTTTTTGCGCGCATCTCCAATGCCGGGGATTTTGTCAAGTTCGCTTACGCTTTGCCTTTTTTCCCGCAGGCGGCGGTGGTAGGTAATTGCAAAACGGTGCGCTTCATCGCGCAGAGAGGTGATCAGCCGGAATTCCGGGCTGTTTTTTTTAAGAAGAATACTGTCGCTCTGTCCCGGAAGAAAGATTTCTTCTTCCCTCTTTGCAAGGCTTATGAGGGGGATATTTTCCGCCCCCAGTGAATAAAGCGCGTCCATTACCGCGGAAAGCTGCCCTTTCCCTCCGTCCACAACAATCAGGTCGGGCAGGGGCGTAAAGCCACGGTCTCCCGAAAGGCCCCGCAAAAGGCGCCGGGTGACCGCTTCTTTAAGAGAGGCGAAATCATTGCTGCCCTCGACCGCTTTAATTTTAAAACGCCTGTACAGCTTGCGGCTTGCCGCTCCGTCCTCAAAAACAACCATGGAAGCCACGCTGTCCGTACCCTGCGTATTTGAAATGTCATAACACTCTATCCGGCTGATCTCTCCCGTAACGCCGACCGCCTCCGCCAGGCTCCTGAGCGCACGCTTTTTCTTTGCATGCATGCCTTCTTTCAGTTTTACCGCATCCATTGCGTTTTTCTGCGCCAAAAGCGCCAGCTTTTTATTGTCGCCCCGGCTGGAGCAGGATATCTCCACCTTTCCGCCTTTTTGCGCGGACAGCCATTTTTGCACCGTATCCCGGTCCGGAAGGCCGGTGGAAATATAAATGTGTTTCGGGATTGCGGGGTTGTCCATATAATACTGTGTCAGAAAGGAAGAGAGTATCTCCCCTTCGTCTTCCCCGGCATATTCAAAATAATATTTTTCCGCATGGCTTAATTTTCCGTCCCGCACTAAAAATACCTGCAGGGCGGCAACGCTTTCCCCGCAGTAGATTCCGAATATGTCTTTATCCTTAAGGTTTGGAAATCCGGCTTTCTGGTGGCTGGATATCCGCTCGATCAGACGGATCTTGTCCCGCAGCATTGCCGCTTTTTCATAATTCTGGTTTTCAGCCGCCCGGTCCATATCCGCCTTCAGGGCCGCTTTCAATTTGTTTTGCTTCCGGCCCAGCATATCTTTCACTTCACGGACCATCGCGCCGTATTCGCTTTGGGATATGTTTCCCGTGCAGGGCCCGACACAGCGTTTCATCTCGTAATTCAGGCAGGGCCGTTCTTTTCGCCGGATCATTTTAAGGATATCTTTCTTGCAGCTCCGAAGCGGATAAATCTTATAAATGCTGTCCAGAACGTCCCGGATGGTATGCGCCGCAATATACGGGCCAAAATATTTTGCCCCGTCATTTTTTACTTTGCGCACAATGGTCAGCCGCGGGTAAGGCTCCGAAAGGTCTATCCGCACATACGGATAATGCTTATCGTCTTTTAAAAGGATATTGTAATAGGGACGGTACTGCTTGATCAAATTGCATTCAAGGATCAGTGCCTCCAGTTCCGTGTCGCAGATAATGTACTCCAGGTCCGCAATGTTGGAAACCATGGCCGCAACCTTTGAATACTTCTGCACGCCAGTAAAGTACTGCTTCACCCTGTTTCTTAAAACTTTTGCCTTGCCTACGTATATGACCTTCCCGTCCGCGTCTTTCATCATATAAACGCCGCTTTTTTGGGGAAGCTGTTTTAATTTGTTTTGGAGTTCTCCCATATCAGTATCCCAAGTCTATCGCGTACGCCAACACATCCCCGGCCAGGGGTGCGGCATGGGCGGACCCATAGCCCGCGCCTTCCAAAACCACGCTAATTGCAAGGGGATGCGCACTTCCGTCCACAAAGCCCACAAACCAGGAATGGTTTTTAATCTCGCCGTCATCGCTTACGTATTCGGCTGTTCCGGTTTTTCCGCAAACCGTGACGCCTCCCACCTGCGCGCTGGTTGCCGTTCCTTCTTCCACGGTTTCCCGCATGAATTCTTTGATGGTTTGGGCCGTGTCCGCGCGCGTCACGGTGGTCAGCGTGTTTGCAGAGTAATCATAAACACTGTCCCCGTCATGCAAAACATCCAAAAGCAGTTTTGGCTCCAGCATTTTTCCGTTATTTGCGATTGCCCCGGCGATCATTGCGTTATGCATGGGCGTGATCAGATCATTGTACTGCCCAATTCCCGCCCAGGCAACGTCGCCCAGATTGTCCGAAGACTCAAACTGGCTGGAGTACAGCAGGAAATCAGAAAAATTGAATTCCGTGTTGTACAAAAAGTTTTTTGCGGTCTGCGCAAGCGTATTGCCGCCCAGCTTGGTGGACAAAAGGCCAAAATATGTATTGCAGGACTCAATAAAGGCGCTTTCAAGGTCTACGCTGCCGTGCCCGCCGTCTTCGGGGCAGGTGATATCCTGTCCTTCAATGATCTGGCTGCCTGTGCAGTCATAGGTAAAATCTACACCGTTTTCCAGCGCGGCCGCGGCCGTTACGATTTTCATGGTGGAACCCGGCGGATATTTGCCCATGGTTGCCCGGTTGACATATTCCGAACCTTCTTCGTCCTCTTCCGTAATATACGGCAGGTCTTCCGGGTCAAACGAAGGCTTGCTTACACTGGCCAGCACTTCCCCCGTTTCGGTGTCCAGCACCACCACCGCGCCGTTATAATCCATATGGTTATAGATATAGGTGCAAAGGTCCGAATCAATGGTCAGCTTTATATCGCTTCCGCTTAAGTCGTCTCCCGAAGCCGCAAGGTTCAGGCGTTCAAAAACGGACTTGTCATACCCGTACAGATATTTTGCGTAATAGGTCTGCGCGCCGATCGTCTTTCCCTGCGTATCCCCCACAACGTGCGCGACCGCGCGCCGCGTATCTCCGTCTGCCGCATACCTGCGCACGCCGCCTTCCGTCCATGCCAGCGCCACGCCGTTGCGGTCATAGACGGTTCCGGCCTCCACGCTTTCCCGTGCCGCGGCGATCCGCGGATTATACGGCATGGAAAACCATGTGCTTCCGTATTTGCCCACGGAGTAAGCCAGGTAGCCGCCCAATATTAAAAACAGCAAAACAAACACGGCCAGGGTAACGCGTATATTGAGCTTGATGTTCGGCTTTTTCATACGACTTCGCCTCCCATCTCCGCAATTTCAGCTTCGTCATGCTCTCCGTTCTTGATGGCAACGCCCTCAATGATTCCAAGCTGCAGAAAAGCGGAGATCACCGAACTGCCTCCGTAACTTAAGAAAGGCAGGGTGATGCCGGTAAGGGGGATCAATTTGATGACTCCGCCGATAATGATAAAGCTCTGCAAAGAAAGCATGACCGTACACCCGAAAACCAAAAGCGCGTCAAACACGCTGCGCGCATTTAAGGCGATCAGGATACCGCGAATAATAAACACCAAATAAAAGCCGATCAGCAAAAGGCCCGCGATCAGGCCGAACTCCTCGCTCACCGCCGCAAAGATATAGTCGGTATGCGCGGCCGGGATCACCCCGGGCATGCCGAGCCCAAGGCCGCTTCCCAAAAGGCCGCCGCTTGCAATGGCCATCAGCCCCTGGACAATCTGATACCCCTCGTCGTTATAAAGGGCCCAGGGATCACGCCATACGTCCACCCGCACTTTTACATGGGAAAACAGGTAGTAGCTTCCCACCGCGCCCGCGCCGAACACGCCGATGCCGCCCAGCGTGAGCCAGGCGTTTCCGGTGCCCGCATAAAAAACAACCAGAAAAGTGCCGCAGAACAGCAGCGCGCCGCCAAGGTCTTTGGACAGCACCAGCAGTCCAACGCTGACGGCCGTAAAAACAATATACACCCAAAGCGAACGCATTTTTTTGCGGGTGGATAAAAAATATGCGGTTGCGACAATAAAAAGGATCTTTGCAAATTCACTGGGCTGGAAAGAAAAGGGCCCTATGCTGATCCAGTTTTTTGCGCCCCCGATGGTACGGGCAAACAGCAGCGTGCTGCCCAGCAGGGCGACCATAAGGATCATAAAAAGCCAGTTTAAACGTCCAAAATTATATACCTTGCGGATCACCAGCAACGCAATGACCATCATAACGTTTCCAATGGCGATCCACACAAACTGCCGTACGGCAATGTCCGGGTTGAGCCGGTAGAGAACAATCAGGCTCAGCACGCACAAAAAATCCGCAATCAGCAGCGTAAAGCGCTCCAAATGCTTGAATGCGTTTTTAAGCAGGTTATACTGCACCAGTATTAAGGAAACAATGCCTATGCAAAGGAAAATAGCGCCCGGGTCGAATTCTCCGTTTTGAAAAGCAAGCAGTCCGAGCGCGCTGATACCGAACAAAATCATAAACCAAAGGATCAGGCCGGTGCTTTTGCGTTTAATAATCATTTTGCAGCCTCATTCTTTTGATGAATATACGTACGTCTATCTCGCCTAAAGTAACTATATCCCCGGTTTTCAGAACCTGCGGGCGGGTGATGCGTTTTCCGTTGAGCATGGTGATCGCGCGGCCCATGGGAGACAGATACAGGTCGTCCCCTTTTTTGTAAAGCAGGGCGTGTGTTTTGGCCACGCTGTAATCATTGATGCTGATATCCGAACGTGGAAGCCTTCCCACCGTGTTTTCCGCACGGATGCCCCGGCGCTCGCCGATCATTTCGTCCGGCCCGCTTTCGATCTCCAGGTAGCCTACGTACTGGCCCACTTCTTCCATAACATACTTGCGCTGTCGGTATTCGCTGACCGACGCGTAAATCACGGCGGCGAGTATCACGAACATGGCAAAGACAAACCAGTAACGCATGATATAAGCAATGGCCTCATACATTGAACTGTCCATGATCTCCTCCTTCACTGCAGCTTATCAGACTTTAGACATCCCATGGCGGCCGATTGTTCCCGGCATTTGCATTGCCCGCATGCCGCCCATAGCGCTGCGGCCGCCGCTAAAAGGACGACCCCGAAAGATACCGCCGGACCCTGTCGTCATAGAAATGGGCGAAAGCGGAAAACAAAAAGTCATACGCCAAAAATATTGCTTCCATCACCACAATAAAGGCGGCCAGCGGCAAATCAAACGGCAGAAGCCCAAAAAGGCGGGCCGGTGCGACAAAATACAAAAGCGCCATCGCCGCATTGAAATAAATGAGTTTTAATATGACGGCCGCGCCGCCCTTCTGCCGGTTTTCTATTATATATTTTCCGATGCCGTAATGGGCAAAAAAGAAAACATACGGCAGAATCATTGTTTTATCGGGCAGAACCAGAAACCCAATCAGGGAAACGGCAGCCGCCGAAATAACAGCCGCACCCGCGCGTTCTTCCATCATAATCCCTATAACAAAAATAGAACTGGCATAATAAAAAATGATCTGCAGATCGGGCAGCAGCCAGACAGGGTACAGCAGCAAAAGTGAAAACGCGCTGAACATCAACGTAAGGCTGAGTATACCGGCGCCGCCGCCTCTGTTATAAAGTGGCATAAAGTTTCCTCCAAAAAATCAGATTAATAATACCGGCAGCAACAGCTTAAAGCCGAACAGATTGCACAGGAAGCGCATAAAGTAGCCATAAGGGGCTTGTTGTCCCCTCCGAAAAAGCTTCGGTAAGAGGCGCCCGTCTGATTCACGACATCCCAGGCCTGCTTATATTCCGGGTTTCCGGGGTCCATCTGGTACGCGGTCCCAAGGTGTTCCCTCGCTCCTTCATACCAGCCGCGCCGAAGCAGGATCACGCCTTTTAAGTAATGCCATTCCGCAGATCTTTCGCTTATGCGGTCCAGCATCATTTCTGCGGTCGCAAGGTCTCCGCGCGCAATGGCGGCCCGCACCTGTGCAAGAGGTGTCCCGGCGGTATATCCCGAATAATTCGAATAGCTCCGGCCGCTTTGGCGCATCTTGATAAGCATGTCGTATGCCTGGTTGATTTGTTTAAGTTTTTCCGCAGCCGCTTCCGCGGCTTTCGGGTTCCCCGCATAACGGTCCGGATGATACTTTTTGACCAGCGTGCGGTATGCTTTTTTAATATCTTCTTCCGAAGCGTTTTCGGATACGCCGAGTACACTATATGGATTCAAGCGACTTCCCCTTCTAAAACAGATTGTGTCTTTTTCTTAAGCCCGAGATAAAAAAGATTATCAAGTATCCCCTTGTTTTTCCGGACGGGCAGCCGTCCGTATGCCTGCGACGCGCGCGCAAGCGAAAAATAAAGGTTGAATTCGGCGTCTTTTAAAATCGTTGGATGAGCGCTACTTTTATACTTTTCCAGAAAAGCATTATAATTGCCTTTTTTCTCGTCTTTTTTAAGATCATCCACCGCGTCCATGATATACAGCCAACGCCCCAGGTTGAACCCGAGGTCGTATAGGTCTTCCCAGCATGTTTGATCCAGGCTTTCAAAAAGCTTGCCCAGCATAACGCCGAACGCCCCCGCAGGTTCGTCCAGGCTGGAAGATTTTTTAAGCTGGATTTCGCCAAGGGCGCTGTGCATCATCCGGATGGCTTCGGCCGCCTCCGGGTATGCCGCCCGGGCTTTTTTATATGCGGGGTAGATCAGCGGAAGGGCGCAGACAGCCGCTTTGCCGCCGTCTTCTATGTCGTCTTTCATTTTATAATATGCAAGGAGCACATTGACCGCCGCCGGATAAGACGCGCTGTCCGTGCGTATCTGCAAACGCTTTTCTAAAGGGTGCAGCAGGCACGCACAGGGGCCCGTACTGTTTTCCGTATTTTTCATGGAATCGGCCAGGAGATATAAAAACGAGCAGTCATAGCTGACCCAGGCCGAGGTAACGAACGCATATTCATGCCCCAGCGTTTTGCACAGGCCGCAGTAATACGCCTTATATATTTCAAACTCACACACCTTCAGTTCACACTTTAAAGGCTCAATGTATCCAAACATATGGGTATTATATCACTTATCGCCCAAGTTGGCTAATGGGTGAATTCTTAACAATTGATTAACGGATTTATAGTCCAGAAGCAAAATATTCCCTTCATTATACAAAATAGAATAAAATACCAAATACTTTGTAAGTATGATAAAATATTATTAAATACGTTACAAAAAGCCGGATTGAAAGAATACTGAAATAAAAAAAGACAAATGAACCATCCCCTTGGCTTGCAACCTTTGCTTCAAAAGTTGTTTTTAAGGAGGAGAAAATGGCTGAAATGAAAAAAAATCCCGTGATTGCAGGTATACTATCGTTGATCATTCCTGGGCTGGGGCAGATTTACCGAGGCGATAGCAAAAAAGGCGCAATGATTCTTTTTGCGGCGATAGTCATAGCTAACCTAAATATCATTATATTGCCGCTTATCTCTATGGCAAATCCGATTATCCCACCACCTTCAGACGCTGCGAATACGGTATGGACATATTCGATACCGAGGATCGTTCATGACGTTTCGTTTTTTTGGAGTATAGCGTTTTGGATATGGGCAGTCATTGATGCTATTAAGGGGAAATGAGAAAGAAAAGTCCGCTGTGTCTTTTAATGAATTTCCTCACTAGGGGCAGCGGAGCCGAGCGCCGCCGGGTGGCGGATAAAGGGAACGCAGTTTTCACTGAGCATGTGATATGCGCGAGCGCGGGCTTAAAAAAACTGGCGCGAAGCGGGAAGGAAAGGGCAATCCGAAATAATTATTTTTTAAAACAACTTCTGATAACCAAAAGGGGAGGCTAAGCCTCCTCTTTAAACTCTGCTTATATTTTTCTCGGCGCAAGGCCGATCTTTTTATAAACTTTCGAAAGCATCCTTCGCGCGTGCGCGCCTGCGCCCTCCGCGCCTTCCTGCATGATGCGGTTTAAATATTCCTTATCCGCACGTATTTCTGAAAAACGCTTTTGCAGAGGCTCAAGCTCTTCTACCACCGCCTGGGCGGCGGCTTCTTTGAGCTCGCCGTATCCCATACTTTCAAATTCACGCTCCACTTCTTCCATGGTTTTGCAAGAAAGCACGGAATAAATGGTCATCAGATTGGATACGCCGGGCTTGTCCGATGAAAAACGGATCTGCCCCTCCGAATCGGTCACTGCGCGTTTTATTTTGCGCCGGATCACATCCGGCGGATCCAGCAGCGCAATATATGCGTTTTCATTTGCGTCCGATTTAGACATTTTTTTCTCCGGTTCGGCAAGGCTCATGATGCGGGCGCCGGTTTTGGGGATATACGGCTCCGGTATGGTGAATACGTCCCCATAAATATTATTAAAGCGGATGGCGATATCCCGCGTAATTTCCAGATGCTGTTTCTGGTCTGCGCCCACCGGCACAAGGTGCGTGCCGTATAAAAGGATATCCGCCGCCATAAGAACAGGATAGGTATACAGTCCCGCATTTAAATTGTCCGCATATTTTTCGCTTTTTTCCTTAAACTGCGTCATCCTGCCAAGTTCCCCTATATACGTAAAGCAATTGAGGACCCAGGCAAGTTCGGCATGCGCCGGCACATGCGACTGCATAAAAAGAATATTTTTTTGCGGGTCCAGCCCCGCTGCAATCAGCACGGACATAACATCCAGGCAGCGTTTACGAAGCTGCGCCGCCTGCTGGCGAACGGTGATTGCATGCAGGTCCACCACGCAATAATAGCAGTTGTACTCTTCCTGCAGCCGGGCCCAGTTTTTGACCGCACCCAAATAATTGCCCAGCGTAAGATCGCCGGATGGCTGTATTCCGCTGAAAATAGTTTTCTTATCGTCCATTGATCTCCTCCACAAAAGCGCGGATCATTTCTTTAAGTTCGCTTTTTTCTATGGCGCCCGTATGGCGGACTTGTTTCGTTTTCAACTCTGCAATACGTCCGGGAACCTCCGTATGCGCGAGCGCCGCCAAAGTGCCCGCCTGCTCAAAAATATCCCCGGCCGGCTCTTCTCCCGTAAGGGACCCGAGCACATCCGGCACAAACTTAAACGGGTTCGCGGTAGAGGCGACCACAGTGGGCAGCGGATCTTTTTCGCCGCGCAGATACTCTTCATACACAGCCCAGGCCACCGCGGTATGGGTGTCCAGCAGATACCCGTACTCTTCAAACACGTCTTTGATGGTCTGCGCCGTCTTCTCATCGTCACAATAGTCCGCCCAGAAGTCCACCTTCATTTTTTCGACAACGCTTTGCGGGACTTTATATTCCCCCTGTTTTTTAAGGGAATCCATCCAGGCGGAAACCGCCGCCTCGTCCCGGTCGCACAGCTCAAAAAGCAGGCGCTCTAAATTGCTGGAAATGAGGATGTCCATGGAAGGGGACATGGTTTTATAAAAATCACGGTTCGCGCTGTATTCACCACGGTTGAAAAAGTCGGTCAGCACATTGTTTCTGTTGGAGGCGCAAACCAGCCTGCGGACAGGAAGCCCCATCTGCTTCGCGTAATACGCCGCCAGGATATTCCCAAAATTTCCGGTGGGCACAACAATATCGATCAGCCCGCCGGGAACAACTTTTTTTTCGGCCGCAAGCTTTGCGTAAGCATATACATAATAGGCAATCTGGGGAACCAGCCGTCCAAAATTGATAGAGTTGGCTGAAGAAAGGTGGTACCCCGCATCCAAAATTTCTTTTGTAAACGCCTCGTCCGCGAACAGCTCCTTTACCCCGGTCTGCGCATCGTCAAAATTGCCGTGGACCGCGCAGGCAAGAACGTTTCCGCCCTCCTGGGTGACCATCTGCAGCTTTTGCATATCCGAAACGCCCCGGCTGGGGAACAGGACGACAATGGCCGTTCCATCCACATCCCGAAAGCCTTCCATGGCCGCTTTTCCGGTATCCCCGGAGGTCGCCGTTAAAATAAGTACTTTTTTTCCGTCCGGCTGCCGGCGCATAGCCTTTTGCATCAGGCGGGGCAACACCTGCAGCGCCATGTCCTTGAACGCCAAAGTAGGCCCGTGCCAAAGTTCCATGATATATGCGCCGTCCAGCGCCGCAAGGGGCGCGACCTGCGTTGTGTCAAATCCCGCATAGGCGTCCACGGCCAGCGCGAGCAGTTCGTCCTTTGGAATGTCAAAAAACATGGAAAGGACTTCTGCCGCCGTATGCGCATAGCCTTTTTCCGAGAGTTTGATGATCTCCCCCATGTCCAGCACAGGGAAAGTCTCAGGGACAAACAGACCGCCGTCGCCGGCGATCCCTTTTAAAACGGCGCCCAGCGCCGGCATTTTTATGTTCTTGTTTCTGGTGCTGATCACATCCATCGTATTTCTCCGTTCATATATCCAAAAAGCCGTCCGCTTTTTTGGATCAGGCAGCAGGTTGCCTCCCGCTTTTGCGGGGCACGTCCGCCCCGACCTTAAGCGGGCCCGCATATAAAGGACAAGGGGCCTGCCGCTTCTTGGTATAAGGCCATCTGATCAGATGATATATTTCTTCATGCAATCCGGTGCCTGTTTGGGGTCGCCGCTGACAATGATGACCGCCTTTAAGTTGTTCTTTTCAGTCAGATCTTCCAGCTTGTGCATCAGATCTTCAAGTTCGCTCACATCTTTTTGGAGGATTTTTAAAAAAGCGTCCACATAGATGGATTCAATATCAAAGTTCTGAGAAACCATCCCGCATACAAAACCGTAGAATTCTCCGGGTCCGCTGATGCCGTATTCCTTTACGTCCACAAAGCGGATCTGGTGCACCACGTCATACATATAGCGTTTATCGTCATCAATAAACACCACGTCGCCCTTGGCCTGCTTCATGTCCTCATTAGCAAGATCAATAAGCCTTTTGGTTTTCCCGGTCCCTTTTTCAGAATAGATTAACTGTATCATAGGAATCTCCCCCTTATCATAATATAAACTTTTTTACAAAGCCCCGTCTTCAATCAATGTGCTGCCGGTCATTTCTTCCGGCTGTTTGATTCCCATGATCTGAAGAATGGTGGGCGCAAGGTCTGCCAGTATGCCCCCTGTGCGAAGATGGGCATTTTTGTATTTTTCGGAAACTAGAATGCAGGGCACCGGATTGGTGGTATGCGCGGTAAAGGCACCGCCCGTCTCCGGATCTATCATTTCATCCGCATTTCCGTGGTCCGCTGTGATAAGCACGCTGCCCCCCACCTCAAGAATGGCCGAAACCACACGGTTAAGGCAGGCGTCTACTGCGCGCACCGCGTCCTGCGCGGCCGTAAGAATGCCCGAATGTCCGACCATATCACAGTTGGCATAGTTCATGATCATCACATCGTAGGCCCTCGACTCAATCAGCTCGACGGCTTTGTCCGTCACTTCATACGCGCTCATTTCCGGCTGCAGGTCATACGTGGCCACCTTGGGAGAAGGGATCAGAAAACGGTCCTCTCCTCCGTTTGGCGTTTCCACGCCGCCGTTAAAAAAGAAAGTGACATGCGCGTATTTTTCCGTTTCCGCAATGCGGAACTGTTTTTTATTGTTTTTGCTTAAAACTTCGCCCAGCGTATTTTTAAGCGTCTGCGGGCTGTATGCCACGTGAATGTTTTCAAACGTTGCATCGTATTGCGTCATGGAAACGTAATGCACGTTAAAATACCCGTTTTTCCGCACAAAACCCTCGAAATCCGGCTGAATAAAGGTGCGGGTGATCTCCCTCGCCCGGTCGGGCCGGAAGTTAAAGCAAATAATGGAATCATCCTTTTTGATCCGGGCAACCGGCCGGCTGTCCCGCATGATCACGCAGGGAATAACAAATTCGTCCATCACCTTATTATCATACGAGCGCTGCATGGCGGTCTCCCCGTCCGGAGCGCTGTCGCCTTCGCCCAGGACCATTGCGTTATACGCTTTTTCTTCCCGGTCCCAGCGGTTGTCGCGGTCCATGGAATAATAACGGCCCATTACGGTCGCGATCCGTCCCGCGCCGATCTCTTTTATTTTTTCTTCAAGCTGCCCGATATAGCATTTCCCGCTGTCCGGCGGAACATCCCGCCCGTCCATAAAGCAGTGGATATATGTCCGGTCCGCCAAACCGTTTTGCTTGGCCAATTTAAGCAGCGCATACAGGTGGTTTTGGTGGCTGTGTACGCCGCCGTCCGACAAAAGGCCCATCAGATGAAGATCCGTACCTTTTTCCTTTGCGTTTTTCATTGCACCCAGCAGCACGGGATTTGAAAAGAAATCTCCATCTTCTATCGACTTGGTAATGCGGGTCAGTTCCTGGTACACCACGCGGCCTGCGCCGATATTCAAATGTCCGACTTCCGAATTGCCCATCTGGCAGTCGGGCAGGCCGACCGAACGGCCGCTCGCGCCCAGCTGGGTAAAAGGATATTCACGCATCAGGCGGAATATATTGGGGGCCGTCTCCTCGCTGATCGCATCTCCCTCTGAGGGCTCGGCCAGTCCAAAACCGTCCATGATGATAAGTGCTGTAAAATCTTTATTCATGGGTTCTCCTTTAATAATTGACGACCTTCGAAAAATCTTCGGCCTTCAGGCTGGCCCCGCCGATCAGCCCTCCGTCGATATCCGGCATAGCCATCAGTTCGGCGGCATTCTTGGGGTTCATGCTGCCGCCGTACTGGATGCGGATGCTTTGCGCCGCAGCGCCGAACACTTCCCGCACCGCTTTGCGTATGACGGCGATGGTATCGTTTGCATCCTGGCTGGTCGCCGTTTTTCCGGTCCCGATGGCCCATATAGGCTCATAGGCAATCACCAGGCCGGCAACCTGCTCTTCCGCAAGGCCTTCCAGCGCCAGCTTGGTCTGCATGGCTACCACTTCGGCCGTTATGCCTTTTTCCCGCTCCAAAAGCGTCTCTCCTACACAGATAATAGGTTTCAGGCCGGCCGCAAGGCTTGCCTTGACTTTTTTATTTACGGTTTCATCCGTTTCCGCAAAATACTGGCGGCGTTCCGAATGGCCGATGATCACATATTCCACGCCCAGCGCCAACAGCATCTGCACAGAGACCTCTCCCGTATAAGCGCCGCTTTGCTCAAAATGGACGTTTTGCGCGCCCAAACGGATATTGCTGCCCGAAAGGGCGCGTGCCGCTTCGGCCAGACAAACAAACGGGGGACAAACCACTACGTCGCAGGAAGCATCTTTGACCAGCGGCCTGAGCGCGCCAATCAGTTCCGCCGTTTCTTCGGGCGTTTTGTTCATCTTCCAGTTTCCTGCTATTATTGCTTTTCTCATGTATAACGTTCTCCCATAATTTTTAATCTTTTTATAAATTCACCTGCCCCGGCAAACCGGAGCAGGTTTATATTTCTTATTCTTTATCGTTTAAAGCCGCAATTCCGGGCAGTTCCTTCCCTTCCATGTACTCCAGGGAGGCGCCGCCTCCGGTGGAAATATGGGTCATTTTATCCGCGAACCCCAGTTTTTTGACTGCGGCCGCGCTGTCTCCGCCTCCGATGATCGTGATCCCCTGCGCTTCTGAAAGGGCTTGTGCGACCGCCTTGGTGCCGGCCGCAAAGGCGGGCATTTCAAACACGCCCATCGGGCCGTTCCAAAGAATGGTCTTTGCCTGCTTTAACTCCGTTGCAAAAAGCATACGGGTGGAAGGGCCGATGTCCATGGTCATCATATTTTGCGGAATGGATTCAACGGGCACAATGGTATTTTTTGCGTCTGCCGAAAATTCGTCCGCCACCACGAAGTCTACCGGAAAGAGAATCTTTATACCCTTGCGTTTTGCGTCTGCAATAATCTTTTTAGCCGTATCCAGCGTTTCCGGGTCGAAAAGCGACTTGCCTATTTCATAGCCCTGCGCGGCTACAAAGGTGTTGGCCATGCCGCCGCCGATGATCAGGCAGTCCACGATCTGCATCAGGTTCTCAATGACCCCGATCTTGTCTTTTACTTTGGCGCCGCCGAGTATGGCAATAAAGGGACGCTCCGGATTTTCCAGGGCCTTGCCCAGGAAATCCAGTTCTTTCTGGATCAGGAATCCGGCGACCGCAGGCAGATATTTTGTGACGCCCGCCGTGGAGGCATGCGCGCGGTGCGCCGTGCCGAATGCGTCGTTCACATACACGTCCGCCAGCGAAGCAAGCTCTTTGGCAAACGCCGGATCGTTGGCGGTTTCTTCTTTATGAAAGCGCAGGTTTTCCAAAAGGACAATCTCGCCTTCTTTCACTGAATCCACCGCTGCCTTTGCTTCCGGGCCCACGCAATCTTTGGCAAAAATCACTTTTACGCCCGAAAGCTGCTCCAGGCGCGCCACCAGGGGGGCAAGGGAAAAATCCGGGTTGGCTACGCCTTTCGGCCGCCCGAGATGCGAACAAAGGATCACCTTTGCATTGTTTTCAAGCAGATATTTAATGGTGGGCATTGCCGCGACCATTCTCGTATCGTCTGTAATTTCCTTGTTTTCATTCAAGGGAACATTAAAGTCTACCCTTACGAGCACCTTTTTTCCCCGGACATCAATATCCTTTACTGTTTTTTTTGCCATATGATTACGCTGCTCCTTTTAAAACTTTATTCAATAACAACCTGTTTTTGTATACGCTTATTATAATGATTATTCTATAGAAATTTCTTCAATAAATCAAGCATTTCGGCCTTAAAACCCGCTTTACCCCGCGCTTTTCTTATTTTGTAAACAAATCCCCCTGCAGAATCTCGCTTGCTATGTTGGTACAATGGTCCGCAACACGCTCCATATTGTGGATGATATCCGTATAAATGGCGCTGGCCGAAGGCTTGCATTCTCCCTTGGAAAGCCGCTTTAAATGAGATTTTGTAAACTTCTTCTCCAGTTTGTCCACCTTGGGCTCTATTTGGAGAACCTCTTCGGCCGCCAGCCTGTCTGAATTTTTAAGGGACGCAATCGCCTGGGAAAGCGCGGTCTTCACATGAGAACTGATAAGCTCAACTTCCGAAATCGCATTTTTGGAAAAAGATATGTTCTTGTCTATCCGCCTTAAAGCGGCCTGGGCAATGTTTTCGCTGTGGTCGGAGACCCGCTCAAGGTCGATGGTGATTTTCATAAGCTGCATCACGATGCGGCTGTCCACCGCCGACATTTCTACCTGTGCCAGACTGGACAGGTATTCCATAATGGACTGCGAAAGGCTGTCTACCACCTGCTCGTTTTCCGTCACTTCCCGTGCGAGTTTTTCTTTTTTATTGACAAACGAGATCACCGAATTGTTGAAATTTTCAAACGTGTAGTCCGCAACGCGGATCACTTCCTTAATGGACTGCCCTACCGCTACGGCCGGCAGAGCAACATTGTCTTTATCAATGAATCTAAGCTGTTTCCTGGTTTTTTTCTGATCTTCTCCGCGGATGATAAAATTGGACGCCCGGACCAGAACCTGCGGGAAGCCTATCAGGATGGCCGTGGTCGTAATATTAAACAGCGTGTGGAAGTTTGCAAGCTGCCGCACGGCATCGTCAGGGCTCCATGACTTGACCCAGTCCACAATAGGCAAAAATGCCAGCAGCACCGAGAAGACCGCAACGCCTATAATATTGAAGAACAAAAAGGCCACCGCCGTCCGCTTGGCGGTTTTGCCCGCGCTCAGACTGGCCAGGATGGCCGTGATACAGGTGCCCAGATTGAGCCCCAATATGACGTATACGGCTGAATCCAGCCCCAGGATCCCCTGCAGGGCAAAGGCCTGTATGATGCCCATGGTGGCGCTGGAACTCTGAATGACCATGGTGACCAGCAAGCCTGCCAGCAGGCCGATAAGCGGATTTGAAAAAGAGGAAAGCAGATTGATAAACGGTTCCCATTCCCTTAACGGAAGCACCGCTTCGGACATGATGTTCATGCCCACAAACAAGATGCCGAGCCCGCCGATGATCTGCCCGACCCGCTGCACATAACGCCGCTTGAAAAAAAGCATCATCACCACGCCCGCAAACAAAATGGCCGGGGCTAAACGGGTGATTTTAAAAGCAATCATCTGGGCGGTGACCGTGGTACCGATATTGGCGCCCATTCCGACAAAAATACCCTGCGACATGGTCATGAGGCCTGCGTTCACAAACCCGACCACCATGACGGTGGTGGCGCTGGAACTCTGGATGACGGCCGTAACGCCCGCCCCCAGTCCCACCGCCGCAAAACGGTTGGACGTGAGCGTCTCAAGGCCTTTACGCAGTTTGTCGCCCGCGGCCGCCTCCAGGCCGTCCGACATCAGCTTCATTCCGAACAAAAATAATCCGAGCCCGCCGAACAACGCCAGTATTTCAAAAAACTCCATCTAAAAAACTCCTCCAAAAAAACCTGCCGGCTTCTAGTTTAAATCAAAATATCGATTGGCCCTGAGCGCTTCATAAACGCCCACGCAAACGGCATTGGAAAGATTTAAACAGCGTTGGTCCCCATACATGGGGATCCGCACGCATTTTTCGCGGTTTGAAGCCAGTATGCGCTCGTCCAGTCCTGCCGTTTCCTTCCCGAAAATCAAAAAACAGCCGTCGGGATAACCGGCGCGGTCAAACCGTTTTTGCGCCTTGGTCGTAAAGTATAAAAAAACGCCGTCAGGATTTTTCTGCCAAAATTCATCGATGCTGTCGTACATCTTTAATTTCAAATCTTTCCAATAATCCAGTCCGGCGCGCCTTATATGTTTTTCATCCAGGGAAAACCCCATTGGTTTTATGATATGCAGTGTTGTATCCGTAACCACACATGTTCTTGCTATATTGCCCGTATTCTGCGGGATCTCGGGTTCCACCAGTACAACGTTGAGTGCCACTTTTTTCCCTCATTAACTATTGATTCCGCGGGCGCAAAAGATTTTTTACACCCAACCAATGTTAATTATATGTTAAATCCGCTTTGATTTCAAGAATGCGTGTCAAATTCTTATGCTGCGGCACACTTTTTTAAAAAAAGAGCCTGCACAAAGTGCAGACTGATTTTGCAAAAATTATTTTCAGAGGCTTTTTTATGCGCAGAGCGTCCGGAGCAACGCACCGCTACTGCGCGTTTTCGCCGCCCTGCGGTTCCTCATTTTCTCCAAATACATACCGGCTGATCGCGCAGGCAACGCCGCTTTCCCAGACAGGAAGCGTGATTGCGTCCGCAATTCTTTTAACGTCGTCCATCGCATTGCCCATGGCAACGCCCATTCCTGCCGCGCGGATCATTTCGTAGTCGTTCATGGAATCTCCCACCGCCAAAACGTTTTGCATGGAGATCCCCATTTTAGCCGCAACGCTCCTGAGCGCTTTGCCCTTGTTGACGCCTTTGCGGGTGAATTCAAAATGGAGCGCCTCCCCCCTGACCACGTCAAAGTAACCAAGGTTTCGCGCAACGGCCGCAATTTCGGGATGGCGGCTGTCGTTTTCCGTACTGGCCACAAACTTCATTGCGCCGCCGCCCACCGATTCCAGGATTTCCTCCAGGCTGCCGCGGTACTGGACCAGCCCGGATTCGAGCGCGCTTTTTCCCCATTTATGAAAAAGGATTTCGTCGTAATCATTTTTTGTGCAGTATATCTTATCTCCGCAATATACATACCGCTTGGTCTCAAAATCCCCCATGGCGCGGTACGCTTCCGCAAGATGTTTGGGATTGATCGCGTCGCTGTATATGCTTTTGCCCTCCTCACGCACATCCGCACCGTTACATAAAATGGCCGCGGGCGCGGATGCAAGCTTCGAAAGCCATGCACGCGCGGAAGGATACAGCCTTCCGGTCGCAATTATCACCGGGACTCCGGCTTGCTGCGCGCGGCGGATCGCCGCCCGGTCTTTTAGCGAAACGCGCTGGTCTTCGGGGATCAGGGTCCCATCGAGATCGAGCGCAATCATTTTAACTGTGTTCATGAACAAATTCCGATATCCTTTTGAGTGCTTCTTTTAAATTCTCCATGGAAGACGCATAAGAGCAGCGCATGTACCCCTCCCCCGCATCTCCAAAAGCGGTGCCGGGTACGCAGGCGATCTTCTTTTCATGGATCAGCCGGTTGCAGAACTCCTCTGAACTCATGTGGCACCGCGTGATATTGGGAAAGATATAAAAAGCGCCTTTGGGTTCAAAACAGGCAAGGCCCATATCGTTTAAAGAGCGGTACACAAACCGCCTGCGCAGATCATAGCTCTTGCGCATCTTTTCCACCTGGGCAAATCCGGTCGCCATCTCATGACGCAGCGCTTCCAGGCCGGCGGCCTGGCTCATGCTGGACGCGCAGAGCATGGAATACTGGTGGATCTTGACCATCGCGCGGATGATGGGCGCCGGTCCGGCGGCATATCCCAGACGGAATCCCGTCATGGCAAAAGCCTTTGAAAAACCGTTGATCACCACGCACCGCGGGTAGATATCTTCAAACGAAGCAATAGAGACATGCTCTATCCCGTAAATCAGCTCGGAATAAATTTCGTCCGAAATCACCAGCAGATCATTTTTTACAATAACTTCCCGCAGGGCCGACAGTTCTTCTTTGGTCATGGTCGCCCCGGTCGGGTTATTGGGGTAGGGAATCACGATCGCCTTGGTTTTGGGCGTGATCGCCGCGCTGATGCTTTTGGCCGAAAGCCTAAAGGATTCTTCTTCGCAGGTGGCAAGCGGAACCGCAACCCCGCCGGCAAACCGTACGCCCGGCATGTAGGAAACATAGGAAGGCGCGGGAACAAGAATCTCGTCTCCCGGGTCGATGATCGCGCGGAAAACCAGATCCAGCGCCTCGCTTGCGCCCACCGTTACCACAATATCGCCCGAATCATAAGAAAGGCCGTAACGCAACGACAGATATTTTGCTATTTCCCGGCGCAGTTCCGGCGTTCCCCAGTTAGAGGTGTAATGCGTGGTGCCGTGCTCCAGCGCGAAGATTGCCGTTTCCCGGATATTCCAGGGCGTCACAAAATCCGGTTCACCCACGCCGAGCGAAATAGCGTCTTTCATTTCGCTTGCAATGTCAAAAAACTTGCGGATGCCCGACGGCGGTACCTCCGCTACATTTTTTGCAATGAATTTTTCCATGTTCATGGCGTCACAACCAATCTGTCGTCCTGCTCATCGCCTGCCAGTATCACGCCGTTTTCTTTATACTTGCGCATAATGAAAACCGTGACTGTGCTGGTAACGCCGTCAATCACCGCCAATTTTTCAAAAACGAACTTGGAGATGCTTTTCATGTCGTTACTGACAATGCGGACCGCCAGATCATAGCTCCCGGCCATCAGCGAAACGCTTTTCACTTCTTCAAATTTATAGATGCGCTTGGCAAGGTCGTCGTACCCGTAGTCGCGCTGCGGGGTGACTTTCACCTCGATCAGGGCTTCCACTTTATCGTTTTCCTCCAGCACATCACGGTTGACCACCGCCACGTATTTAATAATCGCCTTCTTGGCTTCCAGCTCCGCAATCGCGCGGCAAACTTCATCTTCAGTTACGCCGAGCATCATTGCCATTTCTTTTTCGTCCCGTTTTGCGTTTTCCTCCAGAAGATCCAGTACCTCAAGTTTGATATCTGTTTTCATAACCATGCCTCCCCGAAAGCGTGCTTTTAGCGGCTTTATTCCTGCAATCTTTTGCGGTGTACGCAGAATGCGGTATACCTGGTAAGGTCGATCTCCCGGATCTTGGACTCCATCTCGTTGTCCCCGAAAGAGGTTGTCCGGCCTTCGGCGTACTCCCTGTCAATTTGTTCTTTTAATGTTACAACCATCTCATCTTTTTTGTCAATCCTGTTTTCGCCCATGAGATTGAAGTGTGCGTTGATCCAGTGCGCAATGCCCGCAAGCCCCGAATGCTCCCCGATAATGACCGAAACCTTTCGCCCGAGGATTTTTTCCGTGTTAAAAATATTATAGATGGCCTCGTCTTTTAACAGCCCGTCCGCATGGATGCCCGCGCGGGTGGAATTAAAGTTCCTTCCTACAAAAGGCGTCCTTGGATCTATCTCCACTTTGAGCTCTTTTTCAAAATATTCGGCGATCTCGGTAATCACCCGCAGGTTCATCCCGTCCGTGGTGCCCCTGATCTGCGCATATTCCACCGCCATGGCTTCAATGGGCGTGTTGCCCGTCCGCTCTCCGATGCCCAGCATGGAACAGTTGACACTGGACGCGCCGTACAGCCAGGCCATGGCCGAATTGGTGACGGCTTTGTAAAAGTCGTTATGTCCGTGCCATTCCAAAAGATGCGGCGGCGTTTTGGCAAAGAAGCGCAGCCCGTATACCAGGCCCTGCACGCTGCGCGGCGGCGCGGCGCCGGTGTAAGGCACTCCGTAGCCGAGCGTGTCGCACATCCGTATTTTTATGGGCACGCCGCTCTCTTCGCGCAGTTTCATCAGTTCCCGCGCAAAAGGAACGACAAACCCGTAAAAATCCGCGCGGGTGATATCCTCAAAATGGCAGCGGGGCACAACGCCCACATCCAGCGCGTCTTTGGCAATTCCAAGATACTTGTCCAGCGCCTGTACGCGGGTCAGCCCCATTTTATTGAAAATATGGTGATCCGAACAGCTCATTAAAATACCGGTTTCCCGGATGCCGATGGACTTCGCCATTTCAAAATCTTTTTTATTGGCCCGGATCCAGGTTGTGATCTCCGGGAATTTGTATCCGAGCGCCATGCACTGCTCAATGGCTTTGCGGTCTTTTTCCGTATATACAAAGAATTCGCTCTGCCGGACCACGCCTCCCGGCCCCGAAAGCTTATGCAGCAATTTAAAAAGGTCCACCACTTCCTTGACGGAAAAAGGGGTCCTGGACTGCTGCCCGTCCCGGAAGGTTGTGTCGGTGATCCATATTTCATCCGGGCAATACATAGGGACGCGCCGGAAGTTGAACACAACCTTGGGGATGCTGTCGTAATCCATGGATTCCGGAAAAAGATTCGGTTCCCGGATATCCTGCAACTGGTATTCATACCCTTCCTCCTGCAGAAGGTTCCATTTTTTATATCCGCATTCTTCCATTTCAGTCTTCCAGTCCCTTCACAAACTCCGCAATCCGAAGCAGGCCTTTTTCAATGTTCTCTCTGGAGGTAGCGTAAGAAAGGCGCACAAAATAATCCGCTCCAAAAGCAATGCCGGGCACTACCGCCACCAGGCTTTTTTCAAGCAGGCACTCTGTAAAATCCATAGACCCGCCGATTGTCTTGTCGCCGCACCGTTTTCCTATGAGCTCCGAAATATCCAGCATGACGTAAAACGCCCCTTCCGGTTTCACACAGGAGAGGCCCGGCATTTCGCCGATCATCCGGACCATCATGTCGCGCCGGAAAGCAAATTCTTTCACCATATCATGCAGCGCATCCTGCGGGCCCTGCAAAGCGGCCACGCTCGCATACTGGGTAATGGAGCTCGGGTTGGAGGTGGCGTGGCTCTGGTAGCTGCCCATCATGGAGGCCAGTTTTTTGCAAGAAGCGGTATATCCCATTCTCCAACCGGTCATTGCATAGGCCTTGGAAAGCCCGTTTACCAGGATCGTCCTTTCATATGCGTCTTCACTGAGCGAAGGAAAGCTGTAGTGGGTTGTTCCGTCGTAGGTGAGTTCGTCGTAAATTTCATCGGCAACCACATAAAAGTCGTACTTTTCCGCAATATGGGCAATCCCCATCAGCGTGTCTTTGGAATACACGCAGCCGCACGGATTGGACGGGCTGTTTACAATGATGGCGGCTGTTTTTTCGGTAACCGCCGCTTCAATATCTTTTAATTCCGGCTCAAAATTGTTATCTTCCCGCGCCTGCACATATACCGGCACGCCGTCCGCCATTTTTACCAGTTCGGGATAGGTGACCCAGTAAGGCGAAATAATAAGCACTTCGTCCCCCGGATTTAAAATAGCCTGAAAGGCGTTGAAAAGCGAATGCTTTGCGCCGTTTGAAATCACAATCTGGGCAGGCTGGTACAAAAGGCCGTATTTTTTATTCAGACGGCCGGCTACCGCTTTTTTCAGGTCCATCGTTCCGGATGCGGGCGTATATTTGGTGAATCCCTTGTCCAGCGCCTCTTTGGCGGCCTGTTTGATATATTCGGGCGTATCCATATCCGGTTCGCCGGCACCGAAACCGATGACGTCTTTCCCGTTTTTAACCATCTCTTTTTCCATTGCCGTGATCTTCAGCGTCAAAGACGGTGAAATTGCAAGGGCTTTTTTTGAAAAATTCATTTCATACCTCCAAAGCATCCAAAAGAACTTTTTGTTTTTGGTTTCATTATATATGCGACATTGTATCACAACCAAAAGGGCAAGACAATAGGAATCCACGCCCGGATGAAAGGTTTGTTTTTTCAAATTGCAAAGAGGCGGAGTGCCTAATAAAGCTTGATTTTTAGGGTGTTTCCCGATACAATAAAATAAATGAAACAACTGTTTTTATATTTTCATTGAAAAAAGAGATAGGAGAGAGTCTATGTCAGAGTTTGTAATTGGAGCAGATTCTTGCTGTGATTTGCCGTTTGAGTATGCCGAGCGGCGCAATTTGATGATTTTACCGTATCATTATTTCATGGATGGAAACGAATATGTGGAAAACCAGGGCGACGAAGACGGCATTAAAAAATTCTACGACACGCTGCGCGCGGGTTCCATTTCCACCACTTCCATGGTGAATACCGAAACATTTGAAGATCTCTTCCGCCCTATCCTTGAATCGGGCAGAGATGTCCTGCACTGCGTTTTGTCTTCCGGCCTGAGCGGCAGCTACAACAATGCGCGGCTGGTGGCGGAAAAACTTGCCAAGGAGTTTCCGGACCGCAAACTGTATGTGGTGGATTCCCTTTCGGCCGCACGCGGTTTCGGGCTTTTTGTCCACATGGTTTTGGACCAGCGGGATGCGGGAAAAAGCATTGACGAAGTTTACGAATGGGCCCTGGGCCATACCAAAAACGTGATCCACTGGTTTGCGGTGGACAGTTTGGACCATCTTAGACGGGGCGGGCGCGTTTCCCGCGCAACGGCATTCCTCGGGACCATGATGAACATCAAACCCGTTCTTCGTTTTGACGACGACGGAAAAATCATTCCTGTTGAGAAGGTTCGCGGACGCAAAAAGTCTCTGATTGAACTGGTAAACAAAATGGAAGGCCAGTTTGAAAATCCGGAAGGCGCGACCGTTTTCATCGGCCACGGAGATGCGGTCGAAGACGCACAGTTCGTAGAAAAGCTGGTGTGGGAACGCTATCCGCAGATCAAAGAAACGCAGATCCATTTCATTGGTCCCATTGTGGGGACCCATTCGGGCCCTTCCACTATTGCGCTGCATTATATGGGCAACAAAAGGTAATCTTTTCTTTAAGATCCGGAGCCGTTTTTTTAAACGGCTCTTTTTTCGCATAAAAAACTTCAAATTTCTCAAATATCCTCAAGGAGACGCGCTCACGGCCCCGAGAGGCCGCCGGAGGCTCTATAAAACGCTTTTTGTGGCCTCCCGAAAGAATGACCTTGATTTCTTTTGTGATATAATCTAGTTTTGGGGGAAAACGGAAAGAGGAAACAGAAAATGAAATTATTAATTTTTGTACTTAACAAAACAGAAAAGCTGGACGATGTGCTTTCCGAGTTCGCGCGCAAAAACATATGCGGCGCAACCGTTCTGGAAAGCCGCGGAATGGCGCACATGCTTGCCGACACGCACGGAGAAGAAGAAATTCCCTTCCTGGGTACATTCCGCCGGTTTTTGAGCAACGACCAGCAACAGAACAACGTGATTTTGGCTGCCGTAGACGATCATCAGGTAGACGAAGCGGTAGACGCGATCGAGAGCATTGTAGGCGACCTTTCAAACGCGGACACCGGCGTGGTGTTCTGCGTGCCGATAGATTATACGAAGGGGATCTGCAACATTGGAAAGTAACATCATCTTCGAAGTCGCCATTATGCTCATTGCCGGCCTTCTGATCGGCCGGCTTGGGAAACTCGTTAAACTGCCCAACGTAACGGGCTACCTGATTGCCGGGCTGCTGCTCGGCCCCTATGTTTTCAACCTGATCCCGGTCAGCATGCTGGACGGATTCACCGTGATATCCGACATTGCGCTCAGCTTTATCGCTTTTTCCATCGGCAGCGAATTCAGCCTGAGCTATTTTAAAAAAGTAGGCATCGCGCCCATTATCATTGCCTGCGCCGAAGCGTTTGGCGCTATTATACTGGTATCTACCGTACTCATTTTGTGCGGGTTCGACCAGAAGCTTTCCATTATGCTGGGTGCGATTGCCGCGGCGACCGCGCCTGCGCAGACCATTATGGTCATCAACCAGTTCAAAGCCAAGGGGCCCCTTACCTCCATGCTGATGAGCGTGGCCGCCATCGACGACGCCGTGGCCCTGATTGGCTTTGGGATCGCCACCACCATGGTACGGGCAATGTCATCCGCGGCGGATGTGACCGTGCTGACCGCGCTTGCGCCCGTTTATGAGATCGTCATATCTTTTGCACTCGGGTTTGGCCTTGCGATGCTGATGAAATTTTTATTCAGATGGTTCCGCAAGCCCTCCAACCGCATCTGCATTGTGGTGGGCATGGTCATGCTCACTTATTGGATGGCGGATCTGCTGCAGGGTTCAGCGCTGCTCGCCTGCATGGCCTTAGGTGCGGTACTGGTGAATATTTTTTCCGAAACGGACAACATTGTCAAGGTGACCAATGCGTTCACACCGCCCATATTCGTGTTGTTTTTTGTAATATCCGGCGCGGGGTTCGACATTTCCGCGCTCGCGGCCATCGGCATCATCGGCGTTCTGTATGTTGTTCTGCGTGTGGCCGGAAAAATGCTGGGCGCCTGGCTGGGTGCAAGAGTGACCCATCAGGAGAAAAAAATCCAGAAATATCTGGGCCCTACGCTGATGCCCCAGGCGGGCGTTGCGCTCGGGCTGGTGATCGTAGCCGGCCAGCTGGTGCCCGAATACGCGCCTGAAATCCAAACCATTATTTTGTGTTCTACCTTTATCTACTCCATTATCGGGCCGATCGCAGCAAAATATGCGCTGGTGAAATCCGGAGAAATCGTCCTGCCGCCCAAAGAACCCAAAAAATTAAAAAAGAGCGACGCCGTATGACATCGCTGAAAAAGCCGCCCGGCGGGCGGCTTTTTGGTTGGTATGAGCCAAAGTGCCTAAAGCCTGTGCCCGCAGTACGGGCAGTAGGAAAAGCCGGGCGCCACCCGCGCACCGCAATTCGGGCAACTCTGCGCCCCGCCCGCTTCCGCGCTTTGCCGGCTGCACTTTGAAAAGTCGATCCGACCGGACGCCTGCGCATCCTTTGCCGTCTGCGCATCGCATGTGTATACCGCACCGCAGCAATGCAGGCGCACAAAATAGGTTTTATTCCATTTGAACAGCGGGATAAAGAAAAAATGAAAAAAGGTATACGAAAAATAGAGCGTGCCCGCCGTATAGCGGCCGCAGGCCGGACAAACAATATTACTCAAAGTCCTAACTTCTTTGCACTTGTCTTCTATCCCGAAAACGCCAATGAAAAACATAGCTTTATTGTAGCACGCACAAAGCGGATCCTTCAATAGCGCCGCGCCTTTTTGCGCACCCTGTTTGCAGGCAAAAATTTTTTCTTAAATCCCCATTAAATTAGTAGGATTTATATTGACATACCGGAAAGATTGGTTTATGATTCTATATCATAGCAAACTAGTAGGGATTTTCGGATTCGGCCAAAAGGAGGGAGCCCCGGTCATGAAACTATCCACAAAAGGCAGATACGGCCTGCGGGCCCTGGTGGACCTGGCCCAAAACAGCCGGGAGGAAGCGGCGTCGATCAACAGTATCGCACAGCGCCAGGGCATATCCGAACGGTATCTTGAGCAGCTGATGGCAAAACTGAAACGGGACGGCATCATTACCGGTATCCGTGGCGCACAGGGCGGGTACGTTTTATCAAAGCGTGCGGAGGACATCACCATAGGAGAAGTGCTCCGCAGCCTGGAAGGGGACTTAAATGCGGTCGACTGCCCCGCCGCCATCGATTCCGGCGAATGCACCGGTGCCGAGCAATGCGCCGCTAAACTTGTTTGGAAAAAAATCAACGACGTAATCAACCAGACGGTTAATTCCATCCGGCTCAGCGACCTGCTGTCTCAGCAGTCCGCTTCCGGACAAACGATAAACAAAACGGACCATGAAGGGAACTTAGCATATGGAAAAAATGATTTATTTAGACAATGCTGCAACCACAGCCACAAGGCCTGAAGTTGTAGACGCAATGCTGCCCTATTTTACCGAGCGGTTCGGCAATCCTTCCAGCCTGTATGCATTTGCGACTGAAAGCAAAAAGGCGGTTGAAACCGCGCGGGAAGTGGTGGCGGGCGCGATCGGCGCGCAGGCGTCCGAAATTTATTTTACGGCAGGCGGCACCGAATCGGACAACTGGGCCATCAAAGGCACGGCGGACGCTCTCGGCGGCAAGGGACGCCATATCATTACAACCAAGATAGAGCATCATGCGGTATTGCATACCTGCCAGTACCTGGAGAAAAACGGATTCGAAGTCACTTATCTTGATGTAAATGAATTTGGAGAGGTCTCTCCGGATGCCGTGCGGGCGGCCATCCGTCCGGACACGATTCTGATCTCGGTGATGTTCGCAAACAATGAGATCGGCACCATTGAGCCGATTGCCGAAATCGGCGCCGTGGCCAAAGAAAACGGAATTCTCTTCCATACGGACGCGGTACAGGCTTTTGGGCAGATCCCCATTGACGTAAACGCAATGAACATAGACATGCTGAGTGCAAGCGGGCATAAACTTTGCGGCCCCAAGGGCATCGGCATGCTGTATATAAAAAAAGACCTGCGCCTTCCTCCTTTTATACACGGGGGCGCGCAGGAACGCAAACGGCGCGCGGGCACCGAGAATGTTCCCGGCATCGTGGGGCTGGGAAAAGCTACAGAGATCGCTCTTCTTACCATGGACGAACGCATCAGGAAAGAAACCGCGCTTCGGGACCGCCTGATCAAAAAGGTGCTTGAAGAAGTTCCGTATTCCCGGCTGAACGGACACAGAGAAAAAAGGCTTCCCGGCAACACGCATTTCTGCTTCCGGTTTGTGGAAGGCGAAGCGTTGCTGCTGTTTATGGACAGCAAAGGCATTTGTGCTTCCAGCGGATCGGCCTGCACGTCCGGATCTTTGGATCCGTCGCATGTACTGCTGGCCATCGGGCTGCCGCACGAAATCGCGCACGGCTCCCTCCGCCTGACACTGAATGAAACCAATACCGAAGAAGAAATGGATTATACCGCCGCTTCCATCAAAGAAGTGGTGGAACGTCTGAGAAGCATGTCCCCGCTTTACGAGGACTTCATGAAAGGAGAAGCACAATGTACAGCGAAAAAGTAATGGACCATTTTACGCACCCGAGAAATGTGGGTGAAATTGAGAACGCAAGCGGCACCGGAACGGTGGGCAACGCCAAGTGCGGCGATATTATGCGTATTTATCTGGATATCGACGAAAACCAGATCATACGGGACGTTAAGTTCAAAACCTTCGGCTGCGGCGCGGCCATCGCGACCAGCAGCATGGCCACCGAACTGGTAAAAGGAAAGCCGGTCAAAGAAGCGCTTAAGATAACCAACAAGGCGGTCATGGAAGCCCTGGACGGGCTGCCTGAGGTGAAAATTCACTGTTCCCTGCTGGCCGAAGAGGCCATACACGCGGCCCTGTGGGATTACGCCAAGAAAAACGGTATAGAAATAGACGGCCTTGAAGAACCCGAAAGCGCCGTGCATGAATGCGAGATCAGTGAGGAAAAATAAAACCCCGAAAAGTTTTTTAACTTTCCGGGGACACGATGCAGGAAGTAAAAAAGCTGTTTTTTAAGCAGTTTTTTTATTTCTGGAAAAACGCCGTTTCAGCATGCTGATCGCACGGTTGGCCATTTCAATCTTAAGCAGCCTCGCCATAAGCAGGTAAACGCCGAAACCGGCTGCCGCGCTTACCAAAAGCCGGATCAGATTGGCTGAAAGCCCGGTCTGCTCCGGCGGAACGATTCCGTGTACCGCTAAAACAGCCGCCAGAGAAACGCCTGCCGCCAAAATGATTTTGCCAAACTGTCCCGCGGATTTTTTGAAATTCATCTTGCCGATTTTTTTATGCAGCAGCGCCAGCATGATCATGGCGCCGGTCAGGCTGGCAATGGAGGTTGCAAGGGTCAGTCCCTTGGCGCCCATAGGGCCCATCAGCAGCAGGTCCAGCACAATATTCAGCGAAACCGCAAATATGCCCACATACAGGGGCAGTTTTGGCATTTGCATGGAATAAAACACACGAATCAGGAAAGTCCGGAGGCCGAATCCGAAGATCCCGATGATATACATAACAAAGACAGGCGTCGTAAAGGCGGTGTCCGCCACCGTAAATTTTCCGTGCTGGTATACAATGCCGATGATGTCGCTGCCGCAGACCACGGACAGCACAATAATGGGCAGGGTGATCGCCGCTACCACTTCAATGGATTTGCGCACCGTCTCCTTAAGCTTATCCATTTGTCCAAGCGCCGCAAACTGGCTGAGTTCGGTGAACATAATGGTCGTGATGGGCGTTATCAGCACCCCCAGGACCACCTGGCCGAGCGAGAAACTCCGGGCCAGTGCGGTGACCGATCCCACCGCAAGGGAAGAAGCAAAAATATTATCCGTAAGCGCGTTGATTTGATCAAAAGCAATGCTGATGAGCGCCGGGATCGCCAGCCAAAATGTTTTTTTAAGGTCCTTGTCTTTTAAATTCATTCTGGGCCGGTAGTGAAAATGCCCTTTCATAAACGGAAGCACGATCACCACCTGGAGCATTGCGGCCACAAGCGTGGCGATCGCAACGGATTCAATGTTCCCAAAAATCAGGCAGGCCGTGATCACACAGGCCGTCAGCGCAAAACCGATCAGTTGTTCGGGAATAAAATTTTTCCGGGCGTTCAGCACGTCGGTCAGTACGCCGGCAATCGCCCAGAAAAAAATGGCGGGGCACATCATACGCGTCAGTTTGATGGTGAGCTCAAGGCCCTCCTGGCTGCCCCGGTAAATAACGCTGCAGATCTGAGGCGCAAATATATAGCCCACCACGCTTAAGATAATGCCGAAGATCATAAAGATATTCAGGATATAGTTTGCGTAAAGGTTCGCGCTTCTCTCGCTTTCCCGCAACCTTTTTTTTGTATAAAGCGGAATAAAAATGGAAGCGATCCCGGCGCTGAAAGCAATGGTGATGATATTTAAAAGTTTATAAGACGTCGAATAAGCGTCGCTGCTTATGTTTTGACCAATGGCCGCGGCAAATACCATTTCACGCACAAATCCCGCGATTTTGCTGAGCGCAATGATCACCGACACCGTAAACGCCGTATGAATTGTTTTTTCTACAATTTCCGACTTAGCTGTTTTCATCAATACCCTTCCGGCAGGCCCGTTTTACATACCGTTTGCATATAAAGGGGCAACGCCATCCATTATAATGAAACGCAAAAAATAATTCAACTGTTTTATCCTATACGGACGGCATAGATCTTTCTTTTACGCGTCCCAACAACCACCATGTTCCCAAAGACTGCCGGCGACGCTTCAATATTCGCCCACAGGTGCGCGTAATTTATAATTTTGCCTGTGCGCCCTTCAATCAGAAACATATTGCCCTGCGAGTCGCACTGGATGATATAAGATTTCCCTTCCGGCGTATAGACGGCGGCCGGAGAACTCCAGCAGTAATTCTGCATAGGCGTCCGCCAGGCTTCCTCTCCCGTCCGCTTGTCCAGCGCAACCAGCAGCCCACGGCCCACTTCGGGCGTATGCGCCACCGGGTAAACCACCAGGTCCGCGATATCATGCTTTCCAAGGACCGGCGTAGCCTGCACCCCGCCCGACACGCCGGGCAGAGACTGGCAGGGATACATGGGGGTCTGCCAGACGACCTCCCCGGTCGCCGCATTGATCTTCCATACAGGCACCCCGCCGCTGCGGGGAACGCCTTCCCCGTTTGCCGTAATATGCAAAGACGTGGAAATATACAGATAACAGGCATTTTCTTCGGGTACTTCTTCAAAAACGGGCGACGTATTGGTGTCGTCCAGCACATCCTGCACCCAGATAAGCTTCATGGTATCTAAGTCTATGCACATCAGTTTGCCGCCGTTATCCGCAATATAAATAAAGTTGCGCCAGATACATGCAGAATCTTCCATCCCCCACCAGCGCGACGAAGGCGTATTTTTAGGCCCATCCGCATATTCGCTTGTACGGTAACGGAATTTGACCGGCTGGTCGGGCGCCACCGAAAGTTTCCCTGCCTGCCTGTCAAAATGCGTATTTAACCGTATAGTATACAAAAGGCCGTTCTCGGCAGGCTCGATAATGGTGTCCGTCCGGACATCAAACAATGGGCTCGAATCATAGCTCTGATATTCCCGGTAGGAATCCGGGTCCTTGTGCCCAAAAGTAAAAATCTGCTTTTGGTCTATAAGGCTGTATATGCGTGCGCGTACGGCTTCCATTCCCGGCGGATCATCCGCCGGCCCCACAAACAGCATGGGCGTTCCGTCCGGATACAGGCTGGCCGTCCCTTTGATGGGGCCGCCGCCCGTCCTGATGGGTGGCCGGGTCGGTTTTCCGTCTTTTAAATCCACAAAATAGATCACGCCGTCCATACAGGCATAAATCACTTCCACCAGATCGGGGTCGGCCTTCTTTTTCGGCTCTATATTCATCATGGCGCGGATCTCATCCGGCCACCGGATCATAATAGGCTGTCCCGTCCATCCGCTGCCCGTCCAGTAGCGCCTTCCTTCCTTTCTTGTCATGGCGCTCCGCTCCACCTTGCCCGTCTTTATTTTCCACACGGGGGTGAGCGTTCCTTTTTTTACACAGACCGCGCCGTAGCTTGCGGTATCCCGGTAATTGTTTCCGCGGAAGGTCGCAATGCCGCGCAGGGAAGAATACGCGTCTCCCGCGCCAAAGCAAATGGGCTCCTCCCTCCGGTAGGCGCCTGCTTTGTTCCGGCCGATAAAAAGATCGGTTTCAAAGCCGAAGCGCGCCGGGTCGGTATATGGCGCCGCACCAACCTGCATCTCCGGCCGGCCGGCCAAAGGCACGGCGGGCGGCATGCCGGCTGCCAGCGGGTCATTATTTTTTCCGGACGGCGCAAAGAGGCGGCGCACGGACCCGGCCACCGACTGGCGCGCAAACTGTTTAAAAACGTTTGCCAGCTTTTTTCCCTTTTTTAAAACTCTTTTATAATTCATTGAATCTCCTTAAACAAAAGCAGACTTTATTCGTCAACAAACTCAACGACCTTGTCCGTAAAAACAACGCCGTCCAAATGGTCCAGTTCATGGCAAAAGCAGCTTGCGGCCCGTCCTTCTCCGGTAAGGGTGACCTCCTGCCCGTTTTCATCGAGCGCGCAAACCGTGACCTTTTCGGGCCGCGGGACTTTTCCCCATACGTCCGGAAAACTCAGGCAGCCTTCCAGCGCTTCGCAGCTTCCCTCGCTTGAAACGATACGCGGATTAATAAGCTTTTTCAGGCCTTCTCCCGTATCCACCACCACGAGGCGGCGCAGTATACCCACCTGGTTGGCCGCCAGCCCCACGCCCTGGGACGCGTACATGGTCTCGGCCATATCGTTTAAAATTTCCAGCAGATGCTCGTCTATCACTTTGACTTCCCTGCATTTTTTCCGCAATACCGGATCTTCGTTCTTGCGGATATTCCTGATTGCCATAATGCCTCCTTTTTTACTGCCCGCCCATCTCCCGGCAACGCACCAGCAGCCTGCGGTTCGCGTTTTCCTCACAAGTCAGCAGGGTAAGCTCCCTGTCGTAGCTTGTTTCTGAAAGGGCCTGCACGTCGTCCGGGGTAATCAGCTGGGTATCATAAACGGTATAAATAAATTCGCTGCCGTCCGGGGCAACCAGCATGACTTCATCTCCCGTCTTTACCTTGTCCAGATTTCCAAAATGTGCGCCGCTGGCATAATTGTGCCCTGTAATGACAAGGTTTCCTTCTCCGCCCGCCTCCGGACCGGAATAATAGCAAACGGAGTACCCGAGCGCCAGATCCGTTGTTTCGGACAACACGGGAAGCGATACATCGATCACCGGTATATCCAGCCGCGCGATCACCGAATACCCTTTGAGCTCAGAGTCAAGCAGGCCGTCCAGCGCACCCGCTTCCGCCTCCGGCTCCTGCGGCTGCACATAGCCTTGCGAATCCGTTTCTTCCCGGACGGCGGCGCCCCCCAGGTCCGCAAATCCGCTGACCGAAAGGATCTCCTGCGCGTTCTTTTCCGCCCGGACCCCTTCCTGCCACAGCGTATACGCGTAAACGCCCGCCGTTATCGCCAGCGCGCCTGCAAGCACAAACAGAATGATACGCACAAAAGCAAAACTTTTAAAGCTGCTTTTAAGCTTGCGACCCATGTTTACCAAAAAACCACGCATACCTGCAATTCCTCCGGCTCAGACGCCGTCCCTTTCATATGAGTTTTTCAAAACCAGCTCTGACACCAGGCGCGACGCGATGATTTGAAACAAAACCAGCAACGTACCGCCGACCAGTATGAGCGTCCATATCATCCACATCTCCACTTCAAAGGGCAAACCGATCATGCTCTTGATCTGGGATGCAATATCCGGCTCCCGCAAGGCAAGATAAGCGGAAGCCGTGCAAAGGGCGATCAGGACGGCCGCAAAAAAAAGATTGAACTTCTTTGTGCTGTTTTGTGCCGCCGTCCGCGGCAATTGTTTAAACGCACAGCGTTTGGCCGCTATGTAAGCAAACACGATCCCCACCACGCTGTTGAAAAGCGGGAATCCCATAAAAAACCCGAAAACCAGTATTGAATAAAAAATCCCTACGCACATCAGCGCAGGCGCCCGCAGGAAAAACAAAGAACGGACAAACCGCCTTAAGACCGTAAAATCGAGAACTATGCCGGCCGCAAGGCCCGCCAGAGCAAAAAAAATGATCTGCCCTTCTGCGCGTACAAGCGGAATGCTGCCCCACCAAAACGCCAGAAAGAGTGCAAGCGGCGCAATGGCCCCCATCAGGGCAAAAGTCAAAAAACGATCAAACCTGTTCATAAGGAGCGCCTCCCCATCCATGCTATATTATATCTGCACCCGCGGCATTTAACAAGTCCGCAAACGCAACTGGGAAAGCCGCCCCTTTTAAGGACGGCTTTTATTTTCTGCCGGGCGTTTTGAAAATTTCACCGCGCTTTTCATCCGAAGGCCATGACCAGGGAAAAAACCACCAGCGCCACAATGCCCCCAATAATGATCCAGGCGGCCGGATGCGCAAAATTGAGCGTCTGTCCTATACCCACCCTCTTTTCCACAAACAGGGAAGGATCGGACCGGTTGAAATAAAACATTCCGCCGACCCATTTGACGTCGTCATCGTAAACGGCTCCCTGCGGCCCGCGCCGCCGCATCCGTACAAAAGCAGCAATCAACACGGCCACCGAAACGATAACCAGCGCCAAAAACACACCGTTCCAGACGCCGATAGAGACTGCCACGCCCGCATAGAGCAAAACGATCAGCAAAAAGTTTATCTGCGCGATCACCCCGAAGCCGATGAGCCAGTATGTTAAAAAGCGCCTGAACGCGCTGTATCCGGGCGCCGCACCCGGGTTTCCTTTTACCGAGGAAGGCGCCTTGCGCATAAAAATGCCAATCACAAACAAAACGGCGGCAATCACGATCTGCATGGTAACGGGAAATAAGACCACGCCTGCAGATTTTGCCTGCCATCCGTCCGCAAGGCCGGCCGCGTCAAAATGCGTTGGGATGGGGTCGGGTATGGCGGGATAGTAATAAACCGCCGACAGAGCCGACAGGACCACCGGGAACAGCAAAAGCAGGAACCAGGCCATATGTACCGGTCTTTGTTCCCGCGCTGCGTCTGCGCCTACTTCCACCGTTATACTGTCCCGGGCAAGGTTCGGGTCAAAAACCGTTTCTTTAATCGTTTTCATCGCACGGTTAGCCACAATATACAAAGCGGTTTGCAGTGCGATCAATGCAAGCAGCGTCAACGTGAAAACCAAAACCGCGCCGCTTTCTTCCAGGGCTGCCCCGGAAACAAAGAATACGCAAAAGGCCGCCAAGGCCGCCTCCAGCAGCACGCTCTCCCACAAAAAACGGCCGACGATCTTCTTGGCCTGCGGATTTCCCCGTATGTCTCCGCTGCCGAAAACCACGCCGAAAAGCACGTTTTTCCGCGAAAGCCAGGGAGCCGCCGCCAGCAGGACGGCCACCATAATATAAATGACAATACACTGAACCCAAAAACCACTCATTTTTTCTTTCCTTCCAATTCGCTGTAAATTTTATGAATCATGCCCGTAAGCTCTTCTCTGCCGACAGAGCGGGTGATTGCTTCCGTAACAATATTTTTTATGGCGGCAGCCGCCGCATCCAAAAAATCCTGCGTGTCCCGCCCCCGGCGGGGAACGGTGACCACCGTACCCCGGCTGCGCATCATTTTTACAAAGCCTTCTATTCTCAAAAAGCTGTAGGCCTTGTTCACCGTATGCAGGTTGACCCCCAGTTCAGCGGCAAGCGCACGCACCGTAGGCAGCGGGTCGCCCTCGCGCAGGGCCCCGCTCGCAATCCCTTCCACCACCCTGTTGCGTATTTGAAGATAAATGGGCTCTTCCGACTTCAGATTCACCGTGAGCAGCATGATTGCGCCCCCTTTAGTTTTATTTGTTATATATATACTATAACAAATAAGTTTGCCTGTCAAACTTTTGCGCAAACCCGGGCCGAAAGAGAATGCACAGCGCATTGAAAAACCCGCAAAAACGGTTTATAGTGGGGGTATAGTAGGTTTTTAAGGAGAGACACATGCTTCACCCCGCATTACTGCCCGTACTTGGTTTTCTGATTGGATTTTTTGTCATCACTATCGGCGGAGGCGGCGGCGCGTTTTACGTAGGTATTTTGACAGGGCTGTTCGGCGTTCCGCCTGCGGTAGCGGCCAGCACTTCACTTGCCACCATGATCCCGACCACGGCAACCGGCGCCTTCAGCCACTACAGGGCCGGGAATCTGAATGTGCGGCTCGGGCTTTTTATGCTGGCGGGCGGCGCAGCCGGCGCAGTCATAGGTTCTCTTTTCTCGGGTTCGCTGCCCGAAGCGCTCTATGCCCGGATATCCGGCATCTTCATGGTGGGATTGAGCCTGCAGATGCTCCGGCAATTTTTTAAAAAACCGGCGGCTGAAAAACAGCCTACGCAACCGGGCCGGGGCGCTGTTGCAAAAGCGCTGCTTTACGGCGCCTTCGGCGGACTGATGTCCGGCCTGGTGGGCCTGAGCGGAAGCGGCCCCATCATTGTAGGGCTTTCCGTACTTGGATGCAGCGTGATGGAAATGGTCGGCACTTCCGTGTTCGTACTGCTGGGCGTCTCCGCCACCGGGTTTTTAATGCATCTGAACCTGGGTGATATCGACTGGCCTTTGGTAGGCCTGCTGCTCATCGGCACGGCCAGCGGTGCGCTAATCGGCCCTACGCTTCTGAAAAAGGCCAACAGAAAAAAAATGGAGGCCGTTTTAAAACCCGTCCTCTTTGCACTTACTTTAGGAATGGGGATCTTAATGATATTTCAATAAAAGGAGAAGGTAAAATGGAAATCACGAGCAGCGTTACAATGCTGGATGCCAGCCCGGGCGCTCACCTCTTTTTGATCCGCGGCCCTGAAAACATGCTGGTGGACACCGGTGTTCCGGGCGCGGGAAAAAAGATTTCAGCCGAACTTGACGCCCTTCGCGCCCCTTTGCGTACAATAAAAAAAATCCTTCTGACCCACCACGACGTGGACCATATAGGCAACCTAAAACTGCTGGCTGAGGAAAGCGGCGCACGCGTCTTTGCACCGGCGGCAGATATTCCTTTCATAAACGGGAAAAAAAGCCGTCCGGGCGTCAAGCGCTTTGTCGGTCTTTTTGTCCGTCCCCCTGTTGTAGAAGGGATCATTCCGTACGGTCAAGAAGAACTCCCCGGCGTCCGGGTGATTTCTGCGCCCGGGCATACGCCCGGCCATGTGGTTATTTTGTATCAAAACGTACTGCTGGCAGGAGACCTGCTCCGGACAGAAAAAGGCCGCCCCGCTCCCATGATGAATTTTATGAACCAGGACAGCAAGCAGGCCGCCCGTTCCCTGGCAATTTTAAAAACGCTTTCTTTTGACTGGGTCTGCCCCGCGCACGGGATACCCGTCCGGGCGGATGCGCTTGCCGGATTTTTAAAAGATTACTGAAGCAAAGGGATCAGAGGCCCTTGCTTTTCGCATATCCCCCGATCTTTTTATCCAGCTTTGAAATATGGTCCCGCAGCCAGTCTAAAATAATATGGTTTGTATTGATGGTAAGGACAATATCCCCGCCCGAAGACGCAAACTCTTTCTTTAATATTTCAAGCTGGCGAATAAATACGTCATGTTCTTTTTTTTGCCGGGCGAATCCCGGATAACCGATCTTCATCATATACTGCTCTTCGTCCGCAAAGTGCTCCCGCACATAATCGTCCAAAAAACCGAATAATTCTGCCAGAAAGGCCTTTTCTTTCCGGCCTTTTTCCGCATCAAAAAGCGCATCGGCCATTTCAAACATTTTTTTATGCTGATTGTCGATTTCCGAAACGCCCACCGAAAGATCCTGTGTCCACGGCATAAAATGTTCCTCTTTCCTTTTTGGTTTATTATAGTTTAATTTAAACCGGAAGTCACCGGGAAAATCCGTATTTTAAAAAAATTTTAGCAGGTCTTTTGCGCATCTCACAAACAAAATCCGCGTTTCTTAATTAAAAGGCTCTCCCGCCCCCAGCGGGCCGGCCTTAAGCTGCAAAAGGCCAGTATATTTCACCCGGCCGGCGCCCTGGAAAACAGTGCGGCCCCAATAAGCAGCTGCCGAAAAACCGGCGCTTGACAGAAGAATCTTTTGGATATACAATTAATAATAATTCTTATAGTTAGATTTCTTACTAATTTAAAAAAAGGGGGGTATCCCATTGGACAGCCAGACGAAAGGCAAACTCTTCTCGAACACATTTGACCGTTTTATGCCCTTTTATTTTCATTATATAAATCCTATTATCCATAAGGCCGGCCGGTTGAACGCGAACCAGGTACGGGTTATCATGGCACTCAATTATCTCGGCCGCGCTACGCCCACCGAACTGAGCAACTGCTTTTGCATGCAGAAAGGCAGCCTGACAACAATACTTCGTTCTCTTCAGAATATGGGGCTGATCGACAAACAAAGAGCCAGGGAAGATGAACGAAAGTATTATGTTTCCGCCACCCAAAAAGCCAAAGCCCTGATCAAAGAAAAAGAGGAGGCTGACAAGCAGGCATTTGAAAAACTTTTTTCCCGGATGTCTGCAAAAGACGCAGACACAATCACCCAGGGACTTCATAAACTGTGCGACTATTTTGATGAGATGGAGGCGCTTTTATGATCAGGAGCAAAGAATGCGACGCGTTTGGCCCATGGATATATGAAATTAATGATGAACATACCATGCCCCGTCTTTTTGCGCCTTACTATAAACAAAAACAAACGCCGTTAATGATTTTTAAGATCCCCATAAACATGGAACGCAGAAATGCGACTCCTTCCATGCATCTTTATGATTCTGTTGTCGCCCTGTTTGATACCTACCTTTATGTTATGCAAAAAGACGGTAAAAATGTTATAGAGAATACGATTGCTTATTCGGATATTGAAGCCATCCGCTATTCCCATGAACTATTGCTTGGGATGATTTACTTCTTTGTCCCCAAGAAAATCATATCCATTCGCTACAACACGGTCTCCGGCGATATCATTGAAAAGATGGCCGCGGTCCTGACGGAAAAAATACCGGCTGGTGAAAACGCCGTCTACCAGATGGATTCTCTGCCATACAGCATCCGCTCAATTGAATTTTTGTTTTCCAATCTGATAGACGGCATCAGGCGTCTGGAACCGTCGGTGAAATTTGCCGCCTATCAGCCTACTGCAACGGTAAAAAGAAAAATAGGCGCCCTGCACTTTTTAAAAATTTGGATGAAACTGCAGTGCACGGCCTTTCTTGTTAAACCGGCAGAAATGATTGTTATTGAGAGGCTAAAGCGTTTCCGGCTTTCAAAAGGTTCGGATTATTCTTATTCGTTTTTACGCGTTCCTTATCATGCTATAAAAAATATTCATCTCCGGGAAGACGAAGACGACAACAATTTTTATCTGCTGAAGATCGCTACGTCAGACCATGAATTCAGCTTTCTCTTTGAAAAAAACAACAGCCGCTTAAACACCCTGTACCATAAAATGCGCGGCGCGGCAGATATGCTTTAGCATTTTTTAGCCTTCATTTAAAAATAGAATATCTTAAAAAGCATGCACAAACGAAACGGCCGGGCCTATCTTGAAAAAGCCTGCCGCGCATCGATCAGGCCCTGGTCGTACGCTTTTCGAATGAGGAGGTACTCTCCGCGCCTGCCAAAATACAGCGTACTGTAATTGCGCTGTATCTGCGTGCCGTTAAAAAGGTAATGCTCCATTACCGCAACGCCTTCCTCACTCTGTACATGGCCAAGCGCAAAATCTATAAATTTTGACTCTGCAATGGTCATATTACGGTTAAGATGCCGCATGATTTCGTCAATGGACGTTTTGGTCCCTTCTTTGGCCAGGGTAATAAAATACTGAAGCGGTGTCTGCTTCATCCCGTCCTCCCACAATAGTTTTTTATTGATGAGTGCAAATGGTAGTCTATTTGTAAATGCGCGTCAATAGGCCGCCGGAATATTCTTTAAAAGACGCGCCGTGCGTCTCCGCAAAAAAACCTGCCGGGCGGCAGGTTTTTTATGCGCGCTTGTTTTTTTTCTTTCTCCAAAGCAAAAACGCAACAATCCCGCCGGCCGCAATCAGCGCCGCCGCAATAACCGGCGCCCAATCGAAAGATGAAGTAACGTATATGGCCGCAGGGCCGTCCGCGCCGCCGATAATGGCGGTATCCATAATATTCATGTCCGTAACCTCCGATGAATTCACTTTTTCAAGTATAACAGAAAAGCTGTCCGGAATCAAAGCGGCTTTGGACTTAAAAGTACACAGATCCCGGATCGAAAGATGCGTCATACCTTATTTAAGCGATTGTTTTTCTGCTCATACCAAAGCGGACAGGGAACTTATATGGTATACTGATTATAAAAAATATACAGGATAAGGAGAATTTCATTATGCCGCATGTTGTAATCAAAACGATCAGCGGTCCCTCTGAAAAACAGCTTCAAGAGGCCGCAGAGCAAATTGCCGCCATTATCAACAAGACGCTCGGCAAGCCGGAAAAATATATTTCCGTTTCGGTAGAGGAATACTCTTTCGGCGAATGGGAAGGCGTTTACAACGAGTTTGTAAACGGGAAAGACAATGTGCTCGTTAAACCGGGATATACCAACCCAAAGACATTTGAATAACAAAACGCATACGCATGCCTCATCAAAAAAACCGCAGCTGCTGCGGTTTTTCTTTGATGAAAACGGAATCTAAAGGCAGATCCCGTTTCGATTTGGCCTGCCTACATCTTTTTTAAATACTCTTTTTTGATCAAAAATTCAATCACCTGATCCAGCGATAGCGGCTTTGAGAAGTAATACCCCTGTACCCCGGGCACCTTTAATTCTTTTAAATACAGATACTGCTCTTTTGTTTCGACTCCTTCAACAATCAGCTTCAATCCCTTGTCGACAAACATTTTCACAAACGCTTCCATAATAATGCACTCTTGCGGATTGTGAACATCCTTCGGAACAAATGCCTTATCAATTTTTATCTGCATATTTTCAAAGCTTCGGATAAAAACAATATTTGAATTGCCCGTTCCGAAATCGTCTATTGCAAAACGCACATTTTGCCTATCCAGTTCGCGCACTTTCTCGGCGGCTTTCCTGTGAAATATAATATCCTCCAGCAATTCAAAGACAATATACTCTTTCTCCGCATCCGTCAATTTGATGGCATTATGCGAATTTTCTCTTGCCATGTCTTCAAAAGTCGTGCGACTGATGTTGATTGAAATAAAGGCATTGCCCATAAGGCCGAGTTCTTCCAGTTTCTTTCTGTCGGACCGTATATTTTGAAAAATGTTCTCATCCAATGCGATTCCCAATTCAAAATTGTTGATCTGTTCAAGAAATTTGTCCGGCGTTAAGACGGTGTCCGGCTTCTCCCACCGGGCCAGCGCTTCAAACCCCATGATTGTTCCGTCCTGTATGTTAATGATCGGCTGATAATAATTGACAAATTCATGGTTGCGGATCGCTTTTTTCAGCTGCACTTTCCTGTAGCCTTCATCTAAAAAATTATTTGTAAACCGAGCCCTGTTATTCAGGAAAAGCAAAAAAATCAGAATAAAATAGGCCGATACCAGCAATAAAATGATGCCCAGCTGCAACGGCCAGGTATCCAGTACATTTTGTAAAAACGAATAGTCCATATACGCCCCGTATGCCGACCGGCCATCAAAACATACCATAAAATACAGCTGTTCAGAGGCGTTTTCGGATAAAACATAATCTTTGCTGAGATCGGAGATGTTTGTATACACACTGTAAGAACAGATACGGTCGTCCCCGAAAAACGAACCGGATTCCGCACTTAAATCGATTTGGGGAAACAGGCTTTCTACCGTCCTGCCGTATTCCTCGCTTCCTTCCGGGTATGAAAAACCGAAGTTGTATTCCTCTTCATTGTAATTAAGCATATATCCGTTTTGATCCAGCAGCAGGGTCGTTTCCCCGGGCATATCGCCCAGCGTCCTCAAATCAGATAAATAATCACGCATCAAAAAATTAACCACAAAATACCCGATCCTCTCTTCGTTCATAACGATCGGCGTACTGATACGGAAAGTAGGCTTTGTAAGGCCGGTATAAGGGTCAATTTCAATCTCATCGTTTTCCACATTAAGGTCCAGCGCAGAAAAAAGAAACTGATTCCTGCCAAGCATCTTGGTTTCCGTATAATAGTATCTGTCCGCCTTATTCTGCAACTCATCTTCCGGCACAACGTAAGGCGTGGGGATCCCCTTATTGACACGCACAATTTCCATTCCGTCCGGATCCAGGACTCTGAGCTGATCAATTGTCGGATTTTCTTCCATCGCATTAATAAAAAGATCGCCCACCTGCCCCGATTCCCCTCTTGCGACGAGCTCTATATAATTGATCTCTATTGAATGGACAATCGATGTCAAATGGGTTATATAGTTGTTATAATCCATTTCTGCTGCCAGAATCATATCCTGCTGCGAATCAACAATAAACCGCCTTTCTTCAAGAAAATGAAAATAACTGATCGCCGTTACAAAAACAAAGATAATGACCAGCAAAGCCGGCAATAAACGTCTGAAAGCATTTTTAAGCGCCCTTTTCTCTCTGGAATCCAGATTGATGGCATCCATATACATCCTCCTGATCGTGATTGGAACGTACGGTGTTGCATCTCAATATTGTGTTGTCATACTGCTGCACGCTTGAGAATGAGTAAGCGTTTTTTTAGGACGGATCGCCTAAGATTATTTTCAGTATACCACATTATGGATATATCGTCATCTTTTCATCATTTTCCATTTTTTAGATTTGTCGAAATTTAAAACCGCCGGCATCCGCACTTTCCTTTACAAAGCAGATGTTTTAAAGAATATTTATAGCCCTGCCTTGATCGCCCGGTGCGCTATTTCTTTTTGTATAAAAAACCCGGAGGTCCCAGGGCCTTCCGGGTTTTTATGCTTTTTATTGGGTAATCTCTTTATCTATACAGCGGTCCGAAGTTTTTGCAGGCGCGGTAGTCTGCGCCCTCCAGGCCCTCCGTTCCAAAAGCGTTCCACGCGCTCGGCCGGTAAACCTTCTCTGCGGGCACGTTGTGCAT